>NZ_JBEZGO010000003.1:535093-848786 GCF_040650035.1 Actinoplanes sp. NPDC048796 | reverse complement strand
TGGAGCTTGGAGCTTGGAGCTTGGAGCTTGGAGCTTGGAGCTTGGAGCTTGGAGCTTGGAGCTTGGAGCTTGGAGCTTGGAGCTTGGAGCTTGGAGCTTGGAGCCGGGAGCTTGGAGCCGGGAGCCGGGAGCCGGGAGCCGGGAGCCGGGAGCCGGGAGCCGGGAGCCGGGAGCCGGGAGCCGGGAGCCGGGAGCCGGGAGCCGGGAGCTTGGAGCCGGGAGCCGGGAGCCGGGAGCCGGGAGCCAGGAGCCAGGAGCCAGGAGCCAGGAGCCAGGAGCCAGGAGCCAGGAGCCAGGAGCCGGGAGCGGTTTCACGTGAAACCTTAGTTGTCAGTGACGCTCGACGGGCTCAGTGATCTCGAGTCAGCCAATTAGATCTCCCTCCGGGCACCGAATCTACGCACCGGAGGCGGGGTAGAAATCCTCGAGCGACGCAAGCCGGCTGCGAGTTAGAAGACCTTGTGTCCGTGTGTCATTGGCTGGTCATTGGGATCGCCGTTACCTGAAGGGCTCCCGGTAAGCGCCACGAACGATGTTGACGGTGTGGTTGGCCCACCCTGTTTGGCCTCGACTGACGCCTCTAAGTTGCCGTCGGCGGTCCAGAACCGATCGCGCTTCGCGAACCCGTAGTCAGTCGGTCCCCTAAGTTTCGGACCGCCCATCGCCGGCCCCAACACTCCTGTCACAGGTATCCCGCTGTAATGCGAAGGTCTGTGGCTAGGGCTGGACGAGCCATTCTGCCGACGAGTCGAGGCGAGGGGTGCCTTCCATATGTGATGCCGCCTGGACTTGTGCGTAGCGCGCTCTGAAGCTCGTTGACAATTGGCCGCCGCTGCGTCGTCGGCTGTGGGGCGCTGATCGAGGCAGCAGCGGGCGGTAGCGGTGAAAACTTAGAGGTCGGCCTGAGCCGTACTGCAGTGGCGGCTGTGGCGGCCCCAAAGTTGAGGTCCGTGCTCGACGGGACCATCAGGGAACAGATCTCCGGAGCGAAGGTCGCGTCCTAAGGCCGAGAGGGGAATGACGAACACGCCGAATTGCGGTTGGGACGTCTTCGTGGCGGGAAGCCCTTCACGGATCTGCGTGTCGCGGATCGGGTCGTATCTTGGCGTCAGGCCAACGCCTACCCTGCTGGCGGTTCGTCGAACCGGAACAAGGCGAGGCCGTCGGCGACGTGCGGTCATCCCGGCGGACCTGCGGCCGGCTTCGAGACGTAAGGCTTGGCAATGGGGCGGCGGTATGTCGGGGCGACCAGCTCCGGCTCCCCCGGCTCGACGTGCTCGTCGGCCAGGTCCCGCACATCCGAGTAGGCGTAGCGGCTCGGTCTGCGGTCCAAGACAGCGGCCGTGCGGCCGGTGCGGTGACGGAGGTCCGGTCTAAGCCCTCGGCGCCGCTGGAGTGATGTCCTCGAACTTAGAGCGGATGATGCGCTAGACGGAGGGGCGGCTAGAGCTGTGGGTGGTTCAAGCTTGCTCGGCCGCAGGTCTACGACGACTGCGGCAGGAAATAGCGGGATTGCTGCTGTCACTCCGGAAGAAGTCAGCGGTACACGGCTCAGTAGATGCGATATGGGACCGGGTAGATCCAGCACTTCGAGCGGTGCCGGGCGACGATCGGCTTGCTCTGACAGCTACATAGGCCGCCGGCCGTCGAGGTGCCGTGTTGACCGCTGAGCGATGTGGGGCAGGCCCGCTTGGGAGTGGATAGGAGCGTGGCTGCATTGTCCGTGACAGGTGGCTTAGGTGGCCTTGAGGGAAGGCGCTGGAGGAAACAGCGACGGCCAAGAAGGCAAAGCGGAATGCGCGCGATAAGGCCCAGGCACCCCTGACTCGCCGGAGGCGGTCACCGTCGCCGTCTTCCTCAAACCAGCTCGAGGCGTAGTAGATGGGTCAGCTCGCCGGTATCACCTGTCCCGCGCTTCTCGGAGGTGGCCGACGCTCGGCACGCTTCGTCGTGGCCGTTCAAGGAATTCTTGGCTGAGACCCCCGCACGGGGTGGTAGCTGCTCGGGGCTGGAGCGGTCGTACCTGCCGACCCACGGAGGGCTGTGTCACCGATCTTCCATCGTCGGCGATGTCTAGACCTGATGAGGATTCACCTTCTGAGGGCGTCGCTGGTCGACTGGAGCCGGCAACGACTCACGTGGTGCGCTGGCGGTCAGACGGATGCGGGAGGGGCTCCGGGTTGTGGTTACGAAGTTATCCACACCCTGTGCGTAACGCCTGTTGACGACGAGTGGGGGCTGCGTTTCACGTGAAACGTGGCCGATGTGCTGTGGGTTCTCTGCTTAGGTATCCACAGGGGGTGCAAGCCTGCGACGTCGTGTTTCACGTGAAACGGGAGGGCCTGTGGATAACTTCTGTGGATAACTTTTCTGGTGCTGTGGTGCCCACGGATGGTGACGACGATCTACGTCGGGTGGCGCGCGACGGTGGGCGCGTGTCGTCCACAGGTCGCGAAAATTGACCCGGGACAGTGGGTCTGGCCTCGGCTAAGGTTCCCTCGTGCCCGACAACACCGTCCCTCTGCCTGGCTTCACTCGTTGGCCTTCGTTTCCGTTCGAGGGCGATATGCGGGTCAAGCCGCTGGCCGCTCCGGTTGAGGTGGAACCTCCGCGGGCCGGCGAAGACGCGGCCGACTGCGTTGCCTGCAATACGCCGGATGAGGCGTACATCTGGGTCAGTGAACGTTGGCGGGTGCGTGCGATGGACCGTCCGACGGGACTGCCCGTCGTGGTGATTTTGGAGTGCCGATCGCATCTGGATCTGGGAGATCTGCCGAACCTTCTGTCGGCGGAACTTGGTGTGATGACTGTTCGCCTGGAGCGCGCCATTCGGTCGCTCGACGGTGTTGCCCGGGTGCACGTCAATCGCTGGGGCGATGGCTCCGCTCATCTCCACATGTGGTTCCTGGCGCGGCCCTACGGTCGCCTTCAGCTGCGGGGCACCTTCCTCTCACTGTGGGACGACATCCTGCCCGTCATCCCGGAGCACGAGTGGCACGAAAACCTTGCCCTCGTCGCCGCCTGGCTCGCGGAATTCGGTGGCAAGGCGATCGCCGAGCCGGCGCACATCAAATGGGAGTCCCCCTCAACCATCAACCTCTCCCCCGATGGCGGAGGGCCTGATGGCGGAGGGCCTGATGGCGGAGGGCCTGATGGCGGAGGGCCTGATGGCGGAGGGCCTGACGGCGGAGGGCCTGATGGTGGAGGGGTCGATGGCGGCGGCCTCGTTGGCGGAGGGCCTGGTGCCGCCGGTCCCGTTAGCGGAAGGTCTGATGGCGGACCGCATGGCGGCGGCGGTTCCGAGGGCGGTGGGTCCGTTGGTAGAGGGGCCGGTGGCGGCCGTTCTGGTGGCGGAGGTTCCCTGGGCGGAGGAACTGAAGGCGGCGGTTCCGATGCGGGTGAACTCAACGACGGAGCCTCCGGCGACCGCGACACGGCCGACCTCCGCACCGCCGAACGCGATACTGCGGATCTCTACGGCGGCGCGTCCTACGGTGAAGGTCCTACAGGCGGTCGCCCTGCAACTCTCGGTGACGTCGAATTCGAGTCTGGCGAAGAGCCGCCGATGATCCCTACTCAGAACCCCCAGGCCCAGACGCCCTCTGCTTCCTGATCAGAATGTGCGGGTGGGCCGGCGGCCGCGTCCCTTGAGGACACAGTCGCCCGGCCAAGCTCTGAAGACGGAAAAGGAAGAGGCGGGGGCAGAACTAAGGTCTCTGTCATTTCGAGGGTGCGGGTCGCGGGCGGAGGGCTGGCGTAGCTGCACCGCTCAGAGGGCGGCGGAGCTGGGCTCCTCAGAGATGCGCGAGCAGCAGAACGAGGATGGGCTCGCTGGACTGGCTCCGCGAAGACGTTGAAGGCCGGCCACCGCGGGCCGGCCTTCTGAAGTGTGCTTCGGCGGGTAGGTCAGGCAGCTGCGCGGGCTACGGCTCGCTCGACCAGTGTGGACAGGATCTGGCCCAAGTCTTGGCCGGCGGCCTGGACTGCCAAGGGGAGCAACGACGTCTCCGTCATGCCCGGGGAGACGTTTATGCCCAGGACCTGGGGGGCGCCGCCGTCCTCCGGGACGATCAGGTCGACCCGGGAAAGGTCTCGCAAACCCAGCGCCTTGTGGGCCGCCAGGGCCGTCTCCGCCACCTGGGCGGCCACCGACTCGGACAAGCGGGCGGGGGCGTGCCATGTTGTGAGGCCGGCCGTGTAGCGGGCCGCGTAGTCGTACACACCGTCCCGGGGGACGATCTCGACCGTGGGCAGGGCCTCGGGGCCGGAGCCCAGGTCGATGATCGAGACCGCCACGTCTTTGCCGGGGACGAACTTTTCCACCAGGGCCGTCGAGTCGTACGCGAAGCAGCCCACCATCGCCGCCGGCAGGGCCGTGTCCTCGCGTACCACCGCTGCTCCCAGGCCGGAGCCGCCCTGGGCCGGCTTCACCATCAGCGGGAGGCCCAGGCGGTCGACGATGCGGTCCAGCACCGCCACCGCGCCCAGCTCCGAGAAACGGTCGTGTGGGAGCGCCACCCAGTCGGGGGTCGGGATGCCGGCCTCGCGCAGCCTCGACTTGGCCGAGGGCTTGTCCCAGGCCAGGCGGGACGCGCGGGCGTCGCAACCCACGTACGGGATGCCGCACAGGTCGAGGACTCCGCGCAGGCTGCCGTCCTCCCCCGTGGCGCCGTGCAGGGCGATCACCACTGCGTCCGGCGGGTCCTCCTGCAAGGACGGCAACAGCGCCACGTCGGCGTCGCGCATCTCGGCCTGGATGCCGGCCGCGCGCAGGGCGTCCACCGCGCGGCGGCCGGAACGCAGCGAGACGTCCCTTTCGTAGGAGAGGCCGCCGGCCAGGACCATCACGCGCACATCGTCACCCGTAACCATGAGGAGATCATGCCAAGTCGGGGCCGGGGGCGTCCGCGGCGGCCGTGCCCCGGCGGCGGTGCGGTTGCGCGGCGGCCGGGCCGAAGACGGCGCGCATCGCCAGTTCCTGCTCCATGACGCCGGACAGGCGACGGATGCCCTCGCGGAGGCGTTCCGGCGACGAGAACGAGTAGTTGAGCCGCATGTTGCTCCGGCCCGTGCCGTCCGCGTAGAAGCCAGTACCCGGCACGTACGCCACCCGGGCCGCGATCGCGCGCGGCATCATCGCCTTGGAGTCGAGGCCTTCGGGCAGGGTCGCCCAGACGAACAGGCCACCCGTCGGGTGGGTCCATGTCGTGCCGGCCGGCATCAGGTCGCGCATGGCGCCGAGCAGGGCGTCGCGGCGTTCGCGGTAGATCTCGCGGTAGACCTTGATCTGCTCGCGCCACGGCATCGTCGACAGGTACTGCGTCACCGCGCCCTGCGCGAACGCGCTGGGGCACAGCACATTCGCTTCGCTCATCATGACGAGCTTTTCCCGTACGGCGTGAGGCGCCAGGATCCATCCGACGCGCAGCCCGGGCGCGAACGTCTTGGAGAACGTGCTCACGTAGAACACACCCTCGCGGCGGCGGGCCCGCAACGGCCGCGGGGCGTCACCCTCGAAGGACAACATGCCGTACGGGTCGTCCTCCACCACCAGCAGGCCGGCGCGCTCGCAGATGTCGAGCACCTGTTCGCGGCGCTCGTCGGTCAGCGTCATGCCGCCCGGGTTCTGGAAGGTGGGGATCGTGTAGAGGAATTTCGCCTTGCGGCCCGAGCGCTCGACCTCGGCGATCGCCTCCTCGAGGGCGGCCGGGATGAGACCCTCGTCGTCCATGGCGATGTGCCTCACCTGTGCCTGGGCGGCCTGGAAGACGCCGAGTGCGCCGACGTAGCTCGGCCCCTCGGCGAGGACCACGTCGCCCGGGTCCAGGAAGAGGCGGGCGAGCAGGTCGATCGCCTGCTGTCCGCCGACGGTGACCACGACGTCGTCGGGGGACGCGCCGCTGATGCCGGACAGGGACATGACCTCGCAGATGCGCTCGCGCAGCTCGATCGTGCCCTGGCCGATGCCGTACTGGAGGCTGGTGGCGCCCTGCTCGGCGGCGAGGTTGTTGAGCATCTCGCCGACCGCGTCGAGCGGCAGGGCGGCGATGTAGGGCGAGCCGCCGGCGAGCGACACCACCTCGGGACGACTGGCCACGGCGAAGAGTGCGCGAATCTCGGACGTGGTCATGCCACGCACCCGGCGCGCGTAGCGATCGGTGTAGTCGTCCTGGGTTGTGCCGGTCATGCGGCTCTCACCTCGCTCTGGGAGACAGAGTTCCGATGGTAGTCGGGCTCGCCACTCCAGGCCCTCGGTTAACCGGCCAGGGTGCCCCAACTGGTCCCGTTCATGGGTATTGCGGCGTAGGATCCCCATCGGGGTACGGAGTTCAAGGGGGACGACTGTGTCACGACGCCTGGTCAACCTCACTTTGGACACGCTCGAGGATTTGCCGCGGCCATGCCGGCAGTGCGTTTTCTGGGAGCTTGACCCGGTTTCGGCGGAGCGCGCGTGCGCGTCAGGTGACCCGGGGCTCGAGAAGGAAGCGTGGGTGTCGCAGACCCTGCTGGAGTGGGGTTCCTGCGGCAAGCTGGCCTACGTCGACGGCATGCCGGCCGGTTTTGTGATGTACGCCCCACCGGCGTACGTCCCCCGTTCGATGGCCTTTCCGACCTCGCCGGTGAGCGCCGACGCCGCGCTGCTGATGACCTCGCACGTGGTGGCCGCCTTCGCCGGCGGCGGGCTGGGCCGCATGCTCGTGCAGGGTGTGGCCCGTGATCTCACCAAGCGCGGGGTCAAGGCGATCGAGGCCTTCGGCGACGCGAAATTCGGCGAGGCCGACGAGGAGAAGCAGGCCGGCTGTGTCGCTCCGGTCGACTTCTTCCTCTCGGTGGGCTTCAAGACCGTACGGCCGCACCCGCGCTACCCCCGGCTGCGACTCGAGCTGCGGACCGCCCTGTCGTGGAAGTCCGACGTCGAGTACGCGCTGGAGAAACTGCTCGGCTCGATGAGCCCGGAGACCTTGCTGCGGCCGGTCCGCCCGGCCACAGCCACCCGTACCGTCGAGAACTAAGCCCGGTTGGAGAGCGCGAGGCGCAGCTGGCGTACGTCGATCGAGCCGGTCGGCACGTCGCGCTCGACCGGGAAGTACATGCGCTGGACGGCGGCCAGGATCGCCTCGACGATCTGCTCGCGGAACAGCGGGTTCACCAAGCGGTCGCGGTCGGCCGGCGAGGTCAGATAACCCAGATCGACCCGGACGGCCGGCATCCGCGTCAGGCGCAGGAGCTCCCACGTCTTGGCGTGGATGTGGCAGTCGCGCATGCCGGTCCGTACGACGATCTCGCGCTGGACCAGGTTGGCCAGCCGCTCCCCCACGGTCGAGCTCAGGCCGCTACCGGTGCCGTAGTGGTAGGCCGCGACGCCGTCGGCGGCCTCGTTGTCGTGGCCGTCGAGGTGCAGCGAGATGAGCAGGTCGGCGCCGAGGCTGTTGGCCAGCGCGGCCCGGTCGGCGCCGCTCATCGGCTCGGTGGGGTGCGGGCCGCGGGTCAGGTGGACCCGCATGCCGGCGGCGGCGAGCCGGCCCTCGAGGCGGGCGGCCAGGTCGAAGACGAGGTCGGCCTCGGTCCAGCGCAACGGGCCGTCGGGGACGACCACGCCGGTGTCATCGCCACCGCCGTGGCCCGGGTCGATCACGATGGTCTTGCCGACCAGGTTGGTGCCGGCCTGCCGGAACGCCTCGGCCTCGCGCAGCCACTGCGGGCGGCCGCCGACGACCTTGCGGCCGAGCCGGCGCAGCGCCTTGAGGGTCTGCGGGCCGCAGGAGCCGTCCGGGGTGAGGCCCACCTCACGCTGGAACTGGGCCACCGCGCGGGCCGTCCGGGCGCCGTAGATCGAGTCGGCGCGGCCGGCGTCGAAGCCCATCTCGAGCATCCGCTCCTGGAGCGTGCGCACGTCCTCGCCGACCAGGGCGTCGGGCACCGAGTGGAACAGGGTGCGCGCGCCGAGACGCCAGCGGGCGGCGTCGAGCGCGCCCCAGGTCTCGTCGCCGACCAGACCGTCGACGCCGAGGCCACGGCCCTGCTGGAAGGCGCGGACCGCCTCGTCCATCTCGTCGTCGAACACATCCGACGCCGTGGTGAGCAGGTCCAGCCCGACCAGGATCGATCGGATCTCGGCAACGGCCGGGCCGCTGTCTCCACGCCGGATGGAACGCACGCGCGACTCCCTATTACGAAGAACGACTCTGAGGAGAGTACCCCTGACGCGCCCGTGCCCCGCGTCCACGAGGGACGCGGGGCACGGGTCAATCGCTCAGAGGGCGGATTCGATGAAGTTGACCAGGGCGCTCTTGGGCTTGGCGCCGGTGACCGAGTTCACTGCCTCGCCGCCCTTGAAGATGGTCAGCGTCGGCACCGACATCACGCGGTAGGCCCGGGTGGTCTCCGGGTTCTCGTCGATGTTGATGCTGACGATCTGAACCTTGTCGCCCATCTCCTTGGCGATCTCGTTCAGCAGCGGGTCGACCTTCTTGCAGGGCGCGCACCACTCCGCCCAGAAGTCGACCAGCACCGGCTTGTCGGACTGCAGCACGTCGCTCACAAAAGTGGCGTCGCTGATCGCCTTACCTGCTCCCACTAGGACCCTCCCGGTCTTACAGCTCTACGAATGACGCGATGAAGCGTTCGGCGTCCAGCGCCGCGGCACAACCCGTGCCGGAGGCCGTGATGGCCTGACGATAGGTGTGGTCGACGAGGTCGCCGGCGGCGAAGACGCCCTGGACGTTCGTCCGGGTCGACGGGTGGTCGACCTTGACGTACCCCTCGTCGTCGAGCTCGACCTGGCCCTTGAACAGTTCGCTGCGCGGGTCGTGGCCGATCGCCACGAAGACGCCGGTCACGTCGAGGACCTTGGTCTCGCCGGACTCGATGTTCTTCAGCCGTACGCCGTTGACCTTGCCGTCCTCGCCGAGGATCTCCTCGACCACGGAGTTCCACTCGACCTTGATCTTCGGGTTGTTCAGGGCGCGGAGCTGCATGACCTTGCTGGCCCGGAACGAGTCGCGGCGGTGCACGATCGTCACCGTCTCGGCGAAGCGGGTGAGGAAGGTCGCCTCCTCCATCGCGGAGTCGCCGCCGCCGACCACCACGATGTTGTGGTTGCGGAAGAAGAAGCCGTCACAGGTCGCACACGACGAGACGCCGTGGCCGAGCAGTTCCTGCTCACCGGGAACGCCGAGCGGACGCCAGGCCGAACCGGTCGAAAGGATGACAGCGCGGGCGAAGTACTCCTTGTCGCCCACCCAGACGGTCTTGAGGCCTTCGGTGCCGGCCTCGGTCGGCTTGTCGGTCAGCTCGACCCGGGTGACGTCGTCGGTGATGAACTCGGCGCCGAACTTCTCGGCCTGCGCGCGCATGTTGTCCATGAGCTCTGGGCCCATGACACCGTCGCGGAAACCGGGGAAGTTCTCGACCTCGGTGGTGGTCATCAGCGAGCCACCGGACTGCACACCCTCGATGACGAGCGGCTTGAGGTTGGCGCGGGCCGCGTAGAGCGCCGCGGTGTAGCCGGAGGGCCCCGAACCGATGATGATCAGATTACGGACCTCGTCCACTGCCGACTCCTCAGTCTGCTCAGCGCCCGCGGGAAATGCCCGCTCGGCGACACTGCACGCTAGAACGCCATGCTAGGCACACACCATTCCCACACGTGGGTCGTGTCCGACCTCACCCGGGGCTGATCAGCGTACCGGCACTCGCGCCAGGGTGTCCGCGTCACCGGCGGGCGAGCCGCAGTCCGGGCCGCTGGCCCAGGCCCAGACGCCGTTGCCCGCGGTGAAGCGCACCACGACGGCCGGCTTGCCGTCGAAACGGGCGTAGTCGACCGACTCGACGGCGATGGGGCCGGCCGCGTTCGCCCGCTGGATGGCGTCGAGGCATTCCTGGAGAGCGGCGAAGGGCAGGAGCCGGGACAACTCGGGCGCGGTGGCCGCGGCGGCGCGGTCGCTGTTCTTTTCCGCCGAGAAGGTCTCGTCCGGGTTCGCGGCCGCGCTGAGCGGTTCCGAGGGAGCGTTCGCGAGGGTGGCCTTGGTGTAGTCGGTGCCGCTCGAGAGGGTCGGCGGGGCGGCCGTCGGCGCCGCCTGCTCGGCCGAACCGGCGGCGCTGCTGGAGGCGGTGTTGTCGGCGGCGTTGTCACGGCCGGCCAGGTAGTCGGCGCCGAAACCCACGAAAGCGACGACCCCGGCGGCGATGGCGATCGGGGTCACCCAGCGCCGCTGCCTTCTTTTCGGTACGGACCCGGTGTCGTGCACCAGCTCGAGGCGCGGCGGGGCGCTGAACGCCTCGTCCAGCCGGGCGGCCAGGTCGGCCGGCATCGGCTCGGGCGCCAACCGGCCCAACTCGGCGCCGACCATGGCCATCCGGCCACCCAGCGTCTCGTACGCCGCCCGCCACCGAGGGTCGTCGGCGATCAGGGTGGACACCACGGACTCGTCCGGCGTGCCCTCGAGGGCACCGCCGATGTAGTCCGCCAGCAGGTCGATGTCGACCCCGCTGAACTCCGCCGCCCCGGTCACCTCTGGTCCCTCCGCTCCGCCGCCGGTCCCGATGGGACGGATGTGGACGCCCCCCGGTTCCCCTCGGTGGGGTGAGCGATGTCTCCCAGCGCGAGTGCCATCTTGGCTCGCCCGCGGGCGCACCGGCTCTTGATCGTGCCGATCGCCACCCCGAGGATTTCGGCCGCCTCGGCCACCGGGTAGCCCTGCACGTCGACCAGGACGATGGCCGCCCGCTGGTCGGCCGGCAGGGCGGCGAGCGCCTCGCGGACCACCAGGGCCGTCTCATGATCTTGGACGGGGGCGGCCGGTTCCACCCCGGACGGGCGGTCGTCGGAGCGGCTGCCGTCGGGCAGCGGCACGGTCGGGTGCGCCTGGCGTCGGCGGATCCGGTCGAGGCAGGCGTTCACCACGATGCGGTGCAGCCAGGTCGTGACGGCCGAGTCGCCCCGGAACCGGGCCGCGTTGCGGTGGGCCGAGAGCAGCGCGTCCTGCACGGCGTCGGCGGCCTCCTCGCGGTCGCCGATCGTGCGCAGGGCGACCGCCCACAGCCGGTCCCGGTGGCGGCGCACGAGCTCACCGAACGCCTGCTTGTCGCCCTCGACGTGGGCGCGGAGCAGGTCGGCGTCGCTGGCACCGTCCCCGGAAGTCACGGGAGCAATCTAACCGGACCGGTCGAGACGGTGGGAGCCGCTCAGTACCCGTACACCTCGATCTTGTTGACGCTGACCTTGTAACCGCCGCCCTCGTCGGCCTTGGGCAGCTTGGTCAGGAAGACCAGAACGTACTGGTACTTGGTGTTGGGGTCGAAGGGCGAGAAGACCTCGCGCGTGCCGTCCGTCGTGGTGTCGCCGTCGCCCAGACGCTTGTACGTCTGCATGATCTTGGCGTCGCCCTCGGACGTGTCGCCCGGGTCGCTCGTGCCGGCCCGGATGTCCATCGTGACGCCCGGCTGCGACATCTCGACCTCGATCTCGGAGAGCGAGCGGGGCGTTTTGAGGTTGATCAGGACGCCCATGCCGGGCTTGCGGGTGCCGAAGTTCGGCTGCTTGAACCGCTGGGTCTCCCAGGCCGACTCGGGATCGTTGTCCACCGTGAACTTCGCCTGGCCGGTGTCCTCGCGGTCACCGTCGGGCGGGTCGACGATGCGCACCATGTCGGCGGTGAGCGCGATCTTCTTGGGCTGGGGCGCCGGGGTCTGCTCGTCGCCGCCGGTCGCGCCGCTGTCGGCGCCGGCGTTGGCCTGGGTGGTGTTCGACGGGTCGGGGTCGTTCGACGAGGTGATGGCACGGATGCCGAAGACCAGGCCGACCACCGCGATGACCACCAGCGCGGCCACCCCGAGGAAGATCTTGGGGGTGCTGCGTACGGGCTCGGTCGTCGTGTTCTGCGCGAAGCGCAGGGGGCCGACGTCCTCGTACTCGTCCTCGGCGGCGTCGAGCCGGGCCAGCTCGGCGGTGAGCGCGTCGGCCTCGGGAGCGGCCACGCGACGGTCGAGCAGGTCCATCGTCAGGTCGTCGAGGTAGGCCGGCACGCCGGCGCGGAGCTGGCGGGGGGCGGCGGGGTTGCCGCTGGCGTCGCGGCTCGCGTCGGGCAGCGTGGAGTCGCCGACCTCGGTCCGCGGCCAGTGGCCGGTGAGCGCGAAGTAGAGGATGCCGCCGACCGCGCGGACATCGCCCTCGACGTCGTCGGCCGAGTCGGCGCGCGCGTCGGCCAGGACCACCCGGCCGTCGTCGCCGATCAGGACGGTGCCGGGGTGCACGTTGCCGTGCACCATGCCGGTGGCGTGCACGGCGGTCAGCGCGTCGGCGATCGCGTGGGCGATGCTGGTGGCGCGGGCCGGATCGAGCGGGCCGTCGGAGGCGACCAGCTCACGCAGCGACTCGCCGTCGACCCACTCACGAACCACGTACGACCGGGAGCCCTCGTCGATCGCGTCGTAGACGCCGACCAGGTTGGGGTGTATCACCCGGCTGGCGTCGACGGCGGCCTGGAGCATCTCGGAGGCGGAGTCGCCACCCGGGTACCGCAGCACCACCGCGACCGGGCGCCGGAGGATGACGTCGATGCCGCGCCAGACCTGACGGCCGGCACTGTCGTTGTTGACGTGCTCCTCGAGGCGGTAGCGCTCGGCCAGCACCTCTCCGGCCGCGGGAGCACCAAAGGTCATGACCGGCCCGTCCGCATCGGCCGCGGTCTCATGGCCTTCGCCGACCTGGGTCACCCGTCCTCCTCAGTGCTCGACGCACGGGACCGTGCTGGGTGCGAGCGCTCGTTCGAAACAACCGTGCTCGTTCAAGACAACAGTGTTCGCCTGAAACAACAGCGTGCGAAAGAGCACATGCCGACACCGACCATACCCGCCCGGGGCCATGCCGCGGCAGGTCGTCCCCCCGGCGCGGCAGCGCGAAATGCCCGGCTTTGTAGATGATCGTCCGCGCCGTTTGGAGGAAAACCCGCAGCTCAGGACCGTCCGAACTCAGCGGCCGATCTTGCGGCGAACCATGCCGACGACCTGATTGACCTCGGCGACGCGCAACATCGTTGCCGCACCGAGATAGGCCACCAGAATCACCGCGCCGCTGGCCGCCAGCTGGATCAGCGCTTCACCGCGACCCGACGGCGAGCCCGCCCCCGGCAGGAAATGCACCACGAGCAGGCCGAGGGCGGCGGCGACGGCGGCCGCGACAACGATCTTGATCAGCCCGGCGGCGAGAGAGCCGAGGTTGAGCCGGCCGATCCGGCGGCGCAGAACGGCGAGCGAGATCAGCGCCGAGACCGCGTACGAGATGCCGTTGCCGGCTGTCATACCGGCCGCCGAGAGCGAGCTGCTGAGGACTTCCGCCAGCACGATGTAGGCGCCGATGCGGACCGCGACGACCGGCAGGTTGATCAGGGCGGCCGTCTTGTTGCCCTGCAGCGAGTAGAAGGTGTACGTGCAGAGTTGGCTGATCGAGAACGGCAGCACCGCGAAGGCGGCCACCACGAGCACGGTTCCGGTGGCCAGCGCGTCGCTGTTACGGAAGGCGCCGCCCTGGAACAGGGTGACCGAGAGAGGTGCGCCCAAGACGCCGTAGATGACCGCGATCGGCGCCAGCGCCGTGACCACGAGACGGATGGCCCGGCTCAGATCGGCGCTCACCTCCGCGTAGCGGCCGTCGGCCGCGGCCGCGCTCATCTTGGGCAGCAGCGCGGTCATCACCGACACGCCGATGATGCCGTGGGCCATGGTGAGCAGCAGGAACACATTGTTGAAGGCGAGAACGCTGGCGCTGTCCTTGCCGGCGACCCGGTTCAGGATGCGGACGACGACGAAGACGGCGACCTGGTTGGCCGCGACGTAGCAGAGCATCCAGCCGGCCAGCCGGCCGATCTCGCCCAGGCCCAGCGACCTGGGGTCCCAGCGCCACTTCCAGCTGAAGCCGACCTTGCGCAGGGCCGGGAGCAGCCCGACCGCCTGCGCCACCATGCCGAGCAGGGTGCCGCCGCCGATCACGAGGATCTGCGTGGCGGTCAGATTCTCCGGCTTCACGCCCTCCTTGACCGTGCCGAAGAAGGCTATGAACGCGCCGCAAGTGGCGATCACGACGATGTTGTTGAGGATCGGCGCCCAGGTCGGCGCGGCGAAGTGGCCGCGCACGTTGAGCACCGCGGCGATCAGGCCGGACAGGCCGGTGAAGAAGATGATGGGCAGGATCAGGTACGCGAAGTGCGTGACCAGGTCCTTGTATCCCTGCGTGTTGCCGTCGCTGGCCTGGATGGCGGTGATGACCGGGGCGGCGATCACGACGATGACGGTGGCCAGGCCCAGCGAGACGATCGCGAAGGTGAGCAGCTTGCGGGTGAACTCGAGCCCGCCGTCCGGATCTTCCTTACGGCGCCGGACCAGCAGCGGGATGAGGACGCTGGAGAGGATGCCGCCGAGCAGCAACTCGTAGATCTGGCCCGGAAGGAACTGGGCGCTGGTGTACGCGTTGCCGATGACGTTGCCGAGCGTGATGCCGATCAGCGCGTTGCGGACGAAGCCGATGATCCGGCTGGCGAAGCTGCCGATGGCCATCATGGCGCTGTGCGCCGTGGTGTTGCCGACGTCGTCGCTGGGCAGCGCCTCACCCCCGGTCGCGGCCGCCCCGGGCAGCTGTTCCTCGACCGAGATGACGGTGACGCCGTCCTCCGGGCGCACCGGTTCGCCGTCCGGCGCCGCGTGCGCGCTGCGGTACAGGCCGCTGTTCACCCGTTTCTCCCGACCGTCGTACAACACGTACGTACCTTAAGTCCGTCGTTCCAAGAGGGCGCCGGGTGTGGCACCGGCGAGGGTTTCGACCATCCAGCAGGCTTCGGCCGGCACCAGTGGCTCGCTCAGCGCGTCCAGCACCGTCGGATGATCGCAGCCGGCCTCGGTCAGCGCAGCCAACAGGGTCGGAATGCGCCGAAGGTCACCGGTGTCCAGAATCTGCCGGGCGAGTTGCCACGTGTCGGCGTACCACTGCTGATGGGGCACGAGCCGCAGGTGCTCACCGGCCCGGCGTACACAATCGGCCAGGGACTCCGCCGGAAAGCGTGACCCACCGCGGACCTCGCGGAAAGCGAAGTCGGGCTCGGTGATCGCCTCGATCGTCGCCTCGTCGAGGACCTGGGGCGACTCGGCCGGCGGCGAGGGCCACCAGTCGTCGCTCGCGAACAGCGGCAGAGGTGTCTGCTCGGGTCCGTGGGGCACGGCCGGGGCCACGTCCCGGCGCAGCGAGCGGTAGGCGGCCTGACGGGTCGCGACGGCCTTGGGGTCGTCGTCCGGCGCGAAGGGCGACAGCAGGGCCACCACCAGGCCCGGATGGGGCAGCGTGGGGTCCTCCCAGGCGATCACCCGAGCGCAGAGTTCGAGTTCCGGCCAGCGCAGCGCGGCCGGAAAGGGGCCGTCGGCCGGGGCCGAGCCGAGCTGGACGGGCTCGCTGGAGGCGGGACCGCGCAGGCCCAGGGTCCGCTCACCGGTGGCGAGGTCGAGATCGAGCACCAGCGCGTACCCTCCGGTGACCGGCAGGGTCACCCGCAGTTCGCGCTGGCCGGGGTCGTCGGTGGTCGCGCTCTCGCCCGTCCAGAACCGTGGGTCCAAGGCCAGGCGGCGGAGCGCCTCGGAAACGGGCACCGGCCTATCCTGCCCGCTGTCACCTCGCTCTGCTAATCCGGATACCCTGGTAACCCCATGTCTGTTCTCAATTCCGCCCAGCAGAGCGCGGTCGCCGAGTTGCTCCGTGTGTCCCCACTCGCGGACGAGCTGGGGCGCCGCTTCGGCGCCGCCGGCCACGAGCTGCATCTCGTCGGCGGATCGGTGCGGGACGCCCTTCTCGGCCGTCTCGGTGACGATCTCGACTTCTGCACCGACGCGCGGCCCGAGCAGACCCTGGCGGTGGTGCAGGGCTGGGCCGACGCGATCTGGGAGACCGGGCGCGAGTTCGGCACGATCGGCATCCAGAAGAACGGTCTGCGGCTCGAGATCACCACCTTCCGGGCCGAGGCGTACGACGGGGTCACCCGCAACCCCGTGGTCGAGTACGGCACGTCCCTGCTCGACGACCTGGAACGGCGCGACTTCACGATCAACGCGATGGCGGTGTCGCTGCCCGGGCACGAGTTCACCGATCCGTACGGCGGCCTGGACGATCTCGCCGCGAAGGTGATCCGGACGCCGGCCGCGCCCTCCCAGTCCTTCGGTGATGATCCACTTCGGATGCTGCGCGCCGCGCGTTTCGCGGCCAAGCTGCAGTTCACTGTGGATGAAGCGGTCATCTCCGCCATGACGGAAATGTCAGCCGACCTCGACCGGATCACCGCGGAGCGGATCCGCGACGAGTTCACGAAGCTCATGTGCGGCGCCGACCCCATCGCCGGGCTGCGGCTGCTGGTCGACACCGGCCTGGCCGACCGGTTCATCCCGGAGATCTCCGGACTCAAGCTGGAGATCGACGAGCACGCCCAGCACAAGGACGTCTACGAGCACACGCTGATCGTGGTCATGAACGCCATGCGGCTCGAGGGCGACGAGGGTCCCGACTTCGTGCTGCGGATGGCCGCGCTCATGCACGACGTCGGCAAGCCGGCGACCAAGGCGGTCGGCCGCGACGGCCGGGTCAGCTTCCACCATCACGAGGTGGTCGGCGCCCGCCTGACCAAGCAGCGCATGAAAGCCATGAAGTACCCCAAGGACGTCACGTCCGACGTGGTCGAGCTGGTCGGCCTCCACCTGCGCTTCTACGGGTACGGCCGGGGCGAGTGGACCGATTCGGCGGTACGCCGCTACGTGACCGACGCCGGACCGCTGCTCGAGCGCCTGCACAAGCTCACCCGCTCCGACGTGACGACCCGCAACCGGCGCAAGGCGGCCAACCTGGCGGCCGACTACGACGCGCTGGAGGAGCGGATCGCCCGGATCGCCGCCGAGGAGGACCTGGCCCGGGTCCGCCCCGACCTCGACGGCAACGCGATCATGGAGCTGCTCGGCGTGCCGCCCGGCCCGGTCGTGGGCCAGGCCTGGCGCCACCTCAAGGAGCTCCGCCTCGACAACGGCCCGCTGACGCGGGACGAGGCCGAGGCCGAGCTCTACAAGTGGGCCCGCGACAACGGGCACCTGCCGGGCTAGGGAACCCCGGCGCTGACCGAGCGGTACCTGAAGTCGCGGGGAAGCGTCATGACCTCGACGACCGTGCCGTTCGGGTCGTACAGGGTCGCCAACTTGTCGGTGAGGCCGAGGATCTGCCCGCTCGGCAGGAACCGCACGTTCGAGTCGGGGATCTCCTTGACGATCTTTCCGGTCGTCGTGTCGGCGATCCGCCGCCCGGTCCCACCCAGCTCGGCCGCCTCCAGAAGGACCCGGCGGCCGTCCGGCGACCAGGCGTTCCCGCTGACCGGCACGCCGGGCACGGGCAACGTGCGTACCTGCTTACCCGTGGCGACGTCGTAGATCGCGACCTCGCCGACCCGGTCGGCCACCTCCTCCGACTGCGCGGCCGACAGATCACGCCGGGCGATGGCGACGCTTCGGCCGTCCGGCAGCCAGGTGAAGAAGCAGTTGTCCGGGCAGACCGCCATGGCGTCGGGTACCGAGTGCCGGGTCATCCGGCCGGTAACCGCGTCGATCACGGTGTAGCCCTTGAGCGTCGAGGCGAGCAGGCGGGTGCCGTCCGGCGACCACTGCGGGTCGAGCGTGTAGGCGACCCGCACCCACTTCATCCCGCCGTCCGCCCGGATGAGGCCGAGCCCGCCGCCGCCGTCGCTGACGACACCGCGGTTCTTCTTCGGCGCGCCCCACACCGTGTAGTAGTCGTTCTTGAGCACCACGTACCGCCCGGTCGCCCGGTCGAGAACCACGTTGCCCGTCGGCAGCGTACGGCCGGCGGGGTTGTCCTGCCCGACGTTGGTCCTGGTCACCGCGGTCACGACGGCGCCGCCGGGCAGCTTGAGCGGCGCCGTCGTCCAGTTCTGCGGCGCGGCGGTCCGCCGGATCGCGGTCGGCGCCGGGGTCGGGCTGACCGGCGCGGGTTGCGCCTGGTGCTGCTTGACGATGACGTACGGGGTGACAGCCAGCGCCATCACCACGAGGGCCACCCCGGCCTGGCGGCGCCGGCGGATCCCGCGACCCTTCCGCCGCGCCGCGCCGGCCAGGTCCAGCGGCATCGGGGCGCTCGCGGCGAGGTCCTTGACGGTGGCGCGCACGCTTTCCTCCAGGTTCATCGAGAGGCCTCCATCCGCCACGTGCTCGTGCCGATCTTGTCCCGCAGCTTGGCCAGCGCCCGGGAGGACTGGCTGGCCACCGTCCCCGGCCGGCAGCCCAGCACCTCGGCGGTCTCCTCGACCGTGCGGTCCTCGAGATAGCGCAACACCAGCACGGCTCGCTGCCGCGCGGGCAGGCTCATCAGGGCCTCGCGGAGCGCCACCCGCTCGGCCATGTCATGTTCGGCGCCGGGCCGGTCCGGCACCTCGGCCATCGGGACTTCCCGGCCGTGCCCGGCCCGCCGCCAGCCCGAGACCCGGTCGTTGTAGATGATCCGCCGTACGTAGGCCTCGGCGTCACCGTGAATACGCGGCCAGCGGGCGTACGCCTTCGCGAGCGCCCCCTGCACCAGGTCCTCCGCGGCGCGGCCATCCCCCGTCAGCGCGTGCGCGATCCGGAGCAGCACCTGCCCCCGTTCCGCGACGAACGCGTTGAACTCCGCCTCCAGCGACTGCTGCACTCGCCACCTCCGGTGTGTATGACGCCCGGCGGCCGGAAAGGCTTGCATGGATTTCTCAAGTTGTCGTACCCCGGGCGCAGAATGGGGCCCATGTACGTCATCGACTCACCGATCGGGCCGCTCGGCGTCGTGGTCGAGGGCGACACGGTCGTCAACGTCCGCTTCGCGGCGCGCCCGGGGCCGTCCGGCGACCACCCGGCCCTGGCCGAACTGCGGGCCTATTTCGCCGGCGAGCTGACCGACTTCACAGTGCCCTTCGAGCTGCGCGGCGGCTCCGACTTCGAACGGGCCGTCTGGGCCGAGATCGCCGCGATCCCCTACGGCGAGATGATCACGTACGGCGCGATCGCCACCGCCCTCGGCGACCCCGGAGCGGCCCGAGCCGTCGGGACGGCCTGCAACCACAACCCGATCCCGGTCATCGTCCCGTGCCACCGGGTCGTCGGCGCCGGCAACAAGATGGTCGGCTTCGGCGGCGGCCTCGACCGAAAACGCCGGCTCCTGGAGCTGGAGGCCAGGGTCGCCCTGGCCCGTGCCTGGGGCTGACACAGCAAAGGCCGGCCCGCAGACGCGGGCCGGCCTTACCAACAGCTGGTGGTGCTGGTCAGCGCTCGATGTCGCCGCGGATGAAGGCCTCGACGGCCTCCTTGGCGTCGTGGTCGTTGTACTGGACCGGGGGGGACTTCATGAAGTAGGACGAGGCCGAGAGGATCGGGCCACCGATGCCGCGGTCCTTGGCAATCTTCGCGGCGCGGACGGCGTCGATGATGACACCGGCCGAGTTCGGGGAGTCCCACACCTCGAGCTTGAGCTCGGCGTTGAGCGGGGTGTCACCGAACGAACGGCCCTCGAGGCGGATGTACGCCCACTTGCGGTCGTCGAGCCACGGCACGTGGTCCGACGGGCCGATGTGCACGTCGCTCTTGACCATCTCGTGCGGGATCTGGCTGGTCACCGACTGGGTCTTCGAGATCTTCTTCGAGACCAGGCGGTTGCGCTCCAGCATGTTCATGAAGTCCATGTTGCCGCCGAAGTTGAGCTGGTACGTACGCAGCAGCTCGACACCGCGGTCCTCGAACAGCTTCGCCAGCGCGCGGTGCACGATGGTGGCGCCGACCTGGCTCTTGATGTCGTCGCCGACGATCGGGAGACCGGCGTCGGTGAACTTCTGCGCCCACTCCGGGTTCGAGGCGATGAACACCGGCAGCGCGTTGACGAAGGCGCAGCCGGCGTCGATCGCGGCCTGGGCGTAGAACTTGTCGGCCTGCTCGGAACCCACCGGCAGGTAGGAGACGACCACGTCGACCTGCGCGTCCTTCAGCGCCTGGACGACGTCGACGGCCTCGACCGAGGACTCCTCGATGATCTCGCGGTAGTACGTGCCGAGACCGTCGAAGGTCGGTCCACGCAGGACGCTGACGCCGGTCGGCGGCACGTCGGTCAGCTTGATGGTGTTGTTCTCACTGGCGTTGATCGCGTCGGAGAGGTCCATGCCGACCTTCTTGGCGTCCACATCGAACGCCGCGACGAACTCCACGTCAGAGACGTGGTAGTCGCCGAAGGTCACGTGCATGAGACCCGGAACGCGGTCGTTGGGGTCGGCGTTCTTGTAGTACTCCACGCCCTGCACGAGGGACGAGGCGCAGTTACCCACACCGACGATGGCGACGCGGACGGAGCCCATCGCGTTTGCCTCCTTGTTCATCACGGCCGGTCCTGATGCGGACGCGGTTTTTCCAGGGGTGCGTACCCGGACACTGGCGCTGGTGACTGCTCAGTGGCGGGGATGTCGAAGGACCCGGCGGAGGCCGCCGGGGCTCGGCCGGAGCGCTCGTTGGTGATGAGCTCCTCCAGCCAGCGGACCTCGCGCTCGCAGGCGTCGAGTCCGTGGCGTTGCAGTTCGAGGGTGTACGCGTCGAGCCGGCCGGCGGCACGCGAGAGCACGTCACGCAGGCCTTCCCGGCGTTCCTCGATCCGGCGGCGGCGACCCTCGAGGATCCGCAGCCGGGTCGCGCGGTCGGTCCGCGAGAAGAAGGCGAAGTGAACTCCGAAACCGGCGTCGTCGTACGTCTCCGGGCCGGCCTGGGCGAGGAGATCGGCGAACCGTTCCTTGCCGTCCGCCGTGATCTTGTAAACAACCCGGCCCCGTTTGCTGGTCATCGGGGGGATCATCGACGGATCGGATGCTGATTCCGTGATGAAGCCGGCTGTTTTCAGGCGCTTGAGCGTCGGGTAGAGCGTGCCGTAGCTGATCGCGGCGCGGATCGTGCCGAGTTTGGTGGCGAGCTCCTTGCGCAGCTCGTATCCGTGCATCGGGGTCTCCTGGAGGAGGCCGAGAATCGCCAGTTCCAACATTGGCTCTCCCTCCCCCATGTCCCGATGTATCGGCCCGATACATCGCTACCGTAGATCCGTCGGCAGAACTGTGCAAGCTGTTCACGAGTGAGCCACCGCCACGCCACGCTCCGTGATGGATATCGCCGCTTCCCGTCCGACCGCGTACTCTCTTCGCCATGCGCACGCAGCGGCAGGTGGTGGACTACTCGCTACAGAAGCGGGCAGTCCTGCGTGACGTGCACAACGGCAAGATCGGGACGCTCGAAGTCTGCGATGCCTCGCCGTACCTGAAAAGCGCTGCTCGATTCCATGGCGAGCCGACCGACGACCGCTGCCCGATCTGCCGCCGCGACAACCTGACACTCGTGCACTACATCTATGGCGATGAGCTCAAGCAGTCCGCCGGCCAGGCCCGTAAGCTCGCCGAGCTGCCGGTCCTGGCGATGACGCTGCGTGAGTTCCAGGTGTTCGTCGTAGAGGTGTGCCAGTCCTGCGCGTGGAATCACCTGACCCAGCAGTACCTCCTGGGCCGGGACGCGCTCACCGCCGACGAGCTTGATCAGGTCGAGGCCGTCGCGGTCTCGGCCGCCGCGGGCCGCCACCGCGAGCCAGGATCGTCGTTCCCCGGCTGGGACGGCCGCCGATGAAGTGGATCGATCCGGCTACCGTGAGCACGACCCCGACCGAACCGCGCATCCAGCGCCATGTTCGGTCATTCACGACATCCGACAGGGCGGCTGCCGGTACGCAGCCCATATCGTCCGCTCGTGGCGCAACCGCAGGGGGCCCCTCCAGGGCTCCTTTTGTGTGCGCCCCCGCGACCGAGGTGTGACCGCATGAACTCGTACGGCGATTCGCAGTCTCCGCGTGCCCGGGCCCAAGTGCCCGGGTCTGCGGGCTCCACGCCTGACGACGACCAGTCATCTTCGTACTCCGCCTCGGCTCGCCCAGCGCCGGACGCCTACCGCCGCGGCACTGGTGGCCGGGCCTCGGTGGCCGGCAGCGCCTCGGTCGGCTCGGCCGCACCGGGCCGCGCCTCGGTCGCCGGCAGCGCCTCGGTCGGGTCGGCTTCGGCCGGCCGCGCCTCGGTGGGCAGCGCGTCGGTGGGCAGTGCCTCTGTGGGCAACGCCACTCCGGGCCGCGCGTCGGTGGGCAGTGCGTCGGTCGGCAGCGCGTCAGTGGGCAGCGCGTCAGTGGGCAGCGCCTCGGTCGGAGCGGCCCGTGTCGGCGCGGCGGGCGCCACGGCCCGCGCCGCGGTCCGCCCGGTCGGCACTCCACCCGGCACCCCGCCCGGCGACGAGGGCGCCATCGGCGGCGGACGGTCCGGTCGCGGCAAGGACAAGTCCAAGGCGGCCAAGCGCCGCCGCCGCACCAACATCCTCACCGCCGCGGCCGCCGTCATGGTCATCCTGCTCGGCGCCGGCGTCGTGGGTGGCACCTACTTCTTCGACGACGTCGACCTGCCCCCGCCGGTGAGCGAGGACCAGTCGAACGTCATCAAGTACTCGAACGGCCAGACGATCGCCAAGCTCGGCGAGCAGAACCGCACGGTGGTCCCCGAGGCGAAGATCAACAAGATCGTGGAGCACGCGGTCGCCGCCGCCGAGGACAAGAACTTCTACGACCACCACGGCATCGACATGAAGGGCATCGTCCGCGCCGCCTGGAACAACTTCACCGGCGGCGCGACGCAGGGCGCGTCGACGATCACCCAGCAGTACGCGCGGCACGCCGCCGACCTCAAGGCGATCAGCATCAACCGCAAGCTGCGCGAGGCCGTGATCGCCCGCAAGCTGGAGAGCCAGTACAACAAAGACCAGATCATGGGCATGTACCTGAACTACATCTATCTGGGTGAGGGCAGGTACGGCATCGAGGCCGCGGCGCAGGGCTACTTCGGCAAGTCGGTGCAGACGCCGGCCGGGCAGAAGAACGCCATCACGCCGTACGAGGCCGCGGTGCTCGCCTCGATCATCAAGCAGCCGGAGCCCGAGCCCGGCAACGGGCACAAGGGCTACGACCCGAACTACAACCGTGCCGCCGCCATTGACCGGTGGGAATACACGATGAAGAACATGCTTGAGAAGAACTGGATTTCTCAAGCGGAGTACGACGCCCGCAAGTACCCCAAGGTCAAGCCGATCGCCAAGGCCGGCGGCAACAGTGCCACCAGCGGCCCGGTCGGCGTGGTCATGCGGCACGTCCGGGCCGAGCTGGCCGAGATGGGCATCAGCCCGCAGGAGTTCGACAAGGGTGGCCTGACGGTCACCACCACGATCAACCCCGCGGTGCAGAAGGCGGCCGAGGAGGCGGGCTCGCGTAAGAGCGAGACCTCGCCGATGAACGCGAAGCCCGCCACGTACCAGGCGGCCGTGATCGGCATCGACCCGAAAACGGGCGGCGTGATGGGCTACTACGGCGGTGACGACCCCAACGGTCTCGACTACGGCGGCTACATGGACGGCCAGTCCCTCAAGGTCACGGGTGGGCAGTCGCCGGGCTCGACGTTCAAGATCTACACGTTGGCGGCCGGTCTGAAGGAGGACATCTCCTTCAAGACGACCTGGGACGGTTCCAAGGTCCGGCCGAACGGCAAGGAGATCAACAACGCCGATGCCCCGCCGGGCAAGGTCTGTGGCGGAAAGATCAAGTACTGCGATCTCGAGACGTCCACGATCCGGTCGTACAACTTCGCCTTCTACTGGATGGCTGACGCCATCGGCCGGGAGAAGGTCATCCAGGCCGCCGTCGACGCCGGTGTGCAGCACATGTTCCCGGACAAGGGCGCGGCCGTCGACCTGACCAAGACCAACGCGTCCACCTGGAAGAAGAACTTCGACAACGAGGTCGCGTTCGGCCAGTACCGTGTCCCGCCGCTCGAGCACGCCGAGGGCGTGGCCACGATCGTCGCCGGCGGTATCCACAACAACGCCCACTTCATCAAGGAAGTGCGCAAGGTCGACTCGGAGACCGGCAAGGTCACGATCATCAACAAGCAGAAGGTGGCCGGCAAGCGGGTCTTCGACGAGGCCCAGATGTCGAACCTTCAGGGCGTGATGGCCAAGATCGTCGAAGAGGACGACCGTGACCTCAAGGACGGCCGTGAGTCGATCGCCAAGAGTGGTACCTGGGAGTTCAACGGCGGCAGCGGTGACACCTGGTTCGTCGGCGGCATCCCGCAACTGGCGGCCACCGTCTGGGTCGGCGGCAAGAACAACAAGGTCGAGCTCAAAGACGGCAAGAAGGACATGTTCGGCGCGGGCACGCCGTCCAAGATCTGGAAGAAGTTCCTCGACGCCGCGTCCGAGGCGATGAAGTGGGACAACGAGGACTTCCCGAAGCGGGTCGAGACCGGTAACCCGGACAGCCCCTACGCCAACGGCCAGGAGCCCCCGCCCCCGCCGGTCCAGCAGACCGATCCCAACCAGGGTTGCCCCCTCGGCGGCATCTTCGGCTGTGACAACCAGCAGCCGAACGGCGGCAACAACAACGGCGGCAACAACGGGGGCAACAACGGGGGCAACAACAACGGCGGACCCGGCAACGGCGGTGGGAACCCCGGCGGCGGCAACAACAACGGCGGCAACGGCCCGAACGGCGGTAATACGAACCTGCCGACCAATCAGGGCGAGGATTAGCGGTCTGAGCCCGTGAAGCGCACGAAGCCGGCGCGCACCCGCACAGGGTGCGCGCCGGCTTCGTTCATCTCCGGTTTCGGGCGATATTGCCAGTAGGTCGTGACCAAAGCGGACGCCCGAGTACGGCATGATGCCATGACATGAGCACGCAACCGCCCGAGGACATCGACCGCACCGACCAGCCGAGCGCGCCGGCGACCTCGGACGGCTTCGTGCGCGGCCTCTCCCAGGCGATCGGCGGCCCGCTCGGCTCACACGCGGTCCGGCCCGGCAACCGGCCCGGGCGGTTCTGGACGGCCACCCGCATCATCCTCGCGCTGACGTGCCTGACCCTCGCCTTCTCCTGGGTGCAGAAATCGCCCTGCCAGAGCGGCGACTGGCAGCAGAACGTCCAGTACACGAGGTTCTGCTACACCGACGTGCTCGCGCTCTACTACGCCGAAGGCCTCAACGAGGGCAAGGTTCCCTACGTCGACCACCCGGTCGAATACCCCGTCGTCACCGGCTACTTCATGGGTGCGCTCGGGCTGCCCGTGCACGCGTACGGCAAATCGCATCCCGAGATCAACCAGGGCACCTGGTTCTACAACGTGAACGCGTTCGTGCTGTCCGCGCTGGCGGTGGTGACCGCGGCGGTGATCCTCGCCCTGCGGCGGCGCCGCCCCTGGGACGCGGCGATCTTCGCGGTGTCCCCGATCCTCTTCTTCACGGCGACGGTCAACTGGGACTTCCTGGCCATCGGCCTGGCCGCGGTCGGTCTGTACCTCTGGGCGAAAAAGCATCCGGCCTGGGCCGGTGTCTTCCTCGGGCTGGGCGCGGCGGCGAAGCTGTGGCCGCTGTTCATCATCGGCCCACTGTTCCTGCTGGCGTTGCGGTCCAAGGCGCTGCGATCATGGGGCTGGGCCGCGGCGACCACGGCGCTCACCTGGGTCGTCGTGAACTTCCCGGTCTTCTGGTGGTACCGGGAAAGCTGGCTGAGATTCTTCCGGCTCAACGAGGAACGCCCGATCGACTGGGGCACCCTCTGGTACGTGGGGCGCTACCTGGACAGCAAGTGGTTCGCCGGCACTCCGGGCGATCAGGGCCCGTTCCAGTGGCTGGGTAACCACGTCCCCACCCTCAACTACGTGTCGTACGCGCTGTTCGCGCTCTGCTGTGCGGGCATCGCCGTACTGGCCTGGCTGGCACCGCGCCGCCCCCGGCTCGCCCAGCTCAGTTTCCTGGTGGTCGCCGCGTTCCTGCTGACCAGCAAGGTCTGGTCCCAGCAGTACGTCCTCTGGCTGCTGCCCCTGATCGTGCTGGCCCGCCCGAAGTGGGGCGCGATCATCGCGTGGACGGTGGCGGAGTTCGCGTACTTCACGGCCTTCTACGCCGAACTGCTGGGCGCGGGCGGCAAGCCGGTGATCCCCGAGGGCACGTTCGTGCTGGCCTCCACCCTGCGCCTGGTCACCGTGGCCGTCCTGTGTGGCCTGGTGGTGCGCGAGATCTGGAAGCCGGACCTCGACGCGGTACGCCAGAACTACGCGGACGACCCGGACGGCGGCACGCTCAACCGCCCCGACGCGCCCTGGATCGACCGGCTGCGAAGGGCCTTCCGGCTCGACCGCTCCCCCGCGCCTTCATCACCCCCACCCTCCTCGCCACCGCTGGAGACGGCGAAGGTCTGACGCTCAGTTCCCCGAAATCCACCCCGACATACGGCAGAGCGCGATCGCCCGCGGCGGCGCGCTCCAGCCGCCGACTTGACCGCGGCGTTCGACCCGGGGGACGTACGCGGCGGGCAGCGGCCCACACGGGCCGGATCGTCCCCAATAGTCTGGTCGATCAGCGCCCGCAGTCATCTCCTCGGCCACGACCCTGGCGACGTGCCCCGATGATCCCGCCCGAACGACAGGAACCGTCGGCAGGGGCGGGTCGTCGGACGTTGCGCGTTCGGCTTGGCAGTGTGGTCGGTGTGGGGATGACGGTCTTCAGCTGGTGAGTGGCGGTGGCGTTGTGGTGGTCGGCGGCAAGGAAGGGCCGGCCGGGAGGGACTGCTGCGGCGACGGGGTGCCCGCGAGGGGTGGCTGGAGCGACGGCTGTGCGAACGGGTCGGCCGGGAGCGACGGCTGTGCGAACGGGTCGGCCGGAAGCGACGGCTGTCCGAAAGGGTTAGCCGGGAGTGACGGCTGCGCGGACGGGTTGGCCGGGGTGGTGGGCTGGCCGGCGGGGGCCGACGGGTCGGTCAGGTAGAAGATGACGGCGTCGTCCAGGTCTTCGCGGCGGATGCCGAGGGCGTCGACGGGTACGTCCCCGGCGCGCTCCCAGGGGGTGCCGGCGGCCTCGGAGCGCAGCAGGAGGACCTTGTCGATGCGCAGAGACCGGAGGTACTGGATGGTCTCGGTGTCGGGGAAGGCCTCGACGTTGCGGCGCAGTACGGCCTGACGGCCCGCGGCGAAGCCACCCGCGCCGTTGGCGATCGGCTGGAAGCGGCTCGTGGACCACAGCATGATCGTCTGGTCGGTGAGGGCGCTGGTGGGCAGGACCAGCATCGAGCCGGTGACCGTGCGCATCGCCAGCGGCTGGGTGGGCGCCACCGGATGGGCCGTGGCGTTCCAGCCCTCGAGCAGCACCAGCGCCAGCGGCAGCAGCGTGGCCAGCCGGAGCCACGGACCGGGCCACGGCGGGATCCGCTGCTCGGCGACCTGCTCGGCGCGGCGGACGAACTCGGCCACGGCCCCGGCGGCCAGAATGGCGAGCAGCAGCGTCGACCACAGCATGAGCCGGCCGGGGATGCGCAGACCCAGCGAGGCCGGCAGATGGCCGAAGAGCGGGAGGTACGTCCAGCGGCCGTCGAAGAAGTTCGTACCCAGCGTCAGGATGATCGTGACGACCAGGCCGGCCAGCAGGAGCAGCCGCTGGCGCAGCGTCCAGATGGAGAAGGCCAGGCCGGCCAGAGCCAGCGCGTACAGCACGAAGCCCGGCAGCAGTCCCATCTCGGCCGGCCAGCTCAGCGACGACCGGGGCACCTCGTGCGGCGCACCCCAGATCCGGGACTCGGCGGGGCCGATCAGCAGGCTGCGCAGCGGAGGCGAATAGAAGGCGATCTCGGTGCCGGCGGGGCCGCCGGCGGGCGCCTTGAAGTACGGGATGGCGATCAAGGCCGAGACGCCGACGAGGATCAGCGGGCCGAGCGTGTCGACGAGCAGAAGGCGCCAGCCGAGGACCGGCCGGTCGACCGGCCGCCGGAACCAGCGCAACGGCACGACGACGATCATCACGAGCAGGATCAGGCCGAGTACGTACAGGAATGGCACGCCCAGCGAGAAGCCGAGGCTGACCTGCCAGACCGCGAGGAGCCAGCCGGCCGCGGCCCATCCGGCGTGCCGGCGGCGGGGCCGGAAGCCGCGCCGCAGCGACCAGCCGTGCCCGCGGGCCAGCATGGCCAGGGCGAGCGGGATGGCGCCCGCCGAGACGATGTCGAGGTGGCCTTCCTGGGCGAGACGCCAGGGCGCGTACGCGAAGGCGACCGCGGCGACGGCGGCGCCGGTGCGGCCCGCGCCGAGCTGGCGGACCAGGGCGTACCCGCCGATCACGAGCAGCGCGTGCGCCAGCACGAAGAGGATGTTGTAGCGCAGGACGGCGGCGACCGGACCCTCGCCGATCATGCCGAACGGCGCGTACCCGAGCAGGCTGTCGCCGTAGGCGAAGCTGTTGGGCTCGGGATAGAAGGCGTTGGCCTGCCAGAGGCGGACCGGGTCGGTCAGCAGGATGTGACCGCTCCAGGCGATCTGCCAGGCCTGCCGCGACGGATCCCAGATGTCCTGCGGCAGCGTGTGAAGCGGGTAGCGCAGGGTCGGCCAGGTGAGGGCGACGGCGAGGAGTACGCCGGCGTAGATGACCAGCGCGTACTCGTGGATCAGCGAACGCAGGCCGGCGCGGGTGGTACGCCGGAACCAGCCGGGCGGCCGCTCGGCCGCGGTGGCGAAGGCCGTCCACGGATCGGGCGGAACACCGGGCGGGCGCTCAGTGGGGAGAGGTTCGCCCGACTTCGCGGTCTTTTGTGGACTCGAGGCGATGCCGGCGGCGGGATCGTTAGCCGGCTTAAGGTCCGTTTTGGTGTCAGCTGTCTTGGCCGCCGCGGCAACAGCCTCGACCGGCCCGCCCGCGGCGACAGCCTCGACCGGCCCGCCCGCGGCGACAGCCTCGACCGGCCCGCCCGCGGCGACAGGCTTGTCGGACCCCGGCTTCCCGGCCGTAGGGCTCTCCGCCGTGGACTTGTCCGGCGCTTTTGCCGGGCTGTCAGCCGCCGGCGCGTCGGGCCCCGGCTTGGCGGCCACCGGTCCGTCGGGCCCCGGCTTGGCGGCCACCGGTCCGTCGGGCCCCGGCTTGGCGGCCACCGGTCCGTCGGGCCCCGGCTTGGCGGCCGCCGGTTCGACGGCCGCCGGTTTGACGGCCGCCGGTTCGACGGCCGCCGGTTTGCCGGGCCCCGGTTTGCCTGACGCCGCCCGCCACCGCCTGAGCAGACGAGCTGCGACATTCGGCTTTTCGGTTGTGAGGTTGCCGGACGCCGGCTCGGCGAACGCCGGCTGGTCGGGCGCCGACCCGCCAGCAGTGGGCTTGCCGGTCGCGGGCCGGACGGACGCCAGCGCGCCGGCAGTGGGCTTGCCGGTCGCGGGCTGGTCTAGCGCCGGCCCGTCGGCAGTGGGCTTGCCGGTCGCGGGCTGGTCTAGCGCCGGCCCGTCGGCAGTGGGCTTGCGGGTCGCGGGCTGTTCTGGCGCCGGCCCGTCGGCAGTGGGCTTGCCGGGCGCCGGCTTGTCGGCAGTGGGCTTGCCGGGCGCGGGTTTCTCGGCAGTCGGCTTCCCAGGCGCGGGCTTGTCGGGCGCAGATTGAGCCGGAGAGGGCGAGGCCTTGGACGGGCCAGCCTGAGGCGACTCGGCGTTGGGCGGGTCGGCGTTGGGCGGGTCGGCTTTGGGCGGGTCGGCTTTGGGCGGGTCGGCGTCGGCGGGGCCTGGCTGTCGTGGGATGCCGGGTGTTGGCACCGCGGGCCGCAACGTTTCGGATGGCGGCGAAGCGGACTGCCTTGGCTGCTCGCTGGTCATGACCCTCCCCGTGGTGCCGGCGCCGTCAGCTACCCGTCCGCTCCCTCAGCAGAGCGATGTCTGCGGTCTGGCCCTCGGAGCCGCCCGGTGTCTCGACGACGGCCGGTGCTCCGGCGGCCCGGATCGCGGCCACGATGAGCTCGGGGTCGATCTTGCCATTGCCGAGGTTGTCGTGGCGGTCCTGGCCGGAGTCGAATCCGCCCTTGGAGTCGTTGGCGTGGATCAGGTCGATCCGTCCGGTGATCGATTTGACCCGGTCGACGATGCCGACCAGATCTTCACCACCCGCGAAGGCATGACATGTGTCCAGGCAGAACCCGGCGCCGAAGGAGCCGACCGCGTCCCACAGGCGGGCCAGGTCGTCGAAGCGGCGGGCGCACGCGTTGTCACCGCCGGCCGTGTTCTCGATCAGGATCGGCAGAGGCAGGCCGCCGTCGGACTCCGCGTACTCGAAAGCTTTGCGCCAATTGTCGAAACCGGCAGTCAGGTCGGCGTCCTTGCCCACGTGGCCGCCATGCACGATCAGGCCCTTGGCGCCGAGCTCGGCGGCGGCCTTGGCGTGTGCCATCAGGAGCTTGCGGCTGGGGATGCGGATGCGGTTGTTCGGCGAGGCGACATTCACGATGTACGGCGCGTGAATGTAGATGTCCACCTCGGACTCCCGAAGCGTCGCCGCGTCCTCGCGCGGTTTGGGCGATTTGTAGCCCTGCGGGTCGGTGAGGAAGAACTGCACCGCCTCGGCGCCGCGTTCGCGTGCCGCCTCGAGGGGGTCGGTCGGATCGACGTGGGCTCCGATGCGCATGGGACGAGACTACGACGAGGGTCCGACACTCACGCTCCCCGGCGTCACCGGGCTCCCGCGGGGCTCGTTACCTCCATTGATCACGTTCACGGACCGGCACGAGCCGGTGACGAAACTGGGAGATGGTGCATGTCGCGGCAGTTCCGACAGCGGGTGACGGCGCTCGCGCTGGGCGGCCTGATCTTCGGCGCTCCGATGCTGGTAAACGGCACCGCGAACGCGGATCGGATCCCCGAGGGGGCCCGGCAGGTGACCTTCGCCGGCGGCGGCATGCTCGGCATCTCCTGCCGGTCGAAGCCCGACGTCGAGTCGATGACGGTGCCCGCGCAGAGCACGATCCGGGTGGTCAACCGGACCGGGTACGCCGCGAAGTTGCTGCTCGGCGGCGACACGAAGGGCACGCTCCCGGATGATTCGGCCACTGATGTGATCTTCCGGCGGGGCACCACGGCGGTCACTCTCAAGCCCAACTGCCCGCTCGGTGACGAGGCCGTTCCGATGCTGGTCACGGCCTCGCCGTCGGCGCCCGCGACGCTGCCCGACCCGCAGCCGGCGCCGTCGTCGGCGGATCCCGAGCCGGTGTCGATGGCCCCGTCCGGCTCGAACGAGCCGTCAACCACGATGATGTCCGATTCCGCCGCTCCCGGACAGCGCCCCTCGCGGGTGAAATCCGCTGCTTCCGGCCCGGGCCCGCGTCGTCCGGCGACGATGCGGACCTCGGCGGTGGCCCAGGCCGCGACCGCCGCTGTTCAGTCGATGCCGCACGGCGGAGCCGCGACCAAACCCAAAATCAAGGACAAGGCCCTTTCCCGTACGGCGGGGAGCGCGAACCCGGCGTTCTCCGGCATGCCACCTGGTGACGAGAGGGCGCTGCTTCCCGGCGTACCGCAAATTTCTCTTGATCCGGTCGAGGCCGCACCGGCGGCACCCAGCGTGACCACGGCCGACGTGGCCGCGGCGGAACCGGTGGCGGCGATGCGGCCGATGAGCGACGGCGGGCCGATCGGCCTGCTCGCCCTGATCGCCGCGGTCTGCGTGCTAGGCGTCGGTGCCGCAACTATTCGGGCAATCGTGTCGCAACGTGCAAATCGGGCAATAGCGGCGTAAGCTACAGGAACAAAGCTCCGCGGGGCGGCCGCGTCCAACCTCATCGGTGTGGTCGTTCCTCCCCAGGTCCCACCCAGCGAATGCGGATCGGGCGCCCCGCGGCTCCACCAGGAAGGACCCCGTCCACCGACGGGGTCCTTCTTTTTGGTAGAGGGCCCGAGGTGGGTATGCTTGCTCGGTTCGCAGACGGCCGTGGGTCAACTCCCCACGGCTTTGCTGTGAACGACACAAGACCTCCTGCCACGGAGAGACCGTGGCCGCTAAGCCCACAGGAGGTGAGAACGTCTTGCGTCATTACGAACTCATGGTGATCCTCGACCCTTCGCTCGAGGAGCGCACCGTCGCACCGTCGCTCGATCAGTACCTGAACGTCATCAGGACCGCGGGTGGCTCGGTGGAGAAGCTCGACGTCTGGGGCCGTCGCCGGCTCTCGTTCGAGATCAACAAGAAGGCCGAGGGCATCTACGCCGTCGTCGACCTTCAGGCGACCCCTGAGGCCGTCGCCGAGCTGGACCGTCAGCTCCGGCTCAACGAGAACATCCTCCGTACCAAGGTCATCCGGCCCGAGACCCGCTGACTCGTTTTTGTCAGGGGGTTCTGGGAGCCTCCTAACGAACGAGAACTGCGGCGAGGAGAAGATCATGGCAGGAGAAACCACCATCACGGTCGTCGGCAACCTGACCGACGACCCCGAGCTGCGCTTCACCCCGTCGGGTGCGGCGGTTGCCAAGTTCCGCATCGCGTCCACGCCGCGGACCTTGGACCGGCAGTCGGGCGAGTGGAAAGACGGCGAGCCACTGTTCCTCGCGTGCAACATCTGGCGTGACGCCGCCGAGCACGTCGCCGAGTCGCTGCAGCGCGGCGCTCGGGTGATCGTGCAGGGCCGGCTGCGCCAGCGGTCGTACGAGACGCGCGAGGGAGAGAAGCGCACCGTCTACGAGCTCGAGGTCGACGAGATCGGCCCGTCGCTGCGGTACGCGACGGCCAAGGTGCAGCGCATGAACCGCTCCGGCGGTGGCCCCGGTGGGGGCAACTCCGGCGGCGGCTTCGGCGCCTCCGGTGGCGGTGGTGGCAACCGGCAGCAGTCCAGCGGTGGCGGCGGAGGTAACAACTTCGACGACCCGTGGGCGACGGCCGCTCCGGCCTCCGGCAACCGCTCCGGTGGGGGCGGCGGCAACTCCTCGTTCGACGACGAGCCTCCCTTCTAGCCCTTTGTTTCAAGGGCTTACCGAGTTCAGGAGTAAGAGCAATGGCTAAGGCTGCGGCGCTTCGCAAGCCGAAGAAGAAGGTGAACCCGCTCGACAAGGACGGGATCACCTACATCGACTACAAGGACACCGCGCTTCTGCGGAAGTTCATCTCCGACCGGGGCAAGATCCGTGCCCGCCGGGTCACCGGGGTGACCTCGCAGCAGCAGCGGCAGATCGCCCGCGCGGTCAAGAACGCCCGTGAGATGGCGCTTCTGCCGTACACGGCGACGGCGCGCTGAGGAGGATCACCGATATGAAGATCATCCTCACCCAGGAAGTCTCGGGTCTCGGCACGCCGGGCGACATCGTCGAGGTCAAGAACGGCTACGGCCGTAACTACCTGCTGCCGCAGGGCTTCGCGATCCAGTGGACCAAGGGCGCCGAGAAGCAGGTCGTGGTCATCAAGCGGGCCCGCGAGGCCCGCGAGATCCGTGACCTCGGCCAGGCCAACGAGGTCAAGGCCCAGCTGGCCGGCCTCAAGGTCTCGCTGACCGCGCGCTCCGGCAACGGTGGCCGCCTGTTCGGCTCGATCACCCCGGCCGAGATCGTCGACGCGGTCAAGGCCGCCGGCGGTCCGTCGCTCGACCGTCGCCGTCTCGAGCTCCCGGGTCACATCAAGACCACGGGCTCGTACAACGTGCAGGTCAAGCTTCACCCCGAGGTGACCGCGACGTTCCCGGTGAACGTGGTGGCCGCCAAGTAAGGCAGCTTTTCGGCAGCGCGCTGGGACTCGTCCCGGCGCGCTGTTTTTTATTCTCAGCTGAGGCTGTTGCCGGTGATGGCTGAGGTCAGGACGGTGGCCAGACCACCGCCGACGACCGCGGCGGCCAGGCCGACGCTGATCGCCTTCCAGGAGTGGCTGATGAAGCGCAGGCCCACCGCCACGAGGACGCTCAGGACCAGCGAGATGCCGAACTGCGGCGCCGCCTTGGAGAGCGTGTCCAGCGCGTGCGTCTGCGAGTCGGCGCCGAAAACGACCATGTAGACGACGAACAGCACGACGGGTACGCCGTACCAGACGAGGGTGTAGCCGACGGCGGCCAGCGGGCCGCCCGACTCCCCGGCATCCTCCTCGTCGTCCGGGTCGAGCAGGTCGTTCTTCCGGATCGTCGGATAGCCGCCGGTGACCGGGCGCCGCTCGTACGAGCCGGAAAGACCCTGATACGCCTCCCGCTGCTCTCGCGGCACCGGCGAGATCAGCGACGTGGACGTCATGGATAAGTTCGATGTTCCCTCGACGGCGGCTGAGCCGCTCGACCGAAAGGGCACGTAATCCGAGGTGCCGTACCGCCGGGACTCCCCCTCGGCGAGATCACTCTGCTCGGCGAGGTCTCGCCGCCAGTCGTTACCGCCGCCATCGCGGTAGGACGCGCTGCCCTTGGCCCGCTCCTCGCGCTCGGCATTACGCCAAGCGCCGGGCTCGGGGCGCGGTCTGCTTTCCGTGGTGCCGCCCGGCGACCAAGGCGCGTCCCCCGACCCCGGCTGGGGTGAGGAATCGCGGCGCCAGGCGTCGGAACTCAGCGGTTCCTGGGCGTACGCCGTGGGGTCGAGCATGCCACGGCGCGTAGGGGGTTCCTGGTCGTCGGCGCGGCGCCGGCCGGCACCGTACGGGCTCTCGGCCGTCCCCGCGGTCTCCGACCATCCGGTCCTCTCGGCCTTATCCGCCCACTCGGCCCTTTCGGCGGGGAGACCGCTGGCCGGAGCGGTGCTGGAGTAGCGCGGGGCGATGGCGGGGAGGCCACTGGCCGGGGCGGTGCTGGAGTAGCGCGGGGCGGAAGGCGGCCCACTGGCCGGGGCGGTGCTGGAGTAGCGCGGAGTGGTGGGCGGCCCACTGGCCGGGGTGGTGCCGGAGTAGCGCGGGGTGGTGGAGGGCAGGCCGCTTGACGGGGCCGGCGTGGGGTAGCGCGGAGAACCGCCGAGGTCGGCGGACGGGTAGCGCGTGGTCTGGCCGCCGATGTCGTCGACGGGGCGCCGGATGTCCGCGGGCAGGTCGCCGGCCGGGGAGTAGCGCGGAGCGCCACCGGGTGGGACTTCCGGTGAGTAGCGCGGGAGGCCGCTGGCTGGCGCTGATGAGGAGTAGCCGGAGAGCCTGCCTTCGTAAGGCGGCGGAGCGTCGGAGCGTGCCGGGGCGGGCGGCAGGCTGCGCTGTGACTCGGCCGGGAAGCCGCTGGCCGGGGCCGACGAGGAGTAGCGCGGGGTGTCGGTGTCCGAATAGCGATCGGGGTATCCGCCCGAAGGGGACGCGCCGTAGCTGGGAGCGCTGCGTGGTGCGCTGCTGGGCGGGGTGCTGCGCGGAGCCGTGCCGCCGAAAGCGCCGTAAGGCACGCCGCTGCGCGGCGCGGAACCCGGGTCGTCGGGGTAGCTGCGTGATCCGCCGCCGTAGGGGGTGGCGCTGCGTGGTGCGGAAGCCGGGTCGTCGTAGGAGCGAAGGTCGGTGGGAGCGGGATCGTCGGGGTAGCTGCGGCGGCCGGGGGCGGGGGCTGCGCTGCTGTAGGGCGTGGCGCTGCGGGGCGCGGAAGCCGGGTCGTCGTAGGAGCGAAGGTCGGAGGGAGCGGGATCGTCGGGGTAGCTGCGGCGGCCGGGGGCGGGGGCTGCGCTGCTGTAGGGCATGGCGCTGCGGGGCGCGGACGACGGCTCGTCGAAGGGGCGGCCGGTGGGCGCTGGGTCGTTCGGGTAGCCGGCACGGCCGTACGGGGTGCCGCTGCGGGCGTCGTTGTAAGACGCGGCGCTCTCGGGTGCGTCTTCGTACGGACGCCGGGGTGCCTCGGGGTAGCCGCCGCGGCTCGGGAGGGCGCTGGAAGGGGTGGCGCTCGACGGGGCGGCGCCGTAGCCGTATGGCGTACCGCTGCGAGGCGCCGGCGCGGGCGGAAGCGACGGCGGGGTGTGCCGGGCCGGCGGCTCGAAGGCCTGGCCGTTCTCCTCGGCCTCGGCCGGGGCAGCCGGGAGGGCGCGAGGGCCCTCACCCATCGCCTCGCGGCGGGCGGCCTCGCGGCGCCAGGCCAGGATGCGGGGGTCGTCCTCGGAACGGCTCCACTGGCCCGTGTCGGGGTCGCGGGTCCAGCTGCTGGTGTCGGGCTCGGCCTCCCACGAGGCGGTCTGCTCACGCCAGTCGGCGGTGCCGGGGTTGTACCGGGCCTTGGGCGCCTGGCGCGGACCGCTCCGGCGCGGCTCTCCCCGGCGCGGGTCGTCCCGCGGAGGCTGACCGGGCGCGGGCATGCCGCCCTGATCCCTGGGGACCGCGCCGAAGGTGGCCGTCTCGTCGCGTTCACGGTCCACCGGCTGGGCGGCGCGGGCCCGGCGGGCGGACCGGGTCTCCGGGGGGTAGCTCGTGGCGCTGTCGGCCAGACCCGAGACGGGGCCGGACGCGCTGCGCCCGGTGGTGTCGTCGTCGGCGTACCGGGGTCCCCGCTCCCGGCGGCTGCGCGGCGCGGGCGTCTCCGAGGCGTACCCCGGCGTTTCGTCATACCGCGAGGGGCGGGTCGACTCGTACGGCGCCGACGGCAGGGAGCGCTCGTCGGCGCGCCACGATGAGGTCGTCGAGGTGCCTGGATCCCCGTACAACTGAATGTTGCCGGTGTCGGTGTGCCCGGCCCAGTTGTCGGTGTCCCAGGTGTCGTTCTCGGAGCGACCGGTCGACCAGCCCGAACCGCCGGTGGGTCCCGGCTCGGGCGCGCGCCGGCGGCCGACGGGGCCCGGGGTCTGCTGAGCGCCGCGACGCCAGGCGGCCCGGTCGTCCTCCCGCACCAGGTGGCGGCCGTCGTCGCGGGAGTCGTCGGAGCGTAGCCAGGACGCGTCGGTGGTGCTTCCCGTGTCGTTCCAGGTGCCCTCGATGGCGTCGCGCTGCCAGGACGAAGAGCTTTCCGCGGGCGTACGGGGTGACGGCTGCTGCCAGCTGCTCGATTCCTGCCAGCTGGGGTTGCTCCGTTGCCAGCTCGGCGGGTCCTGCCGGTCGGGCTCGGTGAACTGCTGCCAGGCGGGGCGGGCGCCGGCGTCCGCGCTCGGCTCGTCGGTGCTGCTCGACCAGGCCGTACTCGAGATGGCCGGCTGTGACGCCGGGGTCTCGGCGGCGGGCGGGTACTCGCCGCGGCCGCCGGTCTGCCAGGCCTCGGTCGTGGACCGCCAGCCGTGGGAGCCGGTGGTGGACCGCCACTCGGTGGTCTGCTTCCAGCGGGCGCCGGTTGCGCGCCACTCGGCCGTCTCGGTGCGCCAGCCGACGCCGTCGGCCGGGAAGGTGGTCCGGCCGGTGGAGGCTACGTCGGACCAGCGGCTCGCCGGCTCGACGGACTCACTCTGGTCGGACTCGGCCTGCTGCGCCCACGCGTCGGCCCGGCGCTGCCAGTCGAGGGCCTCGGCGCTGGGCTGCATGCTGCCGGTGTCGGTGAGAGACGACCATTTCTGCTCAGGCTCGGCGAAATCCGGAGAATCCGGACTTCGAGTGGCCCACGAGTCCGCAGCGCGCCGATCGCGCGACATGCGGGCGCCGTAGTCCCACTCCCGTTGGTCCACCCGAAAAGCGTGCCGTGCCAACGGGCGAACCGCAACGCCTCCGGGCGACGGCTTGCTCACGCGGGGCATCTTTTCGCACTTGTGCAGGTGTTTTTCTGCTCTCCACAGTTGGGGACGGCGTAATCCCTGATGGATAAGGCATGTTCGGTGCCGCGTCGAAGAGTTGTCCACAGATGTCCACAGGGATATCCACAGGCTCAGGCGAGATGTCCACAGGTTGTCCCGAGACTCGTCCACCGATGCAGTTGGGCAGGTGGCGAGCAGGTTCGTACAGTGGTCCAGCCGCTTACGCGGGCTTGATCGGAAAGTTCTTCCTGATCAAGGTGGGGAGTTCAGCCGAAAGTGTCATACCCCGGCGGTTTGATCTGGGTGTGTTCACGGACGGCCAGCGGAGGAGGTCCGGGTGTCGATCACCGACGAGGCGCGCCCCCCGGGCCCGCAGTCCGGATCCGGGTCCTCCGGCTCAGGGCCGTCCGGTCCCGGAGGGCCGCCGAGCAACGGGCCGGCCAGCGGCGGGTTCGACAAGTCGCCGCCGCAGGATGTGGCAGCCGAGCAGGGTGTCCTGGGCGGCATGCTGCTGTCCAAGGACGCGATCGCCGACGTGGTCGAGATCCTCAAGACCCACGACTTCTACCGCCCGGTCCACAGCACGATCTTCGACGTCATTCTCGATCTGTACGGTCGTGGCGAGCCGGCCGACGCGCTGACCGTGGCCGCCGCGCTCGCCGACTCGGGTGACCTGCAGCGCATCGGTGGCGTGCCCTACCTGCACACCCTGATCGAGAGCGTGCCCACCGCGGCCAACGCGTCGTACTACGCCCGCATCGTCGGCGAGCGGGCCATCCTGCGCCGCCTGGTGAACGCCGGCACCAAGATCGTCCAGCTCGGCTACGGCGCGAACGGCAACGGCGGCCGCGACGTCGACGACATCGTCGACCTCGCCCAGCAGGCGATCTACGACGTCACCGAGAAACGCGTCAGCGAGGATTTCGCCTCCATCGGCGACATGCTGCAGCCCACGGTCGACGAGATCGAGGCGATCGGCGCCGCCGGCGGTGGCATGGCCGGCATCCCGACCGGCTTCTCCGATCTCGACCGGCTGCTCAACGGTCTGCACCCGGGCCAGCTGATCATCGTGGCCGGGCGCCCCGGTCTCGGTAAGTCGACGGCCAGCATGGACTTCGCCCGTAATGCCGCTATTCGCAGCAACTGCGCGAGTGCGATCTTCTCCCTCGAAATGAGCAAGATCGAAATGGTGATGCGGCTCCTGTCGGCCGAGGCGCGCGTGCCGCTCCACGTGCTGCGCTCCGGCCAGCTCACCGACGACGACTGGGCCAAGCTGGCGCGGCGCATGGGCGAGATCAGCGAGGCGCCGATCTTCGTCGACGACACCCCCAACATGAACCTCATGGAGATCCGGGCCAAGGCGCGCCGCCTCAAGCAGCGCCACAACCTCAAGCTCCTGGTTATCGACTACCTCCAGCTGATGAGCTCGCCGAAAAAGACCGAGAGCCGTCAGCAGGAGGTCTCCGAGCTGTCCCGTGGCCTCAAGCTCCTGGCCAAGGAGATCGAGTGCCCGGTGATCGGCGTGTCCCAGCTGAACCGTGGCCCCGAGCAGCGCACGGACAAGCGCCCTCAGCTGTCCGACCTGCGCGAGTCCGGCTCCATCGAACAGGACGCCGACGTCGTGATCCTGCTACACCGCGACGACTACTACGACAAGGAATCCCCCCGAGCAGGCGAGGCCGACTTCATCGTCGCCAAACACCGAAACGGCCCCACCGACACCATCACAGTCGCCGCCCAGCTACACCTCTCCCGCTTCGTCGACATGGCAATCGTCTAGGTCTTCAGGAGCGAGGGGGACCGTATTCCCAGCCCATGCGTTCCCCCTCGTCGGCGATGGCGTTGAGATCGGCCTCGGAGGGTAGTTCGACGTGCAATGCCTCGAGCGAAATCTTCTCTGCGGCCGCGCGATCGATATTGCGCAGACGATCGAAGTTCCGGTCGTCGTACAGCAGACCTGCGGCGATCTGTGGGGCGGAGACCCACGCCCCATGTCGCACGCTCCAGATGACTGCTCTTAGCGGCTGCCCAGGCAATGGCTGGTGCGCAATCATGCTGGTGGTCGTGCCGGACATGTCCGACTTGAGTACGGCTGTGTAGTCGAACGGGGTGTCCATCATGGGTGACCCGTCCCTGCCTCGTCCGATGGGTTCATCACGTCGCTATACCGGAGATTGTGCCGGGCTAAGGCTTGATCGAGCGAGTCACCACCGGAGTTCAGCGCGCGGATATAGCCGTTCCAGACCCCGCGGTTCGAACCGATCCAACTCGCGAGGCCGGTCTGCTTGTGGATTACGGGCTGAATCTGATCCAGCACCTCGAGGTCGGAGGGCTGATTCTCCGGCAGCCCATGGTCGCGGTTGATCGAGAAGATCTCCAGGAGGGCTTCTACCCGCTGCTCCGGGGTGAAGCGGCCATTCCGTACCCGGCTGTAGAGAGCATGGGTGTCCTTTCCCGCCGCACGGGACCGCGGTGTAGGGAATTGAATCTCGATGAGCTGACCACCGTGCTCTGTCAGCGAGACGTTGAGGCCATTGTGGCGACGCAGGCCGTCACCCCAGAAACTCAAAATCTTCCTCACCTCGTACCCCTCAGGCCGCAGAGCCGCCAAGATGGCGAAGACGGTTCGGCCGTAGTCACGTAGCGGTACTTCGATCGAAAAACGTACAAGATCCTTCTGTTGGGCGACGAAGTCGTCCAAGCCGGTTCCCTCGGCGAAACCTGCTTCGAGGAAGGCTCTGGCCAGTGAGTTCGGTGTCTTGGCGCGGTGTTGCTCATCGACGACGCGCGGCATTTCGCCGTCTTTGACGGAAGGGAGAGCCGCGACGACCTGACGGATGTCGTCCAGCACTCGGTCGGCGATTGCGAGCGATCGAACGTAGGACTGGTTCAGCGTTGTCTGCTCTGTGGACGGCAGGGATTCGAAGGCCGCTCGTTCCGCGGCGGCCTCCGGTGACTCGGTCGGTGGGGGGCTGTCGGTGCCGGTTGGGGTGGTGGACCACTGGCCGGGGCCGTGGTGTGGGAGTGGGGATGGGGTGCCGTTGGCGGTTACCACCAAGGCGTCCATTGAGGTGATGTTGGTGGGGGCCGGGGTGCCGGCGTGGTGATAGAAGGGGTGGGTTTCTGAGAGTTTGCCTATCTGGGGGTCCAGGAAGAGGACCGTGCCGTTGTGGTTGATGGCTGACCACGAGTGGCAGCCGCCGGCCTCCAGGTCGGTGATGATGAAGGCGAAGGCTCCGTGGCCTGTGTTCAGCAGGTGGTTGCTCAAGTTGGTGAAGGCCAGGTCCATGGCCTGTTTGGCCTCGGCGGCGGGGGTTCGGCCGACGTTGGGGCAGAGCGACTGGAAGTCGCCGCCGGTGGCCTGGCGGATTCGGTCTACGCCGGTCAGTTCGCCGCCCAGGGGGCGGGTCGGGTCGCCGTGGGCGTACGTGTCGAAGGTGCGTGGGGCGGCTACCCGGGGGCGTCCGTGAATGTACGTGTCGAAAAGGGACAGGACGCCGTCTACGCAGTTCAGGCCTCGGGTGGGGTCGGCGGCGGGTCCGCCGTCGTTGGCCAGGCGGAACCAGTGGCCTGCCCTCGGGTCCGGTAGGCGGGTGGGGCGGCCGTCGCGGTCGCGGGGGACGGCGTTCTCCAAGTCGACCTGGTGGATGGCCAAAGGTGGGCGTAGGCCGCCGACCGAGTTGTAGCGGCGGGTGGCGTCGATGGGGGACGGGCCGGTGGTGCCGGTCAGGGCGGAACGGTTGTCGGTCTTGACGCCGCCGGGAGCCAGGTCGCCGACGTCGCGGTTGATGCGGGCCCAGTTCGGCGGGTCGACCTCGACGGTGTCGGGGGCCAGCGCGCCGGTGCGAATCTGGTCCGTTTGGGCATCGATCTCGGCTACCACCTCGCTGAGCTCTACGGCCTGGTGGCGGTAGTCGCGGGCGCGGAGCGTGAAGCCGGAGCGGTCGGCGTCGTCGGCCAGGCGACCGAGGTCGAGGATCTTGGCTCGGTTGTCGTCGGCGATCTGGTTGAGGTAGCTGACGTACTCCTCGCGCCGGTTCAGTTCGTGGGTGCGACGGGCGTGGTCGGCGTAGCCGAAGTAGGCGGCCTCGGCGCGGGCCGGGTCCGGCGGCGGCAGCGGGCGGCGCGGTGCGTTGTCCAGGTTGCTCGGCAGCGGTGCCGCGACGACGGGCGCCGGGCGGCGAGGGGCAGGGACGCGATTGATGTACGGGCGTGCATCCACCGGGGCGTTCAGGGGCCGGCTGCGCGGACGGTCGGAGAGGGGCGACGGCGGAGCGAGCGCCCGATCCAGGAGCGAGGCTTCCGAGCTGCTCAAATACCGGTGGGTGGTGGGGGTCCGGTCGAGGGGCAGGGGTGGGCGCCGACGGGATGCGGCCGGGCGGGGGCCGAGAGCGTCCGCGATCCGGTCCAGGTCGGACAGTGGTGCCCGCCAGGTCGTGCCGGGCGGCAGCAGGTCCGGGAGGTCGGAGGTGCCGGTGGCCGGCGGGCCGGGATGCCGAGGCAGGGCCGATACCCAGGGAGTCATTCCCGCGCCAGCCATCGGCGGGGACGAAAAAGAGGCTTGCGTTTGTACGGCGGGTGGCGGCGGCCCGGCGAGATCGGTACCCGACGTGGAGGCGAACGTGGGCGGGGATACGGGCGACGGAACCGAAGCGGGAGCCGGGTCCGGGCTGGGCGTCGCCGAAGAGTTCAGCGCGGATGACTCCGGGCCGGGTGTCGACGGGGGCGTGGAGTCGAAGGCCGTGCCGGGGCCCGAGGTAGCGACCGGCTCGACGGTGCCGGCAGCCGGATCGGGCGCCGCTGGGACCGGCCCGGAAAGAGCCGCAGGCGAAGACGCCGGCGGGGAGGTATCCACAGGCGAAGACGTCGGCTGGGAGGTATCCGCAAGCGAAGACGTCGGCGAGGAGGTACCCGCAGGCGAAGAAGCCGGCGAGGAGGTATCCGTCGGCGAAGAGGGATCCCCAGGCGCCAGAGGAGTCGGCGAGGAGTTCGACGGGGATTCCGGGCGCGATGGATCGGACGGTGAAAGGTCCGTGCTCGGTGCAACAGCGGACGGGACTTCCGTTGGCGACGAAACAGGCGAGATGGCATCAGCCGGCGAGACGACTGGTGATGAAACAGGTGACGAAGAGGGCGGCGAAACGGTGGGGCCCTCGATCGCCGGTGAAAGGTTCGGTGTGAGGCTGCCTTCGGGTGCGCTCAACGGCGTACCACCAAAGAAAGCGAAATTGGACGGCAGGGAATGCACCGCCGACCCGGTCGCGCCCGAAGTCGCGGATTTTGCGAGATCGCCCGCATCGGGCAGCTGACCGAAGGCCGCCGCGGCGCCGAACTCGGCCAGGACCTCGCCGCCGGCGCCCCGAGCCACACCGCCGTGGCCGTGTGAGCCGAGGCCGGCGCCGCTCGACGCCGCACCGCCGGCGAAACCGGCGACGGCCGAGGTGCGCAGGTCGTTCAGGTCGAAACCGTCCGAACGGCCCGTCGTCTGCTGGTAGGCCTGGATGCCGCCGTTCGTCGCCAGCTCCTCGCGCGCCTCGTCGAAGCCCTCGTCGAGCGCCTCGTGACCGAGTTTGCGCAGACCCTCCTTGGTGCCCAGCTGCTTGATGGCGTGGGTGGCGGTCCGCTTGAGCGCCTTCGCGCCGAGCTGTTCGACGAGCTTGCGGAAGATCTGCTGAATGGCCAGCCGGGTGGCCATGATCAAGCCGCCGGCGGCCGGGGACGAGGCGCCCAGGGTGAGGATCACGGTGATGCCCATGCCGATGAGCTCGGTCAGGAAGATGCCGATCTCGATCCAGGCCTCGAGTTTGGCCGCCTCGAGATCCCGGCCCGCGCCCTCCACCAGGCCGCCGAGTTGATGCGACGCGTGCAGCAGGGCATTCAGGGGCGCGCTCTCGTCGCCCGCGAGTCGTTGCCAGGCCTGTTCGAAGCTGTCGGCGCCGGCACCCTCGTACCCGGAAAGGATCTGAGAGACCGCGCCGAAGGCGGTGTCGTTCGGTTCGATCAGGGCCGTGGCCAGGGCATACCAACGGTCGGCGACGTCCCACGTGGTGACCTCGTTGCCGGCCGGCCAGTCGAAGCCGACCACCCACTCCAGCGCCGTGTACGCCCAATCGGGCATGTCGAAGGGGCTGAACTCGAGCGGATGCGGCACCGGGCTGGGAAGGACGCTCATCATCGGCTCCGGTGAAGGTGGAGTCGCCCGGCGGCGTCGGCGTCGGCCCCGAGGTTCTCGTGGACCGACTTGGCGACCGCCTCGCCGAGTCCGGCCACGTGGGCTGCGATCAATCGCCAGGCGTCGAGAACCTGCTGCTCAACCGGGTGGTACTGACGCTCGAAGGACTGGCCGTACTCGTCGCGGCCCCAGGGTGAGGCCGCGGTGGCGGCGGCGATCTCGGCGCCCGCGTGGTTGCGGCGGGCGGTGAGGTCCTCGCCGGCCGCCGTCAGCGAACGCGAGCCCTCGAGGGTGTCGCCGGCGTCGAGCCGGAGGCGCTGGTCATCCATGGCGGCCGACCACGTCCTGGACGATCTCGTCGGAGCGGCCGAGCAGCGAGCCGAGATCGTTGTCGGCCAGATAGCGCAGCGATCCCGAGTCGGCCGGCAGGTAGTCGGCCATCAGGGTCCGCACCTGCTGCCGCGCCTTTTCGCCGGCACTGTGGACGGTGGCCACGATGGTCCGGGACACGTACTCGTTGTCCATGTTGCGAGTCGCGCGCCGGGTCAGGCGGAGGTCGATCAGTTCACCGCGCGGGCCGACGGTCGCGCGAACCAGGCCGTCGGGCGAGGCGGCGGTGACCCGCAGGGATTCGAGCCGATGCTGGAGCGCGTCCAGATCGGAGCGGAGCCGCGCGTACCGCCCATGGATCTCCTCGAGCCGGTTCCGCAGATCCCGGTTCGCCTCGCGGTTCGCCGTCGTCGCCATCGTCGCCACCCTTCGAGCACTTTGCGTGGTCGGTTAGCTTCAATCCGTGAACGTCGTGGCGATCCAATGGGTTCACACGAAGAAGCGAGGGAGGGCGGACGGATGGCGATCACCCGAGCCGAAGCGGAAGAGATCGCCGCACGCTGGGCGCGCGGCCAGGACGGCGAGCCGGAAATCGCGGAGTTCGATCTGGGGTACGTGATCTGGGCACGTCCGCCGTCGACCGTGCTGCCGGCGCCGGGTGACGGCGCGCGCACGGTGATCGACCGGGAGACCGGGGTGCTCTCGACCTGGCCGAGCGTGCCGACCGAGGAGATCGCGGCCGTCTACCGGTCCCGGCGCCCGCTGCCACCGGGAACGGTGGATCCGGCCATCTCGCTGTTGCGGCTGACCCGCCGCTCGCCCACACCGACCACGGTGGCGCACCTGACCGCCGGCGACCGGCTCTTCCGCGCGCAGGGGGCCAAAGGCGACCAGGAGATCAACCACCATCCGCTGGTGCGGGCGCGCCTGGAGCAGGCCGATCCGGCGGGCCGGGTACGCGGCGCGGACCGGCACGCGGAGCTGGTCGCGCTCTCCGACGCGCTGCACTCCCGAGGCCCGGAGATCACCCTCGACGAGGCTCGGGCCTGGCTGCTCGGCTCTCGCTTCGAAGCTTTCCTCGTACGGGACCAGGGCGATCCCCTGGGCGGCACGGAGAGCCGCCCGTGCGAGACATGCATCGCCGTATTGGTCGACTTCGCCGTACTGCCCTGGTCGGATCTGGCGTTCACCACCGAGTGGCGGCACGGCTCGGAGCGAGTACCGGAGCCGGGCCGATTCCCGCACGACGTGGCGCGAACGTTGGCCGGCGGCGGATGGGTCGGCCCGGTCGACCAGCCGGCGCTGGTGGCACGAGCCGTGGAGATCAGCGAGAACCGTTTACGCCCGTTCGAGGAGGCACAACGAGCGATAGCGGACTTCGCCGGCGTACGGTGCGGCCGCCGAGGCCCAGGCACACGGCGGGCCGTCCGCTTGCTGCGCCTCGACCCGGTGCCCGGCGCGTACGCGGCGGGAGCGCTGGCCGAGTTCGGCGAGCTGATCGGGGCCGACCTGTTCCCGATCGGGGTCGAGGGCGACGACGCCGTGGTGGCGATCGACGAGCGCGGACGCGTTTTCGTGCTCGACCAGGCCGGCGAATGGATGGCGGGCGCCACGCTGGACGAGGCCCTGGTCAACCTGCTGACCGGCGACGGCCCGGAACGCCGAGTACACGACGACGGCACCTGGTGAAACCCGCAGCGGCAGCAGAGCCCCGGCGCGGCGGCGCCCTCGGCGCACGGAAGGAGTGGGCGTGCCGGCGGCAGCAGTGGACCGGCGTGGCGGTGGCCGGGCGTCCGGTGAAGCATTTGGGCGTACCCGCGGCGGCAGCGGATCGGCGTGGCGACGGCCCGGAACGACGGGCGCGCGGCGGCGGCCCGGAACGACGGGCGTACTGCGGCGGCCTGGAACGACGGGCGCTCGGCGGCGGCTGGTGAAACAATCCCAGCGGCAGCGGCGGGCCGAGCGACGGCAGGTGAAGGCGCTCCGAAGCAGTAGCGGAAGCGGCGACGGCCGGCGCGCAGCGGCAGCAGAACAGGGGCAGCGGCAGCGCGCTGGAAGCGGCCGGATCAGCAGTAGCGGCGCGGGCCGGCGGTAGCGCGCTGAAGGCGGTCGGAACAGCAGTAGCGGCGCGGACGGCGGCAGCGGCAGAAGAGCGGCCGACCGGCAGTGGCAGTAGCAGTAGCGGCAGCGGCTGAAGGCGGGCGGCACTGCGGCAGCGGCTGAAGGTGGGCGGCACTGCGGCAGCGGTGGAGGCGGCCGGAGCGGCGGCTGAAGGTGGGGCGGCTTGCTGGCGAGGAAGCGTCGGCGATGGGCGCGGCTCACCGCCGGGCCGTGGGAGGCCCGGCGGTGAGGGGAAGCGCGGTCCTAGTCGAACAAGTCGTGCAGGAAGCCCTTGCGCTTGCGGTAGTGGCCGTGGTGGCCGCCGTGCCGGTAGTGGCCGTGGTGGCCGTAAGCCGGGGCCGGGGCGTAACCGGGCACCGGGGCCGGGTAACCGTGGCTGGGCTGCCCGTACGCGGGAGGCGGCGGCGGGGGCGCGTATCCGCCCGGCTGCGGCGCGTGGGGGGCGGGCGGCGGCGGGGCGGCCGCGGGACGAGGGGCCTGGCGAGTGTTGTAGGACGACTCGGCGTCGAAGAGCTTCTCGAGCTCACCGCGGTCGAGGAAGATCCCCCGGCACTCGGTGCACTGGTCGATCGTGACGCCGCTGCGCTCGTACACTCGCATCTCGCCGTGACACTTCGGACAGGTCATCTGCATCTCACAGACGGTACAAGGCTGTGTCATCCGTCGGGGCACTAAACGCTGTGTGGTTCCTGTGTGCACCGCGCAGTGCGAGGCCCCAGATCAGGAAGGCCACCGGATACAGCAGGTAACCGAACCGGGTGGTCGGCATCAGCAGGATCGCGGCCAGCAGGCCCCACCCGCAGATCATCGACGCGGTTGCCGCCGTGCGCGGGGGGCGCATCAGAATGCGTACCGTAATAATGCCTGCGACCGCGACCAGTAAGCCCAGAGCGACGAAACGCCCGGCCGGCAGGTGTTCCGCGATCAGATGGCCGGGGAACGGCGACTGGGCGGGGCTCTTGACGAGACCGTGCCCGAGCGGGAACCGGATCACGTTCTCCAGGAAGGCGTCCCGGTTGACCAGGAACGGCGGAATGAGTACGACGACCGGCAGGGCGAGCGCGCCCGGGATCAGCCGGCCCGCGCGTTTGGTGACGATCGCCAGCACGATCAGCACGGCCACGACCGGTAAGGCGAAAAGCTTGCACGCGGCGGCGGCGCCGACGGCCACTCCGGCCCATCCGTAACGATCGGTAGCGGCGGCGGCCAGGGCGAGGAGGCAGAGCGCCAGCACCGGGATGTCGTCGCCGCCGGTGGCCAGGGTGAGCGCGCAGATCGGGAGAACGGTGACTGCTTGTAGCGCCCGTACGGACCATGGCGATTCCGGCAACAACCGCATGGCCATGATCAGCGCGGCCGCGGTGACGACCGCGAACCAGACGCGCGCGTCCGTCCACCAGTAGTCGCCGACGATCGCGCGCGGGAGCCCGAAGACCGCCATTCCAGGCTGATAGGGGCTGTATCCCATCAACCGCTCGTCGAGCGGCAGGGCGGCGATCGCGTCGCGGCTCAGGTAGGGCGTGCCGTCGTGCAGCAGCCGCTCGCCCATCCGCTCGACGACCAGCACCTCCTCCTGAGCGCGATCGACGCGCCCGCCGGCCCGCTGCACGGCCTGCACGACGAGCGGCACCAGGGCCGCGGCCACCCAGGTGATCCAGGTGAGTGCGACTCTTCCGCTCTTCAGGAGCTTGCGGCGGTACGCGATCAGCTGCGCGACAACCGCGAGGAGCGCGCCGGCGTAGGCCCAGACCGCTATGGCACCCCAGGCGCGATGGGGCAGCAGCGTCGAGGACGTCGCGGTGAACAGCGCGAAGGCGGCGGAGAGGGCGTAAAGGGCCGCATCGACCGCGTACTCCCGAAAACCACGGTCCTCAGCTGCTGTTTCGCCACTCACGCGGGCAAGTGTGGCAGAGAAGATCTCCCTGTTGAGCCGGGCCGCCGCCGCGACATGCGGACGACCGCGCCGCCGTCGTGCAATGAGGCGGCCAGAGCGCCCGTACGCCCGCCCGTGCCCCGCTGCATGGTGGCCAGCAACCGATCGGCCGACATCGAGCGGGCGAAGAGGTGGCCCTGCCCGGCGACGCAGCCCAGCTCCCACAGCGAGAGCCGTTGCGGCTCGCTCTCCACCCCTTCGGCGATCACGGTGAGGTGCAGGCTGCGGGCCAGGTCGACCGTGGAGCGGATGACCGCGACCGCCTCGGAGGAGGTCTGCACGGTGCTGACGAACTCCCGGTCGATCTTCAGCTGGCTGACCGGAATGTGCGAAAGAACGGACAGCGGGGACACGCCCGTACCGAAATCGTCGAGGGCCAGGCGGACGCCGGCCTCACTCAGATCGTTCAGTGCCCTGCGCACGACCTCGAGCTGGGTGAGCGTCAGCGTCTCGGCCAGCTCGAAGACCAGCATCTCGGGCGACACCTGGTGGCGGCCGAGCCGGGCCAGCACCATCTCGGGGAAGCTCGGGTCGAGCAGGCTGCGGGGTGACACGTTCACCGCGACCGGCATGTCGAAGCCGGCCTCGCGCCACTGGTTGGACGCGTCGAGAGCCTGCTCGAGGACGGCGTCGGCGAAGGCGGGCAGCTGACCGGAGCGCTCCACCGTCTCGAGGAACTGCATGGGCGTCAGGAAGCCGTACTCGGGGTGCTGCCAGCGGGCCAGGGCCTCGGCCCAGAGCACTTCGCCGCTGCCCAGATCGACGATGGGCTGGAATTCGACCACGAACTCGCGTTCGGCGATGGCGCGCTGCAACTCGCTGCTGAGCACCAGCCGCTCGACGTCGGCGGTGTCGCTCGCGTGCGCGTACGTAGCCGTAGGTTGACCTGCCTTTTTCGCCTGGTACATGGCGATGTCGGCGCGGCGCATGAGCTCGTTGACGCCGCCGCTGCCGGGCGCCAGCGCGATGCCGGCGGCGGCCGAGACGGTGAGCTGCATGCCCTCGACCTCGATGGCCTCGTCGAGGGAGGCGAGGACCGTCTCGGCGCGGTGGCCGGCCATGGCGGGAGTCGGCAGGTTGGTGAGCAGCATCGCGAACTCATCGCCACCGAGCCGGGCGACCAGATCACCGGGGGCCGCGGCGGCGCTCAGCCGGCGGGCCACCTTGCGCAGCACCGCGTCGCCGGCGGCGTGGCCCAGCGTGTCGTTGACCTCTTTGAAGTGGTTGAGGTCGATGAGCAGCAGGGCGACCACGCCGTCGTCGCTGTCGCCGGAGAAGTGGCGGGTGGCCCGGTCGTACAGGTGGCGGCGGTTGGCGAGGCCGGTGAGGGCGTCGTGGGCCGCGTCGTGCGCGTTCTGGGCGCTGATCCGCGCGAGTTCGGCGTACGCGGAAGCGTTGCGAATGGCCGTGCAGAGCGCCGAGGCGAAGGTCTTGAGCTTGTACTGCTCGAACTCGGTGAGCTTGACCGCGCCGCCGAAGCGCAGCCGCAGCACGCCGACTCGCAGCGTGCCGTCGTGCGCGATCAGGTCGGTGGTGACCTCGCCGCGGTGCTTGTTCTTGGCCGTGCCGGGCGAACCGTCGTGCCGGATGCCACTGGCCGAGCCGATCACGACCCGGTCGTCGGTGCCGGCCACGGCGAGGTCGATCTCGGCTTCGCTGGCCGAGAAGATGACCGCGGCCCGGGAGACCGCCGAGTGCAGCACCTGGGTGAGGTCGACGGCGTTGAGGGCGTCGGTGGCCTCGGCGAGGCGCTGCCAGGAGTCGCGCTCTTCGCGGGTACGCACCCGGCCCGACTGCCAGAGCTGAAGACACGCCACGATCAACGGCAGCAGAAGCAGCAGAAGCGGATCACCGTTGTAGGCGAGCAGGGCCATCGTCACGAGCGTGGCCGCGAGCCGGACGACATAACCGACAATCTTGACGTCCAGATTGCGACGGGCGATGTCGCGGAGCCGCACGCGCGAGGAAATTGCCATTACCGGGAGGAAAGCCGCCTGATCGACAATTGCCATCGCGCACAGGCCCAGAAGGATGGCGCCGGCGGCGAAAGGCGGGTCGCTCACGCTGGGCTGGACGCCGTAGAGCAGAAACATCACGGCGGCCGAGGACGCCAGCAGGGTGTCTTTCGCGACCTGCCAGACGGTCTTGAGCAGGGCACGTCGCATCGCGATCCGGTTGATCGTGATGGCCAGGATGGTGCACAAGATCACCCACGGTGCCGGTACCAGCGCCAGCCCGATCAGAACCGGCACCTCGGTCCAGGTCGTGACGTCCTGGTTGGACATGATCCGAAAGCGCACCCGCAGCCGGATGGCCACGATGATCGCGCCGAAGATCAGCCCGATCACCAAGAAGTTCGGCGGTGGCATGGGCTGCGCCACGCTGTACGCCACCACCCCGCCGGCCGCGCCGAGCGCCAAAACGACGACGAGACCGACGAACAGCCGGAGCTGTCGATCGGTCGCGTCGTCGTTGGAGCTAGAGGTGGGCATCTCCGGGTCCTGTCACTGAGCGCATCGAAGCCGTCGCTTCGGGCTCAAGCCTAAGCACCCCGCGCCCGTTCGCGCACCTAGGAGTTCACTCCCATTCCTGGCTGCTACGCATGGCCATCTCCCTGCTGATCTCGGCGGCGGAAGTGCGTGTGTTCGTCGCGACGACCAGAAAGGTATTTGGCTTTCACCCAGGTTCATAGTGTTTTGTGTCGGTATGAGCAGAAAGTGATAACAGCCTGTCTGCTCGTTACTCAGTGCTTAGGAATGAAAACTCAGAGCTATCTGGAATACCGTTATGGCCGCAGTGTCCAAATCGCACTCCGTGCTTTAGTTCTCACCCTCCGAGTGCCCATTTCCCGAGTGATCCACAACATGTCTGACCAGCGCATAGGCGCCAGACATTCGTTTAGCCATTTAAATTGTGCGCGGCTCATCGCGGCCGTGCGATCTCACGGCCGTATGAACTTTCTATAAGCTCCTGGTATGCCCGACGAATCCCAGCTCACTCACGTCGACGAGGCCGGCGCCGCCCGTATGGTCGACGTCTCCGCCAAGGAGATCAGCGCACGCCGTGCGATTGCCGCCGGACGTGTCGTGACCACCCCGGAGGTGATCGCCCTGTTGCAGAGCGACGGCCTTCCGAAGGGCGACGCGCTCGCCGTCGCCCGCCTCGCGGGGATCATGGGGGCGAAACGGACACCCGATCTCGTGCCGCTCTGCCACCCCATCGGGCTGCACGGCGTCAAGGTCGACCTGACCCTGACCGATACCTCGATCGAGATCACCGCTACCACCAAGACCGCCGACCGCACCGGGGTCGAGATGGAGGCGCTCACCTCGGTCGCCGTCGCCGGCCTCACCATGATCGACATGATCAAGGCGGTGGATCCGGCGGCGAGCATCGAAGCCGTCCGCGTCCTGCGCAAAGAAGGCGGCAAGACCGGCGATTGGGTACGCCCGGAGGACCGGCCGTGAGCGACATCACCGCCCGTGTGATCGTGGCGAGCAATCGTGCCGCTGCGGGGATCTACGAGGACACCAGCGGGCCGCGGCTCGTCGCGGGATTGCGCGAGCTCGGCTGCACGGTGACCGGAGACCCAGTGGTCGTTCCGGATGGTGAACCCGTCGCCGAGGCATTGCGCCAGGCGGTTGCCGACGGCATTGACGTCGTGGTGACCAGCGGCGGAACCGGTGTGACCCCGACCGATCGCACACCCGAGGCGACTCGTGGCGTGCTCGATTTCGAGGTCCCCGGCATCGCCGAGGCCATCCGCGCGCACAGCCGCGACAAAGTGCCCGCCGCGGCTCTTTCCCGCGGTCTGGCCGGTGTCGCCAGCCACACGCTGATCGTCAATCTGCCGGGATCAACCGGCGGGGCGAAGGACGGACTCGCCGTGCTGGGCCCCCTGCTCCGGCACACGGTAGACCAGATCCGTGGCGGCGACCACCCCCAAAGCAGTGGGGCTGGATAGGCTCGACCGGTGAGCGCTGACGACACCACCCCGGTCGGCTGGGAGCAGGCCCGGGCCCTGGCCTACGCGGCCGGCCGCTCGGCCGCCGGCGCGGCCGAGCTGATCTCGCTGCCCGAGGCCGACGGGCGCACGCTCGCCGAGCCGCTGCGCGCCCTGACCGACCTGCCGGCCTTTCCGACCTCGAGCATCGACGGCTGGGCCGTGCGCGGCCCGCAGCCATGGCGCCCGGTCGGCCGGGTACTGGCCGGCGGGGTGGCCGAGCCGCTGACCGAGGACGGCACGTGCGTCGAGATCGCCACCGGCGCGATGGTGCCGTCGGGCGCCTCGGCGCTGGTCCGTATCGAGGACTCCACACGCGACAGGGAGGGCCGGGTCAGCGGCGAGCCGCGCCGCCACGCGGTGCCCGACTGGCGCATGCCGGGCGAGGAGGCGGCGAAGGACGAGGTGCTGCTCCCGCCCGGCACGGCTGTCGATCCGGCCGTGATCGGCGTGGCCGCCACCTGTGGGTACGAGGCGCTGAGCGTCTACCCGCGGATCCGTGCCGGCCTGCTGGTCTTCGGCGACGAGCTGCTGACCGCGGGCACGCCGGGCGCCGGCCGGGTCCGCGACTCGCTGGGCCCGCAGGTACCGGCCTGGCTGCGGCGGTACGGTGCGACGGTCGACCCGTCCGCGATCACCGGCCCGGTCCAGGACACATTGGAGGCTCACCTCGCCGCCGTCCGGGGCGCCCTCCGGACGGCCGACCTGGTCTGCACCACGGGCGGCACCATGCACGGCCCGGTCGACCACCTCCACCCCGCACTGGCCGAGCTGGGCGCCGAGTACGTGGTGAACACCGTCGGCGTACGCCCCGGCTTCCCGATGCTCCTGGCCCGGGTGCCCGGCGAGGACGGACGCCCCCGCTTCCTGGCCGGCCTACCCGGCAACCCGCAGTCCGCCGTGATCGCCCTGATCACCCTGGTCGCCCCGTTGCTGGCCGGCCTGCAGGGCCGCCCCGCCCCGGCCTTGCCGACGGTCGAGGCGGCCTCGGTGGTCCGCGGCCGCGGCAACGACACCCACCTGGCGCTGGCCCGGCTCGACCCTTCGGGCCGCGTGGCCACCCCCGTCGGCCACGTCGGATCGGCGATGCTGCGCGGCCTCTCCAACGCACACGGCTTCGTCGTCATCCGCCCTGGCACCGAGGCCGCCCCCGGCGACCTGGTGCCCTTCCTCCCGCTACCACTGGTCGCGGGCGAACGCCCATGACCGGGAACATCACTGAGGAGCGCCCATGAGCGGGATCATCGCCATCAGCGAGGTGCTGGACGCGCCGCTCGATCTGGCCGCGCACGAGAAGGCCGTCGCCGACGTTCGGGCCGGCGCCGTGGTGTCGTTCCAGGGCGTGGTCCGCGACCACGACCACGGCCGCGGGGTGACGCTGCTGGAGTACGAGGGGCACCCGAGCGCCGCCGCGGTGCTGCGCGAGGTCGCCGAGGAGATCGCCACCGACCCGGACGTCTACGCGGTCGCCGTCTCCCATCGCGTGGGCACGCTGGCCATCGGCGACGTCGCCTTGGTCGCCTCGGTCAGCACGGCACACCGGGCCGCGGCGTTCGCGGCCTGCGCGCGCCTGGTCGACGAGGCCAAGGCGCGGCTGCCGATCTGGAAGCGTCAGGTCTTCACCGACGGCTCCGACGAGTGGGTCAACTGCCCGTAGGACGGCAACCTCAGCTGAGCCTTGGGCCGGGGATGGCTGGTACCCGCGGGGCCGCGGCTGTGGGGCGGCGTCGGGCGGGGGCCGACGGGCGCCACGGCAGGGCGTTGAGCAGCACGATCACCGTGATGGCGGTGACGTTGCCGACGGGTGGGACGGCGAAGACCAGGGCCACCACCGCCGCCGCCAGGAACGGCCCCAGGCCGGTCAGGCGACGGGGGACCGGCCGTCGGGGGCTGGCTCTCCGCCGTGCCGCCGCGTCGATGAGGATCAGGATGGCCGGGAGGGCCCAGACCAGCTCGTTCGCCGTGCTGACCGGGGCCACCGCCGCGCCGGCCAGGCCCACCAACGTGAACGCCGCGATCTCGTCGCCCTCCGCGTGGGCCGAGCGGGCTCGGATCAGGCCCACCGCGAGCAGCAGCACCGCGAACGACAGCCACACCAGCACCGGGGTGCTCGCCGAGTCGTAGAGGCGGGCCAGCACACCCGCCAGCGACTGATTGGCGGGTGCGTCGAGTGGCCCGGCCCGGTCGATGCTCGGCAACACCTTGGCGAACCAGACGCCCGGTGCCACCAGCAGCGCCCCCGTGATCAGAGTCCCGGCCGTGGCCAGGGCGGTCAGCGCGGCCCGCCACTGCCTGGTCAGGGCCAGGTGGGCTACGAAGAGCAGGGTTCCCGGGGCCAGGGCGGAGGCGATGCCGATGCCGGCGCCGGCCCAGGAGCCGGTCGACCAGATCCGCCGCAGGCGGCTTCCGCCGGCCGTCTGTGGCCACCAGGTGGCCCGGGTTCGGGCCCAGGCCGAGCGGCGCAGCGCCACCAGGTCGGCCACGACCAGGCCGAACAGGATCAGGTCGAGACCGCCGAGTTCGAGCGTCGCGCGCACCGGCTCCAGGAGCAGGGCGAGGACGGTGGCGACGACCACCACCGGGCGGCTGGCCCGGCCGTACCGGCGGGCCACCGGTCCGGCGAGGGCGGTCACGGCCAGACCCAGGGCGGCCACCCCGGCGATGGCCAGGCTGAGCCTCCACAGCCCACCGATGGAGACTGTCCCCGCAAGCACCGCCGACATGGCGCGACCCCCGTCGCTCTCGACTCCAGGCAGGCGGAAGCGACCGCCCCAGCCAGGCGGAAGCGACCGCTTCAGGCAGGCGGAAGCGACCGCGCAGCCCCTCGTCGGCTTAACGCAAAGATCGCAAAGAGGTTGTTAGCCGGGCATTTTGCGTGCGGCCGCGGCGCTCATCGCGGCAATCTTGGCTTCGCGTTTGGCCGTACGGACGGCGCGCCTGACGTTGCGCTGGGACCGGTCCACCGCGTGCGTGGTCCGGTAGCGCAGCCCGGGCTGGCCCTGCGTGTCGGCGGCGGCGAGCAGCAGACCACCCAGCAGGCTCAGGTTCTTGAGGAACTGGGTCTCCTGCTGCGCGCGGTCGGGCCGCGAACGGTCCCAGAACGGGTGACCGGCGGCCGTCGTGGGCAGCAGGCCCGCGGCCAGCACCGCCGCCGCCGGGCGGGTGACGTGGCCGGTGGCCAGGGCCAGCCCGGCGACCACGTCGCTCGCCGCCTTGAGCCGTACGAGCGTCCGGGTGTCGGAGGGCAGGCGCGGGTCGGTCTTCTCCAGCCACGGGCCGACCTTGTCGGTGACCCGCTGGGCGGTCTCGAGCTTGGAATCGGGATTGAGCAGGACGCGGACGCCGCTGACCACGAAGATCGAGGCCAGCATCGCGCGGGCGACGGTGCGTACGGGCTTCATGACCCTCGTTATACCCGCCGTACGCGGATCACACCGGCTGCGTACGCAGGTAGCGCCCGAAATGCGGCACCGTGAACGCAACAGTGCCACGCTCACCCGAGTAGATCAGCCCCTTCTTGATCAGCGCGTCCCGGGCCGGGGACAGACTCGCCGGTTTGCGGCCCAGCGCGGTCGCGATGTCCGAGGTCGGCACGGCCGCGTCCATGTCGTTGTCCGGCTCGCCGGACAGCGCGGCCATGGCCCGCATGTATTCGCGCTCGGCCGGCGTGGCCCGTTCGAACCGCGAACCGAAGAAGCCCACCGCCAGCTCGGCCTCCGCCTCGGGCGCGGCGACCCGCACGTCGGCGTCGGTCACCGGCGACTGCGGCGCGTGGTCCCAGGTCGCCTTCCCGTACGCCTGCACGAAGTACGGGTAGCCGCCCGATTTCTCGTACAGCAGGTCGAGGGCCTTCGCCTCGTATTCGACCTCCTCCCGGGCGGCCGGCGCGCAGAGCGCCAGGTCGGCCGCGACCCGGTCGAGCCGGTCGATGCGCTGATAGCGGAAGAGCCGTTCGGAGTACGACTTCGCCGCCGAGAGCACGGCCGGCAGATGGGGCAGGCCGGCGCCGACCACGATCAGCGGCGCGCCGAGCTGGGACAGCTCGTGGCAGGCGGCGCAGAGGGCCGAGACGTCGGCCGGCCCCAGATCCTGCATCTCGTCGATGAACAGGGCGATGCCGGTGCCCACGTCGGTGGCGAGCGAGGCCGCGTCGGTGAAGAGCTCGACCAGGTCGATCTCGATGTCACCGGAGTCGGCCCGCCCGCGTGCCGGTGGCACGTCGATGCCGGGCGCCCAGCGGTCGCGCAGCTTGGCGTTGCTGTCGTTGGCCCGCAGCGCGAACGCCTTGAGCACGCCGAGCACCTCGTCGACCCGGTCGGGGTCGCGGTGGTGGGCGGCGAGCTCGCGGATCGCCATGTGCAGCGCGGCCGAGACCGGGCGGCGCAGCGACTGATCGGGGCGCGCCTCGATCTTGCCGGTGCCCCAGAGCCGGCCGATGGCCGCCGAGCGCAGCGTGTTGAGCAGGACGGTCTTTCCGACGCCGCGCAGGCCGGTCAGCACGAGGCTGCGCTCGGGGCGGCCACGGGCGACCCGCTCGAGCACCACGTCGAAGGCGTCCAGCTCGCGGTCGCGCCCGGCCAGCTCGGGTGGGCGCTGGCCGGCGCCGGGGGCGTACGGGTTCCTCACCGGATCCACGGATTGCACAGTATCGGGCCGTCTAGCTTTGACGCTAGAGATGCCTAGTTTTACCTCGGGTACGTTTCGAGGCGTCTCTAGCGCTATCTAGCCTCAGGGCTAGAGATGGCTAGAGCGGCCTAGGAGTTCTTGTGCTCCTTGAGGCACAGCACGAAGTCGAGGTCGTCGAAGGCGCTGTCGTAGAAGTACCACTTCGTGTACCCCGACACCGACGAGCACTTCTTCTCGGCGTCCGGCTCCCCCGACGTCTTCCCCTTGATCTGCTTGAGCACCTCGTACGTGCCGGTGGTGCAGGCCGACGTCCGCATGTCGGGCCGGGCGTCGGAGCCCTCGTTCACTACGCAGTCGCCCTCTTTGACATAGAACCGGGCGTCCTCGCTGCCGCGCGGCGCCGGCCCGTCCGGCTGGGCGGCGGAGGCCGACGCGTTCGGCGAGGCCTGGTTCCCCTTGTTGTCGTTACGCTCCTTGAGCAGCCACGCCGTCGCGCCGAGCCCGATGCAGATCAGCACGCCGAGCGTCACCACGAGCGCGATGATCGGGGTGTTGCGCTTCGGTGGCGACGGCGGAGGAGTCCGCAACCAGTCGCCGTCCGGGCTCACCGGCGCGTTCAGCGGGGCCGAGGTGTAGGACACCGGTTGCTGCGGGATCGACGGCGGGTGGGCACCCCACGCCGGCTCCTGCACCGGGGCTCCATGGTCACCCCACGGGTCGGCGGGCTCCGCATACGGCTCATCGGAGCTCCCGCTCGACCACGGCGGACCGGAGTACGGGCCGTTCTGCGACATCAGGGATCCTCCGAAGGCGGGTTATGCGCTCTCACCGTAGCGTGCGGGCACGACGCAAACCCGCACGGAATCGCCGCCTCTGTCGGCAACACGACGCCCGTCGCGCAATCGATACCGCTACGGTGCACATCCGTGCCGATACCCCTCGTGATCTTGGCCGCGACGTTCGGCGCGGCGACCGCGGCCTTCCTCCCCCGCATCGCCTATCGGCTCGCGGTTCCCTACGGCGAGCCGAGCCGGTCCACATGCGCCTCGTGCGGGGTCGCGCTTTCCGCGTGGGTCCGGGTGGGTGCGTTCTGTTCCTGTTCCCGGGTGTACGTCGTCACGACCGCCACCGGCGCCGCAGTGGCGGCGCTCCTGGCTGTCGCCATCGGAGAGTCGCCCCTGTTGCCGGTGTACCTGCTCGCCGCGGTCCCGGCGCTGCTGCTCGCGATGATCGACCGGCGTTGCCTGCGACTGCCCGACCGGCTCGTCGGCCTGCTCGCGTTCGTCGCGGGAGTGCCGCTCGCGGTTCTGCGGCCGGAGCGGATCGGCCCGGCGCTGGTGGCCGGGGTGGTGGTGCTCGGCGTGTACCTGCTGCTGCCGGGTTTCGGGCTGGGCGACGTGAAGCTCGGCGCCGTGCTGGCCTTCATCCTCGGCTTCGCCGGTTGGCCGGCGGTGGCCGTCGGTGTGATCGCGCCCCACCTGATCAACGGGCCGATCGCGGGTTTTCTGCTGCTGACCCGCCGGGCCGGTCGGCGGCAGCCGCTCCCCTTCGGACCGGCGCTCCTCGCCGGGGCGCTGGCCGCGATCATCACAACAGCCTGAGCTGGCGGTCCTTCGGGCGGGACGGGACCGTGTCACCCAGCCGCTCGAACAGACCGGAATCGATCACGTCGAGGAACGGGCTCGGCGTCTGCTCGCGTTCCCTGCCGTGCCGGAACCGGCGCGCCGCGTGGCTGACGTAGAGGCGGTCCTGCGCGCGGGTGAGGCCGACGAAGAACAGCCGGCGTTCCTCGGCGACCTCGTCGTCGGACGGCGTGCGGCCCGGCCACCGCAGCGGCAGCAGGCCGTCCTCGCAACCGACCAGGAAGACCACCGGGAACTCGAGGCCCTTGGCCGCGTGCAGGGTGAGCAGGTTGACCGCCTCGGCCCGCGGGTCGAGCGCGTCCACCTCGGCCCCGGTCGCGATCTCCTGCAGGAAGCGCGGAAGGTCGTCGCCGATCCGGTGGGCCAGCGGCAGCAGCAGTTCGGCGGCGGTCCAGATGTCCTCGGGCGCGACCTGCGCGCCGTCCAGCGTGGGGGCCGCGTAGCGCTGCGCCAGCACCTGCGCGGTCAGCTTGACCCGGGCCGCCAGCGAACCGCCCAGGCCGTCCTCGTGCCGCAGCTCGCGGGCGATCTCCTGAACGCCGGCCCGGTCCCGCAGCCGGTTGTGCGAGCGCTTCTGCACCGGCACGCCGGCCCGGGACAGCGCCTCGACGATCGGGCCGGACTGGGAGTCGGTCCGGTACAGCACGGCGATGTCCGAGAACGACAGGTTGCCGGCGATGCCGGCGCGCGAGTCGACCCGGCCCGAGTCGAGCGAGCGGTGGGAGAGGCCGCCGACCAGCTCGTCGATCGTACGGACCACGAAGTCGGCCTCGTCGGCCACGCTCGCCGCCGGGTAGCGCCCGACCAGCGGCGCCTCCGGGTCGAGCCGCGCGGGGTCGAGCCGCCGGCCGTTCACCAGCGACGACGGCGCGATGGCCTGCACGGCGGCGGCCAGGATCGGCGCCGACGAACGGTAGTTGCGGGTCAGCCGGACCAGGCGCGCGTCGACGAAGTCCTCGTTGAAGCGCAGGAAGTACTTCACGTCGGCGCCGCGGAACGAGTAGATCGCCTGGTCCGGATCGCCGATCGCGCACAGGTTGCCGTTCGCGGGGCTGAGCAGGCGCAGCAGCTCGTACTGGGTGTCGTCGACGTCCTGGTACTCGTCCACGAAGATCCACTGCCACTGGCGGCGGTACTTCTCCACCAGCGCCGGATCGTCGCGCAGCAGGGCGACGGGCAGGCTGATCAGCTCGTCGAGGTCGACCAGATCCTGCTGGCGCAGCAGTTTCGCGTACGCGAGGTCGTCGTCGCCGGCCTGCTCGCGCGCCTCGGCCCGCTCACCCTCGTCGGCGATGCGCCAGGAAGTGCCCAGCCCGGCCGCTTTCGCGTTGTCGCGCAGGATCGACAGGCCGACCGAGTGGAACGTGCCGACGGTGATGTCCGCACCCATGTCGCCGAGCAGCGCGTCGAGGCGTTCCCGCAGCTCACCGGCGGCCCGCCGGGTGAAGGTGATGGCCAGGCAGCGCTCCGGGAAGACACCCAGCTCGGCACAGAGGTAGGCGATGCGATGCGTCAGCGTACGGGTCTTGCCGGTACCCGGCCCGGCGACGATCAGCAGCGGGCCGCCCGGCGCCGACGCGGCCACCCGCTGCATGGCGTCGAGCCGGTCGAGCAGGCCGGTGCCGACCTCCTCCATACCGGAGAGCATCGGCTCGAACGGCTCGTGCGGGCTCGGCGGGGACGCGAGCGGCGGCACGACGGCCTTTTTCGGCTCCTTGACCGGCTTGACCGGCTTGGGCTTGGGCGCCGGGGCGCGGCCGATCGCCGGTTCGGGTTTGCGCTGCTGAGGCAGATGCTGCGCGGGCAGGTCGAACAGCGTCTCGGCCTGCGGGGCGCTGGCCCGGTTGCGCAGCTCGCCCTGGTCGAAGAGCGTGATCACGCCGTACTCGCCGTCGTAACCCGGCACCCGGCGCACGTCACCGGCCCGCAGCCGGGTGATCGCCTCCCGCAGGTCGTCGCCGCCGGCCTTGCCGATCTCGTCGAGCGGCACCCGGCGCAGAATGTCGAGCTCGGCGCCGAGGGTGGCCACCAGGTGGTTGAGCTGCGACTCGACGGTCTTCGACTTGGGGCCGACGCCGTTGATCTCGCCGAGGATCTCGTGGATCTGGATGAGGTGCTCGACGTGGGTGTCCTTGTGGAAGCCCACCGGCCGGTCGGCGAGGTCTTCGACGCGGCTGAGCACCCCGACGGTGAGCGGCTTGCCGCACTCGGGGCACCGGCCGTTGTTCTGGCGGGTGCGCTCCGGCTCCCAATTCACGCCGCAGGCGCGGTGGCCGTCGGCGTGGTACTTGCCCTCCTCGGGGAAGAACTCGAGGGTGCCGGCGAGGCCGGCGCCGGTGCGGACGGCCTCGTAGTCGGGCACACCGGTGAAGAGGGTGGCCTCACGGGCCAGCGCGGCCGGCGAGTGGGCGTCGGAGTTGGAGACCAGGCGGTAGCGGTCGAGGCTGGAGACGCGCCAGTTCATCTCCGGGTCGGAGGAGAGGCCGGTCTCGACGGCGGTGATGTGGTCGGCCAGGTCGGCGTAGCAGTCGGCGATCGCGTCGAAGCCCGACTTGGAGCCGAGGGCGGAGAACCACGGCGTCCAGATGTGGGCCGGGATCAGGTAGCCGCCCGCCTCGAGCGCGATCTCGAGAAGGTCGCGCGAGTCGAGCCCGAGGATCGGCCGCCCGTCGGCGGTCAGGTTGCCGATGCGCCCGAGCGCGGTGTTGAACCGGGCCGCCGCCGCCAGATCGGGCATGTAGATCAGGTGGTGCACCTTGCGCGTACGGTCGTCACGCTTGTAGATCGTCGAGATCTCGACGCTGAGCATGAACCGCGCCGGGGTGCTCGCCTGCAGCGAACCGGGCAGCCGCTTGGTGACCTCGGCCTCGGCCTCGGCGGCCAGGCGGTAGAGGCCGTGGCCGGACTCGACCAGGCTCTCCTTGAGGTGGTCGAACCAGGCCGGATGGGTGAAGTCGCCGGTGCCCAGCAGGGCGATGCCCTTGCGCCGCGCCCACCAGGCCAGGTTGGGCAGCGTCAGATCGCGGCTGCAGGCTCGCGAGAAGCGCGAGTGGATGTGGAGATCCGCGACATAGGTGTCCGCGGCGACCGGGGACCCTGCGTTCTCCGAGGGCACGCGCTGCATCCTGTCACGCCCTCCGTCGCTCGCACGAATCGCCACGCCTCACAAACTTACGGATCTTGATGCCCTCGGGCCGCATCAGGTCGATCACATCTCACTTCGAGCGCAACTCGATCACGCTGACCTGAGGTGGCGCCCCGACCCGCACAGGTGGACCCCAGAAGCCGGCGCCGTTGGTCACGTAGACCGGCACCCCGTCCACCCGGCCGAGCCCGGACACGACCGGCTGCTGCAGCCGCACCAGCAGGTTGAAGGGTGCCATCTGCCCACCGTGCGTGTGCCCGGAAACCTGGAGATCGACCCCGAACGGGGCGGCGTCGTGCACGGCCACGGGCTGGTGAGCCATCAGCACGACCGGCCTCGCGGTGTCCCGATCCCCCAGCGCCCGCGCGAAATCGGGCGCGTCACCGTGCTCGGCCCCACCGAGATCGTTCACACCGGCCAGATCGAGCCCGTTGATCTCGACCCGCTCGTTGCGCAGCGGCCGCATGCCGAGCCGTGCCACCTCCTCGACCCACTCCTGATAGCCGGAGTAGTACTCATGATTACCGGTCACGAAGAACGCCCCATGTCGCGACTCGATCTCGGCCAGCGGCGCCGCGAACCGCCCCAGTTCCGCCACGCTGCCGTCCACAAGGTCACCGACGACGCACACGATGTCCGCCTGCACCGAATTGATCTGGTCGACGATCCGCCGCGCGTGATTGACACCGGTCAAAGGCCCCAGATGAATGTCGGACACGACCGCCATCCGAAACCCGTCCATACTCCGCGGCACCTTCGCGAGCGGCATCTGAAGCCGATCGATCCGCGGCCCACCCAGAGCAGTCTTGACCCCATACCCGGTGACCGACGCCGCGGTGAGCCCGGCGAAGATCGCCACCCCCCGAGCAAGAACCAGCCGCCGATCAATCCCACCCTCGTTCTGGTCGGATCGCTCAGCGTCGCCACCCTCGCCACCCTCGCCACCGTCGCCACACTCGCTGGCCGGAGCGTATCCAGGGGTCAGAGCTCGTTCATCACTCACGGCAGCTTGACCGAGAGCGCCCTCGCCCGGCGCGGCCGTTTGTTCGGGCGCGCCGGCTTCCGGCGGCGTGCCCCGTTCGGCAGGTGTGGCCTTCGAGCCGATCCGCACCGGCTCGGCGTCGGTCGCGTCTGCGTCGGCGGCCGCGGTTCCACGACGGCCGAAGCGCCACGTCAGCAGGATGGCGAGGCGGGGGATCTCGAGTACGGCCAAGGTCACCAGCAGGTAGAACATCAGCGCGATCCACAGGTACCCGGGCCAGGCCAGCCACTGGACCGCCCCCGAGCGGACGCCGATGAGTGTCGTGGGGACTAGCACCGCCAAGACGACGGCGATCACCGCCCCGACCCGGCGCCCTGTGCGGGACCGCATCGGATCCTTGACGAGCCGCTTCCACAGATAGAAGTGGACCAGGCCGACAACCACGAAGATCAGCCCGACGAACGCTGCCAATGTCCCTCCCCAACCGCGTATGAACCCAGCAAGTCTCCCGATTGCCGCTGAGAGTCTCCTGCCAGGTGCACACGGGCACCGGCGAGCTCGGGAGGAACGCTACAGGGACCCCCTGACACTTTCCGTATGTCGCTCAGAGCATGGACCCGAACAGTCGTACCCGGGCTACGAAGTCGGGCATGTCGGTTATCTGGGCGGCGGCTCGCGCTTCGACCTGCGCCACTTCGTGAGGGCCGAGTTCTTGCCGGCCCAGGGACATGCGCAGCCGTTCGGCCAGCCGTCCGAGCCGTAGCCCCACCCGCCGAACCATCACGTCGGCTCCCGAGAACGGCATGCCACCGCCGTCGACGTAGGCCTCGACCGTTCGCCGGACCACCGCCGGATCGGGCAGGCCGGCCCGGGTGGTGAAACTCAGCGTGGCCTGGGCGGCCTCCAGCCGGGCGCTGTCCGGGCCGGCGACGTCCCAGTCGATCAGTACGGGGCCCGCATCGGTCATGAGCACGTTCCACGGCTCGACGTCCCGGTGCGTCACCACGTAGTCGTCGGCCTCCCGAAACGTCCGCGAGACCCACGCCGCCGAGTCGAGGATGCCCGTCAGCCCGTCCCGGAGGACCGGCGCCCACGGCTTCCGAAGCCGCTCGCCTTCCCGGAGCCACCCGTCCCACTGCTCCCGATCGTCCAGCCGGTACCACTCCGGCGCCGCCTCTGGGCGCCCACTCGGCTCGATCCGATGCAGCCGGGCCAGGGTCGAGCCGAGCCAGGCGCTCACCTCATCGGCGTCGTCGAGGGGCCGCCCGTCGACCCACTCGTACACCCGAAGCAGCCCGATCCCATCTACCTCGACCGCGCACCCGAACGCCGGAGCCGTCGAAACGGGGGCAACCGGCCGGGCCATCGAGATCCCGGCCGCGAGTGCCTTCTGCTCGAACCGCATAGCCCGGGCGAAATCGTCCCGCCACCCTTCGGCCGGCACGTGCTTGACCAGAAAACGCCCTTCGCGGGCAGTCAGAGTCCAGGTCCGCGAGCTCCGATAGCTCAACGGCACGAGCGGACCCAGGACAGGCCCCAGCCCGTACGCGGCCGCCACCACCCCCGCCGTCGCATCGAGCACGCCGAGCAGCCTAGCCGCGCGGACACCGCCCCACCGCCCGCAACCATCGATACTTCGCCGGCTAACCGTCGGCTTCGCCGGCTCGTCGGCAGCGAACCGTGGCCGCTGGCGCTCCCGCCGCGCTCGGCTGGCCGTCACCGCTCGCCAACCCGTCGCCGCTGACCAATTCATGGCTGCCCACCGCGTGGTTGGCCGACCCGTCGCTGACCAACTCGTCGCCCGTCGCCCCGCGCTTACCAACTCGTCCGCCCGTCGCCGCGCGCTTACCAACTCGTCGCCCGTCGCCGCGCGCTTACCAACTCGTCGCCCATCGCCGCGCGATGACTGTTGTCGTTGGCGAACTCGTCGTCACCGGCTGACCGTCGTTCACCGGCTGACCGTTGTCACCGGCTGACCATCGTCACGGCTGACCGTTGCCCACGGCGTCACCCGCAGCGCGCTGCCGCAGTTCATCCGCCGCCAGCCCCTCGTCCGCCTACGGTCGGCGCCGCTTGGGCCATGCGGAAGTACTTGGTGCGCATGATGCCGGACGTTGGAGGGTTGCCCGAGCTTGGAGGATGCGAGGAGTTGGAGGGTGCCCCGGGGGTGGAGGAGTGCCGGGGTTCGAGGATTCTCCGAGGTTCGAGGGTGCCCATTGCGAGGCGCGCCGGTGGCACGTGCCGGGAGTTGCAAGGTGCCCGGGTGGAAGGGGTGTCGGCACTGCGAGATGCCCGGTGCAGGGGTCGGGTTGGCAAGGTGCCCGGGCGTCGAGGCACGCTGCCCAGGTGCAGGGAGCCGGGCGCAAAATGCCCGGGTTGCAGGGCGTCGGGATTGCCACGTGTCCAGGTCCGGGATGTCGAGGTCGCAAAGACGCCCTGGTCGCGCAGGCAGCCGACCACGACATGAGCCGCAACCGCTCCGCCGTCGGTGCGCTGCGCGGCGCGGCTGGGGCAAAGGCCGTAGGCCGGCACAGCCACGCCACCCACGCGCAGGTGCGGGTCGGTCCCGGCAGCGCGGTCGCCGTGCTGCCCGAGGGCAGCTGGCCGACGCGGTCCACCGCGTGCACGACGAGCTGCCGGCGTGGCTTGGAGGGACTGGCGTGAACTGACCGTCAGCGGCGTCGTTCGCCGGCTAAGGATCCGCGCCGGGCGGTCAGCCGCCCGCGAAAGGGGGAAGGACGTCGACGGTGGCGTTTGTGGGGAGGGGGGCCTTCGCGTCGTGGCAGGCCAGGCCGTCGACCAGGAAGCTGGCGGCCTTGAGGACGACCCCCAGGCGCTCGCCGTGGCGGTCGGTCAGGGCCTGCTTCAAGCCGTCCAGCGAGTCGGCCTCCACCGGCTCGGCGGACACGCCGCCGGCTGCGGCGCGGGCGCCGGCGAAGTAGCGGACGGTCAGTGAGGTGGCCACTCATCCTCCGATCGCGGACATGGGGCGGGCCGGCTGCAGGAAGCTCGGGTCGTCGATCCCGTGCCCGGCCCGCTTGCCGCGCATGGCGACCTGCCAGGCCGCGGCCAGCTCGTCGTCGGTGGCGCCGCTGCGCATGAGGCCGCGCAGGTCGCTTTCCTTGGTGGCGAACAGGCAGTCGCGCACCTGGCCGTCGGCGGTGAGTCGGGTGCGGTCGCAGTCGCCGCAGAAGGGCCTGGTCACCGAGCCGATGACGCCGACGCGGGCGGGCTCCCCGGCCGCGTCGACCCGGCCGGGGACGAGCCAGGTCTCGGCCGGCGCCGTTCCACGTGAAACCGAATCGGGCTGAAGGCCGAACGGCTCGAGGTCGGCCAGGATCTGGTCGGCCGTGACCATCGTGTGCCGATCCCACTGATGTTGGGCGTCGAGCGGCATCTGCTCGATGAAGCGCAGCTGATAGCCGTGATCGAGGGCGAAGCGCAGCATGGCCGGCGCCTCGTCGTCGTTGATGCCGCGCATGAGGACGGTATTGATCTTCACCGGGGTCAGGCCGGCGGCCGCTGCCGCTTTCAGGCCGCGCAGCACGTCGGCGTGGCGGTCGCGGCGGGTCAGGGCGGTGAACCGGGCCGGGTCGAGGGTGTCGAGCGAGACGTTCACGCGGTCGAGGCCGGCGTCGCGCAGTGGCTCGGCCAGCCGCTCGAGCCCGATGCCGTTCGTGGTCAGCATCAGCCGTGGGCGGGGCGCGAGCCGCGCCGACTCCTGTACGATGCCGACCAGGCCACGGCGCAGCAGCGGCTCGCCGCCGGTGAACCGCACGTCACGGATGCCGAGCCGCTCCACGCCGATCCGGATCAGCCGGACCACCTCGTCGTCGGTGAGCTGGTCCTGCTTGGGGAGCCAGGCCAGCCCCTCCTCCGGCATGCAGTAGGTGCAGCGGAGGTTGCAGCGGTCGGTGAGCGAGACACGCAGATCGGTCGCCACCCGCCCGAACCGGTCGGCGAGCGCATTCACCGGGACCTCCACCGCTTGCTCACTCAACGAATCTATCCGCTCGCGGGCCCGAGCGCCGCTGCTGATTTCGGCCTGTGGACAACCGAGATGGATCACACAGCCCGCAGGGCGGCCTCGGCCGCGATCCGTACGGCGTCCCGATAGGTCCCGCCGAAGGCGGCGGTGTGCACCAGCATCAGGTGCATCTGGTGCAGGGGTACGCGCGCTTCCCAGCCGTCGGCCAGCGGATGCACCTCCTGGTAGGCGGCGATCACGGTCTCCAGGTGAGCGAGGCCGCCGAACAGCGCCAGCTCGGCCAGGTCGGTTTCCCGGTGACCACCCTGGGCGGCCGGATCGATGAGCCAGGCCCGGCCGTCCGACGCCCACAGCACGTTCCCGGGCCAGAGATCGCCGTGCGTGCGGCTGGGAGCCTCGCCATCGGCGTACTCCGCAAGCCTCTTGATGATTTTTTCCACCAGCGCGATCTCGGTCGCGGAGAGTGCGCCGCGATCGGCCGAGATTTTGAGGTACGGCCGGAGGCGGCGCTCGCCGAACCAGGAACCCCACGGCCCGCGCGACAGTGTGTTGTCCAGAGGAAGCGGACCGATGAAACCCGGCCATTCACTACCAAAAGCCTCGGCTCCCGAGCGATGCAGCGCAGCTAGATCGCGGCCGAAGCGCATCGCCCCGGCCCGGCTCGGCTCACCCGGCTCGATCCACTCCAGGGCGATGATCTCGGGAAGGGCCACGATCGTTTCCGGTACGGGGGCGCCCGCCTCCCGAAGCCAGGCGAGGCCGGCCGCCTCGGCGGCGAAGAATCCCTCCGGGGCCGTGCCCGACCGCCAGGTCTTGGCGAACAGCGACGTGCCGTCGTCCAAGGTCAGCCGGTTCGCGGCCGAGACGCTGCCGCCGCCCACCGGCGTCTCCCGGATGCGCTGGTGGGTGAGAAATGTCGGTAGATGCTCGGGGTGCGCGCGCAAGTACGCCTGGTCCACCGCCTTATCTTCCGCTTCGGCTTACGGCTGCCCGGAATCGGAGTCAAAATGTCGCCATGAGCCCTGTCACAGTGCGTTCGTACCGTCCGAGTGACCACTCCGCGGGCCGTCGCCTGTGGGCCGAGCTGACCAACCAGCACAATCAGATGTACGGCGAGCCCGACTCCGACGGCGGTGAAGGCTTCGAGGAATACCTGACCCGGCTCGACCTGGGCGGGCTGTGGGTCGCCGACCATCCCGACGACGGCGTGATCGGCCTGGTCGGGCTGGTGCTGCGGGGCCGTGCGGGCGAGGTCGAGCCGATCGTGGTCACCATCTCGCACCGGCACAAGGGCGTCGGCCGCAAGCTGCTGCGCCACGTCGCGAACGAGGCCCGGCGCCGGAACATGACCCAGCTGACCATCTCGCCCGAGTCCCGCAACGTCGACGCGATCCGAAGCCTGCACGCCGCCGGCTACGACGTCGTGACATCGATCGAGCTGACCCTCGACCTCGATCGCGCACCGCACGCGCGCCAGGAGGAAGGGCTCGAGCTGCACGACATGCAATTCCGTTCCTAGCGTTTCTGTGGACAACGCCGTGTCGTCCACAGGCTGACGATTCGGCACGCCCCGGCCGGGCCGATCGGAGCAGAGTGCCCGGCATGACGCCAGAGTGCTCGATCACCGTTCGTACCGCCGCCGAGCTGATCACCGTCACGCCGTACCTGGTGGGGTTCCATCCCACCGACTGCGTCGTCGTCCTCGGTGTGGAAGAGGGCGTGATCGCGTTCACCGCCCGGCATGATCTGCCGCCACCGGGCGGTGACGTCGACGCCGCGCCGCTGGCCACCGTCCCGGCCGGTCCCGAGGGCCGGTACTTCGTGATCGTCGGGTACGGGCCGGCCGCGCGCGTCACCAAGGCCGTCGGGCAGACCGTGGCCGCGCTCGAAGGGGCCGGCCTGTCCGTGCGCGACGCGCTGCGCGTGAGCGACGGCCGCTGGTGGTCCTATTTCTGTACGGAGTTGCGCTGCTGCCCGCCCGACGGCACCCCCTGCCTTCCGCCCCATCACCCGGTCGCCGCCGCCGCGGTGTTCCGCGGCATGGTGGCGCTGCCCAGCCGCAGGGCGCTCGTGGCCGTGGTGGCGCCGCTCGAGGGGCCGGCCCGGGAGGCCATGGTGGCCGCGACCGCGCGGGCCCGGGTCCGGGAGGCCGAGCTCAGGGCGGTCGAGGTGCGCGCCCGCTCCGGGCAGCGGATGAGGCAGAAGGCGGGGCGGGTGGCGGTCCGTACGGCGGAGGCTCGGTACCGGGCGCGCGCCGAGCTCACCGATGACGAGGCCGCCTGGCTGGGGGTGTTGCTGGTGGACACGGTGATGCTGCATTACGTGCTCGGCCGGTGCGGCCCGGAGCCCTGGCAGCTCGCCCTGTGGACCGGCCTGGTGCGCCGGGTGGAGCCGGCCTTCGTGGCCGGGCCGGCGGCGCTGCTGGCGTACTGCGCGTGGCGGGCGGGCAACTGGCCGCTGGCCCGGGTGACGCTCGATCGGGGCCTGCGGGAGGAGCCCGGCCACCGCCTGCTGGGCGTGCTCGACGGCCTGCTGGCGGCGGGCCTCACCCCCGACGCGGTCGAGAGCCTGGAGCCGCCCCCGGTCAAACGGTGACGCGCTGCGCCGCCGTGTAGACGTTCAAACGGTGACGCGCTCCGCCGCCGTGTAGACGTTCAAACGGTGACGCGCTCCGCCGCCGTGTAGACGTTCATGCTCTGGCCGCGCAGGAAGCCGACGAGGGTCATGCCGGCCTCGTCGGCCAGCTCGGCCGCGAGGGTGCTCGGGGCCGACACCGCCGCGAGCATCGGCAGGCCGGCCATCCACGCCTTCTGGGTGAGCTCGAAACTCGCCCGGCCCGAGACGAGCAGGAGGTGTCCGGTCAGCGGCAGGCGACCCTCGCGCAGCGCCCAGCCGATCACCTTGTCGACCGCGTTGTGCCGGCCGACGTCCTCGCGGAGCACGACCAGCTCGCCGTCGGCGGTGAACAGGCCGGCGGCGTGCAGGCCGCCGGTGCGGTCGAACGTGCGCTGGGCGGCGCGGAGCCGGTCGGGCAGGGCGGTCAGGGTGGCGGCGGGGACGGTCAGCGGGTCGGCCGCGACGTCGAACGGGGACTTCGTGCGGACGGCGTCGATGCTCGCCTTGCCGCAGACGCCGCAGGAACTGGTCGTGTAGAAGTTCCGGCTCGGGTCGGTGACCGGGGGCGGCACGTCGGCGCCGAGCACGATGTCGACCACGTTGTACGTGTTCGGCGTGTCGGTGCCGGCGCAGAGCTGGGCGGTGACCACGTCGGCGGCCGAGCGGATGACCCCCTCGGTGAGCAGGAATCCCATGGCGAGGTCGATGTCCTGACCGGGGGTCCGCATGGTGACGGCCAGCGGCTGTTTGCGGACGCGGATCTCCAGCGGTTCCTCGGCGGCGAGGTCGTCGGCGCGGCGCCGGGGCTCGCCGGTCGCGTCCAGGTTGATCTTCACGACCGGCCGCCGGGTCATCGTCCTCGCCATGGGTCGAGCGTAGGCCGGTCCGGGGCCGGCGTCGCGGCTCGTGGACCGCCGGACAGGAGTGATCCGCCACAGGTAACTGAGCGCGCGGTCACGCTCGACACGCGGTCGGGATACGGTACGTACGTGGGGGGATTTGCTGCGGTGGTGCTGGCCGGTGGTGCGGCGCGGCGGATGGGTGGCGCGGACAAGCCGACCCTGCCCGTGGCCGGTCAGTCCATGCTGACCAGAGTGCTGGCTGCCGTGCACGACGCCGACCCCCGCGTGGTCGTCGGGCCGGTGCCGCCTGACCTGCCCGTTCCGGTGCATTCGACCCGTGAGGACCCGCCTGGCGGCGGGCCCGTCGCGGCCACCGCGGCCGGGCTCGCGCTGGTGCCCGAGGGTGTCACCTTCACCGCGCTGCTCGCGGCCGACCTGCCGTTCCTCACCGGTGAGGCGATCGACGTGCTGCGGCTGACCGCGGAGTCGGCGCCCATGCAGGGCGCTGTCTACCGCGACGCCGAGGGGCGGCGGCAGATGTTGTGCGGGGTGTGGCGCACGGCCCGGCTGCGTGAGGCGATCGACAAGCTCGCCCGGGAGCGCGGCGGGTTGAACGGCGCCTCGGTGCGCGAGCTGATGGAACATCTGCGGGTGGCCGAGGTGTCCTGGCGCCGCCCGGGACCGCCGCCGTGGTTCGACTGCGACACCGACGACGACCTGCGCACAGCCGAGGAGTGGGCCCGGTGAGTGATCTCGACACCTGGATCAGGGCGGCCGCGGCCGAGCTGGGTATCGACCCGGCCGAGGTGCCGACCGGGGCCGTGCTCGAGCTGGCCAAGGACGTGGCCCACAACGTGGTGCGCCCCGGCGCGCCCGTGTCGGCGTACCTGGTGGGCCTGGCCGTCGGTCGTGGAGCCGACCCGTCCGAGGCGGCCGGCAAGCTCCGGGAACTGGCCTTGAGCTGGGCCGGCGAGCAGGGCGAGACGGCCTGAGCGTTCCAACCTCCGATACGGGCGCGTGCGGGCGGACGCCGCTCGATAGGGTGGCGGGAACGGAGGTGACGATCATGACGGCATCCAGCGCCGAGGGCGCGTCCACCGAGGCTGTTTTCCTGGACGAGCCGACCACGGCCGACCTGCGGGCCAAGGTCGTCGACGCGTGGCGTGAGTTCGGCACCGCGCTGGCCGGCCTCCTGCCCACGCTCCACGAGGGTGGGCACATCGACCTGACACTCGACCCGACCGCCTCGGGCACCGGCATGGCCGTCTACTCGGTCAGCATCCGGGTGCGCGCCGGCGGCGTCATCGAGGCGCTGGCCACCGGCAACGCGGGGCTGCCCGAGGGCTACCGGATGGACCGCTCCTCGATCGGCGAGCTGGTCGCGCTCGGCTGGTCGCCGCCGGGCGTGCTGCCGGGCTCGGGCGACTCGTTCGGGCTGAGCTCCACCCAGGACAAGTCGGGGGCGTTCGCCACCGTCGTCGCGCGCACCCTGCGCGACGTCTACGGCGCTCCGCATCCGGCCTTCCTCGTCTACCTCGTGCACGACGAGAACGACGAGCCGATCGACACCGCGCCGCTGGGTACGGCCCGGCACGAGCCGAGCATCGACGCCGAGCTGAGCCTCGACGACCTCGACGAGGACGGCACGCTGGCCGCCGCCCTGGCCGACGCGGCCGACGAGGTCGTGCCGCTCGACGAGCGGGTGCGCACGGTCGTGGCCACGATGTCCAAGACGACAGTCGACCAGTTGCAGTTCGACGCCGACGGCGACATCAGCATCCGGGCCGGCTCGGCCATGGTCTTCGTGCGGGTACGCGACAACCCGCCGCTCGTCGACGTCTTCTCGCCGATCCTGACCGAGGTCGAGCCGACCGAGCAGCTCTACGTGAAGCTCTCCGAGCTGACCAACCGGATGCCGATCGGCCGCCTCTACTGCGCGCAGGACACGGTCTGGGCGTCCATCCCGGTCTTCGGCCGCAACTTCCAGGCCACCCACCTCATGCTGGCCGTGCAGGTGATGACCGGTCTGGCCGACGAGCTCGACGACCGGCTGCACGGTGAGTTCGGCGGCAAGCGGTTCTTCGGCGAGGGCGACAAGCCCGTGCCGCCGAAAGAGCCGGTGAGCGACGACCACCGTCCCGGGATGTACTTGTAGAGGACCCGTCCCGCCGGCCACGCGGGGCTGAAACCGCGGCCGGCCGGGACGGGCCCGGCTCACTTCACCGCGACCCACCCGATGCGGTCCAGGGTGGACACGTTCGAGGCGAGCAGTCCGGAGTCGGCCACCGACCAGAGCACGTCGCCGATGACCAGCGAGCGCCGCACCGGGCCGGCCATGGTCAGCCGGTCCGCCGGCCGCAGCCGATCGCCGCTGAGCCGCACCGCCAGCGGGCCGTCGGCGCGGGCGTCGCTGATCGGGACGACCAGCAGCGACGTGGCCGGCCACCACAGCACCGCGTGCGGGTCGATCTCGGCCTCGGACGAGCCGCCGGGGACGACGTGCTGGTCGAGGCGGCGCGGCGCGGCCGGATCGCTCACGTCGAACAGCGAGATCTGGGTGCCGAGCGGCCGTCCCTCGGCGGTCGCCTCCTGGCCGATACCGATCAGCCGGTTGTCGCCGACCGGCTGGAGGTGCGCCGAGTAGCCATTGATCTTCAGCTCGCCGGTGACCCGCGGGCGGGCCGGGTCGGCGAGGTCGAGGCTGTAGAGCGGGTCGGTCTGGCGGAACGTGACCACGTAGCCGCGAGCGCCGGCGAAGCGTACGGAATAGATCTGTTCGCCCTTGCCGAGACCGCCCACCGAGCCGACCTCGGCCAGCTTGCCGTTGCTCTCCTTGAGCACACGCACCGCCGAGCTGTCGGTCGCCGGGTCGGTCGTCGCGACTCGCAGGTGACCGTCCCACTCGGAAATCGAGTACTGATTGAGCAGCGAACCGGCAACCTTGCCGGCGGCGACGTACACGGGCTTGCCGGCCGGCGGCAGGGTGAAGCGGTAGATCTCGGTGTCGCGGGCCGGGGCCACCTCACGCCGGAAGGACGACGGGCTCGCGTTGTTGGCGATGTAGAGGCTGCTCGCTGTGCCGTAGACGGCGTCACCGTCGGCGACGAGGGCCACCGGAGAGCCGTCACTGAGCGCGGTCGCGCCGAGGTCGAAGGTGAGCACCCGCAGCATCGAGGCGCCGGAGAACGTCTCGGGCTTGCTGACCTGCGAGCAGTCGAGCTTGCCGCTGGTGCGGTCCGAACCGGTGGTGATCTCCCAGGCCGGCACCCACGAATCGATCCGCGGGCGGCTGCTCAGCACGACCCGGGCCACGCTGCCGGTCTGCCGCGCGTCGACCAGCGAGCCGTCCCCGCGATAGCGGCTGAGCAGCCGCGGCGTGCCGGTCAGGTCGATCAGCAACACCTCGGAGCGGCCGCTGTCCGGCCTGGAGAAACGGGCCGAGTCCTTGAGGTACGAGGGTCCGCCGTCGGCGAGCACCAGCGCGTGATCACCGGAGAGCAGCAGTTTCGGCTCGCCGAACGAATCGATGCCGAGATCGAGGCGCCCGGTCTGGGTACGGGTGGCGGCGTCGACGACCTTGAGGACGCCGCCGGTGACGGTGACGATCCGCCGGCCGTCGGTCTTGACGATGTCCGGCTCGTCGGCGCCGGCCTCGTGCACGTTGGTGCCCGAGTACGCCTTGGCCGCCGGGACACCGTCGATCGCGACGCCGCTTCGCGCCTGCTCGGGCATCGCCCGCATGTCGTCGATGACCTCCGGCTCCCGGCCGTACTTCTTGGCCGCGGCCCGCAGCTCCCTCTCGAGCTGGGCGCAGGAGTCGAAGGCGACGAGCTTCAAGGCGGGCCGGGCCGCCGGGGTGGAGGAGCCCGAGGGGGCCGGCGCCGGCGAGCCGGTGCAGCCGGCCAGCGGGAGGACGGCCAGTGCGGCGAGGAACCAGGATCGACGCGACATGCCCGGTTGGACGGCGCCCCCTACGAAGCGGTTCCCTCCGGTGCCGGAACCGGCGTCGGGGTCTCCACCAACCGGGACAGCACGATCATGCTGCGGGTGGAGGTCACGAACGGCTCGGCCCGCAGCTTCTCCAGCGCCTGCTCGAGGTGCCCGATGTCGGCCGCCCGCAGGTGCACCAGGGCGTCGGCCTCACCCGAGACCGTGTACGCCCCGACGACCTCGGGGTGGCGCCGGGTGGCCACCGTGATCTGGGCCGGAGTGGTCCGGCCGGTGCAGAAGAGCTCGACGAACGCCTCGGTCGTCCAGCCCACCGCCGACGGCTCGATCACCGTGGTGAAGCCCTTGATCACCCCGCTGGATCGAAGCCGGTCGACCCGGCGTTTCACCGCCGGGGCCGACAACGACACCTTGGCGCCGATCTCGGCGTACGACGATCGCGCGTCAGCCACCAGCAGCGCAACGATTCGCTGGTCCACCGCGTCCATCTGCAACGATTCGCCTCCGATGAGCAAGATTTAGCGCTGTTTCGTGCGCCTGAGCCTACCTACGCTCTAGTTCATGAACCACAGCGAGCGCCAGCCGCGGAATCGGACATATCTCATGTGTCCCCCGGAGCATTTCACGGTCGAGTACGCGATCAACCCCTGGATGGACACCACCATCCCGGTCGACGCGGCGCTCGCGGTCAAGCAGTGGACGATCCTGCGCGACACGCTGGGCGACCTCGGCCACACCGTGCACGTGCTCGACCCGGTGCCCGGCCTGCCCGACATGGTCTACGCGGCCAACGGCGCGTTCTCCGTCGACGGCGCCGTCTACGGCGCCCGCTTCCGCTTCCCCGAGCGCGCGGCCGAGGCCGACGCCCACGCCGCCTTCTACGGCGCCGGCGGCTGGCGCTTCGCCGGGCCGGCCCACATCAACGAGGGCGAGGGTGACTTCGCCTACCTGCCGGCCGCGTACGGCGGTCTGGTCCTGGCCGGCTACGGATTCCGGACCGACCCGAGCGCGCACGCCGAGGCGCAGGAGGTGCTGGGCCGCCCGGTGCTGTCGCTGCGCCTGGTCGACCCGGCCTTCTACCACCTCGACACGGCGCTGGCCGCTCTCGACGACCGCACCATCGCGTACTACCCGGGCGCCTTCTCGGCCGGTTCCCAGCGGGTGCTGGCCCAGCTCTTCCCGGACGCGGTGATCGCCGACCGGGCCGACGCCGAGGCGTTCGGGCTCAATCTGGTCAGCGACGGCCGGCACGTGATCCTGAACACCGAGGCCATCGCGATGGGTGACCGGGTGCGCGCGGCGGGCTACCACCCCGTGCACGTCGACCTCTCCGAGCTCAAGCGTGGCGGCGGCAGCGTCAAATGCGCCGTGGCCGAGCTGAGGCCGTAGCGGATGTTCGGACCGGGTGCGGGAAGATAGACCGCATGACCGACGAGAATCGCACCTTGGAGAAGCAGGACGACGGCTCCGTGATCGTGGTCGGCCCCGACGGGCGCCCGCTGGGCACCATGGACACCGAGGGCAAGCTGAACCCCGAGGAACCGGGCAACCTGATCGAGCAGCCCGCCAAGGTCATGCGGATCGGCAGCATGATCAAGCAGCTGCTCGAGGAGGTTCGGGCGGCGCCTCTGGACGAGGCGAGCCGGGGCCGGCTCCGCGAGATCCACCAGCGGTCGATCACCGAGCTCGAGGACGGCCTCGCGCCCGAGCTGCGCGAGGAGCTCGAGCGCCTGTCGCTGCCGTTCGAGGGTGAGACCCCACCGAGCGAGGCCGAGCTGCGCATCGCCCAGGCCCAGCTGGTCGGCTGGCTCGAGGGCCTCTTCCACGGCATCCAGGCCGCTCTGGTCGCCCAGCAGATGGCGGCCCGGCTCCAGCTCGAGCAGATGCGCGGCGGTGGCGGCGGCCGGCCGGCGCTGCCCATGGGCGCGCTGCCCGGCATGCCCACCCAGCAGGGCGAGGGCGGCCGCACGGGCCAGTACCTCTAGCCGAGGTCGTAAAGGTCGCGCAGGTACTGCGCGACCCCGTCCTCGTCGTTGGTCAGGCCGACCTCGTCGGCCACCTCTTTCACCGCGGGGTGCGCGTTACCCATCGCCACCCCGCGCCCGGCCCAGGCCAGCAGCGGGATGTCGTTCGGCATGTCGCCGAACGCGACGACCTCCTCGGCCTTGATGCCCTCGTTCTCACAGAGCCAGGCCAGGCCCGCCGCCTTGGTGACGCCGGCGGCGGAGATCTCCACCAGCGCGGTCGACGACGAGTGGGTGGTCTCGGCAACGCCGCCGAGCGTGCGGCTGACCAGCTCAAGGAACTCGTCCGGCTGGTGCGCGGCCGAGCGGGCCAGCAGCTTGACGGCCGGCACCGACGTGAGCTCGTCGGGTGTCGACAGCACGCGTACGTGCGGGTGGTTGTCGTTCTCCCAGCGCACCGGCCACGCCTGTTCGTACCAGAAGGCGCGGCCGTCCTCGACCTCGACCGCGAGCGCCACGTCGGGCACGGCCTCGCGCAGCTTGGCGCTGACATCGAGGAGCAGGTCGACGTCGAGCGGATCGGCCCGCAGGATCTCGTCGGTGTTCGCGTCGTAGACCACCGCGCCGTTCGCGCAGACCGCCGGCACCGGCGCCGCCATCTGGTCGAAGAGCTGCCGCAGCCAGCGGACCGGCCGGCCGGTCACCACGACGAACGGCACGGGCAGGGCGTCGAGCACCTCGATGGTCCGCTTGCTCAGCGTTCCGTCGGTGTGGATGAGGGTTCCGTCGATATCCGAGGCGACCAGCTTGAAAGGCGACATCACCTCGACATTAGCCGGTCCAGGTACACCGCCACGCCGTCCTGATCATTGGTGAGAGTCACGTCATCGGCGACGGCGAGCAGCTCGGCGTGCGCGTTGCCGACGGCCACCCGGCCCCAGCCGGCCCAGCCGAACATCGGCAGGTCGTTGGGCATGTCGCCGAAGACCAGAACGTCGGCCGGGTCGACGCCGACGGCCTCGGCCACCACCGCGAGCCCGGTGCCCTTGTCGACGTTGGCCGGGCAGATCTCCACGTAGTTCAGGCCGGCCTGGGTGACCGAAGCCACGTCCGGTGGCACGATGCGGCGCGCCACCGCGAGGAGCTCGTCGACGTCGTACGAGAAAGATCGGGCGAAGGCCTTGATGACCTCGCCGGTGCAGCACTCGGCGCGGGTGCGCGGTTCCACGACGACCGGGTAACGCCAGGTGGGGTCGTAGTCGCCCCAGAGCGGCGAGTCGTCGTGCTCCAGCGCCTCGACCATGACGGACAGCGGCCCGGTCTCGGCCTCGATCGCGGCCAGGACCTCGCCCAGCACCTCGCCCCGCAGCCGGGACCGGAGCAGATAGCTGGACTCGGCCTGGTCGAGGACCCAGCCGCCCTGCGCCATCACGAGGAAGTCGGCGTCGCGGATGTCGTTGCGGGTGAGGGAGGTGAGCCGCGGCCCACGGCCGGTGGCGCCCACGACCCGGATGCCGGCGGCCCGGACCCGGTCCAGAACCTCGTGGGTGTACGCGGACACGGTGTCGTCGCTGCGAACCAGCGTGCCATCGAGATCGGTCGCGACCAGCTTGGGGAGTCCAGGCTTGATCATCGATTACCTCCGGGGTGTCGCAAACCCCCGCGGAGGGCGGAAGGAGAACGGTACACCCGCCCGACTACCAGCGGCTATAACTTCTGGTAGCCGAGCGGTGTATGGACCGTTAGCCCTTGATCAGCGGGCCGGCTCGAGGACGTCCCGGCCCCCGAGGTACGGCTGGAGGGCCTTGGGGACCCGCACCGAGCCGTCCGGCTGCTGGTGGTTCTCGAGGATCGGAATCAGCCAGCGGGTGGTCGCGAGCGTGCCGTTGAGCGTGGCCGCTGTCTGCGGCTTGCCGGCGGCGTCCCGGTAGCGGATGTTGAGCCGCCGGGCCTGGAAGGTCGTGCAGTTCGACGTCGAGGTGACCTCGCGGTAGCGGCCCTGCGACGGCACCCAGGCCTCGCAGTCGAACTTGCGCGAGGCGCTCGAGCCGAGGTCGCCCGCGGCCACGTCGATCACCCGGTACGGGATCTCGACCTTGGCCAGCATCTCCTCCTCCATCGCGAGCAGGCGCAGGTGCTCCTCGGCGGCCTCCTCCGGCTTGCAGAAGGAGAACATCTCCACCTTGTCGAACTGGTGCACCCGCAGGATGCCGCGCACGTCCTTGCCGTACGACCCGGCCTCGCGCCGGTAGCACGACGACCAGCCGGCGAACCGCTCCGGGCCGCTCTCGAGGTCGATGATCTCGTTCGAGTGGTACGCCGCCAGGGCCACCTCCGAGGTGCCGACCAGGTAGAGGTCGTCGGCCTCGAGCCGGTAGATCTCGCTCGCGTGCGCGCCGAGGAAGCCGGTGCCCTCCATCGACTCCGGCTTGACCAGCGACGGCGTGATCGACGGGACGAAGCCGTGCTCCACCGCCTGGGCGATCGCCATCTGGAGCAGGCCGAGCTGGAGCAGCGCGCCGACCCCGGTCAGGAAGTAGAACCGCGAGCCCGAGACCTTGGCCCCGCGCTCGGTGTCGATCGCCCGCAGCGCCTCGCCGATCTCGAGGTGGTCCTTCGGGTTGTCGATCGCGGGGATGTCGCCGACCTCGCGCAGCACGACGAAGTCGTCCTCGCCGCCGGCCGGCACGCCCTCCTGCACCACGTTCGACACGGCGAGGTGGGCCTGGCGCAGCGCCTCGTCGGCCGCGCTGGTCTCGGCCTCGGCCGCCCTGACCTCGGCCGCCAGCTCCTTCGTCCGGGCCAGCAGGGCGGCCCGCTCGTCGCCGGAGGCCTTGGGCACCTGCTTGCTCAGCGATTTCTGCTCGGCCCGGATCGCCTCGAACCGCTGGGTGGCGGAGCGGCGGGCCTCGTCGGCGCGCAGCAGGTCGTCCACCACCTCGGTGGACTCGCCGCGCACTCGCTGGCTGGCGCGGATCCGGTCGGGGTCGTCGCGAAGCAGACGCAGGTCAATCACGATTGACGAGCCTACCGGCGACCGAGCCCGATCTTCATCCGGATATGCCGTCCCCGTAGGAGGTGAACGGCTTGACCGGGGCGACGGTCAGATCCAGCGGAGCGTCGGGCTGCTTGTCGTCCTCGCTCGTGGGACGCCGCCACGACCACGGCTCGACCGGGGCCGAAGTCTCGTCGTCGTCCACCTTGTCCGGCCGTCCGAGGTAGCGGCCGGCCTGGTGGAGGGCGGCCAGGATCAGCGCCATGGCGGCCAGCGCGCACCACAGGCCCCGCCCGTACGTCAGGGAGATCTGGTCTTTGTCGAGCGCGATCTCGTAGACCCGGTCGATCGTGCCGCTGCGATCGCCCAGCTCGGCGGCGAGCGCGATGAGCAGGCCGAGGGCCGTGCCGGCGGCGCTGAGGCCGGCCAGCCGCGCGTAGCGACGGCCGGCGGGCGGCCCGAACATGGTCAGCACCACGGCCGGGACCACGAGGAACAGGCCGATCAGATAGCCCGTGCCGAGCGCGCCGAGGTCGCCGACGCCGGCCGCGACCGCGCGCTTTCCCACGTCGCCGCTGAGCACTTCGGCGTCGACCGTGGTGACCTGCCACTCGGAGAAGAGCGAGGCCAGGGCGGCCACACCGGCCAGGCCGGTCAGCACCGGCACCACCCGCCGGTCGCCGGCCAGTTCGCGAACGAAGCCGGACTGCCATCGCCGCCGGGTGGGCGGCTCCGGACCGAACTCGACCACCGACTCGGCCGGGGCGACGCCGAGGTCGATCGGCTGCTGCTGCGCGGGCATGTGAACCATGATGACGGGTGCGCAGGTCCCCCGGCCAGCGGCCGAACGATGGACTAGCGTTCTCGATATGCCTATTCGTACCGCAACCGCCCGCTGGCAGGGGAACCTCACCGAGGGTTCCGGCACGATCAAGACCGGCAAGGGCGGCATTCAGGGGAACTACTCGTTCAAGTCGCGCTTCGAGGAGGGCGAGGGGACGAACCCGGAGGAGCTGATCGGGGCCGCGCACTCCGGCTGCTACTCGATGGCGTTCTCCAAGGCCCTCTCCGACGAGGGCTTCACGCCGAACTCGGTCGAGACCGTGGCCAAGGTGCACCTGGACAAGACCGACGCCGGCTTCAGTGTGACCCGCATCGACCTCGAGACCGTGGGCGACGTCCCCGGCATCGACGACGCGGCCTTCCAGAAGATCGCCGTGGCGGCCAAGGAGGGTTGCCCGATCTCCCGGCTGCTCTCGCCCGGCGCCGAGATCACGCTCAGCGCCAAGCTGGCCTGACGTTGGACCGGGGCGCTTGGTCTGTACGGCGGATCGAGCGTCCCGGGCACAATGGGTGGCGTGCCGGTCGAGATGAGCGCCGAACGCTTCGAGGAACTTGTCGGTGAAGCCCTCGACGAGGTGCCGCCCGAACTCATGCGCATGATGAGCAACGTCGTGATCATGGTCGAGGACCTGCCCCCGGACGGCAGCGACGATTTGCTCGGGCTGTACGAGGGCACAGCGCTGACCGACCGCGGCTGGGACTACGCCGGCGTGCTGCCCGACCGGATCACCATCTTCCGGCTGCCCACGCTGAAGATCTGCGACACCGAGACCGACGTGATCGACGAGGTCGCCATCACCGTGGTGCACGAGATCGCCCACCACTTCGGCATCGACGACCACCGCCTGCACGAACTCGGCTGGGGTTAGACCCGCCCTCTTACTCTGGGGCTCAAGGAGCCACAACAGGAGGACCTTCATGCGCAGTGAGCTTTTCTCGGCGGAGAACCTCGAGGTCGAGTCGGCCCAGCCCGGGCTGCGGCTGCAGAACTCCAAGCTGCTCAAGGCCGAGCTGAACGGTGAGTTCATGGCGCGGGTCGGCTCGATGGTCGCCTATCAGGGGCAGGTCCAGTTCGAGGCGCTCGGTTCCGGCGGCATCGGCAAGTTCCTCAAGCAGAAGATGACCGGCGAGGGCGTGCCGCTCATGCGGGTGAAAGGGAACGGCGACGTCTTCCTGGCCGAGCGGGCGGCCGACATCCATCTCATCGACCTCGACCCGGGCGACGCGCTCTCGATCAACGGCGCGAACGTTCTCGCCTTCGAGTCCTCGCTGCGATACGACATCAAGATGGTCAGCGGCGCCGGCATGATGTCGAACGCCGGCCTGTTCAACTGCGTCTTCACCGGCCAGGGCCGGATCGCCGTCACGACGCACGGCACGCCCGTGGTCCTCACGGTCGACCAGCCCACCTATGTCGACCCGCAGGCCGCGATCTGCTGGTCGGCGGGCCTGCAGACCGGATATCACCGGGCCGATCAGCTCGGCCTCGGCACGCTGCTGGGCCGCAGCACGGGCGAGCGTTTCACGATGAGCTTCGCCGGTCAGGGCTTCGTGGTGGTCCAGCCCTCCGAGGAACCGCCCGGCGGCGTCGCCGGCCTCGGCGGCGGCAACCAGTCGGGCGGCGGCGGCATCCTGGGCAACCTCTTCGATTGAAAGGTCAGGCCGTCTCGCCGGCTCTGACCTGGGCCAGCCACGCCGCGGAGTCGGCGAAGTCGTTGTTGGCCAGGCCGGGTGGGGACGGGACCGGGGGCTCGGGGATCAGGCGGTGGCGGGGGTAGCTGCCGAGGAAGCGGACGTCGGCGCAGATGCGGCGCAGGCCCTGAAGGGCCTCGCCCAGCTGGGGCTCGGCCACGTGGCCGGTGCAGTCCAGGAAGAAGACGTACGTGCCCAGCTGCTCGCCGGTCGGGCGGGACTCGATGCGGGACAGGTTGATCCCGCGCACGGCCAGCTCGGTGAGCACCGCCAGCAGGGCGCCGACCTGGTCGCGCCGGATCGAGACGGCCAGCGACGTGACATCGTCGCCGGTCGGCTCGGCCGGGCGGCCGGGGCGGGTGAGCAGCGCGAAGCGGGTGACCGCGTCCGGGTGGTCGGCCACCTTGTCGGCCAGCACGGTGAGGTCGTTGCGGGCGACGCCGATCGGGGCGCAGAGCGCGGCGTCGTGCTCGCCGGCGGCGGCGCTGATCGCGGCGGCGGCGTTGGAGAGGACGTCGACGATCACCGCGTCCGGCGCGTTCGCGCGCAGCCAGTTGCGGCACTGGGCCGACGCCTGCGGGTGCGCCGCGATCGTCCGGATCTCGGCCAGCGGCGTGAGCTGCCGCGCCCCCAGCACGAACTCGACCGGCAGCACGACCTCGCGCGTGATCACAAGCGGGGCGCCGGTGACCAGTTCGTCCAGGGTGACCGGGATGGCCCCGCCGACCGAGTTCTCCAGCGGCACCAGCGCGGCGTCGGCGTCGCCGGCGCGGACCGCCTCGAGCGCCTCGGGGACGCTGCGGGCGGGCGTACGCAGGCCACGCTCGGCCGCGGGGATGGTGCGCAGGGCGGCCTCGGTGAAGGTGCCCTCCGGGCCGAGATAGACGAAGCGGGTGGGCGGCGTTCCGGGCATGACGGAAGTCTAGGGCCCGGCGCCGTCTTGTCAGAAGCCGCAGGCGAGCACGCGAATGCCGGGTGGCGCGCTGTTCTGCACCGGGTTGATGCACACCTCCGAGCCGGCGGCCACGCGAGTGAGCGTGGCCCCCGAGCCCGTGGCGACGATCATGAAGGGGTCCTCTTCCACGCCCTTGAGACCGAGCGCCGTGAAGGACCACGTGCCCGAGCAGAACGGACCCTCCTGCACCACGAGCGGCACCTTCGCCATGCCCTCCTCCTTCTTGGCCAGAGCCACGATCTCGGGGCCGGTCGGCACCGTCGTGCACTTGGGCGCGTGGGAGGGCGTCGGTGTCGGCGACTTCTCGGTGGGCGCGGTCGTCGTCGGCGCGAGCGTGGCGATGGTGGCCGGGGGAATGGTGGCCGGCGGCGGGAGCGTGAGCGGTGGATAGGTGGTGGCGTAGGTCGGGACGGTGGCCGGCGGGGTCAAGGGCTGGGTCGCCGGTGTGGGAAGCGCGGGATCCAGCGGGACGGGCGCGGCGCTCGCGGTCGCGTACGTCGGTGAGGTCGGCTGCGGCTGCGGCGGTTCACCGCAGGCCGAGAGGAGCGCCAACCCCGAAATGATCAGGGGAATGACGGGTGTGCGGGGGGACACCCGGACATGCTAAGCCCGATTCATCAGGACGCAATGCGATGGCCGGCGGCGTGCAGGGTGTCCATGGCCTCGGTGAGCCGGACCGCCGGGACCAGGAGGTAGTCCGTCGTATACGTGGAAAACGTCACAATGTTGACGCGGGCGTCGGCCAGCGGGCCGATGAGCGAGGCCAGGACGCCGGTCAGGGCGAGGTCGAGCGGCCCCACGACACGCAGGCATCGCCAGGCGGTGTCGGCCGTGGCGCCGTCCGGCACGCGGTCGCTGGGGCAGATGATCGACAGCTCCTCCGGCGCCCAGCTCAGCGAGATCACGCTCTTCTCGTCCGGCCCTTCGCTCAGCGAAGCGGGAATCGGTGAGCCGGCCGGAAGGCGGCACACCGCGTACTCCCCTGGTAGCAGGTCGAGATCGAGCATGAACGCAGACTACGTTTCGAGGTCATTTCTGCACATGCCCGCGAGGTGCGGTAAACACCACAGCGCGCTAGTAGCGCACCGGGGAGAAGAACGTCAGGGAGCCGGCCACGCGATCGCCGTCGATCAGCGGGGTCGCGATCGCGTCGACGGTCAGCGGCGGCTCGCCCGGGCCCGGAACAACGCGCAGCAGACCCCGGGCCAGGCGCTCGCTGCGAACCGCGAGCAACGGCGGGATCTTGTCGGCGTCCGACTCCTCGAGCTCGCCCGCGCCGGCCGTGAAGTCGATCAGGCGCAGCACTCCGCCGAGAGCTTTGCCGATCACCTCCGGCGGCTTGCCCAGCCCGAGCAGCTCCGCGGCCGAGGCCGAGAGGGCCTGGATCGCCGTGGAGTTATCGATGATCAGGCACGGCTCGGCGGCGGCCGTCACGGTCGCCGTCCACCTCTCGAGACTGGGGACGAACTCGGCCTCGGACGGTGTGCGCGCCTGGGGGACGAACGCTCCGGAAAGTGAGAGTTCGACGTGCGCCACCCGGTCCTCCTCGCTCCTGCGGATCAACGGCGGCGCCGCGGCCGCGACCGGTCACCCGGGCGCCCGCCGCGGCGATGAAGCCGTCGACATGTAACCGCAAGGAACGTTACCGGCGTGCCGGACGCTTGTCAGCGGCCGTTTGTCCGTCAGCGTGCCAGCGATAGTCACCGGCCGGCCGGTACGGAGCGTTGGCCCAGGTCGCCGGGTGGTTCGCCACGGCTGAGAGCTTGCCCGCGGTGGCCGGCGAGATGCGGGCGCCACCGGCGATCAGCAGGCGGTCGAGCTCCTTGTCGGTGGAGACCAGCACCTCCTTGGGGAGGCCGTGAACGCTGATCACGCCGGATCCGACGAAGGTGAGCACGGGAGTCACGGGGACGCTCAGGCCGACCGCGGCGGACAGGGCCTTGCTCGCGCGGCGGGCCTCGCGGCGGGCCTCGGCCACGTACGCCGGGCGCTTGCCGTTGATCTGGACTACGTCGCCGGCGATGAGCACGCGGGCGCGGCCGTGGTCGGCGACGGTCACCGCGTAGACGCCGCCGGGACCGATCGCCAGGAAGCCGGCACGGTCGTCGGCCGGGTCGGGCTCGTAGTGGCCCAGGGCGTCGGTGCGCGGCCAGTCGACGATGTGCCACGCCGGGCCGAGGCGGTCCAGGCGGGTGAGAGCGCGGTTGCCCGCTGCTTCGAGACGACGGGCGTCACGCTCGGAGCGGCGGCGCTTGAAGTAGTCGGTGGGCGACGGGCGGTTCGGTGCCTCCAGCGCTGCGGGCTGCGCGAGAGAGCGGTCGATGATGGTGGTCGACTTCGCGGGCAGAGCAGGGCGTGCTGGGAAGACAGTCACTTCGACCTCCGGCAAAAGGTCCTTCGGGCTCTCTTTTCACTACCGTAAGTGCTCGACCCCCTACGGAAGCAAGACACCAGGGCGGAAAGAAAGGGGAGTGAGTGGGGATGAATGCCGCATTCACGCATCGCGAGTTCTTGCGGATGGTGCATCTCAGCGCCCGTTCTCCTGTTCGACTGGTTCTCGGACAAAGTTAGTCGGAGAGCCGGGTTCATGCACAGGTGTCTCATGATCTAGACCGAACGTCATCGAACAACCGCGAGGAGTGCTGGGAGATCGACTGGGGAGTACGGTCGGGCTGTGGCGCACTACGTCGACAGTGAGGTGGGCAGGCTCCGCACGGTGCTTCTCCACCGGCCGGGACCCGAGTTGGCCCGATTGACCCCACGAAACAACGATTCGCTGCTTTTCGATGCGATTCCCTGGGTGGGGCGGGCGCAGGAGGAACACGACGCCTTCGCGGCGGCCCTGCGGGAGCGCGGCGTGGAGGTGCTCTATCTCGGTGAGCTGCTCGCCGAGACGCTGGCCATCACCGAGGCGCGCGCGGAACTGACCGCCGGGGTGCTGGCCGACCGCCGGCTCGGCGACACCCTGCGCGACAGCGTGGGGCGTTACCTCGCCGACCAGGACCCGCGGCGCCTGGCCGACGTGCTCATGGCCGGACTGGCCCACGAGGAGCTGAAACCGGGGCCGGGCGGCCTGGTCTACGAGCTCATGGACCGCCACGACTTCGTGATCGACCCGCTGCCCAACCTGCTGTTCACCCGGGACTCGTCGGTCTGGGTCCGCGACCACGTGGCGGTCACCAGCCTGGCCATGCCGGCCCGCAACCGGGAGACGACGCTGACCCAGGCGATCTACCGGTACCACCCGCGCTTCGCCGGGGCCGAACTGCTCTACGACCCGGGGCTGGAACATCTCGAGGGCGGCGACGTGCTCCTGCTGGCGCCGAACGTGCTCGCCATCGGCGTCGGCGAGCGCACCACCCCGGCCGGCGCCGAGCGGCTGGCCCGCCGGGTCTTCGCGGCCGGGCTGGCGCACACCATCCTGGCCGTGCCGATCGCCCAGGAGCGCGCCACCATGCACCTCGACACGGTCTGCACGATGGTCGACGTCGACGCCGTGGTCATGTACCCGAACATCGCCGACACTCTCCAGGCGTACACGGTCACGGCGGACGCCGACGGCGAGCCCCGCGCGCGGGCACCGCGACCGTTCCTGGAGGCCGCCGCCGAGGCGATGGGTATCGACCGGTTGCGGATAATAGATACCGGTCTGGACCCCGTCACCGCCGAGCGCGAGCAGTGGGACGACGGCAACAACACGCTCGCCATCGGCCCGCGCCTCTGCGTGGCTTACGAGCGAAATGTCGAAACCAACGCCCAGCTGGAGCGGGCCGGCATCGAGGTCGTGCGCATCAGCGGCAGCGAGCTCGGTAGCGGCCGAGGCGGCCCCCGCTGCATGAGCTGCCCTATACAGCGTCAAGCCCTCGATTAGGTACAGGTGACGCGAGAGACGATCAGCTCGGGGACGTGGGGCGGGCCGCCGCGTTCGGGGAAGTCGAAGACGGCGATCTGGAGCTGCATGGGGTACTGCGGGGCCTGATCGATGTGCTTGACGACCTCGCCGTCGATCGTGAAGTCGAGGGACTCCCGGCGCCACTTCACGCCGTACGCATGGAAGTCTGAAATGTCCAGAGGATGCGTGACAGTTCCCCAATCCTCGGTGAGGTGGGGGTCGCGGAACCGATGCAGGCCCATCCCGATCTCGTGCGGCGCGGTCCCGAAGACCTCCATCACGCAGATCTCGCCGGACAGCTCGGGGACGGTCTCGATGCCGGCCAGCCAGAACGCGACCATCGAGCGCGGCGTGATGATCCCGCGCAGGGTGATCTGGACGTCGCTGTAGATCGGCGTGACGCCCCAGAACTCACCCTGCTCCTCACGGACCTGAAGCCCGTCGCGGAACGGCTGGCCGCCGACCGTGCTGCCCACCGGCCCGGAGTAGTTGGCGCTCTGGATGCCCGACACGCGCAGCGGCGTCTCGTGAACGCCCTCGGCCCACAGCGGCTGGTCGGCGGGGATGCTCAGCCGAAGCTCCCCGCCGCCCGCCTCGTACGTCGCCGTCGACCGCGCGCGCGAGCTCCAATGCGGCAAATACCACGGAACCCACCGAGAACGGTCCAGCTCCGAAGACGTGAACCGCTCGTCGAACATCGGTCCCGGCCCTTCTGTCAGCGTGACCAAGTCGCATTGCGCCCGTCGGTGTCGAGGGCGCCGAAAACGGCTAGGCGCAGCCGAGGCCGTTTTCGGTGACCTCGACACCGACCCCTCGGGGCGCAATGCCCGCCGAGCGGAGCGAGGCCATCAGCGGAGCGTCAGCTGGCGGCCGATCAGGCCCTGCTTGGCGCGGCGGGCGTCGGCGTCCAGCGGGCCGGTCTCGGCCAGGATGTCGGCGTAGCGCTTGGCGAAGTCGGCCAGCGGGGCCTCCCAGTCGGCGCCCTCGCCCTCGCCCGGGATGTCCCAGACGGGCACGAGCAGGCCGTGGGCGCGGAACATGCCGGCGAACTTCGTGTTCTCGCCCAGCAGCAGGTCGCCGGAGGCCGAGAGGCGGGCCAGCGCGTCCAGTGCCTTGTCCTCCGCCTCGGGCAGCACCCAGCGCACGTGACCCTTGTCGGGGGCGACCCGGCACCAGTACGCCGCGTGGGCGCTCTGCAGGCGCACGGTCGGGTAGATGGAGGCGTTCGCCCGTTCGAGGGACGCCTTCACGTTCGGGTCCTCGGCCTGCTCGGCGTCGAGCCAGTACTCGAAGCCCTCGTGCATGGTGATCTCCAGCGGGCCGTCGGCCAGCACGTCCTGGAGGCGGGGGCCCTCGCCCGGCAGGGCCGGCACCGACACCGTGTCGCCGGGCTCGGTGCGCAGGGCGCTCAGGATCGCCACCGCGAGGTCACGCGAGACGTCACCGGACTGCACGTGCCGCTGGAGGCCGATGAAGACGCGGCCGTCCTGGCGCGTCATCGCGGGCCAGGCCATCGGGAGGACCGTCGAGAGGGTGACCGGGCGGTCCCCGTACTCATCGATGATCTCGGGCTTGAGGGTCAGCGGCGCGGACGCGGCCGGGACGAGCTCACGAAGCGCGATCCACTCCGGCTCGTCGGCCATCCCCTCGAACGGCCGGGCGACGAAGATGTCCCGCACCTTCTCGCGTTTCGGTGCGGACTGGCGTTGATTGCGACGCTTGCTCACGGCGACACAGCCTAGGCGGTGAAGCGCCCCGTGTCTTTTCAGGCTCGCGGGAGACGGACCTCGGCCGTGGTACCGCCACCCTCGCGCGGGCGCAGCGACACCCACCCGTGCTGCCGTTCCACGAGCCGGCGCACCAGGTAGAGCCCCAGGCCGGCGCCGGGGTGATGTTGCCGGTCGCCCGACTCGGCCTGCCAGTAGCGCTCGAAGGCCCGTTCGACGTGTTCCGGCTTGATGCCGACGCCCCGGTCGGAGACCCGGAAGCGCAGCGTCTCCTCGTCGGCGCCGGCGCACAGTTCGATCAGCGAGTCGGGCGGCGAGTACTTGTCGGCGTTCGTGGTGAGCTCGGTCAGGATCGTCGCGATCGAGTCCTTTTCCCCGTACGCCTTGGGCAGCTCCGCCGGAAGGTTCCCGGTCAGCATGCGCCGGCGCAGGTCGGCCGGCAGTTCCTCGACGGCGCCGCGCAGCGTCTCGGGCAGGTCGAACGGTCCGGCCGGCGACTCGCCGATCTCGCCGTCGGCGCTGGCCGCGGAGAGCAGGCGGTCGACCAGGCGGGCCAGTTCGCCGGCTCGGGTGCCGATGATCCGTACGGCTTCCTGGCGCCCGTCCTCGCCGAGCGAGTCCCAGTGGTTGGTGAGCGTGTCCGCGTACCCCTTGATCACCGTGACCGGGGTGCGCAGCTCGTGGCTCGTCACGGCGACCCAGAGGTCACGGGCGTCCTGCCGGGTGGTCCCGTGCACCGGCAGGCCCGCGCGGGCCGCGTAGAGCCGCCCCACGTGCGCGGCGAGCAGTTCCAGCACGGCGTGGTGCTCCGGGCCGGGCTCGCCGTCGTCGCCGCCGAAGTAGACGTGCAGGGAGCCGACGATGGCGTCGCCCACCTCGCAGCGCGCGCCCAGCATGCGCCGCAGGTCGCCGCCCTCGACGTGTTTGGCGAACTCGTCGTTGAGCGAGTCGAGCGGGATGAGCAGGGTGCGGCCGCCGCGCAGCCGCGAGTCGGCGCGGTCGACCCGGCGGCCGATGGCGGGGGTGCAGGCGCCGGTGGCCGCGATGATGCGGCCGTGGTCGGGCGCGTACTCGGCGAAGCCGGCGCCGCGGCCGCCGAGCGCCTCCTGGGCCAGCCGGACGACCTTCTGCAGCGTGGGCAGCCCCGTCTCGCCGTCGTTGATCCGGTCGAGGACGGCGATCTGACCTCGGGTCAGCGCGCTGTAGTCGGGGAGGTCCGGCATGCTTGCGAGTTTGCCTCGCTTCTCGGTCTTTGGGCAGACCCCGTGGGTGTCGTGCGTCACATTTCGGCGAGGTGGTCGAGAACGAAGCGGGGCCGGTCGGTGATCACGCCGTCCACCCGGTGCTCGAGCACCAGGTCCAGTTCCGTCTTCTCGTTCACCGTCCAGACGTACGCCTGGTGGCCGGCGGCCCGGATCGCCGGGATCAGGCCGGGACGGGCCCGCACCAGCCCCACGCCCGGCCCCGCGATCCGCGCGCCGAACGGCAGCCGGCCCCGGGACACACCCACCCCCGGCGGCAGCAGCTCGACCAGATAGACCGTGGGGATCGTGGGCGCCTGGGCCCGGACGCGGCGCAGCGCCAGGGCCGCGAACGACATCACCGTCACTCGGACGGGGTCGTCGGGTCGCTGCTCGGCGAGCCCGTGCCGGCGCAGCATCTGCACGAGGCGCCGCTCGACCTCCGCGCCGTAGCGTGACGGGTGTTTGGTCTCGATGAGTAGCCGCACCTGCCGGCCGCTGTCACGCACCGCTTCCAGCAGCCGGTCGAGGGTCAGCAGCCGGGTGAGATCGGGCAGGGGTTCCTCGTCGCCCGGATATCCCGGGTGCCACGAGCCGAAGTCGAGCGAGTCGAGCTGGGCCAGGGTCTTGGTGCTGACCAGCCCGCGGCCGTTGCTGGTGCGGCCGAGCCGCCGGTCGTGCACGCAGACCAGGTGACCGTCGCGGGTGAGCCGGACATCGCACTCGAGCCCGTCCACACCGTCCTTCAGCGCCTGCATGTAGGCCCCGAGGGTGTGCTCGGGCAGCGCGTCACCGCCGCCACGGTGCGCGAAGACCAAAGGACGGTAGTCAGTCACAGGACGGCTGGTGGCTGACCGCTCTCATTGACAACCTCGCGGCCGGAAGCCTCCCAGGACTTCATGCCGCCGTCGAGGTTGCGCACGTTGTCCCAGCCGTTGCCCATCAGGTACGACACGACCTGGCCGGAGCGGCCGCCGGAACGGCACACCACCACGACCTCGACATCGGTCGGCACCTCGGCGACGCGGGCCGGGATCTCCATCATCGGGACGTGGTGGGCGCCGGGCGCGTGGCCCGCCGCCCACTCGTCGGGCTCACGAACATCGAGCAGGTAGGCGCCGTCCTCGACTTCGACGGCGGTCACGCTGGGCACTTGAGGTCCGAACACGGCCTCAAGGGTACGGGGGTCAGCCACCGGTGTTGGCGGTCGACCCCTTCTTCAGGTTGGCCGACATCCAGTCGCCCACCTTGTCGGCCGCGACCGCCTTGTAGAGGGCCAGCGCCTTCTCCCGGTCGGCGACCACCACGGACTGGCCGGAGATGGTGTCGGCGCCCTTGTTGGGGCTGGTGATGAAGGTGAGGTTGTCGCCGCGGACGCCGCGCAGCTCGGAGGCCATGTCGGTCAGCGAGAAGTTGTTGTCGACGGTGACGGCGGCGGTGACCGCCTTGAGGAACGAGTTGAGCTTGCCGGGGTTGGTGATCGTGCCCGAGCTCGTCGCCTTGTCCATCAGGGCCTTGAGGAATTCCTGCTGGTGCTGCATGCGGGCGAAGTCGCCGCGGGCGAACTGCTTGCGCTGGCGCACCCAGTCGAGCGCCTGCTCGCCGTTCATGTGCATCATGCCCTTTTTGAACACCCGGTGCGGTTTGTGGATCGACGTGATGGTCTGGTCGACCTTGAGGTCGACGCCGCCGAGCGCGTCGGTGACCTCCTTGAAACCGCCGAAGTCGATGGCCATGACGTGGTCGATCTTGACGTCGGTCATGCACTCCACGGTGTGCACCGCGCGGGGCAGGCCGCCGAAGGCGAACGCCGCGTTGATCTTGGCGCGGCTGCCGTCCGAGCACTGGGCGTCGTTGCTCTTGGGGATGGTGACCCACAGGTCACGCGGGATCGAGATGAGCTGGGCGCTCTTGTGGTCCTCGGGGACGTGCATGAGGATCAGCGTGTCGGCCCGCCACTTGCCGGCGCCGTCGTCCTTGGCGTCCGGGTCACGGGAGTCGCTGCCGACCAGCAGGATGTTCTGCGCGCCCTCGATCGCCTTGGCCGGGCGGTCGGTCGACAGGCCGGAGAAGGCGTCGGTGCGCTTGAGGTCCTTGTCGAGGCCGCGGGCGTAGCCGTACAGCGAGATGCCGCCGATGACCGCGATGATCAGCAGGGCGAGGCCGCCGAGCAGGGCGATGCGCTTCCAGCGGGGCCGGGGGCGGTTGCCGCGGTAGGAGTTGCCCCCACCGCTGCCGCCGGGTGGGCGGCCACCGCCGCCGCCACCGCCACTGTTGCCACGGGGCGGCCAGTCCTCTCCAGGCCCGGACGGGCGTGACGGACGTGCCGTGGCCCGGCCCGCGGGCGGAACTGAGGCTCTTCCCGACTGGTTGCCGTACGGAGAGGTGGGAGCAGACATGAAAGCTAGGTTACGGACCTCGCGCTCGTTCGCCTCGTCTTAACGGGCGACGCGGCACGAAGGGGGGAGAGGACGGCTCTCCCCCCTTCGGCCAACCGCAGGTCAGACGCGGGTCAGTGGGCCCCGTGTCCGGTCAGCGACCGGACCTCGAGCTCGGCGTACTTGTCGGCGTCGGACTCCTTCGAGATGACCGTGCCGATCCAGCCGGCCAGGAAGCCGGCCGGGATCGAGATGAGGCCGGGGTTGGACAGCGGGAACCAGTGCCAGTCGTGGTCGGGGAACATGGCCGTCGGCGAGCCGGAGACGACCGGCGAGAAGAAGACCAGGCCGACCGCCACGATCAGGCCGCCGTAGATCGACCACATGGCGCCGGAGGTGTTGAACCTCTTCCAGAACAGGCTGTAGAGGATCGCCGGCAGGTTGGCCGAGGCGGCCACCGCGAACGCCAGCGCCACCAGGAAGGCCACGTTCAGGCTCTGCGCGAAGATCGAGAGCGCGATCGCGACCGCGCCGATGCCCAGGGCCGAGATGCGGGCGACACGGACCTCGTCCCGCTCGGAGGCCTGACCCCGCTTGATCACGTTGGCGTAGAAGTCGTGGGCCAGGCTCGACGACGACGCCAGGGTCAGGCCGGCCACCACCGCGAGGATCGTGGCGAAGGCGACCGCCGCGATCACCGCCAGCAGGATGGCGCCGCCGGTGTCACCGCCGAAGTAGTCGATGCCCAGCGCCTGGGCCAGCTGCGGGGCGGCCGTGTTGCCGGCCTTGTCCTGGGCGGTGATGTTCTTGCCGCCGACCAGGGCCGCCGCGCCGAAGCCGAGGGCCAGGGTGAACAGGTAGAAGACGCCGATGATGCCGATCGCCCAGAGCACGCTCTTACGAGCGATCCGGCTGGTCGGCACGGTGTAGAACCGGGTCAGGATGTGCGGCAGGCCGGCCGTGCCGAGCACCAGGGCGATGCCGAGCGAGAGCAGGTCCATCTTGCTGTAGAAGGTGGCCGACGCGCTGGCCGACTCGACGCCGTAGCGCAGGCCCGGCTCGAGGAACGCGTCACCCTTGCCCGACTGGGCGGCGGCGTCGCCCAGCAGGTTCGACAGGTTGAACTTGTAGTGGGCCAGCACCAGGATCGTCATCAGCAGGGCGCCGGTCATCAGCATGAACGCCTTGACGATCTGGACGTACGTGGTGCCCTTCATGCCGCCGACCACGACGTAGACGATCATCAGAGCGCCGACCAGGATGATCGTGGCGACCTTGGCCGTGTCCGCGTCCATGCCGAGGAAGGTGGTACCCGGCTTGATGCCGAGCAGCAGCGAGACGAGCGCGCCGGCGCCGACCATCTGGGCGATCAGGTAGAAGATCGACACGACGATGGTGGAGACGCTGGCCGCGGTGCGCACCGGGCGCTGGCGCATCCGGAACGCCAGCACGTCGGCCATCGTGTACCGGCCCGCGTTGCGCAGGTACTCGGCGACCAGCAGCAGCGCGACCAGCCAGGCGACCAGGAAGCCGATCGAGTAGAGGAAGCCGTCGTAGCCGTAGAGCGCGATCAGGCCGGCGATGCCCAGGAAGGACGCCGCCGACATGTAGTCGCCGCCGATCGCCATGCCGTTCTGGAAGCCGGAGAACTGGCGGCCGCCGGCGTAGAAGTCGGTGGCCGTCTTGGTCTGCCGGCTGGCCCAGATCGTGATGCCCAGGGTGATCGCGACGAAGACCAGGAAGAGCGTGATGGTGAGCCCGCGCGAGGAGGAGGCGGTGGCCTCGGCGGCGAGGAGGTGCGATTCCATCAGGCGTCGGTCCCCTTCTTCTCGCCGCTCTCGATCTCGTCGTAGATCTGCTTGGCCAGCGGGTCGATCTTCTGGGCCGCGTAGCGCGAGTAGTACCAGGCGATCAGGAACGTGGAGAGGAACTGGAGCAGGCCGAAGACCAGCGCCACGTTGATGTTTCCGACGATCTTGGTGCTCATGAAACCGCGGGCGTACGCGGAGAGCAGGACGTATAGGGCGTACCAGAGGAAGAACGCGGCCGTCATCGGGAAGACGAAGCTGCGGACGATGTGGCGCAGCCTTCCGAACTCCTCGGACTGCTGCACGGCCACGTACCTCTCGGCGGAGGTCGAGGGCACTTCGGTAGTCACCGGGTTTCACCACCTTCGGTGGGGCGGACTTTCCGGCAACGTACGGAAGTTGCGGGCGAGTCACCGGCACCCGGTCGGCTGTTGCGCCGAGTGGCCGTCTGACTGCGCCCAGCGGGTCACAGCTCCCGGTAACGCCCTCGATAGTGGATCAGCGGACCGGCCGGGGAATCGACGGTGATCGTCTCGATCACGGCCTCTACCAGCAGTGCCCAGCCGCATTCCCGTGAGGACTCCAGGCGGCAGCCGGCCCAGGTGCCGTGGTCGGCGGGCACCGGCCCGTACTCGGTGTCGATCCACTCGTCGGCCGCGAAGAGGCCACCGGGCGCGGGCATGAGCCCGGCGAACCGGTCGGCCACCTGCCGGTCGGCCGGGGTCAACGGGATCACCGTGAACCGGCGGCTGGTCTCCACCGCGTCCCAGAAGTCGCTCTCGTCGTCGATGAGCCCGAGAACCCGGCCCGGGTCGCCGTCGGCGATCAGCGTCGAGGAGACCGTGAGCCCGGCCGGGCCGGGCGTGGTCCAGAGGGTGACGGGGCTGGCCAGCCGGCCCCGCAGGCGCCGGACCGCCGACTTCTCCTCGTCGGGGGTGGCGAAGGGATCGGTCGAGTGAATCGTCACGCTGACCATTCTGGCTTTGCTTACAGAAGGTGCACGACCCTATCGGTCAACATTGATCAACTACTATCTTCCTACGGGAGGAGGTCGCCCGTGCATCAGCAAGTGCAGTTGCACCCGGGAGAGGTGCTGCACGTCGGCGCCGACGCGAGCGTGCAGTTCGAGGGCGCCCGGGCTCTGACCTTCCGGCTGATTCGGGTCGACACGCGCAGCACGTACGACGGCTGGCTCTGGCTCGAGGGATACGTGCTCGGGCCGACCGGGGCGGCGCTGCAACGCCGCCGCATCTTCGTACGCCGTGAGGGTCTTCGCCCTGCTCTCTGAGAAGTTCCTGGATGTAACGTGTGCCAATGGATGAGGCGTTGCCTCGGCCCGGCGAGGTCGTCTATGTGGGCGGGGCGGCCAGCGTCCAGTTCCAGGGCGAGCGGGCGCTCACCTTCCGGGTGATCCGCGTCGACCCCCGGCTCACCTACAACGGCTGGCTCTGGATCGACGGCTACGTGCTCGGGCCGACCGGCGAGGCGGTCGAGCGACGGGTGATCTTCGTGCGGCAGGAGGGCCTGGTCAAGCGGCGCTGAGTCACCGGCCGGGCGTGACCGCGGCGAGCACTTCGGGCATGCGTCTGTCCAACCTGTCACCGGCGATGCCCGAGCCGATCAGGTAGGCGGCGCAGCCGTACGCGATGCCGACCGGCAGGCCGAGCCACAGCCAGACGTCGCCCAGGAAGAAGCCGACGACCTGCAACGGCGCCGAGACCACCACGGTGGCCACCATCGCGCCCAGGGTGAGCAGCCCTTTGGCCACCCCGCCGCCCGAGGAGACCGCGAACGGGCTGGTCGTCTCGGGCAGCGCGTAGGCCGCGACCACCGAGACCGGCAGCACCACGCCGAGCCCCACCCCGTACGCCGCGACGAGCCCGCCGAACTGCGCGGCGATCGCCTCGGGCCGCCCGCTCACCAGCGCCACGACGACCGCCACGATCACCAGCAGCGGCACCGTGAACAGGGCGTGGGCCGCGGCCCGCGAGTGGATCTCGGTGCGGCCCGGCACGCCCGCGGTCATGTTCGCCGCGTACGCGCTGCCCTCGTAGCCGAACTGGTTGGCCAGCGCGACAGCGGCCAGCGCGCCCACGAACAGCGCCATCGGCCCCGGCGACCCACCGCTCATCGAGATCGAGACCGGCAGGAAGAGGCCGACCACGGTGAAGGTGATCAGCGAGGCGCGCCGCCGGGTCTCCCGCATCCAGTAGCGGACCTCGCGTGCGACGAGCGCGCCGAACCGGGTCGCGGGCAGCCGCCCGGCCAGCAGGCGGCCGACCGGTGACCGGGTGTCGGTGGCGGCGCCGCCACGGCCACCGGCGGCGGCGCCGAGCATGGCCCGTTCCAGGGTCGCGCTCCACCACCAGAGCAGGCCGACGAGGGCGGCCACGACGATCAAGAGCTTGAGGGGTACGGCCCACGCGCGCCCCGCGGCCACGTCCAGGCCCACCGAGTACGGCGCGCCGAGCGGCGTCCACCCGGCGACGTCGGCCACCGTGCCGAACGCCGCCCAGTCGGCCCGCTCCAGACCGGCCAGCACGGCGAGCTGGAGCGGCCCGAGCAGCGCGGCCGTCACGGCGAGCAGGATCACGGCCAGGTCGCGCGAGCGCCGCGACCGCAGGCCGGTGGCGAAGGCGCTGGTCACGGCCCGGCTCACCGCCACGCAGAGCAGCAGGCCGACGACGATCCCGGCGAGTTGCGTCAGGGCCGCGGCGGTACCGCCGAGCTGGGCCGCCGTGCTGACCGTGCCGGCCGTCGCGACCAGAGTGGCCAGCGTCGGCAGGCCGACCAACGCGGCGGCGAACAGGCCGGTGATCAGGGCGCGGCGGCGCAGCGGGAAGAGCGCGAAGCGGGCCGGGTCGAGCGACTCGTCGACGCCGAAGAAGACCAGGGGCAGCACGACCCAGCCGAGGACCAGCGCCGCCCCGCCGAGCGGCAGCAGCGTGGCCGCCGCCTGGTCGTCGCCGAGAACGCCGGGCACGGCGAAGATCGCGTAGCCGGCGACCGCGAAGATGCCGGAGAGCAGCAGGCCGGTGAGGAAGAGCGCGACGCGCCCGGGCCGGCCGCGCAGCCCGTTGGCGATGAGCCGCAGCTTGAGCCGGACGAAGGTCAAGGAAGATCCGGAGGGCGCCGCGGTCAGAGCCACGCCAGCTCCGAGCCGGTGGCCACGCGGGCGCCGACCACCTGGACGAAGACGTCCTCGAGGGAGCGGTCACCGCGTACCGCGTCGAGGGTTCCGTGCATGCGCAGCACGCCGTCGGAGAGGATCGCGACGTGCGAGCAGAGCCGCTCGACGACCTCCATGACGTGACTCGAGAAGATCACCGTGCCGCCGCCGGCCACGTACCGCTGGAGGATGTCCCTGATCCGCGCGGCCGAGACCGGGTCGACCGCCTCGAACGGCTCGTCGAGCACCAGCAGCCGCGGCGCGTGCAGCAGCGCGCAGGCCAGGCCGATCTTCTTGCGCATGCCGGCCGAGTAATCGACCACCATCGTCTTGTTCGACACACCGAGCTCGAGCACATCGAGCAGCTCGCGGGCCCGCTGGTCGACGGTCGCGGCGTCCATCCCGCGCAGCAGCCCGTGATAGGCGAGCAGTTCGGCGCCGGTGAGCCGGTCGAACAGGCGCACCCCATCCGGGAGGACGCCGAGCCGGGCCTTGGCCGCGGCCGGGTCGGCCCACACGTCGTACCCCAGAAGGAAAGCCTGACCCGCGTCGGGCCGCAGGAGACCGACGGCCATCGAGAGGGTCGTGGTCTTGCCGGCGCCGTTCGGGCCGAGCAGACCGTAGAACGAGCCGGCCGGCACGTCGAGGCTGACGCCGGAGACGGCGAGCTTGGTATCGAAACGTTTGACCAGACCGCGCAGCGACATCGCCGCCGGCGGTTCTGCCCCTGAGCGTTGCGCCGGCACGGTCATGGTTTCGAAGTTAGCAGGTCAGGACACCCGCAACGACTCCGGCGCGTGCAGCCGGAGCATGGTCGCCCCGACATCCGGTGGCACCCGGCGCCCGGTCAGCAGGGAACCGGTGACCATGACGAAGAAGGCCAGCGGCACGGTCCAGGCGGCGGGCTCGCCGATGAACTCGGCGGACCAGCCGTGCAGCGGCGGCCCGAGCACGGTGATCAGGACGGCCGCCATCGAGGCGCCGCCGCCGATCAGGATGCCGGCGATCGCGCCGACGTCGGTCAGCCGGCGCCACCAGATGCCGAGCACCAGCAACGGGCAGAAGCTGGACGCCGCGACCGCGAAGGCCAGGCCCACGACCCGTGAGACGTCCATGTTGGAGACGTAGAGCGACAACAGCACGGGTACGACGGCCGCGAGCACCGTGGCCAGGCGGAAGTCGCGCACCGAACCGCCGCGCCCGGCGTGCAGGACGTCGGTGAAGACCACCCCGGCCACGCTGGTCAGCAGGCCGGACGAGGTGGAGAGGAAGGCGGCGAGCGCGCCCGCGGTGACCAGCGCGGCCAGGAGGCGGCCGAGATGACCGCCGCCGAGCGCGGCCTCGGGCAGCAGGAGCACCACGGCGTCGGTGCGGCCGGTCATCAGGAGCTGTGGTGTGTAGATGCGCCCGAGGACGCCGTACAAAGTCGGCAATAAATAGAAGAGCCCCACGAGACCCAGCACGACCAGGGTGGTCCGCCGGGCGGAGGCGCCGTCGGGATTCGTGTAGAACCGCACGAGCACGTGGGGCAGGCCCATGGTGCCGAGAAAAGTGGCCAGGATCAGCGAGTAGGTGGCGAAGAGGGTGCTGTCGCCGCCGGGCAGAAGCCAATCCGCGCCGAACTGACTGTCGACCGTGCTGACATGCGGAACCTCGTCACCGGCGTCGTAGCGGAGAGTCTGTCCTTTTTGTACGGCGAGGCCGTCGACCACCGCATCCTGTTCCATGGTGACCGTCGTCGCGGCCGGAAAGACGGTCGGAGTGACCGCGGGACGGCCGTCCGACTGCCACTGGAGCACCAGGAAGATCACCGGGACGGCGAGCGCGGTCAGCTTCAGCCAGTACTGGAAGGCCTGGACGAAGGTGATCGCCCGCATGCCGCCGAGGGCCACGTTCGCGGTCACCACCACGCCGACCAGCAGGGCGCCCCAGGCGTACGAACCGCCGGTGACCGTGGTGAAGGTCAGCCCGGCGCCCTGCAACTGCGGCACCAGGTAGAGGCAGCCGATGAAGACGACGAAGACGCTGGCCAGCCGGCGCAGGGTCAGCGAGCCGAGCCGTACCTGGCAGAAATCGGGCAGGGTGAACGCGCCCGACCGTCGCAGCGGCGCGGCCACGAACAACAGCAGGGCCAGATAGCCCGCGGCGAAACCGACCGGGTACCAGAGCACGTCGACGCCGTACCGCAGCACCAGGCCGGCGACGCCCAGGAAGGACGCCGCCGACAGGTATTCGCCGCTGATCGCGGCCGCGTTCCAGGCCGGGCTCACCGAGCGCGAGGCGACCAGGAAGTCGGAGGTCGTGCGGGCGAAGCGCAGGCCGTAGACGCCGATGCCGACGGTCACCAGCACCACGACCACCAGGGAGGGCACGACGTACGGGTTCACCGCTCGGGCCTGCGGATCACGGCGATGAAGTCCTGCTCGTTGCGCTCGGCCCAGCGCACGTACGCCCAGCCCACCACCAGCAGGAACGGGAACGCGGCGACACCGAGCAGCAGCCACGGCAGATGCACGCCGAAGAGCTTGAACTCGGCGACCCCGGGCGCGGCCACGAACAGCAGCGGCAACGCACCGAGGGCGATCACCACCACCAGCGCCAGCCGCAACGCGAGGGCCAGTTGGGCCCGCATCAGGCCCTTGACCAGAGCCTCACCCACGGGAGTCTGTTCCGCGAGGTCGGTGCGGGTCAGGTCGGCGGGGCGGCTGCGGGCCGCGACTTCCCCGAGCACGACCCTCGTACGCCGGGGGGTGTCGTCCGCGGGGGTCATGTCCGGAGTCTGTCCGCCCCGGATCAAAGTGGCAAGGTGACCTGGATGTGGCAGCCCGGGCGGCCCCGCTCGGGGTCGACCACGGCGATCGTGCCGCTGTGCATCTGCACCACCCAGCGGGCGATGGCCAGGCCGAGCCCGGTGCCGCCGCCGGCCGCCCGCTCGCCCCGGGTGAACCGCTCGAAGACCCGGTCGCGCTCGTTCGGCGGGATGCCCTCGCCCTCGTCGGCGACCGAGACCAGCAGGTGGTCGCCGCGGCGCTCGGCGCGCACCTCCACGGTGCCGCCGGGCGGGCTGTGCCGGGCCGCGTTGTCGACCAGGTTGGCGAAGACCTGGTGCAGCCGCTGCCGGTCGCCCGGCACGACGATCCCGGGCGACGTGACCTCGAAGAGCACGTCGCGCCCGGCGCCGGCCGCGTTGACCTCGGCCTCGCGCACCACGTCGTGCAGGAAGGACGGCACGTCGATCGGATGGCTGGCCAGCGGCGTCACCCCGGCGTCGACCCGGGACAGGTCGAGCAGCTCGGTGACCAGGCGGCCCAGCCGCTCGGTCTGCGCGAGCGCGGTCCGCATCATGGCCGGGTCGGCCTCGGCCACCCCGTCGACGATGTTCTCCAGCAGGCCCTGGAGGGCCGTGATCGGCGTACGCAATTCGTGCGAGACGTTCGCGATCAGCTCGCGCCGCTGCCGATCGGCCGCGCCCAGGTCGGCCGCCATCTGGTTGAACGCGGTGGCCAGCTCGCCCACCTCGTCGGCCGAGGTGGCGCGGACCCGGCGGCCGTAGTCGCCCTGGGCCATGGCCCGGACCGCCGCCGTCATCTCCCGCAGCGGCGACGTCATGCCCCGGGCCAGGAACTGCACGATGATCACGCCGATGACCGTGGCGGTGACGCCGGTCCAGATCGGGAACCAGCCGAGCCAGAGGTAGAACCAGGCCAGGCCGCTGAAGCCACCGGCGAACAGCACCATGATGATCTTCATCTTGATCGACCGGACCGGATCGAGCGGCCGGGGCAGCCTCAACTTCACCGCTCGACCTCGAGCGCATAACCCACACCGTGGACCGTACGGATCAGGTCGGAGCCGAGCTTGCGGCGCAGGCCCTTGATGTGGCTGTCGACAGTTCTCGTGCCGGAGGCGTCGGCCCAGCCCCAGACGTCGGCCAGCAGTCGCTCGCGGGGAAGGACCGTGCGGGGGTGCGCGGCCAGGTGGACCAGCAGGTCGAATTCGGTCGGCGTGAGGTGGGCCTCGACGCCGGCCCGGGTCACCCGGCGCTCGGCCTGGTTGATCTCGAGATCGCCGAACTTGATCGATGTCGGCTTGCCGGCCCTCGCCGCCCCCGCCCCCTTCTCCGCCTTCGCCGCCTCCGTCTTTGTCGCCCGACGCAGCAGCGCGTGCACCCGGGCGGCCAGTTCGCGCATCGAGAACGGCTTGACCATGTAGTCGTCGGCGCCGACGGCGAGGCCGACGAGCAGGTCGGTCTCGTCGTCGCGGGCGGTCAGCATGAGGATCGGCACCGGGCGCTCGGCCTGGACGCGCCGGCACACCTCGAGGCCGTCGAAGCCCGGCAGCATCACGTCGAGCACCATCGCGTCGGGTGGCGTCCGCCGAGCGGCCGCCACCGCCGACGGGCCGTCGCCGGCGAGCTCGACCGTGAAGCCCTCGGCTCGCAGCCGGGCCGCGACGGCCTCGGCGATCGTCTTGTCGTCCTCGACGACCAGGACCCGTCGCTGCGTCTCCACGGACCCACCTTCTCTCGTCGTGGCGACCGGTGCGCCCCCGTGACCCACCGGCCGAACGGCGGTGAGCTTATTGATCACCCGTGCGGGCCGGGCGGTGATGTTGTGAACAACCTGTGGAGACATTTTCGCCGCTCCCAGCGTTTCCCCCATAACCGTATATAAACGGTAAAGGGGGAACAGTTGGACATCATCGATCCGTTGGTCGGCGCGCTGGTCGCGCAGGTCATCAACTGGATGGTGGCGGAACTGCCCGGCCTGCGCATCCGCCACTTCGACCTCCGCATCACCTGGCGGTCCAGCCGGTCATCCTCGGACGACGCGCCATGATGACCTTCGACGCGTTCTACCGGGGGCACTTCCGGTGGCTCTTCGTGCGGATGAGGGCCGAAGGGCTCGGCGAACAGGACGCCGGGGACGTCGCCCAGGAGGCCATGCTGCGGCTGTACCGGCAATGGTCCGAACTGGACCGGTCGTCGGAGCCGGCCCTGAAGACGTACGTGCTGACCACGGCGAAGAGGATCCGCATCGACCGGGTCCGGCACGCCGTACGGCAGCGGACCGGCCTGTCCGCGATGGCGCCGCTGATGCGGGTCGCCGAGGAGGACGCGTACGGCGGAACCGAGGCGCTGGACGTGCTGCGAGTCCTCGACGGGCCGTCGCGCGAGGTGATGTCGCTGCTGTACGACGGGCTGCGCATCGGGGAGATCGCCGTCCTGCTGGGGCGTAACCCCTCGACCGTTCGATCACAGCTGCAGAAAGCCCGAGAGACCCTGCGGCCCTTGTTGGCCCTTCGAAAGGAGATGGATCATGGCCGATGAGGTGCTGACGCCCGACGAGCGTGACCTGTTCCGGCGGGCGGAGGCGGAGGCGCTGGCCGGGCTGTCGTTCGACCTGGAGGCGGGCCTGGCCGACGTGCGAAGCCGTTCGGCGGTTGCGGTGCCCCGGCCGCGCGGCGGAGCCGGGCCGGGAATGCGGGCGCGGATGGGGGTGGTGGTGGGGGTGGTGATGGCGGCATTCGGGGTGACGTACGGCTTCCAGCAGGCAACCACGGGGGCGATGGTGTTCTCCGGGCCGCTGCCGACGACGCCGGGCTCTGCGTCCTCGCTGCCCTTCCCGCCCGCCTCGGCGTCCACGTCCGTGCCGCCCGGGCCCGGTGCGGGGCCGTCGGGGTCCGTGCCGTCGCGGTCCCAGGCGTTCGGGTCCTCCGGGTCGTCTGGACCTTCATCCGCCGCTTCCGTTCCGGGACGCGCGGACGGTTCGGCGGCCGGCCCGGGGGCGGCGCCACCTGCGGGCGGCTCAGCCGCATCGCTGCCTGCGGCTGGTCACCACTCGACGCCTGATGCCGGCTCCACTCCGCCGCCTGGGGCCGGGGCTGCTCGGCCGCCTGGTGCGGGGGGCGCTCGGCCGCCTGGTGCTGGGGGCGCTCCGTCGCCTGGGGCCGGGGCCGCTCCGCCGCCTGGTGCTGGGTCCGGCCCGCCGCCTGGTGCCGGGTCCGGCTCGTCTGCGCCGCCTTCGGTGGCTGGTTTTCGGGTGCGCTATCCGGCGACCGTGGTCACCGTGCCGATCGGCGATACCGGATCGCGGAGCCTGGCCCTGGACGAGCCGAAGGTGGTCGACGACGGCCCGGTGCGGATCACCGCCTCCCCCGGCACCGGCGACTCGATCCTGAACAGCGGCGCCGGGGTGCTGGCGGCGATGATCCCGGCCGCCGAGGTGACGCCGGGCGACTGCGCCCAGGCTGTCGAGGACGCCCCGGGGGCCCAGCTGCTCCTGCGGGAGGACCGCACGTACTGCCTCATGACCGCCGGCTCCGGGCCGCGGCAAACGCTGGTTCGCCTGAACGTCGAGCGGCCTCAGCAGCCGGGGGAGCTGCAGTTGCGGATCAAGGCTTGGGTGACTGTTGGGTGATCCGTCCCCAGTCCCCCACCCGGGGAGCTCGGTGGCGATGTCGACCTGGTCGCAGGTCTCGCGGATTGAGCAGTTCGGTCCTGACCCGGCCGTGGTCGAACAGGGCCGATCCGCTCGGTTAGCCAGGCGTCCCGCCAGGCCCGGCCGAGGGCAGACGACGGCAAGCAGCCCGATAGGTGCTGGACGCGATCGGCCCACCCCGCAGCGGCCAGATCCGGCGGACCGGCTCGGAGCCTGTGGATAACTCTGTGGACAAGGGTGTGTGGCTGTGGATAACTGTGTGGATTGGGTGGGGAGCGGGCTGTGGTCAGCGCTGCCAGTCGTGCTTGGCGGCGCGGATCAGGCGGTCCTTGAGCTCGCGGGTGTGGCGGCGGCTGACGGGGAGTTCCACGCCGTCGACGTTCACCACGTAGCCGGACGGGGTCAGGCGTAGCTCGGCGATCAGGCGGATCTGCACCAGGAAAGATCTGTGGATGCGGACGAAACCGGCGTCGGCCCAGCGCTCGGCCAACGTGGCCAGGGAGACGCGGACCAGGTGGGAAGCGTCCGCGGTGTGCAGGCGAGCGTAGTCGCCCTGGGCCTCGACCCAGCGGACCGAACTCCTCGGCAGCATGCGGGTGGTGCCGGCCAGCTCGACGGGGATGGCCGGCTCGTCGGTGGGCTGGGTGGGGGTCGCGGCGGGAACCGTACGCAGGCCGGCCACGCGGCGCAGGGACTCGCCCAGGCGTTCGGCGCGGACCGGTTTGCGGACGTAGTCGGTGACGCCCAGGTCGAAGGCGTCCACGGCGCCGTCGTCATAGGCGGTGACGAAGACGATCGCGGGCGGGCGGGCGAAGCGGCGCAGAATGCGGGCCAGCTCCATGCCGTCCAGGCCGGGCATGCGGATGTCCAGGAACACCGCGTCGACCTCGGTGTCGCGCAGCACGCGCAGCGCCTCGGTGGCGTCGCCGGCGCGGTGGACGTGCGCCACCCGGCCGTCGGCGTTGAGCAGGTAGGCCAGCTCGTCGAGGGCGGGCGGCTCGTCGTCGACGGCCAGTACGACAAGGCTCACGCTCGTACTCCCGGGTGGAACTTCGGCACTCGCATGCTCACCTTCGTCCCGGCGCCGGGCGCGGTCTCCACGACCAGGCCGAAGTGGTCGCCGAAGACCGAGCGCAGACGCTCGTCCACATTTGCCAGGCCCACGTGCTGCCCGTCGTCGGTCTCGGGCCCGCCCGCCGCGAAGACCTCCGGATCCATGCCGACGCCGTCGTCCTCGACCGTGATGTGACATTCGGCACCGGCGTCCCGTGCTTCGATGCTCACCATACCGACGCCCGGCTTACGGGACAGACCGTGGCGGACGGCGTTCTCGACGAGCGGCTGAAGGCAGAGGAAGGGCAGGCCGACGGGGAGGACTTCGGGGGCGATCTGGAGTCGTACCTGAAGCCGGTCGCCGAACCGGGCCCGCTCGATGGTCAGATAGCGGTCGATGGAGCGCAACTCCTCGGCGAGGGTGGTGAAGTCGCCGTGGGCCCGGAACGAGTACCGGGTGAACTCGGCGAACTCGAGGATCAGCTCGCGGGCGCGTTCGGGGTCGGTGCGGACGAATGAGGCGATGGCGGTCAGCGCGTTGTAGATGAAGTGCGGGCTGATCTGGGCTCGCAGCGCCCGCACCTCGGCCCGGGCCAGCCGCTCGCGGGACGATTCGAGCTCGGCCAGGGCGATCTGCGTGGCCGCCCAGCGGGCGGTTTCCAGGGTCGCCTGTACGAGGCCGGGCGCGGGATGGTCGTCGGCCACCGCGACGAGGGCGGCCGCGGCCCGGCCGTCGGGGCCGGAGAGTGGGGCGACCACGGCGCCGCGCACCACGCAGTCGACGCGGTCGCAGGGCAGGTCGGCGGCGGCGAGGATGACCGAGCGGTGGGTGTCGAGGGCGCGGGTGGCGGCGGCGGTGAACTGTTCGGAGTGGTGGCCGCCGCGGCCGTCGAAGGCGAGGCAGCGGTCGCCGTCGGCGATGGTCAGCCCGGCCGCGCCGACGAGGGCGCGCAGGTGGCGGGCGGCCTTGCCGGCCGACGTGGGGCTGAGGCCGCCGCGCAGCGGTTCGGCGGCGAGGGCGGCGGTGTGCAGGACGTCGTAGGTGGCCCGCTGCATGGCGGTGGCGATGCCGCGGCGGGCCCGAAGCCGGACAACGGCGAGGACGGCGGCGGCCAGGGCGGCCAGTACGGCGACGACCGCGAGCACGCTTCCGACCTGAGCCACGAGCAAGATATTGACGGCTACCGCCGTGGGCGTCCACTTTCATACCGTGTTGGCAGGGTGCCAATTGGGATTACCGGCTAGTAACTGTGCGATCAACAATTGACCCACATCGATACATGTGCGACACCCCACACCCCAGGGAGTGCTCCATGAAGAGACTCGCGCTGATCGCCGCGGTCGCCGTCGCCTTCGCCGTCCCAGCCGCACCCGCGCAAGCCGCGGCCAACCCCTACGAGCGTGGTCCGGCCCCCACCAACGCCAGCATCGAGGCGAGCCGCGGATCGTTCGCCATCGCCCAGGTCACCGTGGCCCGCTCGTCGGTCAGCGGGTTCGGCGGCGGCACGATCTACTACCCCACCAGCACCGCGTCGGGCACCTTCGGAGCGGTCGCGATCTCGCCCGGGTTCACCGCCTCGCAGTCCAGCGTCTCCTGGCTCGGGCCGCGGCTCGCCTCACAGGGCTTCGTGGTGATCACCATCGACACCAACAGCACTCTCGACCAGCCCGACAGCCGGGGCACCCAGTTGCTGGCCGCGCTCGACTACCTGACCGGTCAGAGCTCGGTCCGCACCCGGATCGACGCCACCCGGCTCGGCGTCATGGGCCACTCGATGGGTGGCGGCGGCAGCCTGTCGGCCTCGCGCACCCGGCCGTCGCTGCAGGCGGCCGTCCCGCTGACCCCCTGGCACGGCACCAAGAGCTGGAGCACCGACCGGGTACCGACGATGATCATCGGTGCCGAGAACGACACGGTGGCGCCGGTCAGCTCGCACTCCGAGCCGTTCTACACGAGCATGACGTCCGCGCCGGACAAGGCGTACCTGGAGCTCAACAACGCCAGCCACTCGGCGCCGACCTCGGCCAATGTGACAGTCGCGAAGTACTCGATCTCGTGGCTCAAGCGTTTCATCGACAACGACACCCGCTACGACCAGTTCCTGTGCCCGGCACCCTCCGGATCCGCGATCCAGGAGTACCGGGACACCTGCCCGCATAGCTGAGCTGGCTGGCTCCGCTTCGCTCCGCGGTCAGTACGCACCCTTGCGCCGCAAGACGACCCAGATCGTGCGCCAGAGGATGCTGAGGTCGTACGTCAGGGACCAGTTGTCGACGTAGTACAGGTCCAGGCGTACGGCCTCGTCCCACGAAAGATCCGAGCGGCCGGAGACCTGCCACAGGCCGGTGATTCCCGGCCGGACCAGCAGGCGGCGGCGGACGTCGCCCAAGTAGTCGCCGTCGTCGGCCGGCAGCGGGCGCGGGCCGACCAGCGACATCTCGCCCTTCAGCACGTTGATCAGCTGGGGCAGCTCGTCGAGCGAGGTGGCCCGCAGCTTGGCGCCGAAGGCGAAGATCCGGGGGTCGTTCTTCATCTTGAAGAGCATGCCGTCGGACTCGTTGAGCTCTTCCAGCGTGCGCTTGCGCTCTTCCGCGTCGACGTACATCGTGCGGAATTTCCAGACCCGGAACGTGCGGCCCTCGTGGCCGACGCGGGGCTGCCGGAAGAAGACCGGGCCCGGGTCGGAGAGCTTGATGCCGATCGCGATGAGCAGCAGGATCGGGCTCAGCAGGAGCAGGCCGATGCCGGCGGCGACCCGGTCGAGCAGGTTCTTGATCAGCCAGCCGGGGCCGGAGAGGGTCGGCTCCTCGACGTGCAGCAGCGGCAGGCCCTCGATCGGGCGGATGTGCACCCGGGGGCCGGCGATGTCGGTGAGCTGCGGCGCGACCACCAGGTCGACGCCGGTGCCCTCGAGCTGCCAGGCCAGTCGGCGCAGCTCGCCGGGCTCGGCGCTGGCCGAACCGCAGACCGCGATGGTGTCGGCGCCGACCTCGCGGACCAGCGAGAGCACGTCGCGGGCGGCGTAGACCGGCACCGGGGTCTCTATGCCGCGGGCGGCGGCGTAACCGTCGGTGATGTGGATGGCGACCGGGATCAGGCCGGCGGCCGGGCTGCGGGTGACCGCCGTGTAGACCTCGAGCGCCTCGGGCAGCGTGCCGACCAGCACCATCCGGTGGGCGCCGTGACCGGTGCGCCGGCGGGCGAAGTGCAGCACCTGGCGGGCCAGGACCCGGTCGAGCAGCAGGAACAGCACCGCGCTGAGCGAGACCAGGGCGACCGTGCCACGCGAGAGCTGGGTCTTGGTGGCGAAGGCGAGCAGCGACACGCAGGCCACCACGGTGACCGAGGTGCGGACGATGCGTTTGAACTCTTCGCTGCCCAAGCCCAGGTAGCGGCGGTCGTACGTGCCGTTGGCCCAGAGCAGGATCAGCCACCCGAGGGGCAGCACGAGGTAGGCGAAGAAGTAGAAGAGCTCGGCGCCGTGCAGGAACCCGAGCGACCGCTCCTGGAAGCCGGATTTCGCCTTCTCGAGGTACGTCGCGGCGAGGTAGCTCGCCGACAACACCGCGAGAAGATCGAGAAAGACCAGGACCGCCGTGTACGGCCGGTGCCAGCGGGACAGGCGCTTGTGCTGCCGGGTCCAGGCCGATCGGGGTACGCCGTTGCTCGGCGGCGGCTCCTGCTGCCACTCGAAGCTGTCGTACGGCACGGGTCTGCTCCGGCTGCTGTCGGTAACTGGGCGATGCAGGCTAGCGGTCACTTCGCCTACGTCCTCCCGCATCCGGAAAAGATTACGCACCGCCACGGAATTCGAGGGCAGCCGCGACTCCGGGGCCCGCTCGAACGTGTGACGGTTACGTTGGACCGGGCCACTATACCGATGGATCGGGCGGAGAGAAGCGGACGTTCAGGCCGCTTTCCCACTCCTGTACGCAGGGTGACCGTTGCGGCGCTAACGGATCAACTTGGACAGGCGTCGGTCGGCGAGTGGCTTTCCTCCGGTCTGGCAGGTCGCACAGTACTGGAGGCTCTTGTCGGCGAACGACACCTCCCGCACCGTGTCGCCGCAGACGGGGCAGGGCAGGCCGGTACGGGCGTGCACCCGCATGCCGGCCCGTTTCTCGCCCTTGAGCTCGGCCGCTTTCTGCCCGACCGAGCGGGCGACGGCGTCGGTCTCGACCTCACGCATCGCCGCGTACAGCGTGTCGATCTGCTCGTCGGTCAGCTTGCCGGTGAGCGCGAACGGCGACATCTTGGCCACGTGCAGGATCTCGTCGGAGTAGGCATTGCCGATGCCGGCCAGCACCTCCTGGTCGACGAGCACTCCCTTGACCTGGCCGTTACGGCCGCGGAGGCGTTCGGCGAACTCGTCGCGCGACACGGCGAGCGCGTCGGGGCCGAGCCGCGACACGCCGGGCACCTCGGCCGGGTCGCGCACCAGGTAGGCCGCGAGCGACTTCTGGGTGCCGGCCTCGGTCAGGTCGAAGCCGGAACCGTCGTCGAGGCGCACCCGGATCGCGATGGGCCCGCTGCCGGGCTTGAGCGGCGCCGGCGACTTGAAGGCGTCGCGGTAGTGCAACCAGCCGGCGCGGGCCAGATGGATCACCAGATGAATGTCGGGCCCCAGCCCGATGTCGAGGAACTTGCCGTGCCGGCCGGCGGAGGTGATCTCCAGGCCGTTGACGGCGGTGGCGGGCGGGTCGTACGTCTTCAGGGCGCTGAACGACGAGACCTCGAAGCGCTGCACGGTGTGGCCGACCGCGCGCTCACGCAGATAGGCCGCGAGCGCCTCGACCTCAGGAAGTTCGGGCACAGGGTCAACGGTAGCGTTTCCGAGCGTGAAGGTCGTCGTTGCGCACAACCGGTATCGAGAAGCGATGCCGTCCGGTGAGAACGTCATCGTGGACACCGAGATCGCCCAGCTCCGCGCGGCGGGGGCCGAGGTGATCCCGTTTCAGCGCAGCTCCGACTCGATCGGCGAGCTGCCGCTGGCCGAGAAGGCGCTGCTGCCGCTCTCGCCGATCTACGGGCGGTCGGCTCAGCGGGATCTGTCCCAGCTCCTCGAGGCGGAACGGCCGGATGTGCTTCATCTGCACAACCCGTACCCGCTGCTGTCGCCCTGGGTCGTCCGGACCGCGCACAAGCACGGGGTGCCGGTGGTGCAGACCGTGCACAACTACCGGCAGGTGTGCTCCTCCGGCCTGTACTTCCGCGACGGGCACAACTGCCAGGACTGCCGGGGCAAACTGATCGGCTGGCCGGCGGTGCAGCACAAGTGCTACCGGGGCTCGGCCGCGCAGAGCGCGCTGATGGCGACCACGCTCGCCGTGCACCGGCCGACGTGGCGCTCGGTCGACCGGTTCATCGCGCTCACCGACCGGATCGCCGCCCACCTGCGCGACTACGGCATCCCGGACGAGCACATCGTGATCAAGCCGAACGGCCTGCCCGATCCGGGCGAGCCCGAGCCGCTGGGCGAGGGGTTCCTGTACGGGGCCCGGCTCTCCCCCGAGAAGGGCCTGGGCCTGCTGCTGGACGCGTGGCAGCGGCATCCGGACGGCTCGCTCGGCACGCTGCGCATCGCCGGCGACGGCGAGCTGCGGCCGCTGGCCGAACGGGTCTCCCAGGAGCGGAAGGATGTCGAATATCTCGGCATCCTCGACAAAGCGGGCATGGAGGCGGCTCGCCGCGCGTCGGCCGTGGTGGTGCACACCCCGACGTGGAACGACACGCTGCCCACGGTGCTTCTCGAGGCGCTGTCGGCGGGCCGGCCGGCGCTCGGCACGGCGGTGGGTGGCATTCCGTACATCATCGGCGAGACCGGCTGGGTCGTGCCGCCGGAGCCGGAGGCGATCGCCGCCACCCTGCCGCTGGCCCGCGACGAGGCGCCGGCCCGGGCCCGGGCGGCCCGCGAGCGCTACCTGCGGCACTTCCACCCGGACGTGCTCACCGCCCGGCTCCTGGAGATCTACGCCGGACTCTCAGCGAACTCCGAGCGCTCACCGAGGTAGGAAAGGTCGCCGACCGGGAAGGCTCGGTCGGTGACAACCCGGAGGAACCTTCTGCTCGGCGTGGGCGCGGCCGCGCTCACCGGAGTCGCCGGCGGTGGCTTCGGCTACGCGCTCGGCACGCCCGCGACGACGTCCGAGCCGGAGCCGGCGGCCGGGCCGGCGGCGACATTCGCTTCCCGGCCCGACTTCCAGAAGATCGCCGACGTCACGATCACGACGCCGGCGTCCGGGACGGCGCCGGGGAACATCCTGCTCAGTCCGGCCTCCGGCACCAGCCTGTGGGGTCCGCTGATGGTCGACGAGGCCGGCTCGCCGGTCTGGTTCCGGCAGACGCCGCCGCCGGCCACCGTGTCGATCGACTTCAAGGTGCAGCAGTACCGGAAGCAGCCGGTGCTGACCTGGTGGGAGGGCACGATCGGCGGCACCGGCGGGCAGGGGGTCGGCCAGGGTGAGTTCGTGGTGGCCGACCGGTCGTACCGGGAGATCACCCGGATCCGGGCGGCCGGCACCGAGCAGGCCGACCAGCACGACCTGGTCATCACGCCCCGGGACACGGCCCTCTTCTGGGTGTACGACCCGGTGGCGTACGACCTGACGCCGGTCGGTGGGCCGAAGGACGGGGTGCTGCACGACGGCGTGCTCCAGGAGATCGACATCGCGACCGGCCGGAAGCTCTTCGAGTGGCGCTCCAGCGACCACGTCGGCGTGGCCGAGTCGTACGCACCGCTGCCCCAGGGCGACTCGGCCCACCTGCCCTACGACTACTTCCACGCGAACTCGGTGGGCCTGGCCGCCGACGGCGATCTGATCATCTCGGCCCGGCACACCTGGGCCGTCTACAAGATCGACCGGAGGACCGGCGCCGTCCGCTGGCGGCTCGGCGGCAAGAAATCCGACATCGCCGTCGACGAGCGGACCAGTTTCGCCTGGCAGCACGACTTCCGGCAGCGGCGGGACGGCTCGTGGAGCGTCTTCGACAACGGGGCCGGGGTGACCAAGGTCCGCGACTACTCGCGCGGCGTGGTGTTCACAGTGGACGAAAAGGCCCGGAGGGCGACCTTCGTGGCCGAATATCTGCACCCCGACCGGATCTCGGCCCCCACGCAGGGCAGCTTCCGCGAGCTGGCCGACGGCGGCTCGTTCATCGGGTGGGGTCAGATGCCGCATTTCACCGAGCACGCCGCGGACGGCTCGGTGCGGTTCGCCGGCCACATTCCGCTCGACAACCAGTCGTACCGCGCCTACAAGGCCGAATGGACGGCCGAGCCGCTGGACCGTCCGGCTCTCGGACTGCGTGTCGACGGCGGCGCCGTGACGGTGTCGGCGAGCTGGAACGGCGCCACCGCGGTCGCGACGTGGCGGGCGCGCTGGGGCGCCCAGCCGGACGTCCTCACCGGCGGCACCATCGAGGCGCCCCGCTCCGGCTTCGAGACCACCCTGAAGATCCCGGGTACGCCGGAGTACGTGGTGGCCGAGGCCCTGGACGACAGGGGCGCCGTCCTGGGCGCCTCCTCAGCTGTCCCGGTCCGCGTCTGACAGCAGCACGCGCGGGCCGCTTCCGTCCGAGGCCAGGCGGTCGCCGGGGTTGATGAGCTTGCAGCGGTGCAGGGAGAGGCACCCGCAGCCGATGCAGCCCGACAACTGGTCGCGCAGGCGTTCCATCAGGGCGATCTTCTCGTCCAGGCGGTGACGCCAGTGTGCGGACAGCTTGGCCCAGTCCGCTTTGGTCGGCGTCCGGTTCTCCGGCAGGTCGGCCAGGGCCGTTCTGATCTCGTCGAGCGAGACGCCGACCTGCTGGGCGATGCGGATGAAGGCCACGCGCCGCAACTCGGAGCGGTCGTACCGGCGCTGGTTGCCGCCGGTGCGGGTGGAGCGGATCAGGCCCTCCCGCTCGTAGTAGCGCAGAGCCGAGGGCGTCACGCCGCTGCGCACCGCGAAGTCGCCTATGGTCAGGGTCTCCATGAGGGTCCTTGAGTTGAAGTGAACTTCAACTTGCAGCCTATCCTCATGACAGTCACCGCGATGCACACCGACCGGCTCCGTCCGCTGTTGCGGCGGCTGACCGGCGACGAGAAACACGCGCCGAGTGCCCACTCGACGCTGGACGTTCTCTGGGTCCTCTACGACCGCGTCCTGAACGTCACCCCGGAGACCGCCGACGATCCCGGCCGTGACCGGTTCCTGCTCTCCAAGGGGCACGGGCCGGCCGCCTACTACGCCGTGCTGGCGGCCAAGGGCTTCATCCCGGAATCGGCCCTCGACGACCTCGGCGGGTGGGACAGCCCGCTCGGCCATCATCCCGACCGCGTCCGGATTCCGGGCGTGGAGGTCGGCACCGGCTCGCTCGGGCACGGTCTGGGCCTGGCCGTCGGTACCGTGCTCGGCCTGCGGGCGCAGGGCTTCCCGGACACGCGCACCTTCGTGCTGGTCGGTGACGCCGAACTGGACGAGGGCTCCAATCACGAGGCCATCGCGTACGCCGGTGCGACCCGGCTGCCGCTGACCGCCATCGTGATCGACAACCAGTCGGCCACCCACGGCTGGCCGGGCGGGATCGCCGCCCGGTTCGTCGGCTGGGACGTCGCGATCGTCGACGGGCACGACCACGCGGCGTTGGAGTGCGCCCTTCGCCAGACGCACGACCGCCCGAACCTGGTCATCGCGACCGTCGAGAAGAAGGGGAGCTGACGATGCGGCAGACGTTCATCGACACCACCACCCGGCTGCTGGCCGACGATCCGCGTACCGCGCTGGTGCTGGCCGACATCTCGGCCGAGCCCTTCGACCCGGCGAAGCGCCGGCACCCCGACCGCGTGATCAACGTCGGCATCCGGGAGCAGCTGATGACCGGCGTCGCGGGTGGGCTGGCGCTCACCGGGATGCGGCCCTACGTGCACTCGTACGCCCCGTTCCTGATCGACCGGGCGTACGAGCAAGTGAAATTGGATCTTGGTCATCAAGATGTGGGCGCGGTGCTGGTCAGCATCGGCGGCTCCTACGACGCGGCCGCCGAGGGCTACACACATCAGTCGCCGGGCGACGTGGCGCTGCTGGACACGCTCGACGGCTGGACCGTGCACGTGCCGGGGCACCGCGACGAGGTGCCGCTGATGCTGCGCGACGCGGCCCGGCACGACGACCGGGTGTACGTCCGGCTCGGCGTCCAGGAGAACCGGCAGGCGCACGCCGGGCCTCACCTGCGGGTGATCACCCGGGGCGGCCCGCTGGTCGTGGCGGTCGGGCCGATGCTCGATCCGGTCCTGGAGGCGACCCGCGACCTGGACGTCACAGTCGCCTACACGAACACGCCGCGCCCGCTCGACGCCGACGGCCTGCGCGCCCTCACCGAGCACGAAGTGATCATGGTGGAGCCCTACCTGGCCGGCACCTCGGCCGCGGCGGTCAGCGCGGCCCTGACGGGCCTGCCGCATCGCGCTCTGCATCTGGGGGTGGGCAAGGCGGAGGTACGCCGGTACGGCACCTGGCGTGACCACGCGCGGGCGCACGGCCTGGACGCCGCCGGCCTGCGCGCCTCGATCAGCGCGTTCCTCTAGGCCGGCCTTACGCCGCGATCGCGCGCGGCCGGAAGACGTTCTGCAGCAGTTTGTCGAAGTGGATGACGGCTTTCGGGTGAGCCAGACGCATCCGGAACTGCTCGCGGACCCCGTCCACGGCCGTCGCCGTGACGTCCATGGTGGACCGGGCCGGGTCCGGGCGCCACGAAACATTGCTCAAATGCCGCAAATTGGTGTTGAGATGAAGCCGCAGCCGATGCAGCACCTTCGTCTCCTGGGTCACCACCAGGCGGCGATAGGTCAGCACCATCATGAACTCGCCGGCCAGCGGCGCGTCCGGGCGCAGACATCGGCTGACCAGCACGGTCTTCTCGTCCGGCTCGATGCAGCGGCGGAAGATGGGCATGTGCCGGCTCACGGTCGGGATGGCGACACCGGCCTCGGCGGCGGCGGGGAGGAACGTACGGGAGAAGACGTCCATACGGCGTTCAACGGTGCCGGCGCGAGGAAGTCACTGCATAGTTGGGGCATGCAGTGGCGCGTGAAGCCGGTCCTCCCGGTCTCGAAGCTCGTGGGTGCGGTTGCGGTCGTGGCGCTGGCGCTGGCTTTCGCCGGAAACGACCCGATCCGGTGGGTGCTCGCCGCGATCGCCGGCCTCGCACTGGCGTTGTGGGGACTGCGTGATCTGATCGCGCCGGTCCGCCTGGCGGCGGATCCGGCGGGGGTCACCGTGGTCACCGGGTACGCGCGCCGTCGCCGGTTGCGCTGGGACCAAATTGAGAGAGTACGGGTGGACCGCCGCACCCATCGGGGTCTCCGCAGCGAGATGCTCGAGCTGGACGCGGGTGACGGGATCTACCTGCTCAGCACCCACGATCTGGGCGCCGAGCCCGAGGAGGTCGCCACCGCCCTGGCCGACCTGCGGATGTCAGCGCCTCAGAGCAACATCTGAGTGCGTACGACAGCGCTGATCACCAGCACGACCAGCACCGCCGCGCAGCCGGCGAGCTGCACCCGGCTGCGGTTGCGCAGCGGTGCGTAAGCCAGGACGTAGGCGACCGCGCCGCCGATGACCAGGCCGCCGAGGTGGCCGGCGATCGACACGTTCGGCACGGCGAAGGTGAAGAGCAGGTTGACCACCAGCAACGGGATGAGCTGGCTGATGTCGCGCTTGAGCCGCCGGTTCACCACGATCATGGCCAGGAACAATCCGAAGATCGCGGTCGAGGCGCCCGCGGCCGGCTGGTTCTGCGGGGTGAACAGGTACGCCGCCACGTTGCCGCCGAGACCGGCCAGCAGATAGAGCGCGGCGAAGCGCAACGGGCCCAACTGGACCTCGAGGTAGCGGCCGAGTTGCCAGAGCAGCCACATGTTCAGCCCCAGGTGGAGCAGGCCGTAGTGCAGGAACATGGCGGTGACGAGCCGCCACCACTCGCCGGCGGCGATGCCGTGCGCCTCGCCGCCCAGCACGTACGGCGCGTAGCCCAGCACCTCGCCCCACCGGGTGAGCGGCGTCTCCGAACCCATGAGGCCGAACCAGCCGCCGTTCCCGGCGAGGGCCCTCGCGCCGCCGAGGATGGCCGAGAGGGCCATCACGGCGACGTTGATGCCGATCAGCGTGCGGGTCACGTAGCCCGCGGTACCGGCGCGGCTGCCGCCGAAAGCGGTACGCGCCGGCCGCTGGCTTCGCTTGCCCTCCGCGACACACTCCGGACACTGGTGACCGACGGACGCCTCGTTCATGCAATCGGGGCAGATCGGCCGTTCACAGCGGGTGCACCGGATGTAGGTCTCCCGCGACGGATGGCGGTAGCAGACCGGGACCGTCGAGGGAGCCTCACTCATGTATCAACGGTACTTCAGGACTGCGCCCGCTCGATTTCCACCCGCTCCACGACGACGTCCTCGCGGGGACGGTCGCCCGGGCCGGTCGGCGTGGTCGCGATCGAGTCGACGACCTTGGCCGACTGCTCGTCCGCGACCTGGCCGAAGATGGTGTGCCGCCGGTTGAGGTGCGGGGTCGGGGCCACCGTGATGAAGAACTGCGAGCCGTTGGTGCCCGGGCCGGCGTTCGCCATGGCGAGCAGGTACGGGCGGTCGAACTGGAGCTCCGGGTGGAACTCGTCGGCGAACTGGAAGCCCGGGCCGCCGCGACCGGTGCCGGTCGGGTCGCCGAGCTGGATCATGAAGCCGGCGATGACCCGGTGCGAGATCGTGCCGTCGTAGTACGGGCCGTTGCCCTTCTGGCCGGTGCGCGGGTCGACGTAGTCCTTCGTGCCCTCCGCGAGCTCCACGAAGTTGCGCACGGTCGCCGGGGCGTGATCCGGGAACAGCTGGAGCCGGATCGGGCCATGGTTGGTGTGCAGGGTGGCGTAAAGCGTCTCGGCCACGGGTACTCCTGTCTGTGTCACGGTCGCCCCACAGGTACCTCTCAGGGGGCGATTGGACAGTTCTTTGCAGTTCGGATCCTCCCCCATGTGTCTGAAAGCGGCAGCGCGGGGGTACCGAAGCAGGGCACGATGACGTGGGAGAGAGCCACAGGAGGTGGGCACTGGTGTTGGCAACGATGCGCCGTAAGAGCCGGAACCGGCGGATGAAGAACGAGCTCAATCAGGGCGTGGATCACTTCAAGCGCGCCGCGACGCTGGCCGCGCAGGAGACCAGCGCGACAGTGGGCCCGACGCTGACCGCCGCGGTGGACCGGGTTCAGCCGGCCGCCGTGAAGGCCAAGGACGCCGCTGCCAGCGGCTGGGGCAGCGCCGTGGCGACCATCACCCCGTTGGTGGCCGCGGCCAGCGACAACGTGAAGCAGGTCGGCAAGGTCAGCAAGAAGTCGGCCAAGCAGAACAAGAAGGAAGCCAAGAAGCTGCAGAAGCGCGCGAACAAGGCGGTGGCCCGCAAGCAGAAGAAGGGCCGCGGCTCCAAGCTTCTCGGCTTCGCGCTGCTCGGCACGGCGGTCGGCATCGGCGCGGCGTACCTGAACAAGCGCCGCCAGGCCGCTCAGTGGGACGAGTACGAGCCGGCGGCGCCGCTGACCACGGCCCGGACCACCGGCGCGGACGACGCCACGTTCGAGCCGGACCAGCCGCAGACGTTCACGTCGTCGCCGAACGGCACGGTGCCGGACACGGCGCCGAAGACTCTGTAGCTATTGCGGAGCTGTCTGACGGGCCCGCGCTGGATCCAGCGCCGGGCCCATCGGCATGAGCGACATCAGTTCGGCCGGGACCTGTTGGGGCTTGACCCCGCCGTACCCCAGTTTGGTGAGCAGGGCCCGGCCGGCCAGCGGGTATTGCCGGCCGGTGTCGGTGACCACGCTGACCGTGCCGGAACCGGCCGGCGCGGTCGACGAGGCGGCCGAGGCGGTGACCGCCCCCCGGCCGCGTTCGACGAAGACCCGGTCGGCCCGCACGCTGTTGTCAGCGCCGGGGACTCCGGCGACGGCCAGACCCTGGGGAGTGGTCGGGTCGAGCCGGATGCCGTCGCCGGCCTTGTCCACCGGCAGTGTGATGCAGGCCTTGGCCGGAGTGCCGTCGGCCAGCGCGGGCACGGTCGGCGGCAGCCCGTCCGGGTCGCCGGCGTCGCTGACCCGGGTCTGTGACGTCGGGATGCTCAGGAAGTCGTTGCCCACCGGGATCGGCTGCTGAGCGCCCGGCACCGTGCGCATCAGGGCGGCCTGCATCTCGGTCAGCACGGCCTTGCCGTCGGCGAGGATCACCGCCACCTGCCGCGAGTCGGTGACCAGCTGGCCGACCCGGAAGTCGCTGCCGGCGGAGTCGCCGCCGATGCCGGGGATCCGCGGCGCGACCAGGTCGGGGCCGGCCGGCACGACGTTGATCCAGGCGACCGAGACCGGCCAGGGCGACCGGGCGCCGAGACGCAGCGCGTTCAGCGTGACGTCGACCCGGCCGGCCGGAATGGCGAAGCGCCGGTTGCCGAAGATCAGATAGGTGCGGTCGCTGGGGTCGCTCACCAGCAGGGCCTGGTTCCGCTGCGCGAGCACCGCGCCGTCGGTGAGCCGGACCCCGGCCAGCAGCGTGCTGAGCGGCGAGCCGGAGGTGTTGTCGGTGCAGACCGACCAGCGCTCGGTGAGCAGCGCCTTCTTGCCGGGCAGGGAGTCGGGCGCGTCCGGGATGCCGAGCGGGTCGCCGAGCGGCACGGTGGCCAGCTTCTCCGACGAGATGCCCTTCATCTCGGGCGCCTCGGCGTTGGCCAGCAGCAGCCCGGAGGCGTAGTTCAGCACCGGGTGCAGCCGGCTGTCGGCCTCCGAGTAGACGAAACGGGCGCCGGTGCCCTTCTCCTGAAAGACGACGCTCGCGTTCCGCGGGCTGACGTTGCTGTTGCCGGTGACGATGCCGTAGATCGTGGCGGCGAGCACCGCGAGAGCGGCGATCAGCAGGCTGACCAGGGCGGTCGTGCCGGCCCGGCGCAGCGGTGAGCGCTGCGGATCGGGGTCGTGGGTGACCAGCGCGGCCACCACTCGCTGCAGCGAGTACTGGTACGAGTGGAGCTGGTCCTGACGCGACGGCACCCTGTCACTCTAGGGGCCACTGTCTATATGGTCACAGCCAGCCGCTGCGCCGCAACGCGCGGTAGAGCAGCACCGAGATGATCAGAATGACGGTCCACCACGCCGGATAGCCGTACTGCCAGTCCAACTCGGGCATGAACTTGAAGTTCATCCCGTAGATGCCGGCGCCGGCCGTCCACACCGTCGCGATGGCCGCCCACGCGGCGATCTTGCGCATGTCGTTGTTCTGATCGACTGTCACCTGGGCCAGCCGGGCCTGCAGGATCGAGTTGAGCAGATCGTCGAACGAGGACACCTGCTCGACCGTACGGGTCAGGTGGTCCTGCACGTCGCGGAAGTACTTGCCGATGCGCTTGGGGACCAGCGCCACGATCATCGCCAGCGGGCGCTGCAGCGGCGTCACCGCGCGGCGGAACTCCACCAGCTCCCGCTTCATCTGATAGATCGCCGGGATCGGGCTGGCCTGGTCGCGGGCGAAGACGCCCTCCTCGATCAGGTCGAGGTCGACCTCCACCTTGTCGGCCACGGCCACGTAGTGGTCGACGACCCGGTCGGTCACCGCGTACGCCACCGCCCACGGGCCCTGCTCGAGCAGGTCGGCCCGGCTCGACTCCAGATCGGCGCGGACCGAGCCCATCTCGGAGGCGTCACCGTGGCGAACCGTGATGACGAACTGCTCACCCACGAAGATCATCATCTGGCCGGTCTCGACGACCTGCGAAGTCTCGGTGAGCTGGCTGTGCGGCACGTAGCGGGCGGTGCGCATCACCAGGAAGTGCACCGAGCCGAAGTTCTCCAGCTTGGGACGCTGCTCGGCCTTCACCGCGTCCTCGACGGCCAGCTCGTGCAGGCCGTACGTCCGGGCGATGGCGCCCATCTCCTCCTCGTCCGGCTCGTGCAGGCCGAGCCAGACGAAGGCGTTCTCCTGCGCGCAGGCGATCTTCAGCGCCTCGTCGGGCGAGTGGTGGCCGGGCAGGCGCTGACCGGCCACATAGACCGCGCAGTCGACCACGGCGCTGCCCGCGCCGTGACCGGGGCGAGCGCCGGTGACGCTGCCGTCGGCGGCGCCCAGCACCCGGTTCATCGCCCGAAGGGGTGCGGAGAGGGCTCGCGACAGCGGCCTGTTCCGTTCGCTCACTTGGACCTCCCCACACAGACGACGACCGGGCAAGGGTAGACGTACCCGCCCGGTCGCCGATCATGACTCTCGCGTCAGGCACGAACCTCGTCGATGGCGGCGGCGATCCGGCGCACGCCCTCGTCGATCTGGTCGACGGTGACCGCCGAGTACGCCAGGCGCAGCGAGTTCTTACCGCCCTCGAGCAGGAAGTCGCTGCCCTTGACGACCGCCACACCCTTCTTCATCGCGGCCGGGAACAGCTTGTCCACGTCGACGTCGCCCGGCAGGTCGACCCAGAGGAAGTACCCCCCGTCGGGCTCGGTGAAGGTGGCGCCCGGGATGTGCTTGCGCAGCGACTCGGCCAGCACCTGGGCCCGCTCGGCGAGCGCCGTGCTCACCGTCCGCACCGAGCGCTCGATGTCGCCCGAGACGCAGAACTGGTGCACGATCGCCTCGGAAACCATGCCGGGCGAGATGTAGAGGTTGGTGGCCTTCTTGGCGATCGCGTCGATCAGCGCGGCCGGGCCGACCAGATATCCCACGCGGACGCCGGGGCAGACCGTCTTGGTGAAGCTGGAGGCGTGCACGACCGCGTTGTCACTGTCCATCGACAGCATCGACGGCAGCGCGTCGCCGCGGAACCGGATGTCGACGTACGGGTCGTCCTCGAAGATGGTGAAACCGAACTCGACGGCCAGCGCGAGCAGCGCGCGCCGCTTCTCCACCGAGAGCGTGATGCCGGCCGGGTTCTGGTAGTTCGGGATGATGTGCGCGAGCTTGGGGCGCACGCCGGACTCGAGCAGGGCGCGCAGCTCGTCGACGTCGATGCCGTCCGACTGGAGCGTGACCTGGTGCACCTTGGCGCCGAGGTTCTGCAGGCTGAGCAGCGTGCGGTCGTACGTCGGCTTCTCCACCACCACGTCGTCGCCCGGCTGGACCAGGTGGTTGAAGAGGAAGGCGTCGGCCTGCAGCGAACCGTTGGTGACGATGACCTGATCGGCCGAGACGCCGTGCTTCTCGGCGATCCACTTGCGCAGCGGGACGTAACCGACGGACGTGCCGTAAGCGGTCACGCCGGCGGGGTCGGCGTCGAAGGCGCGCGCGGCGGCGGCCTTGAGGCCCTCGACGTCGATGATGTCCAGCGACGGAGCGCCACGGGCGAAAGAGATCAGCTGCTCAGCGGTCATGCTGACAAGCTTACGAGCAGCCTCTATAGAATTTTCGTCTGCCTCGCGCGGTCCGGGCTGTGGGACAAGGGCCGTATTGTGCTGCCTTTAAGAAGATTTAGGGAGACCACTTCATGATCGGCCTCATCCTCGCCGCCGGCGCCGGGCGCAGACTCCGTCCGTACACGGACACGCTGCCCAAGGCCCTCGTCCCGGTGGACGGGGACACCACGATCATGGACATCGCGCTGCGCAACCTCGCGGCCGCCGGACTGCCGGACGTGACGATCGTGGTCGGCTACCGCGCGAACGCCGTCGAGGAGCGCGTCGCCGGCTTCGAGAGCAAGTACGGCGTGAAAATCACCCTCGTGCACAACGACAAGGCCGAGGAGTGGAACAACGCGTACTCGCTCTGGCTCGCCCGTGACCACTTCGCGCAGGGCGTGTTGATGGTCAACGGCGACACCGTTCACCCGGTCAGCGTCGAACAGACCCTCCTCGACAACCGCGGCCCGAGCATTCTGCTCGCCATCGACAATGTGAAGAAGCTGGCTGACGAGGAGATGAAGACCGTCTTCAGTCCGGATGGACAGCTCACCAAGATTACGAAGCTGATGGAGCCGGCCGACGCCTTCGGCGAGTACATCGGGGCCAACATCATCGAGGCCTCGGCGGCGTCCGCGCTGGCCGACGCGCTCAAGACGACGTGGGAGCGCGACCCGAACCTCTACTACGAGGACGGCTTCCAGGAGTACGCGAACCGGGGCGGCGAGGTGCGGGCCGCGACCATCGGCGAGGTGCCCTGGGTCGAGGTCGACAACCACGACGACCTGGCCAAGGCGCGGGACATCGCATGCCGCTACTAGCCCGCAGCGTCCAGGCGCCGCTGCACATCATCGTCCGCCGCGGCGCCGTGGCCGACCTCGGACAGATCCTGGCCGACGGCCGCATCTCGGCCGGCGGTGACGTGGCCGTGGTGGTCGGTCCCGGCCTGGGCGAGCGCATCGTCGAGCTGATCCGCCCGTCGCTGCGGTCGGCCGACATCTTCACCACGACCGGCGGCACCCTCGACGCCGCCCTCGAACTGGCCGACAAGCTGCGCTCCCGCCCCTACGACGCGGTCGTCGGCATCGGCGGCGGCACCACCGTCGACGTGGCCAAGTACGCGGCCAGCCGCTGGGGTCTGCCGATGATCTCCGTCGCCACCAGCCTGGCCAACGACGGCATCGCCTCCCCGGTGGCCAGCCTGATCAACGACGGCCTGAAGGGCTCGTACGGCGTCCACATCCCGTTCGGCGTGATCATCGATCTCGACTTCGTGGAGACCGGCCCCGATCGGGTCAACCGCGGCGGCATCGGCGACGCGATCAGCAAGATCAGCGCGCTGGCGGATTGGGAGCTGGCGCGCGAGGTGCGCGGCGAGCCGGTCGACGGTCTCGCGGTCTCACTGGCCCGGATGGGGGCCGAGGCGGTGCTCACCATGCCCGGTGATCTCAGCGACGACGCCTTCGCGACGGTCCTGGCCGAAGCGCTGATCTCCAGCGGCCTGGCCATGGCGGTGTGCGGCAGCAGCCGCCCGGCCAGCGGCGGCGACCACGAGATCATGCACGCGATCGACTCGCTCTACCCGGGTACCGCCTCCCACGGCGAGTTGGCCGGGCTGGGCGCGCTCTTCTGCACGTTCCTGCGCGGTGACGAGCGGCGATTCGTCCAGATCTCCGAATGCCTGAGCCGGCATCACCTGCCCCGGGTGCCGTCCGATGTCGGGCTCACCCACGAGCAGTTCGTCGAGGCCGTGGCGTTCGCACCGCGAACCCGGCCCGACCGCTACACGATCCTCGAACACCTCGCCATGTCCCCCGACGAGATCAGCCGAAAGCTGGCCACATATGTCGAAGCAGTCGCCGCCCACTGACTCCACCGCCCCCACGGCGGCCGACTACTACGCGGTCAACCGTGGCGGTGGCCTGTTCAGCGAGGGCCTCAGCCAGCACATCGGCGCCCGGATCGCGGTACAGGCGTACAAGCACAAGATCGCGCCGTCCGTGCTGACCGTGCTCAACCTGGGCCTCGGCTGCCTGGTCTCGTTCGTCGTGGTCGCGGCGGCCGGCCCGGTCGCCGACGGCGACGTCTGGGCCTGGCCGATCGGTCTACTCGCGCTGGTCGGCTGGCAATTGGCGTACGCGTTCGACTGCGCCGACGGGCAGCTCGCCCGGGTCACCGGCCAGACGAGCACGGCCGGCGGCCGCCTCGACGTGCTGTGCGACGTGGCGGTGCAGATCTCCCTGGTGGCCGCGATCGCCGCCACCGCGGAGGCCCAGGTGCCGGAGACCCCGGCCTGGCTGCTGGCCGCCTTCGCCGGCACGTGGATGGTCAACCTGGTCACCTCGGTCATGCAGTCCGGCGCCCAGGCGGCCAGCATGGTCACCAGCCGCTCCCTCCCGGTCCGCGTAGTCAAGCTGGTCCGCGACTACGGCGCGGTGATCGCCCTGGCCGGCCTGGTCCTGGCCGTAGCCCCACAGTGGACAATCTGGTTCGTCGGCCTCTTCACTTTGGTGAACGCCGCCTTCCTGGCCGCCAGCGTCGTCTTCTCAGCCCGAGAGGCCCTTCGAGGCTGAGCCGCGGGGCGGACCCGCTGGGCCGTCCGGGTTGAGCTTGCTGAGCCGCCGGGGTTGAGCTTGCGGGCGGTCTGGGGTTGAGCTTGCTGGGCCGGGCGGGGTTGAGCCTGCTGGACCGCCTGGGGTTGAGCTTGCTGGGCCGGGCGGGGTTGAGCCTGCCTGGGGCGATCCTTCGGCGGCTGAGCAGGCCGGGTTGCGCCCACCGGATGGAGCTCGCCGAGGTGGGGCGGGGTGGGGGCCGGTCAAGGTTGCACCCTCGCGGGGTTGAGCCCTCTGCGGCTCGGCCCTCCTGGGTCAGGTCCGCAGGGGCTGTGCCCGGCGGGTTCGGAACCGCAAAGTCTGGGCCAGGCGCGTTGGAGCCCGCGCGGGTGGGCCGGTGGGGGTCAGTGTCCGCACAGAATGCGCCGGTCACGTTCAGTGCCTGGCGTGGGTGGGCCGGTCGGGTTTAGTGCCCGTGTGGGTGGGCCGGTCGGGTTTAGTGCCCGTGTGAGTGGGCCGGTCAGGGTCAGCGCCCGCGTAGGTGAGCTGGTCAGGGTCAGTGTGCGTGGGGTGAGACGGGCGGGGCTGGCGCCCGCGTGGGTGGGACGGGTGGGGTTGGAGCCCGCCGGGTTGGAGCCCGCCGGGTTGGAGCCCGTCGGGGCTGGGTGGGGTTGGGTGCGGGTTGGGTTTGAAGCTCAGCCAGGCAGCACAGCCCGGCGGCGACGTGAGGGCGTGACCAACGACGGCCCGGCTATTACGGCGGGGGCTCTTCGCTAATTCCGTATCTCGGAAAGAGCCGGCGGCGAACCGATCAGCGCAAGCAAAAAGGCGGCCTTCTCTCGCGTTGGGCGTGAGAAGGCCGCGTCGAAACTCAGCTGATGTCGGGGCCGGTGAGGATGGCGTTGGGGTTGTCGACCAGGGCTCGAACGTCCCACAGCCAGGCGCCGCCGGTCCAGGTGGGCTGGAAGCCGAGGAGGTTGGTCATCGTGCGCAGCATCTCGGTGTCGCGGAGCTGGGGGGTCAGGACGATGACGGCGGCTTTCCAGTAGCGGAGGTCGGCCAGGGTCATCTCGCGGCGGGTGTCGGTGATCTCGGGGATCGGGTTGCCCTGGCGGATGGAGGCCATCAGGCCGCTCGTGGGGCGCCACGGAGGTGAGAACAGCGCGGTGCGGTCGCTCGGGTTGAGCGGGTTCTGGTTGGGCAGCAGGGCGTAGGCGCCGGCGATGCGCATGTCCTGGCCGGTGAGGGCGGACCAGCGCAGCGGATCGGGGTAGGTCGAGTCGGGCAGTGGCAGGGTGACGACGGTGTGGTTGTCGTCGACGTACTGCTTCCAGGCGCCGGACGTGACGAATTCCGGGGTGGGCGCCATCGGGGTGGTCTGGAGCTGGATGGGCGCGAGCGGGACCAGGGCCATCGCCACGGCGGTGATCATGGCGACGCGGACCGGGCCGCGGGCGGCGGGCTGAGCCTTGATCAGGTCGGCCGCGCGCTGGCAGCCGAGCGCCAGCAGGATGCCGACGACGGGGGCGATGGCCATGGCCCAGCGGGTCGGCACGGCCGAGTTGAGCACCGGGACGCTGTGCAGAACGGACCAGATGCCGGGGATGCCGGTGTTGATGCCGTTGAGGAAAATTCGCGGTCCGAGTGACATCGCCGCGTACAGCAGCGCCACGCCGCCGAGGGTCACGACCGTGGCCGTCCGGCGCATCCAGACGATCAGGCCGAAGAAGAGAATGACCAGTCCCCAGCCGAAGAACGCATTCTCCTCGGCCGGGTTCTGCGCGAGCTCGGAGGCGACCGCGGAATTGCCGGCGATGGAACGGCTCGAATAGGTGGTGAACGACGCGAGGTCCGACCCGAAGTTCCGCACGAACTGCGGCAGGCCGTGATAGCTCTGCGGGCCGAAGAACTGGATGGTCAGCGGGTACGCCAGCACGGCCAGCGTCACCGTGCCGGCGACGGCCAGCCCGCCGGCGAACTGCCGGATCTCGCCGGGGTGGGCCCTACGCCGGACGATCGCCATGACCAGGCAGAACACGCCCAGGCCGACGGCCGTCATGAACAGGACCTCGAGGTTGATGAACGCCTGCCAGACGAGCAGGCCGGCCAGGATCAGGCCGTTGCGCACCGCACGGCCGGGATCGCGCAGGCGCAGCGTGCGCAGGATGATCCAGGGCACCAGGAACTGCGAGACGATATTCGGGTGGCCGCCGGCGTGCGAGATCATGCTCGGCGCGAATGTGCAGAACAGCGCGCCGACCCAGGCCGCCAGCCGCGAGCTCACGAAGTGGCGGGAGAGCGCGAAATACCACGAGATACCGGTGATCGCCAAAGCCAACGTGAGAAATACGTTGAACGCCACATGGGGACCGAACAGAAGCGTCACCGGTGTCATCGGCAACGAAACGGCCAGCACCGAGGTGTTGGCCATCATGTTCACCCCATCGGGGTAATTCATGCGATCGGAGAAGAACGGATATGCGCCATCGGTGAGCACCCGCGCACCATGCGCCATCATCCACTCAAAGAAAGCCTGATCCTGTGGATCATCGCGCAACTGGTGATCAAGATTGAGCCAGAGTGGCGCGGTGACGTACAGCGCGATGACGACGAAGGTCGCGCAGGCCAGGAGATCCCGCCATGCGGGAATGCGAAGTTGACGGACTTTCCGCTGTTCAGCGCTGCGTGCCGGCGCTTCGGCGATGGCTGATTCGAGCGCCACCAGCTCGGCGTCGAGATCCTCGGTCCCGGTCACTTGACGGGGCGGAAGCACGTTCCCGCCAGCCGACTGGCCTGTCGAGTCAATACCCGTAATCGTCATAGCGTCGGCGAGCCTATCCGAGGTCCGTAACGTTGCAGTGACAAGCGGGCCATGCGTGACCGAGCCGATATGAACGGGGCTATCCGGACGCGAAGCAACCGCATGCAGTACCCACCTTGCCTATGTCTCAATCAGGCAAATAATGGGCGGGCGTCCCGGTCTCAACTTTCGGTTACGAACCGAAGATGGTTAACTCTTCCGGTCCCGCTGTCAGCTTCGATCGGCAAGACGAGGGAACCTTACATATGGCAGACATCACTGGAGACCAGCGGATCCAGTCCGAAGTGCTCGAGGGCCTCGCCACGGCCGTGAACCACCGCCGGTGGTTCGTCGAGCTCGCTCTCCCGTACCTCGGGGACAACCCGATCGAGATCGGCAGCGGTCTCGGCGACTACGCGATCGAGTGGGCGGAGCACCTTCCGCGGTTCACGGCGACCGAAGCCGACCCCGACCGGCTCGTCCAGCTCAAGGAGCGGATGGCCGATCACCCGAACATCGACGTGCGGCAGATGCTGCTGCCGGCGGCCGACGCCAACGGCGAGTACAGCGCCGCCGTCTCGTACAACGTGCTCGAGCACATCGAGGACCACGTCGGCGCGCTGCGCAGCATGGCCGAGCTGGTCCGCCCCGGCGGCCGGGTCATCATCATCGTCCCGGCCTTCATGTTCGCGATGAGCCAGGTCGACATCGCCACCGGCCACATCCGCCGGTACACGAAGAAGACCATGCGCGCCGCCATGACCGAGGCCGGCCTCCAGATCGAGAAGATGCACTACGCGAACGCGCTGGGCCTGATCGGCTACTACGGCGCGACCAGCATCTTCAAGCTGGCCCCCAAGGAGGGCCCGATGGTCAAGGTGTACGACTCGCTCGTGCTCCCGGTGACCAAGGCCGCCGAGCAGATCGTGAAGCCGCCGTTCGGCCAGTCGGTCTTCGTGGTGGCGCGGACGCCCGCCTGACTTCAAGGAAAAAAGCCGCCGGCCCGAGGCCGGCGGCTTCTTCAGCTCTGGAACGTCGGGCGGATGGTCGCCCGGGCCAGCGTATGGAACGCCAGGTTGAAGCCGACGTAGGCGGGCGTCGCGTCCGGGCCGACGTCGAGCTTGTCCACGTCGATCGCGTGCACCGCGAACACGTAGCGGTGAGGGCGGTCGCCGGGCGGCGGCGCGGAACCGCCGTAGTTGCGCTCGCCGTAGTCGTTGCGGACGCAGAAGGCGCCGCCGGGCAGCGGGTCGACCCCGCGCGGCAGTTCGGTCACCGTCGCCGGCAGGTTGACCAGGACCCAGTGCCAGAACCCGCTGCCGGTCGGCGCGTCCGGGTCGAAGCAGGTCACCACGAAGCCGCGGGTCTCGTCGGGGAAACCCGACCAGGCGAGCTGAGGTGACACGTTCTTGCCGCCCGCGCTGGAGTGCGCGAACAGTTCGTCGAGCGGCCGGCCGTCCTGCAGATCTGTGCTGGTCACCGTGAAGGACGGCACCGGGGGCAGCAGATCGTACGGGTCCGGGGCTACGGCGCGGTCGAGACTCATGGTGATTTGTCCTCCGGCCAGATGGTGAAAGCTCTCTCGTTACGCAGACTAGCCCGAAACGCCGGGCTGTCACCCGATCGGGCGGACGCACACGGGGTGCGCGGTGTGTCTCCGGTACCGGGTGATGCTTCAGTCCGACATCCGATCGGGTGCGTGCGGCAGAGATCCCCGTGCCCGATGGCGATAAGCAAGTCGGCACCTGCTCGAACGAGCAGGTGCCGACTGCTTTATCAGGCTGTATCTGCCCAGATCGCGCCTCGTGAGGTGAGACGATCAGGCCATGAGAGCGCCGCTGCCCGCCAACGAACCGGCCCGGCTGGCTGCGCTGCACGACGCCCAGGTGCTCGACACGCCTCCCGAGGAGGACTTCGACGACATCGCGCTGCTCGCGTCGGAGATCTGCGGTACGCCGATGGGCCTGGTCAGCCTGGTCGACCGGGACCGGCAGTGGTTCAAGGCCAAGGTCGGCCTCGACATCGAGCAGACCGACCGCGACCTGTCGTTCTGCGCGCACACGGTCCACGGTCATGAACTGCTCGAGGTGCCCGACGCCGCCGCCGACCCGCGGTTCGCCGACAACCCGGTGGTGCTCCAGGAGGCCGGCCGAGTGCGGTTCTACGCGGGGGCGCCGGTGGTGCTCGACGGGGCGTACGCGGTCGGCACCGTCTGCGTCGCCGACCACGTGCCCCGCACCCTCAACGCCTCGCAGCGACGGGCCCTGCGCAGCCTGGCCAAGCACGCCGCGGTCCAGCTGGAGCTGCGCCGGTACGCCCGGCACGCCGGCGAGATCGCCGACCGGACCCGCCAGCTCGACCGCATGAAGGACTCGTTCCTGGCCACGGTCAGCCACGAGCTGCGCACGCCCCTGTCGACCATCCGCGGATATCTGGAGATGCTGCTCGAGGACGACTTCGACACCGACACCTCCCGCCGCTTCCTGTCGGTCATGTCGCGCAACTCCGACCGGCTGCTGCGGCTCATCGACGAGCTGCTGCTGGTCGCGCGGCTCACCGACGAGCGGATGCAGCTCGACCTGGCCGAGGTCGACCTGGCCGACCTCGCACACCAGGCGGTCGCGGCGTGCCGTCCGCTCGCCGATCACCGCGAGGTCAAATTGCGCGACCGTACGGAGGGTGCGGTGCCGGCCCGCGGCGACGCCAAGCGCCTCGCCCAGGCGCTCAACCATCTGATGGTCAACGCCATCAAGTTCACCGACCCCGGCGGCGAGATCACCATCGACTCGACGGCGAACGACGAACCCGAGCTGGTCATCATCGACAACGGCGTCGGCATCGCGGCCGACGAGTTGCCGCACGTCTTCGACCGCTTCTACCGCTGTCAGGCGGCGGAGGTGATGGCGGCCCAGGGCCCGGGCCTCGGCCTGGCCATCGTCAAGTCGATCATCGACGCCCACCACGGCAGCGTGCATCTGGAGAGCGAGCCGGGCGTCGGCACCACGGTGCGACTGACGCTACCCGGCTCCTAGGAACATTCCACGGCACAGATCAAGACCTTCCACCTGTACGGGGATGGAGCGCGCCGCCTCCCACGCGGCGCGATCGAGACGTAGCCGCCGGCCGGTCGCCACCCGGTCGCGGACGGCGTGCCGGGAGAGGCCGTCGTCGGCATAACCCAGCTTGCGCGAGACCGCGTACGACGCGTGGTTGTCGGCGAACGCCTCGGAGGTCGCGAACTCGGCGCCCAGCCCGGCGAAGGCCAGCTCGAGCACGGCGGCCCGCATCTCGGTGCCGTAGCCCCGGCCGTGATGCCCGCGTCCCAGCCAGGAACCCGTGCCCACCTCGCGCAGCACGGCGAAGTCCTCGGCGCCGATCCCCTGCGTGCCCACGACCCGGTCCCCGGCGATGGCGACCAGGCCGAGCTCCCACTTGTGGGGGCTCCAGTCGGCTCGCAGCCGCCAGTTCCACTGCAGGACGCCGCGGGCGATCTCATCGGCCGGCGCGTCCGTCCAGGCGGCGGTGAAAGGCTGCACGGCCGGGTCGTGCACGCCCCCGGCGGCGAGCTGGGCCAGTTCGGCCAGCAGCTCGTCGCCGGGGAGACGCAATTCCAGCCGGGGAGTCCGCAGAACCAGCCGATACAGCGGCCAATGGTCGCTAAGCATGGGCTGATTCTGCGAGCCGCCCGGAGCGGGCGCGACCCTATTTCAAGCGCTCGACGTGCAGGCCCGAATAGAGCTTGCGGTAGACGACTCCGGTGCGGGAGTTGCCCGCGTCGATCATCATCCCGCGGCCCATGTAGATGCCCACGTGCCCGGGTCCGACGACCAGGTCGCCGGGCCGGGCCTCGCCGGTCGAGATGCTGCGGGCCTGGGCCGCCTGCGCGCCGGACGAATGCGGCAGGTGGATTCCGGCCAGGGCGTAGGCGCGTTTGGTGAAACCGGAGCAGTCGAACCCGAACGGGCCGGTGCCGCCGTGCACGTAGCGCTTGCCCACCTGGGAGCGGGCGAAGGCGATGACGGCGGTCATGCCACCGCCGAGCGGGACGACGCGCTGAGCCCGCCGGGCCGTCGTGTGCCGGGTGATCACCGCGCGGGTGACGGCCCGGACCCGTACGGCCCGCTTGTGTGCCCTGGCTCGGGCCTGTTCGCGGGCCTGTTCGCGGGCGTTCCGCTCGGCGCGGGCGGCGCGTGCGGCCGCCTTGGCGGTTGCCCTGCGAATGGCCGCAACCCGGGCGGCGGCCTTCCGGATGGCGGCGGCCGGATCGTTCGTGGCTACGCCCGGCAGCGCCCGCACCACGCTCCGGACCATTTCCGGGCCCGCGTAGAGCGGTCCGGCGACACTGCCTGCCAGGCCGGTGCCGTCGAGCGGTCCGGCGGCGTGGCCGAGGGCTTCGGGGCCCTCGCGGAGCGGTTGCGGGCCGTGGCGGAGTGCTTCGCGGGCCTCGGCGGCGGCCTCGGCGGCCGGGCCGCGCAGGGCCTCACGCTGGTCGGCCACGGTCAGGGCGACCGCGGCCTGGACGGCCTCGTGGCGGGCCTCCTCGTAAGCTTCGGGGCTCATCTCCGGCAGGGGGGTGCCGGTGGCGAGCGTGCGGAGAGCGAGCGGGGTCGCGGCGGGCCGGCGTTCACCGGTCGTGCGGCGCTCGTGGACGCGTGAGGCGCGTTCGGTGGCGGCGCTGCGCTCGGCTTCCGTCGCCGCGAAAGCGGCGGCGGTCTGGTCGGAACCAGCGTGCTCGGCGGGCGGCACTGCCTCGGCGGCGTGCTCAGCAGGGTCTAGGGCCGGTGAGATGACGGCCAGCGCTAACGCGCCGGCGGTCAAGGCCCGGCTCGGGGACGGACGATGCAGTGTTGCCTCCGAAATCGGCCCGGGGCACTCGCGCGAATCCCTGTCGACGTGGCATTACCGCGGCCGTGTCGACACCGTGCGTTAGACGCACAGCAATGGGAACCCGGACATCTCGCTAATTCCGTCGACCATGCCAACACACATCAGGAATGTTTCGCGGCTGATTTCCCACAATCACCCTCGCCCAATCGAGGAAAGAAAGGACTTTTGAGGTGTCGATCGACTCAATTAGATTTCCGAAATATGCCCGTGATCTGCGTCAACTGACCGGAACGCGAGCGCCAGGACTGTCCATCGCACTGTGCAGGACCAGTTCCGAAAGCTGCGCCCCGGCGGGAACGTCGAACGGCAGGACGCCGTTCACCGTGCCCCCGGGTGCGATCTCCTCGAGCACCGTGGGCTGAAGCTCGTTGAGGAAGACCAGTGCCTGCTCGGCCACGCGGTGCTCGGTGCCCTGGGAGTCGATCGCGCGCTGGGCGCCCGGGTCCAGCAGTTCCGCCTCGGCCCCCGTGTTGTGGATGGCCACGTCGACCAGGCAGAACTGACCCGCCGCGCGCTGCGGAAGATCCTGCGGGCCGACCGACGGCACGCCGCACCGGCTGCCGGTGACGGTGAGTTCGAAATGGCCCTCGAAGGCCGACGGCGGCGCGGGCGCGGGGGCCGGGCCGTCGCGGGTCACGGCGTACGCCGCCGTACCGGCGGCGACCACGGCGACGGCCGCGCCCACCAGCCACGGCCACCGGCGTCTACCCCGGGGCCGTTCTTCGGCCGGCGGATGATCCATCTCCGCCAGTGGAGCACGTGCGGGGCGCAACGGCGTGTCGGTCATGAGACCTCCCGGGGCCTGGGTCGAGTGCGGCCCTCATGCTGTGCCGCCCACGGGCCCCGGCGACGTCACCACGCCGCAAATCCGGACCAACCTGTCATAAAGACCCCGGATCCGTCACCCGAAGGTGGTAACTTCCCCCTCGGAGCCTTCGATCACGGCACCAGCAGGATCTTGCCCAGGTGATCGCTCGACTCCATGAGACGGTGCGCCTCGGCCGCCTCGGCGAGCGGCATCGTGGTGTGGATGATCGGCTTGATGGCGCCGGCCTCGACCAGCGGCCAGACGTCGCGGGCGACGGCGGAGACGATGCGTGCCTTGTCGGCGAGCGGCCGGGCCCGCAACGACGTGGACGAGACCGAGCCCCGCTTGGCCATCAGCAACCCGAGGTCGAGCTCGGCCGTACGGCCGCCCTGCATGCCGATGACCGTGATCCGGCCGTTCGGGGCGAGGGCCTCGATGTTGCGGGCGAGATATTTCGCCCCGACGATGTCGAGCACCACGTCGACGCCGACGCCATCGGTGAAGTCCTTGGTGGCGGCGACGAAATCGTCGGTCGTGTAGTCGACGCACAGGTCGGCGCCGAGCTCGCGCAGCCGGTCGTGCTTGCTCGCGCGGGCGGTGGTGATGACCCGGGCGCCCAGGGCGTGGCCGAGCTGGATCGCGAACGTGCCGATGCCGCTGCCGCCGCCGTGCACCAGGAACGTCTTGCCCTTGCGCAACCGGTCGCGATCGACCGAGTTCGACCAGACCGTGCAGCTGACCTCGGGCAGCGCCGCCGCCTCGTGCAGCGACAGGCCGGTCGGCACGGGCAGGAGCTGCCCGGCGGGGACGGCCACCCGCTGTGCATAACCACCGCCGGACAGCAGGGCGCTGACCCGCTCGCCCACATGGCGGCCGGTCACGCCGGAACCGACCGCGCTGATCACGCCGGCGCACTCGAGCCCCGGATAGGCCGAGGCGCCGGGTGGCGGCGGGTAGAAACCCTGGCGCTGAGAGACGTCGGCCCGGTTGACGCCGGCGGCGGTGACGTCGACAACGACCTCGCCCTCCGCCGGCACCGGGTCGGGCACCTCGCGGAGGGCGAGCTTCTTGTCCTCGATCACGATCGCGTGCATACCCCTATCGTGCCCGAGGGGTACGACAGAAAACTCAGAGAGACCATTTCTGGTTCGCGGCGCCCGTACAGGCCCAAATTTGCAGTTTCGCGCCGTTGACCGTGCTGTTGTCCTTGACGTCGAGGCACTTGCCCGAGGCGGTGTTGACGATGTCCCCGCCCGGCGTGACCGTCCACTTCTGACTGGTGACGGTCCCGATGCAGTCCCAGAGATGCACCGCGGCGCCGTCGGTGGTCGCATTGTTGGCCACGTCCAGGCACTTGCCGAGCCCGCTGATGGTGCCGTCGGCGTTGCGGGTCCACTGCTGGTTGGTGTTGCCGGCGGTGCAGTCCCACAGCTGCGGCTGGTTGCCGTTCGCGGTCGAGCCGCCGGTCACGTCCAGGCATTTCCCGCCCAGGCCCTTGATGGTTCCGCCGGTCACTCCGCCCTGCGTTCCGGACCACGTGAAGGTCGCGGAGGTCCGAGCCGGCAGAGCGTACACAAAGGACTGACCGCCCCAGTTCACCTTGACGCTCTGGGTGCCGCCGCTCGTGTTGTAGGCGATCAGGGCCTTGGAACCGTCGGTGTTACGGAAGGCGACGTTGGGCACGGTGCCGTTGGCCGAGGAGTCGATCCGCACCGCGCCGGGCCGGACGAACTTCGTCAGATGGCCCATCGTGTAGTACTCGACGGTGTAGTCGACCTGCCCCCGCCGGGCATCGTTGCGGTGCACGGTGACCAGCCCGGTGCAGGTGCCGCAGCCGCCGTTGTGGGGGCCCATGTTCTCGTCCACGGCCATCGACCACTTCGTCCAGCTGCGGCCCCAGTTGCGGAAGTAGTCGATCAGGTCGCCCATGTCCTCGGCGTGCTGGTCGGTCACCCAGGTGCCGCCCGAGTGCTCGGTCATGTAGGCGTTCACCTGCGGATATTGATTGTGTACGGCGGTGGCCGTGGACGGGTTGCCGCCGTAGTCGTGCCAGGCGACGCCGCCGAAGTTCGGGTGGTTGCGGATCGCGGTGTCGGCGAGCAGCGGTGCCACCCAGGTGTCGTACGTGTCGAAATTCCAGTCGCCGACCAGCAGCTTCGTGCTCAGCCCGGCGCCCTGAAGGGCGGGCAGCAGGTTGGTCTTGGAGAAGTACTGGAGGCCGGCCGCGTTCCACTGCATCGACGGGTAGCCGGCACAGCAGGTCGGCTCGTTCTGCGCGGTGACGTAGCGAATCGGCACGCCCTGGGACTGGTAGCCCTGGATGTATTTCACGAAGTACTGGGCGTAGGCCGCGTAGTACTGCGACTGCAACCAGCCTTGGCTGTACGCGTTGTTGTCCTTCATCCACGGCGGCGCCGACCAGGGCGAGGCCATCACGAACATCGACGGGTTCAGGGCGACGGCCTGCTTGGTCAGGGCCATCACATCGGCGTCCCGGCCGAGCGAGAAGTCGTTGAGGTCGCAGCAGGTCGTGTCGTACGAGAAATTGTTCTGCGCCAGATCGGACGACCCGATGACGTTGCGCAGGGCACTGACCCCGATGCCGGCGGACGGGCTGAAGAGCTTGGTCAGCACCTCGTTCTGGGTGGCGGCCGACAGGGCGCCGCTGCCCCGGATGTCGAAGGCGGCGGTGTCGGTGAAGGAGGCGCCGGCCCCTTCGAACTGCTGGTAGGTGGTGTTCTCGTTGACGGTGATCGTCTGGTTGGCGCTGCCCGACCCGCCACCGAACGCGATCGGCGCCTGCTGCTGAAGCCCGCGCGAGACGACGCGACCGCCGCTGTCGCTGGTGGTGGTCAGATAGACGTTCACGGCTTCGCCCGCGGCATACGACGCCTGCGGCGCGACCAGAGCGGCCGCCGAGGCGACCAGGGCCGCCGAAGCAGCCCAACCGATCTTCTTGAACATGACTGGGGACTCCCTTGCCGGAGGTGGGGGCCTAGGCCGGGGAACGGTAAAGGCGGTGAACAATAAACATCCACGTCGATGTCGTGTCAACCGTCACGCCTGCGTCAGGGGGGAAGGTTTAAGCAGCTCAAGCCCATTTTCGCAACCTTGATACAAGTTGCTGGGCGAGTGCCTGCCGACACCACCCCCACCATCTGGCAAACTGAGACAGCAACATCGGGAGGGCTCGCCTAGTGGCCGATGGCGCCGGTCTTGAAAACCGGTATGGGGAAACTCATCGTGGGTTCGAATCCCACGCCCTCCGCTCGATCCTGAGCAGCAAGAACCTCCGCTGACCTGCGCGAACGCAGGACCGGCGGGGGTTCTGTGCTTTGCTGTCGATCTCATTCGATCTCATCGCGGACCACTAGATCTCACTCATCGCGACCATGGGCGACCACGAGACCGCGGGCGGCGGAGCTCTCGACAGGAGGGCCGCCGCGACACGTCAGTTGCGCTGGTACAGCGGTCTAGGCCTGCTCCTCCTCGCGTTCATGCCAATTCTGAGCTTCACGCTGTTCGCGACCGACCCCGGCGCAGCAGACAACGAGTTAGTCCCCGTGTTCATCGGTGGCCCGGTCAACCTGGTCGGCGCGGCGTTCGTCATCCGCTCCATGACGTCACGCGTGCCAGCAGCCTCTTCTCGCATGCTCGCCATCGGCGCTGCCTTGATCCTCTTGGGCGACGTGCTGCTGATAGGCATCCGCGCAGCCATCACATGACGCGCTCTCCGTGTATCGGCTTCGATTAGGGAGACCCTGCATGACGTCGTTACAGGTAGAACCACCCTCAGACCTCGACTCCGATGCCAGCCAGTTGGCTCGGGCAGCCAGTGACGCGCGAGCGTGTTCGTCCTACTTCGATTGGCAGGTGCCCGAGCTAGAGCCGGTCACGGGCGCCGGTTCGAGCGACGCGCTCCTATGATCCTCGTGTCAGTGGCCCATGTGGCTCAAGTATTTGACCATGTCGCGACAACGTGGCCGCATACTTCAAGATTTCCCCAGGTCAAGCGCTTGCGGCGCACGGTCTTGAGAACCGGTACGGGGAACTTGTTGTGAGTTCGAATCCCACGCCTTCCGCTTATTGACGCCCAGGTCAGCGTGCATGCCGACCTGGGGCGCGGAGCATGGGCGCCGGCTTGCCCTCAAAGCCGAAATAGAAGCGGCACTTCTCGATGCAGGCCGACCGGCGCGCGGGTCTTCGCCGGCTATCCCACCCACAAAATCGCGTCCGGCATAGTTGCTCGGCGTCTCGCCGGCGAGGTCCGAGGGCTCGCGGGCGGCGTTGCCGGGTCAGGTGCCGTATTTGGTGTACGGGACTGTCCAGTCGCCCAGGCCGTCCCAGGTGGGGAGGGGCTTGGGGCTGTGTACGACCTCGACCACGTCGCCGATCAGGAAGTTTTTGTAGACCCACTGGGCGTCGGCCGTGCTCAAGTTTATGCAGCCGTGTGAAGTGTTGGCCTGGCCCAGCTGGGTGTTCCACGGGGCGGCGTGCAGGAACTCGCCCGAGTAGGAGATTCGGGTGCAGAACTGCACGTCCTCGGGCTCGTAATAGAACGGGTTGTGCGGGTCGCTCAAGCCGTAGCTGGCCGAGCTCATGCTGTGTGTCCGCTCCTTCGACAGGACCACGTGCGGGCCGCTCTGGGTCCAGAAGTGGATCTGCTCGCCGTTCGCGATTTTCGTGTAGCCGCCCTGGCCGTTGCTGCACGCCATGTCGCGGGCCAGTTTGCCGTCGATGTAGACGCGGGTGCGGTGCGTTTTGTTGTCGCTGACCGCTATCAGGCTGCGGCCGATCGTGAAGTGCGTGGTCGCGTTCGCCTTGCCGTACAAGCCGTTGCCCAAGTTGACGCCCACGGTGTTGACGCTGACCTTCACCGTGGTGCCTTTGGCCCAGTATTTCGCCGGGCGCCAATGCACGATCGTGTTGTCGACCCAGAAGAACTTGCCGTCCACCGGCGGTGACGTCTCGACCGTGATGGCCTTTTCGGCGGCGGCCCGATCCTTGACGGCCTTGCTGAAGGCCACGATGACCGGCTGGCCCACGCCGTACATGCCTCCTGTTTCCAGCGCCGCCAATCCGTTGGCCTGGAAGGTCACGCCGGCCAGGGCCCGCGGTTTGACCGTGGTGAAGGCCGCCGTCTTCTCGACCGTCGCACCCAGGCTGTCGAGCAGACGGGCGGTCACCTTGTACTTCTTGTCGTAGGCCAGGGATCCGGCTGATCGCCAGGTCGTGCCGTCGGCGTCGACCGTGCCGGCCAGGCCGGTGACCGACTCGATCCGGCCGCCGTCGACCGTCAGCACGGCCGGGCCGGCCGGGGAGATCCGGCCCGTGGGCGCGGTCAGCCGGATCGGCGCCGCCGTGGGCTGCTCCCAGACCGACGAGGACCGGGACGGGGATCGGGTGCAGGCGGCCAGGCCGGCCGCACCCACGGCACCGAGGAGGAACTTGCGTCGTTGGACCACACCTACCTAGATGCGGCTGCGGCCTGAAATGTTGTCAGCATCTGGTGGGCAAAACCCTCGGCCATCTCCAGTTGCTCGCGCAGCTGACGGACCCGGTCCTCGGCCGCCTGGTGGAACGAGGACAGGCGGTCGAGCAGGGGTGAGCGGTCGGCGCCGGTCGCTGATTCGAGGGCGTCGATGATTTCCAGCAGGTCGCGCATCTCGTCGAGGGTGAAGCCGAGCGGTTTCATGCGCTTGATGACGCGCAGCCGGTCGAGGTCGGGCTCCGTGTAGAGGCGGAACCCGCCCTCGCTGCGGGCCGACGGGATGACCAGGCCGGCTTCCTCGTAGTGCCGGATGGTGCGGATGCTCAGGCCGGTTCGTTCGGCCGCCTCGCCGATCTGCATGCGGGTCATCAGTGACCCGCGCCCAGCTTGCCGCTGAGGTTTTCGTGGAACTTCGTGCTGGCTTCGTTCAATCCGATGATCTCCGTCTGTTTGCCGCGGGCCGCGTACTTGGTGGTGATGGCGTCGAGCGCGGCCACCGAGGACGCGTCCCAGATGTGGGCCGCGCTCAGGTCGATCACCACCTGGTCCGGGTCGCCGGCGTAGTCGAACTGGTGCACGAGGTCGTTGCTCGAAGCGAAGAACAGTTCCCCATGTACGCGGTACACGCGCGGCCCGCCGTCCGGATCGGGTTCGCTGGTCACGGTCGCGAAGTGGGCCACCCGGCGGGCGAAAACCACCATGGCCGCGAGCACGCCGAGAACGACGCCGACGGCCAGGTTGTGTGTGGCCAGGGTGCCGGCGACGGTCACCAGCATGACGATGATCTCGCCGGCCGGCATCCGTTTCAGGGTGGCCGGGGCGATGCTGTGCCAGTCGAAGGTGCCCACCGACACGATGATCATGACGGCGACCAGGGCGGCCATCGGGATCAGGGCGACCACGTCGCCGAGGGCCACGACCAGGATCAGCAGGAACACACCGGCCAGGAACGTCGACAGCCGGGTGCGGGCGCCGGACGTCTTCACGTTGATCATCGTCTGGCCGATCATGGCGCAGCCGCCCATGCCGCCGAAGAGGCCGGTGACGATGTTCGCCACGCCCTGGCCCCACGACTCGCGGGTCTTGTCGGAGCGGGTGTCGGTCAGGTCGTCGACCAGTTTCGCCGTCATCAGGGACTCCATCAAACCCACCAGAGCGATTCCCAGGGCGTACGGCGCAATGATCTTCAAGGTGTTGACGGTGAACGGCACGTCGGGCAGGCCGAGCACGGGCAGGCTGTCGGGGAGTCGGCCCTCGTCGCCGACGGTCGGCACGGCCACGTGGGCGATGAGGGTGAACGCGGTCAGCACGACGATGGCGACCAGTGGCGCCGGCACGGCCGTGGTCAGTTTCGGCAGGAACCAGATGATCGCGAGCGCGGCCGCCACCAGCGGGTAGACCAGCCACGGTACGCCGGTCAGGTGGGGCAACTGCGCCGAGAAGATCAGAATCGCCAGGGCGTTGACGAAGCCGACCATGACGCTGCGTGGGATGAACCGCATCAGCTTGGCCACGCCGACCAGGGCCAGAACGATCTGGAAGACCCCGCCCAGTACGACCGCCGCGACCAGGAACCCGAGCCCGTGCTCCCGGGCCAGCGGCCCCACGACCAGCGCGACGGCCCCGGTCGCGGCCGAGATCATCGCCGGCCGTCCGCCGGTGAAGGCGATCGTCACGGCCATGGTGAAGGAGGCGAACAGGCCGATCTTGGGGTCGACCCCGGCCAGGATCGAGAACGAGATCGCCTCGGGGATCAGCGCCAGGGCGACGACGAGGCCGGCCAGGACTTCGGCGCGGAGGATTCGGGGCGACGCCAGCCAGGCCGGACGTGAAAGGAGCACAGACATAAGGCGCCGAACCCTACTCTCTCGTAAGGGGAGAGTTGGCCGAGTCGTGGGAATGATCACGCGGCGTGGGGCACCATGCGGGTATGCCGCGTCGCTGGGTGTTCGCCGACCAACTGGGGCCGCACTTCCAGGACACCCCCGATCAGCCGGTGCTGCTCGTGGAGTCCAAGGCGGTCTTCCGGCGCCGTGTCTTCCACCGCCAGAAGGCACACCTCGTGCTCTCCGCCATGCGGCATCGGGCTCGCGACGAGAACGTTCTCTTCACACGGGCCGAGACGTACGCCGAGGCGGTGAGCGGCCGGGTCAGCGTGTGCCATCCGACCTCGCGCGCGGCCCGGGGGCTCGTACGGCGCCTGCCGAACGTGGAAATGGTGCCGCCGCGGGGCTTTGTGACCTCGCCCCAGGACTTCGTGGCCTGGGCGGGCGGCCGTGACCACCTGCGGCTCGAGGACTTCTACCGCTATGCGCGGCAGCGTCACGACGTACTGATGGAAGGGTCGGAACCGGCCGGAGGCCGATGGAATCTGGACGCCGACAACCGGGAGCCGCCGCCGCGTGGGGCCGAGCGGCTGGGTGTGCCGGCGCCGCCCGTGATCGTCGAGGACGAGATCGACGAGGAGGTACGGGCCGACCTCGACCGTTGGGAGCGGGAGGACGGCATCACCTTCGTCGGCAACGACGGGCCGCGGCTCTTCCCGGCGACGCGGCAGGAGGCGCTGGACCGGCTGCGGCACTTCGTGGAGCACCGGCTTCCGGCGTTCGGGCCGCACGAGGACGCGATGCTCGCCGGCGATCCGCTGATGGCGCACAGCATGCTCAGCCCGGCGATCAATCTCGGACTGCTCGACCCCCTGGAGGTGATCGAGCGGGCGGAGCAGGCCTATCGGAGCGGGGACGCGCCGCTCGCGAGCGTCGAGGGCTTCGTCCGGCAGATCCTCGGCTGGCGGGACTTCATCTGGCATCTCTACTGGTACTTCGAGCCGGAATACCGGGCCGTCAACGAGCTGCACGCGCGGCGCGAACTGCCGAAATGGTTCGCCGAGCTGGACGCCGACGCGGTCGGGGCGCGATGCCTGTCCGACGTGCTGGCCGGCGTACGCGACCGGGGCTGGGTGCATCACATCCCGCGGCTGATGGTGCTGGGGAACTACGCGATGCAGCGGGGCTGGCGTCCCGGGGCGGTCGCCGACTGGTTCCACCGCTGCTTCGTCGACGGATACGAGTGGGTGATGACGGCCAACGTGGTCGGCATGAGCCAATTCGCCGACGGCGGCCGGATGAGCACGAAACCGTACGCGGCCGGCGGCTCCTATGTGAACCGGATGAGCGACTATTGCGGCGGCTGCCGGTACGACCCCAAAGTGCGCGCGGGCGACAACGCATGCCCGTACACGGCCGGCTATTGGAGTTTTCTCGCCCGTCACGAACAGTCCCTGGCCGGCAATCACCGCATGCGGCAGCCGCTACGGGGACTGCACCGCCTGCGCGACCTCGACGCCCTGCTCGAGCAGGAGAAGGCCCGCGGCTCACGGGCGCCCTGAGCAGCCATGCGCCGCACAGCGATCTGGCCTGAAGAAGGTTGAGCCCTTCGCCGCTGAATGCTCGATGGCCGCCCGGTAATGCACCTCCGGATCGGAACCGTCAGGGCGCCGGCGACGGCCGGGACCGTTGTACAGCACCGCTTTCGCGTAGCCGGTGATGCGGAGCAGCCGCCCCACGCCGCGCTCGGTGACCTGCCGTTGCCCTGCCGCGGTCGGCTCAAGCGCCTCCGCCTCGCGGCCACGGTGCGCGGCCATGAACATCGTGTTCGCGAGCAGTCCCTGCCGTCCGGTCGACTCGGCCACGGATCGACTCGTCGGCCAGCCCCTGTGCGTTTCACCGCCGGCGCGTAACTGTCGAGGGGTCAGGTGACCAGCACGGCATTCCGGGTGGTTCAGGCGGGTGGCTTCGCGTAGAGGATGTCTCGCGCCTGTTCGGCGGCTCGGATGATGCTTTCGGCTACGAAGTCCATGAAGCGGGCGATGTTCTCCAGGCGCACCGCGGCCGGGGTGCCGGGGCCGAGGACGGCTACGCCCTGGCGGGCGGTCTCCGCGAGGTCGGCGTTCTGGCGGGCGCTGGCGATCATTGAGTTGAACCAGACGTCGTCGTCGACTCGGTAGCGCTCGCGGCGGCGTTCGTCGCGTTCTCGGTGGATCAGGGTGAGGTCTTCGAGCAGGCCGATGGCCTTGGAGATGGAAGCCGGGCTCACCTGGAGGCGCTGGACCAGCTCGGCCGCGGTCAGGCTGCCTTCGTCGGTGGTGAACAGGCAGGTCAGGATGCGGGCGGTCATCTTGGGCAGGCCCTGCTGCATGAATACGGTCGTGAAGGTCTCCTGATATTCGGCCACCGCCGCGGCGTCGCGTCCGTGTGCCGGGGGCACCGCGGGGCCGCCGGGGGTGGACTGCCGGCGCCGGTGGGCGCGGCGCTCGGTGGCGCGGTGGGCCAGGTCGGAGCGGTAGGCGGTGGGGCCGCCGTTGCGCATCACCTCGCGCGTGACGGTGGAGGTGGGGCGGTCGAGGCGGCGGGCGATCTCGGCGTACGCCAATCCGTCGGACAGGCCCAGCGCGATCTGCTGGCGTTCCTGCTGGTTGAGTCTGCCTCCGGGCACGCCGATCTCCCTTCGTCGGTGCGGTCAGCATAGCGTTCACTTTCCGCCAATGCAACGACTCGGATCGACTTCGTTGCATTGAATCCGAGTCGGTTGCAACGAAATAGTGGCTTTCAACTGGAACTACGTTGTCGCAGTGCAACAATTCTGTTGCCCGATATATGAACGCAACGTAGCGTTTCGTGTATCGGAAACAACGATCGCGAGGAGCGCACCATGCAGACCTTCAATACCCCCGCCCCGATCTCCGCCGTCCTCGACATCCCGGCCGGGCGCATCCAGTTCATCGCCGCCGACCGGGCCGACACCGTCGTCGAGGTTCGGCCCGCCGACGCCGACAAGAGCCGCGACGTCAAGACGGCGGAGCAGACCAGGGTCGAGTACGCCGACGGCGTCCTGCGGATCGAGGCCACCGCCGGCAACCAGATCCTCGGCCGCTCCGGCTACCTCGAGGTGACCGTCCAACTGCCCGCCGGGTCGCGGGTCGAGGCCAAGGCGGCGGCCGCCGAGCTTCGCGGAGTCGGCCGGCTCGGCGACGTCCTTTTCGAAGGCGCGCAAGGCGAGATCAAGCTCGACGAGGCCGCGAGCGTACGCCTCCGGACCGCGGCCGGCGACGTCGCGATCGGCCGGCTCAACGGGCCGGCCGAGATCAGCACGGCCAAGGGCGACATTCAGATCGCCGAGGCCGTACGGGGCTCGTTGGTGGCCACGACGCAGGCGGGGTCGATCTCGGTCGCGGCCGCCCCGGGCGTCTCGGCCTCGCTCGACGCCGGCACCGGGTACGGCCGCGTCACCAACGACCTGAAGAACGACGGCTCCGCCGTGCTCCACATCAACGCCACCACCGCCTACGGCGACATCGTCGCCCGCAGCCTCTGAACCGGTAGGGGAGACCAATGACCAACTTGGCCATCGCGGCGAACGGGCTGCGTAAGTCGTACGGCGACAAGGTCGTGCTCGACGGTGTCGACCTGGCCGTACCCGAAGGAACCGTCTTTTCCCTGCTCGGCCCGAACGGGGCCGGCAAGACCACCGCCGTGCAGATTCTGTCGACGCTGATTGCCGCCGACGCGGGGGAGGTGCGGGTCGGTGGTCATGACCTGGCCGGCGACCCGCAGGGTATCCGGGCCGTGATCGGGGTGACCGGGCAGTTCTCCGCGGTCGACGGTCTGATCACCGGGGAGGAGAACATGCTGCTGATGGCGGATCTGCACCACCTGTCCCGTGAGGAGGGCCGCCGCCGTACGGCCGAGCTGTTGTCCCGTTTCCACCTGGACGAAGCGGCTCGCAAGCCGGCTTCCACGTATTCCGGCGGGATGAAACGGCGCCTCGACATCGCGATGACGCTGATGGGCCGGCCCCGGATCATCTTCCTCGACGAGCCCACCACCGGCCTGGACCCGCGCAGCCGGCACGACATGTGGCAGATCGTCCGTGAGCTCGTCACCGGCGGCGTGACCGTCTTCCTCACCACGCAGTATCTGGAAGAGGCCGACCAGCTCGCGGATCGGATCGCCGTGCTCAACGACGGCAGGATCGTCGCCGAGGGCAGCGCGGCCGAGTTGAAACGGCTCGTGCCGGGCGGGCATGTTTTGCTGCGCTTCACCGACCCCACCACCTACCAGGACGCGGCGGCCGTCCTGCCCGATGCCGCCCGCGACGACGAGGCGCTGGGGTTGCAGATCTCCAGCGGCGGCACCTCCCGCGAACTACGCGCCGTCCTCGACCGGCTGGACGCGGCCGGGGTGGAGGCCGACGAGCTGACCGTGCACACCCCCGACCTGGACGACGTCTTCTTCGCCCTGACCGCCAAGCCTGTGGAGGTTTCCCGATGACCACGCTCGCCATCCGTGACTCGTCGACCATGCTGCGCCGCAACCTGCTGCACGCGCGCCGGTATCCGTCGCTCACGCTGAACTTGCTGCTCACGCCGATCATGCTGCTGCTGTTGTTCGTCTACATATTCGGCGACGCGCTCAGTGCCGGGATAACCGGCGGTGCACCCGACCGAGCCAGATACATCGCCTATCTGGTGCCGGGTTGTTGTTGATGACGATCGGCAGCACGGTGATCGGTACGGCGGTGTCGGTGTCGAACGACATGACCGAGGGCATCATCGCCCGGTTCCGATCGGGCTGCTCGTGCTGTTCGCTCTGGCCCTGACCTGGATCGCGGTCGGAATGGGGGTGGTCAGCCCGAACGCCGAGGCGGCCAGCAACAACGCGATGCCGCTGATCCTGCTGCCGCTGCTGTCCAGCGCCTTCGTCCCGGTCGACTCGATGCCGGGCTGGTTCCAGCCCATCGCGCAGTACCAGCCGTTCACGCCGGCCATCGAGACCCTGCGCGGACTGCTGTCGGGGACCGGGATTGGCTACAACGGCTGGCTCGCGGTGGCCTGGTGTGTGGGTCTCGCGGTCCTCGGCTACGTCTGGTCGACGGCCCGCTTCAACCGCTCGTGAGATACGTGAAGGGTGGGCCGGTGACAACCGGCCCACCCTTCACGTCGTTCTGTGTCAGCTGACGCGGCGGCACGGGTCGCCGTAGTCCGGGTCAACGTGCCGAATCGCCTTGCGGGTCAACGGGCCGTACATCCCGTCGGCGCCGGTGCCGGAAATGCTCTGCACCTTCTTCAGGGCCTTCTCGGTGTTGCCGCCGAAGTCGCCGTCGATGCGCAGCGGGTAGACCTCGATGTCCTCGAGGGCCGACCGGTAGCAGTCGTTCAGCGTGTCCTGCAGGCGGCTGACGCCCTCACTGTTGGCGCCGCGGACCATGCCGCAGTTCACCGACCCGTTGGCCGCCGCGGGGACCAGGGCGCCCTGGTAGGTGACCGACTTGGTGCAGACCGGGTTGGCGAGAATGGAGACCAGCGGATCGGCCGACGCCGGACCCGCCGCCACCAGCTGGAAGCCACCGATGCCGGCCGCGACGAAAGCCATCGCCGCCACTCGTTTGACCAGACGCGTTGCCATACGAACTCCCCGTTGATCGGTACACAGTGGAACTGAACCGACGCGAACGGTAGCAGACTAGGTGACACATATCGATCCCGTCGCCGGCATCTCGGACGCGGTGCTCAACGGATACGTGCCGAGCGGCGGCAACCCCTTCAAGGCCACCGAACAGTTCCTGGCCATCCAGCACCGTAAATAGTTGAAGGGGGCCGGGATGTCCCGGCCCCCTTCAAGTGACGAGCTGTCAGGGCACGCGCCAGAGGCGGGCCTTGTTGTCGGCGCCGGCGGTGAGCAGGCGCTTGCCGTTCGGGGTGACGCGCAGCGCCCAGACCGGGCCGACGTGGCCGGTGAGTGGCTGGCCCACGGCTTCGCCGGTGGTCGGGTTCCACAGGCGTACGGTGCCGTCGTCGGCGCCGGTGACCAGCAGGTTGCCCTTCGGGCTGAAGCGCATGGCCCGTACCGGGCCGGTGTGGCCGGTCAGCGGGGTGGTGGCGGCTTCCCGGGTCGCCGTGTTCCACAGCTGCACCTTGTTGTCGCCGCCGGACGAGGTGGCCAGGATTTTGCCGCCGCGCTTGAAGGTGAGCGCGTAGACCGGCGCCGAACTGCTGGTGAGCGGTTCGCCGGCCGGTTTGCCGGTGGCCGCGTTCCACAGCCGTACGGCGGTGCCGCCACCGGAGGCGGCCAGCAGTTTCCCGTTGGGGCTGAAACTGACCGCGTACACCGGTCCGGGGCTGACCGTCAGCGCCTCGCCGATCGGCCGGCCGGTGCCGGTGTCCCACAGCCGCACCGTGTTGTTGGCGCCGGCTCCGGCGGCCGCGAGGCGTTCGCCGTCGGCGGTGAAGGTGACCATCCGGAGTGCGCCGGTGTCCCCGGTGAGGGTGCGCACCAGGTGGCCGGTGGCCGGATTCCACAGCTTGACCGCGCCGTCGTCGCCGGTGGTGGCCATCAGATCGCCGGTGGAGCTGAACGACACCGAGCGCACCGGGCCGGTGTGACCGGCCAGCGGGGCCCCGGTGCGTTCACCGGTGACGGGATCCCAGAGCGACACCTGGCTGTCGCCGGTGACCGCGAGCAGCTTGCCGTCGTGGCTGTAGGCGAGGGAGTAGATGGCGCCGGTGTCGCCGGCCAGTGGCGCTCCGGCCTTGCGCCCGGTCGCCGTGTTCCACTGCCGCACCGTGCCCTTGCTGACGGTGGCGAACACCTTTCCGTCCGGGCGCAGGGCGATCAGCCCGGTCTCGCCGGGTACGACGTTGCGCGAACGCGCGCCGGCGGTGTCGGCCTGGCTCGGGGTGGACGGGGGTTGCGGGTTGGCGTGTGCCGGCGTGGCGGAGGTGACCGCGAGCAGCCCGATCAAGGCCACGGCGACGGTCCCTCCGGCGCAGCGCCGGCGACGCGTGTCTTTACGATCTGTAGTCACCCCGGCACGGTAACTATGCTTTTGGGCGGATTTTCGGCTGTTCGCGATCGTTCATCCGGCCGGGGTCAGGTCAACGGGCCGAAAAACGTGCGCGGGCCGTCCTTGCCGGTGCTGGGCGTGGGAGCTCTACGAGGCGTAGATGGAGTATTTCGCGGTCCAGCGGTTGGCCGAGCCGAACGTGGCCGGCCACGAGCCGAACGGGGTGGAGGCGCTCCACGCGCCCTGGTTGGCGGTGCCCGTCGTGTAGCTCATGTTGTTGTCGCCGTTGGTGTTGTAGACGAGCCAGTACGCCGTGTTCGGGGCCAGCGTCGCGGTGACCGGGCGGCTGTTCCACGCGTTGGCCGTCAGCGTGCCGGACGTGCTCGAGGCGACCAGCGCGCCCGGTGAGCCGTTCGCGTCGGCGTAGATCGCCACCTGGTACTGGTTGGCCGGGGCGGCCTGCACCGCCTTGAGGTAGACCGAGATCTGGCTGATCGGCAGCGCGGTGGCGCCGTTCACGAACCGGGAGCCGTTCATGTAGTTCGTGGCGCCCGAGTCCAGTGAACCGCCCACCTGGTCGTACCCGAAGCGGGGGGCACTCGGGTTGAGCGTGGTGAACGAGAACTGGTGGCCGGCCGCGAGCGCGTTGCCCGCCACGTCGGTCACCCCGGTCCGTACCGTCACCGTGTACTGGGTCGACGCGGTCAGCGCCGCGGACGGGGTGATCGTCGCCGTCTCGGTGGCCGCGTCGTACGCGACCGTCCGGTTGACCAGCGTGCCGCCCGGGCCGCGCAGCTCGAGGTTGGCCGGGGTGATCGTGGACGCCGCCATGCCCTCGTTGAAGCGCACGGTGATCGGGCTGGTCAGGGCCACGCCGGTGGCCCCGGCGGCCGGGGTCGTGGCCGCCACCGTCGGCGCGGTCGTGTCGGCGCCGGTGGTCGCGTAGATGGAGAACTTCGCGCTCCACCGGTTGGAGCTGCCGAACGTGGCCGGCCAGGTGCCGAACGGTGTGGCGGCGCTCCAGGCGCCCTGGTTGGCCGTTCCGGTGTCGTAGCTCAGGTTGTTGTCGCCGTTGGTGTTGTAGACGAGCCAGTACGCGGTGTCGGCGGCCAGGGTCGCGGCGACCGGCCGGGTGTTCCACGCGTTGGCGGTCAGCGTGCCGGTCGAGCTGGTGGCCACCCGGGCGCCGGGCGAGCCGTTGGCGTCGGCGTAGATGGCCAGCTGGTACTGGTTGTTCGGCGCCGCCTGCACGCTCTTCGAGTACACCGACATGGATGTCACCGAGGCCGGGCTGGATCCGGTGACGAACCGGGAGCCGTTCATGTAATTCGTGGCGCCGGAGTCCAGCGACGCGCCGATCTGGGGGTAGCCGATCCGCTGCGTCACCGGTGCCGTCGCGTAGTTGGCGGTGTATGTCGTCGCCGTCGTGGGCGCGGTGATGATGTGGGTCTGCGCTCCGCCGTCGGACCACGAGGTGAACGTCGAGGAACCCTGCGGTGACGGTGCCGACACCGAGTTGGTGGAGCCCTGGATCACCGTACGGGAGAACGGTGTCGTCCCTGACCCGGAGCCGACGGTGAGCTGGAGTCCGGACGGCACGCTGGCGAACGTCAGGTCGACCGTCTTCGGGTCGAGCCGGCGCGTCACGGTGTGCGTCAGGCCCTCCTGGTCGGAGGCCACAAGCTTGAGCTCCAGGTAGGACGGATACTCGTGGTCGGGTGCCTCGAACGACCCGGACGCCACGCCGGTCCAGCTGCGGATCGCGTGCTCGTGGCAGTTCTCGGGCGAGGAGCAGTGGTGCATGACCAGGTCCCAGTTGAGGCGGGACGCGGGCAGGTTGCCCTGCTGCGGGTCGGTGGCGTGACCGGTGAAGGCCAGCGCGTCACCGACTTTCCAGGTCGTGCCCACGGTCGGCGTGTCGATCACCGCGGTCGGCGCCTCGTTGCCGGGGGTGACGGCGACCGTGCTGGTGTGCGTCGCGTTCAGGGTGTCGGTCACGGTCAGCCGGGCGGTGTACGAACCGGCTGTGGTGTACGTGAACGTGGCCGTCGGCGAGGTGGAGTCGGTCGTGCCGTCGTTGGTGAAGTCCCAGGCGTACCGCAGGCGGCCGTCGTCGGCCGGGTCGGGGTCGGTGGAGCCGGTGCCGTTGAATGTCACGGTCAGCGGCGCCGGGCCCTGCGTCGGCGACGCGTCGATGACCGCCGTCGGCGGCTGGTTGCCCGGGAAGTAGCGGACCCGCCGGATGGTGCCGCCCAGGTCGGCGTAGTAGAGCTCGCCGCCGGGGCCGACCTCGAGGTCGACCGGGCTGGCCGCGTCGGAGACGAACGTCTGCACGTTGGCCGGGTCGGGCAGCCCGCCGGGGGTGGAGGGCAGCGACGCCCAGATGCACCGGCGGGAGTAGTCGGCGAAGAAGACGGCGCCGTTGTACGCGGTCGGGTAGGGCCCGCCGGCGGTCGGGTAGAACGCCACACCGGTCGACGACGAGCTGCCGGTCGGGCAGGCCTCGCCCGCGACCAGCTTGCTGGAGTGGTTCCAGGCCACGAACGGCGCGGTGTGCGTGCCGGCCGGCGCGGTGTAGAGGGTTTCGCAGATCGGCAGGTTGGCGCTGTCGTACCCGGCCTGCCGGGCGTTGCCCTCCCAGCACGGCCAGCCGAAGTTGGTCACCCCGGCGGTCGGGTTGACCACCCGGTTGACCTCTTCCCAGGTGTTCCAGCCGGTGTCGGAGATCCAGGCCTCGTTGGTGCCCGGCCGCATGGTGACCCGGTAGGGGTTGCGCAGGCCGTGCGCGACGATCCGGCGGACGTTCGGGTCGGTGGCGGCGATGTTCGGGTTGCCGGCCGCGGCCGCGCCGGTGGCCGGGTCGAGCCGCAGCAGGGCGCCGTCGAGCTGGGCCGGGTCGCCCGAGGTGCGGATGTCCTGCGAGCGCAGCGCGCCGCCCTCGTTGGCCGGGTCGGAGCACGGGTTGGTCGGCGCCCCGGAGGGGAACTGGCCGTAGTCGACGGCGCTGAAGCTGGCGCCGTCACCGGCGGCCACGTACAGCATCCCGTCCGCGCCGAAGGCGATGTCGCCGATGGAGTGGCTCGGGAACTGCTGGCACCAGTCGTTCAGCAGCACCTGCTCGCTGCCGGTCATCGTGTCGCCGCCGGCCCGCAGGCGGGAGAGCCGGCCGGTGACCACGCAGCGCCCGTCGTTCGCGTTGGCGCAGACGTCGTTCCAGACCGGGGCGGTCTGCCCGGGCGGAGCGTCGTACGTGTACAGCACGTAGACGTACGGGTCGACGGGGAAGTTGGGCGCCAGCGCCATGCCGAGCAGGCCGCGGTCCCACTGGTTGTGCACATTGGCCGACAGGTCGGCGAACACGGTCGGGGTGGTGTCGGCGAGGTCGTCGAAGACCTTGATCCGGCCGCCCTTCTCGGCGACGAGGATCCGCCCGTCCGGCGCGAACTCGAGATCGACGGGGGAGCTGAGACCGCTGAAGACGATCTGCTCCTGGAAGCCGGTCGGCAGCGCCACCGCGGTCGCGGGCGGCGAGCCGATGAAGGACGACATCGTGACCACGGTTGCCAACGCGACGATCCCACTGAGCGCACGCCGAAGCACGGGCATTCCCCTCCCCCGTAAAGATTGATGAACCTTAGCGGCAGATGAAATCGTCCGGGTGTCGGCTGACCGACTCGACGGTTCGCCGACCGGTCAAACCTGCCGACCGTTCGAACGATGCACGTCCATGGCCGTCGCCTGCATATTCCGGTGATGTTGGCGGATCTGGGCCGTTGGTGTGCCCGTCGGCGGTGGCCGGTGCTCGGCACGTGGCTCGTTCTGATCGTCGCCGGGCTGGTCCTCGGCGGTCAGGTCTTCGACCGGCTCACCACCACCGACGGTCTGCGACCGGACGCGGAGTCGCAGCTCGCGGACCGGCGGGTCGGCGAACTGCAGCCCGAGGGGCCGATGATCGTCGCCGTCGTGGGCGGGCGCGACGTGTACGACCCGGCGCTGGTCGCCGACGTCTCCGCGGTGACCGCGGAGATCCGCGGCCTGGACGGCGTGGCGGAGGTCGAGGATCTGTACGGGGCGCCGGGCGGCCGGATCGGCGCGGACAACCGGAGCTCGCTGATCCGGGTCGAGCTGTCGCCCGGGCTGCCGGACGACCGGCGGGAACGGGCGGAGGACGCGGTCGCCGCCGCCCTGCACCGGATCGACGCGCCCGAGGTGCTGGTCAGCGGCGAGAAGCTGGCCGAGCGCGCGTTCGCCGAGCAGGCCATGGCGGACGCCGCCCTCGGGGAGTCGGTGGCGCTCGTCGTCCTGCTGGCCGTGCTGGTGCTGATCCTCGGCGGTTTCGTGGCCGGCCTGATCCCGCTGGCCGCCGCCCTGGCCACGGTGACGGTGACGCTGCTCGGGCTGTACGGGCTGACCGCGCTCACCGGGGTCAGCCAGTTCACCGTCAACGTGGTCACCCTGCTCGGCATCGGCCTCGCCGTCGACTACGCGCTGCTGGTGATGGCCCGGTTCCGGGAGGAGCGGGAGGCCGATCCGGGCGTACCGGTCGCGGATCTGCTCGCCCGCACCACCGCGACCGCCGGCCGTACCGTGCTGATCTCCGGGCTGGCCGTCGCCGCCACGATGTTCGGGCTGTCCGCGTTCGCCGAACCGCTGCTCGGCGCCATGGCGCTCGGCGGTGCGGTAGCGGTGCTGCTGGGCACCGTGGCCGGGCTGACCGCCGTACCCGCGCTCATCGCCGTGGCCCACCGCCGTATCAAGTCGCCCCGGCCGTCGCGCCGCTCCCTGCTTCCGCGGCTCGCCGCCCTCGCGCAGAACCGTCCGGGGCCGGTGGCGTTCGCGGTCGCGGCCGGTCTGGTCGTGCTGTCACTGCCGTTCCTGTTCGCGGTCGACCTCGAGAACTCCGACGCCCGCGCGCTGCCGGCCTCGTCCGAGGCGCGCCGGCTGCACGAGGCGGTGCAGCGCGACTTCAGCGGCGGCCAGGCCGACCCGATCGTCGTGGTGGTCGACGCCGACCCGGCCGACGCCGCGGTTCGCGACTTCATGGACAGAATCAACCGGCTTGAGGGTGTCGTACGGGTGCAGCCGCGCCCCGACATCACCGCGCCGGCCGCCGTCATCGACGTCACGCCGGAGGGCCGGGACTCCCGCGAGGTCGTACGGGCGATCCGGGCCACCGACCCGCCGTTCCCGGTTCTCGTCGGCGGCGCGGCGGCCGAGTTGGCCGACTACACCGACTCGGTGGCCGGCCGTTTCCCGATCGCGCTTCTCATCGTGGTGCTGGCCACGACGGTGCTGCTGTTCGTGCTGACCGGCTCGGTGGCGATACCGCTCAAGGCGTTGCTGATGAACGCGCTCACCCTGCTGGCCACGCTCGGCACGCTGGTCGTCGTCTTCCAGTGGGGGGTCGGCGACGCGGTGCTGGGCTTCGACTCGTGGGGCGCGATCGACGTCACCACACCCGTCCTGCTGTTCGTGTTCGTCTTCGGGCTCTCGATGGACTACCAGGTGTTCCTGCTGGCCCGGATCAGAGAGGAGGGTGACGTACGCGGCGGGATCGAGAAGTCGGGTCCCGTGGTCACCGCCGCCGCCCTGTGCATCGGCGTGGTGTTCCTGGGCTTCCTGCTCGGCGACCTCATCGCGGTCAAGGAGATCGGCTTCGCGATGGCGGTGGCGCTGCTGCTCGACGTCACGGTCGTCCGCGGCCTGCTTCTGCCGGCGCTGATGAGCCTGCTCGGCGAATGGAACTGGTGGGCGCCGGCGCCGCTGCGCCGGTGGCACCGACGCTGGTTCGCGCCGGCCCCGCCGGTCGAGCACGGGGCCGGTGCGCTGGTGGGTCAGCGGCGGTAGTTGCGCTTGACGCTGTACCGCAGGTTGCCCGCCTTGTCGTAGGCGCGCAGCTGGACGGTGAACTTCTTGCCGTACGCCTTGGGGTTGAGCGTGAAGGCGTAGCCGGCCTTGGTGTCGGTCGCGACGGCCTTGCCGTTCACCAGCAGTTGCACCCGCGCGACGCCGTTGCGGTCGCCGGCCGTGGCGGTCAGGGTGACCTTCTTGCTCAGCTTCGCGTTGCTCTTGGGCGCGCTCTTGAACGCCACCGCCGGTGCGGTGTTGTCGATGGTGAAGGAGCGTTTGACGTACGTGTAATTGCCCAGCTTGTCGATGGCCAGCCAGGTCACCGAGCGCGGGCCGTCCTTGCCCGCGGCCAGCCGCACCGAAGCCACCTGGCCCACCGAGTTCGGGCTGGTGAGCTGCACGTACGCGATACCGCTGCGGTCCGTGGCCTTGAGGAAGGTGACGTAGCTGGTGCCCCGGACGAGGGCGCCCGGCGCCGGGGACACCGACATCGTCGGGGCCGCCTTGTCGATGTTCACCCGGAACGCCTTCGACGAGGTGTTGCCGGCGGCGTCCCAGACCCGCACCTCGACAGTGGCGGTGGCGGCCGGGATCGCCCGCGCGTCCCAGTAGAACTGCGCGGCGGTGGACTTCAGGACGCCGTCGACCCGCCACTCGCTGCGGCTGATCGGGGACTCGTCGGCGATCGTGGCGTTGACGTAGCTGATCCCGCCGACCCAGCCGGTGCCGGCGTCGAGCCGGTTCGTCGAGTACGAGCCGGCGAAGTCGGCCCGCTCGATGACCGGCGCCTCGTTGTCGACGATGTAGCCGCTGGCCCGGGTGAGGCTGTTGCCCGCCCGGTCGGTGATGACGAACAGCGGCGAGACCGTGTTGTCGACCGCGTCCCAGGAGAAGGTCCAGGGCGCTTCGGTACGCGTCGCCAGCTCGGCCCGGGTGCCCGCGTCGACCATGACGATCTTGGCGGTGTCGGCGGCCACGCCGTCGACTGCGATATTCACCGGTCCGGTACGCATCGACGACTTGGCCGCTGGGGTGAGCGATCCGGTCGGCGCGACGCTGTCGAGGTGGACCGGGATGGTCTTCCCGCTGTGGTTACCGGCGGCGTCGTACGCCCGGACCGTGATGGTCCCGTCGGCGTCCCGGCCGGTCGGCAGCACGACCCGGCAGGTCGTCTCGCTGCACACGATCTTCTGGGTTCCGTTGAGAACCGCTTCCAGCTTGGTGACGCCGACATTGTCGTGCGCCACCGGGCGGAAGTAGTAGACGCTCGGGACGAGCTGTCCCGCCACGAGACCGGTGTCGTCGATGACCGGCGGGATCTGGTCGGCGGTGTCGTCCGCCGGGTTCACCACGAGGGACGCGGTGTTGTTGGACTTGTCCAGGTCCTCGTCGAAGCGCTGGCACTGGCACGCCGGGTTCACCTCGACCGAGCCCGTCGCGCCGGCGACGACCTGGTTGATCCGCAGCGGGAACTTCCACGTCGTCGTGGTCGCCGTCGGGAACAGGGTCGCCGTCTCGCACACGTACTGGCCGCTGTCGCGGTCGCAGCCCTCAGGCGTTTTGACGACCGACGTGCCGGCCGGGATCGTGACCACGACCAGGCCCGGCGAGGTGCCGCCCCTGGTCCAGTCGAGCGTGGCCGGGCCGTCGTTGCGGACGCCGACCTCGGCCTCGACCACATCGCCGGCCGCGCCGGTGACCGTGGTGCCCAGGGCGGCCAGGTCGGCGCCGTTGGAGCCGGTCACGGCGACGTCGAGATACTGCCAGTCGCCGGCCGGGCTCTCGCCCAGCTTGTCGCCCGCCCGCAGCTGCAGGACCGCGCCGTCGCCGGCGTGCGGGGTGCCGCCGGCGAGCGGCGTCCACTGGAACTGGCCATTCAGACCGCCCGGTGCGTACGTGTCGGCGCGCACCTTGTACGGCATCACCAGCTGGTACGACTTGCCCGGTTCCAGGCTCTGCTCGAAGGTGCAGTCACGCGGCTGTCCGGCCTCGTACGCACAGTTCGCGAACTGCTCGGCCGCCTCGAATCCGGACGTGGTGGCGAAGCGAACCGCCACCCCGTCCACAGCGGTGGAGCCGGTGTTGGTGACCGACAGCGTGGCATCGAAGCGCTCGCCCACGGCGGCGCTGAGTTTCACCGGGGCCCCGGCGAGCAGGGCCCCGGTCGCCGCGTGGGCCGGCACGGCCAGAGCCAGCGAAACGACGGAGGCGGCCAGCCCGGCGCTGAGCCCGCGGCGGATGAGGGGATGAGGCAACGGGATCCTCCTGAGGCGTCCCTAAAGATCAAGTGGCCGCATCGTATAGATCGCCGCGGTTTCCCGCTGTCCCTGTCCGTCCTCGCCGTACCGGTACTTCAGCCAGGACTGCAAAGATGGCAGTATGCAACCTTCTTCGCCGGGTCCGAACGAGGCGGCCGTGCAGGCTCTGATGCTGGCCAGCCGGGCGTTCGTCGGGCTGACCGCCAGGTCGCTGGCCGCCGTCGAGGGTGAGGTCACCCTGCCACAGTTCCGGGCGCTGGTCGTGCTGGCCGTGCGGGGCCCGCAGCGCAGCATCGACATCGCCGACGAGCTTCAGGTCAACCCCTCGACCGGCACAAGGATGCTGGACCGGCTGATCCGCAAGGGCCTGGTCCGGCGCCTGCGGTCCACTGCGGATCGTCGCGTCGTGCGGGTGCGCCTCACCCCGGCCGGCCGGGACGTCGTGGAGCAGGTCCTCACCCGGCGCCGCGTCGACCTGGAGGAGCTCGTCGCCGCCACCGCCCAGCTCTGGCAGCCGGCGGTGACCGAGGCCTTGACCGCCTTCGCCGAGGCGGCCGGCGAGGTCGGCGAGCAGGACTGGTGGCTCGGCTGGTCGTCCCACCGCGAGGGCGCGAACAGCGAGCCGTAAAACCTCCGCGACAAATGATTGCACAGTGCAAAGATGGTTATACGAAGGAGTTATGCGTGCACTTACCGTTCGGCCCGGCACCAGCGGCACCGCCCGGGTCGACGAACTGCCCGATCCAGTGGCCGGCGGCGGGGAACTGCTCGTCGAAGGGCTGGCCCTGGGCGTCTGCGGCACCGACCGGGAGATCGTCGCCGGGGAGTACGGCTGGGCCCCGCCCGGCCGTGACCGGCTTGTCCTGGGGCACGAATCGCTGGGGCGGGTCCGGCAGGCTCCGGACGGCAGTGACTTCGCCGCCGGTGACCTGGTCGTCGGGGTGGTCCGGCGTCCCGACCCGGTGCCGTGCGGGGCGTGCGGGCACGGCGAGTTCGACATGTGCCGCAACGGCCGGTACACCGAGCGCGGCATCAAGGAGATCGACGGGTACGCCGCGCAACTGTGGACCGTCGAGACCGGGTACGCGGTGAAGCTCGACGCCCGGCTGGCCGACGTCGGGATGCTGATGGAGCCGGCCACCGTGGTGGCCAAGGCGTGGGAACAGGTCGACCGGATCGGCGCCCGCTCCTGGTACGAGCCGAAGCGCGTGCTGGTCACCGGGGCCGGGCCGATCGGGTTGCTGGCCGCGCTGCTCGGCATTCAGCGCGGTCTCGACGTCCACGTGCTCGACCGGGTCACCGGCGGCCCGAAGGTGGACGCGGCCACCGGGCTGGGCGCCACCTACCATTCCGGGCCGGTCGCCGACGTCGCCGGGAAGCTGCAACCGGACGTCGTCGTCGAGGCCACCGGCGCCGCGTCCGTGGTGGTCGATGCCGTCGGCAACACCGCCAGTTACGGCATCACCTGCCTGACCGGCGTCTCCACGCCCGGCCGCCGGATCAGCGTCGACGCCGGCGCCGGCAACCGGGAGATCGTGCTGGACAACGACGTCGTGGTCGGCAGCGTCAACGCCAACCTGCGCCACTACCGGGCCGCGGCCGGCGCGCTGGCCGCGGCCGACCTCGACTGGCTCCGGTCGCTCATCACACGCCGGGTGCCGCTCGATCGCTTCGCCGACGCGCTGACCGCCCACCCCGACGACATCAAGGTCGTTCTGACCCTGGCCGACGGACGGTGACCCGCGTGGCCGCCCCGATCGAGGACTACGCGCTGGTCGGCGACCTGCACACGGCCGCCCTGATCGGCCGGGACGGGTCGGTGGACTGGCTGTGCCTGCCCCGGTTCGACTCGCCGGCCTGCTTCGCCGCGCTGCTGGGCGATCAGGACAACGGCCGCTGGCGGATCGCCCCGCGCGGGGGCGGCGCCGCGACCCGCCGCCGCTACGCCGGCGACACGCTGATCCTCGAGACGGAGTGGGACACCGACGGCGGGACGGTACGGCTCGTCGACTTCATGCCGCCGCGCGGCGAAGCGGCCGATATGGTCCGCATCGTCGAGGGTGTCTCCGGCACTGTCCACATGCGATCCGAGCTGACGCTGCGCTTCGACTACGGCCACGTCGTCCCGTGGGTGCGCCACCACGAGCGCGGCATCACCGCGATCGCCGGCCCCGACGCGGTGTGGCTGCGCACCGGCGTACCCCTGCATGGCCGCGACCGCGGCACCGTCGGCGAGTTCACCGTCGCGGCCGGGGAGCGCGTCACCTTCGTACTCACTCATCAGCAATCGCACCTGCCGCAACCGAGAACGGCGCAACCGGAGCAGGCGCTGAGCGACACCCGGCGTTTCTGGGACGACTGGATCGGCCGGCAGAGCTACGAAGGGCCGTGGGCTGACGCCGTACGCCGAAGCCTGATTTTGCTCAAGGCCCTGACCTACGCGCCGACCGGCGGCATCGTGGCCGCCGCGACCACCTCGCTGCCGGAGCAACTCGGCGGGCCGCGGAACTGGGACTACCGGTACTGCTGGCTGCGCGACGCCAGCTTCACCCTGCAAGCCCTGCTCGGCACGGGCTATGTCGCGGAGGCGCGGGCCTGGCGGGAATGGCTGCTGCGGGCGGTCGCCGGAGACCCCGCGGACCTTCAGATCATGTACGGCCTCGACGGCACCCGCCGCCTGCCCGAGTCGACGCTCGACTGGCTGCCCGGCTATCAGAAGGCCGGCCCGGTACGGGTCGGGAACGCCGCCGCGAACCAGTTCCAGCTCGACGTCTGGGGTGAGGTCCTGGACGGCCTGCATCTGAGTCGCACCGCCGGCATCGCGCCGACCGGGGACGGCTGGGACGTGCAGCGCGCACTGCTCGACTTCCTCGAGGAGCACTGGCGAGAACCGGACAACGGCCTGTGGGAGGTGCGCGGGCCGCGCCGGCATTTCGTGCACTCCAAGGTGATGGCGTGGGCCGGCTTCGACCGCGCGGTCACCGCGGTCGAGAAACACGGCCTCGACGGCCCGGCCGACCGGTGGCGCCGCACGCGCGACGCCATCCACGCCGACGTCTGCGCGCACGGCTTCGACGCCGGGCGCACCACCTTCACCCAGTACTACGGGTCGGACGGGCTCGACGCCGCGCTGCTTCTGCTGCCGCGGGTGGGTTTCCTGCCGTACGAGGACCCGCGCATCGTGGGCACGATCGCGGCCGTCCGTGAGCAGTTGTGCCACGACGGTTTCCTGCTGCGGTACCGGCCCGAGCGGGACGGGGTCGACGGCCTGCCCGGCGCCGAGGGCGCGTTTCTGGCCTGCACCTTCTGGCTGGTCGAGGCGCTGCAGGGCATCGGGCGCGGCGACGAGGCGCGCGAGCTCTTCGAACGGCTGCTCGCGTTGCGCAACGACGTGGGCCTGCTCGCCGAGGAGTACGACCCGGCGGCCGGACGGCAGCTCGGCAACACCCCGCAGGCGTTCAGCCTGGTCGGCCTGGTCAACGCGGCCCGCCGCCTCGGAGGTGCCTGATGCCGCATTGGCTGCAGGCCGGAGGGTGGGGACTGCTGGCCGGATCCGCGCTGGTGGCCGGCGCGGCCGTCGGCTACCTGATCCGCATCCCGCGGCGGGTCGTCGCCTCGGTCATGGCCTTCGGCGCCGGCGTGCTGCTGTCCGCTGTCGCGTTCGAGCTCATCGCCGAGGCGAACGACCGGGGCGGCATGACACCCACCGTGCTGGGCGCGGTCACCGGCGCGGTCGTCTACACCGGCTGCAACGTGGTCCTGGCCCGGCACGGCGCCCGTCACCGGAAACGCTCGGGAGAACAACAGAAGGGCGGTTCCGGTACGGCCATCGCGCTGGGCGCCCTGCTCGACGGCATCCCCGAGTCGATAGTCATCGGTACGAGCCTGCTGGGTGGCGGCGCCGTCGGACTGGTGACGGTGATCGCGGTGTTCATCAGCAACGTGCCCGAGGGCCTGTCGAGCGCGGCCGGCATGCGCAACGCCGGGCGCGGCCCGCGCTACGTCTTCGGCCTGTGGACGGCCATCGCCCTGATCAGCGGCCTCGCCGCGGTCGCCGGCTACACCCTGCTCGGCGGCGCCCCGGACGCGGCGCTGGCCGGCGTCACCGCCCTGGCCGCCGGCGCGATCCTCGCCATGGTGGCCGACACGATGATCCCCGAGGCTTTCGAGCAGGCACATCTGCTCATCGGCCTGATCACGGTGGCCGGCTTCCTCATCGCTTTCGGCCTGTCACACGCCGGCTGAAGGCACCGCACAGCCGTGGACCGGACCGACCCGCCCGGGATGACACCATGATCGGATGACCGCCGACGAACACGCCGCCCGCGCCGCCGAACTCACCGCCGAGGCCGAACGCCTCTACCAGATCTGCCTGGTCGACTACCAGACGAACATCAACGAAGACGACCATTCCGACGAGCCGTACGTCCCCGGCGCCGACCTGGCCATGCTGACCGCCACCACGCAACTCGCCCAGGTCCACGCCACTCTCGCCCTGCGAGACCACCGCCCGTAGCCGCGATCTGCGCCTCGGGCGCGCCGCCCCGTCAGCTCGTCGTGCCGCTCCGGCGGGGGCCGCGAGTCACATACCCAGCGGCTCCGGCGACCGCGAGGGTGACGGCGATGGTGAACGCCGCCGGGCTGTCCGCCGGCTGACCCGCCCAGGTGAGTAGGTGCAGCGCGAACGGCTCCGGCACGGCCGGGATGCCGCCGGACACGCAGCCGGTCACGACCGGCAGGGTCCAGGCCAGCCGGCGACCGAACAGAGCCGCGGCCAGCGCGGCCAGCCCGGTGAAGCCGGCCGCGTCCCGCAGTACGACGCCGGTCGGCGCCGTCGTCACGACGGCCACCACGGCGGCCGCGGCCACGAAGATCGCCGCCAGGTGCGACGCGCGGCGGGGCGCCCAGCGGATCGCCGCGGTCGTGTCCAGGGTGCTGTCCGGCCCGCCCAGGCCGTGGCCGAGGACGGCGATGCCCAGCGCCAGGGCGAGAGCCGCTGCGGTCACGGCGTGTCGTGACTCGGCCGGGCCGGTGCCCAGCCAGGCGACGGCGATCATCGCCGATACCGCGCACAGCGCTCCGGCGGGCACTTCGCGCGAGCGCAGGAACAGGCCGACGGCCGTCATCGGCCGGCTCCGGCACCGAGGGCTGCCGCCTGGTCGCCGCAGGTCAGCCCGGCCGTGCGTACCGCGGCGACCCGGCGTTCCTGCTCGGCGGCCGGCCAGGCGACCAGGGTCGCCCACATCTTGTCGCGCAGGTTCTGTTCGGCCGCGGAGAACGCCGGACCGGGTGCCGGGTGGCGGCCGTAGAGCCAGGCGGCCGTCACGGCCCGGGCCCGCAGCACGTCGAGGTAGGCACTTTCATCATCGTCGGTGCAGAGCGGGGTACCCGCGCCGGCCAAGATCCGGGCGGTCAGCTCGGCGGGATCATCGGTCTGGCTGAGGTTGCCGGCGTCCACCCAAGCCTCGGAGGCCGGCTGCGGTCGGCCCAGGCCGGGAACCGCCTCGTGAACCGAAGCCGGCGCGTTCGGCAGCTTGGCCAGCAGGCGCAACGCTTCCCGAGACGGCGCGACGACTGTGGGTAGCGTCCGGCTGTGGGCGGCTGTGACGCAGACCCGAGGGCCGCCGTCGGTGGTGCAGACCTCGGTCACCGCGGCCGGGTCGATCGGGAAGGCCTTCTCGGCGGTGATGGTCAGCAGCGGGGTCGCCAGCGCCAGCCCGAGCAGTGGCGGGACGACGGCCAGGACCCGTACGAGCCGGTTCGTCGCGAGGTAGAGCACCAGCCCGCCGGCGACCAGCCCGGCGAGCCACCAGGCCTGGCCGGCGCTCACGGACCCGCCGACCGTCTGGAACTCGGAGAGCGTGCTGGTGAAGAACGGCAGCAGCAGAGCCGGTCCGGGCTTCGTGGCGTCGCCGATTTTGGTCGCCTCGATCGCGGCCAGGAGCGAGGCCAGGCTGCCCGCGCCGAGTACGGCCGGGGTGTACGCGTACGGCAGCAGCCGGCCGACACCGAGGCCGAGGAAGCCCGCCGCGACCAGGGCCAGCACGCCGACGGCGGTGACCGCCCACCAGCCGCTGCCGGGATAGCCGGCGGCGGTCGCGACCCTGGGCGCCCCGGCGGCCAGAACGAGCAAGTAGCCGACGGTCAGGCCGAGGGCCGCGGCGAGAGCGGAGGGCCGCAGCCGCCGCCATCCGGGAGCCGGTGTGCTGCCGAGCAGTTCCTCGATCCGACTGCGCCGGTCCCGGCCGGCTTGCCAGGCGCCGGCCGCCAGGGCCAGCGGCCAGAGGACCACCAGCATGATCCGCTGAAAGGCGGCGAGCAGGTTCCACTGCTGGTCCCACAAGCCGGTCTGCCCGGTGAACGCCAGCACGTACAGTCCCGCGGCGCCGAGCACGGCCGTCCCGGCGCCGGCGAGGAGCGCGCTGGAACGACGAAGTTCGATCCCGACGATGCCGCTCACAGCGTCACCGCCGGCGCCGCCCGGTGCCGTTCGATGAGGGCCGAGTAGCCGCGTTCGATGGGACTGTCCCCGGCGTCGCCGGCGCCACCGGCGGCCGCTATCTCGTCCGGCGTCCCGTGGAACACTATGCGGCCGGCGTCCGCCAGCACGACGCTCGTGCAGGCCGCGGCCACGTCTTCCACGAGGTGGGTGGAGACGATGACGCAGGAACGTTCGCCGAGCTCGCGCAGCAGGGCCCGGAAGTCGAGTCGCTGCCGCGGGTCGAGGCCCACTGTCGGCTCGTCGAGCAGCAGCAGCTCCGGCTCGTTGACGATGGCCTGCGCGATGCCGGCACGCCGCAGCATGCCGCCGGAGAGCGACTTCATCCGCGAGCCGGCCCGGTCGGCCAGGCCGACCCGCTCGAGTGCGCGCCGCACGGCACGGCGGCGCCCGGTGCCGGGCACCTCTTTGAGCCAGGCCATGTACTCGACGAACTCGGCAACTGTGAACCGCGGGTAGTAACCGAACTCCTGAGGGAGGTAGCCGAGTGCCCGCCGTACCTTTCGGAGGTCGGGTCGTCCGTCCATGGGCTGCCCGAGCAGTCGCAGCCGGCCGTCGTGCGGGCGCAGCACGGTGGCCAGGGCTCTGATCAGGGTGGTCTTGCCGGCGCCGTTCGGTCCCAGCAGTCCGTGGACGCCGGCGCCCAGGCTCAGGTCGACGCCGTCGACGGCCACGTGCCGGCCCGTTCTCACCCGCAGCCCCACGGCTTGCACTGTCGTCGTCACGATCACTCTCCGCTCATCGTCCGGTGCGGCTTCGATCGTGCGGGAGCGGGGCGGGGGCGCGCCTCAGCCGTGTTACCGAGCGGTGCCGCGGTGACTCGGCCGAAAGAACCAGGCCGCCCGGGTACGGGTGTCGTACCGTGGCCTTCTGTGTTGATCATCGTTCCGGGTCGCCGGTGGCCGCAGCGGGTGGCGGCGGGCCTGTTCGCCGTCGTGGTCGCGGGCCTGGTCGTCGTCGAAGGGCTGGACGGTCCCACGCTGCCCGCCAAAATCGGCATTGTCGCCGGCGGGCTTCTCGCGGCGGCCGTGGTCCTGCTGGCCGAGGCCCGCCCGTCGGCGGTCGCCGCGGCCGCGGCGGTATCCGTCACGGTCTCGGTGGCCTGTGGGCTGGTGCCGTCGATGCGCCCGGAGCACACGTTCGGCCTCGTGGAGTTCGCCGCGCTCTCGGTGGCGGTGATCCGCCTGGTCATGCAGCATCCGATCGTCCGGGCGGCCGGGCCGGCCGCGCTGACGATCCTCGCCATCGGGCTTCTTCCGGTACGGGTCTTCCTGCACCCGGCCAACGTCCGGACGCTGTCGCAGGACGGCGGCCTGGTGGCGGTCGTACTGGTCGCGTGGGTTCTGTTCGTCGCCATGCTGGGTCTCTATCTGCGCCTGCTGGAGCGCCGCCGCGTCGACGCCGACCGGCTGGCCCGGCAGTCCGAGCGCATGGATCATGCCCGCGACCTGCACGATTACGTCGCCCATCACGTGACCGCGATCGTCGCCCAGACACAGGCCATCAGGTTCGTCACCGGTGCGGGCGCCGCGCCCTCGCCCAAGGACCTGGACGCCTTGCTCGCCGACATCGAGAAGGTCGGCGGTCAGGCCCTCACCTCGATGCGTACGCTCGTGGGGGTCCTGCGCGACGAAACGCCCCCGGCCGCACCCGTCGAGGGCACGCTGGACGCGATGCTGACCACAGTCACCGAGACGATGCCGCCCGGACTTCCCGCGCCGGCCCTCTCCGTCGACGAGGCCCTGGCCCATCGGCCGTTACCCGCCGCCACCCTCGACGCGGCTCACCACACCGTTCTGGAGGCGTTGACCAACGTGCTGCGCCACACCACCGGCACGACCCGGATCGACATCCGGGTCCGCGCTCACCCCGGTCGGCCCGGCCTGGCCGAGGTCTCGGTCAGCAACGACGGCCGAGCCGCCGTGTCCTCTCTACCGTCCGGCGGCTTCGGCCTGACCGGCCTCAGCGAGCGGGTGCGCGCCGCGGGTGGCGAGTTCTCGGCCGGGCCGGTCGCGGCGGGCTGGCAGGTCACCGCGATTCTGCCGGTCACCGAACGGCGTTCGGACGGCCGGCGATGGAGACGGGAACGACGATGACCATTCGGCTTCTCCTGGCCGACGACCAGGACATGATCCGTACGGCGTTCCGCATGATTCTCGGCACTCAGCCGGACATGGAGGTGGTGGCCGAGGCGGCCGACGGCGAGACCGCCGTCGAGCAGGCCCGCCGGCTGCGCCCCGACGTGTGCCTGCTCGACGTCCGGATGCCGAAACTGGACGGACTCGAGGCGACCCGGCTGCTGGCCGGCCCGGCCGTCCGGGACCCGCTCAATATCCTGATCGTCACCACGTTCGACCTCGACGAATACGTGTACCGGGCGCTGCGCAACGGCGCCTGCGGTTTCCTGCTCAAGGACACCTCGCCGAACCTGCTGGTCGAGGCGGTGCGGGCCGCGGCCGCGGGAACGACGCTGATCTCGCCGGCCGTGACCGTACGGCTGCTGGCGCACCTCGCTCCCCGCCGGGGCGACGAACCCGAGGCGCCGGAGGCGCCACCCACCGAGCCACTGACCGAACGCGAGCTCGCCGTGGTCCGGCTCGTGGCGCACGGACACACCAACGACGAGATCGCCGGACAGCTGTACGTGACGCTGTCCACGGTCAAGACCCACCTGGCCAACGTGCAGCGCAAACTCGCCGCTCGCAACCGGGTCGAGATCGCCGCCTGGGCATGGCGCAACGACGTCTGTTCCTCGAACTGACGTCGTTGCCCTGATCGCGAGGATCAGGTCATCGTGCTGTCGCCGCCCGGACGATCAGGTCCGCGACCGGGCCTGGATTCGACACACCGACGGCGTGCGAGGCCTTGCGGATCTCGACCGTTGCCCGCGATCCGGCCCGATCAGCCATCCAGCGCTGAGCCGCGGGCGGGATGTTGCGGTCGGCCCCGGCGACGAGGAACCAGGAGGGGATCTTCTTCCAGGCCGGTTCCCCGGAACCCGCACTGAGCGCGGCGTCCCGGATCGGGCGCTGCGTGACGGCCATCAGCGAGGCCTGCCGCTTGGACACGTCGCCGGCGAACTGCTGCCGGAACAGGTTCGGCCGGATGGAGAGGTCGTTGGTGCCGTCACCGAGCGGCACCGAGGCCAGCGTGTCGCCGAGAGTGCTGCCCGGGAACTTGTTGGACAGCTCGAGGGCGCTTTCGCCCTTGTCGGGGGCGAAGGCCGCGATGTAGACGAGCGCCTTGACGTCCGGGTCGCCGGCGGCGGCGTTGGTCATCACCGCGCCGCCGTACGAATGGCCCGCGAGCACGATCGGCCCCGGCACGGAATCGATGACGGTTCGCACGGAGGCGGCGTCGGAGCCGAGGCCCCGCAGCGGATTGGCGGCGGCGACGACCGGGTAGCCACGCTGCTGGAGCCGTTCGATGACGCCGGACCAGCTCGCGGAGTCGGCGAAGGCGCCGTGGACCAACACGATGGTCGGTTTGGCCTTGACGTGCGTACCGGCGACAGCGGCCGACGTCGTGCCGGTGAGAACGATGGCGGCGGCGAGGGCCACCACTGTGGAGATGCGAACGCGCATGATGCCTCTTTCGGTCAGGTCAGGGGAATTCAGACGATCGCGGCGGCGGCCTGCAGGATGACCGCGGCCACCGCGGCGGGCTCCGAGGCGGGAATGGCGTGTGAGGCCCCGGGCAGTTCGACGCGTGTGCGGGCGCCGGCGCGCTCGGCCATGAAGCGGTGGGCCTCGAGCGGGATGTTGTAGTCGCGCTCCGGGTAGATGAACCAGGACGGCACCGTCTTCCAGGCCGGTTCGCCGGATCCCTCGTTGAGCGCCGTGGTGTTCAGCGGGCGCTGGGCGACGGCGTCGAGGGCGGCGCGCTCGGCCGGGACGTCGGCGATGAACTGCTGGTGATACTTGTCCTGCCGGATGTACAGGTCGACGGTCCCGTCCGGGAGCGGCACCTCCCGGAGGGTGTCGCCGAGGGTTCCGCCCGGGAACTTGCCGGACAGTTCGCCGATGCTCTCGCCGGCCTCCGGTGCGAATGCGGCGACGAACACGAGCGCCTTGACGTGGTCGTGCCCTACGGCGGCGTTGGACATGACAGCCCCGCCGTACGAATGGCCGACCAGCACGACCGGGCCGTCGACGGTGGCCAGAACGCTCGAGACGACGGCCGCGTCGCCGGACAGGCTGCGCAGCGGGTTGGGCGCGGCGATCACCGGATAGCCGTCGGTGAGCAGTCGCCGGGCCACCTCGTTCCAGCTGGCGGACTCGGCGAACGCGCCGTGGACGAGGACGATGGTGGGTTTCATGACAGAGCCCTTCAGTAGGTTCGTTCCGTACGCGGTCAGGACGAGATCTCGACCTGGAGTTCCACCTCGACCGGGCTGTCCAGGGGCAGCACCGTCAGGCCGACGGCGGAACGGGCGTGGATCCCGGCCGGGCCGAAGACGTCGTGCAGGAAGGTGGAGGCGCCGTCGAGGACCTGGGCCTGGCCGGTGAAGGACGGCAGCGAGGCGACGAAACCGGTCACCTTGACGACCCGTACCACCGCGTCGATGCCGACCAGCGCGTCTACCGCCGCGAGGGCGTTGAGCGCGGCCGTACGGGCCAGGTCGGCGGCCTGGGCGACGTCGACGGTGTCGCCGACCTTGCCGGTGACCGGCAGCGTCCCGCCGACGAAGGGCAGTTGCCCCGAGGTGTAGACGTGCCGGCCGGAACGGACGGCCGGCGCGTAGCCGCCGACCGGTGTGGCGACATGCGGCAGCGTGATGCCGAGCTCGGCGAGCCGGTCGCTCCAGATCCCCATGATGTGTGCCTCTCGTGTAGCGGGCGGGCCGCTGTGCCGCGCCCGTACTTGATCTCATCCGGTCCGGGCGCGGCGGAACACGCGAGAACGCATGCAGAACCACTTCCGCATGTGCGGTCGCAGTGCCTACGGTTCTTCCTCGGCGAGCCGCTCACGGGCGAACAAGCGGATCAGGTTGTGGAAGCGGTATCGGCCGTCGACGTGGGCTTGAAGAAGGCTCAACTCCACGAGTTCGTCCAGGGCGTCCTCGATGCCCTCCGGGTTCGCCGGATCCAGTGCCCGGGCGAGCCCCGCGTCGAAGTCCGATCCGGGCGCCGGCGCGAGCCGGCGGAACAGCCGCCGCGCCTGAGGAGACAACTGGGTGTACGAGAGGTTGAAGGCAGCGGCGATCCGCAGGTCCCCGGCGATCAGCTGGTCCAGCCGCCGGCGTTCGTCGGACAGCCGGTCGGCCAGATGTCGTACCGTCCATTCCGGCCGGCTCATCAGCCGGTTACCCGCGATGCGCAGCGCCAGCGGCAACCGGCCGCACAGCTCGGTCACTTCGTCCACGGCCTCGGGCTCGCGGTCGCCGATGATGCGCCGCAGCAGGGTCGCCGCGTCGCCGGCCGGCAGCTGCCTGAGGTTGAGCCGGTGCACGCCCTCCAGCCCGGCCAGCAGCCGGCGGCTGGTGATGACGGTCAGGGAGGGCCCGGGACCGGGCAGCAGGGGCCGGACCTGTGACTCGTCGGCCACATTGTCGAGCACCACGAGCACTCGCCGATGGTGCAGCAGTTCCCGGTACAGGCCGGCCCGGTCGGTGTCGTCGGCCGGGATCTCGTCGTCCCGGATGCCCAGAGCGCTGAGCAGACGGGCGAGTGCTTCCGGCGCGCCGGACGGTCGTACGTCCATTCCCCGAAGGTCGACGAAGAGAGTGCCACCGGTGAACGCCGTCCCGAGCTGGTGTGCCGCCTGCACAGCCAGCGTCGTCTTGCCGGCCCCGGCTGTCCCCGACACGGTCACCACCGGCGCCACCGACGGCGCGGGCCGGGCCTCGGTCGCGACCCGGCCCAGCTGAGCCAATTCGCGGTCCCGGCCGGTGAAGTCGGGTACCGGACGGGGCAACCCGCAGCAGCCGGCCGGCCCGGCCGCCGGAAGTCTCGGCCGGCCGGCCCTGGCCGCGGCGAGAAAAGCCGGCTGCTCGGCCTGGGGCAACGCCAGCGCGTCGGCCAGTGCTTGGACGGTGCGCCGCTGGGGTGCGACGCTGCGCTCGCGCTCCATGTCGCTGATCGCGCGAGCGCTGACCCCGGATTTCTCCGCCAGTTGCTCCATCGTCAGCGCGGCCGCGTGCCGGTGGGCCCGGAGCCGCCGCCCGAAGGTTTCACTCATTGCTGATCACAGTGGGCTGGTGGCTCCGCGGATCGGCGCGCTGAACTCGGCGCTGTCCTCGAGGACCACGTGACGCAGCTGTGCGATGTCGAGATAGGAGCCGTCGATCGGGTGGGCGAGCAGGCGGCTGATCGCTGTGCAGTACTTCGCCATCGAGTGGCGGCCCGGCATGGTGATCGACAATTCGTCGCCGGCGCCGCACTCACGCACCTCGGCGGCCGACGCCAAGGCGGCCATCGTCACCGGGTCGCCGAGTACCTCGATCTGTACCCACCAGAAGGACCCCTCCCGGGCGGACGCGGTCCCCGGGGCGAGAATCCGCCAGGGCGTACCCGTCGGCGTCGCGCCGTACAGCTCAACTGTCTTGGTCAGCTTTTCGGTCGCCGCCGTCAGGATCGCCTCGGTCACGTCCCATTCCTGACGGCCGGGCCCGACCGGGGTCGCGGGGGCCGGCCTCGACACCACAGTCATGGCCGGAACCCGGCGCCGGCGGGGCCGCGGCTGTGCTTCCAGCAGATCCCGGGCAGTCTGGATCGCCTCGTCCTCCTCCGGGCGTCGCCGCTGGACACGAGCGCTGTGCTCGCGCAGCAGAGCGAGCGCGGCGCCGGGCTTGCCGAGCACCCGCCGGACCCGCTCGACACCCAGGCCGGCCTGCCGGAGAACGGTGACCAGCATGGCGTCCTCGACCTGACCGAAGGTGTACGAGCGATACCCGGTCCGCTCGTCCACCCGGGCCGGGACGAGCAGACCTTCGGCGTGGTAATACCGCAGCGTCGGCGCGGAAAGCTGAGCCATCTGGCTGAATTCCTTGATCGACAACATGTTCTCAGCGTCCGGTCGGTGCGGTTGATCAGCAGAAGCGGAACGACGAGATCATGTCGTTGAACCGCTCCGGACTGCGGAGATCGGGCTGTGCGAAGCCCCAGTAAAACCCGATCATCGGGCCGTCGAAGTTGATGTCCTGGTACACGCAGACCTTGCGGTCCGAGCGGTTCTGCCACGAGCTGGCTTTGTCGTTGAACGAGCCGAGACTGCTCCGGGGAGTCGCGGACATCATCACGATGCGCCCGCCGTAGTTGATGTGCTCCCATAGGCAGAAGTTCTTGGGCGGGCAGTCCGACATCGCCGCCCGGGCGGGCGAACCACCCACGATGGTGTGTCCGGCCAGAAGGCCGATCGTGAGCAGGGCGGTGGCAATGGCTTTACGCATTCTTCTCTCCTTGATCAGGAATTGAGGACATCGGCGAACAGCGCTTCGCGCAGCGCCACTTCGCGAGGGTCGTCCCACAGGTGGAAGCCGGTTCGATTCATGGCGTACGCGAACCCGACACCCGTGTCCGGGTCGGCGAAGCCGAAGGAGCCGCCCAGGCCCATCGTCCCGAAGGCCGTACCCGACGCGGATCCGAAGCGGAAGGCGGGGAACGGCTTCACATATCCCAGCGAGTACTGGGTGGGCACGCGCAGCACCTGGTCGGCGAGCCCTCGGGCCGGCGTCTCGGCCGGATTCTTCAGCTCGTCCAGCGTTGAGGGGGTGATCCCGAGCCCGGCCCCGCCGATCGCGGCCTCGCCGTAGAGTCGCGCGATCGAGCGCACCTCGCCGATGCCGTTGACGGCGGGAATCTCCGCCGCCTGCACTTCGGGACGGTTGATGTTGTCGGGTACGCCGAGCACGCGCGGGTTCTGGAACGCGCGGGCGCTCAGGCTCCACGGGTTGGCGAAGGCCAGGGCGAAAGCCGCCGGCATCGCGTTGACGTGAAGCATCATCTCCCAGGGCCGGAAGCCGTGGATCCGGGCGACGCGACGACGGTCGACGCTGTCCGGGAGACCGATGTGAAACTCGAGTCCCAGAGGCGCGGCCACCTCGTCGGCGAAGAACTTCCCCAGATGGCGGCCCCGCGGGTCGACGCGGCTGACCAGCTCGCTCTCGTACCAGCCGAGCGTCGTGCCGTGATAGCCGTGACGCTCGCCCGGCCGCCACGCCGGTCGCTGCTCGGCCAGCGCCGCAGCCAGGACGGCGGAGCCCGACAAGTCACGCAGCGTCAGCGGCTGGTCGAGGGCCGGCAGTCCGGCCTGGTGGGAGAGCAATTGACGTACGGTGACGTCAGCCTTGCCCGCGGCCGCGAACTCGGGCCAGTAGGCGGCCACCCGCTCGTCGTAATCCAGCAGGCCGCGCGAGTGCAGGACCGCGACCGCCATCGACGACACACCTTTGCTCGTCGAGAAGACCGGCACCATCGTGTCGCGATTCCACGGCTCGCCCGTCCGGCCGTCGCGATAGCCACCCCAGAGGTCGACCACCTTCCGGCCGTCGCGATAGACCGCGCAGGCGGCGCCGATCTCCCTTCCCCGTTCGAAGTTGCGCCGGAACGCGTCGGCCACGGGCCCGTATCCCTGCTCCACCTCACCGTGAACCATCGCGGACGGCACGTGAACCCTGAGCACCAACTCGACCTCTCCTCACTCGCGAGACACCGAACGGTGGCATGCGGGTGCGGGGCCTACCAGGGATCGGTAGTCCCTGGTAGGCAGGCTCGTGGTGGACGTCGCCTCGTAAGATCACCAGGTGAACCGCGAAGAATTGGCAGACTTTCTGCGACAGCGCCGGGCCGCCTTGGCCCCCGCACAGCGCACGGCCCGCCGAACCCGCGGCCTACGACGGGAAGAGGTCGCCGAGCGCGCCTACATCTCGATCGACTACTACACCCGGTTGGAGCAGCGGCGCGGACCGCGACCGTCGCCGGAGGTCGCGTCGGCGCTCTCCCGGGCGCTCGACCTGACCATCGACGAACGCGACCACCTGTTCCATCTGATCGGGCACAACCCGCCCCAGCAGACCGCGGACCTGAGCCGGGTCGACCCCGGGCTGCGCCGGGTGCTGAACGCGCTCGACGGGAACCCGGCGATGGTCATCTCGAACCTGGCCCACACCCTGCTGCAGAACCCGTTGGGCCGGGAGTTCTTCGGCGACCAGACCCACTACACGGGCCTGGCCCGAAGCGGCTACTTCCGGTGGTTCATGATGCCGGAGGAGCGCAGCACCTATCCCGCGGACATCCACGCCGCCCAGAGCGCGACCTTCGCCGCCAGCGTCCGGGCCGCGGCCGACCTGGAACCGGACCCCGCCGAGGCCGAGCAGATGATCGCGACTCTGCTGACCGAGAGCGCCGAGTTCCGCCGCCTGTGGGACAACCATGAGGTACGGCTCTGCCGTCAGGAGACCACGTCACTGCTGCACCCGACAGCCGGCCGGGTGGACTTCGACTGCGAGGTCGTCTTCAGCCACGACCGCCGCCAGCGCATGCTCGTCTTCACCGCCCGCGACGGCCGGGATCTGCGTCACCTGGCCGCCGCTCCGGTGACAAGTGGAACACAAATTCAACTTGGAGAAATAATTCCACTTAGCTAGGCTGGTGACGTGAACGATGCGGACGCTCCCCTGCGGCGCGATGCCGAGCGAAACCGTCAGCTGCTGCTGCGTACGGCGTATGAGCTGATGGCCGTTCACGGCCTGGAGGTGCCGTACGAGGACATCGCCCGCGCCGCCGGCACCGGGATGGGCACCGTCTATCGCCGCTTCCCGAATCGGCAGGATCTGCTGGACGCCCTGTTCAGCGACCACATCGACACGGTGATCGACCTGGCCGAGCAGGCCGCGCGCCACGAGGACGCCTGGGCCGGGCTCACCTGGTTCCTCGAACGGCAGCTCGAGATCGAGGCGCAGAGCCGAGGGCTGGGTGAGCTGCTTCGCCGGCGCGGCCAGGACACCACCCTGGTGCGGCGGGCCGACGAGCGCATGACCCCGGTGGTCACCGACCTCATCGCCCGCGCTGTCCGGGCCGGTCAGCTGCCGCCCGGCGTGACCCCGGCCGACTTCGTCGCGGTGCACGTGATGGTGGGCAGCGTGCTGGATGCCTCCCGCGACTTCGCACCCCACCTGTGGCGCCGCGCCCTGGCCATCGCACTGGCCGGTCTGCGCCACGCCGAGCTGCCCGGCGACCCACCGGACGAAACAGTGACCAACCGTCTCTACCGAGACCCCAGGAAATGAAGGTTCACCCCACCATGGCTCTTCCCGACGACCTGCTCGACGTGCTCAACGCCAAGGCGATCTGCTTCGTCACCACACTGATGCCCGACGGCTCGCCGCAGATCTCGCAGACCTGGGCCGGTACGGACGGCGTGCACGTGCTGATCAACACCGTCGACACCCACCAGAAGACCCGCAACATCAAGCGGGACCCCCGTATCGCCCTCGGCATCGCCGATCCCGCCGCCCCCGCGCGGTACTGGGCCCTGCGCGGCCGGGTCGTCGACGCCACGACCGACCGGGCCCGGGAGAACATCGACGAACTGTCGCAGAAATACCTCGGCCGCCCCTACCCGGGCTTCGGTGGCGACAACCAGCAGCGCGTCCTGCTCACCATCGAAGTCGACAAGCTGCACCGGCCCTGACGCCGTCGCCCCGCGTGATCAGCTCGGGTTCAAGGTGTCCAGGTGGTTGCGGCCCTTGGCGTAGAACTGGTCGACGTCTTTGCGCACCTGGGCCACCGTCATCACCTTGTTCGCCTTCGCGTAGACCCAGTTGACTCGCATGTTGTAGCTGCGGTCGCCCTTGAAGGGAAGGTCGATGAACCAGGTGTTGAACATGATCCGCATCGGTTCGCGGGGGACGCTCCGGCCGGAACTGGCGAACACCGTACGTCCGTCGACCGAGTAGGTGACCTTCTGGTCCGTGACGGTGATCATCATGGTGTGCCAGCCGGCGAGGCTTCCCTTGTAATCGTCGGTCGCCCGGTCGCCCAGCGTCGAACTGCGCCAGCTGACCATGTCCATCTTCGGCCCGACGGCGCCCCAGCCACCGTTCGGCTGATATTCGAAGTCGAGCTCGCTGTAACGCGCTGAGTCATGCGAGGGCGAGATGGCACAGAACGTCTGGTTGAGGTGATCCCCGTCGCGGCCGGTGACCGGCTTGTTGGTGAAGAACACGCGGGCCGCGACTGTCCCCCGGAAGAAGCCGCCTCCAGTGGTGGCCAATTCGGTCTGGCGCGTGCCCGCTTTGGTCCCGTCCGTCGAGGCCCGCAACTGGAGAGCCTTGCCACCCTTGGCGCTCTTGTCCGACGGGAAGCTGAGCGTGTCATCGGTCCAGGAATCGGCGATTCCGGGACCGCCGCCCTCCGTACGAATCTGCCACCCGTTCGCGGCGAGCGCGGGGTCGTTGGAGGCGCGGTAGTGGAAGTTGTCGAAGAAGGTGCCGTCCGGCTGCCCGGCGACCGTCTGGGGTTTCCCTGACGGCCGGGCGGCGAGCGGACCGTTCACGGCCGCGGTGTCGGGATCCGCGTCCTTGACTTCGGGACGCACGAAGTTCCAGCCGGTGAAGCCGACTCCGGCGACGAGAAGGGCCACGAGCAGCGCCGGTACGAACGCCGACCCGCCCCGTCGCCGTGCCCCGCGCCCCCGCTTCGCTTCGGAGAGGTCCGGAAGGAGCCCGTCCAAGGTGAGCACCCGGGTGATGCCGGACAGTTCGGCGGTCTCCAGGTCCTGACGATTACGCTTGCGCGACGCGAAGTAGGTGACCATCGCGGCCACCATCAGCATGACCGTCACGATGAATACGAAGTAACGGATATCGGCCGCGAACTTGACCGCGACGGCAATCGCGCCGAGTACCCCGAGGGCACCCGCGCCTTTGAGTGAATTCATTACCGAACCGCGCCTATTTCCAGGCCGGTACGGAAGTGAAGTACGACTTGAGGACCGAGGAGACGGACCAGTACATGTTCAGCAGGGTGTACACCGTACTCGGAATCAACAATGCTTGGGCGAGCATCGCTTTCCAGCCGAGCTGACGGACCGCCACCGCCGAATAAACGGCCCAGAAAGCAGTCAGGAGCAGAATGGCCGGCCAGTGCTGGAAGTTACCACCGGCGAGCGAGGTCCAATACGCCGATCCCCAGATCAGGAAGCAGGCGAAGCCGAAGAAGTTGAAGACCAGGGCCATGATGGCGTGCCGGGTGAACTCGGTCCACCCGCGCAGGCGGAGCGCGTCGACGGTGCCGCGAGCCCAGCGTTCGCGCTGGACGACCAGTTCGCGCAGGGTCGGCATGAGGTCGGTGTACGCGATGCAGAACTCGTTCGCGGTCACCTTCCAGCCGGCTTCCTTGAGCGCCAGGGTGGTCTCGTAGTCCTCGACCAGGTTGCGGTGGTCCTCCCAGAAGACCTGGCCCCGCCCATCGATCAGGGACTGCAGGGCGGTACCGCGGTAGAAGGAGCCGGCGCCGGACATGGTGTGGACGTTCGTCCGGTACCGCGCGTGCGCGGCACGGCCGTACTCGAGAATCTGCATGCCGAGCAGGTATCGCTGCCAGAGGTTGCCCCACAGGCCCGTACGGCCGTAGCAGGCGGCACTGACCCCACCGATCTTCTGGTCGGACGCCATCACGTTGACGGCCCGCTCGATGAAGCTGCGGTGCAGTTCGGTGTCGGCGTCCATGGCGAGGACGTGCCGGACGGCGTCCAGGCGACCGCCGACCCGTACGCGAAGCCACTCCATGGCGTAGTTGAGCGCGCCGGCTTTCTTGTGGGGATTGTTGTTCAGCGTGAGAACGACTGTCGGCGGGGTCCTCGGATCACCCGCGTACTCGGCGGCGTACTGCTCGGTGTTGTCCGTCGAGTTGTTGACCACCACGACGATGAGGTCGGGCCGCCGAGTCTGCCGGTGCAGCGACTTGAGCGAGAGCAGAATCCCGGCCTCTTCATTCCGCGCCGGAACGATGACGACCGTGTTGTAGCTCGGCGTAGGAATGCGGTGGTTGATTCTCGGGTTAGGAGCGGGTTGCCGGGGGTATATGGAATCGCCCCGGGAGTACATATTCCCGCTGTGCCGTACAGACGTGCTCACGATTGCCCCCCGCGCCATGGCCGACCGCGGCCATCCTCCGTGCGCGCAAGATCGTAACCGAAGTCGATGGGAAAAGAAGGCCTCTGTGTCGGCTCCGGCATGGGTACATCTGACCACTGTCCCTACCAATTCGGACACCTTGTGAGGCATTCGGGGCGTAGCGTCACCGTCCAATAGTGAGATAAAGCACGTCAGCCGGGGCATCGAATGTGGCGAAGGTCCGTGCTAATGGAAGTCGCATGAATTTTGCGTGACTTCCAGGCGAGGACCGGCCCGTCCGGCGCCGGCGACCGAACGGTCTCGACCTCATGCAACCTTCGGCCGGGCCGAGGGGTCAGGGTGGGTGTGAAACAGGACAGCGGCTCGGACAGGTCCGAGCGCGACGAGCAGTTCCACGAATTGGTGGCCGATCGGCGCAAGTGGCTGCTGCAGACCGCGCGACTGCTGACGGCCGGCGATCAGCACCTGGCGGAAGATCTCGTGCAGACGGCGCTGACCAAGCTCTACGTCTCCTGGGCGGCGTTCCGGCGGGCGGACAACCCGGACGGCTACCTGCGCCGGGTGCTGGTCAACGCATTCCTCAGGGAACGCCGCCGATCGTGGTGGCGATTCGAGCGTCCGTCCGACCGGCTGCCGGACCGCGCCGAGGCGCCGCCGGCACCGGCCGACCTGGATCCGGAGCTGTCCCACGCGCTGAGTCAGTTGCCGCGGCGGATGCGCGCCGCGGTCATTCTGCGCTTTTTCCACGAGCTGGACGTCGCCGAAACAGCGGCGGCCCTGGGCTGCTCGACCGGAACGGTCAAGAGCCAGACCGCCCGAGCTCTCGACAAGCTGCGGGTGGCGCTGGACCAGCCCGCGGCACCACGTAACCCGCCTGCCCCCAACGCCCGATCCCAGGAACAGGAACTCATCCGATGATGGATCTTCACAGCCGTTTGCAGCACCTGGCCGGTCCCGCCGACGAGACGCCGGCCGGCGTCATCGAGGACGACCTGGCTCGCGGACGCCGCGCCGTCCGGCGCAACCGGGCCGTCCGGGTAGCCGCCGGGTCGGCGTTCAGTGTCGCGGCCGTCGCGGCGGCGCTGTCGCTCGGGCCCGGGCTGATCGGCGGCAACACCGGCAACCAGCCCGCCGCGGTGCAGAGCGCGAACGGCGTGACCGCCCGTGTCGAGCTCGTGAGTTACACCGGAGCGCAGCCCCGCCTGTTCACCATCGACACGGTGCCGCAGGGGTTCTTCATCCAGGGTCAGAACGAGTACGAGCTGGTCATCGCGCCGGAGCAGGCCAAGTCGCCCGACCCGGCCAAGCCCTACCTGTCCGATCCGGCGGTGTACACCGGCAAGATCGCGGTCTATCTGCAGAACAAGGACTTCACGGTCGAACCCGACGGTGACGAAAAACTGACGATCAACGGCAGGCCGGCCGCACTGCGGTACATCCACACCGACGAGGGCACTCCGGACGAGGGGGCCACAGTGGAGGCGACGCAGATCTTCGTGGTTCAGTCGCCCCACGTCTACCTCACCGTTCAGTTCGACGCCGGCACCGGCCTGACCAAAGAACAGATGATCAAGGTCGCCGGCGGCATCAACCTCACTGCTGAGGCCGTCGCCAAGGCCGAGAAGGGGTACGCCGCGCAGACCGAGAACCCCAAGACCGGCCACAAGTAGGGTCCAGCCGATCGCAGGCGCGGCGGCTGGTGCTCGCGTCAATCTTCACGCGGCGAGGAGCCGGCTGGTCCAATTCGCCAGGGCTGCGATGGCGGTCCGTGAGAGTGCCGCTTGCGGCGCCATGCTGGTGAAGCCGTGGAAGGCGCCCGGCCAGACGTGGAGTTCGGCGTCGACGCCGGCTTCCCAGAGTCGGCTGGCATAGGCCACCGTCTCGTCCCGGAACACCTCGGCACTGCCGCAGTCGATGTAGGCCGGGGGAAGGCCCGTGAGGTCAGCCGCCCGTGCCGGTGCCGCGTAGATGGTGACGTCGTCCCCGCCACGCCGGTCGCCGAGGTAGGCGTTCCACCCGAACCTGGTCAGGGCGCGATCGGCGACGCCGACTCCATCGATCTGCCGGGTCGAGACGGTGGAGTCGCCGTCGTCGAGCATCGGGGAGATGAGGATCTGCCCGAACAGGCGTGGGCCTCGACGGTCCCGGGCCAGCAGGGCGGTTCCGGCGGCGAGGCCGCCGCCGGCGCTCTGGCCGGCCAGCACGATGCGGGCCGAATCAATGCCGAGGCTGTCCGCGTGCGCCGCGGTCCACACCAGCCCGGCATAGCAGTCCTCGACCGGGTAGGGGTCGGGGTGCTCCGGTGCGAGGCGGTAGTCGACGCTCACCAGAACCACGTCGTGGGTCAGCAGCCAGTCGTCGTACGAGTCGAGGTTGCCCAGGTAGTGGCCGAACATCATGCCCCCGCCGTGCACGGTGTAGAAGCATGGCGCCGTGCCCGTGCGCCCCGCGCGCTGGATGATCGCAAGCTTGATGGGGTCGCCCTGGTGGCCGGGAACGGTCACGGTGCGGCGTTCCAGACCCCGGCTGCGCAGACGCTCGTCGAGCTCGTCCTCCGTGATCTCCAGTTGCCGCATCCGCGGCAGCATCTCGGTCGTCAGGGTGAAGGGGCCCCTCTGCTGCAACCCGGCCAGGACAGCTCCCAGCTCGGCGTCGAAGGGTGGGCGGTGCAGGACGTCAGGCATTCCAGATCTCCTCGGGGTCGGTTGCGGACGCCCTAGATTAACTGACTAAACTTAGTGACACAACATGGCTAGGATCGGCTGAAGCACGGAGGGAGCCGCATGGCACGCACGGACGCACGGGGCGGCCCGTTGACGCGCGCTCGAATCTCCGAGGTCGCGACTCGGCTGTTCCTGGACCGGGGATTCGATGACGTCACGGTCGCCGATGTGGCGAGCGAAGCGGGCGTGTCCAGCGTGACCGTGTTCAAGCACTTCCCTCGCAAGGAAGATCTGCTCCTCGATCGGGTCGACGATGCCGTGCGGCTGCTGCGATCCGCCGTTCGCGAGCGGCCAGCCGGCATCGACGTACTGACGTCGCTGCACGACCTGACTTCCGAGCTTGCCGACAACCGGCACGGCCTGTCCGGCCTGGATGACAGATCCGCCCCGTTCTTCCGTACAGTGGCCGCTTCCGCAGCCCTCATCGCGCGAGCCCGGGAACTCGCCGCTGAACTTCAGCAGGCTTTGGCCGAGGAGCTCGACCGTGATCCACGCTTCTCAGGCGACAGCGACCTGTTCGCCGCATTCTTCGTGGCCGGCTACGCCACGGTGCTGACCGAAAACGCGCGACGCTGCATCGCGGGGCAGCCCGCGACGGCCGAAGACCATCGCGCTCGCCTTCAGAGGCTCTTCACCGCACTCCGCAATGGACTGTGACGGGCCGGCGGCCACATCCGCCGCAGGTGTCCTTTCCACGGTGAATCACACGCTCGCGGTGGGCGGGGACGCGGCCGGAAGGCCCACCCGAAGCAGCGCGCCACCTCGGGTGGAGCGGGCGACGGTGACCCGGCCGCCGTGTGCGTCGACGACCCGCTGCACGATCGACAGCCCGAGACCGGATCCCGGTAACGCCCGGGCGCTGTCGGCACGGTAGAACCGGTCGAACACCCGCGGCGCGTCGGCGGCGTCGATGCCTGGTCCGGCGTCGTCGACATCGAGCACCGCCGACCCGCCGGCGGCACTGAGCCGGACCTGGATCGGCTGGTCCGCGGGGGACCACTTGCCGGCGTTGTCGATGAGGTTGAGTACGGCCCGCTGCAGCGCGGCGGGACGCCCGCTCACCCACACGGAGCTCACGTCGAGCGCGATCTCGATGTCGGGCATGCGCGAACGCGCCCGGGTCGCGGCGGCCACCACCACGTCGGCGAGGTCGATCAGCTCGGTGCTCTCGTCGCTGACATCACCGCGCGCCACCTCGGTCAGCTCGGCGGCAAGGGTGCTCAATTCGGCCACTTGGGCGCCGAGATCGTTGAGCAGCCGGGTCCGGCTCTCCGCCGGCAGCGCGCTGTCCAGGGTGCCGCGCCGATCGAGCCGGATCAGCAGCTCGGCGTTGAGGCGCAGGCTGGTGAGCGGGGTCTTGAGCTCGTGGGAGGCGTCCTCGGCGAGCAGCCGCTGAGCCTGGCGGGATTCCCGGAGCGCGGCGAGCATGTCGTTGATCGACTGGATCAGCTGCCGGATCTCCCCACCGCCCTCGTCCGGGATGTCGGCGTCGAGATCCCGGGTTTGCGCGACACGTACCGCGGCGGCGGTCAGCCGGTCGATCGGTGCCAGTGCGGCCCGCGCCACGGTCCGCCCCACCAGGGCTCCGCCGGCCACGCAGAGCAGCCCGATCAACAGCATGCCGAACCCGAACTGGTTGATCGGGGTGTCGTCGGCGAGGTCGGCCACCTGGACCGCGCCGTCGCCGGCCCGCAGCGTGTAGACGCGGTAGCCGTCGTTCCAGTCGGTCGACTCCAGCAGGTCGGTCGACGCCCCCTCCGCGACGCGCCCGGCGTGCTCGCTGACCGGGGGCAGCTCGGGTTGGCCGGCCGGCGTCCGGGTCGAGCCGTCGGGCAGGATGATCCGCACCAGCCGACCGGATCCCGGGTACGGCGGCAGCTGGACTTCCGCCAGACCGGCGCGCTCCGCGTTGGTTGCCAGGACGCGGGAGTCGGCGTGCAGCTGATCCTCGGCGGTGTCCAGCAGCTTGCGGTCCATCAGCTCGCTGGCCACCTGGAAGGACACGAACACGCTGACCGCGATGGCGGCCGCCGCGATCACCGTCATCCTGGTCCGCAGGGACCGCCCGCGCCACCACCGGGCCAGCCGGCGCGGCTCCCGGCCCCGGGACCTGCTCACGGAGGAGTCGCCCGCAACGTGTACCCCAGCCCACGCAGCGTGTAGATCAATCGCGGCTCACCCTCGGCCTCCATCTTGCGGCGCAGGTAGCTCACGTACACCTGAAGGTTGTTGGCGGTGGTGCTCATGTCGAAGCCCCAGATCGCCTCGAACAGCGCGTCGCGGGTCAACACTCGGGTCGCGTTGCGCACGAGCACCTCCAGAAGGGAGAACTCGGTCCGGGTCAGGCGCAGCGGCCGCCCGCCACGCCACGCCTCGAACCGGTCGGGATCGATCCGCACGTCGGCGAACGACAGGACCGGCGACTCCTCGCCGGCCGGCGCGCGCCGACGCAGCAGGGCCCGCACGCGGGCCAGCAACTCCTCGGTGGCGAACGGCTTGGGCAGGTAGTCGTCGGCGCCCGCGTCCAGGCCCGCGACCCGGTCGGAGACCTGATCCCGGGCGGTCAGCATCAGCACCGGAAAATCCCGGCCCGCCGCCCGCAACCGCCGACAGGTCTCCAACCCGCCGAGCCGGGGCATCATCACGTCCAGGATCAACAGATCCAACGTGTCACCTCCCATGCCCTCGACCCGGTCGAGCACGGCGAGACCGTTGGCGACCGTGCTGGTGTCATACCCCTCGACCTGGAGCACCCGCTCCAGCGACTCACGGATCGCCGCCTCGTCGTCCGCGATCATGATCCGCACTCCGGCCCCACCCTCCAACCGACGACCTGGACGTTCATCCTCCCCAATCAACCTGAGGCCAGTATTAAAGACGCCGCGCAACCGGCTGGCCGACAGCATCACCAAGCGGCGGTTCCGGGGCGCTGCTGCCGGCGTCGGCGTGTCACTTCACGGGCACTTTCGTTCTGAACAGTTTCTCTGCGTTTCGGAACGCGATCTTCTCCTTGTCCTCGCGTGGCAGATCGACTCCGCGGAACCAGTCGGTCTGCGCTTTTATGTCGGCGAACGGGTAGTCGGTTGCGAACAGCACTCGATCCACGCTGATGAACTTCAGCAGGAGATGGAGCAGTTCGGTCTGGGGGAATGCGCTGGTGGTGACCCAGAAGTTGTCCTGGAAGTATTGCCCGAAGGGCTTCTTCAGCGAGTTTTCGGTCGGCTCGCCCATGTCATTCACGATCCGCTCGTGGTAGAAGGGTAGACCTTCGCCCATGTGGCCGATGATGATCTTCAGTTTGGGGAATCTGTCGAAGACCCCGTACGTGATCATCCGAATGCACTGGGTCAGCACCTCCTGGTGCCAGCCATATCCGGACCCGCTGAAAATGTAGGGCTGGAACTCTTTCGTGTATTGCGACCGGGTGGTGCTGTAGAGAATCTTGAAGATCTCGTCAGCCGGATAGCCGGGATGCAGATAGATCGGAACATCGAGCGCAACGGCACGTGCCAGCACAGGCTCGAAATCGGGATGGTCGAGATACTTCTTCGTGATGTGCCCGTTGGTCAGCGCGCCCAAGAAGCCATCTTCCCGAACCGAGCGTTCCAGTTCGTCCGCCGCCGCCTCCGGGCTCTGCAAGGGCAAGGTGGCGAAAGCCTTGAAGCGGCCCGGATACTTGGCGATCGGCCCGTCCACCAGTTGCCGGTTGAGACGATAGGCAAGGTCGATGCCCCTTCGTCCCGGCACATTTTGTACGGACGGTGTATGAGCAGAGAGGATTTGAACGTCGAGTCCTCCCGCGTCCATATCACCGATGCGACGTCGGCCCAGATCCGCAAGACCGATCTCCTCGAGGAAGGCTATGTGGTCCTCGTTGATGGAGTTCAGCTTCAACAACGTGGGAGTCGAAAATGTCTCCTCCGCGCCGATGAAGGGCAGGTCCCGGTCTCGCTGGTAAATCTCCGCGGTCTTGTCCGCGTTCTGGTCCGGAGCCTGGTCCGGATTCTTGTTGTCGTCCGCTGCCGAGACAATGGCATGCGTGGACACTCCGGCGCCGATGCCGAGTGCCGCGGCGGCGGCCAATAAGCTGCGGCGTCCCATGGGTTTCATGTCAGCCGTGTCCACCCTGACGGCACTGCATTCACTGTCATCACCAGTCTCCTGTCGGCGGTTACCTCGCTTGTCTGATGCCGACTTCCTACCTGGTGAATCTGAGACGAACGTTAATGCTATCGGGCCGCTTATCGTTGCCGCCTGAGCACCACATTAATGATCGTCTCAGATTCACTCGGTACGAAGTCGGCCTCGGACAAGCAATGTGACGCCCGATCAGGAGGATCGATGACAGTCAACGTAGCGCCGGCCAAGGAAACGCCGCCCGGTCGGCTGGCCAGCCGGTGGGTGCCGTGGTTGGTAATCGGCTTGTGGATAGCCCTGGCGGCGGTCATGGTGCCGTTGAGCGGGAAGTTGAGCTCGGTCACCACCGACAAAGCCGTGGACGCCCTGCCCGCCAGCGCCGAGTCCACCGAGGTGGCGATGCTGGAGGAGAGTCTTCCGGGCGCGGAGGACAACACGTTCGTCTTCGTGTACCACCGCGCCGGCGGCTTGACCTACGCCGACCGCGCCACGGTCGAGCGCCACTACGACACCCTGGCCAAGCGGTACCCGCCGAAGACGGCGACGTCCGGCGAGGAGGATGACGACGGTCCCGCGATCAGGCCGTCCACCAACGGCCAGGCGATGATGTTCACCCTCGACCTGAGCACGACCTACGGCCCACCGGAGGAGCTCGTCGGCCCGTTGCGTGACGCCGCGAAGGACCGGCCCACCGGCCTGGAACTCGAGGTCACCGGCCCGGCCGCGATCGACGGCGACCTGGACGCCGTCTTCGACGGCATCGACCTGCAGGTCTTCCTCACCACCGTCATCGTCGTCACGATCCTGCTGATCCTCACCTACCGCAGCCCGGTGTTGTGGTTCGTCCCGCTGGTAGCCGTGGGCGTGGCCGCGCTGACCTCGATGGCGACCGTCTACCTGCTCGTCAAGGGCTTCGGCATCGTGGTCGACAACCAGAACTCGGCGCTGCTGACGATCCTGGTGTTCGGCGTCGGCACGGACTACGCGCTGCTGCTCATCGCCCGATATCGCGAGGCACTGCACCACCACCAGAACGTCCGAGTCGCAATGATTCACGCATTGCGCGGTGCCGCGCCAGCCATCATCGCGTCCGCGGCCACCGTGATCGCGGGCCTGCTCTGCCTGCTCGCCGCGGACCTGAACAGCATCAGCGGGCTCGGCCCGATCGGTGCTGCCGGCATCCTGTGCGCGCTGGTGGCCATGCTGACCCTGTTCCCGGCGGTGCTCGTGGTGCTCGGCCGCCGGATCTTCTGGCCGGCCATCCCGCGGTTCAACACGGCCATGCGGGAGAAGCCCGGGCTGTGGGGACGGCTCGGCACCGCCATCAACCGTCGCCGGTGGCTGGCGACGCTCGGCTCGTTCGGCATCCTCGCCGTGCTCTGCATCGGGCTGACCGGCAACACCGGCGCCCTGCGGGAGCAGGACCAGTTCCTGTCCCCGCCGGAGTCGGTCACCGGCTTCACCGTTCTGCGCCAGAACTTCCCGGAACTCGGCGGCCAGCCGATGACCGTCTACACGCGACCGGCGTACCAGAAGCGGATTCTCGACGTCGTCAAGCGCACTCCCGGCGTGACGCAGGCCGAACCCGGCCAGACCGTCCAAGGCTGGACCGACATCTCCGTGTACCCGACCGACGCTCCGGACACCCCCGCCGAGTACGACACCATCAAGCGGGTACGCGCCGCCGTGCACGCGGTCGACGGGGCGGAGGCCATCGTCGGCGGGCCGAGCGCGGAGAACCTCGACACCGAAGTCACCACCAGCCGCGACGAGAAGCTGGTGATCCCACTGGTGCTCACCGTCGTCCTGATCGTCCTCGGGCTGCTGCTGCGCGCGATCGTGGCCCCGCTGGTCCTGATGGCGACCGTGATCGTCTCGTTCGCCGCGGCCTTCGGCGGCAGCGTGTTCGTCTTCGAGACCATCCTCGGGTTCAAGGGCATCGACTATTCGGTGCCGCTGCTGGCATTCCTGTTCCTGGTGGCGCTCGGCGTCGACTACAACATCTTCCTGGCCAGCCGAGCCCGAGAGGAGACCGTACGTCTCGGCACCAGAGACGGCATGCTCAAAGCCCTCTCCGCCACCGGTGGCGTCATCACCTCGGCGGGCCTGGTCCTAGCCGCCACGTTCGCGGTGCTCGTCTCACTTCCGCTGGTGATGCTGGTCGAGGTCGGCTTCCTGGTCGCCTTCGGCGTGCTGCTCGACGCCCTGCTCGTGCGATCGATCCTGGTGCCCGCCCTGACCCTGCTGATCGGCCGGCGGATCTGGTGGCCGAACCACCTGTCCCGGCCCGCGGCGACGCCGCCGACGGGGCGGCCCTCGCCAGCCGACGACGAGGAGCCCGCGCTGCAACGGTGAGCGCGCCCGCACGGAGGAGATCCAGGACGGGGACCCAGGCCGTCCCGGATCTTTTCCCGGGCATGGCGCTCGGCGGCGTCTCGAAACCCGGATCCTCGTTCGCGAAAGAGGGTCGAAGGCCACGTGCCGGGTCCTCGTCGAATGACCCGGCGCCGCTGCCATAGCAGCTGGCGAGAGCCGACCGCCGCGTGGCCGGCCCGGTCGTGTTGCTCGACTGGGCCGGCCCGGGGTGTCGCTTGGTCTACAAGTCTTCATGTCACGCGGAACACCGGCCACCCGATCTCCGTACGCCAGGCGGCCGGATCGCTCACATCCCGAGGCCCGACGCGGTAAACCTCCCGCACGGGCCCAGCCACCGACATCGCATTCTCCACGACCCACGCACCGAGCTCGCCGTAGGTGACGTCCACGCCGTCGTGCTCGCCGACGTGGGTGGTCACCGCCAGTTCCGCGGCGGGCAGGGTCACGGCGTGCACCCGTCCCGTTCGCGGCGGGGTAGAGGTCGGCAGATAGACGAGCACCCGACCGCGGCCCTCCTCGAACAGGGAGTTGTCGTAAGCGCCCCCAGGCGGTCCGGTCACGCCTGCGCCCACGGCCGCTTCCAGCTCGGCCATCGCGCCGGCGAACCACGCTTCGACGTCGGCGTGGCCGATCACGGCCTCAATCGCCGCGACCTCGCGGGCGGGTTCGGCGCGCAGCTCGACCTCGATCGGCGCGGGGTCGGGCTGCAGGAGGCGGCGCAGCGAGGTGACCGCGGCCCGGGTGCGAGAGAGCTCGGCCTCCAAGCGCCGCAGGTGATCCGCGACCAGGGTGGACCGGACGCCGGGGTCCGGCGTCCGCAGGATCCGCTGCACGTCGCTCAAGGGGACGTCGAGCTCGCGGAGCCGGTTGATGACCTGCGCGGTCGGTATCTGCTCGACGGAGTAGTAGCGGTAGCCGGTCGCCCCGTCCACGACGGCCGGCTCGAGCAGCTCCCCCTCGTGGTAACGGCGCAGGGTTCGCACGCTCAGGTGGGTCAAACGCGAAAACTCCCCGATTGTCAGCACCCCCTCAGTCTGGACCCTCCCCCAGGGAGAGGATCCAGCACTTGACCCTCCGGCCCGGCGAGGCCGCACGGTGACGACATGACAAACAACGACCTTCGCTCCGACATCCTCCCGACCACGGTCCGCGACTTCCTCGCGGCCAGCACCGTGCACGACGCCGACACGGCCTCGTCGTTCCTCGTCGAAGACGTCGTGATCGTCGACCAGAACAAGACCTTCCGGGGCCGCGACGAGGTTCACGCCTTCCTGCGCGACGCCGGCGCCGAGTTCGAGTACACCACCGAGCAGATCGGCGCCCGCCGCGTCGACGACGACCACTGGGTGGTGACCCTGCGCCTCGAGGGCACCTTCCCCGGCGGCGTCGCCGACCTGGACTACCGCTTCACCCTGCGCGGCAACCTCGTGGCCGAGCTCGTCATCGCCAACCACGAGGCCTGAGCCCGACCGCACACCACCCATCCGTCAGAAGGAAGAGGAAGAATGACCAGCAAAGAACGTGACCGCCTCGACGGCCGCCACGCGCTCGTTACGGGCGGGTCGAAGGGTTCGGGCAAGGCCGTCGTCACCCGCCTGCGGGAGATGGGCGCCGACGTGTGGACCGCGGCCCGCACGATGCCCGACGGGTACGACCGCCCCGACCGGTTCATCGAGGCAGACACATCGACCGTCGAGGGTGCGCAGCTCGTGGCGGCGCGCATCGCCGAGGCCGTCGGCGCGCTCGACATCCTCGTGCACGTCGTCGGGGGCGCCTCGACGCCGTCCGGCGGGTTCGCGGTCATCACCGAAGAGCAGTGGCTGACCGAACTGAACCTGAACTTCCTGGGTGCGGTGCGGCTCGACCGAGCCCTCCTGCCGGCGATGGCCGGGGCCGGGTCGGGTGTGGTGCTGCACTTCACCTCTATCCAGCGGGAACTACCGCAGTACGACGCGTCGCTGGCGTACGCGTCAGCCAAGGCGGCGCTGCGTACGTACAGCAAGGGCATCGCCAACGAGCTCGCACCCCGCGGCGTGCGGGTCAACGCGATCAGCCCCGGCGGCATCGAGACCGAGGCGTACGAGCGGTTCGTGGACCGGATCGCCGAGGGCAACGGGCTCACCCGCGAAGCCGCCAAGCAAACGATCTACGACTCCCTCGGCGGGGTTCCCCTGGGGCGATTCGCCCAGCCCGAGGAGATCGCCGACCTGGTCGGGTTCCTGGTGTCGGACCGCGCCTCGGCCATCGTGGGCGCCGAGTACGTCATCGACGGCGGCACGGTCCCGACCGTATGAGCCAACGGCGGGGCGGCCTCAAGAAGATCGTGGCCGCCCCGCCCGGACCACCCGAAGAAACACCCGATAAGTCACCAACGACGAGGAACCCCATGACCACTCACGTCACCGCACCGGCCGCCGTCCAGCCGGTTGGACCGCCGCCTCCCTTCGATCCCGAACTCGCCCTGTCCTGGACGTGCTGACCAGCATCCGACCTCCTGACGCGTACCGCCCGGACACCATCGTCGAGATGCGCCGAGCCGTCCCCGGTGTACCCACCCCGACCGACGACGTCCTGTCGCGCGACGGCGCTTACCTCGTACGCGAGAGGACCGTGCCCGGTCCGGACGGGGACCCGGACGTCGCGCTACTCGCCTGCCTCCCACGACATGCGCGCACGCCGGTGCCGGCCATCTACTTCATCCACGGCGGCGGGATGATCGTCGGCAACAACCGGTTCGGCCTTCCAGAGGTGCTGGACTTGGCTGAACCGCTGGGCATGGCGGTGGTCTCGGTCGAGTACCGGCTCGCGCCGGAAACTCCCCACCCGGGTCCCGTCGAGGACAGTTACGCCGGTCTCCGCTGGCCGCGGTCTCCAGGGACGCGATCGCTGCCCGCGCGGCGTGGCTGCACCGCCAGCTGGACAGGTGAATGGACGGTGCAGACTTCGTGGCACCCTGCTGTCAGGGGGCGGCCCTGCGATTCGCCGACGCGGCCGGGAGCATAGGCCCGGCGACCGGCGAGCCCTGCTTCGCCGCCTGGTGGCGAAGGGAGTTCGCCGGGTCCGTCAGCGGCGTACCGCTGGGAGCAGCACGCCGTCGATGACTGCGGCCAGGAACTCTCGGTCGAACGGTTTGCGCTGGATCATGGCCCGATAGGCCGCCATGGAAGGCAGGATCGCGGCCAGCGTATCGACGTCGGCGGCCGGGTCGATCTCGCCCCGGCCGATGGCCCGGCGCAGCAGTACGCGGTTTGCCTCGGTCCAGGGCTCGACGATCGCGTTGTTGGCCGCGTCGGCCAGCCCGAGATCCTGGCTGAGTATGGAGGCCAGACCCGCCATGACCGCGAACTGGCGCTCGGCGTCAGAGGGCGAGGTCGGGCGGAACAACGCCAGAAGGTCGCCACGCAGGCTGCCGGTGTCGGCCGGCACGAGGCTGCCTTGCCGCCGCTGGAGCTGGGCCACTGCCTCGAGGACCAGCTCGGACTTCGACGGCCAGCGCCGGTAGAAGGTCGCCTTGCCGGCCCGGGCCCGCGCCGCGACCGCGTTCATCGTCATGCCCGCGTAGCCGACCTCGGCCAGGACGTCCAGCGCGACTTCCAGGATCGCCTCGTCGCGGTCGTGATCGCGCTTGCGGCCCGGCCGCCGGCGCTCGGTGTCCGGGTCACTGGTGTTGTTCGCGGCCATGCGCTCTCCCTGTCGTGATGTGCCCGCCATTGTGACAAACGATACCGACCAGTTCCGGTACCCAGCGGTTTCGATATCCTTGCGAGCGGTATCTGGAAGACGAACGCGGGCCGGTCCGCGGCCCGCACGGACACCAGGAGCACAACAGTGACGATCATGATCACCGGCGCGACCGGAACCGTCGGCGGCAAGACCCTCCGGCTCCTGCGGGAGGCCGGCGCCGAGGTACGGGCCGTCGCCCGCCGCCAGGACCAGGTCGACCGGTTCGCCCAGCAGGGCATCGACGCGGCGCGGGCCGACCTCGACGACGTCGACGCGCTGACCCGAGCGTTCGACGGCGCCGACCAGGTGATGCTGCTCGCCGCGGCCCGCCCGTCGCAGGCACCGCACGGCGCCAACGTCGTCCGGGCGGCCCAGCGGGCAGGCGTCAGAGCCATCGTGCAGATCTCAGCGTCGGACGCGACGGCGACGTCACCCATCCCCTGGGCGCAGGCCAACTGGCACACCGAGCAGTACGTCAAACTGTCCGGGCTGGAGTGGACGATCCTGCGCCCGTCGGCGTACATGGACAACCTGGCACAGTCCGCCGCCGCCATCACACGTGGCTTCTATCCCCAGACCACCGGCTCGGGCGCCATCGCCTGGACCGACACGCAGGACGTGGCCCGGGTGGCCTCGACCGTCCTGCGAGCCGGCCGGCACACCGGGCAGACCTCGCTGATCACCGGACCCGACCTGCTCACCTCGGCCCAGGTCGCTGCGACCTTCTCCAGCGTTCTCGGCCGCCCGGTGCGCTACGTGCCCCTGCCGAGCCGGGTCTTCGCCGCGGCCGTACGGCTGGGCGGCGCTGACGCCTGGATGGCCGAGGGCCTGCGACAGCAGTTCGCCCGCGTGGTGCGCCTGCGGCTTGACCACGTCGACGCCCGCACCGACGACGTACAGCGCATCACAGGCCACCCGGCGACCTCCCTCGCCGCGTGGATCGAGGCCCACCGGGACCACTTCGACCGGCGCCGGTGACGTCCGTCCGCGGCGTGCCGGTCATCCAAACGCCGGGCGGAGGTTGGTGAGGCTGACGTACCCGGGGGAGGCTCGCGACACCATGGCCGAGTTACCACCCGTTCTCCTCGGCCGGAGAGCATCGCCGACCTGCCTTGAGGCTGCCGCCGAAGTTCGCCATGGTCGATCTCCGGCGGCCGCGGATGCAGCCCGATGCGGACGGGCCTGCGGTTCAAATCGGAGGCTAGGTGATCTGAGGCCGAACCATCGGGTACGCGCGGCGATGCCAGACCAGCAGCACGGGGATCACCAACAGCTCGACGGCCATCGACACGCGGAACGGCACCGGCGGCAGCCCGGTCAGAATGACGCCCAGCAACCGGGCCACGCCACCGAGCACCATGACGCCGAGCAGTGCCCGGGTCACGGCGGCCCGCCGCCGTGGCGCGCGCAACGACCACCAGAGCAGCACACCCGCCGCTGTCCACCACACTCCCAGAAAACGGTATTCGCTGTCGAAGTAAGCAGTGCCACTCGTGTCGTCGGGGCTGAAGCTCAAGCCTCCTACGACCGCGGTCACCCCAGTGACTATCGGGATGGCGCCCAGCACAGCCACCAGGATGAGCAGAATCCTTCGGTTCATGATCTCAATGATGGTCGACCGCGGGAATGCGCAACGCGACCCGTTGGCTGTTCGGTGGCCGGGAACGCTGGCGCCTTCCCCCAATGCGGCAACGAGGAGATTCTCAACGTCGTCCCGACCGACATCGCCCGGCAATGACTGTGGGCTTTCTCAGCCCGGAGGATGGCGGCTCATGTGCCCGAAGCCCGGGCACGTGAGCCTGCGTCACTCAGCCGGCGTTGAAGGCCTTGTCGACGATCAGCGTGTCCTCGTAGAGGTTCAGCCGGACGATCTGACCGTTCTCGACTGTCAGATGGATCGCCGCCGGGGTGGTGAACCACCCACCGATCACTCTGCTTCCACAATATGGGAAAGTCGGTCAATGTTTGGGAAGAAAAAGGCCGTGAACCTTGTTTCCCCAGGTCACAGCCTTGATGTTTTGTGCGCCCGAAAGGACTCGAGCCCCTAACCTTCTGATCCGTAGTCAGACGCCTAGTGGTCACGGGTACACGCTGAAACTCTCGGGCTCGAAGCCGCTTCCGAAGACATATCAGCAGCTCAGAGGGACTCTACGTTTCCGCAGGTCCGGGCCAAGTGCATGATTTAGCGCGCCGCTGATCGACAGCCGCCACTCGAACGTGCTGAAACGGTCGCGCCCGTGCTGAAACGGTCGCCGACATCCGATCACCACCGGATCACCACGCACCGCCGTCACACAGCGTAGGCCCGCTTCAATCAGTGCCGGTCAGGGCGAAGCGCCAACGCCCCTGCCACCGAGGCTACTGCGTCGTGACACCCGCCGTAGCAACATGCGATCACCCGCGGATCACTATCCTCGAAACGGTCGCGACCATCAGCCCGAGCCGCCGCCGAAGTCCGTTACCGACAGCGACCGTGAAGGAAAGCATCTAATCCGTAGGTTGCGCCTCTACGGCCACGACAGCAGACTAGGTTCCTTCGCCCGAAGCGGGGACTGGCCTTCCTCTTTAGCCAGCTCCAGCGCGGCTGAGGACGTGTTGGTAAGTAGGTTTGCATCGGAAGCACGGTTTCTACGGTTCCACCTGTGGGGGTTTGGTGACGCTCGAAGAAGTGAAATCCGATCTTAAGATCGTTCGAGCTGGACTTCGGACCATCGGCGTTCCAAACAAGATTATTAACGGCATCAGTACGCGGGCACAGAAGTCCGGGAGAAGACAAACCGGAGAGTTTCAGAGCAACCGTCAAAATCGGTGGACGTTAGCTCCTCAAGACCCTCAGTTCGGCACCGAACTGGAGTGCAAGTTGATCGAACTTCGCCTCCTCGGAATGATGTGTGAGTTTGTAAACGCTCCTCATCTGGATGACACGACTCGCGATGCAGTCGCCAAATATATCGATCGCATACCGACCCCTGGCCACTACCGTGACGCCCTCACATTAGAACGGCTTGACTATCTTCATTTCCAAGCTGAGGCACTACAGCCAAGGCACGGCAGTTCCAACTTCCATATCGGCCACGACGATCCCACGGCGACACCGAAGCACACTGCGGAAAATATCAGTTGGCGAACGCACCGTAGTAATCTAATCCAAGGTGATATGACGCTAAGGGAAGCCAGAACGAAGCTCGTTGAATTGATCGGCCGGTACTTTCAGCTCGGGGAAGTAACTATCACTCCAGATGAGGTCGTTTAAAGCTCCTAACACGATCTCTTAGCGGGTCCAGTTGATCAGTCGGCGCCTGCAGATCAGGACGCAGGCGAGGCTGACGAAGCCGTCGTGGATGTCGAGCCGGCGTTCCCAGCGCACGGCCAGTCGGCGGAACTGGTGCAGCAAGGCGAAGGTCTGCTCGACGACGTAGCGCAGTTTGCCGAGGCCCTTGATCCCGGTGGTCTTGGGCTTGGGGATGAGCGGTTCGGTGCCGCGCTCGCGGCAGGCCTGCCGGAACGCCGCACTGCTGTAGGCATTGTCGGCCAGCAGGGCGGCGAAGCGGCGCCAGGGCCGGGGCCGGCCCGGCCGCCCGGCGATCGGCGGGTAGCCGTCGAGCAGATCGAGGGCTCGTTTGATTTCAGGCACGTTCGCGCCGCTGGTCAGCACGTAGATCGGGGTGCCGTTGCCGTCGCAGATCAGGTGATGCTTCGAGCCGGGTTTGCCGCGGTTGACCGGCGACGAGCCTTGTCCCGGCACCCCCTTTTCGCGTCGATGTGACTCGCGTCCATTGCCGCACGTGACCAGTCGATCCGGTTCGCCGCGTTCAGCTTGTCCAGCAGTATCTGGTGGACCTGGTCGAAGACGCCGGCCTCGGTCCAGCGTTGCAGCCGCCGCCAGCAGGTCATCCCGGAGCCGAACCCGAATTCTTGTGGAAGGTCTTCCCAACCGATCCCGGTATGCAGCACGAACAGGATGCCCTGCAGGCACAGCCGGTCCGGCACTGGCCGCGGCCCCGGCGCCTTTGCCGGCGACTGCGGCAGCACCGGCTTAATCAGCTTCCACAACTCGTCATCGACGACCTACGCCTTGCTCACGGCGAGCGAACGAGACTGATCTTCACCTCGAAATGCTGATCAACATCGATTCAGCCGATCGTGTTAGGAGCTTTAGCTTGTCTGGTCACTAGTCACCTCGCCATGCAGCCTGAGCGGCGTATTTAGCCGCTTCCGTACTGGAACAGGTATCGAAATTCAGGCCGCCGATGAGCACCCTCACAAAGTCGTCGCCTTGTGTAGCGTCCGCCCAACTGACGTCGGGTATTGCGTCGTTCGATCATCGCACCGAGGCTACAAGTGACAACATCATGCCGGATTCCGGCAGCGCGCTGGGGAACACTCTCGGCAAAGCTAGGCGGTCGGCGAGGCCCTCCGACCGCATAGCTTCTCCCCTCACGTAGCGTGCGCGCGACTACGACCTTCCAATTACTAAGAAGTCATAGTCAACCTCAGGGTCCAAGGAACCATGGGGTGCAACGAGCATGATCGCCTTTCGCGCAGTTAAACGAGCCTCCACCCGATGCTCCACCGCTTCCCGAACCGCCTCGATAACGAGGTTTCGGTCATGTGTGGAACGGGGGACGGGAAGAATCAACTCGCGCCATCGAGCGCCAAGCGTATCAATGATGTCCTGCGTGAAGCGCTTCGACCAGATTTGCTCTTTTACGATGGGGGCTGAAAGTAACGCAAGTAGTAGCCGTGGGTCGAGTTGCTCGCGGTCAAGCGATTTGAATTTCAAGATATGACTCTGGAATAGGATCTTCGCGTCGAGCTCGCTTACGATAGCGCAGGTACCTACGAGGTACGTACCATCCCGAACCATCAAGATGTCGTCTACCTCTACATTCTGCCTGTCAGCATAAGCTGTATAGATTTCTCCAGATACGCCATGCTTGGGGTCGCCCTTAATCTCCCAGTTTGCGATATCCGAAGTTCGAATAAAGGGAATAGGTCCCGTTCCATAAGCAAGCTTGCCGACCTCATGCCCAGTGACCACGGAGATGATTCCGTTGTCCGCGAGATCGCCGAGCCGAAGGAGGTCGTGAGTACTGGACAGTTCCTTCAGACGATCACGAAGTTCAGGGTTGTAATACTTCGGCAAATAAACCATATCCGTGATTTCACTGGATTGGACCGTGAATCCGAGGTGATCAAACTCCAGCTTCTCGCCATCTAGAAACTTCTCGAGTCGCTCCGTAATTACTGGCAAATCGTCGTGGGGAATCTGGTGTCCGCGAGAGTCGTGGCCACACCAACGAGCAACCGCCATAAAAACGGGATGCGCATCATCAACCTTGGTGTCGTGACCGAATTTTTCAATCAGCGCAACGGCCGTTTTTGCGTGCGTATACGGTTGGAACAGCTCTTCAGGCATACTGACTACCGCACGAATTCTCGCGCGACTGAGAATATACGACACGATAAACTTGTGCGAAGGGTTACAAAGCATCGATTCCGGAATCACGATACCCATCCGGCCGCCCGGTTGAAGTAAATCTAGGCACCGCTCGATGAATAGAATTTGAGGCGCTTGGCCATCGGTTAGATTTTGTGATCGAACAAACTCTTCCGTCGAGCGATCACGGATCCACCGATGTCCGAGATCGAACTTCGCAAGAGTCGATGCCTCTTGGACTTTGAGCTTCTTACCGAACGGAGGGTTGGTGACGACGACATCAAAGCTTCCGTCTCTTATCTCGTCCGACGCCCGCGCGTGCCAGGTATCCGGTGCAAGAGAGTTCTCGCAAAAGACACCCCCTCGACCATCTCCCAATACCGCCATATATGCCTTGGCGACTTTCGACAGGAAGGCGTCCTTATCCACGCCACGAATAGACTTGATAGCGACCTTTTGCTTTTCACTATCGATCTCCCGCGTGGGCCACCGAAGTTCCTGTCCGCGTGTTTCCACCTGCTCCCAGAGCGAGCGCAAAACCTCCACCAGGAAGCCGCCGGAACCGCAAGCTGGGTCGACAACGCGGTCTTTCATTGTTGGCCGAACCATTGCGGTTGTGAGTCGCACCACGTTTCTCGGTGTGAAGAATTGGCCTTGCCCACCCTTCAATGACGGGCCAATAAAAGTTTCGAAGGCGTCGGCAACGACATCGCGATCGCATTCGATCAAGGCATACGGCTGAAGTTCCCCCACCACGTATGCAATTGACGCATCATCAAGGATCAAGCTGTCGCTTGAATCGAATACATCATCATACTGCTGAGTCACTTCGGCGAAAAGCGCCCGCGCCCTCTCGGCCACAAGAGACGCTTTCTCATCCAGACCCGCACGCAGTCTTACCGTCTGATCCGGAGCGGTAAATCGCTCGTCATAAATCTTACAAAAAATTAGGTTGATGATCTGCTGCGCCAGAGCCTCGTCTCTAGTCATGCCGACCGCGTTGGCGGCAAGGAAGTTTCGAGCTGCCCTGAATGTTGCCCTTAGATTGTGAGTTGGCCTAAGCGAGTTCCGCTTGTAAAGGCCAACATCTTCGATCCTTTCGCCATGGCGAGGGATATTGGGGATCTCTTGGAAAACGAGCCCTGTGGCCGTCTCAATCTTACGAAGAAACAGTCGTTCAGTGCCGTTGAACCAAACCCCCAGTTCGGCATGAGAGAGGCGCATATAGTCTTCTAGCTGATCCCTGCCGTCTTTCCGACGCTTCTTCTTGCACTCGACTACAATTCGCAGGTTTTCATCCGTATGCGACGTGGAGCTGAATACTGCGATATCAACTGGATATTTTTTCGCCCGGTCTGACGGCGACGCCTTCACATGCCACTGAGGGCGAGTGCGAATAAGCTCTTTTGGATAGCCATAATCTTCGACGAGCTGCTTTGCGAAAGGCTGCACTGCCTCCATTTCTTCCGGCGTTGCCGCCAACTCGCGGCCACTAATGTAATCAACTACGCGGCCCGACTTGGCGATTTCGTCTTCAATAACGGCAGTCTCTTCAGCAACCTCGTCGAGCTTCACTCGATATCCCCCACATTTGTTCCGTCATATTCTCACGTAGTGTTGCCGGAATTCTAGCGCTTCCATCTTAGAACTCATCCTCCGAGGGACCTATGCATGTCGAGCATTCGCCCATGTCACCCAAGTCGAGTTCCCCTGATGCCTGGCTTACCTCTCTTCAGGCGGAGTCTTCTGCTGTAACCCTTCCGTCATGCTCCCGGAGCTGGACGCGAGACGGTCTACCTAGCTAGGGCACTGACGGCGACGCACCATAAGCGGCAATCCGGGCTACAGGCGGCCTACGGGAGCCGGATCCGCACCCCGAGCGCTCGGAACCGCGCGGGCTCATCACGCATCGTCTGCCAGTTGCGATGGGTCAGCTGCAGCTCGGCGTCGCCACGCAGGTGCCGTTTGCCCAGCTCGAGATGGACCGCGGCCAGTGCGCGGTGGGCAGGATCAGCACACCGGTCACGCTGAACGCCTCGAACAGCACCAGCGCGTAGAAGGCCACATCAGGGTGGGCGCGCACGACGTGCTCGTTCACCCAGCTGCCGTCAGGCTTGGCCAGGTACTTGACCTGCACCCTGGCATGGTCGGGCAGGGTGAGGTCCCAGTGCGCCTGCACGCGGCTGGCGGCGAGCTCGCCGCCGAGCAGGGCTTGGACCAGATGCTCACTGAGCTCGGCGAGCGGGTCGCGGTTCGACGCCGGCAGGCGTAGGGCCGTCAGCAGCACCCGGCGAGCCTGCCGGTAGTCGTCGAGCGCGCCGAGCAGGGTCGCGAGTCGCTGCGGGTCCGCCGGGATGCTCATCCGAGGTTCACGATCTGCGCGTCGCCGGCCATCCGGGCCGCAACGAGGGCGGCGCTCTCGGCCAGCAACCGGCCCGCCTTGGACGTCAGGTCCAGGGCCCGCTCCTGCTCGTCGACCACCACGGAGGCGGCCGTCGCCACGGCCAGCGAGACGGTGCCACCCGTAGTGAGGTGTTCGCGCAGCAGGGCGTTGATCCGCAGGCTGGTCTGCTGGCTGGGCCCGGGGTTGCGATAGTTATTAGACAGCCGACGATGCAGGTTCTCGCTCTCACCGATGTAGATCCGGGTCACGGGACCGCTGAAGGTGAGCCGGTAGAGGCCGTGCGAGGCGGCCACGCGGGGGAAGGCCGGTTTCCCGGTGGCGTCGAGCGCCACGCTGCCCGCGTCGGTCCATCGCAGTCGGACCCGGACGTCGACCCGCGACCCAATCACGGCCGGCGGTTCCGCCGCAACGGCCGGGCGGGCCTGAGGCGACGTGATGTCGCGTCGGCTGGCGGCGGACGCTGGTAGGCGGCTGAAGCGGACCCGGCGACGGTCGAGATAGACCTGCTGCACGCGGTAGCCCGCAGCATTCCAGGCGTGGGCCTGCGGGTGGTCGGTGTTCGCCCACCACTGCCGTTGGCCGGCCGAAGGTGGCAGGCCCGCGACCAGGTCTGCGATCGCGTCGAAATCGAACTCGACGTCCTGCTGGCCCTGTGCGGACGCCGCACTCAGGGCCGCGGTCAGCGGGTGGTACTTCCCTGACATCGTGGCCTCCCGGCTCATCAGTGTGAGACGCGATGGCGGCCATGCGGAACCACCGGACGGTTGGCCCTGTGGCTGCTGCCGGGTCAGGCGGCAACAGCCACCGCAGCCCCTATGGGCCAAGCTCTCACTCCCGCCACTGATAGTCCGTGCCGTGGCCGCACTCGCACGGCCAGTTGCGTCAGGTTCAGGTCGATGAACACCACGGTGGCGTCGCGGCTGCTTATCGACCGCCGCGACCAGTTCGCCCAGACCCCGTACCGAAATCGTGTTCCGGCCGCACCACCTGGTGCTCGCTACACCGATGGCGGGACGGTGAGCAGGCCCTTAGCGAAGGCGGACAGGATGCGCTGGTGGGTCTGCCGCGGCAGGAACCGTGGTCCGGGTTCGCCGAGGGGTGTGCCGGGGCGGGCCGGTGTCGTGTCAAGGAGGTCGTCGAGGCCGTGGCGGGCGATCATGAGCAGGCCGTGGGTGGCGCGGGTGCAGGTGACGGCGAGGCGGCCGAAGGCGGAGTTGAACTCGTCGAGTTGTTCGGCGCCGGAGAGTGGGTGGATGGCGATGGTGATCGCGTTGGTCTGGCCCTGCCAGGAGTCGACGGTGGAGGCGACCAGGACGCCTTCGGGTAGGTCGTAGCGTTCGGTCAGTCGTTCGACGAGGTCGGTGGCGTCGTCCACGGCCTGGTTACGGGTGGCCAGGATGACGATGAGGGGGTCGCCGTGGGGGGCGGTCGAGTCCACGACGACCTCACTGGCCGGCGCGCCCTGGCCGTTGTAGCTGCGGGTGACGGTGCGGAAGCCGCCATCGAGGAGCGGGTCCAGGAGCTGTTCGAGGACGCCGAGAAGGGGCAGGTCGATGTCGGCGGCCTCGGGTTCGGGCAGGCCCTCGATTTCCAGCAGGGTGGGGTTGCCGTCGGCGACGGCGTTCCAGACCGAGGCGGCGGTGCCGGTCATGGGTGGTAGCTGTACGGCGCGGTCGCCGGGCGCGGCCACGCAGTGCAGCTGGTCCCAGTCGGTGTAGAAGGCGCGCCAGAGCGGCAGTTGGGTTGCGGTGGGCCGCCAGACCGCCGGGAGGTCGACGATGCGGGTGGTGGGGCCGGCCGGGTATGCGGTGGGCCAGGCCCGGTAGGGGTTGTGGCCGGGGTCGCCTCGCCACGGGTTCTGCTCGCCGGGTTCCAGGGGTGGGAGCTGGCCGACGTCGCCGACGCCGACGGAGATCGGTGCCAGCTTCTCGACGGTGGCGTAGCGGTGTGCGGGTAGCTGCCAGGCCTCGTCGACGAACAGCACGTCGAAGGGCGAGCTGCCGTTGTCGGCCGGCCCGAGGTACTGCAGCAGGCGTTTCGTCTCGCCGAAGGCGCCGAGCTTGTGAGAGGTGCCGACGATGACGTCGCAGGAGGCGGGGATGTCGGCGGTGCCGGTGGCGACCGACACGTTGTCGTGGATCTCCGGTGGGATGTCCGCCCACCGATCGCGGGCGATGAAGAGGCAGACCCGGTCGGCGCCGAGTTCTCGGCCGAGGTCGCTGGCCAGGGGGATGACCTGTTTGTTGGCGAAGGCGGTGACCGCTACCCGGGAGCAGGACGGGTGGTCGAGGGCCTGCTGGACCATGTGTCGTAGCGCGTGGGTCTTGCCGGCGCCGGCCGCGGCGCGTAGCAGGATCTTGTCGTATGCGGCGGTGGCGTCCAGTGCGTCGGTGAGTGCCTTGCTCGCCTGTGCGGCGGCCTGGTTGTTGCCGTGGGCGGCCCGCTGGTGGTGCAGCGCCTCGGCGGTGTCGGCGGTGGGCGTGGTGAAGGTGATGGTCATCGCGGTGTCAGTCCAGATCGTCGCGGGTCAGGTTGTGCGGGGCCGTCGTCGTCTCCGGTTCAGGCATGTCACCGCTGGGTGTGATGTCGAAGTGTTCGTCGTCGAGCAGGGGCGGCCATACGGCCGGGTTCAGCTCTCCGCGTTCGCGGCGGGCGGCGAGCTCGTCGGCCCAGTCGGCCTCGGCGGCGGCGTGGGACTTGCAGCACCATCGGTGGGCGTCCGGGTCGGTCTGGTAGCTCTCAGGCGTGCAGTCGATCGTCGGGGCGGCTTGCTTGTCCAGCGCCGGACGGCTGACGGCGATCTCGTGACCAGACTTGAACGTCTTAAACCAGGCAGCGTCGGCCAGGACCAGCTCGTCACCGACGGCCAGGTCCGGCTCGATCTTCGGTGCCCAGACCAGGCCATCGACGTCCGGGATCTCGGTCAGGGTCCCCATCGGGAGGCGGCCCAGTTTGAAGGACCCCTTCTGGATGGTCAGGGTGGTTCCGGCTTCCTCGACGAGACTGCGGTCGTTGAGGTGCAGCGCCACGACGGTCACCTCGTGGCCCAGGCGCCGTGACCGCACGTCGAGGCGGATCGGGTTCAGGCCGACGACCGTGGCGAAGGCGAGTTGGCGTACCCCTGCGTCGCGGGCTTTGTCCTGGGCGAAGGACAGGTCGGTCAGGCAGGTGAGCTGGTCGCCGCAGGTGCGGTCGGCGTCGAGCAGGTCGACCTGGGAGTTGCGCCAGTGCGGATACATGCGCGAGAACCGGACCAGGTCGGAGGCTTGCAGAGTGTGCCGGCGGCGCCAGACCTGCTGGGCGTCGCTCTCCAGCGCCCGATGGACGTCCCGCAGCCGGGAGACGGGCAGAGCGTCGAGGATGGTGAGGGCCCGTTCCAGGACGCTGATGCGGTAATCCAAGGCGGCGGTGACGAGCCGCCGGTAGTCCGATTCCGGTCCACGGCGGGAGGCGTGGAAGAGGGCGTCGGAGGCGCGGTTGGACAGCCGTGCGCCGGGCGTCTCGATCTGCTCCGCGATGGTGTCGGAGACCTTGCGGTGATCCAGTGGGGCGATGGCCTCGGCCCAGGTGATCAGGTAGTCGAGGCGGCCGGCGTCGACTGCGGGGCCGCCGGGCACGACGTGCGCGAGCAGCACGCTGTGCAGGTCGACGAGCGGGGTCCGCATGCGCATGGTGCGGGCGCGGTCCTCCTCGAGTAGGAAGCTGACCGCCAGCCGCTCGTCGGCGGTCAGGGGTACGGGCAGGGTCGCTTCCTCGTCGTCGAACGTGCGCAGGGTCCGGCCGCAGTCCTGGTCGCGCTGCCAGCGCAGGCGGCTCAGTTCGACGCCGGCCAGCGAGTCCGCGGCGCTCGCCAGCAGGTCGGTCGTCGCCCGGTCCGGTACCACCAGGTGAACCGGCTCGACGCCGGCCTCGTGGTGCTCGCGGATGGCGCGGCCGATCAGGGCCATCACGGCCCGGCGGGTGTCGGCGGCCTGCGGGTCGACGAAGGCGAGCCGAGTCCATTCTCCGGGCCCGGTCGCGCTGACCGTCTGGATCGCGACGCCGTGCACCCCGAGGGCTGAACCGTCGGACTTGACCAGCACCAGGTTCACGGTCCCGTGCAGCCCGCAGGGATCGGTACGGGGCCGGTGGTGCCATTGCGGCATGCCGGTGACGGTGGCGGTGACCTGCGCAAGCGTGGTGTGCGGTACCCGGCCGGTCGCTGCGGTGCCGGTGACCAGCGGCTCGACCGCGTTGCGCTGGGCCGGTTTCACGCCGATCTCGATGAGCAGGGACCTCGGGGTGTCGGAGGCCCGCAGCTCGGCGCGGCAGTAGGTGAACAGGTTGCATGTCGTACAACTGCCGGGGTCGAAGGTCGCTTCGAGGTGGGCGACGTAGTCCGTGAGATCCGTCGGCCTCGGCGTGCCGTCGCCGTCGCCGTCGGCGGATCGGGCCGCAAGACGCTCCTGCGCGCGGGCCCGGACCTCGGCGCGGTGATCGTCCAAACGTTCCACGACGGCCTGCGGGCGCAGGAACGCGTTGCGGGGAACAGCGAGTGTGCCGTGGTCGTGCACCCGCATGCCGTCGGGCAGCGCGCTCCACGCGGCGGCGGACTCGGCGCCGAGCGCGACCTGCAGGAAGCCCTTGAGCATCCGGCTGTCGTCGATGCGGGAGCGGACCCGTTCGTAGTCCTTCGCGTCCCCCATGATCAGCCACGATCCGTCGATCCGGTCGCCGCCGGGGCGGGGGCAGACGACCGCGAAGTCGGGGAGGATGTGGCTGGCGTCGGCAACGTGTTCGAGGTCAAGGTATGGCACGGCGAGCCCGACCAGCATGGTGGCCTCTCCCGCGTTCATCGCCTGCCGGTGAGCGGTGGCCAGTTCGGTAGCCGTCGTGGCCGCATCGGCTCGGCACGCCCTGCGGCGCACCGCCGTCGGGCGCGCCAGCCCGAGCTGCCCGACGGTGGTGGTGACCAGCTCCGCGGCGAAACGATCGTCGCGGACGAGCTTCTCGAACGTCATCGCCCGGATCCACCGGGCCTGCGGGATACCCGCGCCCGTGTCAGGTTCACCGAGACGGACGGCCAAAGCCCGGCGGTTCTCGCCGATGATGAACGGATCGGTCAACCGGAAGCGCTCGCAACCGGCATGCGCCGACGCCGCCACGGCACTGGTACCGCCACCGGTCTGTAGTCCGCCCATGCGATCCTCTTATCTCTGGCTTCGTCGTTTGGCCTCACTCGTCGATCGGACGGCGGGGGCACGACGTGAACGTTTCGATTCGCCCGGGATGACGGGGGTGCGCGATGTCGCTCCAGCCGGCACGGACAGAGGGCGACGTCCGATCAGGTCGCGGGTAGGCGATGACAACCACGCTGCGGTGTCGGCGTCCGATCGGGGACCAGCGGCAGGAACGACAACCAGGCGCCGGCGGTGGTCTCCGTGCCGAGCTCGGCGGTGCTTACTGATCGCGGCGAGGTCATCATGCACGCCCTCGTTGCGGGTCGAGGCCGCCTCCGCGCCCGGAGGACACGAAGACGACCAACCGCCGCCGGCTCAGTCGAGCGGGTCGACACCCGGAGTCTCAGCGTGAGCAGCGGTCGCTTCGACACCGTCTCGGATGTACTTGGCCGCCAAAGCCCATGGCTTCAGCATCTCGGCCTCCGCCTGCGCGGTGAGGGCCCTGTGCACGGCCGGGGCGATGGGAACCGCCTCCATCCGTGCGCCGTCGCGCTGCCCGTCACGGACCGCCTCCTGCCGCGCCTGTTCCACGATCGCCCGTGACACCCATTCGGCGACGGTGAGTCCATCCGCGCCGGCCGCGGTCTTGGCCTTCTCGTACTCCAGCTTCGGAAGAAGCGTCTTCCACCGGCGCAACTTCTCCAGCGTCTCCTCGATCCGGTCCAACCGCTGATCGACCGTCGCCGGCCGAGCGGCAACGGCTGCCCGACCGGTGTCGGCACCGGCGAGTTCGGCCACGAGGGCTTCAAGGTCTCGAATGCGGCAGTTGGTCCGGAACGCGTGTGCTTCCAAAGCGGTCAACCGGACCTCGAGGTTCTGTTCGCTGATGTCGTTCTCCTCATGACAGGCGCCGCATGACCGCGACACAGGAGGTTCATCTCGGCCATCACCAGGGCGACGACCGAACCTGTCGGGAACAGGTATGTCTCGACCTGCGATGACACGGACCAGACCGTAAGAACGGGGTCTGACAAAACCTGTCCGCGAACCGGACAACCGGCCACGAAGATCACGCGTCGGGCGCCGAATTCATCACTGCAGCCAATGCCCCATCGGCCAATCAGGCAGCCGAGAAGCATTCCATCGGCCCGATGGAACCGCCGCTGTCCTCCTAGGTAATCTCAGCGACGCCGTCACCGGGCCAGCCCCGCCTAACGGCACCGGCCAGCCTGTTCTCCACCGGCACCTGCAGCCGGCACTCGGGCGGCTCAAGCTGTGGAACTACCACAGCCACAGTCATACGTCGATGAGTGGCCATGACACGCGGGTGAAACCGCAAGCCGCACGTCCCCACTGATCATCACCCCTCGGAGTACCTATGCCCGTAGCCGGCCCAGGCACCACGCTTCCTCGAATCGCGACCGTCGACACGGCTGTCGCGCCCGGCCGCCTGGCATGCGACATCCGGCACGCCACACTGACCCTGTACTCGGTGCTGTCCCCGGAGGCCTGGAAGACCCTCGCCACCGACGGCGTCCTGACCGGTCGTGAGGACCTGATCGACCCCTTCTTCGTGGCCTCGTATCAGTGGATCCGCCGGGCAGCTGCACGTCGAGGACTGGGGGACGGCTGACCCATCTGGTTCTGGGCACGAACCACCCGCCGCAACCTGCTTGCTGACGTGCGATGCGCTGCCCGCGAGAAACCCGGCAGCGTGCTCGTCACCGCCCTCATCCGGCGGCACGGGGTCTTGCTGAGCCATTTCGATACCTGGAACCTTGTTCTCAACGACATCCCGGTGCACACGCCCAGCACTACCGATACGGAGGTGGACCAGACCTTCGAAGCAATCAGAAAGTTCACCGATTGGAAGTGGCATGAACCCAAGCCACCGCAGTTGAAACGGATTATTGAGGACACCTGGGAACTGGTCCTCGACACCACCCTGTGGTCTCCGACAGACCACTGGCAGGCGACGGTGCCCGAGGTTCGACTGACCGATGTCGTTGATGCAGTCGTCGCCGAACCACGCCGGAGATCCGTAGCCCGTCGGCGTCCGGGGGCCGAAGTCAAGTAGCCGGCGACTCATGCTGAGCTCGCGATGGATAACCGCGGAGCCGCAGCAACGCGGCCGTAACCAGAGGCTCTGTCTCACGTTTGGCGGTGACAAACCTGACGGGACGACGTTCGGCAGGGCAGGAGAAGTCAGCCTCCGAGTTCGCCATGCGAATCTTCGAGCATCTTTAGCACGTGGGCCAGGTGGTGTGCCGTGCCCCAGGCTCGCCAGCTTGTTGCGTTCCCGGGGCCGCCGGCCATGGAAGCTCGTTGCGCGATCTCGGCATCACCCCAGGAGTACGCGGCGCCTTCTGCCGGCCAGTGATCTGCCGCCACCAGCGATGCGCAGAGGTCGTACATGCCCTTGTGGCCGTTGCCGTCTCGCGCCCATCGATACACCCACCACACTTCCTCGTCGGTGTACCGAAGGTTCGGAGGCGGAGGCCATCCCTTGACGTTCATCTTGGGATGGGCGATGCCGTAGTCCCCGAAGACGATGTCAGGTTCTTGGAGGCGCCTCCAGAGAGCCAGGTCGCGTCTGGGTATGGGGGTCGCGATGTTGTACGGAAGGTCACCGATCGATTCCGGCATTGCCCCTGAAGCCACCGTGATGGATTCCCACGGATAGCGCCGGGCCCAGACCAGGCACTTCCGTGCCAGCGCTTCGACTCTGCCGATGTCGCGTTCGGAGCGCACGTCGAAGAAGTCAAGAACGAGTGCTGACTTCTCGATAGTCGTCCCCGCTCGCCGGCAGAGCTTGGCCAGCGACGCTTCGGCTTCATCTTCATCAGGATCGGCGATGTCACCGCCGAGCCGGATGACAACCTGCCCATCATGCATCTCCGCAGCCTGTTGAGCCTCCGCCAACCGGCGCTCGGAATCGTTCAGATGGAGAACCGGCCGGATGGGGACACACCAGTCGGCGAAATCGTCGGCGATAGCTTGCAGCGGTCCTCGCCAGGCTCCGTCCGGGTCATCCAGGTAACGAGCGTCGACCGCCGCGGCCATACCCCGCGGTATTACGTCACGGGCCTTCTCGGCGAAGCTGTGGGCGTCCTTGATCGGATCCCCGCTCGTGGGCGGCACCTCGAAAATCGGCATCACCTTCGCCGCCAGCGCTTCTGGCAGGTGGTCGATGGCTTTGAGTTCGCCTTCCCGGCCCTTGAGTATGGGCATGTAGAGCACGGCGCACCCTTCGCTGACCATCCACGCTTGTCACTCAATGGTGCACCCTAAGTAGTGATGCAACAACAGCCAGTGCTCGTGGCGCAGTGCGGATAGTAGGTACCACACGACCAGCAGGCTCCGATAGCGGTGGCCTTCGCCGTGCTGGCTGCCGCCGGAGCGACCTTGGGTGGCCTTTCGCAAATGGAGTTTGTCGGGACTGCTGCGATCCAAGCGCGCCAGAGCCCTGACCCGGCGAGCGTTCCTGATCAGAGACCTGACAGTCGGCAGCGCTCGCTCGATCCCACGCTGGTCCAGACCTGGCAGGCGGGACAGGCGAGTCTTCGCGAGTGCCAGTGGCGACGCGCAACAGGTCGGGTAGGTCTTTGAAGCGCTGCCGGAGGTTACGTTGCCGGGCGGCGGAGTGCAGCCAGAACAGGACCGGCCAGGACCGGCCGAGAGCGGCGAAGAGCCTCGCGTAGCCGACGACCTTGGCCGTCAGGACGCCAAGTGGTTCGGTGCCGGTGTCGTACTCGAGGAAGAACGGCAACTCGTGGCCGTCCTCGACCCAGAGCCCGTACCCGTCTGGGCGTACCGATGGCTCGTACGCGCGAAGCAGCGCCGGGTCGTCATCGGTGACGAAGGTGCCGGCTCGTTGGCAGACGGCTTCTGGTAGCCACTGCTGGAGTTCGGCGCCGGGGTGGGTGCGGGCGTGGCCGGCGAGGTCGGTGAAGAACTGGTTGACGCCGAGCCGGTGGTCGAGAGTGCGGGTGGAGGTCCAGCGGCGGCGTTCAAGGCGTGCGTGGTCGCGGCGCGGCGGCCGTTCGTCGCGGGCCGCGGCGACGACTTCAGCGCCGAGCTGGTCGATGAGCCAGTGGTACGGGTACGAGCCGCCGTCGGCGCGCTGCGGCCGGAAGCGGGCGGTCAGACGCAGTTGGTAGAGGGTGCGTAACCGGCGCTGGCAGAAGTCGAGCGACGGGAACAGGGCCCTGGCCAGCTGGGGTGTGGTGAGCACGCCGTGGTCGTAGAGCCAGCCCAGCAGGATCCGGTCGCGGACGGTGAGCTGGGACTGCACCCGCAGGACGGGATCATCCAATGGCGTACCCCCGGGGAGACCCGGACGATTGCAGGGTCTGTCGGTGCACACGTCCCCGGCGGAGGCAGCCGCCCTGACCTGCGCTGTGAGGCGGGTGTGGGGTCGGTCCGGGGGTCCGGTTGAAGACTGACGTCAACACTGACGGCAGAGCTGACGTCCACACGGACGGCCGAACCGTCGTCGGTGGCGAGTGGAAAGGACTGCAACAGAAATCTCCTCGATCTTCGAGAGGTGCTGGCAGCCGGCCGGAACCTCTGCGCGGTCGGGCCTGGTGCTGGCGAAAACCGGCGGGCACGGCATGGATGGCGGTAGAGCCGCGGGTGCCACTGTCTTCGTTGGCCGCGGGTAAGGGCGGCGTCGGTCCTTGCGGCCCGGGGTGTGCTGCGGGGGCCGAGAGTGCGGCCTTCGGTATACCGGAGCAAGCAGCGGTCGGCTGGCCGCCTCTGCGCCACGCGTGCCAGCGACGTCATCCTCAAAACGGGGTTTGTCAGCTCAGACGAACACTCTGCGGTCTAACAGGTTTCTGACAAGCCGCCAAAAACCTCTGACAGTGCAACTCAGCAGGTATTCCGACAGGATTCGCCATGACGCCTCAGCAGGACCGGCCGAGCTGTCAGTCGGTTGTACACAACCGACTGACAGCGCATTCCGCAAGTCGATGTTCATCTGCGCTGTCCGTCTCGGCGTCCGCAGCCGATCAAGGCGCTGAGCTGCACTGTCAGACTTTCGTCAGGCGCTGTCAGGAACCTGTTAGACCGCAGAGTGTTCGCCGGAGCTGACAAATGCCGGTTTGAGAGTGCCAGCGCATCCCGCCCAGGCCAGCGGGCGGCGAGAACGCGCCCGGCGTCGGCCCGTCTCTTGCGACAGGAGCACTCTCATCATGAACGCCACCCCGAACACCGCGCCCGGCCACCCTGACGATGTGTGGACCGAGGAGCGCATCCGCGCCCTGGGCGCCGTCACCGACCTACCCACCGCCGCCCGGATCTTCGGGCTCGGCCAGTCCCTGGCCTACGACCTCGCCCGCACCGACCAATTTCCGGCGCCGGTCATCCGCGCCGGCAGCCGCTACCGCGTCCCGATCGCCGGCATCCTCGCCGCTCTCGGCCTCCCCGCCCGCGGCGACTTGACCTCCTCGGCGCAGTCGAGCGTGGATCACCACGGCGCAATCAGAACGACCGCCGTCCACGACCACGCGACACAGGGAGAACCGTGATCAGCGAAGGATCCATCACCAAACGATGTGGCTGCAAAGACGCCGTCACCGGGAAACGACTCAACAGCGGCTGCCCGAAACTGCGACGCTCCGGTGGCTCGTGGAGCACCACCCACGGCACCTGGGGCTACCAACTCGAACTCCCGACCGCACCACGGCAGACACGCCGGGTGCTACGCCGCAGCGGCTTCGACGACCGGGACACCACCCGCACCGAACTCGACCACGCCCGCTCGCTGCTCGCCCTCGCCGGCGACGACACCGGCCTCGCCGTCCAGATCGGCGACATGCTCCAGGCCTGCAAGAACGGCAACCCCCTACCCAGCCTCGACACCGTCTCCGCCCGCGTGCACGCCGGAGTCCCCGCCAACGTGCCGACCACCACGGGCCAGTACCTCACCGAATGGCTCGCCGGACGACGCGGCCTGTCACCGAACACCCTCCTGTCGTACGGCGACCACATCCGCCGCCGGCTCATCCCGCACCTCGGGGACATCCCGCTGCAGAACTTGCGGACCAGCCACATCCAGGCCATGTTCGCCGCCCTCGACCAGCGCAACGCCCAGATCCGCACCGCGCGGGCCAGCGACGACCCCGCCGTACGTGCCTCGGTTCGAGGGGTCCGACCGATGGGCCCCACCAGCATGGTTCGGCTGTACGCCACGCTGCGGGCGGCCCTCAACGACGCCGTACGCCGCTCCCGGCTCATCCCCCACAACCCGGCCCTGAGTATCGAACTCGAACCTGTTGCACGCCCGAAGGCGCGCGTCTGGACGCCCAAGGCGGTCGAGCAGTGGAAGGCCACGGGACGGCGGTCCAGCCCGGTGATGGTGTGGCGCCCCGAGCAGGCCGGACAGTTCCTCGACTACGCCCAGAAACACGACGCCGTGCTCTACCCACTTTTCGAGCTGATCCTGCACCGCGGCCTACGCCGCGGCGAAGCCATCGGCCTCCGCGACTTCGACGTCGACTTGGACGAGGCGTACCTCAGCGTCGTCCAGCAGATCACCTCCGTCGGCTACACCCCCGTCACCCGCGAAGTGAAAAGCGAAGCAGGAGACCGGATCATCCCCCTCGGCCCGACCACCGTCGCCGGGCTCACCGCCTACCTCGACATGCGCAACCGCTGGCAACAGGTCAGCGGCGACACCTGGCCGGACACCGGGCTGTTCTTCGTACGCCCCAACGGCCAACCCTGGCACCCACAAGCCATCAGCGGACGCTTCGACTACCTCGTCAAAGCCAGCGGCCTACCACCCGTACGCCTACACGATTTGCGGCACTGCGCCGCCACCTACCTGCGCCACGGCGGCGCCGACATGAAAGAGATCCAGGAAGTCCTCGGCCACTCCACCATCGGCCTCACCTCCGACACCTACACCTCCGTCATCCTCGACCTACGCCGGCCCAACGCCGACGCCGCCGCTAACCTGATCCCCCGCGAAGCCGCATAGAGAAGATTCGACGGCCCACGGCCGACCCAGAGGGCTGGGCCAGCCGTGGCCGTTCGGGTGCGAATCGCCAGGAACGCAGCAGGGCGGCCGCCGTGTCCAGGTTGTTCGTGATCCGCTGTGTCACGTAGCCCAATTCACTGGTGCTCCCGCGTAACCTTGACCGCCTCAGACCTGACGCTGATGGATACGCTCGGCCGTCGCTTTCGGGATTCGCACGGTCAGCGGGACAGACGAAAGGGCCAACGATGCCCGTAAGTCACCGGCGGTGCCGACGGTGCCACACGCCGTTGGCCCGTGACCATCAAGAGCGCTATTGCCAGATTTGCGCACGCCGACTCGTGACGCTCCGCGAGCGGCCTCCGTCCGTACCTGCCGAGTTCTGGGATCATCCGCCGATCAGGGCGGCGGCTGCGGACCATCACATGGGCAGGCTGATTGCGGCCTACCGGAATCATCCGGCGCATGGAATACCCATCTCGCAGGAAATCGTAGGGTCGTGGGCGCTGAAGTCGCAGAGCCAGATCTGCAGAATCGAGACGGGCCCTGCGGAGCTGAATCTCGGTCTGCTGCGGTTCTGGGCGCGGCTGCTTGGCGTCCCGGCGCACCTCCTGTGGTTCGTCGACCCTGATTCGCATGGGTGGTCCAACAACGACCGGCATGATTCCGCAGCGAGGGCCGTCATGGCAGTGGCAGTACCGGCAGGTCTTGAACGTAACGCGACGTCAGCACCGCCCGGCACATCAGCAGATGAAGAGCTGGCACTACGGCAGGAACATGGGGCCACCGCCGAGGCGGAGGTGGTGGAGCTTCTTGCCGGAGCATGGCTCACCCAGCTCAACAACCTCACCGGCATGGCCGCTGTGATCAGCTGGCCGGTGCTCAACCAGCTCGCCGCCCAACAGATCCGCAGCCTGGAAGAACTCTGGCGGCGCCGCCCGGAGCTGGAGGCAGGGGTGGCCGTGGCGGACGCCCGCTGGTCGGAGTTCATGAGTTGGATCTGCGCCAACGGCGGATTCCCCGGATCGGAGGGGTGGCTGGAACGGGCGCACCGACGAGCCGAGCAAGCCCGCGACCCGGTCCTCGAGGCGTACGTTGTCATGCGCCGTAGCCAGCACGCCGTCGACAGCGGCGATGCCATGACCGCGGTATCGCTGTCACGGCGGGCGCTGAAGAACCACGATCTTATTCCGCCGAAAACCAAGTCGCTGTGCCTGACCCGGCTGTCGGAAGGGCTGGCGCTGGCCGGCAGTGACGAAGGCTTGACCATCCTCGCAACAGCTCAAAGCCTGGCGGACGAGCCGTTGCGGGCTCCCGATGATGAAATGGCGCGCCACTGCGACGCTCGCTACATCGACGCGGCTCGCGCACGCTGCCTTTATCTGCTCGGCGAACACCGTGAAGCTCGTGCTCGATTCGAGGAGCTCCTGAGCGTGGGCCAGCCGTCAGAAGTCATCGACGTCGGCATGTGGACCGCCTACCTTGCCGAATGCCGGATGGTCGACCACCCGGAGCAGAGCGCCGCTGACGGACTTCGAGCGCTCGATATCGCCGACCGCACAGGATCGACACGCATTGTGAAGGCCCTGGCGCCGGCGGCGGTCGCGCTACGGCCGAGCCGCGGCAGTGCTGTTGTGGATACCTTCCTGACCCGCTACCGGGCGAGCGTCATGGGCGCAATGCCAGTATCGACGCCATGGACTTGATCCCATTGACCACCACGGCGGACGTTCGTGAGCGGCGTCCGGCCATCGCGGTACTGCCTATCGGTAGTTTCGAGCAGCACGGCCCGTACCTGCCGCTCGCGACGGACACCATCGTGCCCGTGGCGATCGCGAACCGTCTCGCGGCGGTGTACAACGTCCTGGTCCTGCCGCCGATAACGATGTCCTGCTCTCAGGAACATGCTGCGTGGCCCGGGACCGTGAGCCTGACCCACACGACGGTAACGGCGATCATCGGGGATGTCGTGGAATCGCTGTCCAGGCAGGGCATCCGGAAGCTGGCCATCGTCAACGGGCACGGCGGCAACTACTTCCTCAGCAACGTCGTCCAGACGGCGAACACGGCTCACGCCAAGTCAATGACGCTGTTTCCGTCGCACGGCGAGTGGAGGACAGCGCGCAAGGCAGCCGGCCTGGTCACCGATGACCACGAGGACATGCACGCCGGCGAGCTCGAGTTGTCGATACTGTCCGCGGTCCTTCCCGCAGCCGTGCGCAACGGTGCGTCATCACTGGATCATGCCGCTGACGACCGGCCGTTCCTCCTGGTCGACGGCATGGCCGCGTACACCGAGCACGGTGTGATCGGTCGCCCTTCGGAGGGCACAGCGGCCAAGGGTGAGGCTGTCCTGGACAGCCTGGTCAAGTCATTCGCCGATCATCTTCAGGCACTTGGCGTGTAGCGCATCCTCTGGTTACGGCCCCGCCAGCCAGAACTTCTGCCGGGGCTTTCATCGCAGGCGAGCATGTTTTTAGAGGTTGCCGGTCGCTCTCAGCAAGAGCACTGACAGTAGGCCGGATATGGAGCCAGCGCCGACGATCATGCCGTCGTTGATGTACTGCTGGACTTCGTCGAGGTGGATCCAGCCGATGCTCTCGGCCTCGTTGATGTCGGGGGCTGCGCCGGTGAAGTCCGCGCCTCGAGCAAGGTAGATAGCGTTCTCCTGGTCGATGGTGCCGACCATGGGCTGGAAGCTGATCAGCTTCTCCATACTGCGGGGACGCCAGCCCGTCTCCTCCTCGACCTCCCGGGCAGCGCAGGTCACCGGCTCCTCAGCCGGGTCGAGGTAACCGCCGGGCAGTTCCCAGACCCAGCGGTTCAGGATGAATCGATGGCGCCACAGCATCAGAACACGCTGCTCGCCGTCGAGAACTACGACCATGGTGGCGCTCGGCACGCGCAGAACGTACTGCTCGAACCGCACACCATCAGGTAGCTCCACGTCGGCGATGCTCAGCACCGCACGACGGGTGTCGTCGACGACCTGTTCTCCGTGAACCGTCCACTCGCTCGCTCGTCTCGGCTCCACCACCATGCCCGCACGGGAGCCAAAGACCTCCCCTCGCCGCTGCGTACGGCAGGCATCACCAGGCACTCGTGATATCGGCTATCCCGGCGACGCATAGCGCTATGCACAGTGCGGCATAGCACGGTTCGGCCGTGGGCGGCGAAGCTTCAAGGGCTTACGGGGTTCCGGTCTGGCGCAGCAACGCCGGCCTGCACCGCACCCGAAGGACCCCTGATGTTCTCCGGCGACCAGTGGATCAGGAGGCACTATGCATACGCGACGAACGCGGCCGTGGTGGCGGATCCTGGGTCGGTCGCGCTGCTTTTGCGGCCTGCCGTGGCCTTGCTTGGAGGTACGGATCGAAGCCAACCGACAGCGGCAGGAGTGTCGGGATCTGCCCGTTACCGGTGATCACGCCCCGCGGGTGCCGCGATGGGCGGATCCGACTATGCCGCTGCTCCAGGTCGGTCACGCCGGTGCGCTCACCCCGGCGCAGGAGTACCGGGCGGGGCGATCTCGACCATGCTGATTCCTCGTACGGTGCATCAGGGTGAACGACCTGCGTGGGATTGCAGGGTGTGTGGCGAGCCGTGGCCGTGTGCCCTCGCCAAGGTCGAACTCGCCGACCAGTACCGGAGTTTCCCGCACGGCTTGTCGGTCCTTCTCGCCTCGTACTTGATCGAGGCGATCGAGGACTGGGCAGCCGCGGCGAGCGGGCCACCACCGGACCTGTACGAGCGTTTCATCAGCTGGACCAACGCGCCGGGATTAGCCGCATGGCCGGCAGGACGCGAACGGCCTTCGTACATCGCTCCACAACAGGAATGGGAGTTACTCATGACGGTTACCCACGAGAACGATCCCGCTGCGCTACGCACCGCCATGGTGGATTCGCTGCGGGAGCAAGGCCTCCTGAGTTCCGAGCCGGTGGCGGCCGCTTTGTCGGCGGTGCCTCGTCACCTGTTCGCGCCGCACGAGAAGGATCTGACGCGGGTGTACGACACCGACGCGACCCTTGAGGCGGTGCTGTTTGCCGACGGCACCGAGTCCAGCGTCGTGTCGGCGCCGCACATCCAGGCGATCATGCTGGAGATGGCCGGCATCGAGCCGGGCATGAGCGTTCTGGAGATCGGCTCCGGGGGTTACAACGCGGCGTTGATCGCAGAACTCGTCGGACCGGGCGGGCACGTGACGACCGTCGACATCGACCCAGGTGTGGTGCAGCGGGCGAAGGATTGCCTCGCGCGGGCCGGCTACGAGCGGGTCAGCGTCGTGCAAGCCGACGCCGAGCATGGCGTTGCCGAGCATGCCCCGTACGACCGGATTGTGGTGACGGTAGGCGCCTGGGACATCCCCGGCTCGTGGCTGGAGCAACTCACCGACAGCGGCCGGATCGTCGTTCCGCTCAGGTTCGCGGGCATCACCCGGCTGATCGCGTTCGACCGCACCGGCCAGAACCTGACCGCCAGTAGCTACCGTCTCGGCGCTTTCGTGCCGATGCAGGGTGACGGAGCGGTCAGCGAGGAGCTGGTACGCGTCACCGAGGACATCGGCCTGCGCCTCGAATCTCAGCAAAAGCACGACTTCGACGTGGCGCTGTTGCGCGAGGCGTTGCACACCCCGGCCGTCGAACTCTGGGCCGGTACTGCGTTCGCCATGCCCGACGAGCTCGCCCTGTTCCAGCTGACCACCGGCGGGTCCGGGATGGTGATGATGCACGCCGCGCAGAAGGCCGTCGACGACGGTGTGGTCGACCCCGCGGTGCGGCACGGGATTCCTGCTCTCGTGCGAGGCGGCAGCTTCGCCTACCGGATCAAACGCGCCAACGACACGTTCACCAGCGGATACGAAGCCGGAGTACGCGCCCACGGGCCTGACGCCGAGACGGTCGGCCGACAGCTGCTCACCCTGATCCAGGACTGGGGCACCGACCACTTGCGCCGCGGCGCCGCCAACATCGTCTACTACCCGACCGGCAGCGACATCAGCGACCTGACCGGCTGGCGGTCCACGAAACGTCACGGAACGCTCGCGATCAGCTGGTCCTAGAAGAGAAGCTTCCGGCCAGCCGGCCGGGAGAACCACTCCCTGATTCAAGGAGGTTGTCATGACGGCACCCACCGTGGAGCGCAGCACCGTTGCCCCGGCGGCCGAGACCCCGCTGGCGGACACCGGCATCGAGGACCTGGACATCACGTTCATCGAGGCCGGCGACACCGTCGACCACATCATCAAGATGACCAACGACGGCTGCGGCAGTACCTGTCAGTCCGCCTGCACGAGCTGCTGACCCAGCTCACCGCTTCACCCCACTCAGGGGGTGCCCGGCCAGCTGACAGGCCCCCCACCGGGCACCCCTGCCCCGCTCTATCCGACCACCGGGCTGGGAGACGCCGTGTATCGAAGTTTGGACGACGCGCTGCTGCTCCGTGCGGCCGTCTGCACGTCGGACCAGGCCGATACGTGGCCTGACCTGACCAGCCCGGACGCGGCCGGTTCGTGGCCGCAGTGGCTGAGCCACACTTGGCAGATCCCCGGATTCGCAGCAGCCTTACGACACGCGAGCCCGGACCTGGCCCGGCGGGTCACTGCCGTACTGGCTGGGCAGGCGACGGACCGTGATGCCCGCCGCGTGGTCCTTGCGGTGATGCGCTACCTGCTACGGGCGACGACCCGCGCCACCCCGTACGGATTGTTCGCCGGCATCGCCGCGGCCCGTGTCGGCGCTTCCGGGGACGTTCGGGTCGGCACTGCCCATCGGCCGGTGGCCCGGATCCGGATGCCCTGGCTCGCCGGTGTGCTGACACGGCTGGAGATCGACCCGACGATCCGGCCACACCTGTGGCTGCGGGTCAACGATCTGCTCGTCGAACACGGCGGTGAACTGTGGCTGGAGCACCGTGCCAGCACGTCCGCTACCGGAGCACCGCAACATGTTCGGGTTCGCGCCACCGGCGCCGTCCGTGCTGCGGTGACCGCCGCGGCCCGGCCGATCCGGTGGACGGATCTGTGCGCCGCTGTCGTCACCGGGTGCGCCGCCGAACCGGCAGCCGCCGACCGATTGATCACCCAACTGGTGCAACAGCACCTGCTGGTGACCAGCCTCCGGCCGTCGATGACAACCACCGATCCCCTCGCCGTCCTGGTCACCGCCCTGCAACAGCTTCCTGCCGCCAAGCCCAACCCTGGACAGCACATGGACTCAGACGGTCTCCGGCAGACACTGGGTCGGCTCGCCGAACAGAAGCACCGGCACGACACCGCCGCCAACGAGGTCGAGGCCGGAGCCCACCGACGCGAGATCATCACGACGGCCGCGACGATCGACGCCGAACCAGCGGTCGGCGTCGACCTGCGCCTGGACGCCGACGTCACCGTGCCACCGGAGGTGCCTGCCGAAGCGTGCCGGGCCGCGGCCGCGCTGACTCGGCTGGCTGTCCCGGCGCCGACGGGTTGGGCAGGCTGGCACCGCCGGTTCCTCGAACGCTTCGGCCCGTACGCGCTCGTTCCGGTGCTCGACGCCGTCGACCCGGTTCTCGGACTCGGCTACCCGGCCGGCTTCGAGGGCGCCGAGCCGGCACCTGCACCGGTCGTAACCGACCGGGACCGTGCGCTGATCGCGCTGGCACAACGTGCCGCCCTGACCCGGCAACGCGAGATCGTCCTGGACGACCGGCAGTTGGACGCCTTGGCTCCCGAGCGGCCGGAGACGGTGCAGAACACCACCGAACTGACGGTGCGTGTCCACGCGCACGATCTACGAGACATCCGGGCAGGCCGGTTCACGCTGTCGGTGGTACGGGTCTCCCGCAACGCGGGCACCAGCACCGGACGCGTCATGGACCTGCTGGATCCCGCCGACCAGATCCGGATGGCAGCCGCGTACGCCGCTGGCACGCCGCCGATCGTCGACGGAGCACTGATCGCGCAACTCGCGGCGCCCACCCGCTACACGATCAGCATGGACGTGGCCCGCGCACCGCACGTCCTGCCGTTCCTGATCCCCGTTGCCGAGTGCCACACCGGCGACGATCCGCGACGGATTCCGCTGGACGACATCGCCGTCACCGCCGACCCGACCCGGCTCTACCTGATCAGCCTGTCGCAGCGGCGGCCGGTACAGCCTGTGCCGATGACCGCGGCGGCTCCGGACCGGCAGATGCTGCCCGTCGTGCGGTTCCTGGCGGAGGCATCGACCGCCCTGTCCACCCCCTGCCATCCGTTCGAGTGGGGCCCGGCAGCCCACGACCTGCCGTTCCTGCCCGCGGTGCGCTACGGCCGTACGGTGCTCAGCGCAGCTCGCTGGCGGTTGACCGAGGACGACCTGCCCACAGCCACGGCCGACTACGACACGTGGGACCGCGAACTCTCCCAATGGCGCGAGACCACCGGCTGCCCCACGGCAGTGTCAGTCGGCAGCGGCGACCAATGCCTGGTCATCGACCTGCGACTGCCCGCCCACCGAGTGCTGCTGCGCGACTACCTCACCCGCCACCACGTCGCCGTGCTACGCCAAGCACCCGACGGTGCTGGCTGGATCGGCGAACGGGCCCACGAGATCGTCATCCCACTGGCCACGACAACCGGACCTGTGCCGGCGCCGCGCCTCGGGGCGGTCGTCGACGTTCGCCGTCACGGCGTGCTGCCCGGTGGCCCCCACACCTACCTGAAGGTGTACGCCAGCCTCGACCAGCAGGACCGGATCCTCACCGAGCATCTGCCCACTCTCGTCGACCATGTCTTAGGGCCGTGGTGGTTCCAGCGGTACCACGATCCCGACCCTCACCTGCGGTTACGCCTCACCAACGTCGACCCGGCGCGTGTGCACCAGTGGGTGCGGCGGCTACGCGAGCAGCGGCTGAGCGGCCGAGCACAGTGGGACACCGACTTCCACGAGGTGAGCCGCTTCGGCGGCCTCGACGCCTACCCAGCGGCGGAGCAGGTCTTCGCCGCCGACTCCGCCGCAGTGCAGGCACAACTGACCGCCACCGCCCACCGAGACGGGCCAGCACGGCAGGCGATGACCGCGGCCAGCATGCTCGACATCGCCACCGTGCTGCTCGACGGCCCAGACGACGCCCGGCACTGGCTGACCGAGCATGTCCGTACCCAGCGACCGGCGCCGGCCCGCGCCGTCTACGACCAGACCGTGCAGCTCGCCAACCCGGTACGAGCCACGATGGCCGCGACCCCGTCCGGCAAAGCGGTTCTGACGTGCTGGCAGTCGCGGGCCGCCGCACTGACCGAGTACCGCAAGGCCCTGCACGGTGCCGGCATCGAAGCGGCCACTCTGCTTCCCGACCTGCTGCACCTGCATCACACCCGCGTCGCCGGCCCCGACCGGGCCGCGGAAGCCGTCTGCCTGCACCTTGCTCGCGCTGCCGCGCTGAGCTGGGCCGCCCGAGCCGGGAGCCGGTCATGACCACCACTGTTACCGCCGGGACAAACCTCGGTGCCACCGTCGCCGCCATCGCCGACCAGTTGAGTGATCCCGCCGTCATCGGCACCTCTGAGGACGGCCGGACCCATCCGCAATCGCTGGCCGGCGGCGCCGCCGGCATCGCCCTGCTGCACCTGGAACGGGCCGTATCCGGGCACGGCGACGAAGCTCTCGCCCACCGTTGGATCCGCGCCGCAGCGGCAGGACCGGTCAGCACCGGCACCGCCGCCAACCTGTTCGCCGGCGCGCCCGCCCTAGCCATGCTGCTGCACAACGCCTCCACCAGCCTCGGCGGCTACCAACGGGCGGTAGCGGCTCTCCACGAGCAGACCATCATCCTGACCCGCCACCGACTGGCCACCGCTCACGCCCGCATCGCCGCCGAAACGCCGCTGACCATGCGCGAGTTCGACCTCATCCACGGCCTGACAGGGCTCGGCGTCTACCACCTGCGCCACCACCCCGACCAGCCGATCACCCACGAAGTCCTCAACTACCTGATCCGGCTCACCGCAGCCCGGAGCGACACGGCCGGGCGGCCGCCGTGGTGGCTCAACGCGGGCCTCGGCGGCACCCCACACGACCGCTTCCCGAACGGGCACGGCAACCTCGGCATCGCCCACGGCATGAGCGCCGTCACCGCACTGCTAGCCCTGGCCATACTCGCCGACCAGCGGCCACCCGGCATCCTCGACGCGCTCGCCCGGCTCTGCGCGTGGTTCGACCAGCACCGCCAGACTGACGACGTCACCGGCACCTCCTGGTGGCCCGCCTACATCACCGACGGCCAGGTAGCGGCCACACCGCACCGACCGTCCTGGTGCTACGGCACGGCGGGTACCGCCCGCGCCCAGCAACTCGCCGGCCTCGCCCTCGACGACGCCGTCCGATCCCGCCGCGCCGAGGCCGCGATGGTGACCGCCCTAACCGATCCACACCAGCAAGCCCCACTGCCCGAACCGGGCCTGTGCCACGGCAAGGCCGGCCTGCTGCAAGCCGCCTGGCGCACCACCACCTCCAGCACCAACCCGCACCTGGCCACGCAACTGACCACCGCCATCCCCGAAATCGCCGACGCCTTGGCCCGGCAGCTTGCCGTCGCACCACCGGACACACCGGAACTGATGGACGGCACCGCCGGAGCAGCACTCGCCCTGCACACGGCCCACACCGGCGCCTGCCTCACCAACTGGGACGCGTACCTCCTGCTCGCCTAACCCACTCCCATTGCCGGAGGTCACCGTGAACACGTCCCCGTGGCAGCAAGCCAGCCTGCAATTCCCCGACCCGGCCCTCGCCGAGCAGATCGCGGGCACCCACCTTTGGCCCATCCTCACCGAGGCGGAAGCCGACCAGCTGATCAACGCATGGTTCATCATCCGCAAAGGCCATCAATGGCGGCTGCGTTACCTGCCCACCCTGCCCCGAGATATCCACACCAACCAGGTCCGCGACCGCCTCGACGACCTGCGCCTTCAGGGCCATCTGGCCAACGTGACCGCGGTCATCTATGAACCGGAGACCACCGCCTTCGGCGGCCCGCGCGCTATGCGCTTGGCGCACCGACTCTGGCACCTCGACAGCCGCCATCTACTGCCTCGAACAGCCACTCAACCGCGACGCACCCGCGAGCTGTCGATCTTGCTGTGCACCGCGATGATGCGCGCCGCCGGCCTCGACTGGTACGAACAAGGCGACGTCTGGGCCCGCGTCGCCGACCATCGGAACCTCGCCGACCCCTCCCACCTCGACGCCCTCCGCGACGCCGTCCAGCAGTTGCTCACCGTCGATCCGGCCAGCCTCACCCACACTGGCGAAGCCCCGCTCGCCGAGCAAAGAACCTGGCTCGACGCCTTCACCACCACCGGCGCCGCGCTGCGGCGCATCCACGACAGCGGACAACTGCGCCGCGGGCTCCGGGACGTCCTCACCCACCACGTGATCTTCATGTGGAACCGGCGCGGCATACCTGAACACGAGCAAGCCGCCCTCGCCGCCACCGCCCGCGACATCACCTTCGGATCCCACACCGCGCTCACCGCAACGGCGGCCGGCTGATGGACACCACCACCGCGCAGCGGTTCCCCCTGATCGCGCGCCCCCGACCTGCCTGCATCCCGCTAGCCGACCGTATGACCAGCTTGCACGCCCTTGCCGCGTCCGCCATCGCCACGGGCAACCTCGCCGACGCCACCTACGTCTTCAACCAAGCCGCCCTGCTCGCCTCAGACTGCGGTGACCACGACCTCGCCCGACGCTGGTGCCATCGACTCGCCCGACTGGCCCTGACCGGCCGCCACCCCGGCCGCTTCGCCCTCGAACCGGTGGTGAACCTGGCACGCCTGCGCATCCGCGCCGGCGACGGAACCACCGCATGGGAGATGCTGGAAGCCCTCTATCAAGCAGTCACCAACCGCGCGACCATCACCATCGACGGCCTCACCATCGCCACCGCCGACCTCACCTATACCCAGGAAAGTCACCGCGAGCTCCGCGAATGGGCCTGGAAAGTCCTGCTCGGCACCGGCGCCCACGCCCTCGCCTCCGCCCACCGATGGGACGAGGCCCGCGAACGCCTGGCTCACCACCGCGGCATCGGTCAACGGATGCTCGACGGCCGGCAGATCGCCGTCATCGCCCACATCCTCGCCGGCCGCACCACCGAAGCCACGACCCTGCTGCACGACACCACCCCCGGCCAGCCGTGGGAAAACGCCGTCACCAACTGCCTCGACCTGCTCTGCACCGCCGTCGACCACAAACAGGTCGACACCACCTACCACCAACAGCCACCAGGGGAAGGTCTCGCCGTCTTCTGGACCCGGCTGGGGCTCAGCCTGATCGACGCGCTCGGCCGCCACGAACCCCAAGCACAAGTGCTCATCGCCCGCGTACTGCTACACGCCACCGAAGACGGATATGCAGCACGCGACGCCCTGGCCCACCATGCATGCCGAGAAGCGGCGACCGACGACCAGGTCCACCAGCTCCGCCGAGTCGTTCGCGCCTGCGGCCTGGATCAGGGCTTCCTCAATCCCGACCACACGGATCAACTGACAACTCTCTTCAGCCAGGTCGAACCCCTGATCCGTTCAGGCAGCATCCCCCAGCCGCTGCACACCTCGTAACAACAGCGCTGACTTGAGAGGCCGCACTCACCTCCACCCCGCGTTATCGCGCCCGCCAGCGTCGTCGACTCCGCCGCCTTCGCGGAGCAGGTCGCCGAGGCACGCGATCTGCTCACGGACTGGCTGAACGGCGCCGACATCAGCGCCCTGGCCGCCGAGCTGCTCCAGGCGGCGCGCGCCGAACCGAACGTCGACTACATCTCCCACGCACCAAGCCACACCAGCCAGCACCCGAAGACCCGTTGATCCGGGATTCACCGGCGCACCCGGCGCCGGCGATCCATACACCCCCAAGGAGGAGTCATGACCCTCACGACCGCGTTACCGGTCCAAGCCGACAAGGATCCGCAAGCCCTCGTCGACCCGGCGACCTTCGACAAGCTCGCCGAGTTCTTCGCCGCCCGTCAGGAGGTCACCAAGACCTACGCCCGACGGGCCGTCGGACCGATGCTGCTCATGCTCAAGGCACACGCCGACTCGCAGCACGACCCCGACTTCGGCCGGCTGCTGCCGGACGGCCGGTCTTACCGCGTCGTCCCGACCGAACCGGTCGACGCGGCCTGGCACGTGTCGCTGCAACACACCGAGCCGTACCAAGCCGCCTGCCAGCAGATCGCGGGAGGATTCGTGCACCACGTGCCGATCCTGACCGAGGGCATGGCTGACGGCTCCTCGATGGAGTACACCCACCAGGCGCTCAAGGCGACCGGCTACTACGTCGACCCCGAGTTCTGGGACGGCGAGGCGAAGTCCTGCTGCCCGCCGAACCCGGGGATCTGAAAGGGCTACCTGATCGATGCGCATCGACTGGACCGCGTTGCCCGAGGCCGTCACGACAGAGATAGCCGACCGCGTCGGCGGAACTCACGTCACACCCGCCACCACCGGTGACCACGCGGAGATAGCCGCAACCGTCACCGGAACCAACGGTCGGGTGTTCGTCAAGGCAGCCAGCACAGATTTCGGTGTCCGGTCACTGCGCTTCGAGCTGCGGGTGAGTGAGGCCATCAGCGGGCCTCTCTCGCCTGCGGTCCTGTGGCATTTCGAGGCTGCCGACTGGCTGGTGGTGGGCTACGAGCACTGCGAAGGCCCGCACGCCGATCTGTCACCGGGAAGCCCCGACCTCGATCTTCTCGGTGAGGCACTGACGGTGCTCGGTGAGACGCCGACACCCGATGTGCCGTTGTTCAGCCCGAAGGCGCGGCTCGGGTTCGAGCACTCGACGATGAACGGCGACACGCTCGTTCACACCGACCTTTGCCCGGCCAACCTGATCGTCACGCCGCATGGCCTGCAGATCGTCGACTGGGCGATGGCAGCCAAGGCAGCACCGTGGGTTGAGCTGGCCATGCTCACGCCGTGGCTGATCAGCGCCGGCCACACGCCGGAGCAAGCCGAACAGTGGCTGGCACGCCACCCCGCATGGCAATCGGCGGATCCAGGGGTCCTGGATTACTTCGCGACGAAGAACGCGGAGAAGTGGGCGTCCAAGTCGGCCAGATCAACCGCAGCCTGGATGCATGACCTCGCGGCCTGGACGGCGAAGTGGTCTACGTATCGACTCCGAACCAGCAACACCGCCCCGACCAACTAACACTCACTCCCGGGCGGTGCCACGCGCCGGACTCCCCGTAACGAGGAGCCCGGCGGCGCTGCCACAGCGAAGGCCTGCCTACGACCCATCCGCCACGGTGCCAGCCGGTCAGCTCAGCCCCGGCTGGTGCACGAACCATCGCGTGGACCACGGCATAGATCAAGTGCGATTGATGGCCTACCACGAGACGCCGGCATCCAGGGCGAATCCGCGTCCGAAACGGCGGATCACCCGTGGGATCACCCGGCACCGAGTAAAGGTGCCGCTCAATGAATTCGGCAACTCCGAATCGGACGCGCTTCGACCGCTTGCGACGCCGCCGAGCGCGATCGCCTCATGGTCCAGCTCACCAGGCAACGCCGCAGCTCAAGCGCCCTTACCTGGCCGCCGATCATGTGGCACGACCGACAGGCCGCCGACACGACTCTGGACGCGCCCGGACGCAAAAGCCTGGTCAGCACCAGGACTGACAGGCCAATCCGGAACAACCGATCGCCACAGGATCACCACGTCCCAAATAACGGGATTCCAGCCGACATTCAATGGGAAACAAAAATGCCGTGGCCCGCGTTTTCGCAGGTCACGGCATTTTCAAGAAGTGCGCCCGAAGGGACTCGAACCCCTAACCTTCTGATCCGTAGTCAAATGACTAGTAGTCATGAGTACACTGCGTGACTGGTCTGTTCGAGGTCGGTCCGAAGTCGTTTCCGCACTTCAGAGGGCTTCTGAGTTTGCGCAGGTCCCGGCTGAGTGCTTCTCGGAGGCGCCGGCCTCGCCTTGGGTCTTGATTCGGCCGTGCTGGTTTAGCCGCGCCCGTGCTGAATCGGTCGTCGACATCCGATCACCCACCGATCACCGTGCCCGTGAATCACTCTGCGTAAGAGTGGCCGTAATAGTGCAGGTCAAGGCGGCGTTCGCGCACCGATGTGACCGACAGCTATCGCTGTTACAACCGCAGAGGTGACAGGCGATCGCCGGGCGGATCACCATCGTTGGCTTTCGTCAGCCGGAGAGTGTCTTGCTGGTTCGCGGCGTGGGTCGGAGGATCATCGTTCGCGAAAGGCGGTCGAAGGCCACGTGCCGGACCCCGGTCGGTAGGCCCGGCGCCGCTGCCGTAGCGGCTAGTGCCCTGACCAAGAACGTTCACGGTGTTGGAGGACACGCCGTGCGAGCTGATGGCTGGGCGTCGTTGTGGCGGTCAGGCTGTGGTGGTGGCAGATCCAGTACGGGTGCGGCGACTCAGTGACCAGGAAGGTCAGACGCTGCTGCGCATTACTCGCCGGGGCACCGGCTCACCGATTCGATTACAGCGGGCGATGGTCGTGCTCGCTTCGGCCGGTGGGAACACGGTGCCGGCGATCGCCCGGCTCGTGCAGGCTGACGAGGACACGATCCGGCAGGTCATCCACCGGTTCAACGAGATGGGGATGGCCAGCCTGGACCCTCGGTGGGCGGGTGGCCGTCCCCGCCTGATCAGTCCTGACGACGAACAGTTCGTCATCACGACGGCCAACACCCGCCCCGAAAGTCTGGGGCGGCCGTTCACCCGGTGGAGCGTGCGCAAGCTCGCCGACTACCTCACCTGGCAGGCCGCCCGCCCGATCTTGATCGGGCGGGAACGGCTGCGACTGCTACTGATCAAACACGGCATCACGTTCCAGCGGACCAAGACGTGGAAAGAGTCCAACGATCCCGACCGCGAGGCGAAGCTCGCCCGGATCGAGTACGTGAGCAGCCGGTTCCCGCAACGGGTGTTCGCTTTCGACGAGTTCGGGCCCCTGGTCATCCGCCCGCAGGCCGGTGCTGGCTGGGCGCCCAAAGGCCACCCGCGCAGGTTGCCGGCGAACTATCACAAGCTGCACGGTGTCCGGCAGTTCCACGGCTGCTACTCAGTCGGTGACGATCAGCTCTGGGGTGTCGTCCGGCGGCGCAAGGGCGCCGCGAACACCCTGGCCGCGCTCAAGTCGATCCGCCGGACCCGCCCGGACGGCGCGCCGATCTACGTCATCCTGGACAACCTCTCCGCGCACAAGGGCAAGCAAATCCGGGCCTGGGCGGCCCGCAACAAAGTCGAGTTGTGTTTCACCCCGACCTACGCGTCCTGGGCGAACCCGATCGAGGCCCAGTTCGGACCGCTACGCACCTTCGTCATCGCCGGCTCGGACCACCCGCACCATCCCGCGATGACTCGCCACCTGCACAACTATCTGCGCTGGCGCAACGCCAACGCCCGCCACCCCGACGTCCTGGCCGCCCAACGCCGTGAACGCGCCCGCATCCGCAGCGAACGCCAACGACGCTGGGGCCAACCCGCCACCCGCGCAGCTTGACCCCAACACCTCAAACGTTCTTGGTCAGGGCACTAGTTAGTAGCCGACCGCCGCGTTGCCGGCCCAGTCGTGTTACCCGTCTGGGCCGGTGCACGAACGACGGCGTGACTGCGCGCGATGTTCAAATCCAAGTTCAGAGGAGACACGGGCCGCCAACGCGACCGCGCTGCCACGACGCGGGCGAGAGCATCTGACTCGTAGGCTCCGGCGCGCACGCGCCGGAGCCTCTCCTCAGGGATGAGTCAATCCGACTCTCTATTTCATTTCGAAGGTAAAACGTTCGCCCCAGCCGTAGCGCTCGTCCTGTTCCTGTGTTTCGCGAAAGATGTTCGCAACGGCAGTGAAGGTCGGTTCACCCAAGCGTGCTCGGCTGACTTCCGAATCGTTCCAGACTAGATGAATGGGGCGCTCAATATCGTACATTAGACGGTCTCGAAGCGCGTCCATGTTCCAGCCGTCGGTGCCGAAGTCGAGCTGTTGAGCCAGAGTTCTGTGTAGGTCCTGGACCGTCTGAATGTCGGTGCCTTTGATTTCGACCAACATGGCTACTTCCAGTTAGGAATTTGATAGAAGGAGTCGTAGTGGTCCGGCGTAACATATGCCAGCCCGTCGTTTGAGTAGAGTAGTCGGTTGCCTTGCGTCTTCCTGCTCATCATGTTGTTAACACCGATATCTGCCTCATGCCAGATGCGGCCGGGTGCCGACGGGAGAAGGTTGTCGTCATTACGGTATACGTCTCCGCCGATTTGGCCACCTGGGACCTTGTTATTGAGGGCTTTGCCGGGCTTCCAGCCCGCAGCCAGGGCTTCGTCCTTCGTAATGTAGTTCGAAGGCAGGCTTCCGGTCTTCCTGAGACTCTCTATGACCGGATTGGCGAGTTCGGCTGCCCGAAGGTCTCTGTTGAGTGCAGCGCCGGCTGCTGCTGATTCCGCGCCTGAGCTTGTCCGAGCCCCACCTCGGAAGCCGCGTAGGCCGCTTGAGGCTCCGCCTGCGGCGGCGCCGAGTAGTAGGTTCAACGGTGTGGTGGGTCGGCATTCGAGGGTGTTTACGACCCAGGTGAAGCCGGCTCCGACGGCGGCGTTGACGGCGACGGATGTTGCGGTGGCGGCGGCCCCTGTGAGTTCGAATGCTCCGGCGACCAAGGTTCCGGCTGCTGGCATTAGCAGGCCGGCTGCGGCGCCGACGAGGGCGCCCTTGCCGGCTGCCTTGGCAACGCCGCCCCAGCTGAAGTTGTCGTCGTTATGGTGTTGCAGGGCGTAGGTGGCACCGCCGATCAGGCCGCCGGCTACGGCGCCGATGGCGGCGCTGATGCAGAACGGGCATTGGCCGGTGGGGTCGGTGTTTTGCAGGGGGTTGTTCTCGGCGTAGGCGTAGGGCTGCAGGGTGGTGTCGACGGCGGGGTCGATGGACAGGAATTGGCCGGTGGTGGGGTCGTAGTCGCGGGCGCGGAGGTGGATGACACCGGTGGTGGGGTCGGTCCAGTTGCCGGTGTAGCCGATGGCGCTGTCGGCGGTTCCTGTGTGCTGGGTGCGGTTGCCGTAGGTGTCGTAGGTGTTGGTGCCCACGGTGGTACCAGCGGCGTTGGTGATGAGGCGGACGGAGCCAAGGTTGTCGGTGTGCAGGTATTCGGTGGTGCCGTCGCGGCTGGCCTGGGCGTATGGGGTGAGATTGGGCCCGTACAGGTAGCGGTGTGCGCCGTCGTCGAGTAGTACCGGCATGCCGCCGTTAGTCGCCCAGACGAAGGTGCTGGTGCTGCCGTTGAGGGTCCGGCTGGTGCGCAGCCCGTCGCCGTTGTAGGTGTAACCGATCTTCGACTTGGTGTCTTGCGTGCCGGTGAGCCGGTTCGCCTGGTCGAAGGTGTAACTGGTGTTCGTCGAGCCGGCGGTGGTGCTGCTGGTCCGGTTGCCCCGCTTGTCGTAGCCGTAGCTGATCGCGGAGCCGGTTGCCTTTGTGGTGCCGGTGAGCTGTTGGGCGGCGTTGTAGGTGTTGGTGGTGCCGTCGGGCAGGGATTTGAGCAGGCCGTTGGCGGTGACGCCGTAGCTGCCGCTGGCGCCGCTGCCGGTGGCGGTGGTGATGGTGCCGACCTGGCCGAGCGCGTCGTAGGTGTAGGTCTGCGAGCCGATGGGGCTGTCGCTGGCCGTGAGCTGGCCGGCGTCGTCGTAGGTGTAGGTGAAGCGGCCCACCTGGGTGGAGTCGTTGGCGATGTCGATGCTGGTGACGGCGCCGTTGGGGTCGTAGCCGGTGTTGCTGGTTACGCCGTTCGGGGTCGTCTCGAGGTTCTGTTCGCTGTCCTTGGTCCAGCCGAACGTGGTGAGGTTGCCGGCCCAGTCTTGGGCTGAGGTCATGCGGTTGGCGCCGTCGTATGTGTAGGTGACGGTTTGCCCGCCGGGGTAGGTCAGGGTCGTCAGGCGGCCGCCGGCGTCGTAGGTGTATCCGACGGTGTTGCCGGCGCCGTCGCGGGTGCTGGTGAGCCGGCCGGTGTTGTCGTAGGTGTAGCTGGTGGTTCCGGTGCCGTCGGTCATGCTGGTCCGGCGGCCGCTCTTGTCGTACGTGTAGTGCGCTGCGGCGGTGTTGGGGTCGCTGTAGGTGAGGTCGCTGACGCGGCCGGCGGCGTCGTAGACGCGGGTGGTGGTGGAGCCGTCGTTTTGCGTGGTGGTGGTCGGTTGGCCGGTGGCGTCGTAGCCGTAGGTGGTGGTGATGGCGCCGGGCTGGGTGCGGGAGGCGGTCTGGCCGGCGTCGTTGTAGGTGTAGCTGGTGATGCCCTTGTCGGGGTTGGTGACGGACTTGAGGCCGCCGTCGTCGTAGTAGGCGTACTCGATGGTGGAGTTGTCGGGGTTGGTGATCGTCGCCGGGCGTCCGTCGGCGGTGTAGGTGGTTGCGGTGGTGCGCTGGGCGGGGTCGATGAGGGTGGCGAGCCGGCCGGCGGCGTCGTAGGCGTAGGTCGTGGTCTTCTGCTTGGCGTCGATCGTCTTGGTGATCTGGCCGGCCGCGTCGTATTCGGTCGTGGTGGTGTTGCCGGCCGGGCTGGTGGTGGACAGCAGCCGCCCGGCCGCGTCGTAGCGGTAGGTGGTGGTGCCCGCGCTGGTGGTCTCGGTCAGTTTGTCGCCGAGCGTGTCGTAGGTGTAGGCGACGGTGTTGCCGTTGGGGTCGGTGACCGTGTCGAGCAGTCCGGCTGCGTTGTAGGCGTAGCCGGTGTGGGCGCCGTTGGCGTCGGTGGTTTTGATGATCCGGCCGGCGAGGTCGTACTCGGTGTAGCTCTTGAGCCCGGTCTGCGGGTCGCTGGTCGAGTACGGCGTGCCGTCGGCGTAGTAGGTGTAGCCGGTGACGTTGTTGAGAGCGTCGGTGACCGAGGTGATCCGGCCGGTGTTGTCGAACTGGGTGGTGCTGACGGTCTTACCCAGGCCGTTCTTGACCGTGCGTACGCGGCCGTCGGGGTCGTAGCCGTAGGACATGACCCGGTGCATAGGGTCGGTCACGGTCAGCAGGTCACCGTTGGTGTCGTAACCGTAGGCGGTGCTGCGGCCCTGGGCGGTGGTGCGCGAGGCGAGGGTGTTGTCGGCGTTGTAGGTCAGCCGGGTCACCTTGCCGGTGGCCGTGGTGGTGGTGAGCAGGTTGCCGCCGGCGTCGTAGGTCGAGCGCGTCGTGTTGCCATCTGGCGCCCGCTCGGAGAGCTGGTCGCCGTCGGTGTTGTATGTCCAGGTCGTGGTGCGGTGCAGCGGGTCGGTGTGCGTCAGCGTGTTGCCGTCAGCGTCGTAGGTGTACTCGTCGGCCTGCCCGTCCGGGCCGGTGATGCGGATTGCCTGGGAGGTGGTCGAGTTGTACTCCCAGGTGGTGGTGGCCGCCTGGTCGGTGCCGTAGGCCTGGGTCTGGGAGTGCAGCTGCCCGTCGACGTACTGCTCGAGGATCTTGGCGCCGCCCGGCTTGGTGACCGTCACCGTGGAAGTGCCCACGGCATCGCCGTCCTCGTAGGCGAACTGCCACACCTGGTCGAGGGGCTGGGTCTGTTTCACCACTCGGCCGTCGGCGTCGTACACGTTGGTGGTGACAGCGCCGCGCTGGTTGGTCATGGTGGTCAGCAGGTGATCGCTGTCGTAGCCGTAGCGGGTGACGGCTCCTTCGGGGTCGGTGACCGAGGTGAGGTTGCCGGCGGTGTCCTGGGTGTAGAGCACCCGGGCGCCGGACGGGGTCGTCGCCGTCTCGAGATAGCCGGCGCTGTCGTAGGTGAACGTCAGCGCCCGCCCGGAAGCCAGCGTGACCGCGGTGAGCTGCCCGTCCGAGTTGTAGGTGTAGGTCACCGCGCGGCCGTTGCGGCCTACCTGCCGCACGATGTGCCCGTCGGCGTTGAAGACCATGGTGACTTGCTTCTTGCGGGTGAACGTCCAGGTGCCGTCGCTGTTCTTGACGAGGGTGGCCAGCACCCGGGGAGCCGCCTTGTAGGTGCCGTCGTCTTGCAGCGTGAACGTCGCCGTGCTGCCGTTCTCCTGGTTGACCGTGACCGTATTCGCGGCCGGCTGGACGACGTTCATGCCGAACGGCCAGGCCCAGCCGTAGCCGAGCACGCTCTTGGCGCCGGCCGCCTCGGAGCTGTAGCTGCGCGACATCGCGAACGTGCCGCCGTGGTCATTGACGTTCAGGTCAGTGGCTGGCTCGACGAGCGCGCCGGTGTCGGTTTGCACCGGGTCGCCCCAGCAGGAGTTGCAATAGGCGACCTCGGACATGTTGACGCCGCCGATGGTCTCGCCCGGCAGGCTCGGCCCACCCGCAGCGACCGGGATCTTCGCCTTGGTGACCTTCCGCAGCCATGGGCCGTCCATGGCGAACAAGAACTTTCCATCGGAGGCCAGACCGTTGATGCCTTCGAAGCTGGCGTTGCCGTAGAGCCCGTCGACGTGTCCTACCAGGTCAGAACCGGCGATGAAGGCGGTGCTCCCGTCGTTCTTGCTGATTCGGATGATCGTGGTGGCAGCGGCCCAGCCGCTCCTTTGCGTGTTGTAGGAGGCGTAGAGGTAGTCGCCGGCGGAGACCACGGCATAGAAGGTGTCTTTGACCAGCGAGTTGGTGATCACGGTGTTGCCGCCGGTGTTCGGGTTGACCCGGTAGAGGTAGCCGTTGCTGTCGAAGGCGTAGATGTAGGTGTCGTCGGCGGCGATGGCGCCGTTCGCGCCGTAGGGGGCGATGCCGGTGGACACGGCGGTGAACCGGGTACCGGAGAGCAGGTCGTAGCGCCAAATGGTTTCGCCGGCGCTGACGTAGACCCATCGACCGGTTACGGTTCCGAAGCCGGTGTTGGCGGGGGTTCCGTGGAGGGTGGTGGTGGCGCCGTTACCGGGGTTGATGCGGCGGACACCGCAGTTGTCCAACAGGTACACGAACCGCCCGTCGGTGCCGATTACTCGAATGCCGTGCCGGCGTGGGTCTAAGTGGACTCGGTCAGCAGTGGCGCCGTCGGCGCAGTCGGCGGTGCCATCGACACCAGTGACGACGTCTACTGCACCGGAGCTCTTATTGACTTTGACGAGTTGGGTGCCTTTGTTCAGGTAGGCGTAGCCGCCAATCACCGCGACCCCGCTGGCCCACTCCAGCGCCCCATCGTCGGTCACGGTGGTGACCGAGCCGGCTTCCATGACCGGGCCTGACGGTGCTGGGGCTGGGGTGGGGGCGGCGATCGGGGTGAGGGCTTTGAGCCAGGTGCCTTCCGGGCCGCGGTCGGCGAGGTAGAGCTTGGTGCCGTCGCTGGCGATGCCGGTGACGCCGGCCAGGGCAGTGGTGCCGATGCCGCTGGGCGAGATCAGCCGGCTGCTGCCGTCCTTCTTGTCGATCCGGATGATCGTCATGCCGGTGTCGGGTGTGCTGGGCGCCTCATAGGCGGCGTAGAGGTAGTCCCCGACGGAGGTCAAAGCCGTGACAGGGGCAAGGATCAGAGTGCTGCTGATCAGGGTATGGGCGCCGGTGGTCGGGTTGATCCGGTAAAGGCTGCCGGCGCCGTCGGGCTGGTAGACGTAAGTGTCGTCGGCGGCGATGGCGCTGATTCCGCCGGGCAGCGTCAGCCCGGTGTAGGCGGAGGCCCAGCCATTGCCGGCGGTCAGGTCGTAACGCCAGATGGTGGTGCCGGCGGCGAGGTAAAGCCACCGTCCGGCCACGGTTCCGTAACCGCCCGGGGTTGCATTCAATGTGATGGTGGCGCCGGTGTCAGGGTTGACGCGGCGCACACCGCAGTAGTCATAGACGTAGACGAATCGGCCGTCCGAGCCGAGTACTTGAGCGCCGTACCGGGCATCGAAGTGAACCCGATCACCGGTGACGCCGTCGGCACAGTCGCTGGTGTTGGCGACACCCGCGACAACGCTGATGTCCCCAGACCGTTTGTTGACTTTGACGAGTTGGGTGCCTTTGTTCAGGTAGGCGTAGTCGTCGATCACGGCGACACCGCTCGTCCCGTACAGCGCGCCGTCGTCGGTCACGGTGGTGACCGAGCCGGCTTCCATGACCGGCGTCGACGCCGGCGGAGCCGGAGTAGGGGCGGTGACCGGGGTCAGCGTCTTAAGCCAGTTACCTTCGGGGCCGCTGTCAGCGAGGTACAGCTTGGTGCCGTCGCTGGCGATGCCGGTGACGCCGGCCAGGGCGGTGGTGCCGATGCCGTTGGGCGAGATCAGCCGGGTGCTGCCGTCGTTCTTGTCGATCCGGATGATCGTCGTGCCGGTGCCGGGTGTGGCGGGCGCCTTAAAGGCGGCGTAGAGATAGTCCCCGACGGAGGTCAAAGCCGAGACATCGTTGCGGATCAGGGTTCTGCTGATCAGGGTGTTGGCGCCGGTAGTGGGGTTGATCCGGTAGAGGCTGCCGTTGCCGTCGGGCTGGTAGACGTAGGTGTCGTCGGCGGCGATGGCGCTGGTCCGGCTGGAGAGCGTTAGCCCGGTGTCAGCAGAGACCCAGTCGTTGCTGGCGGTCAGGTCGTAGCGCCAGATGGTGTTGCCGGCGCTGAGGTAAAGCCACCGCCCGGCAAGGGTTGCGCTGTTGTAGTTGGGGGGAACGCCGATAATGGCGGTGGCGCCGTTGTCCGGGTTGATGCGCCGGACACCGCAGTAGTCCAGGACGTAGACGAACCGGCCGTCGGTGCCGAGAACATGAATGCTTGAGGCGAAGTGGACCTGGTCACCGGTTGCGCCGTTGACGCAGTTGTTGGTGTCGGCGACGCCGGCGACAACGCTGATGGCCCCAGACGTTTTGTTGACTTTGACGAGTTGGGTGCCCTTGCTGAGGTAGGCGTAGTCGCCGATCAGCGCGATACCGCTGGTCCCGTACAGCGCGCCGTCGTCGGTTACGGTCGATACCTCGCCGGCTTCCATCACCGGACCTGAGACCGGTGCGGTGAGTACTCGCCAGGTGGCTGTGGTGCTGCCGGTGCGGCCGCCGGCATCCGTGGCGGTGACCGTGGCGGTGAATGTGCCGGCGGTGGTGATCGTGCCGGTGATGCTGCCGGTGGTGGCGTTGATGCTCAGGCCGGCGGGCAGATTCTTGGCGGTCCAGGTGTAGGTGCCGGTGCCGCCGGTGGCGGTCATCGCGACGGTGGTGCTCTGCTTTGCGACGCCGATCTGGACCTCGGGTCGCGCGACGGTGACCGGCTTGGTGATCGTCCAGTCGAAGGACAGGCTGTCGGTTTTTCCTCGGGCGTCGGTGGCGGTGATGGTGGCCGACCAGATGGCGGCGGTGGTCGGGGTGCCGGCGACGACGCCGGTGCTCGAGTCCAGGTTCAGCCCGTCGGGCAGGCCGATCGCCCGCCACGTGTAGGGACTGGTGCCGCCGGCCGCGGCCAGGGTGAGGGTGGTGTCGTCGTCGATGCTGCCGTTTTGCGGGCCGGGGTTGGTGACGGTCAGCGGCCCGGTGACCTGAAGGGTGAAGCGGGTGGTACTGCTTTGCCCGCTGGTGTCGGTGACGACGGCGGTCACCGTGGAACTGCCCGGGTTCTGCGGCGTGCCGGTGATGGTGCCGTTCGTGGCGGCGGTGAGCCCAGCGGGCAGGCCGGTGACGCTCCAGGAGTAAGCGGCGGTGCCGCCGGTGGCCTTGAGCGTGATCGTGGTGCCGGTGTCGGTCGTCGCGTGCTGCTCGCCCAGCTCGGTGGCGGCCAGGGCGGCGATCACGGTCAGGGTGAAGGAGGCGCTGGCGGTGCGGTTGCCGGCGTCGCTGGCGGTGACGGTCACCGTGGCGCTGCCGGCCTGCTGGGCGGTACCGGAGATGACGCCGCTGTCTCTGATGCTCAGCCCGGCGGGCAGGCCGGTGGCCGTCCAGGTGTAGGGGGCGGCGCCGCCGGCGGCCGTCATGCTCAGTGTGGTGGCTTGCCCGGCGATGACCTGCCGGTTGCCGGGAGCGACGACGGTTAGCGCGGCCGCGACCGTCCACGAGAAGGCGACGGTGCCGACCCGCTTGCCCGAGTCGGTGGCGGTGGCGGTGGCCGAGAACGTGCCCGTGGTTGTGGGCGTGCCGGAGATGACACCGGTGGACGCGTTGATCGACAGCCCAGCCGGCAGACCGGTCGCGGCCCACGTGTAAGGGGTGGTGCCGCCGGTCGCGGTCATCGTCGTGGAGACGCCGGAGCCGACCGCGGCGGTCTGCGTGCCGGGGTTCTTGATGCTCGGTGCGGTGGCGGTGACCCAGCTGAACGACGCCGTCGCGGTCCGGTTCACCTTGTCGGTCAGAGTGAGGCTGACCGCGGAGGTGGCCACCGCGGTCGGGGTGCCGGACACGACACCGGTCGTAGTGTTGAGAGTCAAACCGGCGGGCAGCCCGGTCGCCGCCCAGGTATAGGGGGCGGTGCCGCCGGCGGCGGCGAAGGTCAGGGTGGCGGCCTGCCCGACGGTGCCCTGCTGGGTGCCAGGGTTGGTGACCGCAACCGCGGTCGCGGCGACGTCCCAGACGAACGACGCGTACCCCGGGATCTTGTTGGCGTCGGTGGCGGTGATCGTGGTGTTGTACGAACCGGCCGTCGTCGGGGCGCCGGAGATCGCCCCGGTGGAGGCGTTGATCGTCAGACCCGCCGGCAGGGCGGTCGCGGACCAGGTGTACGGGGTCTTCGCGCCGCTGGCCGACATCGCCTGCGACACCGACGTGCCCCTGATACTCGCCCGGGTGCCCGGGTTGACCACCACCGGCGCGGTGCCGATGGTCCAGGTGAACGACGTCGTCCCGGCCAGCCGGGCGGCGTCGGTGGCGGTGACCTTCGCCGAGTACGCCCCCGCTGTGGTCGGTGTGCCGGAGATGACTCCGGTCGTGGTGTTGATGGCCAGGCCGGCGGGCAGGTTCGTGGCCGACCACGTGTACGGGGAGGTGCCGCCGGTCGCGGCCATCGTCTTGTTCAGCGCGACGTTCAGACCGCTGTACTGGCTGCCTGGATTGGTCACCGTCGGCGCGGTCGCCGCGTACGCCGGCGCGCTGAGCAAGGTGGCCACCAGCGCGAGAACGCTGATCAGAACCGACGTATACAACCGCGGGGATGGCGCACCACCGTTGCCAGTGAACGCCTTGACCGACCGCAATCCGCGACTAGACATGCCCGACCTTCCACACCCGGAGATAACCCTTAAAAGGGTGCAGATCAGGTGCAGCCCGGCGGTACAGACGAACAGGCCGTGGCCGGTCTGATTGACGGAGAAGACCGGTCCGATCAGCCAGTTTTTCGTCGGCCTGGCGAACGACAGGGGAGTCTCAGCGCCTACACAGCACGATCACAGAGATCGTCTGGTGCACTCCAGTCCCACCACCGCGGGGCGCGTGCGATGAAGGTCGGGTGAATCTCGCAGCGATTTCCTCAAGTCGCTTCTACGGCCCGGAGCCGAGCAACCGCGCCATCGTCGACCAACTGCTGATCTCAGCCCGGCCCGTGGTCACCTACCTGTCCCGCGTCTACTGCAAGACCGGCATCGAGGCCGGCATCAACGGTGTGCCCGACCCGCCCCAACGGCGGCCTGAGCATAGTCAGCCGTGACGGAAACCAAACTGCGCCATAGCGGCCGCCAGCTGCAGTGTCACTCCGCCGAGGGAGTCATACTTCCGCTCGCGCCCATCACGCTCGATGTACCGGATCGGTCGTGGAGGGCAGTGCGATGGCCAGTACAAACAAAACCTTCAAACGGTGTGGATGCCGCAACCAGCAGGGCAAGCGGCTGGAGCAGACCTGCCCCAGACTGCCTGAGCGTGGGCATGGTTCCTGGTACTTCCAGTGCTCGGCGCCGAACCTGTATGGCCGCTCCGAGCGGATCCGCCGGGGCGGCTTTCGCACCCAGAACGCCGCTCGGCAAGCCCGTGAGGACTGCCTGGCCGACAGCGCCGCACGGCGTTGTGGTGACGGCTGGACCCTGGAACGGTGGCTGCGGCACTGGCTGGACACCCGGACCCGGATCCGGCTGACGACCCGGCTGGCCTACACCCGCGACGTCGAGCTGGTGCTCATTCCCCGCCTCGGCCACTACCGGCTCAGTGATCTCGACGGGCCGCTGCTGCGGGCGGTGTTCGCCGAGATCGCGCAGACCACCAACGCCAAAGGATTGCCACAGTCACCGTCGGCACTGAACCATCTGCGCACCACCCTGCGTGCCGCGTTGAACCTGGCCGTCCGCGAAGAGCTGATCGCATCGAACCCGGCCCGGCACATCGAGATCGCCGGCTACCGGCGCCCACATGCCCAGGTCTGGACCGACGGCCGCGTCGAGCAGTGGGAACTCACCGGGGAACACCCGGCGGTTGCGGTGTGGACTGCGAAACAGCTCGCCACCTTCTTGGAGGCCAACGTCGAGGATTCGTTGTTCGCGTTCTGGTGGCTGGCCGCGCTGCGTGGTCTGCGCCGCGGTGAGCTCTGCGGCCTCAAATGGGCGGCCGTCGACCTCGACCGCGGGCTACTGGTCGTTGAGCGGCAGCGCACCACCGCCGGCTACACCGTCGTCGAAGGCGACCCCAAGACCGCCGCCGGGCACCGGGCCGTCGCTCTGGATAAGCACACCGTCAGCATCTTGCGCGCGCACCGCAGTCGGCAGCTCAACCACCGCGATCGCCGGCACGCTGCCGACAAGATCTGGATCGACTCCGGCTATGTGTTCAGCCGTAAGGACGGCCTGCCGATCAACCCGAACTACGCCACCACCCGATTCCGGAAACTCACCGAGCGGGCCGGGCTGCCCCCGGTCCGGTTGCACGACCTGCGGCACGGCGCCGCGTCCCTCGCGCATGAGGCCGGCGCCGACTTGAAGACGCTGCAGGATCTGCTCGGGCATTCCAGCATCGTGGTCACCGCAGACACCTACACCAGCGTGCTGCCCGATTCCCAGCGCCGTTGCGCGGACGCGACTGCCGCGTTGGTCCTCGCGGCGGCCCGGCACACCCGGAAACGGATTAAGGAGAAGGCGGCGAAGAATCGGCCCGCGGGGCGCGTCGAAAAACACACCACCCCGGCCGATAAGCCTGATCAGAAGAGCCGCCGCCGCAGGTCACGAGCCCGCAAACACCCGCACCGTCACGGACGGTGACGACCCCCATGTGTCACCCACACGCCACCCATCGTCCGCACAGGCCGGACAGCAAAATGGGCCTGACCCGCGTTTCCGCAGTTCAGACCCATCTCAATCTTGTGCGCCCGAAGGGACTCGAACCCCTAACCTTCTGATCCGTAGTCAGATGCTCTATCCATTGAGCTACGGGCGCTTGCCTTGGTGCTCGACCAGCATACACACCGGCCTCACACGCGGAGACTCCGGGATTCGAACCCGGGATGGGCGGTTAACCCAAACCGCATTAGCAGTGCGGCGCCATAGACCAGACTAGGCGAAGTCTCCCCGGTAGCCGTAGGGCTACCGACGCCTGAGAATACCGGACCGGTGTGGGGGCGCACAAAGCGGGCCACGCCGGGTGGGTCGTAGAGGTTGTCAACAGGTGAAATGTGCTCGTTGGGGCTAGGCTCCCACGGCATGGAGGAGAACCCGCCCAGTGAGCCTCGCCGGTCGCCGCGAGCGCGTAGCCCGCGGCCCTCGTTCAGTGCGACCGGGGAACCGGGGGCGCCGGAGAAGCCTGTGGCTCGGGCTCCTCGTAAGGCGGCCAAGGCGGCGCCGCCGGTTACCTTCCAGCCTCCCAGTGCCGAAGATCACCCGTCTGGGGGGTCTGCGCCGGCTGAGGGGGCGGGTCGGCCGCCGGCTAAGGGCGCTTCTCGTACGAGGGGTAAGCGCGTGACTGCTCCGCGCGATGAGCCTGCGGCCGAGGGCCAGCAGACCGTGCGCAAGGCCACACCACGCAAGCCGCGTCAGGCGCCTGGCCGGTCGCAGGCGGCGCCGATCTCGAACGATAGGACCGCGAATGCGGCCGAGGCGAGTGGGGCCTTGGCGGCGACGGCGGGCGCGGCTTCAGCGGAGAAGCCCGAGGCGGGCGCCGTTTCAGCGGAGAAGCCCGAGGCGGGCGCGGTTTCAGCGGAGACGCCCACGGTGGTGGACGAGGCTCCGGCGGAGGAGCTCAAGGCTGCGGGCGCCGGGGTGCGGGTACAGGAGCCGGCAGCAGGGGAAGCCAAGGATTCCAAGGCTGAGGAAGCCGGGGATGCGCGAGCTGTAGAAGCCGGGGATGCGCAGGCGGCGGGAGTGGGCTCGGCTGAGAAGGTGGAAGCAGCGGGTTCGGCCGATGGGCCGGGGGCGGTGGACGCGGTGGGTTCGAAGGCTGGGCCGCCGCGAGCGCGTCGGAGCCGGGCTGCGAAGACGGCGGCGACTGGTGGTGGTGTGCGCAACCGGGGGAAGGCTGCGTCGGGTCAGCATGTGCAGGAGGAGCTGATTCCGCAGGAGCCGACTGTGTCGGTTGCCGAGTTTGGGCGGGAGGCGCCGGCAGCCACCGTGTGGAAGGAGCCGGCCAGCCCTGTTCCGGGCGGGACTGAGGCCGAGACCGCGGTCCCGCGGAGTGAGGCTGAAACGCCGGCGCGGGAGCCGGCCGTGGTGGCTTCGCCGATTGAGGGTGCGGCCGTCGTGGCGGGTAGTGAGGTGGCTTACCCCGTACGGCAGGCGAAGGTTGAGCGGACCGATCCGTGGGCGGGGCTTATCGCCGATCCGGCTCGGGCGCCGGAACTTCTGGCCATTGCGGCCGTTCAGACGCTGGGGCCCCGGGCGAAGGAGTGGGCCGCGCGCACCCGGGAGGCCTATCCGGCGGCGGGGACCGACGCTCTCGTTCGGCTGGCTACGCGGCAGTTCACGCGGTGGGGCAGTGTGACCGGGATTCTGGGGGCTGTCGCCGGGTCGTACGCGCCGGTGGCTCTGCTCGGGGCGGCCGCGCTCACCGACGCCGAGCTGGCGTTGCACATCGCGGCGGCGCACGGGCTGGATCCGACGGATGAGGAGCGGGCGGTTGATCTGCTCGTGATCGGGCGGGTGCACGCCTCGCGGGCCGAGGCGGTTGACGCGCTGGCCGAGGCGCGCCGGCCCGCGTACGACTCGAAAGAACCGCTCTGGCGTCTGGCGCGAATGCTCACGGCTCAGACGGCGGCCTGGGCGGCCGTGAAGGTCGTGAATCGCCGCTTTCCGGGTACGAGTCTGCTGGCCGCGTTCCTGGCCACCACCTCTTCGGCTCAGGCGACGGCGGCGCGGGCCGCCAAGTACTTCAAGTCGGCTAGATCCAGTTGAGCCAGGAGTCGGGGAGCAGGGTGTAGCCGACGAACGCGACCACGTCCAGCAGGGTGTGGGCGACGATCAGCGGCATCACCCGTTTGAAGCGCAGGAAGAACAACGCGAAGATCACGCCCATGACCGCGTTGCCGACGAAGGCGCCGAAACCCTGATACAGGTGGTACGAGCCGCGGAGCACCGCCGAGCAGACCACGATCCAGACCGTGGAGAACTGGAGCTGCCGGAGCCGGGTCATCAGGTAGCCGACGACGATGACCTCTTCGAGGATGGCGTTCTGGGCGGCCGACAGGATCAGCACCGGCACGGCCCACCACACGGGCTGCAGCGCGGCCGGCACGATCTGCGCGTTCAGGCCGAGCGCCGAGGCCACGTAGACCAGGCCGAGGCCGGGGATGCCGATCAGGGCGGCCAGCCCGAAACCCCAGCCGGTGTCGAAGGCCGGCCGGTCGAAGCCCAGGCCGAGCGTCCGGCGTACGGCAATATGGTCCCGAAGCAGGAGATACAGCGCCAGCGCGACCGGAATCAGGTCGAAGAAGATCCCCAGCAGCTGGTACGTCAGGTCGAGGTAGGGCCGGGCCGACTGTGACGCGTTCAGCACGGCCGCCTGGGACGACAGCGGCTTGCCGGCGGTCAGCTTCGCGATGAGCGACACCACGGCGTACACCGCGCTCTGGCCCAGCGACAGCAGCAGAACGATGATGATCTCGCCGGTCAGGAGCTTGCGGCCGGCCCGCTGATCAAGGGTCACGCGATAAAACTACTCACTCGTTCGATGGTCCCAGGCACCACCTAAACGGACTTATCGGGTCAAGGGTCACGGCGTGAATGGAGATGAGTCGCACGTTCCGTGCGTCGCCTATCCGACTGTTGTGACCACCCTGAATCCATGGGAGACCTCGGACGAATGCTCAAGGAGAGCTGGAGCCTCATCGAGGAGCATCAGGAAAAGGTCGCCGGTTACTTCTACGCGCGGATGTTCCTGTCGCACCCGGAGCTGAGGGATCTCTTTCCGGTCCACATGGACATGCAGCGCTCCCGGCTTCTCAACGCGATCGTCACCGCGGTGCAGACGCTCGAGGATCCGGAGAAGTTCGATTCGTACCTGCGCGGCCTGGGCCGCGATCACCGCAAGTTCCACGTGGAACCGGAGCACTACGAGGTGGTGGGCGGGGCTTTGATCGAGGCGATGCGGCAGTACGCCGGTGAGAGCTGGAGCGTCGAGTACGACCAGGCGTGGGCGGACGCGTACGCGGTCATCGCCTCGAAGATGCTCAGCGGCGCCGAGGCCGACACCAACCCCCCTTACTGGTACGCCGAGGTGGTGGCGCACGAGCGCCGGGCGCAGGACATCGCCGTCTTCACGGTCCAGCCCCTGCAGCCGCTGGAGTTCCGGGCCGGCCAGTACGTCAGTGTCGAATGCCCCCGAATACAGCCCCGGCTGTGGCGCACCTACTCCGTGGCGAACGCGCCCCGCCGGGACAACACGATCGAGTTCCACGTACGGGCCGTGGGCGCCGGCTGGGTCTCCAGCGCGCTCGTCCGGCGGCTGGAGGTCGGCGACATGATCCGGCTGGCCGCGCCGATGGGCTCGATGACCCTGGACCGCCGCTCGACCCGCGACACCGTCTTCATCGCCGGCGGCACCGGGCTCGCCCCGATCAAGTCACTGCTCGAGGAGCTGACCCGATACAACCGGACCCGCTGGGTGCACGTCTTCTTCGGGGCGCGCAACCGCGAGGACCTCTACGACCTGCCCGACCTCAACCGGCTCGCCGCCCGCTATCCCTGGCTCTCGGTGGTGACCGCGTGCAGCGACGACCCGACCTTCCCCGGCGAGCAGGGCCAGATCTCCGACGTCGTGGCCCGGTACGGACCGTGGAACGAGCACGACTTCTTCGTCTCCGGCTCGGGCCCGATGGTCAAGGCCACCCTCAAGACCCTGGCCGAGCAGCAGGTCCCCTCGATCCGCATCAAGTACGACAGCTTCTCGGAGATGGCCTAGTAGGCCCATGGCCGCTGATAGTCGGGCACCAGGTTGGACTCGGCGTTCATCCGGTCGACGTAGAGCCGGCCCTCCAGGTGGTCGATCTCGTGGGCTACGAGCCGGGCCATCGCCCGCTCGAACGTGGTGATCACCCGGGTGCCGTCGTAGCGGGCGTGCTCGACGTCGATCCGCAGCGGCCGCTTGACCAGCCCGCGGTAGTCGAAGAACGAGAGACATCCCTCGTACTGCTCGTCGCGTTCCGTCGTCTCGCCGACCACCCGCGGATTGATCAGCACCACCGGTTCCGGCGTGCCGTCGCCCGGGCGTACGACAGCGACCGCCACCGAACGCCCGATCTGCGGCGCCGACAGCCCGACCCCCTTGGAGAAGTCGTGCACCTGCTCGAGCCGGGTCAGCGCGCTCAGCAGCGCGTCGACCGTCTCGTGCGCCTCGACCTCCTCGCGGGGCAGCTGGAAGTGCCGGGCCCGCTGCCGCAGCAGCTCCGACCCGCGCTGCACGATGCCGATGTCGCGGGCCGGGCGGTGGCCGTTGCCGGTGTTGCCCGGGGCCACGGCCGGGTATGACGGCGCGTTCGCGCCCCGGAACCGCCACTCCAGCCGGTAGCGGGCGTTGAGCTGTGGCGCGTCGGTCGACCACTCGAAGACCGCCCGCTCGCCCTCGTCGTGCCGTTCCATCGGGGTCCGCACCGGCACCTCGGCCGCCAGCGACGTCTCGACGCCCCACACCTGGGGGTCGAACGCCACCGGGAAGTCGAGCCGCACGGTCAGCCGCCGGGTGGGCAGCCGAACCGCCCGCTGGAACCACTGACCCCACTTCTCGACGCCGACCGTGTACGCGTACTCGATCGTGGTGCGCTCGCCCGGGTAGAGGGCGAACTGGCCGCGCTCGTTGGCGAACAGCAGCCAGACCTCCTTGGACGCGTCCCGGTCGAGCTTGACCCGCCACTGCATCGGCTCGATCGCGTCGCCCTCGCCGGCGCAGGCCACCAGGGCCATCTCGTCGAACGAGAGCGGGTGCTCGCGGTGGTGCCGGTTGGAGCCGGTGGGGTCGTTGGGATAGCGGTCCACGGCGATCTTCACCAGGTACCGCGTGACCGGCTCGGAGCCCGCGTTGTAGAGCGCGCGGCGCACGCGGCAGCGGTAGGTGCCGTCCACGTACGTGAGCTCGGCGACCTCGCGCTCCACGATCAGGCCGGTGCCGGGCGGGAGCCACTGCACGGGCACGGGCGGATCGCGGTGGAGCGCCGTGCTGCGCGCGTGGCGCAGCTGGTCGTACTCCTGGAAGCGTTCCCAGATGGCGCCGCCCGCACCGAGGACCGCCTCGGCACGCCGGGCGAAGTCCTCGGTGGGCTTATGTCGGCGCCCCTCCACGTGGCTCACGTACGAGGGGTCGAACCCCATGCGCGCGGCGAGTTGCTTCTTGCTCATCCCGCGCTCGACCCGCCAGTGCGCCAACGCCGTAACGAATTGGTCAGCGGCCCGCTCGACGGGCGAGGTGGTCATCATCGATGTCCCCTTCGCGACGAGAATTTCAGTGTCGCCGCCGCGCGTGTCCGCATCGCGCTACTAGCGCGTTGCCGACAGATATCTTGACGAATCCGGCAACATGGGTGCCGAACGTTAGGCCACCCTTGCTGTGGGTATTAGTCCGAAAGTTCGGCTTGGTTAGGCTACCCTTAGAGGTGTACGGTGGGTCGTCATGACGGGGTCGTTTCGACCCTGGGGTGCCCACTCGATTTAGCGAGGTGAATGCGGTGACAGCTCCTCTCTCGTCGCCGCCGGCGGGCAGCGCACAGTGACGACGGCCCTGCACCGAGTGACACGCTCCGTCACCGTCCCCCGGCCCCTCGCTCCGGTCACCGCGACCCTTCGTGCCATGTTCGGCACGAGCACCGAGATCCCCGGCCTCGCCCCCGATCTGGTCGTCACCGACCCGGCCGGCTGGACTCCCGCCGCCACTCTCGCCACCGAAAATCTCGACACCCTCCTCGACTCGGCCCGCCGCCGCTGGAACGCCCAGCCGCACGCCGCCGCGGCCCTGGCCTGGAAGGCGTACACGTACTGGCTGGCGCTGCCGGCCGTGCTCGGCTGGGCTTCCGCCCGCCGCGTTCCGCTGCTCACCGGCGACAACGTCCTCGTGCACTTCAACGACGCACGCCCGCTGGTGACCCTCGGCCTGCGCGCCGACACGCCCGTCGCGGTCCTGCCGGGCGACCCGATCGCCATCGCCGGCCTCCCCGGCGTCCACGTCGTGGCGGACGAGGAAGCCCTGCTGGCCGAGCTGCGGGCCTCGCTGCTCGACAGCCACCTGACCCCGCTGCTGGACGCCATCCACGGCCGGGTCCGCCTCGGCAAGCGCACCCTGCTCGGCTCGCTGAGCTCCGGCGTCGCCCAGGGCATCCTCCGCTCGGCCGACGTCATCCCGGGCCCGTCCGCCGACAACATCGCGCGGCTGCACCGCGCGCTGGGCGTCGACGGCCTGATCGACCTGGTTCCCGGCCCCGGCGGCGAGCTCGAGGTTCAGCGCAAGACCTGCTGCCTGGCCTTCACCCTGCCCAAGCCGAAAGTCTGCAAGGGCTGCTGCATCAAGGGCTGACGGGCCGGGGAGCCCGGCCGGCGCGGAGGGCGACCGACCGGGCGTACGAGTCGATCAGCACTTCTTCCAGGCGACGCGGTAGACGGTCTCGATGTTGCCGTCGGTCGAGTCCATGGTCAGGAAACTGGTCGTCTTGGGGCTGGACCAGCCCCGGCTCACCCGCAGCTCGGTGTTGACGTTGAGGTAGCGCTGGTCACCGCACCGCAGGAACGACAACGACTGGATACCGACGCTGTCGCTGCGGACCCAGTCACCGTCGGCCGGCCCGGTGAAGTTGTGGCGGATGCGCGTGGACTGTCGTTCGCCCTGGAAGTAGTAGTTCGCGCTCTGCGTACCCGAGGCGCCCTTCTCCAGGTGGGCGAAACCGCGGTAGTCGGCCCCGGCGATGGCGTACGTGTAGCCCTGCGGAACGTGCACGTTCAAGGCCAGCTGGCAGTTCTTGCGGAAGTCGGTCGGTTTGGTGCCGGCGCCGGTCTGTGCGGTGAATTGGCTGTACGTGACGGTGAACGCCTTGTTGTCGGGCGAGACGGTCACGTCGGCGCTGCCCCAGGGGCAACCGGAGCCGTTCGCGGCCGCTACGTCGATGACCATGTCGTCGCTCGGGATCGGCGCCGGTGCGGCCTGAGCCGCCGCCGCGCTCGCGGTCAGAGAGGCGAACAGGAGGGCTCCGGTGGTGAGTGCCTTCAGCATGGTGGTCCTTTCCCCGTGGGAGTTCGTCGTGTCGGCGGTGCACTTCGGAGAGACCCGCGCGACAGCCGTTATGTGAGCTTTGCGACATCTGTCGCTACGAAGAGCCTGTCAAGCGCGACGACCTGCGGAGCGCAAACGCGCAGGTCAAGACTGGTCAGCCGATCGCCCGGGGGCCGTTCGGCCGACGCGGATTCACACCGTGGTGGAGAGGTGATCATTTCGGGGTCAACCGAACGGGCGGCCACCTCCTCGGCCGGTCGGCCGGAAAGTGGCTGTTTCACCTCGCTGCTCCTCCACCTGCACAAACGTGCAAAAGGAACACTGCAAACTCGGGAAGGATCAGCATGCTGAAGGCACTCACCACCGGAGCCACCCTGCTCGCCTCGCTCGTGGCGACCGGCGCCCCCGCCCACGCCGCGCCCGCGCCGGGCCCGGCCGACGACATGGTCATCGACGTGGCGGCCGCCAACGGCTCCGGCTGCCCCCTCGGCAGCGCCGAGGTGACGGTGTCGCCGGACAGCAAAGCGTTCACCGTCACGTACAGCGAATTCACCGCGCAGGTGGGCCCGGACACCAAGCCCACCGATTTCCGCAAGAACTGTCAGCTGGCCCTCGATGTGCATGTGCCACAGGGGTACACGTACGCCATCGCCAGCGCCGACTACCGCGGATACGTCCACCTGGAGAAGGGCGCCACCGGTTCGGAGAGCGCGAACTATTACTTCCAGGGCGAGCGACAGTCCACTCGCATCAAACACGACTTCACCGGGCCGGCCGACGGTGACTGGGTCCGCAGCGACAGCGTGGGCATCCAGTCGCTGTCGTTCCTGCCGTGCGGCGAGGAGCGCTACCTGAACATCAACACCGAGCTGCGGGTCAATCGAGGCTGGTCCAGCCCCAAGGCGACCAGTTTCCTGACCATGGACTCGACCGACGGCAACATCGAGACCACGTACCACGTCGCCTGGCAGAAGTGCTGATCTGACTCGGCGGAAGCGGCGGGAACGGTCGCCCGATCGTTCCCGTGGCTCAGCCCAGGGCCCGCGCCAGAGACCCTGCGCCGGTGGTTCTTCCGGCGCCGGGACCGCGGCTCACCGATAGTGACGTTCGACACGGCTCTCAGGTTGATCAATGCGTTGAGCTGGGATGTTTTCGCTGCTCCTCAGCCACCCGCGCAGGTGACTGGCAGAAGACTGACAAGCTGAAAACCTGATGCGGCTGATCGGTGTGTAATGCAACTATCGCCGTCTGCTGAGCGCGCGCGGCCCTTCTGACCTGCGAGCGCGTTGATGCCGGAAGCCAACCCTGGAGTTTTCCGTGACAGAGCAAGCCGCCGCGCCACCCAACAAGCTTGACGCTCATGTGTTGAAGATCGCCGGGGTCGTGGTCCTCGGCGCGATCATGTCGATTCTCGACATCACCGTGGTCAGCGTCGCCCTGCCCACCTTCCAGACCGAGTTCGACGCGACGTACGCCGAGGTCGCGTGGACCATGACGGGGTACACGCTGGCCCTGGCCACCGTGATCCCGCTCAGCGGCTGGGCCGCCGACCGGTTCGGCACCAAGCGGCTCTACATGATGGCGCTGCTGCTGTTCACGCTCGGCTCGGCGCTCTGCGCGACCGCCGGGTCGATCGAGCAGCTGGTCGGCTACCGCGTGCTGCAGGGTCTCGGCGGCGGCATGCTCATGCCGATCGGCATGACGATCATGACGCGGGCGGCCGGTCCGGACCGGATCGGGCGGCTCATGGCCGTGCTCGGCGTTCCGATGCTGCTCGGCCCGATCGGCGGCCCGATCCTCGGCGGCTGGCTGATCGACGTGGCCAGCTGGCACTGGGTCTTCCTGATCAACATCCCGATCGGCGCGATCGCGCTGGTCTACGCGTTCGTCGTGCTGCCCAAGGACGAGCCGCACCCGTCGGAGTCCTTCGACTTCGTCGGCATGCTCATGCTGTCGCCGGGTCTGGCACTTTTCCTGTACGGCGTCTCGTCGCTCCCGGAGACCGGAACCGTCACGGCCGCCAAGGTGTGGGTGCCCATGCTCGTCGGCGCGCTCCTGGTGATCAGCTTCGTCCTCTACTCGTTCAAGCCGCGCCACCCGCTGCTCGACCTGCGGCTGTTCCGCAACCGCAGCCTGACGATCGCGACCATCTCGCTGTTCGTCTTCGTCATCGCGTTCATGGGCGCCGGTCTGCTCTTCCCGAGCTACTTCCTGCAGGTCCGCGGTGAGTCGACGCTGAACGCCGGTCTGCTGATGGCGCCGCAGGGCCTGGGCGCGATGCTGACCATGCCGATCGCCGGCATGCTGGCCGACAAGGTGCCGGTGGGCCGTACTGTCCCGTTCGCGATGGCCCTGATCGCCGCCGGCTTCTTCACCTTCACCCAGGTCGGCACCGACACGTCGTACGTGCTGCTGTGCGGCTCGCTGTTCGTGATGGGCCTCGGCATGGGCGGCACCATGATGCCGATCATGACGTCGGCGCTGCGGACGCTGTCGCACTCCGAGGTGGCCCGCGGGTCCACGCTGGTGAACATCCTTCAGCAGATCGGCGGCTCGATCGGTACCGCGATCATGTCGGTGATCCTGACCAGCCAGCTCAACGGCTCGGCCGAGATCCCCGGCCTGACCAACCCGAACAACGGCGAGCCGATCACCGAGGCCGGTGCGGCCATCGCCGTGCAGCAGGGCGCCAAGATCCCGCTGCCGCCGGAAATCCTTCAGCGGGGCCTGCAGTGGGCGGCCGACTCGTTCGCCACCACGTTCTGGGTCGGCTTCCTTCTCACCGTGGCCACGCTGATCCCGATCGCCTTCCTCCCGAAGAAGCGGATCGCGAAGAACGAGAGCGGCGAGGGAGCTGTCGAACCGCCCGTTCTGATCCATTAAGGATCGTTAAGAAGAGCGAGGCCCCGTTTCGTCGCATGGCGAGGCGGGGCCATGCTTTTACCTGCGGGAATGCCTATTCGTTACCTGAAAGAGAATTGAACGTCATTCGAGATCCATAATCTCCGACGGATCAACGTCCATCGGAGGACATATCTCTATGCGTCGATATAGACACGGCGTGGCCGCCACCGGCCTCGTCACCGCGCTCGGCCTGACGATGGCCGGACCGGCCGTCGCGGCCGACGTGACGCCGTACATCAGTGAGATCCACTATGACAACGCCGGCACCGACAGCGGCGAGGCCATCGAGATCCAGGCTCCGGCCGGATTCGACCTGAGCGGCTGGCAGCTCGCCCTCTACAACGGCGCCAACAACGCCGTCTACAACACCGCCACGCTCAGCGGCGCCGTCCCGGCGGCCGGCGTGGTCGTCCAGAACTACCCCACCGACGGCCTCCAGAACGGCGCCCCCGACGGCGTCGCCCTGGTCAAGCCGGACGGATCGGTCGCCGAGTTCCTCTCGTACGAGGGCACGATGACCGCGGCCGGCGGCCCGGCCGCCGGCCAGACCAGCGTCGACCTCGGCGTCGCCGAGACCACGTCGACCCCGGTCGGCCAGTCGCTGCAGAAGATCGACGGCACGTGGCAGGGGCCGGCCACCAGCTCGTTCGGCACCGTGAACGGGACCACGCCGCAGGAGCCGGAGGAGCCGCAGCCCGGCTGCACCACAGCGGTCACCAACAAGATCGCCGAGGTGCAGGGCACCGGCACGGCCTCCGAGCTGGCCGGCACCAAGGTCACCGTCGAGGGTGTCGTCACCGCCGACCACCGCACCGGCGGCTACAACGGCGTCTACGTCCAGACGGCCGGCAGCGGCGGCGACCGCGCGGTCAAGGCGGGCACCGCCTCGGACGCGATCTTCGCCTACTTCACGACCAACACCGCGGTCCACCCGTCCGTCGCCGTCGGCGACCTGGTGCGGGTCACCGGCACGGTCAGCGAGTTCAACGGGCTCACCGAGATCACCACCGCGGCCAAGGCCGACGTGCAGGTCTGCGCGAGCAACGCGCCGCTGCCGGCCCCGGTCGCGCTGAGCCTCCCGCTGGACGACGCGGCCCGCGAGTCGGTCGAGGGCATGCTGGTCGCCCCGGTCGGCGCCTTCACCGTCTCCGACGTCTACAACACCAACCGGTACGGCGAGGTCGTCCTGGCCGCCGGCGACGAGGCGGCCCGCGTGCCGACCGACGTGGCCCGGCCCGGCACCGACGCCGCCGCCAAGGTGAAGGCCGGCAACAAGGCCGCCCGGATCCTGCTCGACGACGGCAAGAGCACCAACCTGTCGAGCGCCGGCCTCGCGCCGCCGTACCTCGCCAAGAACGACCCGGTCCGGGTCGGCGACACCGTCGAGAAGTTCGGGCCGGCCGTGCTCGGCTACAGCCTCAACGACTGGCGCCTCCAGCCGACCACCCCGGTCGACGCGGACACATCGGCGGCGTCGCGCACCACGTTCAAGGACACGAACCCGCGGACCAGCGCCCCGGCCGCCGTCGGCGGCGACCTCAAGGTCGCCAGCTTCAACGTCCTGAACTACTTCGTCCACTTCGGTGGCGAGGCCCGCGGCGCCACCGACGCGGCGGCGCTGGCCAAGCAGCAGGCCAAGATCGTCTCGGCGATCACCTCGCTCGACGCCGACGTGGTCGCGCTCATGGAGATCGAGAACTCGGTCCGCTTCGAGCCGAACGACCCCCAGAAGGCGCTCAAGACCCTGGTCGGCGCCCTGAACGAGGCCGACGGCGCGGGCACGTGGGACTACGTGCGCTCGCCGGCCGAGCTGCCGGGCGCGGCCGAGCAGGACTTCATCACCACGGCCATCATCTTCAAGCCGGCCAAGGTGGCGGCCAAGGGCCCGTCCCGGTCGCTGAGCGACGAGACGGTGTGGGCCAACGCCCGCGAGCCGATCGCGCAGACCTTCACGGCCGGGTCGACGACCTTCACCGTGGTCGCCAACCACCTCAAGTCGAAGAGCGCGTCGGTCGCGCCGACCGGCGACAACGTCGACACCGGGGACGGGCAGGGCGCGTACAACGGCGACCGGGTCCGGCAGGCGAAGGCGCTGGCCACGTTCGTCGACGGGCTGAAGACCTCCAGCGGCAGCGACGAGGTGCTGCTGCTGGGCGACTTCAACGCGTACACGCAAGAGGACCCGATGCGGGCCCTGTACGACGCGGGCTACAGCGACCTGCACTCCACGTTCGCTCCGGACAAGAACTCGTACGTCTTCAGCGGCGAGTCCGGCTCGCTCGACCACGCTCTCGCGACGCCGTCGCTGGCCAAGCGGGTCACCGGCGTGGACATCTGGAACATCAACTCGGGTGAGTCCTTCGCGTACGAGTACGACGGCTACGCGCCGTTCTACGCGCCGGACCCCTATCGGGCCAGCGACCACGACCCCGTGGTCATCGGCCTGAAGACCACGCAGGGTCCGGTCGACCTCCAGCTGCTGAGCGTTAACGACTTCCACGGCCGGCTCGAGCAGCCGACCGCCGGCAACGGCGGCGCCGCCCAGCTGGTCGGGATGGTCAACGCCCTGCGCGCGCAGAACCCGAACACCGCGTGGGTCTCGGCCGGTGACAACATCGGCGCGTCCACCTTCATCTCGGCCATCGACGGCGACAACCCGACGATCGACGCGCTGAACGCGGGCGGCCTGGCCGTCTCGGCGGTCGGCAACCACGAGTTCGACAAGGGCCTGGCCGACCTGCTGGGCCGCGTCGAGGACCGGGCGCAGTTCCCGTACCTGGCCGCGAACGTCTACAAGGGCGGCCAGCGGGTCCTGCCCGGCTACAGCGTGCAGACGGTCGGCGGCGTCAAGGTCGGCTACATCGGCGTCGTCACCGAGCAGACCAGGTCGCTGGTCAGCCCGGACGGCATCGCCGGCGTCGAGTTCCACGACCCGGTCGCCGAGGCCAACACCCTGGCCAAGCAGCTCTCCGACGGCAACGAGGCCAACGGCGAGGCCGACGTGCTGGTGCTGCTCGCCCACGAGGGCGCGGCCACCGCCAACATCGGCTCGGCCCAGGCGCTGCAGAACGACCCGGTGTTCGGGAACTTCACCAAGGTCGACGCGAACATCGACGTCATCTTCAGCGGCCACACCCACCAGCCGTACGCCTTCGAGGTTCCGGTTCCCGGCACCGACCGGACCCGTCCGGTCATCCAGGCCGAGGACTACGGCCTCAAGCTCGGCAAGGCCGTGCTGACCTACGACCCGGCCACCAAGTCGGTCACCAAGTCGACGGCCGAGCTGCTCAACGTCACCGGCTACCCGGCCGACGCCGCGGTCGCGGAGATCGTGACCAAGGCCAAGGCGACCGCCGAGGAGCTCGGCAAGCAGCCGCTCGGCAAGATCACCGCGGACATCAACCGGGCCTACACGGCGGCCGGCGCCGAGGACCGTGGCGCCGAGTCGGTGCTGGGCAACTTCATCGCCGACGTCCAGCTCGACCAGACCAGCGCTCCCGGCCGGGGCGGCGCGCAGATCGCCTTCATGAACCCGGGCGGCCTGCGGGCGGACCTCAAGTACGGCACCGACGGCACGGTCACGTACGCCAACGCGTTCTCGGTCCAGCCGTTCGCCAACGACGTGGTGACCCAGACGCTCACCGGCGCCGAGATCAAGCAGGTGCTGGAGGAGCAGTGGCAGCCGGCCGGGGCGTCCCGCCCGGTGCTGCACCTGGGCTCGTCGAAGGGGCTCACCTACTCCTACGACGTGAACAAGCCGCAGAACTCGCGGATCATCGCCTCGAGCCTCAAGCTCAACGGCGTCACCCTCGACCCGCTCGGCGAGTACCGGGTCACCAGCAACTCGTTCCTGGCGGCGGGCGGCGACAACTTCGCCACCCTCGGCAAGGGCGACGACAAGGTGACCACCGGCGACAACGACCTGACCATGCTGGTCAACTACTTCGCCAAGTACACGCCGATCACCGCCGACCCGAAGCCGCGCTCCACCGCGGGCGTGCTCGACGCGACCGCGCCCACCGGCCGGTTCGCGCTCAACGGGGCGGCCGTCGCCCTCTGGGCCGGCCAGTCGGCGACGCTGACCCAGATCGCGCTCAGCGACGACGTCAGCGCCGTGTCCGCGATCAAGCGGGTGGTCACCTGGGGCGACGGCAGCGTGCCGCAGACCCTGGCCGCCGGCACGACGACCGCGACCCACAGGTACGCCAAGGCCGGCACGTACACGGTGTCGGTGGCGCTGACGGACGAGGCGGGCAACAGCGCCGCGGCCACGTTCATGGGCGCTCCCACGGTCCGGGCGTCGGCGCAACCCCCGGTCCGGACGGTGCTCGCGCCGTCGTCGATCTGGGTCAGGCAGTCGGCGTCGCTCGCCGTCGGCCCGGTGAACGGCGCGACCAAGCTGGTCGTCGCCTGGGGCGACGGGGCCACGGCCACCGTCTCCGCCAAGGGCGCGGTCCTGAGGCACACCTACGCCAAGGGCGGCGCCTTCAAGGTGACGGTCACGCCGTGGAACGTGGCGGGCACCGGCACCACGGTGACGGCCGGTTCGGTCAAGGTCACTGTCGACAAGGTCGCCCCGTCGGCCACCCTGACCGCGCCGCATCACGCCGAGCGGGCGTCGTCGTGGGGCAAGGTCTCCGGCCGCGCCGCCGACCGGGGCCTGGGCGTGGCCAAGGTGCAGGCGAAGCTGATCCAGCAGCGCTCGGGCAAGTGGTACTACTTCAACGGCGCCAAGTGGGTCAAGGCGGCGTCGCAGTCGCAGGCCGCGGCCAAGGCCAAGGTGCTCACCGACACCACGCTGAGCGCGGGCGCCGTCTGGAGCGTCGGCGTCAAGGGCGTCGCGAAGGGAACCCTGAAGGTCACCTACTGGGCGGCCGACAAGGCCGGCAACTCCTCCGCGCCGAGGACCTTCACGGCGAAGGTCACCAAGTAACGTCCCCTGTGTGGAGATAGCGCCGTTCCGTCCGGCCGCTCGCGTCGTCTGTGTCGACGCGGGCGGCCGGATCCTTTTGATGCGCTGGCGGGACCCGTACGACGGCTCGTACCTGTGGGAACCGCCCGGCGGCGGCATCGAGCCGGGTGAGACGCCGGCCGAGACGGCGCGGCGGGAACTGCTGGAGGAGACCGGCCTGACGGTCGAGGTCGACGGCCCCGGCCTCGACGTCCACCGCGACACCCGGTGGAAGGGCCGCCGCTATCGGGGGCCCGAGCAGTGGTTCCTGGCCCATTTCACCGCCGACGAGCCGGTGGTACGCCGTGACGGCCTGCTGGATTACGAACAGAACGACCTCGACCGGCACGCGTGGGTGCCCTGGACGGAACTGTCCACCATGACGGAGAGGGTCGAGCCGCCGGAGCTCCTCGCGGTGCTCCGGCGGCTCGACCCTGAAGGCCCCTGGGCCGCTACTTCGTGAAGGTGAAGTAGTAGTACGGGCTGTAGTTGGTGTAGTTGACCGTGTCACCCGACGACGTGGTGACGTAGCCCGCGCGGGCCCGGTACTTGGCGCCGACGGCGTGGGTGCCGGTCAGCGTGAAGGCCGACTTTCCGGCCGCGTTGAGCGGCAGGTAGAGGACGCGCCAGGCCTTCCACTTGCCGCCGGAGTAGACCTCGAGGGTCAACCGCTGCTTGCGGCCCGGGTACGGGGTCATGGTGGTCAGGAAGTACGGGTGCACGTTCCTGCGGTAGAAGCGGTAGGGCACCGAGCCGATCTTGGCGGCCTTGTACTGCCGTGACGGCAGAAGGCTGACAGCGGCCCGGGTGTTGAGCACCGAGCGGGCCGACGTCGCGGCGTACAGGTTGTCGCCGAGGAACTTGACCTGCACCGCCGTGGTCCGGGTCAGTTTCAGCGAGGCCGTCAGGTTGCCCTTGGCGTCGACGTTCGTCCACCGCAGCAGCCGGGCGGGCTCACTGCCGTACGGGTCGGCCCAGATCTGCACCGCCCGGTTGGTGAACGTCTTGCCGAGGTGCGCGGTCACGGTGACCGTCGCGCCGTAGTTGCTGACCGTGTTGTTGGGCCGCAGCATGAGCTCGGGAGTGTTCTGCGCCGTGATGCTCGTCCTCGCCGACGCCGGAGCGATCGTGTCGGTTCCGGCGTAGACGACGGTATAGGTGTACGTGCCGGTCTCGGGCCGGGTGTCGGTCAGGGTGAACTGCCCGGACGCGTTGGCGACGGCCGTGTCGGCGTGGAAGACGTCGGTGGGCGCGTTCGCGTCGACGATGAGCTCGACGCGCGCACCGGGCTGGCTGACCTTGCCGGTGACCTGGACGGGACGGCCGGGGGCGGCGATCGCCGGTGCGCTGATCGTGATCGTGGACCGGACCGGCGCCGAGCCGTGGACCGCGTGGAAGCGCCAGTCCTTGCCGAGGTTGCCGACCCCGAACAGCCGGTTGCCGCCCGGCTCCCAGGCGGGCCACCAGATCTCCTCGCCGGGATCGGTCGTGTACTGCTCGGCCGGTGCCTGCGAGCCGGGGGTGAAGACCGCGAGATCGGTCGCGCCGTTCGTGTTGCCGTACCCGATCGCGACCCGTCCGTCGTCGTTGATGTCGATCGAGTCGGGGCGGCAGATGCCGTTGTCGTAGATCGTGGTGCGCTTCTCCGGGTCGGTGACCGGCGCCTTCCAGATCGGGCACTCGTTGCCGAAGCCGATCAGCGTCGACCCGTCCGGGGTGAGCGCGGCATCGCGCAGCGTGCCGTCACCGAACCGGCCCTTGGTCTTCAGGACCGCCTCGCCGCTCGACACGTCGTAGACGAACAGGTCGCCGTTGCCAACGGAGTAGCGCCAGGCGTTGGCGACGACCAGGGTCCCCGGTGCGCCCTTGGCGGTGATCAGCAGCGGGTCGACCCAGGCGTCGTTGTCGAGGTCGTAGAGGGTCGTCTCGCCGGTGGCCGGGTCGAGCGAGCCCATGCCGCCGTCGTAGGCGAACCAGATCTTGCCGCTGGTGAAGGCGAGGTGGCGCGTCCACACCTCGCCGCCCAGGTCGTACGTGCGCTTGGTGCTCAGGGTGGCCGCGTCGAAGGCGGTGATCTTGTGCTCGTCCGGCGACGCGACGTAGACGGTCGAATAGTCGGGTGAGAGCGTCACCGCGCCGGCGTTCCATCCGGCCGCCACGGTCTTCTGCACGCCACCGAAGTACGACAGCGAGTTCAGCGAGCTGGTAGTGGCGTCGGTGACCAGGACCCGCTTGCGTACCGGGTCGACGGCGACGTCACCGACGCCGTTGATCGGCACGTAGGCGCCCGGGCCGAGAGCGACGGGTGCGGCCGCCGCGGCCGCCGGGCCGGTGCCGCCGACGACGGTGACCGCGGCGGTACCGGCGACCACAGCCGCCGTCAGGGTTGCTCTGATCTTGTTCATGCGCGTCACTTCGTGAAGGTGAAGTAGTAGTACGGGCTGTAGTTGGTGTAGTTGACCGTGTCACCGGAGGTCTTGGTGACATAGCCGGTGCGGGCCCGGTACTTGGCGCCGACGGCGTGGGTGCCGGTCAGCGTGAAGGCCGACTTTCCGGCCGCGTTGAGCGGCAGGTTGAGCACGCGCCAGGCCTTCCACTTGCCGCCGGAGTAGACCTCGAGGGTCAACCGCTGCTTGCGGCCCGGGTACGGGGTCATGGTGGTCAGGAAGTACGGGTGCACCTTCTTGCGGAAGAAGCGGTAGGTCACCGAGCCGACCTTGGCCGTCCGGTACTGCCGCGACGGCTGCAGGCTCACGGCGGCCCGGGTGTTGAGCACCGAGCGGGCCGACGCCGGAGCGTACTGGGCGTCACCGGCGAACTTGACCTGCACGGCGGTGGTGCGGGTCAGCTTGAGCTTGGCGGTCAGGTTGCCCTTGGCGTCCGTCACGGTCTTGCGCACCAGCCGAAGCGGCTCGGTGCCGTACGGGTCGGCCCAGATCTCCAGCGTCCGGTTGGAGTACGTCTTGCCCAGGCGCGCGGTCACCGTGACCGTGGAGCCGTAGTTGTTCACCGTGTTGTTGGGGCTCAGCGACAGCGCCGTGGCGTTGCGGGACACCACGACCGAGCGCGTGGTCGAGATCGGCGCGTACGTGTCGTCGCCGGCGTACGAGACGGTGTACTTGACCGTGCCCGCGTCGGGCCGGTCGGTCAGAGTGAAGCGGCCGGCCGCGTCGGCCTGAACGAAGTCGACCTCGGTCTTGCCGGGCGCGGTCGCGTCCGTGCGGTAGAGCCGGACCGGGGCACTGGGCACGCCGACGGTGCCGGTGATCTTCAGGGGCACGCCCACGGGAGTGGTCGCCGGAGCCGTCGCGGTCAGCGTCGTGTATTTCGGCTGAGATCCGTGGAGGGGCCAGAACCGCACCTCGGAGTTGCCCGCGTCGGCGCCGCGGCTGAGGACGAAGAGCCGGTCGCCGCCCGGTTCCCAGGTGACGTGCGTGACCCGGTCGGTGTTCGGGGCCAGGAACTGCTCGGCCGGAAGCTCGGAGCCGGCCGGCGAGATCGCCACGTCGGTCGTGCCGTTGGTGTTGCTGTATCCGAGGGCGACCCGGCCGTCGGTGTTGACGTCGGACGTCTCCGTGTCGCAGAAGCCGTTGTGGAAGGCCTGGGCCCGCTTGGCGGGGTCGGCGATCGGCGCCTTCCAGACCAGGCAGCCGTATCCGTAGCCGATCAGCGTGGAGCCGTCGGCCGAGACTTCGACCCCGTGCAGCAGGCCGTCGCTGAACTTGCCCTTGCTCGTGACGGCCGGGCCGGCGCCGGTCACGTCCAGGACGGCGAGGTTACCGCTGGTCTCGGCGTTGCCGGAGACGTCGGCCACGACCAGGGTGTCCGGGGCGCCGGGTGAGGTGATCAGCTCGGGGGCGCCGTGCACGGCGGCCGGGAGGTCGTGCAGCGTCACCTTGTCGGTGGCCGGGTCGAGCGACCCGAAGCCGCCGGGCGAGTCCTTGCCCTTGGTGTCGTAACCGAACCACACGAGGCCGCCGGCCACCGCGACGGTGCGCACGCGCAGTGACGGGTCGAGGACATGGATGCCCTCGTTGGACCCGGTCGCCATGTCGTATTCGCTGATCGAGTTGTAGTAGCCCGACGAGGCGAAGTACGCGGTCGAGAAGTCGGGCGTGAGCGCGATGCCCTCGATGCCCGGAGCGAGGGTGTAGCGGTTCTGCACCCCGCCGAAGTAGGACAGCCAGAGCGCCTCGCCGGCTTTCGGGTCGGTGACCAGCACCCGCTTGTGGATCGGATCGACGACGACCCGGCTGGGATTGTCGATCGGCAGGACGACGCCGCCGCTGAGGGCGGGCGGGCCGGCCAGGGCCGGACTGGCGGCTGAGGTGACGGTGACGGCGGCGGTGCAGGCGACCGCCACGGCCGTCAGGACGGCTCGAACCTTGTGCATATTGAGGACCCCCGTGGTCTATGTACGCGAAGCGTAAGGCACACGATCGTCATCTGTGGATCAACTGTGGCCGAACCGATGGCGCCAGTACCGGCACAGGTGGTCGGTACTGGACCGTTCGGTCGATGCGGTGCGGCGTGAAGCAATCGTAATGATCCAGGTATCTGGGCTTAACCGGTTCAGAGTGGACTGTCGGCCACATCAACACCCTTCTCTCTCATCCGAGAAAGGAGACTCGTGGCCACGAGCCTCAGAGCGCTGACCGCGCTCACCGTTTCCCTCACCCTGACCGTGACCGGTCTCGGTGGGCCCGCGCGGGCGGCGGCACCGGGCACACCCCTGCCCGACCTCGGCCTTCTGCGCGACGGACGGACCCCGGCGACGCTCACCGGCGGTGCCGCCCTCCGCCCGGGCGCGGCGACCGCCGCCCTCACCGACGGCCAGTACGTGGTCCGTCTCCGGGAGGCGCCCGTCACGTCGTACACCGGAGGGGTCGACGGTCTGGCCCCGACCCGGCCGGCGGCCGGGCAGGACCTCGAGCCCCACTCGGCCGCGGCCGAGAGATATCGCAAGCACCTCGGCGAGGCGCAGCGCGACGTGCTGGGCGACCTCGGGGTGACCGCGCGGCAGACCTACACGACCGCCTTCAACGGCTTCACCGCGAAGCTGACCGGAGCCCAGGCGACCGCGCTGGCCAAGGACCCGCGCGTCGCCGCCGTCAGCAAGGCGCAGATGGTCAAGGCCGAGGCCGCGTCCCTCGGCGGAACCGGCAAGACGGCGGCCGCCACGCCCACGGCGAAACCCGGCAAGAGCTCCGGCGTCGTCGTCGGCGTGATCGACACCGGCATCTGGCCGGAGAGCGCGTCGTTCGCGGCGACCATGCCCGCGCCGAAGGGATGGCACGGCACCTGCCAGGTGGGCGAGGGCTTCCCGGCGTCCGCGTGCAACGGCAAGATCGTGGGCGCCCGCTACTTCGCCGACGGCTGGCTGGCCATGGCCGGATCGCTGCCCGACGGCGAAGTGCTCTCGGCCCGCGACATGCAGGGACACGGCACGCACACCGCCTCGACCGCGGCGGGCCTGCCGGTCAAGCACGCGATGGTGCTCGGGCGTGACCTCGGCCCGATCTCCGGGGTGGCACCGGACGCGCAGATCGCCGTCTACAAGGCGCTGTGGGGCGGCTCCGGCACCGACGCCGACATCATCGCCGCGATCGACGCCGCGGTGGCCGACGGCGTGGACGTCATCAACTACTCCATCGGCAACGCGATGGGCGACTACCAGGCCAACAGCCCGATCGGGAACGCGTTCCTCAACGCGTACCTGGCCGGGGTCTTCGTGTCCGCCTCGGCCGGCAACGACGGCTGGTCCGGCATGATCAGCAACGCCGAGCCGTGGGTGACCACGGTCGGCGCGGCGGTCGAGCGGGCCAACGAGGCGACCGTTCGCCTCGGCGACGGCACGAAGATCGTCGGTACGTCGATGGACGTGCTGCCCTCGCGGCAGCGGACCCCGATCGTCTTCGCCGACCGGGCCGGCTCGGTCGAGGACGGCGCCCAGTTCTGCCTCGGCGGCAGCCTCGACGCGGCCAAGATCAAGGGCAAGATCGTGGCCTGCGACTTCGACAGCGCGACCGGGGCGGTCGAGGAGGTCAAGGCCAAGGGCGGCGTGGGCGTCGTGCTCTTCCAGACCAACGGCAACGCGCGGCTCAACGTCATCTACGACTTCCCCACGGTCTACCTGTGGAGCACCGAGCAGGCCGGGCAGATCTTCAACTACCTGTGGGCGCACCGCGACGACGGCACGGCGGCGCTGGTGACCGGCGGCGACGGGTCGAGCCTGGCCGGACTGCCCAGCGTGGCCGGACTCTCCTCGTACGGACCGGACCAGGTGCACACCGGACTGCAGAAGCCGGATCTCGTCGCGGACGGCGTCGACGTCGTCGCGGCGGTGTCGCCGATGGCCGGCGGGCGGCTGTTCGACGCGTACTCCGGCACCTCGATGGCGGCCCCGCACGTGGCCGGCATGGCCGCACTGCTGCGGGCCCGGCACCCGGGATGGTCGCCCGGCGCGGTGGCCTCCGCGCTGCGGACCACCGCGGGTGACACCAAGGCCACGACCAGCCCCTTGCAGCAAGGTTCCGGGCTGCCGGCGGTCGCCAAGGCCTCGGATCCGGGTCTGGTGGTCGAGCCGTCCGCCGACTCCCTGACCGCCTTCGCCGCGGCCGCCGCGCCCGACGGCAAGGAGCTCAACCTGCCGTCGATCGCGCTGCGCGAGTACGACGGCCTGCACCCGGTGCGGCTCGTCCGGAAATTCACCAACGTCAGCGGCCGTACGGAGACCTATCGGGCCGGCGTCGACGGCCTGTCCGGTATGGACGTCTCCATCAGCCCGCGCACGTTCACGGTACGGCCGGGAGCGACCGCTGCGGTCACCATCACGCTGGCCCGGGGCAGCGCGACCTGGGACCGCTACTCGACGGGATCGCTGGTCCTGCGCGGTGACAAGCACCGCGTGCGGCTCACCGTCGCCGCCCGGCCGTGGGGCTTCACGCCGCGGCCGTACGACGACACCGGCCTCGAGTTCGGCCGCACGGGCGGACTCGGCCAGGGATCCCTGGAGCCCGGCTTCACCGGTCCGCTGACCGGCCGTACCACCGGATATACCCCGGTCAAGTGGGCCGGCAAGAAGCTCAGCACGACGGTCAGCGGCGGCTCCTTCGCGCCCGGCGGGGTCGGAACGCAGGGCACGAAGATCGTCGTGCCGCCCGGTGCGGCCGGCCTCATCGTGCAGACCGCGTCCGACGACCCGAACATCAACCTCGACCTCTACCTCTACAAGGACGGCAAACTGGTCGAGCGGAGCTGGGCCTTCTGGCACAGCAACGAGCGGATCGCACGGTTCTTCCCGCCGCCGGGCGTCTACACGGCCTATGTGCACGCCCAGTCGACGTACACGCCGGAGATTCCCTACCAGCTCGGCGTGACCGTCGTCCCGCAGCGCGGTGACCGGCACAACGCCACCATCAACACGCCGGCTCAGGTCGAGCGCGGCGGGAACGGCCAGGTCACGCTGACCCCGGTCGGCCCGCAGCCGGACGTCGAGCAATGGGCCTACACGGAGTTCCGGACCGGGCGGACCGTCGTGCCCGGCCTGCTGATCAGCGACCGCTAAAGGTTCGTCTTGCGCTCCGCGCTCTCGGTGTAGCGGTCACCCACGACCGCCACCCTCGCCAGGGCGGCCTCGATCTCCTCGAGGTCGCCCTCGGTGAGCTCCACGGTCGCGCCGCCCAGGTTCTCCTCCAGGCGCTCCAACCGCCGGGTGCCCGGGATCGGGACGATCCACGGCTTCTGGGCGAGGAGCCAGGCCAGCGCGATCTGCGCGGGCGTCGCCCCCTTGCCGGCGGCGATCGCGCCGAGCTGGTCGACCAGCGCCTGGTTGGCCGCGCGGGCCTCGGCCGAGAAACGCGGAAGCGAGAGCCGCATGTCCGATTGATCGAACGACGTGCTGGCGTCGATCTTGCCGGTGAGGAAGCCGCGGCCGAGCGGGCTGAACGGCACGAAACCGATGCCCAACTCCTCCAGGGTCGGGAACACCTCGGTCTCCGGCCGCCGCCACCACAGCGAATACTCACTCTGCAGAGCGGTCACCGGCTGCACCGCGTGCGCACGGCGGATCGTCGCGGCCGCGGCCTCGGACATGCCGAAATGCCGTACCTTGCCCTCCGCGATCAGCTCTTTGACGGCGCCCGCCACGTCCTCGATCGGCACCGACGGGTCGACGCGGTGCTGGTAGAACAGGTCGATCGTGTCGACCCGGAGCCGCCGGAGCGACGCCTCGGCCACCTCCCGGATGTGCGCCGGGCGGCTGTCCACCCCGTCAGCGCCGATCGCGAAGCCGAACTTGGTGGCGATCACGACCTGGTCCCGCACCGGCTCGAGCGCCTCGCCGACCAGCTCTTCATTGACGTACGGCCCGTAGACCTCAGCGGTGTCGAAAAGGGTGACGCCACGCTCCACCGCCCGCCGGAGCAGAGTGATCATCTTGGCGCGGTCCGGGGACGAGCCGTAGCCCTGGCTCATCCCCATCGCGCCGAAACCGATCGCCGAGACCTCCAGGCCGTTGCCGAGAATTCGTTTCCGCATGGCTCGATCTCAGCGCAACCCGTTGCCGATCGCCATCTTGATCAGCCGATCCGGGTCGTCGCTGCTGATCCCGTCCACGCCGACATCGATCACGCGTCGCATGACGGCGGGGTCGTCGGCGCAGTGCGAGCCGTTGACCGCCCGGTCATGCGGCACCACCAGCTGGCCGTCCTGGGTGACACCGGTGTCGAGCTCCAGCGTCGAGATCGCCGGATGGGCCAGCGAACGCGCGAAGGCCGGCAGGGTGTTCTCCGGGTGGGTCGAGGAAGTCCGAAGCCCCTTTCCGGCGAGGACCGTGCGCAGTCGGTCGGGATAGTCGGTCATCGGGCCGTCGGCCCCGTCGTCGATCAGCTTGGTCATCGTGGGGACGTCGCCCGGATCGGGTCGCCGCCGGTGTCGCGCTGATCAGGGAGCCGGCCGTCAGAAGCGCTGTCTTTTTCCGGGAATTGGCCACCTGGGGCGAGCCTCGGCGCCGCGGCAAGACATCTAGGTGAAGCGATGGCTGCGGTCGGCCGCCAGGACGGCGAGGGCCGTGGTGAGCGGCACCGAGGCGACCAGGCCGATCGTGCCGACCGCGCTGCGCAGGATCTCCTGGGCCAGGAGCTCGCCGGTCAGCAGGTCGCCGGCCGGCTGCGTGCTGGTGGAGAACAGCAGCAACAGCGGGAGCGAGGCGCCCGCGTACGCGAGAACGATGGTGTTCACCGCCGATCCGACGTGCGCCCGCCCGACGCGGATCGCCGCCCGGTAGAGCGGCCATCCGGACGAGCTCGCGGACATCTCGGCCACCGTCACGGCCTGGGTGACCGTGACGTCGTCGAGCACGCCAAGGGCGCCGATGACGATCCCGGCCAGCAGCAGGCCGCGCATGTCGATGCCGCCCAGCGTGGCCGACAGGAACGCGTCGTCGTCGGTGGCGACGCCGGTCAGGTGCAGGGCGGCGGTGAACCCGGCGCCGAGCAGGCCGGTGAGGACCAGGCTGGCCAGCGTGCCCGCGACGGCGACCGACGTGTGCGTGCTGACGCCGTGTGTCAGATAGAGCGCGGCGAACATGATGGCCGCGGCGCCGACGACGGCGACCAGCAGCGGCGGCGAGCCGTCGAGGATGGCCGGGATGATGAAGAGCAGCAGGACCGCGAAGCTGACGGCCAGGCCGGCGAGCGACCGGAGCCCGCGCCATCGGCCGAAGGCCAGGATCACCGCGGCCGTGAGGGCGAGCAGCCAGATCATCGGCGTGCTCCGCTGGCGGTCGACGATTGCGTAATCGGTGCCGCCCGGCACCGCGTTCGGCGTGTGCAGCAGAACCACGTCGTCGCCGGCGCGCACATTCCCGGCGCCTTCCGCCGTGATTTCGCGGCCGTCGTCGAGGCGTACCGTCGCCTGGCCGTCGACCGCCGTGACCGTGCCCCGACGCGATTGTTCTCGGCCGCCGGAGGCGCCGGGCGGGCCGGCCAGAGCACGATCATCGCGATTCCGGTGGCGATCGCGGCCGGGATGAGCAGGGCCACGATGACCCGCCGGGACGCCCCGGGAAGCTGATCGGGTGAGTGCGCGTGTCGGCCGGTCACGGCGCAAGATTAGCGGCCCCGATACATGCGCAATTGCTTATGTCAGTGCTCAATCAACGACAGAGGGATTGACAAATTCAGTTTATTCATGCGCAAACAAGAATGAGTGATTGACTCATCACTGCGGGTATAGAAAGACTTCCGATCATCGGTTAGGTTGGGAAAACCGCCAAGCGGGAGGTCGCCATTGTGCCCGATCTGAATCCGCTCTATCTGACCCCCAGAATCGAACCCGTCGCCCGATCCGTTCTCGACGAGGGTGAGCTGTTGAGGCAGTTGGTGGATGGGCTCGGATCACCACTCAACATCGTCCTGCCCGACCTGCTCGAAGCGAATGTCGACGCTTTTCGCGAGTCCTATCGCGACCATCGGTTGCGCGGCCGCGTCTACTTCGCGCACAAGGCGAACAGGTCGGCCGCCCTGCTCCGCCGGCTGGCCGCCACCGAGGCCGGCGTCGACGTGGCCTCGCTGGCCGAATTGCAGCACGCTCTCGGCGCCGGATTCGGGCCCGAACGGATCATGGCCACGGGCCCGAAGAACCGGGAGTTCCTCTGGCTGGCCGCGCGCACCGGCGTGATCGTGAACGCCGACTCGCTCGGCGAGCTCACCGACCTGGCCGCCATGGTCGCCGAGCACCGGCTTCGGCGGGTACGGGTGATGGTCCGGCTCTCCGGGTTCGCCTCGCAGGGCGTCCAGGTGATCAGCCGGCGCAGCCGCTTCGGCGTGCCCGCCGGCGATCTCGGCGACGTGCTCGACCTGCTGGAGAAGCACCGCGAGGAGCTGGAGCCGGTCGGTGTCGCCTACCACCTCGACACCATCGGGTGGCCGGAGAAGGCGATCGCCCTCGAGGGCTGCCTGGCCGCCCTCGAGGAGTGCCGGGCCCGCGGGCTGGAGGTGCGCTCGGTCGACATCGGCGGCGGGTTCGGCGTCAACTACCTGGCCGACGGCGCGCAGTGGGAGCGGTACACGTCCGAGCTGGCCCAGGCCGTCCTCGGCCGGCGCGAACCGATGACCTGGAACGGGCACGGCTACGGTCTGCGCAACGAGGGCGGCACGCTGCGCGGCGTGCTGGGGCTCTACCCCTCGTACCGGCCGGTCTCCGGCGCCGGATATCTCGACCAGCTCCTCGGCGCCCCCGCGCCGGCCCTGCGCCGCCCGCTCGGTTCGCTGTTGCTCGACACCATGTACGAGCTGGACATCGAGCCCGGCCGGGCCCTGCTCGACCAGTGCGGCCTGGTGCTGGCCCGGGTGCTCGACGTGCGCGACTCGCTGGTGCGGCTCGACTGCAACGCCCGCGATGTGAGCCTGGAGGAACACGGCGTCCTGATGGATCCACTGGTCGTCAGTGCCGGCGAACCAGGCCCGCCCGGAGCCTTCTATCTGCTCGGCAACCTCTGCCTCGAAGCCGACCTGATCACCCGTCGCCAGGTGTTCCTCCCGGTCACGCCCCGCCCCGGCGACCTGCTGGCCTTCGTGAACACCGCCGGCTACTTCATGGACTTCAGCGCCACCCAGGCACTGCACCAGCCGATCGGCCGCAAGGTGGCGGTCTACCGCGACGGCGGTGCCTGGCGCTGGTGCCTCGACGAGCAGTACTGGCCCGTCCACCCGCGCGCGGAGGAATCATGAGACTCGACGACATGACCGAGGCGATCGGCAACACCCCGCTGGTACGCGTCGATCCGGCCGTCCACGGCCTTCGCCACATCGACCTGTACGCCAAGATGGAGCTGCTCAACCCGTTCGGCTCGCTCAAGGACCGGGCCGCCCTGGCCATGCTCCGCCCCCTGCTGGACGGCGCCGTCCGGCGCGGTGACACGGTGGTCGAGCTCTCCAGCGGCAACACGGCCAAGGCGCTCGCGATGCTGGCCGGCCTGCACGGCCTGCCGTTCAAGAGCATCACCAACCGGATGAAGGTGCCGGAGGTCAAAGATCTCCTGCTGCTGCTCGGGGCCGAGATCGAGGAACTGCCGGGCCAGGCCGAATGCCTCGACCCGGCCGACACCGAGGACCCGCTGACCCGCATGCACCAGGCGCTCGCGGCCGACGGCAGCGGCTACGTGCACACCGACCAGTACTTCAACGACAACAACATCGAGGCCCACTTCGCCGGCACCGGCGCCGAGATCGTGAAGGATCTGGACGGCCGCGCCCCCGACTACTTCATCGCCTGCGTGGGCACGGCCGGCTCGTCCACCGGGGTCGCCCGCGCGCTGCGGCAGCACGATCCCGACGTACGGGTGATCGGTCTGGTCGCGCGCAAGAGCGACTTCATCCCCGGCATTCGCACGATCGACGAGGTGCACGAGGTGGGGCTGTTCGACCCCGACGTGTACGACGGCCTCGAGACGATCAGCGCCGACGAGGCCATCGACGGGATGCTCACGCTGATCCGGCGCTGCGGCACGCCTGCCGGGCCGACCGGCGGCGGGGCCTATCAAGGGGCCGTACGCCATCTGAGAGCGCTCGACTCGTCGTTGACCGAGCGCCGCACCGCCGTCTTCATCGTCTGCGACCGGATGGAGAGCTACCTCAGCTACCTGCGGGAACGGCGGCCCACCCTGTTCGGCCGGCCGGCCCGCCGCAACGACCACCGTTCGCTGTCCGCGGCCGAGGTGGCGGCCGCGCCGGCCATCGACGTGCCCGAGGCGCAGCGCTGGCCGGGCCTCGTGGTCGACCTGCGCAGCCCGTACGCGTTTCAGGCCCAGCACATCGCCGGCTCGATCAACATCGTCGACGAGGTGTTCGATGAACTGCTCCACGGTGGACTGCCGTTCAGCCAGCGGCAGCCGGTGCTGCTGGTCTGCCCGGTCGGCGAGAAGTCGGCCCGGTACGCCGCACTGCTGACCCGGATGGGGCATCCGTACGCACGCTCGCTGGCCGGCGGTGTCATCGCCTGGCGCGATGCCGGCGCCACCCTGGTGCGTGACTGATGCTCGGCATCCGGTCACGCGACACCGAAACCATCCGCGAGCTGCTGCCCTGGCACGCTGGGGTGCGAGCCCAGTTCCCGCAGCTCCTGGCTCATCCCGGGGTGGCCTACCTGGACAGTGCGGCGACCTCGCAGAAACCGCGGGCCGTCCTGGACGCGGTGATGGACTATCTGACCACCGGCAACGCGAACGCGGCCCGCGGCACCTATCCGTGGGCCAACCGCACCACGGATCGGATCACCGCCGCCGGCCGTCAACTGCGAGCGTTCCTCGGCGACTCATCCGATGAGTCGGGTGTTCATTTCGTCAGCGGGACGACCGAGGGCCTGCGGGCGGTCGCCCGCGACTGGCTGGCCCCTCAGCTGCGCGACGGTGACGAGATCATCGTGCCGTTCGCCGATCACAGCGCGAACATCGTGCCCTGGCTGGAGGCGGCTACCGGTTCGCGGGTCGGCGTCCGGGCTATGCCGTACGACGAGGCGCACGACTACGACCTCGACCGGTTGCGCCGGATGATCGGCCCGCGGACCCGGCTGATCGCCGCGACTCACGTGCACCACGTCTACGGCAACGACATGAACATCGACCGCCTGCGCCGGGCGGTGGGCCCGTCGGTGGCGATCTGCCTCGACGCCGCTCAGGGATTCGGTCACCTGCCGCTGTCGGTGGCGCCGCTCGACGTCGACTTCGTCGTCTTCTCCGGGCACAAGGCGATGGCCCTGCCCGGCATCGGTGCCGTCTGGGCGGCCAACAAGCGCGGCCCCGCCTTCCAGCCCGCCGGGTGGCGGGGTTCGCCGAACACGAGCGGCATCGTGAGCCTGGCCGCCGCGATGGACTGGCTCGACCGGACCGGCCTCGATCGCATCGCGCGCTGGAGCCGGGCCCTGGGCGCGCGGCTCACCGACGGCCTCGACCGCCTCTCCTGCTACGAAGTGCTCGGGTGTCAGGCCAGCCTGACGGCGGCCTCGCCGGTGCAGCGCCGACAGGGGATCGTGACATTTCGCCACCGTGAGATCTCCTCCAACGACCTGGGCTTCATCCTCGAGAGCGAGGGGCTTCTGGTCCGCGCGGACGGTCACTGTCAAGGAGAGCAAGGCGAGAAGACCTCTTCGGTACGGGTGAGTCTGCACGCGTACACCGCCGTCGAGGAGGTGGACCGCCTGCTGGACGCGCTGGCGGCGCTTGACCGCTGACGGGGCATCCGTTTGATAGAAATGGGTGTCGTTTCCGTTAGCTGCCGAGGATGGGTCCCATGCCGTCGACCGCGCTCCACTCCGATCGCTGGCGCAGCACGTGGGACGAGGTGATGACCGGCTTCGTGCCCGGCCTGGCCGGCCTCGAGTCGGCCATCGCCGCCACGGTCGAGGCGGTCCGCGGCGGCTCTCCGCGGCGCTGCCTCGACCTCGGCGGCGGGCCGGGCGTGCTGGCCGAGCGCATGGCGGCCCGCTGGCCCGGCTGCGACGTCGCCATGGTCGACCTCGACCCGGTCCTGCTCTCGCTGGCCCGCGCGGCCGGCGTCTCGGTGATCGAAGCCGACCTCGACTCGGCGTCGTGGGCCGCGCACGCCGGCGGCGGCCACGACCTGGTCACCTCGGTGATGACGGTGCACTACCTGCCGCCGGCGGCGATCCGCGCCCTCTACCGCCGGTGCCGCCGCGTGCTGGCTCCCGGCGGCCTGCTCGTGGTGGCCGACCTCATGCCCGACGACGGCCTCCCCTCGGTGATGCGGGCGATGGACCCGGCCCCGGGCGAGGCCGCCGCCGAGATGGCCTGGGTGCGGTGGTGGAACGATCTGTCCCAGGCTCAGGAGTTCGGGCCCCTGATGGCCGCCCGGGCCGACGTCTTCCGTGATCGCGTTCCCGCCAACTTCGCGGGCGACGTCTCATGGCACCTGACCGCCGCCCGTGACGCCGGCTTCGCCGAGGCCGGCCTCATCTGGCGCGACGGCCGCCATGCCGCTCTGGCTGCCCAAATTTGATCACCTGCCGTAGGTTGCACCCTCATGCGCAAACTTCGTGCTGCCCTCACCGCGGTGACGGTCCTGGGCACCGCCGCGGCCGCGGTCGCCGTGGGCACCCTGGACGCCTCGGCCTCCACCGAGCTGGGCGGCGGCGCGCTGCTGCCGGTCTCGATCGTGAGTGACGTCGCCGTCGACACCACGCGTCAGCGGCTGCTGATCAGCGACCAGAACACCGGGCAGCTCGTGCGGACCACGTACGCGGGCAAGGTCGAGACGACGAAGACCGCACTGCCGGGCGTCGACGGGCTCGCGCTCTCGGCCGACTCGGGGACGCTGTACGCGGCGGTGGCCGAGGCGCACGCGATCGTCGCCCTCAACTCCGAGACGCTGGCCGAGACCGGCCGCTACGAGCTGGGCGCGACGGTGTACCCGCGCACGCTGGCGCTGGCCGGCGGCCGGGTGTGGTTCGGCTACGACGGCTCGGCCGACAACGGCTACGTAGGCAACTTCGGCTCCTTCGACGTCGCCGGCGGTTCGGTGGCGTTCCACGACGCCACGGCCGAGCGCACCGCGTTCCACGACGCGCCGAAGCTGCTCACCGCCCCGGGCGCCCCGGGCACGCTGGTCGTGGCCGACGTCTCCAACAACGCCGTGACCGGCGGCGCGGTCGCCGTCTACGACGTGTCGGGGGCGAAGGAGAGGCTGACGGCCAACTCCAGCTCCAGTGCCACGTTCGTCCGGGACGCCGCCGTCACCGCGGACGGCGCCTCGCTGATCGGCTTCGGGGTCGGCTGCCCGATCTGGCGGGCGCCGGTCGCCAGCCCGTACGCGCGCGTCGCCGGGTACGACAACACGATCTGCACCCCGTCGTCGATCGACGTCAACACCGACGGCCGGATCGCGATCGGCTACAACAACAGCGACGGCACGACCGACGTGGCCCTCTACCCGGCCGGTTCGGAGACCGCCGACCAGGAGTTTCAGCTGCCGAACACGGCGCCGGAGAACAAGCCGGTCCCCGACCAGACCGGAAAGGTCGTCTGGGAGCCGGGCGGGAAGCGCGTCTTCACCTTCGGCTACAACTACAAGGCCGAGTGGCGCCTCTGGGTGCTCGACGGCCCCGAGCAGACGGTTCCGACCACGGCGCCGCCGCCGGTCGTCCGGGTCCGCCCGTCGCTCACCCTCAGCCCGGCCGGCACGGTCAGCGCGTACGGGACGACGGTGACGGTCACCGCCCGCCTCGGCGCCACCGCGACCAACCGGGTCGTCGAGATCTGGGCCGACCCGTACGGCACCGAGCCCGCCCGCCTGCTCCGCAAGACCACCGTCGACGCCAAGGGGGCGCTCACCGCCTCGCTGAAGCTGACCCGGACCACCACCGTGCAGGTCAAGTTCGCCGGCGACGCCAAGTACCTGCCGGCCACGGCCGGCGCGGTGCTCAACACGAAGGTGGCGGTCGCCCTTCAGGGGTCACGGCAGTACAAAACCGCCAAGATCGGCACGGTGTCCTACCGCTACTACCGCAAGACGGTGCACCCGTACTTCGTCACGACCATGACCCCGTACCCCAAGCGCAAGCAGCGTTTGATCTTCGAGGTGGCCTCGGGCGGCGCCTGGAAGACCTGGCGGGTGCTCGACGTGCCGCTGACCTCGGCCGGCAAGTCGGTTTTCACGCTGACCGGCGCCCACCCGGCCGGCGTCCGCTACCGGGTTCGCGCGGCCTACCTGACCGGCACCTCCGGCGACACCGTCAACTACCCGACCTACGGGGCGTACCAGTACTTCACGTTCACCGTCTGATCGACGTGTGGCGACATCCGCATCTTGCCATTAGACGATAATTGTTGAAAACGATTACCGTTTCGCAGCGTGAAAGCACTGGGAATTCTCGCTGTCTCGGCGGCACTGATCTCGCTGGCCGGCTGCGGCTCCGACGACGGAGCGGCGGCCGCGCCGGACAGCTCCGCCCTCGCCGTGGTCGCGACGACCCCCGAGGTGGCCGACTTCGTCCGCAACATCGGCGGGGACGACGTCACCGTCACTCAGATCATCAAGCCCAATGTGGACCCGCACGAGTACGAGCCGACGCCGGCCGACATCAAGGCCATCGGCGAGGCCAAGGTCGTCGTCAAGAACGGCGTCGGCCTCGAGTCGTGGCTCGACCAGACCATCGCCTCGGCCGGGTTCAAGGGCACCGTCGTGGACTCGAGCCAGGGCGTCACCCTGCGCGAGGGCGGCCACGAGGAAGAGGGCGAACAGGCGCATGCCGAGGGTGAGGAGCACGATCCGCACATCTGGCACGACCCTCGTAATGCCAAACTCATGGTTACCACCATCGAGAAGGCGCTCGCGGCGGCCGATCCGGAGGACGCGGACTCGTACGCCAAGAACCTGACCTCGTACTCCGCCAAGCTCGACAAACTGGACGCCGACAACGAGGCGGCGTTCGCCAAGCTGCCCGCGGCCGACCGCAAGCTGGTCACCAATCACGACGCCTTCGGCTACTACGTGGCCCGCTACAAGCTGCAGTTCGTCGGCTCGGTCATCCCCAGCCTGGACACGTCGGCCGAGCTCTCCGCGCAGCAGCTCACCGACCTGGTGGCCAAGATCAAGGCAACCGGCACCAAGGCCATCTTCACCGAGAGCTCGCTCCCGCCGAAGTCGGCCGAGGCGATCGCCCAGCAGGCCGGCGTCAAGGTGATCGGCGGCGAGGACGCCCTTTACGGCGACAGCCTCGGCGAGCAGGGCACGCCCACCGGCACCTACCTCGGCGCCGAGGAGCACAACACCAAGGTCATCGTGGACGCGCTGGCCGGCTGAGATGGTCCTCCGCTTCACCGACACGAGCGTCGGCTACCGCGGCACCCCGGTCCTCACCCACGTGGATCTGTCGCTGGAGGCCGGGCAGTGCCTCGCCCTGGCCGGTCCCAACGGCGCCGGCAAGTCGACCCTGATCAAGGCGGTACTGGGGCTCACCGAAGTGCTCGCCGGCACGGCCCAAGTGTTCGGCGACGCGCCGGGCCAGGCGCGCGTCAGGTGCGGCTACGTACCGCAGGTCGGTGACCTCGACCCGGACTTCCCGGTCACCGCCGCGCAGGTCGTGCTGATGGGCCGCTACCGCCGGATCGGCTGGTGGCGGCCCACCCGGGCGGCCGACCGGCGGGCCGCCCGGGATGCCCTGGACCGGGTCGGGCTGGCCGGCGAGGCCGGCCGCCGGTTCGGGCTGCTCTCCGGCGGTCAGCGGCAGCGGGTGCTGCTGGCCCGCGCGCTGGCCGCCGAACCCGAACTGCTGCTGCTCGACGAGCCCTTCAACGGCGTCGACGTGGTCAGTCAGGAGGCGATCCTGACTGTTTTGCGAGAACTCACGAAGGGCGGCACGGCCCTGATGCTGAGCACCCACGACCTCGCCCTGGCCCGCGACGTGGCCGACCTGGTCTGCCTGATCAACGGCCGGCAATGGGCCTTCGGCCCGCCCGGCGAGGTGCTGACGGCGGATCAATTGCGTTCGGCGTACGGCGGACACGCGATCGACCTGCCGGACGGCCGCACGGTCCTGGTGGAGCCGTGATCCTCACTGTGCCGTTCATGGCCCGGGCGATGGCCGAGCTGGCGCTGCTGGCGCTGATCTGCGGCCCGGTCGGCGTGTTCGTGTTCGCCCGCCGGCTCTCGTTCGTCTCGGACGCGCTCACCCACACGGTCTTCCCCGGCGTGGTGATCGGCTTCCTGGCCGGCGGCGTGGAGGGCCTGGTCGTCGGCGCCCTGGTGGCGGGGCTGCTCACCGCGGTGGTACTGACCCTGCTGACGCGAAGCGGGGCGCTCTCCGACGACGCGTCCACGGCCGTGGTGCTGACCGCGATGTTCTCGATCGGCGTGGTGCTGGTGTCGCGCGAATCGTCGTACACCTCGGACCTGACGTCCTTTTTGTTCGGACGCCTGCTGACGGTGACGCCGCGCCAGATCGTGGAGACGGCGGTGCTGGCGGCGGTGATCCTGGCCATGCTGGCGATCGCGGCCCGGCCCCTGCTGTTCCGTACCTTCGACCCGGCCGCGGCGGCGGCGGCCGGCTATCGCCTCTTCTGGCTCGACCTGTGGCTCAACGTGATCGTGGCGCTGGTCGTGGTAGCGGCGGTCCGAGCGGTCGGCACCATCCTGGTCGTCGCCCTGCTGATCATCCCGGCCGCGGCGGCCCGCCTGATCACCGCGAGGCTGGCGGCGATGGCGGTGATCGGCACGGTCCTGATCCTGCTGGCCGGCTACGGCGGCCTGTGGATCAGCTGGACGGCGTCGGTCGACCACGGCATCGCCCTGACCTCGGCCTCGGCCGTCGTCCTCCTGCTGGTGGCGGCTTATCTCCTGTTGCTGCCGTTGCGCCGCTTCTTGCCCACGCGCGGACGCTCGCTTTCGCGCGGCGCGACACCGCCCACCCGAAAGGACTCACCCCATGAGCTGGTGGGATGACGCGCCGCCCGCTGTTTCAGCGCCATGCGATGCCGTCCACGCTGCGGGAGCCACCGCGTGAGCTGGTGGGATGACGCGCTGCACCGGGCGATCGCCGAGGTGGTTCTGGCCGGGGCGCTGGCCGGCCTGATCGGCGTGCAGGTGGTGGTGCGCCGATTGTCGTTCTTCACGATGGCGCTCACCCACGCCACCTTTCCCGGCGTCGTGGCCGCGTCTTTGATCGGTGTGAACGTCTTCGCCGGCGGCATCGTGGCCGGTGCGGTGGTGGCGCTGGGTGTGGCTGCCCTGAGCCGCCGGCCGGGCCAGAACGCGGCGGCCGCCACCGGGGTGGTGCTTTCGGCCGGTTTCGCGCTGGGTGCGGGACTGATCGCTACCCAGAGCGGCTTCAGCCGCGATCTGTCGGCGCTGCTGGTCGGCTCCATCCTCACTGTGAACAACCAGGACATTCTGATCACGGCGGCGATGCTGGTGGCGGTGGCGGCCCTGCTGGCGGTCTGCGCCCGGCCGTTGACGTTCGCGGGCTTCGACCCCGGCGGCGCCCGGGCGGCCGGCCTGGCCGTCGGTGCCTGGGACGTCGTACTCCTGCTGACCGTCGAGGCGGTCGTGGTCACGATCGTCCCCGCGGTCGGGACGATCCTGGCCGTCGCCCTGATCGTCGCCCCCGCCGCCGCGGCTCGCCTGTGGTCGGCGCGCCTGCCCGTGATCACGGCCTTGGCGGTGGCGTTCGCCGTGGCGAGTGGCCTGGGCGGTCTTTACGCCTCGTACCTCTGGAACGTCGCCGCGGGCGCGAGCATCGCTCTCACCGCGACCCTGCTCCTGGCCGTCTCTTCGCTTCTCGCCCGCCCGCTGAGAGGAATGGCCGCCGCATGACCGGGCCGGGCGTGAACGATGACGTTCTCGAGCGGGCGGTGACCGTTCTGCGCGGGATGGCGTACGAACACCGGCTGCGGATCCTGGTGTTGCTGCGTGGCGGCGAGCTCGGTCCTCCCGAGATCGCCGCCGCCGTGCCCGCCGACCCCACCGCGGTCGCCCACCACCTGCGGTTCCTGCTCGACGCGCGTCTGATCCGGCGTCGTCGCCGCGGGCGGCAGGTGTACTACGCCCTGACCGACGACGCGACCGCCCACCTGGTCACCGAGGTGGTGCGCTACTCGGGCGGCGAGCGCTGACCGCATGAAGACGCGACGCCACCGGGCCGGTGGCGTCGCGTGCCTTGGGAGGGGCGGGCGTCAGCTGCCGACCGGGCCGCCGTCGAGGCGCCACGTCACGACGACGCCGGGCTTGGCGTAGTCGCCGTCGGGCCAGGTGGAGGCGGGCTTGTCAACGGTGGCGCCGCTGATCTCGCCCGGGTGCTGGACCGCGACGAAGACCGAGCGGTCGTCGCCCGTGATGAACGGGCCGCACGTCTCGGCGCCGCGCGGCACAGTCAGGAACTGCTTCAGGGCGCCCCGCTCAGCACCCTCGATCGGGGTCGCGAACAGCCCGTCGTTGGTGCCCAGCGCGTTGCCGTCCGTCGAGATCCACAGGTTGCCGGCGCTGTCGAAGGCCACGTTGTCGGGGCAGGAGATCGGCGAGACCTTCGTCTTGTCGTATCCGCCGAAGTACGTGTCGGCGGCGGCCGGGTCGCCGCAGACGATCGGCAGCGACCACGTGAAGCTGGTGCCGGTGTGGTCGTTGCCGGATTCGACCAGCTCGAAGATGTGGCCGTGCTTGTTCGCCACGCGCGGGTTCGCCTCGTCCACGCCGGGGTTCGAGCCGACGCCCCGGTTGGTGTTGTTCGTCATCGCCGCGTAGATCTTGCCGGTCTTGAGGCTGGGCTGGACGTCCTCGGGACGGTCCATCTTGGTCGCGCCGACCTTGTCACCGGCCAGGCGGGTGAAGGTCAGCACCTCGGCCGCGGTCATGCCGGGCACGTACGAGGTGTTCCCCGAGACCAGCTTGATCCAGGTGCCGGTGCCGTCGAACGGCGCGGTGATCTCCCCGGCGGGGCTGTCGCCGGTCACCTTGGCGACGTAGAGCGTGCCCGACTCGAGCAGCGTCAGGTTGTGCCGCCGGTCGTTCTTCTTGTACTTGCCGGCGGATACGAACTTGTACAGGTAGTCGAAGCGTTCGTCGTCGCCCATGTACGCCACGACGTGTCCCGAGCGCGCCACGATGACGTTGGCGCCCTCGTGCTTGAACCGGCCCATCGCGGTGTGCTTGCGCGGCGGCGCGTCCGGGTTGAACGGGTCCACCTCGACGATCCAGCCGAAGCGGTTCGCCTCGTTCGGGTGCTTGGCCAGGTCGAAGCGCTCCTGAGCCCGGTCCCATTTGCGGGAGCCGCTCGGGTAGCGGGCGGTGGTGGTGATGCCGTACCGGTTGAGCTTCGCCTTGTCGGCCTCGGGCACCGCGTCGCCGCCGACGAAGTACTGGTTGAAGTTCTCCTCGCCGGACAGCACCGTGCCCCACGGCGTGACCCCACCGGCGCAGTTGTTCAGCGTGCCGATGACCGTGTAGCCCTTCGGGTCGGCGGCCGTGCGCAGGGCCGGCGTGCCGGCGGCCGGGCCGGTGAGCCGGAACGGGGTCTCCAGGGCCGTGATGCGGCGGTTGTAGCGCAGCCGCTTCGATCGGACCGGCTGCCACTGGCCGGTGTGGCCGACCCGCTCGATCTCGACCACGGAGAGGCCGTGCGCCGCGATGGCGACCTTCAGTTGCTCCACCGAGAGCGCGTCCAGGCTGGTGAAGCCCGGGAACATCAGCTCCTCGTTGGTGTACTCGTGGTTGACCACGAGCAGGGCCCGGTCGTCGTCGATCGGGATGACGCCGACGAAGTCGTTGTTGTATCCGAACTGCTTCGACTGGGCCTTGGCCGTCTGGTGGGCCAGGTCGAACGCGGGGGCGCCGGGCACGACCGGGTCGCCCCAGCGGATGACGACCGACGAGTCGTAGCCGTTGGGCACGATCAGGGTGTCGAGCTGGTTGGGCGGGATGGCCTTGAAGGTCAGCGGCCCTGCCTTGACGCCGCCGCCGTGGTTTCCATGAGCGAGAGGCGCGGCGCTTGCCGGGGCCGCCGCGACTGCCGGGCTGGAGCTGAGGCCGAGTACGAGGGCGCCGGCGCCGCCGGCCGCGAGCAGTCCCCGCCGGCTCAGGGCCGAGCTGACGACGTCGCCGAGGTACTGGTTGGCCGATTCGTTCGGGGCCGGGTGGTCGCACGCGTTGCCGCACCGGTAGAGGCACGTCATGGCGTCCCGGCTCCCGCCGCTGTGCCCCAGCAGGGGTAGCAACCGACGGCGAATATCAGGCATCTCATCTCCTCGATAGGTGAGCTGCCCGAAACGTAGGAGAGGGCGTTCACCCCGGACTACCGGTCCGGGGTGAACGCGGCGTAAACGTCTTAACTACCGATAGCTCTGTTATCGAGGTGCCAGGTGACGACGACCGCCGGTTTGGCGAAGTCGCCATCGGGCCAGGTCGATGCCGGGTTGTCGATCGTGCCGCCGGTGACCTCACCCGGGTGCTGTACCGCGACGAAGACCGACCGGTCGTCGCCGGTGATGAACGGGCCGCACGTCTCGGCGCCCGGCGGTACCGTCAGGAACTGCTTGAGGTGCCCGCGCGACGGGCCCTCGATCGGCGTCGCGAACAGCCCGTCGTTGCTGCCCAGCGCGTTGCCGTCGGTGGCGATCCACAGGTTCCCGGTGCTGTCGAAGGCGACGTTGTCGGGGCAGGAGATCGGCGAGACCTTCGTCTTGTCGAAGCCGGCGAAGTAGGTGGACGGGTCGGCCGGGTCGCCGCAGACGATCGGCAGCGACCAGGTGAAGGTGGTCCCGGTGTGGTCGCCGCCGTCCTCGGTGATCTCGAAGATCTGGCCGTGCTTGTTGGCCACGCGCGGATTCGCCTCGTCGACACCGGGATACGTACCCACGCCGCGGTTGGTGTTGTTGGTGAGAGCGGCGTAGATCTTGCCGGTCTTCAGGCTGGGCTGGACGTCCTCGGGCCGGTCCATCTTGGTCGCCTTCACCGCGTCCCCGGCGAGACGGGCGAAAGTCAACACCTCGATCGCTGTCATTCCCGGTACGTACGAGGTGGTGCCCGAAACCAGCTTGATCCATCTACCGGTGCCGTCGAACGCGCCGTCCGAGGGCAGCTTCCCGGTGCCGTCGATCTCGGCCGCCGGGCTGTCCCCGCTGAGCTGGGCGACGTACAGCGTCCCCGATTCGAGCAGGGTCAGGTTGTGCCGCCGGTCGTTCTTGCGGTACTTGCCGGCCGAGACGAACTTGTAGAGGTATTCGAACCGCTCGTCGTCGCCCATGTAGGCCACGACATGGCCGGACTTGGCCACGATGACGTTGGCGCCCTCGTGCTTGAAGCGGCCCATCGCCGTGTGCTTGCGGGGCTTCGCGCCCGGGTCGAACGGGTCGACCTCGACGATCCAGCCGAACCGGTTCGCCTCGTGCGGGTGCTTGGCCAGGTCGAAGCGTTCCTGCGCCCGCTCCCAGCGGCGCGATCCGGACGGGTAGCGCGCGGTGGTGAGAATGCCGTAGCGATTGAGGTACGGCTTGTCGGCCGCCGGAACGGCGTCGCCGCCCACGAAGTACTGGTTGAAGTTCTCCTCGCCGGACAGCACCGTGCCCCACGGCGTGACCCCGCCGGCGCAGTTGTTGAGCGTGCCGATGATCGTGGTCCCGGCCGGGTCGGCCGCGGTCCGCAGCAGCGGCGAGCCGGCCGCCGGCCCGTCGGCCCGGAACTCGGTGGCCAGCATGGTGATCCGCTTGTTGTACGGGCGCCGCTTCGACCGGACCGGCCGCCACTGCCCGGTGTCGCCGACCCGTTCCAGCTCGACCACCGACATGCCGTGCGCGGCCATCGCGGCCCGGACCTGGTCGACGGTGAGCGCCTCCTGGGTGGTGAAGCCGGGGAACATCAGCTCCTCGTTGGTGTACTCGTGGTTCGACACCAGCAGGGCGCGGTCGTCGCGGCCGGGGAAGGGCAGCACGCCGAGGAAGTCGTTGTTGAAGCCGAACTGCTTCGACTGCGTCTCGCCGGTCTGGTGATGGACGTCGAGGCCCGGCGCCCCGGCGACGATCGGGTCGCCCCAGCGGATGACCACCGCGTGGTCGTATCCGTTCGGCACGATGAAGGTGTCGAGCTCGTTGGGCGGAATGGGCTTGAAGGTCAGGGCGCCCCCGGGTGTGGGGGCCGCCGCCGCAGGGGCCGCGGGGGCCGCGGTCGCCGGCGATACGTCCACGCCGAGCACCAGCGCACCGACTCCACCGGCGGCCAGCAACCCGCGCCGGCTCACCGCCGCGTCGATGATGTCGCCCAAATACGCATTGTCGGATTGGTTGGGCGCGGGGTGGTCGCACGCGTTCCCGCACCGGTAGAGGCAGGTCTTCGCGTCCCGGCCGTGGCCCAGCAGGGGTAACAGCTCGCGCATCTCGAGATCTCCTTTGATCGGAGTGCATCGATCCCAGGTGAACGCAGCGTAAACAACTCCACCTCAGAGAGCGACCCCCTGATTCTTTGTGGCCCCGGTCGCAGCCGCGTCAAAAACGCGTGAAGAAACCCCCGGCGGCCGTACGCAACGCGTCAACGCCGATGACGAGGGGTTCCCGGCGCGGTTCGCTTCACCGCGTACCACCTAAGCCCTCATGTCCAAGGAGTCACCCCGTGGCTGATCTCGGGTTCGTCGTTCTCACGGTCGTGCTGTTCGCGGCGCTGACCGTGCTGATCAAGGCGGTCGAACGCTCGTGACCGCCGTCAACGTCATCGGCCTCATCGTCGCCGTCGCCCTGGCCGGGTTCCTCGTGGCGGCCCTGTTGTTTCCGGAGAAGTTCTGATGGCCGGCTGGCTTTTCGTCATCACGCTGGTGCTCGCGGTCGCCGCGGCGTACCGGCCACTGGGTGATCACCTGTACCGGGTCGTCTCCGGTCGCAAGAGCAGCGTCGTCGAGCGCGGCATCTACCGCCTGGTCGGCGTCGACCCCAACACCGAGCAGACCTGGGGCGTCTACGCCCGCAGCGTGCTCGCGTTCTCGGCCGTCTCGATCCTGTTCCTCTACCTGTTCCTGCGGGTGCAGGACAGGATCTGGCTGTCGCTCGGCTTCGACGGTGTGCCCACGCACATCGCCTGGAACACCGCGGTCAGCTTCGTGACCAACACCAACTGGCAGGCCTACTCCGGCGAGTCGACAATGGGTCACCTCGCTCAGATGGCCGGCCTGTCGGTGCAGAACTTCGTCTCGGCCGGTGTCGGCATCTCGGTCGCGGTCGCGCTGATCCGCGGCTTCGCCGCCCGCCGGACGAACGCCCTGGGCAACTTCTGGGTCGACCTGACCCGGATCACGTTGCGCGTGCTGCTGCCGATCGCCGCACTGGCCACCCTGGTCTTCATGATCGCCGGCGTGGTGCAGAACCTGTCCGGCGGCACCGACGTCACCACGCTGACCGGCGCCACCCAGCACATCACCGGCGGCCCGGTCGCCTCGCAGGAGGCCATCAAGCTGCTCGGCACCAACGGCGGCGGCTTCTACAACACCAACTCGGCCCACCCGTTCGAGAACCCGGCCACCTGGACCAACTGGATCCAGCTGTTCCTGATCCTGTGCATCCCGTTCGCCATGCCCCGGGTGTTCGGCCGGATGGTCGGCCAGAACCGGCAGGGCTACGCGATCGTCGCCGTCATGGCGGTGCTGGCGATCGCCTCGATCGCGCTCACCGTCGGCTTCGAGGTGCACGGCGGCGGCACGGTCCCGCAGGCGGCGGGCGCCGCCATGGAGGGCAAGGACGTCCGGTTCGGCGTGCCCGACTCGGCCGCGTTCGGCGCGGTCACGACGCTGACCTCGACCGGCGCGGTGAACTCGTTCCTCGACTCGTACACCTCGTTCGGCGGCATGATGCCGCTGGTCAACATGATGCTCGGCGAGGTGGCCCCCGGCGGTGTCGGCGCCGGCCTGTACGGCCTGCTCATCCTGGCCACGATCACGGTCTTCGTGGCGGGTCTCATGGTCGGCCGTACGCCGGAATACGTCGGTAAGAAGATCGGTGCCCGCGAGATGAAGCTGGCGTCGCTGTACTTCCTGGTCACGCCGGCGATCGTGCTGATCGGCACGGCGGCCGCGTTCGCCACCGGCAACAACTCCACGGCGCTCAACACCGGACCCCACGGGCTTTCCGAGGTCCTGTACGCCTTCACGAGCGCCGGCAACAACAACGGCTCCGCCTTCGCCGGCATCACGGTCAACACCCCGTGGTGGGACACCGCGCTCGGCCTGGCCATGCTGCTCGGCCGCTTCCTGCCGATCATCCTGGTGCTGGCCCTGGCCGGCTCGCTGGCCCGGCAGAAGCCGGTGCCGGAGTCCGAGGGCACCCTGCCCACCCACCAACCCCTGTTCGTCGGTCTGGTCGTCGGCGTCACGATCGTGCTGGTCGCGCTGACCTTCCTGCCCGCTCTCGCTCTCGGTCCCATCGCGGAGGGCCTCTCATGACCTTGCTCGCCTCTCCTCCGAAAACCCCTTCCCCTTCGTCAGTACGCGGTGGGCTGCTCGACCCGAATCAGTTGTGGCGCTCCTTGCCGCAGGCGCTGGCCAAGCTCGATCCGCGCGCGCTCTGGCGCAACCCGGTCATGTTCATCGTCGAGGTCGGCTCGGTCTTCACCACCGTTCTGGCCATCACCGATCCCAGCGTGCTGGCCTGGATCATCACGGTCTGGCTGTGGCTGACCGTCGTGTTCGCCAACCTGGCCGAGGCGGTGGCCGAGGGCCGGGGCAAGGCGCAGGCGGCCGCCCTGCGCGCGGCCAAGCAGGACACCGTCGCCTACCTGAAAGACGGCCGTGAGATCGCGGCCACCGAGCTCAAGCAGGGCGACGTCGTGGTGGTCGAGGCCGGCCAGGTGATCCCCGGTGACGGCGACGTCATCGAGGGCATCGCCAGCGTCGACGAGTCGGCCATCACCGGCGAGTCGGCCCCGGTGATCCGCGAGTCGGGCGGCGACCGCTCGGCCGTCACCGGCGGCACCAAGGTGCTCTCCGACCGGATCGTCGTCCGGATCACCCAGAAGCCGGGCGAGAGCTTCGTCGACCGGATGATCGCCCTGGTCGAGGGCGCGAACCGGCAGAAGACGCCGAACGAGATCGCGCTCAACATCCTGCTGGCCGCGCTCACCATCATCTTCCTGCTGTCGGTGGTGACGCTGCAGCCGCTGGCCATCTTCTCGAAGGCGTACCAGGCGGCGGCGCCGGACACCATCGCGATCAACGCGCACGGTGTCACCGGCATCGTGCTGGTCTCGCTGATCGTCTGCCTGATCCCGACCACGATCGGCGCGCTGCTCTCGGCCATCGGCATCGCCGGCATGGACCGCCTGGTGCAGCGCAACGTGCTGGCCATGTCGGGCCGCGCGGTCGAGGCGGCCGGCGACGTCAACACGCTGCTGCTCGACAAGACCGGCACGATCACCCTGGGCAACCGCCAGGCGTCCGAGTTCGTCCCGGTCGACGGGGTCACCGCGCGGGAACTGGCCGACGCCGCGCAGCTGTCCAGCCTGGCCGACGAGACACCGGAGGGCCGCTCGATCGTCGTCCTGGCCAAGAACGACTTCGGCCTGCGCGAGCGCGAGCCCGGTCTGATGACCGACGCGACGTTCGTGCCGTTCACCGCGCAGACCCGGATGAGCGGTGTGGACATCGGAAATCGGCAGATTCGTAAGGGCGCCGCCGGTGCCGTGATCAAGTGGGTCGGGCACTCCTCGGACGAGGTGAGCGAGATCGTCGACGGGATCAGCGCCTCCGGCGGCACCCCGCTGGTGGTGGCCGAGAAGGACCGGATCCTCGGCGTCATCCACCTCAAGGACGTCGTGAAATCGGGCATGCGGGCCCGCTTCGACGAGATGCGCAAGATGGGCATCCGGACCGTGATGATCACGGGCGACAACCCGCGGACCGCGGCCGCGATCGCCGCCGAGGCCGGCGTCGACGACTTCCTGGCCGAGGCGACGCCCGAGGACAAGCTCGCGCTGATCAAGAAGGAGCAGGAGGGCGGCCGCCTGGTCGCGATGACCGGCGACGGCACCAACGACGCCCCCGCGCTGGCCCAGGCGGACGTCGGCGTGGCCATGAACACCGGCACGTCGGCCGCGAAGGAGGCCGGCAACATGGTCGACCTCGACTCCGACCCGACCAAGCTCATCGAGATCGTCGAGATCGGCAAGCAGCTGCTCATCACCCGCGGCGCGCTGACCACGTTCTCGATCGCCAACGACATCGCCAAGTACTTCGCGATCATCCCGGCGATCTTCGCGGCGGTGTACCCGGGCCTCGACGCCCTCAACATCATGCGGCTGCACTCGCCGGGCTCGGCCATCCTGTCCGCGGTCATCTTCAACGCGCTGGTCATCGTGGCGCTGATCCCGCTGGCCCTGCGCGGCGTGCGCTACCGGCCGTCGAGCGCGAGCGCGCTGCTGCGCCGCAACCTGTGGATCTACGGCCTGGGCGGCGTCATCGTGCCGTTCCTCGGCATCAAGCTCATCGACCTCCTCATCCAGTTCATCCCCGGGATCTGACAAGATGCGACTCCCTGCCTGGCTTTCACAGCACATCGCGGCGCTGCGCGCGCTGCTCGTCCTCACGGTCCTCCTCGGACTCGCGTACCCCCTGGCCTTCGTTGCCGTCGGGCACCTGCCCGGCCTCTCCGGCAAAGCGAACGGCTCTCTGACGAGCGCCGGAAGCACGCTCATCGGCCAGTCGTTCACCGACGCCGACGGCAACCCCGTCCCGAAGTACTTCCAGAGCCGACCCTCGGCGGCCGGCGCCGACGGGTACGACCCCACGGCCACCGCGGCCAGCAACCTCGGCCCGGAGAGCGTGGTCGACACGGCTGATGCGAAGAGCCTCCTCACCCAGGTCTGCGCGCGCAGTCTGGCCATCGGCAAGCTGGAGAACGTCGACGGCAGCCGGCCGTACTGCACCGCCGACGGTGTCGGCGCCGTACTCGCCGTCTTCTACCGCGACGGCCTGACCGGCCCGGTCACCCGCGCCGTCTCGGTCAACCAGACCGGCACGCCGTTCGTCGCCACCTACCACGGCGTCACGGTCGAGCCGGCCGAGGACGGCCAGGACTACGTGGCCGAGGGCGGCGTCGTCACCCCGATCCGCGGCGACGCCCCGGCCCACCCGGTCGTCCCGGCCGACGCCGTCACGGCCAGCGGCAGCGGCCTCGACCCGGACATCAGCGTGGCCTACGCGAACCTGCAGGCGCCCCGCATCGCCCGCGAGCGCAACCTGTCGCCGGTCCGGGTGCACAAGCTCATCGAGGAGCACACCGAGGGCCGCGCCCTGGGCTTCCTGGGCGAGCCGGCCGTCAACGTCCTGGAGCTCAACCTGGCCCTGGACGGAAAGTAGAGAGGGGAGGCGCGGCGCCATGGCGCGTGGAGAACTGCGGATCTATCTCGGCGCCGCGCCCGGCGTCGGCAAGACCTACGCCATGCTCGAGGAGGCCCACCGCCGGGCCGAGCGCGGCACCGACGTCGTGGTCGCGCTGGTCGAGACGCACGGCCGCAAGCACACCGCGGCGATGATCGGCGACCTCGACGTGATCCCGCGCAAGCGGGTCACCTACCGCGGCGCCGAGTTCACCGAGCTGGACCTCGACGCGGTGCTGGCCCGCCAGCCCGAACTGGCCGTCGTGGACGAGTACGCGCACACCAACGTGCCCGGCTCGGCCCACACCAAGCGATGGCAGGACGTGCGGGCCCTGCTCGACGCCGGCATCAGCGTGCTGACCACCGTCAACGTGCAGCATCTGGAATCGCTCAACGACGTGGTCGCCCAGATCACCGGCGTCGAGCAGCGGGAGACCGTGCCGGACGCCGTGGTCCGCGCGGCCGAGCAGGTCGAGCTGGTCGACATGACGCCCGAGGCGCTGCGCCGGCGGATGGCGCACGGCAACATCTACCAGCCCGAGAAGGTCGACGCGGCCCTCGGCAACTACTTCCGCACCGGCAACCTGACCGCGCTGCGCGAACTGGCCCTGCTCTGGCTGGCCGACAAGGTCGACGACCAGCTCGGCCAGTACCGCGCCGAGCACGGCATCGACAAGACCTGGGAGACCCGCGAGCGGGTGGTGGTGGCGCTGACCGGCGGCCCCGAGGGCGACACCCTGATCCGGCGGGCGGCCCGCATCGCCGCCCGCAACAAGGGCACCGACCTGCTCGCCGTCCACGTCACCCGCAACGACGGGCTGGCCGGCGCCGACCCGGCCCGGCTGGCCAAGCAGCGCCTGCTCGTGGAGACCCTGGGCGGCACGTACCACCAGGTCGCCGGGTCGGACGTGCCACAGGCCCTGCTCGAGTTCGCCGGGGCGGTCAACGCCACCCAGATCGTGCTGGGCGCCAGCAGCCGGGGACGGTTCGCCCAGATCTTCTCCTCCGGCGTGGGCGCCACCACGATCGCCCAGTCCGGCTCGATCGACGTGCACCTGGTGTCGCACGAGCGCGCCGCTCAGGGCCGCCGGCGGGCCCGCGTGCCGGTCGCCTTGTCGCCGGCCCGGCAGATCGCGGGTTTCGCCGCCGTCCTGACCGGGCTGCCCGCGCTGACCGTACTGCTCACCATCGGCCCGTCCCTGTCGCTGACCAACGACATCCTGCTCTTCCTGGCCGCCGTCATCGGTGTCTCGCTGATCGGCGGCCTCTGGCCCGCCCTGCTCGCCGCGGTCGCCGGATCCCTGATCCTGAACTGGTTCTTCACCCCGCCGTTGAAGAAATTCACCATCGCCGAGCGGGACAACCTGCTCGCTCTCGGCATCTTCGTGGTGGTGGCGCTCGCGGTGAGCTGGGTGGTCGACACCGCGGCCCGCAAGACCCGGCAGGCCGCGTCCGCCTCGGCCGACGCCCAGATCCTGTCCACCGTGGCCGGCAGCGTGGTCCGTGGCGAGCGGCCGATGATGGCCCTGCTGGAACGGGTCCGCGAGACGTTCGGCTTCGACTCGGTGACCCTGCTCAGCGACGGCGAGCCGGCGGCCGAGGTGGGCACGCCGGTCTGCACCCGCTCGGCCGAGGCGGACGTCGAGGTGCGGGCCGACGAACACGTCACGATGCTGCTCAAAGGCCATCCGCTGGAGGCCTCCGACCGTCGTCTGGTCGAGGCGTTCGCCGCCCAGGCCGCGGTGGCGCTGCGCCAGGAACGGCTCAGCGCCGAGGCGGCCGCGGCGAAACCGCTGGCCGAGGCCGACCGGATGCGGACCGCGCTGCTGGCCGCGGTCAGCCACGACCTGCGCACCCCGCTGGCCTCGGCCAAGGCGTCGGTGGCGGGCCTGCTCAGCGACGAGGTCCACTTCGACGAGGACGACCGGCACGAGCTGCTGGTCACCGCCGACGAGTCGCTGGACCGGCTGGACCGCCTGGTGGCCAACCTGCTCGACATGAGCCGCCTCCAGGCCGGCGCGCTCGGCGTCAGCACCGTCGACGTCGGTGCCGAGGAGGTCATCCCGCGCGCGCTGGACGACCTCGGCCCCGACGGCCGCCGGGTCACCCTGCACATCCCGGACGACGTGCCGCCCGTACGGGCCGACCCCGGCCTGCTCGAACGCGTGCTGGTCAACGTGGTCGCCAACGCCCTGCGCTACAGCCCGCCCGAGCACCCGCCGGTGATCACCGTGAGCCGGTACGGCGACACCCTCGAACTCCGCGTCATCGACCACGGACCCGGCATCCCCCGGGACCGCTGGAACGACGTCTTCCTGCCCTTCCAGCGCCTCGGCGACCGGGACAACCACACCGGCGTCGGGCTCGGCCTGGCCCTGTCCCGCGGCCTCACCGAGGCGATGGGCGGCAGCCTCACCCCCGAAGAGACCCCTGGAGGTGGCCTCACCATGGTCCTTTCCCTGCCGGTGAGCTCATGACCCGCGTACTCGTGGTCGACGACGAACCGCAGATCGTGCGGGCGCTGCGCATCAACCTCAAGGCCCGGCGGTACGAGGTGGAGACCGCACCCGACGGCGCCTCGGCCCTGCACGCCGCCGCCCACCACCGCCCGGACCTGGTGGTCCTCGACCTGGGCCTGCCCGACATGGAGGGCGTGGAGGTGATCCGCGGCCTGCGAGGCTGGACCGGCGTACCGATCATCGTGCTCTCCGGCCGGGCCGGCAGCGCCGACAAGGTGGCGGCCCTGGACGCCGGCGCCGACGACTACATCACCAAGCCGTTCGGCGTGGACGAGCTGCTGGCCCGAATGCGCGCGGTGACCCGGCGCGCCCAGCCCGGCGACGAGGCCGGCCCGGTGATCACCATCGGCGCCCACACCGTGGACTTCTCCACCCGAACCGTGACCGGCGGCGACCACGAGGTACGCCTGACCCCGCGCGAATGGGAACTGCTGGAACACCTGGCCCGCCACCCCGGCAAGCTGCTCAGCCAGTACCACCTGCTCCAGCGGGTGTGGGGCCCGCAGTACGGCACCGAGACCAACTACCTGCGCCAGTACATGGCCCGCCTGCGCCGCAAGCTGGAAACCGACCCGGCCCGCCCCCGCCACCTGCTGACCGAGCCGGCGATGGGTTACCGCTTCGCCCCGTGAACGGCCTGGTTGGGATCGCACCGCCGAACGGTCTCGTGGTATTCGGCGGGCGGTTACCTGGGGCGGGTACACCGGGTGCATGACGGACCTCCGCTGTGCCATCGAGAGAGACACCGACAAGGCCGGCAACACCACGTACCTGCACCTGAGCGGCTCTTTCGACAAGGCGGCCCACCGTGAGCTGCGGCGGTGGCTGTGGGATGCGTTCGCCCGTAAGCGCCGTGGCCGGGTCGTGGTCGATCTGGCCGGCGTCGACGAGATCGGCAGCGAGTGCATCGAGGTCCTGCTCATGGGCTACACCAAGGCGCTGCGCGGCGGGCACGGCTTCGAGGTCACCGACGCGCGGGGTGGCGTCCGGCAGATGCTCGAGGCCACCGGCCTGTGCGAGCGGCGGGACGACGACGTGCTCTACGCCCCGGCCTGGCCGGACATCTTCGAGTTCACGCCGCTGGGCGCTCCCGACCGGCTGGGCTGACCCCCACGTCGCGCAGGCGGTGATGGGCCACGCCGGCCGCGCTGAGCCGGTCGGCGAGGGCGGGGCTGGTGTGGTCGAGGAAGACCGCTACCTGATGGTCGTCGCCGAGGAAGCAGGTGGCGACCAGGGTGCCCAGGTTGATCGGATCGATGTCGGGAACATCGTGCAGGTCGAGGACGAGCCGCAGGGGCCGCACGTGGCGCACGGCGTGGACCAGGGTGCGGCGCAGCTCGACCGCGTCCTCGGCGTCGAGAGCGCCGTGGGGCTGGATGACGAGCGTGCCGTCGGGGCTGGTTTCGACGTCGACCGTAGCAGCGGTCATCGCGGACCCTTCGTTACCCGTTGTTCTCCGGAGGGAAAGGTTACTGCCGGGTGTGGACCGGCGATAGTCGAGAAATCGGATGAACTCTCTCGGCCGGTCCGGGCCGTCCCAAGTGGAAGCCCTGCAGAAGGTCCACGCCGGCTTCGGCCAGCGCGGCCGCGGTCGGCTCGTCCTCGACGCCCTCGGCGACCACGGTCAGGCTGAGCGCGCGGGCGATGGCGATCACCGAATCGATGATCACCGCGTGCGGCTTCGAGTCGTGCATGCGGGTCACGAACGACCGGTCGATCTTCAGCTCGTCGATCGGCAGTTCCGGCAGCAACCCGAGTGACGTGTACCCGGTGCCGAAGTCGTCGATGGCGACCCGGATGCCGGCCGCCCTGATCTCGGCCAGCCGTGCCGCCGCCTGATCGGGCCGGGTCAGCACCGCCGTCTCGGTGATCTCCACGGTGAGCAGCGACGCCGGCAGCCCTTCCAGGCGCAGCAGGGCCAGGATCGTCGGCACGGCCCGGTCCTGAGCCAGGTACGCGGCGGACAGGTTCACCGACACGGGCAGGCCCCGGCCCTGGCGGTGCCAGAGGCCGGCCTGGTGGATGGCCTCGGCCAGCACCCAGTCGGTCAGCTCGAGGATTACGTCGGAGCGTTCGGCGTCGGGCAGGAAGACGCCGGGCGGCAGCATGCCCCGCTGCGGGTGCTGCCAGCGCACCAGCGCCTCGGCGCCGCGGGCGGTGCGGCACCCCGCGCCGTGCAGCGGCTGGTACTGCAACAGCAGATGCCCGGCCCGGATGCCGGCCCGCAGCTCGGTGAGCTGGCGCAGGTCGGCGCGCTGGCCGAGACCGAGGTCCTCGGTCCACCGGACGGCGCCGATGCGGTCCTTCTTGGCGCTGTGCATGGCCGCCGCGGCGCGGCGGCCCACCACGGAGATGTCACCGTGGCCGGCGTCGGCGACGCCGACACTGGCCTCCAGGCTGACCGGCACGCCGTCGATCGTGTGCGGGCCGCGGATGGCGTCGGTGAGCCGCCGGCCGAGCCGGGCCAGGTCGGGCGCCGGTGAGGGGTGGGCCAGCAGCACCACGAACTGGTCGCCCTCGTACCGGGCGATCAGGTCCTGCGGCCGGCAGGCGCCGCGCAGCGCGGCCGCGACCCGCTGCAGCAGCGCGTCGGCGCCGTCCCGGCCGAGCATGTCGTTGACTTCGTGGAACCGGTCCAGGCCCAGGTGTACGACGGCGGCCAGCGTCCCGGCGGCCAGCCGTTGCCGCCCCTCGGCCAGCAGGGTGGCGCGGTTGGGCAGACCGGTGAGATGGTCGGCCCGCGACATCCGGGCGTAGCGGCCGGCCATGGCCGTGAGCAGGCCGACCACCGGCGCGACGCCGTAGCGGTCGTCGGGCCAGCGGACCACCACCGGTTCGTCGCGTTCGCCGTCGGGGCGGGCCAGGGCGGCCTCGGCGGCCAGGTCGACGTCGGTCCCGGCGGGCAGCACGAGGGGATCGTGCAGCGTCCGCGAGCTGCGGCTCAGCAGCCGCGGCCCGGTCGGGGAGTCGATCAGCACACCCGGGCGGTCCGGGTCGTCGCGCAGCAGAGCCACGATCTCGGCCAGCGGCGTGCCGGCGGGCACCGGCTCCATCGGCACCGCGGTCTCACCAAGCTTGCGAGGCAGCCGTACGCCGTTGACCGCGCCCCCGGCCGTCGCCTCGTGGGCCTCGCTCATCGCGTGGCCGGCCGTCGCGGGGTGGGCGGCGTTCAACGCGTGGGCGGCGTTCAACGCGGGGGCAGCGCTCACCGGGCGGCCAGCGGGAAGCACGTGCCGTCGATCAGGAGGCGGCCCTGGGCGACGCGCGGGCGCAGGCGGATCCAGAGTCCGTGCTCGGGCAGGTCGGCGTCGGCCGGGAGACCGGCGAGCGCTTCGGCCCAGGCCGCTTCCATGCCGTCGTACGACAAAGGATCCTCGCCGGTCGACTCGACGACCAGGAGCCGGCCGTCCAGGCCGGTGGTCACCGTGAAGCGGCCGACGGCCAGGCGCCGGGTGAGTTCGTCGAGCTCCATCTCGGTGCGGCGGTCCCCGGTGCGGTCGACCACCATGCCGTCGCAGACCGTCGTCCCGTCGGCCCGGCGGTGCGGGCGGGCGTTCGCGTGCAGCCAGCGCCGTTCGCCGTCGTGGCGGATCACGCTGCCCTGCCACCGCCACGGCTGAAGGGTCAGCACGGTCTCGGTCACGCTGCGGACGAACGACTCCCGGTCCTCCTCGGCGATGATGTCGGTGATCAGCGACGGGTCGATCATCACGGCGCGCGGGTCGAGGCCGTAGATCTCCCGGCAGCCCTCGGAGACGAAGGTGAACGACTCGCCGCCGCCGGGGGCGACCTGGAACTGGAACAGCATGCCGGGCGCGTGGTTGACGGTCGCGCGAAAGCGGCGCTCGCTCTCGCCGAGGGCGGCCTCGCTGCGACGGCGTTCGCTGTCGTCGATGGCGATGGCGCACACCCCGTACACCGATCCGTCGGGGTCGGTCAGCGGGAACCGGGTGACCACGTACTGCCGGATCTCGTCGCCGAACGGCACCTCCTCGAGGCCGGTGACCGCCTCGCCGGTGGCCGCGACCCGCTGGTTGCGGCGGCGGCAGACGAGCGCCACGGCGTCGGGCAGCACGTCGGTGTCGAGCCGGCCCACCAGGTCGGGGGCGGAAAGACCGAAGACGCGCTCGTACGTCCCGTTGACGAACAGGAAGCGCCCGTCCAGGTCCTTGGCCGAGATCATGGCCGAGGTGTGCTCGAGGATCGAGCTGACCAGCGTGGTGGTGCGCTGGAGTTGCTGCTGGGCGTGGTGCCACTCGGTCCGGTCGGACAGGAACGCGCAGTAGCCGTCGTCGACGGCGTTGATCACCATGGAGACGAGCAGGTCGGAGCCGTCCCGGTGGCAGGCCGGAACCTGCACCTGGATGCCCGGCCAGGCGTCGTCGCCCGCGACCAGGCGCCGGGCGAAACCGGCGGCGTGCGCGGCCCGCAGCGGCGCCGGCACGATGGTGTCGGCCAGCGACCGGCCCAGCGCCTCGGGCCGGGACCAGCCGAAGAGGCGTTCCGCGGCCGGGTTCCACTCGCGGATCACCCCGGCGCGGTCGACTTCGACGAAGGCCAGCGAGGTCGCCCGCAGGGCGCCGGAGCCGGCGACCGAGGAGTCCGCAGCAAGCATGGTGTGATGATCGGCCGCCGGCCGGCCGGTCTGAGGATTGTTCTCAGCCGTGGCCGCCGGCCCGGACTATCCCGGACTCGTAGGCGAAGACGACGGCCTGGACGCGGTCGCGCAGCCCGAGCTTCATCAGCACCCGGGCCACGTGCGTCTTCACGGTCGCCTCGCCGACCGCGAGCGCGGCCGCGATCTCGGCGTTCGAGTGGCCCCGGGCCACCAGCCGCAGCACCTCGGCCTCGCGGGGCGTGAGCCCGTCGAGCTGGGCCGGCGCCCGCGGCCCCGGCTGCGCGGCGAAGGCCGAGATGACCCGGGTGGTGACCGCCGGGTCGAGCAGGGCCTCGCCGCCCGCGACGACCCGGATCGCCGTGATCAGGTGCTCGGGGGAGGAGACCTTGAGCAGGAAGCCGCTCGCACCGGCCCGCAGCGCCCGGTAGAGGTTCTCGTCGGTGTCGAACGTCGTCAACATGATCACTCGAGGCGGTTGGGGCGCCGCGAGCAGTGTGCTTGTCGCGGCGAGCCCGTCCTGCCGGGGCATGGCGATGTCCATGAGGACGACGTCGGGCCGGATCCGCCGGGCCAGCGCGACCGCCTCGGCCCCGTCGCCCGCCTCACCCACCACTGTCATGTCCGGCTCGGTCTCGATCACCATGCGCAGCCCGGCCCGGACCATCCGCTGGTCGTCGGCGATCACCACGGTGATGCTCATCGCCGGGCCACCACCGGCAGCGGAAGCCGGCAGGTCACCGCGAACCCACCCGCCGTCCGCGGCCCGGCGCTCAGCTCCCCGCCGAACAGCGCGGCCCGTTCCCGCATGCCGATCAGGCCGTGCCCCGCCGCGGCCGGCGCGACCCGGATGCCGTCGTCGACGATGGCGAGGTGCAGGCCGTCCGGGTGGAAGGAGACGGTCACGGTCACCGGCGACGGGCCCGCGTGGCGCAGCACGTTGGTCAGCGCCTCCTGCACGATCCGGTAGGCCGACATGTCGATCGCCGGCGGGATCGGCACCGGTTCCCCCTCCCGTCTCACCGTCACCGTCAGGCCCGCCTCGCGCACCTGTGCGACCAGCTCGTCGAGCCGGTCCAGGCCGGCCGGCGGCTCCGCGTTCTCGGCGCCCTCGCCGCGCAACAGTCCCAGCGTGCGGCGCAGCTCGCCGACCGCGTCCCGGCCGGACGACTCGATCGTGTGCAGCAGTTCCCGGTCCACCGGCAGGCCGGCGTCGAGGCGGCGCCGCACCACGCCGGCCTGGATCACCATGACCGTCACGCTGTGGGCCACCATGTCGTGCAGCTCCCGGGCGATGCGGACCCGTTCCTCCATGACCGCCTCGCGGGCCAGCTGTTCGCGGACGGCCGCACGGGCCGACGCGGCGTCGGCGGTGCGGCGCGCCTGCACCGCGAGGACGACCCCCAGGGCGTACGGCGCCAAGGGAAAGAAGATCGCGGCCATCGGGTCGCCGGGATCGGAGACGAGGTAGACGGCGAACGTCGCCGCCATGAGCCCGGCACCGATCAGGCCGCGCCGGTCGCGGCCGGTCGGCGGCACGCAGCGGCCCACCGTGTACGCGGCGATCATCTCGGCGACCAGCTGCCAGAGCCGGAAGTTGACCGTCGCCTCGCCCGCGATGGTCGCCGGCTCGTAGAAGAGCGGCAGCGGCCCGATCACGTGCGGCAGCATCGTCAGCAGGGGAAACAGCCGGCGTACGAGAATCAGCACCGCGAACAGGCCCAGCAGCCACGGCCACCACCATCCGGGCATCCGGATGAAGTACTCCTCGGCCAGGGCGAACGCCACGAAGCCGCCGGCCACCACGGCGTCCATCGGCCGCAGCCGGCGCAGGATCATGCGTCGACGCTACGGCCGCCACGGCCGGTGCCGAACCCGCCGCGAGGATGACAACCCGTCCCCCACGCGGCGGACCCGAGTTCCTTCTGGGTACGGGTTACCGCGCGGCCCGCCGTTCGTAGCGTCCCTCCTCAGACGACAGAGGGGGAGAAAGCGATGTGGCGTAAGGCGACAGCGGCGTGCCTGGTGCTGGCACCGGTCGCGCTCGCGGTGGCGACCGGTGTCGACCCGGCGCTCGGCGAGGACGAGCAGTACGGCGTCTACCGGCAGCACCCGGACGCGACCCTGTGGCACGCGGTCCTGCTGCACTGGGCGTGGGTGCTGCTGGCGGTCGGGTTCATCGGGCTGCTGCTGCGGATCAGGGGACGCGGCTCGGTGCTGGCCGCGATCGGCTGGGTGGCCACGCTGCTCGGCCTGGTGACGTTCTCGGGTCTGATGGCCTTCGACGTCGGGCTGCTCGCCTTGGAACAGCAGCCCGGGCTGACCGACGCCCAACTGGCCGCCTACGACGACCGGATCGGTTCCTACGCCTGGGCCCAGTGGGGCTGGCAGGTGCCCGGCATCCTGGGCTGGGCCCTCTCGCTGATCGTGGTGCCGCTGGCCGCGGCCCGGGCGCGGGTGATCAACTGGTGGACGGCGGGGCTGGCGCTGGCCGGCACGGCGCTCTACCTGCTCTTCGCGATCTCCCCGGTGCCGCTCTGCCTGACCGGCCCGGTGCTGCTCGTCGTCGCGTACGGCCTGGCCGCCCGCCGGATGCTCGCGCGCTCCGAGACGTCGTTCCCGCGCCGGGCCGGACTGATCTGCCTGGTCGCCGCCCCGCTGTCGTTCGCGGTCGGTATGGCGACCGTGCCGCCCGCCGACGCCCTCGCCGAGCATCCGGCGCTGGCTCAGGCCAGTGCGTTCTTCCTGCATCTGGCGTGGGTGCTGTTCGTGCCGGCGGTCATCGCGGTGGCCGAGCGGGGCGCCCGGTTCACCCGGGCGGCGGCCTTCGTCACCGTGCTCGCGCTGATCAATTTCAGCGCCCTGATGCTCGGCGACTACACCGACCTGGCGGCGCGGCAGGCGCTCGGCGACCCGGTCGCCGACCGGGCCATGGCGCTGACCGACGGCTATCCGCTGTTCACGCTGGGCTGGGCGCTGCCCGGGATGGTGTTGTCGCTGCTCGGGCTGATCGCGGTCGCCGTCGGCGCGGCGCGCGACGGTCTGGTCCGCTGGTGGGTTCCGGTTCTGGTCGGGGCGGGGTTCGCCGGTTTCTTCGCGCTTCCGCTCGTGCCGTTGGGGGTTCTCGGCCCGGCGGTCCTGGTGGTGGGTTTCGGCCTGCTGGGTGCGGCCTTACGGCGTACGTCAACTTCCGGCGAAACCGGTGCCGCCGCAGGCGTCGCACATGGTCGCCGGGGTGTGCTCGTCACGAAAGCCCTGGCCGTCGAAGTCGAGCGTCCGTTGCGGACCACCGCCGACCCAGCCGGTGCCGTGGCACCGCACGCAACGCCGTCGCATGGCCGCCCCGGAATCCTGGGCCGCCCGTTTGAGCAGCACCCGCGCGGCGACGGCGGCAACGATCATCAGGAGGAGGAGAAGTAATAGCCACTTCATGGGTACATCTTCTTCTCTGGTTGACTGATTCGAGCGACCACACGTCTGCGGATGGTGAGATGACGAACGTTGATCCGCTGCCCCGGCTGGCCACCGAGGGTGAGCGTCTCGGGTGGCTCTTCAGCGACCGTAACCTCTACCGGCGCCGCTTCACCGAGCCACCGCCGCAGCCCGCGCCGCTGCCGCCCGAGCTGGGCGAGCGGCTGGCCCGCGCGGAACGCGGCACGACCCGGCGGGTCCTGATCTCGATCGGCGCCGGACTCCTGCTCGCGGTGCTGATCGGCTGCTGCGGCGGCGTCCTCGCGCGCGACGACAGCGACAGCGCCCGGACCGTGGTGTTCCTGTTCGCCGGTCTCGCCTTCGTGGCCGGCATCGCCGGGGCCGTGATCGCCGCCCTCATGCCGGGCTGGGCCCGCAAGGCCGTCGCGACCGCACGGCAGAAGGCCCAGGACGAGTACGCGCGTGACCACGCCGCCTGGGACAGCCGCCGCCAGTGGCACGACCAACAGCAACAGCAGGCGGTCGACGCCCGTACGGAATGGTCGGCGGCCAGCCCGTCACCCGGCACCCGCCGGGTCGACATCATCGGCGGCACGATGTACGGCTGGGAGGCCGTGCTCACCGTCTTCGGCGGGTCGCTGCTGGCCACCCGCGGCCGGATGGTGCTGGCCGACTTCACCGGCGAGGCGCTCAGCGGCGAGCTGATCCGGCTGGCCGAGACGACCAACCGTTCGGTACGCGAGCTGGTGCTGCCCGAGCAACTGGCCGAGTTCGACCTGGTCGCCGGCCTCACCCCGGCCGAACTGGTCGACGGCCTGGTCGAGGCCATGTACGGCGACGCGCCCGAGGGCAACCGGGCCGAACGCTCGCAGGACGCGCTGCTGCTGACCGAGGTCAGCACCATCCTCGCGCCCCGGCTGACCATGGGCCGCCTGCTGGCCGCGCTGCGCGTGCTCGCCGGCCGGCCCGCCTCGCCTCTGATCACCCCGTCGGAGCGCGAGCAGTTGCTCAGCCTGCAGTTCGACCCGGCGCGCGTCCGCCGGATCGAGGCCTTCCTGCACCCCCTGGAGGAGATGGGCTCGGCCGGCGCCGCGGAGGGCGTCGCCGACCTCACCTGCCTGGTGGCCGGCGGTGAGGGCGGCCAGGCCCAGAACGAGCTGCTCAAAGACCTGACCGTGCAGTGGCTGGGCCGCCAGGTGCGCCGCGCCGAGCCGCCGATCGGCTCGCTGATCCTGCTCGGCGCCGACGAGATCCACCACCGGGCGCTGGAACGGCTCAGCACCCTCTGCGAGCGGCGCGGCATCCGGCTGGTCCTGTTCTTCGCCCACCTGCGGGCCGACTCGCTGCGCACCATCGGCGGCGGCGAGGTGGCGCTGATGCGCCTCGGCAACCACCAGGAGGCACAGCAGGCGGCCGAGTTCGTCGGGCGCGGGCACAAGTTCGTGCTGAGCCGGCTCACCCGCTCGCTGGGCGGCGAGGAGACCCACACCCTGGCCGACACGTACGGCGAAAGCGAGAGCAAGGGCGGCGAACGCGGATCCCGCCTCGGCGGCCGTCACCTGCGCCGCTTCAGCAGCACGAACTGGAGCAAGAGCCGCAACTGGAGCCAGACCGAGTCGACCGCCCGGGGCACGAACTGGAACGACGCGTCGTCGGCCGAAAGGGTCTACGAGTACACGATCGAGCCGCGCGTGCTTCAGGACCTTCCCGAGTACGCGATGGTGCTCGTCAAGAACGAGGGAACGGGCTCCGTCGTGCAGGCCGTCGAGGTCGACCCGGCGATCGTCACGCTGCCCCGCGTGTCGATGACACCACTGCCCGCGGAACCGTTGCCCGAGCCGTCCGAGGCCGTCGTCCCGGCTCCCCGGGCCCTGGAGGCGTCGCCGCCCCTTCCACAGTGGGGCGCGATCAGCGACCCGCCGCAGCAGCGGGAACCGGGCCGGTCGAGTCACGAATGACAAGCTCGGTGGCCAGCTCGACGTGCAGCGCGTCGAGCCGGTGCCGGTCGAGAAGCCGTACGAGAAGACCGACCGCGATCCGCCCCATCTCGGCCAGCGGCTGGCGCACGGTGGTGAGCATCGGGCTGGTGGCCTGAGCCAGGTCGATGTCGTCGAACCCGGCGATCGACAGATCGTCAGGGACCCGGAGCCCGCAGCCGGCGGCAGCGGCGAGAGCTCCCGAGGCGACCTTGTCGTTGAAGCCGAGCAGCGCGGTGGGCCGATCGGGCCGGTCGAGCAGATGACGGGCGGCGTCGTAGCCGAACTGGACGGTCGGCTCGCCGGGCACGACGAGAGCCGGGTCGGGCAGCACCCCGGCGTCGGCCAGCGCGGACACGTGTCCGGCCCGCCGAGCGCTGCTGGCCAGCCAGTTGTCCGGACCGGCGAGCAGGCCGATCCGGCGATGACCGAGCCGGGTCAGATGTTCGGTGAGGCTGCGGGCCCCGGCGAAGTGGGCCGCCGACACGGCGGCGATGTCGCGGGGAACGGCCTCGCGCGGGTCGACGACAACAAAGGGGAAACCGGCGGCCTGAAGGGCGACCAGCTCCGCGCCGGGCTCCGGCGGCAGCACGACGATGGCGCCACCGACGCCGGGCCGACCGGCGAGAGAGGGCAGAACCTCACTGTGCTGGGCGGCCTCGCCGGCGTTGAGCACAAGCTGACGACCGTGCAGATCGAGCGTCTCGGCAATGGAGGAGACGATGAGTCCGAAGTAGTCGGTGAGCAGGTAGGGGCAGCGCACGAAGACGGCCCCGGCCCGGGCCGGACGCCGTCGCGGCCCACGCCCGCCCAGCTGCTCGACGGCCCGGTGCACGAGGTCACGGGTCTCGGGCGCGACATGCTCCTGGTCGTTGAGGACCCGGGAGACGGTGGCGATGGAGACACCGGCGTGGGCCGCGATGTCCCGCACGGTCGGGCCCGCTCTCATACCCGCAGCATAGACATTGACATCTATCACAGTGACACGCTTGACTGCGTGTATCAGAAACATTTCCCGATTTGTTTCAGTGTGTTACATGGGAGAGGCCCATGCTCAGATCGGCGCTATCTGTCTCGCATGGACAGTCGGCCGGCCGTCCGTTCCCTTGCCGGCCCTTGAGGTGGGCGCGCCGGCCGTCGACGACTACCTCGAGCCGGTTCTCCTCGACACCGTCGAGCGCAGCTCGCACGACGGTTACCAGCGGGACCTCCGGGGCTTCGTAGCCGCCGGTGATTTTCGAGGCGCGGCGTTGGTCACGTTCCATGCGGCGCCTCGGCGCCGCGTAAGCGCCCGCCCCGTCAGAAGCGAACCCCGACAAAGCCGACAGCGCGGTGACGATCGCCCCCGCCACCTCGCCGCGGCGCGGACGCGAAGCGATCGACGAGTCCGGCTTGTCCCTCGCTTCGGTGCCTGCGTGACGAGACCGACGTTCGCCCGTGGCCAGGGCGACTGCCCCGTTTACCTACTATGGTTGAGCTGGAACCTGACGTTGACGTCAGAGGCAAGAACGGCGATGGGAGTCACTGTGCGAATCGGTGAACTTGCCCAGCGCGCGAGCGTGAGTGTTCGCGCGCTGCGCTACTACGAGGAACAGGGCCTGCTGCTGTCCAGCCGAAGCCCGAGCGGCCAACGGCACTACGCCGAGCCCGCGGTCGACCGCGTCCAGTTGATTCAGCATTTGTACTCGGCCGGCCTGACCAGCAAAACCATCGCCGACCTGCTGCCGTGCGTAGACGCCAAGGTCAGCACCCCGGAGTCTCGAGCCCGCCTGGCCGCCGAACGGGACCGCATCGACGCCCAGATCGCCGAACTGACCCAGGCCCGCGACAAGCTGAACGACATGATCGCCCTGACCGGCACCCCCGCCAGCGGCTGCGCCTACGTCTGACGCACCGGGTCGCGGTACGAGCTAGGCGACGTACAACTTCCGCAGTGGCGACGTCACTTCCCACACTGTTGCCGTGCCCGCGCTGAGCCGCACCAGGTCCCCGGGCTTGACCGCGACCGGCGCCGCCCCCTCGACCGAGATCGTCGCCGCCCCTTCGAGCACGACGAACACCTCGTCCACCTCGATGTCGCGGACCGCGCCCGTGCTCATCTCCCAGATGCCGATCTCCACGCCCGTGTCCCCGAGCGTCGTGATCGGTGTGGTGCCCAGCGTCGGCTTTCCCGCCACCACCTCGCCCGGGGTGGCCGGCTCGTGCGCCACCGACACCTCACCCAGCGGAAACACCTCGACGTCAGCCATGATCGACACCCTAGTAGCAGCTCTGGGGCGGCAATGTCGGCGGTTCGGAGAAAGCTCCGCATAACGAGCTGTTTCGTCATTAAAAGCGCCGTTTGCCCGTTTCGCCGCCCTAATCTCATCTCCGATGATGGAGACCAGAACCGGCGTGAGCCACCCGGCGGCCCCCGCGGCCGCCGGGTCGACGTCTTTCCGGCCCGACATCGAAGGCCTCCGTGCGGTCGCCGTCGCCCTCGTCGTCCTCTTCCACGCCGGCGTGCCCGGCGTCGGTGGTGGCTTCATCGGTGTCGACGTCTTCTTCGTGATCTCCGGTTTTCTGATCACCTCGCTGATGCTGCGTGAACTCGCCGAGACCGGGCGGATCTCGCTCGTCGGCTTCTACGCCCGGCGGTGCCGGCGCCTGCTTCCGGCGGCCGGATTGGTGCTGGTCACCGTCGTTCTCGCCGGCTACCACCGGCTCGGCTTCCTGCGTGGCGACGAGATCGCCGAGGACGCCACCTGGGCCGCCCTCTTCGCCTCGAACTTCCGCTTCGCGAGCCGGGGCGTCGACTATCTCGCGTCCCAGTCCGCGCCGTCTCCCGTGCAGCACTTCTGGTCGCTGGCCGTCGAGGAGCAGTTCTACCTGGTCTGGCCGGTGGCCCTCGTACTCCTGCTCTGGCTCGGCTTCCGGTGGGCCCTTCCGTACTGGCTCGTCGGCGCGGCGGTGCTCTCCCTCGCGTACTCAATCGGGCAGTCCGGCCCTTGGGCCTTCTTCTCGCCGGTGACCCGCTTGTGGGAACTCGCCGCCGGTTGCCTGCTCGGGCTGGCCGCGCCGCGCCTGCGCCACATTCCGTACCGGATCGCCGGTTCGATGGCCGCTGTCGGTGTCGCGCTCATCGTGATCGCCGCTCTGACCTTCGACGAGCGAACTGCTTTCCCGGGGTACGCCGCGGTGCTGCCGGTGGGAGCGACGGTCCTCGTCCTCGCGGGTCGCGGGGACGCGCTGCTCGGCGGCCGCCCGATGATGTTCCTGGGGCGGCTGTCGTATTCGCTCTATCTGTGGCACTGGCCGGTCCTGATCATCGCCGAGCAGGCTGCCGGCGAGCCGCTGCCCGCGCGCACGCGGGCCGTGCTCGTGCTGCTCAGCGTGGCGCTGGCCGTGGTCACGTACTTCTGCGTCGAAGACCCGATCCGCCGCAGCCGGCGCCTCAAGCGCTCGCACCTGCTCAGCCTGGCCCTGGCCCTCCTGCTGGTCGCGGCGCCGCTCGCGGTGGCGGGGTGGAAGACGTCCACGTCGCCGGCCGCCGACACCGGGCGGGGTGACGAGTACCAACCTCGACTAGGAGCGCCGGCCCCGCATGTCCAGGACTGACCGTCTGCCGATCCTCGCCCTCGCCGTGGTGCTTCTGGCCGGGTGTACGGGCGCGCCGCCGCCCCGCCCGCGGCAGGCCGAGGCGCCCGCGCCGCGGATCGCGCTGTCGCACGTGCTCGCCGCCGTCCGCGAGGCGCCGGCCCTGCGCGCGCTGCCGGCCGACCTCACGCCGGCGCTGGCCACGGCCCCGACCGACCTGGGCTTCGACAATGACAAGTGCGAGGCCGGCCCCACGGCGGACCGGATCGAGCCGTGCGTGTTCGGTGACCGGGCCGCCGCCACCGACGTCGTGCTCTACGGCGACTCGCACGCCGGGATGTGGCTGCCCGCCTTGTCGGAAATCGCGGAACGGCGGCACTGGCGACTTCAGCTGTTCGGCAAGCCGGCCTGTCCGGCCCCGGCCATCACCTTCTGGAACCAGCAGGAGAGCCGGCCTTTCGCCGAGTGCGATCGGTTCCGGTCGTTCGTGGCTTCCAGGATTGCTTCGGTACGGCCGGAGCTGGTGATCGTGACAAGCGGAAGCTTCTCGCAGAAGCGGGGCCGGGGCGTGCTGGTCACGCCCGGACAGTGGCAGACGGGCCTGGCCACGACCCTGCGCACGCTGCGACGGTCGGCCGCCCAGGTGGTCGTGCTCGGCGACACGCCCGTACTGGATCAGAGCGGCCCCGAGTGCCTCAGCGCCAACGTCGCCGACATCTCGGCCTGCGCCACGAGCCGGACGGCGGCGACCGCCCGCGTCTGGAACGCGGCCGAGGCGCTGGCCGCGCGCGAGGCGGGCGCCGGCTACGTGTCGGTGCTGCCCTGGCTCTGCACGAGGATCTGCACCCCCGTGATCGGAAACGTCACGGTTTACCGCAATCGATTCCATCTGACCGGGACGTACGCCCGGATGATGAACGGCGTCCTGGAGGAGGCTCTGCTCGAGCACTTCCCCCAGGACGCGGTTCCCTAGCCGTTACTTGCGGCGGCGGGCTCGCACGATCGTGCCCGCCGCCGCCGCGATCGCCAGGGCCACCCCGGCGATCACCGCGCGCGGGATCGGGCGACTGCCCGGCTCACGGGTGGTGAGTTGTTCCTTAGTCTCGGCGGCGGCCTCGGCGACACGGGCTGCGGTCTCCGCCGTGGTTTGTTTGATGTGCGCGACGCCGGTCGCGGGAGCGGCATGCTTCGGATGCCCCTCCCCGCCGGCGTCGCCACCCTTGATCTCCTGCGTCTTCTCGATCGCCGCGCTCTTGACCTGCTGAGTCTTGTCAGCGGCGGCCTGCTTGACGTCGGCGGCCTTGGCCTTCACATCGGCCGCTTTGGCCTTCACGTCACCGGCGGTCGACGCCGCTACCTGCTTCACGTCGTCAGCTTTCGCCGCGGCGGCCTGCTTCACGTCGTCGGCTTTCGCCGCGGCGGCCTGCTTCACGTCGTCGGCTTTCGCCGCGGCGGCCTGCTTCACGTCGCCCGCTTTCGCCGCGGCGGCCTCCTTGGCGCGGACCGCGGCCTGCTTCACCTGCTCGGTCTTCTCGGCGGCGACCCGCTTGGCCTGCGCTTTGACGTCGGCCTTGGCGGCCAGGGCGGCCGCCGTCTCGGCCAGCTCCGCCCGCGTCTCGGCGATCTCCCGCTTCACCTCGTCACGTGACCTGGTGTCGCTCATGCGTGCCGCCCCTCCCGGATCGCTTCCTTGACCGCCTCGACGTCGCGCTTGCCGCTCTCCATGGCCGCCTTCGGCTCCGGCGGCAGCGCCTGCTGCACCTGCTTCTTGCCGATCAGCGCGGCCACCCCGGCCGCCCCGAACAGCACCACGGTCACGATCAGCGCGGCCGCCCAGACCGGCATGACCAGCGCCAACAGCGCGCCGATGGTCACCAGCAGGGCACCCACCCCGTACAGCGCTATGACTCCGGCCCCGCCGAGCAGTCCCGCGCCCGTGCCGGCCCGTTTGCCCTTCTCCACCATCTCCATCCGGGCGAGCGTCAACTCGTCCCGAACGAGCGTCGACACCTGTTCGCTCAGCTGGCTGACCAGCTGCGCGGTGGGCTGTTGCTCGGTATGCGTCGTCATCAGTGAGCTCCCTTCAGTCTCGGAGCCCACTTACCCTCGACGCGATCACGTAATCAACAAATGCCCTGCTAAGACCCGATTTCGCTGACCTCGACGAACGGGCGGTCGTCCCACCACGTGGCGTGGATGATGAAGCTGTGGTTCGTCTCGTTGAAGTAGACGGCCAGGTTTCCCGGTGAGTCCTGGACCTTCTGGACGGCCCAGCCGTCGGCCGGGGTCGCGGTCACCAGCGAGACGACGCCGTCGGAGGTCATCCGGATGACGGCCTGACCGCCTTCGACCTTGAAGGAGCGGACGTACGTTCGTACGCCGTCGGCGCCGGTCGTCACCGTCCAGCCGTCCTCCGTCGTGGTCGGGGGCGTCGTCGTGGTGGTAGTCGTCTTCGGCGGGGTGGTCGTCGGCTTGGCCGTCGGCTTCGTCGTTTTTGTCGGGCGCGGCCGGGTCGTCGTCGTGGTCGTGGCCGTGCTCGGAGAGACCGCCGACGGGGCGGCCGGCGAAGGTGTGGTCACGCTGGGCAGCGGCGCCGGAAAGCTGCTCGCGTCGGCTGCGGGCAGGGCGGCCAGCGCGCTGTCCTCGGGCGCCGTGGTCCGCAGGACCGGGAGCAGGGCCACCGAGGCCAGCACGATGCTTGTGGCGGTGGCGGCGAGCCAGCCCACGATCGGTGTCCACTCCGAAGATCGCACGGCGACCATAATCGCACCTGCCCCTATGGTGTACGCCATGGCGCTGATCCTGCTGGTCGAGGACGACCGCATCATCACGGCCGCGCTGTCCCGGGCCCTGACCGATGCGGGGCACGTCGTACGGCCGGTCGGGCGGGCCACCGATGCTCTCAAGATTGTCACCGACGAGCGTCCTGACCTGGTCATTCTCGATCTCGGCCTGCCCGACATCGACGGCACCGACGCGTTGCGGATGATGCGGTCGGTCTCCGACGTGCCGGTGATCGTGGCGACCGCCCGGCGCTCCGAGGCCGACATCATCCAGCTGCTCAGCGCGGGCGCCGACGACTACGTGACCAAGCCGTTCTCGGGCGGGCACATCCTGGCCCGGATCGCCGCCGTGCTGCGCCGGGCCCGCACCCAGGCCGAGGAGCAGCCGAGCGCGATCACCGTGGGCGACCTGGTGATCAACCCGCGGCAGCGCCGGGCCGAGCTGGGCGGGCAGCCGTTGCAGCTGACCCGGCGCGAGTTCGACGTGCTGGCCTACCTGGCCGAGCGGGTCGGGCAGGTGATCAGCCGGCGGGAGCTGATGAACGAGGTCTGGAACCAGGCCCGGATCGGCGAGGAGCAGACGATCGACGTCCACATCTCCTGGCTGCGCCGCAAGCTGGGCGAGACCGCGGCCAAGCCGCGCTTCCTGCACACTGTGCGCGGGGTGGGCGTGATGATGGTCGATCCGCGATGAGGTGGGCGCTCAACCGGCTCGCCCTGGCCATCACCTCGATGGTCGCGCTGGCGTTCCTCGTGCCACTGGCCGTGGCCGTTCAGCAGATCGCGCACGACCGGGCGGTCAGTGACGCCCGTCAGCAGGCGACGTCGCTGGTCACCGTGCTCGGCGTGGACGCCGACCCGACGTTGCTGACCAACGCGGTGGCCAGCACGACGGCCGGCGGCGCCGGCCGGATGGCCGTCCATCTGCCCGATGTCGCGGCGATCGGCTTCTCCCACCTGTCGGACGCGCAGATCTCGATCGTCGCCCAGGACCGGAAGTCCGTTCTCGCGCCGGCCCCGGACGGCGTGGCCTATCTCCAGCCGACCGTGCTCACCGACGGCCGCACGGTGGTGGTCGAGGTCTACGTGCCCGACTCCGAGATGCGCCGCGGTGTCTGGATGGCCTGGGTCGTGCTCGGCGGGCTGGCCATCGCGCTGGTCGCGGGCTCGACGTTGCTGGCCGACCGGCTCGGCAGCCGGCTGGTGCGGGCGACCCGGGAGCTGGCCGGTTCGGCCCGGCGGCTCGGTGGCGGCGAGCTCGGCACCCGGGTCGAGCCGGACGGTCCGCCGGAGCTGCGCGAGGCGGCCACCGCCTTCAACGCGATGGCCGACGACCTGCGCAGCCTCATGGACAAGGAACGCGAGCTGGCGGCGGATCTTTCACACCGATTGCGTACGCCGTTGACGGCGCTCCGCCTCGACGCGGAAGCGATGCCGCCCGGCCCGATCGGCGAGCGCATGCGCCAGGCCTGCGACCTGTTGGACGAGGAGCTTGAGGCGATCATCAAGGGAGCTCGGCTCGGGGTGGAGGCGCGCGGCCGCGAACAGACCGACCTGGTCGAGGTGCTGGCCGACCGGCTCGCCTTCTGGTCGGTGCTGGCCGAGGACCAGGAGCGGCCGTGGGAGGTGGTCGGCGGCGACGAGCCGGTCATGGTGACGATCCCGCGCAGCGAGCTGATCGGCGTGGTCGACGCGATCCTCGGCAACGTCTTCTCGCACACCCCGGACGGCACCGCCTTCCGGGTCAGCGTCTCGGCGGCCGGGCTGCTGGTCGACGACGCCGGCCCGGGCATCGCCAACCCGTCACGGTCGGTGCAGCGCGGGGTGAGCGGGGCCGGCTCGACCGGGCTGGGCCTGGACATCGTGCGACGGGCAGCCGAGGAGGTCGGCGGTCAGCTCGTGGTCTCCCGCAGCCCGCTCGGCGGCGCCCGGGTCGGTATCTTCCTCCAGGCGCCCGATCGGGGCCGGCGCCTCGTCCCCTAAGCGGCAATTCCGGGTGTGTCTTTCGGTGGCACGCGGTACCTCGCTGACCAGCGGCTGTGCTCAGGCGACGGTTCCTGCCGGCGGCGATACGGCCTCGCATGTCTCGAACTTTTCGCAGACGATCTGCCGCGGATCATCCTTCTCGAAGACTCGCAGATAGCAGACGACCCGGAACCGGCGTTTCTGTTCATCAGTCCAGTCGCCGTTCGGAACCCATGTCCACCACAGGTTGCCGACGTGGTCTCTGTCCGGGCTGACCCGGTCAGCGCGCGGGCGATCAGGGGAGAACTCGAGGCCACGCCACCAGATGTCGACGCGCTTCACCACGTGGGCGGGAGGTTTCGGTTGGCTGAGGTCACGCCAGCGAGGAAACAGCACCTTGAACTCTTTCAACTCCCAGTGGCTGCTCACATGTCCGCCTCCGCGCCGATCGAAGTCGGCAGGACCGCGAATAGCTCGCACACGATCCGATGCTCGACCTCGATGATTCGATAGGCGCATACGACCCGCTGCAGACCGCTGTCCAGATCGGGGAGGTAGGCCACTGGGGCCAGCCATACGTCTTCCTCACCGTCGACCAAGACGGCGTCGCCTCGTGGGCGGTCAGTGCGAGTAGTGATCCACCTTTCGATGTCGGCGTAAACCTTGCCGGGGAGCGGAACGGTCCGACTCCACTCGTCAAACTTCGATTCGAAGTCGTCGAGCCGCCACGGGCCATATGGTTCGGCCATACCGCTCCCTCGCAGGTCAGGAGGCTTGCTGCGCCTTGTGGGTCTTCCAGAGTTCGTTGGCCTGGGCACGTTCGGCCTGGTTGGGCCGTTCGTCGTCGGGGTCGTTGGTTTCGTCGTCGCGGCGGAACCAGTCACGCAGGATGTCCAGGTCGATGCGCCCGCCGCCTCCCGGCTTGGTCGCGGCCTGCCACGGCTGCGATGACTGGATGAGGGTGCGAAGGTCGGCCGGGGACAGAGCGCTGTAGCGCTCGATGACGTAGCCGATGGTGTTGAGCGGGCCCTCGCTGTCCGGCTGCTCGGCCGGGCTGCCGTCGGCATCGGGAACTGAGACACCCCGGTCGGTGGCGGTGATGGGTTCGTCGAACAGCGGACTGTCGAAATGGGCGATGTGGTGGCCCTGGACGAAGAACATCAGCGAGTGCTTCTTGGCGAGTTTCAAGCCCGGACGGCGGACATCGATCGCGGCGATGACGGAGTTGGCGCTCGTAGTCATCGGCGCACCGTATTTCGCGCCGTCCTTGATCGCATTCGTTTGGACGGACGGAACCTGGAGACTCACCGCGATTGGCACACCGACCATTCCTCTCCGTGAATGTGATGCGTACTCACGGTAGTGCTGTCATCCGCCCGACTCTGTCCTCGATCCGACTAGCCGTCGATGTCCATCGATTCCTGCGCCTCAGATGCCGGGGTGTCGGTTTCATGATCCTTTCCGGTGCCTTTAAGGCTCCGTTATGGCAGCTCCTCATAGCGTTCCGCCGGTAAATGCCGGGACGACCTCGACGGAGAGAGCTGACATGCGCAGGAAGATCGCCTACCCACTGCTGGCCCTCGGTATGACGGCGGGTGCGACTCTGACGGTCGCCTCGCCCGCCCTGGCCCACGGATACGTGTCCTCGCCGCCCAGCCGTCAGGCGCTGTGCGCGTCGGGGGCGGTGTCGAACTGCGGGCAGATCCAGTTCGAGCCCCAGTCCGTCGAGGGACCGAAGGGCTTGAAGTCGTGCGATGGCGGGGTGTCCCAGTTCTCGGTGCTGTCCGACGAGTCACGGAACTGGCCGGCCAAGGCCGTCGGCTCCTCGGTCAACTTCAGCTGGGTCCTGACGGCGCGCCACAAGACCTCGACCTGGGACTACTTCATCGGCGGGACGAAGGTCGCCACGTTCGACGACGGCGGCGCGCAGCCGGCGGCGGTCGTCAATCACACCGTCGACCTGTCCAAGTTCCCGGGCCGGCAGAAGGTCCTCGCCGTGTGGAACATCGCCGACACCGCGAACGCCTTCTACAACTGCGTGGACCTGAACATCGGCGGGTCGTCCTCATCGACGCCCACGACGGCACCGACAACGGCGCCCACCACCAGCGCCCCGACAACTGCGCCTACTGCGACCACGCCTACCAAGGCACCGACGACCGCTCCCGGAACGACCGCTCCCACGGCGACCGCTACGACCGCTCCGCCGGCGGCCGGCGGGGCCGCGTGGGCCCCCGGCGTGTCCTACAAGACGGGTGACGTCGTGACCTACAAGGGCACGCGCTACCAGACCCGCCAGTCGCACACGTCGATCGTCAGCTGGGAGCCGTCGATCTACACCCTCGCCCTCTGGCTCCCGCTGTGAAGCGCCGCCTGATCGTCGCCGCCCTGGTCGCGCCGCTGCTGCTCGGCGCCTGCGGAACGGACAAGAAGGCCGCGCCGGAAAGCAAGGCGGCGCCCACGAGTGAAGCCGTGGCGGTCGCCGAGATCAAGGCCGGCGACGAGCACAACGAGACCGATGTGATGTTCCTGCAGATGCTGGCCTACCACCAGAAGCAGGGGCTCGAGATGACCTCGACCGCCGTCAAGCGGGCCCAGAACCCCGAGCTGCGCACGCTGGCCCAAGCCATCCAGGCCACCGAGAAGGACGAGCTCGCGATGATCCAGTCGTGGCTCGCCGGCTGGGGCGCCAAGACCACCGCCGACACCGCGGCCAGCTTGCACGCCGACCACGGCGGCCTGCCCGGCACGGGTGCGGCGGAGATCAAGGCGCTGGGCACGGTGAAGGCGTCCGAGTTCGACACCGCGTTCCTCAACCTCTTCCTGGCTCATCAGCACCAGGCGATGGAGATGTCGAAGATCGAGGCCACCGGCGGCCAGAACGCCGAGGCCAAGAAGTTCGGCGAGCGGGTCAAGCAGTCCCGGCAGGGCGAGATTCAGCAGATGCTCAAGTTGATGAACGGGTAGTAGCGTGAAACCGGAAGGCGGCCTGGCGGGGCCGCCTTTTCGCGTACGTTGTCTGGGTGTTTAGTCCTTTTTGTTCATCTTTGCTTCTGGCGCTGACTCTTGCGGCGCCCGGCCCGGCCGGCTGGGACCACGCCGGCTACGACGCCGAGGACAGCTTCTACAACCCGGGCGAATCCGTCGTCAACGCCGGCACCGTCGGCGGGCTCGCCCCGCGGTGGTCGGTCGCGCTGCGCGAGAAGGGGGGCGCGTGCGGCGGCCCGTCGGCGCCCCTGATCAGCGGCGGCGGCGACGGCTCGGTCATCGCCACGGACGAGAGGGGCATCTCGTCCTATCGGGCGATGACCGGGCGCCTCGCCTGGCGGTTCGACTGGGACGACCCGGATGACTCGAGCACCCCGTCGATGGCGATCTCCGGTGGCGTGCTGGTCGCCGCGAACACCGACTGCCAGTCGATGAGCGACCCCAACGGGCGGATCGTGGGCCTCGACGTGGCGACCGGGCGGGTGCGCTGGCGGATCGCGTCGCCGGTGCCGGTGGCCTCGTTCGTCGTCGACAAGGGCGTGGTCGTGATCTCCGGCGGTTCACCCTCGGACGAGCAGGTGACCGTCGCCTACCGCGCCACGGACGGCCGTGAGGTGTGGCGCAAGGCCCTCTACGAGGCCTCCGGGGTCTCCGCGAACGGCCGCTTGCTGCTGGTCAAGGGCAAGACGACCACGGCGGTCACGATCACCTCGGGCGTCGCGTCCTGGACCAAAAATCGCATTTGGTACGCCGAGAGCGCCACCCCCGCGGCCGACCGGTTCCTCGTTTCGGACGGTACGGCGCTGACGGCCGTCCGCGCCTCCGACGGCGCCCAGCTGTGGACGGCCGAGGGCAAGCAGAGCGCGCTGATCGCTACCGACGGCCGCCGCGTGTACCGATCGGCCGAACGCACTGTCGAAGCCCTCGACATGAGCACCGGCCGGCGGGTGTGGTGGCGGCAGCTGCCCGCGGTCGCCGGCCAGCCGGTACGGGCCGGCGGCCTGATCTACACCGGCGGGGCGGTGTTGAGCGCGGCGACCGGGGCGCAGGTCGGCACCGTGGAGGGGTTTCAGATCGTGAAGGACGGGCGGGTCTTTGCGGTGTCGAAGAACCGTTTGACGGTTCTTGCGCCCTGAGTGACGAACCGGCCGGAGGCCGGTGAGGAGCCTTCGTTGCAGCTGCCCCGTCGCTGGGGCGGGTTCTAACAGGTTTCGGCGGTGGCCGTGACCGCGTACCTCTGAAGTCTCCGGGTTTACAACTCCGCTGGTTGCGTGTTGGTAGTGCGGCTCGATTAGGCCGAAGCGGTCGGGGGTCACTTCCCGAACAGGCAGGCGGCGCCGAGGGACGGCGCCGCTTTCCTGTGGAGGTGCCGCCGCTTTGGCTCCGATGTTCGCGCTGCTGCGAGTGCGCAATTACCGTCTCTGGGCCGCTGCCGACCTGGTCTCGGTGGGCGGCACGTGGATGCAGGTGCTCGGGCTGAATTGGCTCATCCTGTCCGCGACCGGCTCGGCCGCCACCATGGGCCTGGTCGTCATGCTGCAGGCCCTGCCCGTGCTGCTGCTGGGCAGCTGGGGTGGCGCCCTGGCCGACCGCCTGCCGGCCCGCCCGTTCCTGATGGCGTTTCAGATGGTGCGAGCCCTCCTGGCCGTGGCCCTGCTGTTCGGCCACGCCAACTGGACCATCTACGCCGTGGCCCTGCTCTCCGGCGTGATCAGCTCCTTCGAGGGCCCGATGCTGGGCCGCTTCGGCTCGGCCCTGGTCCCCGCCGAGTCGCTGGGCTCGGCCCTGGCCCTGGGCTCGGTCCTCAGCTCGGCCGGCCGCATCGGCGGCATGGCCCTGGGCGGCGTCCTGGTCGGCATCACCGGCCCGTCGGCCCTGTTCGCCATCAACGCGGCGTCGTACCTCGCGGTCGTCGGCGCGCTGTGCCTGATGCGTACGGGCGAAATGCGCACCTTGACGGTCGCCCCCGCCTCCGCGCGCGGCATCGTGGCCGGCTTCCGCTACGTCCTGTCCCAGCCCGCCGTGCTCATCGTCCTGGCCCTGTCCTTCATCCTGGGCTCCCTGGGCCGCAACTACCAGGTCTCGATGGCCGCCATGGTCGCCGGCCCGCTGTCCGGCTCGTCCGGCTCGTACGGCTTCCTTTCGACCGTTTTCGCGGTAGGCGCCGTGGCCGGCGGCCTGCTCCTGGCCGGCAGTGGCCGCTCCACCCTGCGGGTCCTCCTGGCCACCGGCTTCTTCATCAGCGTCCTGCAGTTCTGCTCCGGCCTGGCCCCGAACGTGCTCGGCTTCGCCGCCCTGATCCTCCCCATCGCCGCCGGCGCCGTCATCTTCGACACGGTCGTCTCGACCCGAGTCCAGCTCGACACCCGAGAGGACATGCGAGGCCGAGTCCTGGCCACCCTGGGCCTGGTGTCCTCGCTCTCGGGCATGGTCGGCGCCCCGGCGGTGGGCTGGCTCTGCGACACGATCGGCCCCCGAGAGTCCCTGCTCCTGGCCGGCGCCGTAACCACAGTCGCGGCGGTGGCCGGCGCGGTAGCCCTGATCCGAGTCAAGGGCTACACCCTGTCCCCGTCCCTGGTCCTCTTCCGCCGCCCGGCGGAGCAGCCCGCCTAAGCACTTCCGAACGCCGCCCGGTCAGCAACTGAGACCGGGCGGCGCTTGCGTTATGCGACAGCTGCGGCGAAGGCCGCGAACAGGTCGCCGGAGAGGGGAATGTCCAGCTTCCAGGTCACCGCCATCGGACGCTCGCCCTCATGACTGACGTAAGTGGCAGGGCCCAGGAACCAGAACGCACGCTCGTCGGTGTTCTCGCGGGCGAAAAGCAGGATGTGCCGGTCCATCGAGGCATGCCGCTGATAGCGGCGGCCGGTCGGACTGTCCGCCGACGTCAGCGACTGACTTTCCCAGTGGATCAATTCCGGGCTGATCGCGTAATCGCGGTAGCGCGTGGTGGGCGAGAAATCCCCGCTGGTCTTGTCGAGGGTGAAGGCCAGCAGATCGGCGCCGATCGCCGCGGCGTCATAGACCCCTTCACGCCACTCCGGGGTCTTGGCGACGGCGTCATCCCGCACCGCCGCCAGCATCTCGATGCGCGTGTAGCGGCTATGAACTTGGAGCGGAACCTCGGGCAGGGCGTCGTAGGACAGGTGGGCCGGCGCGTCGTGCAACGTGGTTATCAGTTCCCGGGCCTCGGCCAGCACCTGGGGATGGTCCCAAACCAGGTTCACGGCCTCTTGCATGGACTGGTGTTTGGTCAGCACCTGGTTGCTGAGGTTCGCGACGAGCATGCGCAGCAGTCGACGCTCCGCCGTGCTCATCGTGCTTACCTCGGGCCGTTCCTCCAGGAACGGGAGGTAGCCGTCCAACCGCTTGCGGTCGTCCACGTGCAGCATGCGGCCAATGGCTCGGCGCAGCGGCTGCTCGTGCGGTCCGGCCGGCTGGACCGGAAGACCCGCGTTCTCCAGCATCTCGGACCAGGTGTGGTTGCTGGCATAGACGTCCTGCAACTCGAGGCCCGTTTCGCGCAGGTAGCGCGCGAGCGAGACCTCACCGCCGGCGTGGTGCAGGGCCCGCAGTTCTTGTACCTTGGCCGGCCACTTGGACGGCACCGCCTCGCGAACATTCCGCAGCACGATGTCCTGCGCGACCTTGTCGAGTTCCATGTGACAGCCGGGCGGTAGGAAAGGGAAGCCCTCTTCGATGGCGTGCTCAAGATCCAGACGAGTGCCGCCGAGAAGGGCCCGATAGCGTCGGTCGAAGCGGAATTCGCGTCGGTGTTGCCCCACGAAGTCGAGCACCGTGCAGAAGTTCTTCCCCGGAGCGAGGCGCAGTCCGCGGCCGAGCTGTTGCAGGAACAGGGTGGCACTGTCGGTGGGCCGCAGCATCAGCAGCGTGTCCACCAGCGGGATGTCGACGCCCTCATTGAAGAGGTCCACCGAGAAGACGACCTGGATCTTGCCGGCTTCCAAGTCGGTGAGCGCCTTCGCCCTCTCGTCGGCTGGCGTGTTCCCGGAAACGGCCACCGCCCGAAGGCCGATTTCCTTGAACTGCGCGGCCATGTGCTGGGCATGCGCGACGCTGACGCAGAAGCCCAGGCAACGGACCGTGGCGACGTCATCAACGTGGTCGACGAGCTGCTGGAAGACCAGGCGAGCCCAGGAGCCGTTGGCGATGTACTTCTCGGTGAGCGCTTCGGTGTCGTAACCCTGCCCTCGCCGCCACGGGACGTCGGTCAGATCGATGCCGTCATGGATGCCGTAATACATGAAGGGCGCGAGCCGGTGCTGTTCGATGGCGTCCCACAGGCGCAACTCGGCCGCGATCCGGTCGCCGAACCAGTGCAGAATCGGTAGGCCGTCGGTCCGTTCCGGGGTGGCGGTCAGGCCGAGCAGCTCCCGCGGCTTGAGCTTGTCGAGCAGAGCCGCATACGACGGCGCCGCCGCATGGTGGAACTCATCGACGATGATCACGTCGAAGTGATCCTCGGCCAGTACCTCCAGGCGTTTCTCGGTGAGGTTCTGGATCGAGGCGAAGACGTGGTCGAAGGCGCTCGGCCGGTCGTTGCCCACCCACAACTCGCCGAAGGCGTGATCGCGCAACGCGTGCCGGAAGGTGGCGCGACTCTTGCTCAGGATCTCCTGGCGGTGGGCGACGAAGAGAAGCCGAGCCCGAGGCAACCGCGGGCGGAGCCGGGCGTAGTCGATCGCGGCCATCACGGTCTTGCCGGTGCCGGTGGCCGAGACGAGCAGATTGCGGTGGTGCCCGTTCGTTCGGGACAGCTCAACGAGTTCCAGCAGGCGCTCCTGGAACGGTTCGAGGCGAATCTCGACCGGGCTGAGGGTGAACTGGTCGCCCTTGTCGGATTGGCGCATCCGGTCGAGCGACCGTTGGAACTGCTCTTTGGCGTACGGAATGAAGTCCGCGCTCGCCCAGTAGCTGTCGAAGACCGCCCTGATCTTGTCGATCACGTCGAGGTTGCGGGCGGCCGATACCCGAACGTTCCACTCCATGCCGGCGGTCTGCGCGGAATGGGTGAGGTTGGAGGAGCCGACATAAGCGGTGCTGAAGCTACTGTCCCGGTGGAACAGCCAGGCCTTCGCGTGCAAGCGGGTGGTGGTCGTGTCGTACGAGATGCGAATGTCGGCGCCGAGGTCGGCGAGTTCGTCCAGTGCCGCCGCCTCGGTTGACCCGGTGTAGGTGGTGGTGAGGACTCGCAGCCGACGACCACGCTCGGTGTGCCGACGCAGAGACGGCAGCAGGGGCCGGATGCCGCTCTTGCGGACGAACGCCATCACGACGTCGATGGCGTCGGCCGACTCGATTTCGCGCAGCACCTGGCTGCCCACTGTCGGCTCGCCTCGCGAGTTGGTCAGCAGGGTGGTGTCGAGGAGAGGGATCAGCGGTGACGCCGGTACATGCTCCGAGCGATCCGGCCGCCACTCCGCGACGGCAGTGAGCACCTGCCCCGGAGCCGTCGCCCGATCGGCCTTCACGTTGGCCTTCGGTAGCCGACCGTTCAGCGCGTCGGTGAGCAACTGCGCCACCTCGACCCCGACCGCGACGCGCTCGTCCTGGCCCACCGTGTCGAGGGCGCGGAGGACCTGGCGCGCGATCAACTGCGCAATGCGGTCGGAGGCATCGGCGGGCCGAAGTCCCTTTGTCTTGACGAGTTGAGGGTCTAGGTCCTGAAGTGCGGTCAGAAGGGAATCGGTGACTACCGTCTCGTACAGTCCCGCGGGGAGCTCGTCTGGCACCGCGACAGTTTGCACGATCACGGACCGACGCCCAGTCGCCAATCGGGGCCTCACTGGGTCGGATAGCGTGAGCAGGGCACACCGTCTTGGCTAAGGGGAGCACGTGGAGCTGTTGCACTCGGGGAAGATCCGGGAGATCTATGCCGATGGGGAGGACATCCTCCTGGTGGCGTCGGACCGGATCTCGATTTATGACGTTGTGCTGCCTACCGCCATCCCGGACAAGGGGAAGATCCTCACCCAGCTGTCGCTCTGGTGGTTTGAGCAGCTCGCTGATGTCGTGCCCAACCACATCATCTCCGCCACCGATGTGCCCGCTGAGTGGGCCGGGCGGGCCGTGCGGTGTGAGCGGCTCGACATGGTCATGGTGGAGTGCATCGCCCGTGGTTATCTCGCCGGGTCGGGGCTCAAGGAGTACGAGCGGGACGGCGCCGTCTCCGGTGTTGAGCTGCCGCCGGGGCTCATCGAGGGGTCTCAGCTGCCCGAGCCCATCTACACGCCCACCACCAAGGTGCCGCCGGGGCAGGGGCACGACGAGTTCATGACGTACGCCGATGTCGAGGCGAAGCTTGGCGCCGAGCGGGCCGCCGAGCTCAAGCGGATCACGCTCGAGGTGTACCGGCGGGGGTCGGAGATCGCCGCGGCCAAGGGGATCATCATCGCGGACACCAAGATCGAGCTTGGGGTCGCGAAGGACGGGTCGCTGAAGCTGGCCGACGAACTGCTCACGCCGGACGCCGCGCGGTTCTGGTCGGCCGACGAGTGGAAGCCGGGTGGGACGCAGCGCTACCTCGACAAGCAGTTCCTGCGGGACTGGGCCACCCACAACACGGACTGGGACCGTACCGAACCCGGTCCGGAAATTCCGGACGAGGTGGTCGAAGCGACCCGTAACAGGTACATCGAGGTGTACGAGCGGCTTACCGGGGAGAAGTGGCGCTAAGCGTGCTTCCGCGGCGCCGTCCACCACATCGGCGCCGGTGAGGTGCCGTTGCGCCGGTTGAACAGGTACGTCCCGTAGCCGACGGCCAGGACGGCCAGGAGCAGGCCGGTCCAGCCGCCATAGACGATGCACAGCGGCGCCACCGTCCACAACAGAATCGCGAGGGCCGTCTTGAGCCGGCGCTTGGGCCGGCTCATCCGGTCCACGCGCCGGCAGAAGCGCGGGTCGACCTCGCGCAGCTGGGTCACCATGCCGTCGAAGGCGGCCTTGTCAGTGGGGTCGAGCACGCCAGACCACCTCCGCGGGGGGGATGCCGGACGGCGGCATAGATACCCACCACCCTGTGCTCAAAAACGTACGCTCCGTCACGCGGCACACCTACGATCAACATGTGGATTACGGTCACCCGCTCGAATTCGGGACGTTCATCACGCCCGTCAACAATCCGCCCAGGGCCGCTGTCGCTCGCGCGCAGCTCAGTGAGCAGCTCGGCTTCGACCTGGTCACGTTCCAGGACCACCCGTACCAGCCGGCGTTCCTGGACACGTGGACGCTGCTGAGTTGGGTGGCCGCTCAGACGGAGACCATCCACCTGGCCGGCAACGTGCTCAACCTGCCGATGCGGCCCGCGCCCGTGCTGGCCCGCGCCGCCGCCAGCCTCGACCTGCTCTCCGGCGGGCGGCTCGCCCTCGGCCTGGGCGCGGGAGCGTTCTGGGACGCGATGGTGGCCATGGGCTTTCCCCGGCGGTCGCCCGGCGAGTCGGTGGAGCAGCTCGGCGAGGCCATCGACGTCATCCGGGAGCTGTGGAACGAGGCCGACACCAACCATTTGCGGTACGCCGGTACGTACTACGAGCTGGCGGGGGCCAAGCGCGGGCCGGCGCCGGAGCACGAGGTGCCGATCTGGGTGGGCGCCTACAAACCGCGGATGTTGCGCCTGGTGGGTGCCAAGGCCGACGGCTGGCTGCCGTCCCTCTCGTACCTCAAGCCGGGTGATCTCGCCCGCGGCAATGAGCTGATCGACGAGGCGGCCACAAGCGCCGGTCGTGATCCGCGGGAGATCCGGCGGCTGCTCAACATCGGCGGGCCGGGGAAGTCGCCGGAGGAGTGGATCGGCGAGCTCGTGCCGATGGCGCTGGACAACGGCATCGCGACCTTCATCCTCGGCACTGACGACCCGCAGGAGATGCAGCGCTTCGCGACCGAGGTGATCCCGGCGGTGCGCGAGGCGGTCGGCCGGGAACGCGCCCGGGGCGGCGTGACGACCGGGCCGGTCCGCAGCGCCGCGGTGCTCGCGCAGCGGCGTGACGACATCGACTACGACGGTCTCCCGCCTTCGCTCTCGGCCGTCGAGCCCGGCGATTTCGGGTACGCCAAGGTGCGCTCCACCTACATGCGCGGCGGCTCGCCGGGTCTGGTGATCCAGCCGCGCGACGCCGGGCAGGTCGTCGAGGCGCTGGCGTTCGCCCGTGACCAGGACGTGCCCTTGGCGGTACGCAGCGGCGGGCACGGCATCAGCGGACGGTCCACGAACGACGGTGGCATCGTGATCGACCTGTCGTCGATGCGCGACATCACCGTCCTGTCGGCCGAGCATCGCCTGGTGCGGGTCGAGGCCGGCGCCCGCTGGAAGGACGTGGCCGCGGTGCTGGCGCCGCACGGGTGGGCGCTGAGCAGTGGCGACTACGGCGGCGTGGGGGTGGGCGGCCTGGCCACGGCCGGTGGCATCGGCTGGCTGGCCCGCGAGCACGGCCTGACCATCGATCATGTGCGGGCGGCGGAGATGGTGCTCGCCGACGGCAGCCGGGTCCGGGTCAGCGACGAGGAGAATCAGGAGCTTTTCTGGGCCGTACGCGGTGCCGGAGCCAACTTCGGCATCGTGACCGCCTTCGAGTTCCAGGTGGACGAGATCGGTGATGTCGGCTTCGGCCAGTTCGTGTTCGAGGCGTCGGACCCGGCCGGGCTGCTGCGGGCGTGGGGCGAGGCGATGGAGGCCGCGCCGCGCGACGTCACGACCAACCTCATCATGGGACCGCCGCGCCGGGGACAATCGCTGGCCCAGGTGTACGGGGTGGTGGACGCCGTGAAGCCGGAGACCATCATCGAGCGGTTCACGCCGATCGCGCGGATCGCCCCGCTGCTCGACCAGCAGGTGCAGTTGGTGCCGTACGCCGGGGTCATGAACGTGCCGGACGCGACCCACGAGGGCCAGGGCGAGCCGGTGGCCCGATCGGGTCTCATCGACCACCTCACGCCCGGCTTCTGCGAGGCGGTGGCCGACCTGCTGGCCTCGGGAACCGTCTACTTCTTCCAGGTGCGCTCGGTCGGTGGGGCGGTCGCCGACGTACCGGAGAACGCCACGGCCTATTCGCACCGATCGGCTAACTTCTCAGTCGTCGCTTTCGGGTCCTCAAAGGACAAACTGGACGAAAAATGGGCGGCGATGGCGTCCCACTTCCGGGGCCTCTATCTCTCGTTCGAGACCGACCTGAGCCCCGAACGTGTGCACGAAGCGTGGCCGGAGAAGTCGCTCACCCGGCTCCGGGCCCTGAAGAAGCAGTACGACCCGGACAACGTCTTCCGGGACAACTTCAACATCGACCCGGTCGGGTGACACGAAAGAGCACTCGCCCGCCGGGCGAGTGCTCGAAGTGTGCCGCCGGCTCAGGAACCGCCGGAGGTGGTGGCGGCGTGCGGGACGCCGCATGTGGGGCACGGGTTGTTGGTCTGGCGGAGGCGCCAGCCCAGCCACACGCCCGACAGGAGACTCAGCAGGCCGACTACCGCGGCCACGGTGACCGCGCCGGTCATGCGGCCGAGTGGCGCAGTGGAAGGCCGGACTGGGTGTACAGGCTGCCGCGGCCGGGGAACGGCTGACGGCGGTCGACCGCCGCGTCCTCGGACGAGCGAGCCGCCACGTAGGGGGCGGTGAACGTGTCGACGCCGGTGCCGAGGTGGGCGCCGGGCCGGTAGGTGACGGTCACCGCGCGAGGCGAGGCCGCCTCGATCACTCCGGCGCGCCAGCCGTCGCGGTAGACCCACACCCGGTCGGACGGGTGGTAGCTGTCGGCGGGCGCGACGTCCGCCGGGTCCCGCTGAGGTGGGGCGATGGTGGGGGTAGCGGTCGGTGCCGTGGACATCGAGTGGACCCTCCCAGATCTCGGGGACACGGACGTCAGGGTGGTAATCACCACCTGGAACCCCCGCATCGGCCGAGAAGCCGAACTTTCAGCACGCTCTGTCAGCAATCGGTGCGTGTCTGTCAGCTATCATCCTCGCCGACAGGTGCGTTCGCAAGGCCGGATGCACGTGCATCCGCAGTGGGCGAATGCTCTGGGCATTAGGCTTGGGATGTTTCGCCTGGGGAGATCTCCCCCTTAGGATGCTTGGGGACTGCGGCCGGCAGCCCACACACAGCTATGACGAGGAGTCAGGTGAGCGCGGGTACGCAGCAGGAGGAGGCGCCGACCGGCGGACCTACCGTCCTGCGCATCCTGCTCGGCACGCAGTTGCGCAAGCTCCGCGAAGCCAAGGGGATCACCCGTGAGGACGCCGGGTGGGAGATCCGGGCCTCCGGCTCCAAGATCAGTCGCATGGAGCTCGGCCGGGTCAGTTTCAAGGAGCGGGACGTCAACGACCTGCTGACCCTGTACGGGGTGAGGGACGCCGCCGAGCGCGAATCGCTGCTCGTGCTGGCGCGGCAGGCGAACAACCCCGGCTGGTGGCAGCAGTTCAGCGATGTCATGCCCGGGTGGTTCCAGTCCTATCTGGGCCTCGAGGCGGCGGCGACGCTGATTCGTACATACGAGATCCAGTTCGTTCCGGGTCTGCTTCAGACGTCCGACTACGCCCGCGCCGTCATCATGCTGGGCCACGCGGGAGTCACGCCCGAGGAAATCGACCGGCGGGTCGAACTCCGTCGCCAGCGCCAGGCCATCCTCGACCGGCCGGGCGACGCGCCACAGCTCTGGGCGGTGATCGACGAGGCGGTGCTGCGCCGGCCGATCGGCGGCATCGACGTGATGCGGGCCCAGATCGAGTTCCTGATCGAGGCGGCCAAGAAGCCGAACGTGCGGCTCCAGATCATTCCGTTCCACGCCGGCGGTCACGCGGCCGCGGGCGGGCCGTTCGCGATCCTGCGCTTCCCCGAGCCGGAGCTGCCCGACGTCGTCTACGTCGAGCAGCTGACCAGCGCGATCTATCTGGACAAGCGCGAGGACGTCGACCAGTACGCGATGGCTATGGAGCGCGTCTGCATCGACGCCGAGCCGCCCAACCACACGCCGGAGATCCTCGGCAAGCTGCTGCACGAGATCGGCCGACCGGCCTGACGGCTTTTTTCGGGTTTCACACTAGAGGCGTACGAGCTGCAGTCTCGTACGCCTCTAGTCTTTGGTCTTTTTGACCTGTTCTCAGGCGAGCAGGTTGTCGAAGTCGCCGTCGCGAACTCCGCCCAGGAACGCCTCGATCTCGGCCGGGGTGTAGATCAGGGCCGGGCCCTCGGGGTCCCGAGAGTTGCGCATGGCCACGTCACCGTTCGAGAGAACGGCAGCCTCGACGCAGTTGCCGCTGGGGTTGCTGCGCCGGCTCTTCTGCCAGGTGACG
>NZ_JBEZGO010000003.1:136652-534999 GCF_040650035.1 Actinoplanes sp. NPDC048796 | reverse complement strand
GGTCCCGAGAGTTGCGCATGGCCACGTCACCGTTCGAGAGAACGGCAGCCTCGACGCAGTTGCCGCTGGGGTTGCTGCGCCGGCTCTTCTGCCAGGTGACACCCTCCAACTGCCCGGCGGGGATGCCGTTAACCGCGTGCGTCATGTGAAGCTCCCTTGGTTTGCTCCGGTCGGGGATCGTCCGGAGGCAGATGCTCTCCCCTGAGCAATCAATGCCTCACACGTTGTGCAAATGCACGTGCATTTGGCCTTGCGTACTCACGGGATTGTGAGCATGATAACGCACGTACGCATACTCTTGGGGGTCACTAAGGGTGACATCTTTGAGTGACTGATCGGTCGCGGAAACGGCGTCTGCGGCCTCGGCGCGAGGCTCCTTGGCGGGGGCGTCCGAGCGAGAGGTACCACAATGTCCGTTCCCAACATCGGCCCGGAGCACTTCGGGGCCGACCCCGAAGGGGCCGAGGGTTCGCGCCGGGGCAACCCGGCACCGCTCTACCGTGACGAGACAGTGACCGACGACGTAACCGCGGCATCCACCCGCGCGAGCGCTGTGACCCACCGTTTCGGGGGGATCAGGTACGCCCTGACCCGCCCCGGAACCCCGGCGGCGGACCGCCCGCCGTCCACTGAGGAGGATGGTTCCGACACACACGAGTGACCAGTTGTCGTCATGCCTCAGCCACGAATGTCCCACGCGCGGCCCGGCGGTCACGCACGGTCGGCGGCGGCACGGCTCGATTACGCCTCGTGAGGCGGAGTTCTTCTATGTGCTGCCTAAATACCCGTTATTGGCGCACTGTAAACAACTGAATTGGTGGACGTGACGCCGTAACGCCCACTCCAGCGCCTCTGGGCGCCGCCAGGCTCCGGCCGGGCGGTCCGGTTCCCCCGTGCCGGATCGCTCGGCCGGTTGGCTTCCCACCCGCTTCGCGATGCGGCCTTCGCGCCCGCTTCGCGATGCCGCCTTCGCGCCGGCTTCGTGACGCCGCCTTCGCGCCGGCTTCGTGACGCCGCCTTCGCGCCGGTTTCGTGACGCCGTCTTCGCGCCCTCTTCGCGCCGGCTTCGCGACGCCGCCTTCGCGCCCGCTTCGTGACGCCGCCTTCGCGCTCTGTCCAAGTCGGCAGCAGACGGCGAGGCCCAATAAACAGACGGGGCTTGGGAACGTCGAGGCTTTCCGCACTTCGGGCTCGTCGGCTCGGCTCAGCCCTCATCGGGCACCGGTGTGCCTTCGGGCAGCGTCTGGCCGAGCTGGTTCTATGGCTTTCAGGCGGCGTCGGCTGGGCTTCCCGCGCCGCGCCGCGCGGGTTTACGGCTTTCGGGCCTTGCCATGGCGGCCGGGCGCTGTGCGCTGGGTGGCTTACGGCTTCTGCGCCGTGTCGGGTGGGCACGCGGCTTCCGCGCCGCGTTCACGGCTTCCGCCCGCACGGGCGGGTTCTGGGTGGCGCGTGCTGGGCCCAGGGCCTGCGGCGGCGGTGGTGGGTTTACGGCTTTCGGGCTACGCCGGCCCAGTAGTAGGCGGCCTGGGGGTTGTCGATCTGCTCGTCGGGGCGCCAGCTTGAGACGGGCACTACGCCCGGCTCCAGCAGCTCCCAGTCGCCGAAGAGGCGTTCGACGGCCTCCTTTGTGCGGGCGACCAGAGTCATGCCCGCCCCGGTTGCCGCGGCGACCGCCTCGGCCACCTCGTCGGGGGCGAAGTCGGCCGTTGGGTGAGTGATGGCCAGGCAGCTGCCGGAGGGCATCGCGTCGCGCAGGGCCGCCACGCTGGACCACGGGTCGTCCCGGTCGGCGATCAGCATGAGGATGGCGATCAGGGTGAGGCCGATCGGCTCGTGGAAGTCGAGCGTTTCCCGCAGGACCGGATCTTCGAGCAGTGAGGCCGGATCGCGGATGTCGGCCGAGATGTACTCGCTGCGGCCCTGCTCCGTGCTGATCATCAGGGCACGGGCGTGTACCAGCACGATCGGGTCGTTGTCCACATAGACCACCCGGGCCGTGGGGTCGATCCGCTGGGCCACCTCGTGCAGGTTGGGGCGCGTCGGTATGCCCGTGCCGATGTCGAGGAACTGGCGGATGCCTTCCTTCTCGACCAGGTTGCGGGCCGCTCGGTGGACGAACTTGCGGTTTTCGCCGGCCATGTAGCGCATGCCCGGGATCGCCTTGATCATGGCGTCGCCGACGGCGCGGTCGACCGCGAAGTTGTCCTTGCCGGCCAGCCAGTAGTCGTAGATGCGGGCGGAGTGCGGCACGTTGATGTTCACGCCGGGGGGTGCGACCTCGTCGTCCACGACCGTCTCCTCTTCGCCGAGCGGGGTTCCGTCGGTGCGGAGTACAGCGTAGCGGTCCTAATTGATCAAATTCAGTGCCAGCTCAGGCCGCCGCGGCGTGGCTTCCGCGGTGGACCACGCGGTCCCGGCCGGCGTGTTTGGCCGCGTACAGGTTGCGGTCGGCCAGCGACAGGACGTTGTCGCTCTCGGTCTCGGCCAGCCCGGCGACGCCGACGCTGATCGTGACCGGCAGGCCCCGGGTGAGCGAGGCCCAGTCGTAGCGGCGTACCGCCCGGCGGATGCCGTCGATCTCGGCGGCGGCCCGGGCGACGGAGCGGCCCGGCAGGACCATCACGAATTCCTCGCCGCCGAGCCGGGCCACGAAGGCCTCCTTGCAGATCGCCGCCAGCTCCGTCTCGAGGAGTTTCGCGACCTGGACGAGTACCTGGTCGCCGACGTCGTGCGAGAGCTGGTCGTTGATCCGCTTGAAGTGGTCGAGGTCGATGATCGCGACGACCAGGCCGGGGTCGGTGTCGATCAGGCCGGGCAGCTGCTCGTCGAGGTAGCGGCGGTTGCGCAGGCCGGTCAGCGGGTCGCGCCGGGCCTGCTCGCGGAACCTCTCGGCCTCCTGGCGGGCCTCGGCCGTCTCGAACAGCGCCTGCCGGGTGCGGGCCTGGGCCTCGCGCTGCCGGGAGTGCAGGTTGGTGAAGGCCGTGAAGAAGATCTTGTGGGTTTCGTACGCCTGGGCGAACTCGCCGCGGGCCGCGTGCAGCTCGGCCTGCTCCTGATGCACCCGCACCAGCACGTCGGCCAGTTCACGCTCCTCGCACAGGCTGCGGCAGGCGTCGAGGCTGGCCTGAGCCCGGTCGTACGCCTCGAGGCCGCGCTGGGCCCGGGTCAGGGTGAGCAGGTATTCCGGGAGCGCGTCGGCGTCGTCCTCGCGGCCGGCCAGATGACGGTCGATGCAGGCTTCCAGTGTGCGCTCGGCCTCGGCGTACCGGCCCCGGCCGATCTCGATCAGGCCGATGGTGTCGAGCAGGGAGGCGTCGAGCTCGAAGCCGTGCTCGGCCGCGTGGCGCTGGAGGCGCTGGGCGACCCGCTCGGCCATCTCGTGGTTGCCGGCGGCGTACTCGGCGTACGCGAAGTTGTTGAGGACCGCGAGCCGCAGGTCCTGCCGCCCGTACTCGATCGCCAGCCGTTCGGCCTGCTCGAAGCGGTAGCGCGCGGCGTCGATGGAGTGGCTGAAGGCCAGCGCGTCGGCCAGCTTGACCCGGTGCCAGACGCGCATGTGGTCGGTAGCCGTCTCGTCGAGCAGCTCGACGCTGAGCACGGCGTGCTCCAGGCACTGGGCCGGGTCACCGAGGTGGCGGTGGATGTTGGACCAGACCAGGTGGGTACGGGCGGTGAGCTGCCGGGCGCCGTTGTCGACCGCCCACTGGTGCACCTTCCAGATGCGCTGGGCCGCGCCCGCGACGTCGCCGGCGCGCATCCGCAGGTTGGCCTGGCTGAGCCGGGCCCGGGTGGCCAGCAGTTCGTTGCCGAGCAGGCGGGCCTGCCGTTCGAGCCGGACGGCCCGGTCGAGCATCGCCTCGGCGTCCCAGTTGATCTCGTCCTCGAGTTCGAGCAGCGCGGCGGAGAGACTCTTGGCGTCCACCGGCCACCTCCCTTTCCCTTCCGACTATCGGCAGCGCGGGCATGGGGATGAGGATGATCAGCGCTCCGCTTCCGAAGGTTAGCTCTGTGTTAGCCCTGAGTTCCATGTCTACCGGCGTGACGATTGTCGCCACTGCTGTAACGAGCCGGATACAGAAAGATGCGGCACCCTGCGGGGTGCCGCATCTTCGAAGGGAAATCAGCGGGCGAGCGCCTCTTCCTTGGTGGGCGTCGAGGCGGCGGGGGCGTCGACGTCGACCGTGGTGCGCAGTGCGATCGGCTTGAGGAAGGCCGCCGCCACCACACCGACCACCGCGACCGCCGCCGAGATCAGGAAGATGTGGCCGGTGGCGTCGCCGTACGCGGCCCGGACGATGTGCTGCACCGCGTCCGGCAGGGCCGACAGGTTCAGCGTGCTGACGCCGCCGCCGGAGCTGCTGCCGCCCGAGACGCCGGCGTTGGCCAGGTCGGTGGTGATCGTGTCGGTGACCCGGCGGGCCAGGACGGCGCCCAGGACCGAGACGCCGATCGTGCCGCCGAGCGAGCGGAAGAAGGCGACAGTGGAGCTGGCCGCGCCGATGTCCTTGAGCGACACGGTGTTCTGCACAGTCAGGACCAGGTTCTGCATCGACATGCCGACGCCCGCGCCGACCAGGAACATCGAGGCGCCGACGTACCAGAGCGGGGTGTCGTGGTCGAGGAAGGAGAGTCCGGCGAAGCCCGCGACCAGCACGATGGTGCCGGCCAGGATGTACGGCTTGATCTTGCCGTACTTGGTGATGAGGCGACCCGAGATGGTCGACGAGATCAGGATGCCGCCCATCATCGGGATGGTCAGCAGGCCGGCCTCGGTCGGGCTGTAGCCGCGGCCGATCTGGAAGTACTGGCCGAGGAAGACGGCGCCGCCGAACATCGCCATGCCGACCGAGAGACTGGCCAGGATGGCCAGGGCGGTGTTGCGCTTGGCCACGATGTCGAGCGGGACGACGGGCTCGGCGACCCGCTTCTCGGTCCAGACCGCGGCGGCCAGCAGGACCAGGGCGCCACCGACCATGGCGGCGCTCTGCCACGAGATCCAGGCGAACGAGCTGTCGACGAACGAGACCCAGACGAGCAGGACGCTGACGCCGGCCGCGATCAGGGACGCGCCGAGGTAGTCGATCTTGACGTTGGCGCGGCGGATGACCTCGAGGTTGAGGGTCTTCTGGAGGACGACCAGCGCCACCACGGCGATCGGGGCGCCGATGAAGAAGCACCAGCGCCATCCGAGGTCGCTGTCCACGATCAGGCCGCCCAGCAGCGGGCCGCCGACGGTGGCCAGGGCCATGACGCCGCCCAGGTAACCGTTGTAGCGGCCGCGCTCCCGCGGCGGAATCATCGCGGCGATCGCCACCTGGACCAGCGCCTGGACGCCGCCCATGCCGAGGCCCTGGAACGCGCGGGCGGCGATGAGCTGACCGGCGGTCTGTGAGAAGCCGGCGATGATCGAGCCGAGCACGAAGACGACGATGCTGATCTGCACAAGCAACTTCTTGCTGTACAGGTCGGCGAGCTTGCCCCAGATGGGCGTCGAGGCGGTGGCGGTCAGCAGGGTGGCGGTGACCACCCACGTGTACTGGGTCTGTGACCCGTCGAGCGCGCCGATGATCGTCGGCAGCGCGGTCGAGACGATGGTCGAGCTGGCCATCGCGACGAAGAGCACCAGCAGGAGGCCGGAGAGGGCCTCCATGATCTGGCGGTGTGACATGGCGCCCGGTCGGGCGCCGGTGATGCTTGGGGCGCTCATCGCGCAGCCTCCATCAGATCGTCGGTGAAGCGCTGAAGCATCGTCGAGAGGGCGCGTCGCTCCTCGGGTGTCCAGTCGCGCAGGGCATCGGCAAGCTGCCGATGGTGGTAAGTCATGACGTCGTCGAGGACCTGCCGGCCCCGATCGGTGGCGGCGAGCACCGCGGCCCGGCCGTCGGCGGGGTCGGCGGCCCGCTCGACGAGTCCGGCCTTGACCAGCGCCGCCACCGAGCGGCTGACCGTCGAGGGGTCGAGGGCGCACTCGGCGGCCAGCGACTTCACGTGGGTGCCACGGCCGGTGGCGATCATCGCGAGGGGGCCCAGCGTGCCGGGCGGCAGGGCCGCGCTGTGCGGGGCCAGCCTGCTCTTGAACACGCGGATGGCCCGGAGCAATTCCTGCATCTGCGTCGACAGCGCGTCATGGTTCACGGTCGCCCTCCCCGTTTGATTGCCACATGCAACTATCCGCTCAACATGCCCAGTGCGCAAGTTTTCTCATTGAGAAGCGAGTCACACGCCGGTACTCTCATGTCATGAGCACCACGGCCGAGCCCGGACTGCGCGAACGCAAGAAGGCCGCGACCCGTCAGGCCCTGCATGACGCGGCGATGCGGCTGGCGATAGAGCACGGCGCCGACCGGATCACGGTCGAGGCGATCGCCGACGAGGCCGGCGTCTCCCGCCGTACCTTCTCGAACTACTTCAGCAGCAAGGAAGAAGCCTTGCTGTACGGCGACTATCAGCGCATCCACTCGATGATCGCGCTCGTGCGGGCGCGGCCGAGCGGCGAACCGGCGTGGGCGGCGCTCACCGCGGCGGCCCACCAGTTCTACCTGGAGCTGGGTGACGTCGACCCGCAGTGGGTGGCGCGCAGTCGCCTCGTGCGAACCCAGGCCTCGCTCGTGGGGGCGCAGGTGCAGACCTTCGCGGCGCTCGAGCGCGAACTCTCGGCCGAGATCGCCGTGCGGTTGGGCGAGGACCCGACGGGCGTACGGGTGAAGATGACCTCAGCCGCTTTTCTCGCGGCCCTGCGGGTGGCGTTGCACATCTGGCTCGACCGGCCCCCGGGCACGAGCCTGTGGGACCTGGTCGCGGAGGCGCTGGCCGAAGCGGGACGCGGGTTCGCCTGAACCAAGAAGCGTGACTCCGGGTGGGGGCCCGGAGTCACGCTCTTCTTGGGGATGGGAAGAGGGTTGTCAGCCGGTGAAGCCGGCGAAGATCTTGCTGAAGTCGAACGGCGACTGAGCCACGTTGGTGCACTGGAAGAGCGCGCCGGTGCAGGCGTTCTTGTCGCGGTTCGTCTCCCACATCGAGACGAATCCGATGTGGTTGGTGCTGGCGAACGCGACCAGGTCACGGGCGTCGGCCAGGCCGAAGACGCCGTTGTCGTCGTTGACGCCGATCATCGGGGTGACGCCGACCATCTTGAAGGCGGCCGCGTCGCTGTTGCCGTAGAGCGACTTGATCTGGTCCTTGGTGGACTTCACAGCCTGGATGGCCAGGTCGCCGTAGTCCTGACCGGCCCGGCCGTAGTCCATCGCCATGATGTTGACCAGGTCGAGGTCGACGCCGGCGTTCTTGGCCGAGCGGACCACGTTGAGGCCGTCAGCGGTCAGGCCCTCCGGCAGCACCGGCAGGGTCAGCGAGATCTTCAGGCCGGGGTTGGCCTTCTGCAGCGCGGCCAGGGCGGTCGAGCGGCGGGCGATGGTGGTCGGGTCGGCCACCGCGGCGCCCTCGATGTCGAGGTCGATGTATTTGAGGTTGTACGCGCTGACGACGGCCTGGTACTCGGCCTGCAGCGCCGAGACGCTGGTGCAGGCCTGGGCCAGCTCGATGCCGGTGGCGCCGCCGAACGAGACCTTGACGTCGCCGCCGCCGGAGCGGACCGCGGCGATCTGGTCGGCGAACTGCTTGGCCCGCGGGTCGAAGGCGTTGAACCAGCTCGCCTTGCAGCCGGCGCTGGTGACGAAGGCCAGGCTGAACGACTTGGTGTTGCCGCTCTTGCCCAGCTGCGCGAGCGTGGTGGTGCCGTTGGAGAGCAGTCCCATGTCGACGTACGGCGCGAAACCGACATTTCCATTATTTCCCACGGGAGGCGCGGCGGTGGCCGGCGGCGTCGTGGGTGCCGTGGTCGGGGCGGTGGTCGGGGGCTTCGTCGGGGTGGTGGTGGGAGCGGTGGTCGGCGGCTTGGTGGGAGCGGTGGTGGGCGGCTTGGTGGGAGCGGTGGTGGGCGGCTTGGTGGGTGTGGTCGTCGGGGCCGTGGTCGCCGTACCGCCGCCGCAGGAAGCGCCGTTGATGGTGCAGCTCGTCGGGGCGCCGCTGCCGGTCACGATGAAGCCGAACTGCGCGGTCGCGCCGGCCGCGATCGTCGGCGCGTAGCCCGGGTTCTTCGCCGTCGACACGCCGTTCGAGGTGGTGACCGTGGCGTCCCAGAAGCTGCCCAGCTTGGCGCTGGACGGCAGCCCGAAGGCGAGCTGCCAGCCGGTCACCGCCGCGCTCGTGCCGTTCGTGATCGTGTAGCGGGCCTGGTAACCGCTGCCCCAGTCGCTGTCCTTGCTGAAGGTGGCGGTGAGGCCGCCCGTCGCGGCGGTGGTGCCGGCCGGGGTGGTGGCCGCGACCGCCGCGCCGACGCCGCCGGCCACGGCGAGGACCGCCGCCGAGGCGTAGATGGCCAGACGCAGACGGCTGCGTTGCATGGGTTGACTCCGATCGCAGGGGGTGACGACGGAAGTCGAGTCTCGTCCGCTGCGCGTTAAATGACCTTGCTGAGTGCCTTAAACATCCTTAAATGACAGGCCGTCAACAATTAGTGACAGGTGCCTTCTCCACACCGCCGGATCGGTCGAGCTGCGCAGCACCCCGGCGTTGGCCCGCATGAGCAGGCTGATGTCCTGCCGGGTGAAGTCGGCACGGAGCCGGCCCGATTCCTGCGCCCGGCGGATCACCTCGGCGGCGCCGCGCTGCGCGGTGGCCTTCAGCGTGATCAGGCGCTCGTCGTCGTCGAAGCTGCTGGTCACCAGGATCTCGGACAGGCCCCGGTCGGTCGCCTGGATCTCGAAGAGCCGGCTCACATATCCGACGAAGCCCTGCCACGGATCGGGATCGGCCAGCGCGGCCTCGGCCAGCTCGACATAACCGGTCATCTGGCCGGCGAAGACCGCGGCGATCAGATCACGCCGGGTCGGAAAACGGCGGTACAGGGTGGCATTGCCGACGCCCGCGCGCCGGGCGATCTCGTCGAGCGAGGCGTCCAGGCCCTGCTCGCCGAAGACCTCACGGGCGGCGGCGAGCAGAGCAGCGCGGTTACGCTGCGCATCGGCTCGTAGTCGATCTGCCATGGTGCAAAGGGTAACGGCGGCCTACTGCTCGTAGAGACCGGGGAAGAAGCGATCGGTAGCGGTCACGTCGTACACCTGCCGCACCTCGGTGATCCGGTTGTTCTCGATGCCCAGGAACTCGATCATGCGGACCGTGCCGAACGGCGCCACCAGGTCGTAGAGCAGCGCCGCGCCGTCGTCGGCGTGGGTCTGCTCGACCACTGTCACCGTGTCGGCGAAGGCGGCGATGCGGTGCAGCGTCTGCACCAGTTCCTCCTCGTCGACCGGGGCGTCGAGGTTCCACTCGATCTCCGCGTCGGGCGCGAGCAACTGCCGCGCCGCGACCCGGTCGTCGCTGGTCCACGACTTCGTCCAGAAGCTGACGACGTCCATCGCGCTCTCCCTCATCGGGCCACTCCCGCCACCGGACGGGCGGGCATCGGGTCGGGGAACTGGCCGTGGCCGAGCAGGGCGGCGGTCGCCTGGGCCACGCGGTACGAGGCGAGCCCGTCGCCGTACGGGTTGCCGCCGGCCGCCATCGCGTCGCGGCGGATCCGGCTGTCCAGCAGCTCGGCCACCGCGCTGGTGATCGCCGCCGGGTCGGCCGCCACGACCCGGACGCTGCCGGCGTGCACGGCCTCGGAGAACTCCGTGCCCTCGGTGATGGCCAGCACGGGCGTTCCGAAGGCCAGCGCCTCCTCGAGCAGGTCGCCGTCGTCGGTCACCACGACGTACGCCTCGGCCAGCGTCCGGACCTGGTCGGGGCGGAGGACCTCGAGATCGGGGTGGCGGGCGGCCAGGTAGCGCAGGGCCGGGCCGATCGCCTGGGCCCGCTCCGGTGGCACGCCCAGCACGACGCGCCGCTGGTGCGGACGGCGGCGCAGCAGCTTGCCGGCCGCGTCGGCCGCCGTGCCGCCGGTCAGCAGCAGATCGCCGGCCACGACCCGCTCGTCGAGCAGGTTCATGGCGGCCAGCGGAGTCGCCGCCAGGTGCACGGTGGCGACCTGGGCGAGCAGCCGCCGCCGGCTTTCCCCGGCCGAGGCCGCGAGCAGGTCGCCGTCGCGCCGGCCGGCGTCGATCTGCATGATCGGAATCCGCCGCCAGAACGCCGCGAGCGCCGCCGGCAGGTCGTCGCGGATCACCACCGCGTCCGGCGTGCGCCCGGCCCAGAGCGCGTCGAACCGGCGTACCGTCTCGGTCTGCCCGGCCGCGGACGGCAGGGTGATCTTCGGGGTGAGCCGGAACCGCTCCAGGGTCGCGTCGACCGCCGCCGGGTCGGCGCCGGTGGCCACCAGTACCGGCGTGAGCCGGCCCTGCTCGCGCATGGCGAGCGCGACCGGTGCGAGCCGGAACGCCTCGGCCGGTGTACCGGCGACCAGGTGAACTTCGGGCAGCGACGACATCGAACTCTTCTCCGGGGCAGGCTGGGGGAGGGCCGCGTCGAACGCTATGCAGTTACGCACCGTGATTCAAGACCGTCACCCTGAGTGCTGGAGGAAAGTGGCCGATCGGCCCAACCCAGACATGTCAGACGTCGCCGATAGCGCTCAAATCGGGCACTACCGGCCGAGCGCTGGTCGCGATGGCGACATTACGGTGAGTTATTGTTGCTCGAGCAGAGTGGGATCGTCACGCAACATCGCGGCGAGCCGGCGGGCCGCCATCTCGGTCTCCTCCGGGCGTTCCACCTGGAGCGGCACCGGTTTCGGCAGGGGTGTCGGGGTGATCCGGCGGGTCGTCTCCTGCGCCTGCTCGGGCACGGGCGGCGGCGGGGTCGCGGCGAACGGATGCGGCGGGTACTGATCGCGGGCGGACGAGGCCATGCCGAGGTCGCGCAGGCGGGCGCCGAGATCGCGGGAGGACTCGCCGACGTCGTGCGCCGGGATGCGCTGCTCGGGCGCCGGCGGCTGGTCGAAGCTGCCGTACTGCCGCTCGGCCGTGTCGGACTCGTCGTAATAGGGCTGCTGCGGCGGCGGTGGCGGCGTGTAGCCGTACCGCTCCTGATCGTCGTAGCTCGCCGGAGGGGGTGAGGCCGGCATGGCCGACCAGGGCCGCTCGACCGGCTCGCCCACCTCGATGTCGGCGTCAGCGTGCCGGGGTGCGTCCACGTCGGCCGGCGCCAGGGCGGCCGCGTTCTCCGCGTTCACCTGGACCTGGCCGTCGGCGACGTAGAAATGCAGCAACAGCGGTTCGCCGGCGCCCTCGACGCCGACGCTGACGCCCAGCTCGGGGTGGCGCCCGATGACCCCGGCGACCGCCTCGACCAGCTCCGTCACGGCGGCTGGGGTGCCGGTGGCCTCCCCGGCGGCCCGCCGGCGCAACTCATCACGGCGCGCCAGCTTGTCGAGCGCGTCGTCCAGTCCGCCTCGCACCTGATCGTCCTTCCGTAGCGGGTCGCCTTCCACTGTGCCCGCTCTGAGGCCGATTTGGGAACCTCGATCTGAGCGACCCGCCGCACACCCTACGTCGCCTTTTGACGAATGGCCTTGTCGAGGGCTTGATCCAGGACGACCAGGAGGGCGTCCCGTACGGAAGCTCGGAAACGCGCGTCATACGCGAGGACCGGAACGTCCTCCCGTACGGCCAGGGCCCAGCGCACTTCGTCCAGGCTGTACTGCATTTGCCCGTTGAAGGTGTTGACGCCGACGACGAACGGGAGCCCGGCCTTCTCGAAGTAGTCGACAGCCGGATAGCAGTCGTCGATCCGGTTGGTGTCGACCACGACGAGCGCGCCCAGCGCACCCTTGATCAGGTCGTCCCACATGAACGCGAACCGCGTCTGACCCGGCGTGCCGAAGATGTAGAGCTTCAGCGTCTGGTCGATGGTCAGCACGCCGAAGTCCATGGCGATGGTCGTCGTCGTCTTCGTCGATCCCAGGCCGGGGTTGTCGATGCCCACCGACGCCGAGGTCATCTCGGCCTCGGTGGTCAGCGGGGCGATCTCCGAGATGGCGCCGACTGTCGTCGTCTTGCCCACGCCGAAGCCGCCGGCAACGATGATCTTGACCGGGACCGGCGCCTTCCTCGGCCGACCCTCGTTGCCCAGTGCGGCCCCGCCGTAGGCGCGGTTAGGTGATTGCTCGTAGTCCACGGATCACTCGCATGATGGTCTCAGGGTCGGGGGTGTCGTTGTCCAGCACGTGCACGTCGAGCTGGCCGGCGGCGCGCAGGTCGCCGACGAGGATGCGGGTGACGCCGAGGTGCAGGCGCAACCGTGCCGAGATCTCCGCCACGGAGACGGGCTCGACACACAGTCCCACGATGGCGCGCATCTCGGGTGAGAGACGGACGCGGTTCGCGGCTGGGTTGACGGTCACCTGGGTTTCCATCCCGATCTCGGGATCGGCGCCGTCGGTACGCCCGGACGTGATGACGAACGGGCGGAGAGTGGCGGTCGGATCAGTGGCCGGGGGCACCTCTTCGCGCGGAGCGGGTCGGTAGCCACCGGCCGACTGGTGACCGGACTGCAGGAAGGGCCGGACACTCGGCCGAGCCGGGTGTGCCGGGTCGTCGGGGTCCGGATAGGTCATTGCTGAACGGCGTTCTTCAGCTCGGCGATCAGGCGCGGGCTGAGCGCGCCGCCCGCCCTCGTCGCGAAGAGCGTCATCTCGTACGCCAGGGTGCCGAGGTTCGCCGACCGGTCGGCGATGACCCCCAGCACCGAGCCGGCGCTGATCGCGGTGACCAGCAGGTAGCCCTCGGCCATGTCGATGATGACGCGGTTGAGCGAGCCCAGCCGGTACCAGCTCGCGGCGCCGCCGGCCAGGCTCGTCAGGCCCGAGACCACGGCGGCCAGGCGCTCGGCGTTCGGCCGGTCCTTGATCGCGGACATGGCCATCAGCAGACCGTCGGAGGACACCGCGATCGCCTCGATGACGCCCGCTGTGCCGGACGTGAACGAGTCCAGCAGCCAGTTGAAGGTCTTGGCCTCCGCGCTCAGCTGGGGCTGGGCATAGCCGTGGCCGGTTTCGGTCGAGTAGGGGGAAGTCATCGCGGTTGTCCCTCGGGTTGTGGCTGAGTTTCGTTCAGTGCGAGTGCGACGCCGTACTCGAACTGTTCCATCAGGGCCCGGGCCTGATCCGGATCCAGCGGCAGGCTCGGACTTGCCGGCGGCGGGTAGTTGGGTTCGTCCCGCGGCAGGGTGGCGCCCGGTACCCGCCGGGCGAGCGGTGCGTGGCCGGCCGACGGCGGCGCGGTCATCTGGGTCTCGGCCGCGTCGAACTGGGCGCGGCTCACACCCGCCTCGAAGTCGTCGAACGCCGAGCGGGCGGCGAGCGCGTCGTCCGGAGACGGCAACCGGGAGGGCAGCGTGGGCGCGGCGGTCTCTTCGGGAAGCTGGCTGCCCGGCACACGACGGCGCAGCGGCGACCCGTTGCCGGGTGCCGGCGGCGGCGGCGCCTCGAAGGCCGTGGGGCTGTTGTGGCGGTAGTCCTCCTCGGGGGTGCGCTGAGCCGGGATGACCGGAGTGGCCGGGATCGCCGGCATCGCGGGCGGAGCCTCCACGGCCGGGGTGTTCCACACCGGCGGGGCTTCCACGGCCGGCGGGGTGCTCCACGTCGGCTGGGGGGCCGGGGCGGGCTGCTGGTGCCAGGCGGACGGGCCGGCCGCCGGCAGCTCCGGCATCGCCGCCGGGACACGGCCGGCGACGGGCGCGTTCAGCTCGTACGCCGGGTCGACCGCCGGCGGCACGACCGGCTGGGCGATCGGCTGCTGGTACGCCGGTCCCGGCGAGTAGACCGGCTCGGCCTCGTAGACCGGCTCCTCGAGGGCCGGCGCCACCCGGGCCGGCGAGAACGCGTTCCACGACTGCCCGGTCTCGAGGGTCCGGGTCGCCCGCTCGAGCACGTTCGCGTCGAACGGCTGCTGGCTTCCCGGCACCGAGGCCCGGGCCGCCGATCCGGCGATGACCTGGGCGAACTCGGCGGTGTGGTAACCCTGCGGGGCCGCCGGCGCGGCGACCGACGGGAACGGGGCCATCTCGGGGGCGACCATGCTGGGCACCCGGGCGATCAGGTGGGACGGGTTGAGGTCGACCCACGCGGTGACGCCGCCACCGGGCGTCTCGGTCAGGGTCACCTCGATGCCGTGCCGGCGGGCGAGCCGGCCGACCACGAACAGGCCGAGCACCTCGGAGGGAGCCAGGTCGAGCCGCTCGCGGCGGGTCAGCCGGGCGTTCTCCTCGGCCATCCGCTCGGGCGGCATGCCGAGACCGTTGTCCACGATGGACAGGCGGGCGCCGCCGCGGAGCTCGGTCGCGCCGACCACGACCCGGGTGTGCGGCGGGGAGAACGCGGTGGCGTTCTCCATCAGCTCGGCCAGCAGCAGGGTGAGGTCGGCCAGGACGGCCGGCACGACCACGATCTCCTCGGGGACGTCGACGTCCACGCGGGTGTAGTCCTCGATCTCACCGAGGGCGAGACGGACGACGTCGACCAGCGGCAGCGGCGCCATGTGCTCGTTCGCGCCGGCGCCACCGGAGAGCACGACGAGGCTGGACGCGTTCCGGCGCAGACGGCTGGACATGTGGTCGAGCCGGTACAGCTCGCCCAGGCGGTCGCTGTCGGTCTCCCGGCGCTCCAGGTTGTCGATCAGGGCCAACTGGCGGCCGACCAGGTTCTGCGTACGGCGGCCGACGTGCGCGAACATCTGCGCGACGTTGCGCCGGCCGACGACCTGGCGCTCCACCAGCCGTACGGCGGTGGTCTGCACCCGGTCGAACGCGCGGGCCAGGTCGCCGATCTCGTCCTGGGACTCGACGTCGACCGGGTCGAGCCGGATCGGGCGTACCGACTCGGACTCGTCGTCGGCGACCTTCTCGAGCTCGGCCTCGGCCGCGCGGGCGATCCGGTCGGCCGAGACGGTGAGGCGGCGCAGCGGCCGGGCCACCGCGCGGGCCATGAACAGGCTCAGACCGACCACCAGGAGCAGCAGCAGGAACGAGCCGCCACCGATGAGGAAGGCGTCACGGATGGCCGCGTCGCGGTTGCTCGTCACGATGGCCTGCACGTCGGCCGCGACCCGCTTCTCCACGAAGCCACCGAGCACCAGCACCGAGCGCAGCGACGGGAAGAGCGTCTCGATGTTCAGCAGCGCCACGGCGTTGCCCGGGTCGGTCGCCGCCAGCTGGAAGAAGTCGGCGCCCACGCGGGAGGTGAACGCGTCCTGCGCACCCAGGTAGAGCTTGTACTGGGTGTCGGTGAAGAACGCCTGCGAGTTGGCGATGACCTGCTGGATCTGCACCAGCGTGGAGGAGAACAGGCCGACCAGGCCGGGCTCCTGTTTGACGATGGTCGCCGCGGTCAGATAGCCGGAGGCCTGGCTGATCAGGTCGTCGGTGCGCAGCGCCTGCTCGAGGGCGAACAGCTGCCGGCCGACACCGGTCTTCAGGTCGGCGGTGGACGAGAGCGCCACGCCGTTGATGATCGGGGTGATCCAGGTGGTGAACTCGGTGACGATCACGTTGGGGTCGATCGCCCGGTTCAGCACGTTCTGCCGGGTGTTGTCGAGCTTGGACGCGTTACGCAGGGCCCGCGCGAGCTCCTTGGAGACGGTCACGTCGTCGTCGACGCGGGCGACCGCGTCCTTGGCCCGCGCGCTCTGCACCGCGAGCGTCGGCTGGTCGACCAGCCGGAACAGGTAACCGACGGAGAGCAGGCGCTCCTCCTGGAGCTCCTGCACGGCCGTGCCGACGCGGCCGGCCAGCTCGACCGTGTCCGACGTGGACTGGGCCTCGGTCGCCGCGTCGATACGGTTGATGATGATCGGCACGCTCAGCGCCACGACGCCGAGCAGGGGGACGAGCACCAGCAGGGCGAGTTTGCCCAGGATGCGGAATTTACCGAAGAGCACCGGATCGCTCCCGCTGTGTCGGGTCGAGCTCGCCGTAGGCCGGGATCTGGCCGTACGGGTTGGTTCCGTAGGCGGGGTTGCCGCCGGGCTGGCTCAGCGCGACGTCCCGGGTCGACTCGCCGGGCTGACGCGGAGCCGGGGCGGGCTCGGCGGCGCCGGCCTCGCGACGGCGGCTGACCACCGGCCAGGCGACCGCGCCGAGGACCAGGAGCAGGGCGAGCACGCCCATGATCACTGCTTCCGTGCGCCGGTAGTTCAGCGAGCTGAGCCGGTCGTCGAGCAGGCGGTCCATCTCCTTGAGGGTGATGCCGGAGAGGGTGCTCAGCGCCGTCTGGAGCGTGCTCTGCGCGGTCGACATGGTGGCCACGTTGACGTTGGTGAGCGAGGCGCCACGGGTCATCGACTCGACGCCGCGGCGGAACGAGTCGAGGGAGCTGACCAGGCTGCCGCTCAGCGTCGGGCTGCTGGTGTTGTCGACGGCGGCCTGGAGGTTGTTGGTGAGCTTGTTCACCGAGTCCTGGACGGCCAGGACCTCCTGGCCGAACTGGACCCGCAGGTTGGCGGCGGCGGCGCCCTTCGCGGCCTGGAGCAGGTTGGCCTGGTCGCCCATCCGGTTGACCCGGATGACCGTGGTCGGCATGTCGACCGCGGTGGCCTCCTGGAGGTTGGAGATGTCGCTGTCCGGGTCGCGGTTGAGCTCGGCGTTGCGGCGGACCGTGACGTACAGCTCGAGGATCAGGTCGGTGACCTCGACGTGGGCCGCGTAGACGGCGGTACCGCCCTTGACCGTGGCGAGCTTGCCGATCTTCTGCTGGAGGTCGGCCCAGCGTTGCTTGGTCTTCAGCTCGTCGCCGAGGCGGTTGTCCACGTCCGAGACCTTGGCCACCGCGGCCTTGAGCGAGTCCGGCGGCTCGGCGACGCCCTGGATGGCTGTCGACTCGGACTCGGCCAGCGAGCTGACCAGCGGCGACAGGGCGGTGATGTACTCCACGCCCTTCTTCTCCAGCTCGGTCTGGTCGCGATGGTCCGCGTTGTCGGTCCAGACCCGGCCGAAGAGCACCGCCGTCGGCACGAGCACCAAAACAGTCAAAATCACCGCGAGCGCGGAGCCTAAACGGGTTCGCCGGCTGTTCATTGCTTTTCGTCCTCCGCCATGCACACGCGATGAGCCGTTGTGACGGCTACTTTCCGTAGCCGGTTGGGCGCACGGATCCGGGCCAATCTATCCGAGAAAACCTCAAGAAACGCCTTTCCAAGGGACAGATCTCTCTCGGCTGATCGGGGGATACAGGGCCCGGTCGCTGTAGTTGTAACGAGCGTTCAGTTTCCGTTACCTGGGTTATGAAGCCCCAGCCCACACCGGTTCCGGAAGCAGGGAAAGTTACCGCGGCGATGGTAACGGCAGACCGGCGGTACGAGAAGCCACAAGATCCATAATGCGTACCCGATAAGACCCGCATCTATTAAACGGTGAGTAGTGGATCGAGTGCTCTGCGCCAAGAAGTAGCGCTGTGTTGTGGTGCGGATACGGCAGAAACGGGCTTTTCCTCAGACGCGGACTGAGGAAAAGCCCAAATCAGGTCAAAGCCGTGCAAGTGCCTTGCGGAGCGGGTCCAAGCCCAGGCCACCGAGGTTGAGAGCGTCCCGGTGGAATGTCTTCAAATCGAAATCAGCACCCTTGCGCTGCTTGGTCTCCGCACGGGCCTGGAGCCAGATCCGCTCGCCGATCTTGTACGAGGGGGCCTGGCCCGGCCAGCCGAGGTACCGCTTCCATTCGAAGCGCAGCGTCTTCTCCTCCATGCGCGTGTGCGCGCGCAGGAAGTCCCAGCCCAGCTCCGGCGTCCACCGCTCACCCGGGTGGAAGCCGAACGGGTTGTCCCGCGGGATCTCCAGCTCCAGGTGCATGCCGATGTCGACGATCACCCGGGTGGCCCGCAGCGCCTGCGCGTCGAGCATGCCCAGCCGGTCACCGGGGTCGGCCAGGTAGCCGAGGTCGTCCATCAGCCGCTCGGCGTACAGGGCCCAGCCCTCGCCGTGCCCGGAGCACCAGCAGAGCAGCCGCTGCCAGCGGTTCAACGTGTCCGCCCGCAGCAGCGTCTGGCTCACCTGAAGGTGATGGCCGGGCACGCCCTCGTGGTAGACCGTCGTGACCTCGCGCCAGGTCGAGAACTCGGTGACGCCCTCGGGAACCGCCCACCACATGCGGCCGGGACGGGAGAAGTCCTCGCTCGGGCCGGTGTAGTAGATGCCGCCGTCGCTGGTCGGGGTCAGGCAGCACTCGATGCGCCGCACCGGCGGCTCGATGTCGAAGTGCGTGCCGTTGAGGTCGGTGATCGCCTTGTCGGCCAGCGCCTGCATCCAGTCGCGGAACGCCTCCTTGCCGGCGATGTTGCGGGCCGGGTCGGCGTCGAGCGCGGCCACCGCCTCGTCGATGGAGGCGCCGGAGCCGGCGATCGCGGCCGCCGTGCGGCGCATCTCCTCCTCGATGCGGAAGAGCTCGGCGAAGCCCCACTCGTACGTCTCCTGGAGGTCGACCTTCGCGCCCAGGAAGTACTGCGAGGCCAGCTCATACCGCTCCAGGCCGGCGGCTTCCTTGTCGCGGCCCCGCGGCGCCAGGTCGCGGCGCAGGAACTCGGCGAAGTCGGCGGTGGCCGCGGTGGCGGCGTCGGCGCCCCGCACGAGCTCGGCGGCGAGCGCGCCGCCGGCCTCCAGCCGGCCGGCCAGACCGTGGTAGAAGTCGTCACGGTCCGGGTCGGTCCAGGCGTCGCACTGCTCGGCGACGGCCAGCATCTGCGCCCGGGGGCTGACGTTGCCCTTGTCCGCCTCCTCGAGCAGCGTGCGCTTGTACTGCTCCAGGGCGGTGGGAAGGTCGTTGAGCCGGGTCGCGATGTTGGCGATCGCCTCCTCGCCCTCGGCCGGCATCACGTCGAAGACGCCGCGCAGGGCGTGGATGCCGCTGGAGATCACGCTGATCGCGCTCGCCGTCTGCCCGGCGTCGGCCTGGGCGAGCTCGAGACCGAGCCGCTCCAGCATGGCGTCCTTGGCGACCTGCTCGGACTCGTGCTCCGGCTCGATCAGGTCGAGGTCGGTCAAGGTACGCCGTACGAGCTCGGTCTGTGCCTCGAAGCCCTCGGGCGAGAAATCGTCGGTCTTACCGTCATGTCCGGCGATGCCGGTGTAGGTGGCGCCGATCGGCGTGAGCTCGGCCCACTCGTCGACGTAGCGGTCGGCCAGATCATCAATTCGTCCCACGGGCCGACCCTACGGGACTTCAGGCGTGGCTCGCCGTCCACTCGAGGAGGCGTTCCATCTCCCAGGTGTTCACCACACGCTCCGGCGGTACGCCGCACAGGGCGGCCCGCTCGCAGCCGAAGCGCAGCCAGTCGAGCTGGCCCGGAGCGTGCGCGTCGGTGTCGATGGTGAACAGGCAGCCGGCCTCGACCGCGACGGTCAGCATCCGTTTCGGCGGGTCCAGCCGGTCCGGTCTCGAATTGATCTCGATCGCTTTGCCGTGCTCGACGCAGGCGGCGATGACCTTGTCCAGGTCGAACGTGCTGGGCGGCCGGGTGTGCCCGGCCCGGTGCCCCCGGTCGCCGCCGCCCGCGGCGGCCACCTTGCGGCCGGTCATGTGGCCGAGGATGTCCAGGTGCGGGTTGGCCAGCGCGTTGACCATGCGCTTGGTCATCCGGGGCGACTCGTCGCGCAGCTTGCTGTGCACCGAACCGACCACCACGTCGAGCCGGGCCAGCAGCGCGTCCTCCTGGTCGAGCGAGCCGTCGTCGAGGATGTCGACCTCGATGCCGGTGAGGATCCGGAAGCCCTCGGGCAGCGCGTCGTTGAGCTTGGCGACATGGTCGAGCTGGCGGCGCAGCCGGGCCGGCGGCAGGCCGCGGGCCACCGTCAGCCGCGGCGAGTGATCGGTGAGCACGAGATATTCGTGGCCCAGTTCGACGGCGGCCAGCGCCATCTCCTCGATCGGTGAGCCGCCGTCCGACCAGTCCGAGTGCGCGTGGCAGTCGCCGCGCAGGGCCTCGCGCAGCGTGGCGGCGGCGCCCTGAAGATCCGTACCCTCGGTGGTCCGAAGCCGGCGCAGATAGACCGGCTCCTCGCCGGCCAGGGACTCGGCGATGCAGCGGGCGGTGACGTCGCCGACGCCGGCGAGCTTCGCGAGCGTGCCCGCGGCGGCCCGCTCGGCCAGCTCGTCCGCGGACAGCGCGGCCACCGTCGCGGCGGCCGAGCGGAACGCCTTCACCCGGTACGTGGCCTCGTTCGCCCGCTCCAGCAGAAAAGCGATGCGCCGCAGGTCCGCGACCGGATCACGAGAGGACATGCCGACCAGCCTAAGCGCAGCCTGGCTAGCATCGCCGCATGCGGACGATCGACTGGGTTGACGGGGCCATCGAGATCATCGATCAGACGGCGCTGCCGGGTGAGCTGCGGATCCTCCGGCTGCACACGGTCGGTGAGCTGGTCGCGGCCATCCAGTCGCTGGCCGTACGGGGTGCGCCGGCGCTCGGCGTGGCCGGCGCCTTCGGGGTGGCGCTGGCGGCCAAGGTGCACGCGGACGACCCGGCGGCGCTGGCACTCGCGGTCGAGCGGGTGTCGGCGGCCCGGCCGACCGCGGTGAACTTGGCCCGCGGCGCCCAGCGGGCCGCGCGGCGGCTGCCCTCCTTCGAGGCGGCGCTGGCCGAGGCGTGCGCCGTCCGCGACGAGGAGATCGCGGCCTCGTCGGCCATGGCGGCCCGCGGCGCCGACCTGCTCGTCGAGCTCTGCGGCGACCGGCCCCGGCTGCTGACCCACTGCAACACCGGCGGGCTGGCGGCGGTCACCCTCGGCACGGCGCTCGGCGTGGTGCACGAGCTGCACCAGCGCGGCCACCTGGCCGGCGTGATCGCGAGCGAGACCCGGCCGCTGCTCCAGGGCGCCCGGCTCACCTCGTGGGAGCTGTCGCAGTGGGGCATCGAGCACCGGGTGGCGGTCGACTCGGCCGGGCCGTTCCTGATGGCCCGGGGCGAGGTCGACGCGGTGATCCTCGGTGCCGACCGGATCTGCGCCAACGGCGACGTCATCAACAAGGTGGGCACCTACGCGCACGCGCTCGGCGCCCGGCGGGCCGGTCTGCCGTTCGTGGTGGTCGCGCCCGAGTCGACGGTCGACCCGGACACGCCGACCGGCCTCGACGTGCCGATCGAGGACCGGGGATCGGCGGAGGTCACGCCGTGGGCCACCGCGGTGAACCCGGCGTTCGACGTAACCCCGTACGACCTGGTCACCGCGATCGTGACCGATCAGCGGGTGATCAGGCCGGCCGCCACGGCTTGAGCCAGTCGGTCTCGGGCCAGCCTTCGGCGGCCGCCATCAGCGGGTAAGCGGTGGCGCCGTCGACCGTCGACCGACTCCCGGATGATGTCGGCGTGGCCGGTGTGCCGCGCGGTCTCCTGGATCAGGTGCAGCAGCACCCAGCGCAGCGTCCAGTGCGTCATGTCCTTGCTGTTCCACGGCACGGAGTGGTCGATCGGGATCTGATGCCCGAGGTCGCCGATCTCGGTCACGGTCTTCTCGGTGCGCGCGGCGATCCCGTCGTACCGGGTGAGCACGTCCTCGATCGACTCGTCGTCGCGGAGGCGGAAGTTCTCGGCGTACGCCTGATAGTCAAGCTTTTGCCGTTCGCCCCGGACGTCGCTGATCCAGCCCTCCTCGGTGGCGGCGCAGTGCTTGATGAGGCCGCCGATGCTGAGCGCGCTGGCGGACGGGGCCGCGCGCAGCTGCTCGTCGGTGAGGCCGTACGCGGTCAACCGCAGCACGTACCGCATCTGGGCGAGATAGGCGAGAAGGCCCTGCTGCTCGTTCTCGATGGCGCCGACCTGACCTGGCATGACTTGCTCCTCTCGGGGTTCAGTCCGAACCTAGGGCGTATTGCGGTCACTTTCCGGCCGGATTGCTTCGACGGTTCTGCCGTTCACCGCGGCGACCCATCCGCCGGCTCGGCCGAGCTCCAGCAACGGGCCGATCTCGAGGGGGAGCTCGATCACGTCACCGGCCCGGGACGGCCAGGCCCGGCGCAGGGCGACGGCGGGGCGGAGCGCGGGAACCAGGGCCTCGACCGGATCGGCGGACGCCAGCAACCCGCGTACCTCCTGAAGCTCGGAAATCAGACGGTCGAGCTCGGTGCCGACCGCCGACGCGTTGCCGCCGCACATGGCGGCGATCAACTCGGCTCGGGTCGCGGCGACGCGGGTGCCGTCGCGGAACGAGCCCGCGGCGAGAGCGCCGGCCAGGGGATTGCCCTCCAGCTGGCCGGCCAGGGCGGTGGCGAACAGGTGCGGTACGTGGCTGACCTGGGCCACCGCACGATCGTGCTCCCCGGCGGTGATCGGGACGACGCGGGCGCCGAGCCCGGTGACCAGGGCGGCGAGGGTGAGCCAGTCGTCGAGGCCGGTCTCGCCGGGCTCGAGGCAGAGCACCCACGAACAACCGGTGAAGAGCGCGGCCTCGGAGGCGGCGAAGCCGGAACTCTCCTTGCCGGCCATGGGATGACCGCCGACGAACCTGGGGAGATCCACACTCAGCGCGCGGACCGGGCCCTTGACCGAGGTGACGTCGGTGATCAGGCCGGGGAATCCCCTCAGCTCGTCGACGACCGGCGGCAGGGCCGGCAGCGGTACGGCGAGAACGACGAGATCCCGCCCCTCGACGGCCTCGGCGATCGACGTGGCGGTGGTGAAGCCCTCGCCGTCGGCCGCCTCGCGGGTATCGGGATCGGCGTCGTAGCCGATGACCTGGTGGCCGGAGGCGTCCAGCGCCCGGAGCACGGAGCCACCGATGAGGCCGAGTCCCACGACAGTCACGTTCACGCTGAGCACCTTGACACACCCCCGCTTGATCATCCTTTTGGCCAGGTCGGGGTCACCCGACTCTGCTGGGAGTTTGGTCCGTTTTGCGCCAGGTCGGGCGAGGGCTCGGCTCATACGGTTATCTCGTGACTTACCGGGGGAAAACGCTCACGACGGTGTTCATCGCCGTCCTCCTGTCCCTGGCGGCGCCGGCCTTCGCCCAGGGCTCCGACGCCATGCCCAGCTTCAACGGCACCGTTCTGGCCGTCGCCTACTCCGGCAACATCGTGTACGTGGGTGGCGACTTCACCGCCGCGATCGTCAACGGCAAGCCGGTCGCCCGGGGCCGGCTGGCCGCCATCGACGCGCGCAAGGGGACGCTGCTGCCCTGGTCACCCGTCGCCGACGGCCGGGTGAAAGCCCTCGTGGTGAGCGGTACGTCGATCTACGTGGCCGGTGACTTCGCCGCCGTCGACGGCGAGAAACGCGACAGCCTGGCCCGGCTCGACCTCGCGACCGGTGCCGTGCACAGCACGTTCAAACACACGATCGCCGGGCGGCCCCTCGCCGCTTACGCCGCGCACGGCCGCCTCTACCTGGGCGGGACGATCACGGCGGTGGACGGTCAGGCCCGCGGCCGGCTGGCGGCCTTCAACCTGAACACGGGCGCCCTGGACAAGCGCTGGCTGCCCACGGCCGACGATCAGGTGGAGACCATCGCGGCCGGCGGCGGCCGGGTCTACGTCGGCGGAAAGTTCCACCGGGTCAACAGCGTTCCCGGGTACGACCGACTGGCCGCCCTCGACCCGGCCTCAGCCGCCCTGGTCACCACGTTCAAGCCCAAACCCCCGGTGATCACGTACGCCTTGGCGGTCACCGCCGACACGGTCTACTCCGCACACGGCGGCCAGGGCGGCCGGATCAGCTCGTACACCCCCGCGGGCGCCCTGCGCTGGTCGGCGACCTTCGACGGCGACGCCCAGGCGGTGACGGTCCTGGGCGACACGGTCTACGCCGGCGGCCACTTCGACCGGGCGTGCAGCACGGCCCGCACCGGCGCCCAGGGCACCTGCGTCGACGGCGCCGACAACCGCGTCAAGCTGGCCGCCCTCGCGGCCGCCGACGGCCACCTGCTCGACTGGACGGCCGACGCCAACGGGGTCGAAGGCGTCCTGGCCCTGGCCAGCAACCCGCGCTTGAAGACCATCGCCATGGGCGGCGCCTTCACCACCGTCGAGGGCCGTCAGCAGAAGCGCTTCGCCCAGTTCAGTTAGCCGCTCTTTCTCCTGATCTTTTCTCCCGGCCGCGCGGGGCCGCATCCATCGGGCGAGGGTGCGGCCCCGCGCTTTCACGCCTTGCAGTCGTGCGATCGGTTCCAGGCGGCGACCGTCGCGACCGGGCTCTTCTGGCCCTTCTTGCGCCAGGAGTCGAGGAACGTCGCCGGCCAGATGACACCGCGGCGAACCTTCCAGTCGCCGACCTTGGCGCACGGCGGCGAGATGCCGTAGTGCAGGTGACAGACGCCGTTGGCGTTGCCGGTGTGACCGACCTTGCCGAGCGGCTGACCGGCGGAGACGCGGACGCCCTTGGTGATCCCGCTCTGCACCTTGCTCAGATGCGACCCGTAGTAGCGGACCCCGTCGTCGCCGAGCAGCGACACCGACAGGCCACCGTTGTTCGGCCCGTCCGGCGATCCCTTGACGTACACGTCCTTGAGACTGATCTCCAGGACGACGCCGCTGGTCGTGGCGACCACCGACTCACCGCAGTCGGCGAAGATGTCGGTCGCCGGGTATTTGGAGTGGGTCGGGTGGTAGTCGACATTCGACGCCTTGACCGGGAAGACGTACTTGACCGTGGTCGTGGCGGCCTTTGTCGGCGAGGTCTTCGTGGGGGTGGGCGCCGCGCTGGACGGCACTGCCGTCGCCGTCGCCGAACCGGGCGCGGCCGCCGCGGGAGGAGCGGCCGGGTCGGCGCTCCCGCTCGCGCTCGCCGTCACCTCAGGCTCGATGAACTGCGGAGTCGCCGTCGCCGACGGTGAGCCGGTGACGCTGCCGCAACCGGCCAGGCAGACGGCCAGGACGGTCAAACCGGAGAGGGTACGGAACAAAGGCACCGGGCCATCCTGGCAGACGAGCACCCATCCTGCCGACCAGCCTGTGGACGACGGCGGCGCCTGTGGATAACCCGCTCCGCGGCGGCGGGGGTGGATAGGCTGGCACTCACCGGACGGCACGCCCCGCCGCCGGCGCCGACGCTGGAGGTGGACGGTGACCAACCCGAACGACCCCTGGCACCCAGCCGCGCCCGCTTCCTCCGCCGCCCCTTCGCCGGCGCCGGCGCCGGCGTCCGAGCTGCTGCAGCCCGCCTTCTCGCCGGCCGGACCCCATGCCTCCGCCCCGTTCGCGGCGCCGCACAGTGCGCAGCTTCCGGTCCGGGGGTCGGGCCTCTTTCCCGGGCCGTCTCGGCCCACCTACCGCGAGCCCCATCCGGTGAACGCCGGCCCGCTGCTGGCCGGGATCGGGTCCGCCGCGCTGTGGATGGTGCTGTTCGGCACACTCGGCCGCGACCTCGCCAGCTATGCCTGGTGGACCATCCTGGCCGCGATCAGCGCGTGGGGCGTGGCCGTCGTGCTGACCTACCTCGGCGACCGCGGTGTCGCCGTCGGGGTGGCCCTGTCCTCGGGCCTGGGCCTGTCGATAGCCCTGGCCTTCGTGGGCGCCCGCTGGATCACCACCGAGGATTGGCCCCTGTGGTGACAAACCCCTAGGCGGTGTGGTCTTGGCTACATCAAGTCCCGGTGATTTTGTCCGATCTTGACCGGCTTGTCGGCGACCAAATGTGCCTTCGTGGTTGCGGTGCGCACTTGGCCTTGACGAACGGTTTGTGGTCGGCGAATCTCGGCTTCATGGCCCCCTCACCGCCCCGGCTCGACCCCGATCGGCGTCGCCGTCGTCTCGAGTTGCTGGCAGCTCTCGCGAGTGCGAAATCGGCCCGGGAGAGCACCCAGCCGCAGAGGCTGCGCCGGGCACGTCTCCGGGAGCTCATCGCCATGCGTCGTCGCCTGGTGAACTGACGTTTGACCTGACTTCGCCCGCCGTCAAGGCGTGGCGCGCCGCACCTGCCGTTCTTCCCGCTACCGTCACTCGCTGAAGACAAAAGTCGCGTGGGGGGAAACTTGTCGACATTCGCTGCCGCCGTAGCTCGGGGCAAGAACGGGTGGACGGCGTCCGAGCTGGACCTGACCGGTCTGGCCGACATCGACGAGGTGGTCGACGCGCTGCGTGATGTGGAGCCGGACGCCGACCTGACGTTGCTCTTCGTCGAGAGCGACGACCAATATCTCGCTGTGCTGCGCCTCGACGAGGGCGAGGACCTGCGGGTCTTCGGCTCCGACTCGGCGTTCGTGGACGAGTCGCGGATCGGCGCCGTGCTGCTCGGCGAGATCGAGACGCCGCCGGCCCTGGAGATCGACGATCTGGCCGCCGGCGAGGACGAGGACGAGGACGACAAGCCGGCCGCCGATCCCGACGCCGATCCGGTGGGCGACGCGGACCTGCTCAACGACCTCGGCGTCAGCGCCCATCGGCTGCTGGCGCTCTGCGGCATGGAGGGCATGTTGCCCTCCGACGTGACCGCCGAGATCTGCCAGCGGATCGGCTGCGGCGACGAGATGGAAGAGCTGCGCGAGGCGTGAGCCTGGCGATCTCGCCCCGGCACGAGTCGTGGATGCGGCGTGCGATCGAGGTGGCCTCGGCCACCGGCGACGACATTCCGGTCGGAGCGGTCGTTTTCGCCGCCGACGGTACGGAGTTGGCCGTCGGCGGCAACCAGCGCGAGGCCACCGGTGACCCGACCGCGCACGCCGAGATCCTGGCCTTGCGCCGGGCGGCCGAGCGGACGGGTAGCTGGCGGCTCAGCGGCTGCACCTTGGTGGTGACGCTGGAGCCGTGCACGATGTGCGCCGGCGCGCTGGTGCTGGCGCGGGTTTCCACCCTGGTCTTCGGCGCCTGGGAGCCGAAGACGGGCGCGGTCGGCTCACTCTGGGACGTGGTCCGTGACCGTCGGCTCAATCACCGCCCGGAGGTCTACGCGGGCGTGCTCGAGAACGAGTGCGCCGCCCTGCTCCGCGGCTTCTTCGGCCGCGAAGCCGGCGAGACTCACAACGGAAAGCCGCGGCACCGCTGACGATGCCGCGGCAGTCGGGTCAGGCGACGCCGGAGATCGCGGTCTCGAGACCGATTTTCACCATGTCGCCGAAGCCCTGCTCGCGCTGGGCCGAGTCCATCTTCGCGCCCGTCTTGATGTGATCGCTGACGGTGAGGATGGTCAGGGCCTTCGCGCCGTACCGGGCGGCGATGGTGTAGATCGCGGCGGATTCCATTTCCACGGCCAGTACGCCGTAGTCGGCGAGCGCGTCGTAGAGGTCCGGGCGATCGGTGTAGAACGCGTCGGCGGCCAGGATCGGGCCCACGCGGATCGGGGTCCCCTGGCGCTCGGCGACGTCGACAGCGGTGCGCAGCAGGCCGAAATCGGCCACCGGCGCGTAGTCGATGAGGCCGTCGAAGCGGGACCTGTTCATGTTGGAGTCGGTGGCCGAGCCGATCGCCGCGATCACGTCGCCCAGCTGGAGGTCCGGCGCCAGGGCGCCGCAGGAGCCGATCCGGATGACGGACTTCACGCCGTACTCGTTGATCAGCTCGTGTGTGTAGATCGACGCCGACGGCATGCCCATGCCGGAGCCCTGCACGGACACCCGGACGCCCTGGTAGGTGCCGGTGAATCCGAGCATGCCGCGGACCTGGGTGTAGCACTTGGCGTCCTGCAGGAACGTCTCGGCGATCCACTTCGCCCGCATCGGGTCGCCGGGGAGCAGGACCCGCTCGGCGATGTCGCCCGGCTGCCCGCCGATGTGCACGCTCATCGGCGCGTCTCTTCTCGCTCGTTCATACCTCGGATACTGCCAGGTCGCGGCCGGTCTGCCCGGCGAAGGGGAACCCGATTTCGAACGTCGTGGGGCGTCGGGTAACGTACTTCCCGGTGGTGTGTCCGAGCGGCCTAAGGAGCACGCCTCGAAAGCGTGTGAGGGTGCAAGCCCTCCAAGGGTTCAAATCCCTTCACCACCGCCACTGACCCGGCGGCTCCCTGCGGAGCCGCCGGGTTTTTTGCGTGCCCAGCTTCCCGGCCGCCGATCACGCTGCGTACTGATGAATCGATTTCATGTACGGCGCGTGAGGGGCCCTCGCGAGAGGCTTTTCCAAGATCAGGTATCGTGCGCGTAACGACGCCGTTTCGGCCCCGAGGGGCCTCCGCCACCACCAGTGGCGATGACAGACCGTGATGACGGGGAAACGGCTCAAATACGGTGCCTGTAGCGCAAGTCACTAAGCCAAAAACTACCGGATCAGACAATGCGCTTTTAACCACCTGGTGAGAAAGTTTCACAAGATTGCCCAGCGCCGATACCTGGAAACTGTCCTAGATTTGACTCGTGAGAGTTGAGCATCACTGGTGGAATGGTGACGTCCGGCTCGCCCGCCGAGACGTCTACGTGCGCACCGACGGCGAGTTCTGGGAAGTCGAGGCTCAGATGGGCGGCCCAGACGGCAAGTCCAAGGTGCAGCAGTGTCCGGGTCGGGCTTCAGCCATGATCCTGGCCGACGCGTGGCGTGGCCCACGCTGGCAGTGGCGCAAGCTCTAAGGCGCCAGGAGCCGAGGCTGCGCCGCTCCCGCTTGACATCACACGGCCAGCCGATCTTTTGAATTCGAGCCGGGCCCCTTTTCGGGGACCCGGCTCGAATGCTTTGTTCCGCCCGCACCGCTTGTCCGACGACAATTAGTTGATCGCTTCTAGCGTGGGTTGCCCGCCACCGCCAGAAAGTGATCCACATGCAGGCCACAGTCACCGACCACCGCCCGGACGTCGCCGTTCTCCACCTCAAGGGCGAGCTCGACGCGGACACCGCCGGCCAGCTCCACGGGATCCTCGCGGATCTGCTGGAGCGTCCCGTACCGAAGATCGTCGTCGACCTCTCCGACCTGAAGTTCTGCGACTCGGTCGGGTTGAGCGCCTTCATCACCAGCAAGCAGGTCATCTCCGCCCGCGGCGGATGGCTGAGCTTCGCCGGCGCCAACCCGTTCCTCGTACAGCTGCTCGAGACCGTCGGTCTCAGCCGGTACTTCGCGATCTTCCCGGAGGTGGACGACGCCATCGCCGCCGCCCAGATGTAGCAAACACGAAGGGGCTGGACCCGGGTGGGTCCAGCCCCTTCGTGCTGTCTGGCGGAGGATACGAGATTCGAACTCGTGAGGGGTTTCCCCCAACACGCTTTCCAAGCGTGCGCCCTAGGCCACTAGGCGAATCCTCCGTTCGCCAGAATACAGATGCCCGTCGCGGGCGTCGCACGGGTCCCCGGCGCACCGCCCGGCGGGGTTCGGTACGCTAGCGGCAAGCCTCTCGTGCGGCGTGCATCTCGTGAACCTCCCCAGGGCCGGAAGGCAGCAAGGATAAGCGGGCTCTGACGGGTGCACGAGAGGCCCTTTGCGTTTTCGGGGCGCGACCCCGGCCACCCCAGCGGTACAGAGTTGGTTCTTGTCATACCCCCGACGGACAATGGCGCGGTCGTTGAGGAGGGGCTGGAGTGGCACTCGCGCTATACCGCAAGTACCGGCCGCGTACGTTCGCCGAAGTCATCGGGCAGGAGCACGTCACCGAGCCGCTGTCGCAGGCGCTGCGCAGCGGGCGGTTGCACCATGCCTATCTGTTCTCCGGGCCTCGCGGCTGCGGCAAGACGTCCAGCGCGCGCATCCTGGCCCGCTCGCTCAACTGTGAGCAGGGACCGACGCCCGAGCCGTGCGGGGTCTGCACGTCGTGCCGCTCGCTGGCCAACGACGGCGCCGGGTCGATCGACGTCATCGAGATCGACGCGGCCAGCCACGGTGGTGTCGACGACGCCCGCGACCTGCGCGAAAAGGCATTCTTCGCCCCGGCCAACAGCCGGTACAAGATCTACGTGATCGACGAGGCCCACATGGTCTCGCCGGCCGGCTTCAACGCGCTGCTCAAGCTCGTCGAGGAGCCGCCGGAGTACGTGAAGTTCATCTTCGCGACCACCGAGCCCGAAAAGGTGCTCGGCACGATCCGCTCCCGGACCCACCACTACCCGTTCCGGCTCATCCCGCCGGCGACGCTGCGGCCCTACCTCCAGCAGCTCACCGACGCCGAGGGCATCACCGTCGAGCCGGCGGTGTTCCCGCTGGTGGTGCGGGCCGGCGGCGGCAGCGCGCGAGACACCCTCTCGGTGCTCGACCAGCTGATCGCCGGCGCCGGGCCCGACGGGGTCTCGTACTCCCGGGCCGTCTCCCTGCTCGGGGTCACCGACGTCACCCTGCTCGACGAGATGTGTGACGCGATCGCGGCCGGCGACGGCGCCGCGGCCTACTCGACGATCGACCGGGTGGCCGAGGCCGGCCACGATCCCCGCCGCTTCGCGTCCGACCTGCTCGAGCGCTTCCGCGACCTGATCGTGCTGCAGCAGGTGCCCGACGCGGTGTCCAAGGGCCTGATCGACGGCCCGGCCGACCAGCTCGAGGCGATGAGCGCCCAGGCGTCCCGGCTCGGTCAGGCGACCCTGTCCCGCTGCGCCGACATCGTGCACAACGGCCTGGTCGAGATGCGCGGCACGACCGCGCCCCGGCTCCTGCTCGAGCTGATCACCGCCCGCATGCTCCTGCCCGGCGCCGACGATTCGACGGGCGCGCTGCTTCAGCGCCTGGAGCGCATGGAGCAGAGAATCGCTTTCCCGGTACGCGGGGACAACGCCCCCACAACGGCACCGATCGCCGAGCCCGCGCCGGACCTGGACGGCGGCGCACCCCAGCCCGCCGGTCCCGCTCCCAGCGCCGGCGGCGGCTTGTCAGCGGCCCGCGCCGCCGCGAAGGCCGCCGCGGCCCGCCGCTCCACGTCGTCCAGCGGTCGCCCGGCTGCGGCAGCCCCGGTTGCTCCGCCGGTCGCGCCCGCTCCGGCTGCGGCCGTGTCCGCGTCCGATTCCGGGTTGGTATCCGCTCCGGTGTCGGCCGTGCCTGCTGCCGCTCCCGTATCCACTGCGCCCGCTGCTTCAGCGCTTGCCGCGCCCGCCGCTGCGACGCCTGCTACGCCCGCCGCGCCCGCCGCGGCGGCTGCTGCTTCGGCGGCCGCGCCGGTTTCCGCTCAGCCCGCGCCCGTCTCGGGTCAGGCGCCGTCCGGTTCCTCGGCGGCCGCCGCGCCGGACTGGAACGAGGTGGCCGATGGTGGCTCGGGCGCTCAGGCGGAGCACTACGACGACGAGCCGCCCTGGGACGACGAGCCCGAGATGGCCGAGCCGCAGGCCCCGCCCGCGTCGGACTCGGCTCAGCCGCAGCCCGCGTCGGGTGTGACACAGCCGCAGTCCGCGTCTGGTTCGGCTCAGCCGCAGTCCGCGTTGGGTTCGGCTCAGCCGCAGTCCACGGCGAGTTCGGCTCAGCCTGGGTCTCTGGCGGGTCCGCACGGGGCGGCTCAGCCGGGTTCGGATGACGCTGGGCAGGCTGCGCGTCAAGAGCCGGCCGGAGTTCTGCCGGATGCGCCTGAGGAGCCGGGGGCGGTGGCGGTCGAGGCCGTGGCGGCTGGGCCGGGGCAGCCGACGGCCGAGGAGATTCGGCAGGCGTGGCACGACATTCTCGAAGAGGTGAAGAAGCAGCCGGGGGGCAAGGTGCTCCGGGCGGCGGCGATCAACGCCACGGTTCGGTCGGTCGACGGGCAGAGTGTTCTTCTCACGGTGGCGGCCGGGTCGCTCCAGCAGCGGATCGCGCAAGGAGCGCCGCTGATCGCTAACGCGCTTTACGAGGTCTTCGGCAGCCGGTGGGAGGTTCGCTGCGAGATCGCCGGTGAGGGCGGGGCGGCTTCGCCCGGTTCGGCGCCGGGTGGCTCGTCGCGGGGTGGCCGGCCGCCGGCCCGTAACGAAGCTCAGCGTCCGGCGGCCGCCGCGCCTCGGGCCGCGCAACCGGCTCAGCCGGTCTCGGCCGCCCGTGAACCGCAGAACCGGCGCCGGGAGGCGCCGGCGCCCGCGGCGTCCGACGACGACTGGCCGGAACCGGTCAAACCGGGTGGCTTGTCGGCCGCTCCGGCGGCCGCTACAGCTCCGCCCGACGACGAGGACTGGCCGGAGGTCAGCCCGATCGGCGTCTTGGCGGCGAGTAGCAGCCCCGCCGAGCCGCCGCGCCCGGCGGCCGCCACAGCGAGTGGGGCCGCTACAGCGAGTGGAGCCGCCACAGCGAGTTCAGCCGACCCGTCTGCCGGCTCCCCAGCCGCCGTCACCGGCCCTGCAGCGACGGCCGCGGGTTCCGCTGGCCCAGTAGCCGGCCCTGCAGCGACCGTTACGGGTTCCGCTACTCCTGTGGCGGGCTCAGCCGCGATGGTTGCGGGCTCAGCTGCCCCTGTGGCGGGCTCAGCTACCCCTGTGGCGGGCTCAGCCGCGATGGTTGCAGGATCTGCTAGCCCGGTGGCTGGCCCAGCCGCGACGGGTGCGAGCTCTGCTACCCCGGCAGGTGGCTCCGCCGCGACGGTTGCGGAGTCCGCTACCCCAGTGGGGGATCTCGCTACCCAGGGCCCGGGCCCTGCGACCGTGGGTGCGGCTGCCTCGGACAGCGGCTCGGCTGCCACGGCGGCGGCGGGGTCGGGCGCGAGCCCGGTGGTTGCGTCCGAGGATGACGGCGCGGCGGGTGCCGAATGGCCGTCGTCGCCGGTGCGGGAAGCGGTGCCGGAGGCCGGTGGGGGCGTTCCTGGTGCGCAGAGCAGCGGTGGTCTCAGCGCTGCCCGAGCGGCCGCTGCGGCCGCGGCCGCCGCTCCCAGCAAGCCCGCGGTTGAGGCCGCAGGCTCGAGTGGTGGGCCGGGGGCTACCGCTGCGGCTCGGGCGGCTCGGAACGCGGCGGGGGCCGGCAGTGGGCTTGCGGCGGCGCGGGCCGCCGCGGCCGGGGCTGGTCGGGCCGGCGGTGGGGTGCGGGGGGCCGCTGTTCGTCCGGCGGCGGCCAAGCAGGCCTGGTCTGATGGGTCGCCTACCGAGGAGGCTCCGTACGACCCGGAGTTCGACGGGCCGCCCCGGGCCGGCGGTTCGGTCGGTGGCGCTGCGCCGAGCTTTGAGGGCTTCGATCCGGGGGACGAACCGCTGGACGACGTACTCGACGAGAAGACCGCTCGGGAGAGTGGTGAACAGATGGCCTTCCGCCTTCTCCAGGAGGCGCTGGGGGCCGAGAAGATCGGTGAGAGCTGAGACCGTTGTGGCGCGTGGGGTCCCCGGTAGGGGGCGGCTACGCTGGGCGGCGGTTACCCGGCGAGCCCGTCGGTTATTGACGGGTGTCGGGCTTTGACATGTAGTGCGACGGGACTTTGAGGAGCGGTGCGATGCGCCCCGGTGGACAGCCGAACATGCAGCAGATCATGAAGCAGGCGCAGAAGATGCAGGAGCAGGTCGCCAAGGCGCAGGCCGAGCTGGCCGCGGCCGAGCTGACCGGCACGGCCGGCGGTGGGCTGGTCTCTGTGGTCGTCACGGGTCTGGGCGAGTACAAGTCGGTCAAGATCGACCCCAAGGCGGTCGACCCGGAGGACGTGGAGACGCTGGAGGACCTGATCCTCGCGGCCATCCACAACGCCGCCGAGGCGCAGCGGGAGCTCACCGAGGAAAAGATGGGCCCGGCCACCGGCGGCCTGAGCCTTCCGGGGTTCTGATCGCGTGTACGAGGGTGCCATCCAGGACCTGATCGACGAGCTGGGGCGGCTGCCGGGCGTGGGCCCGAAAAGCGCCCAGCGGATCGCCTTCCACGTCCTCTCCGCCGACCCGGCCGACGTCAACCGGCTCTCCACCGCGCTGCGCAAGGTGAAGGAGCTGGTGCGGTTCTGCACGACCTGCTTCAACGTGGCCGAGGCCGAGCAGTGCCGGGTCTGCCGGGACCCTCGCCGGACCAACGAGGTCCTCTGCGTCGTCGAGGAACCCAAAGACGTCGTGGCCATCGAGCGGACCGGCGAGTTCCGCGGGCGCTACCACGTGCTCGGCGGGGCCATCAACCCGCTCGAGGGCATCGGGCCGGACAACCTGCGCATCCGTGAACTGCTCATGCGGCTGGGTACGGGCGAGGTCAAGGAGTTGATTCTCGCCACAGACCCGAACACCGAGGGTGAGGCCACGGCGACTTATCTGGCACTGATGGTCAAGCCGATGGGGATCACTGTCACACGACTGGCAAGTGGTCTGCCAGTTGGTGGTGACCTGGAGTATGCGGACGAGATTACTCTGGGTCGCGCTTTTGAGGGCCGCAGAACGGTGTGACGGTACATACCGTGATCGTATGGTCACGGGGCGATAGCATTTTGGCCCGGATTCGCTCCTTACTGCCCTTCTACACGGTAGTTTCCGATTGGTCGGCGCCGCAGGTCACGGTCACATCACGACGGGGACACGGAACTGTTCGTGTGCAGTCAGTGAACTTGACCTGAAGCACCGCATTAGGTGAGTGTTCCTATCCGATGGCGGCACACCCGCCGTCGAGTGCCTTCGTGGCCGGAGTCTGATCTGACCCAGGCGACGAGGGTAGGCACTCGAGGCATGCGATAACCGATCGGTTGCCGTTCGCTGCGTGGGCCATCGTCCTCCGGTCTCACGGGTCCTCGCCGGATCCTGTGCCGGGTGGCCGTGGACTCATGCACGTCCGGCCGCCGGGGAAGGACCGGCGCTTAGATGTCGCTTGGCCCAGAGGCGTCGGTCACCGACGAGACGACCCCGCCTACCGCCGACGCGGCCGACCGCCCTGGCGAGAAAGCGATCGCTGGACGATCGCTGAAGCAGATCGCCTGGCGGCGCCTGAAGAAGGACAAGGTGGCGATCGCCGGCGCGTGCGTCGTCATCCTCCTGATCTTCGTCGCGATTCTGGCCCCACTGCTGATCAAGTGGTTCGGTCACCCGTACGACGAGCGCAACACCGAGGTGCTCGACCCGACCCTGAGCACGCCGCTCGGCCGGCTCGGCGGCATCAGCTGGGACTACCTGCTCGGCGTCGAGCCGCAGTCGGGCCGGGACATCTTCAGCCGCATCGTGTACGGCGCGCAGACCACCCTGTCGGTCGCGTTCCTCTCGGCTTTCGTCTCGACCATCCTCGGCACGGTCTTCGGCCTGATGGCCGGCTTCCTCGGTGGCTGGGTCGACTCGGTGATCAGCCGGATCATGGACTTCCTGCTGGCCTTCCCGCAGCTGCTGTTCGCGATCGCCCTGCTCTCCGTCCTGCCGGACGAGTTCCTGGGGCTCGGCGACCGCTGGTCGCGGGTGTTCGTTCTCGTCGGAGTCATCGGCTTCTTCGGCTGGCCGTACATCGGCCGTATCGTCCGCGGCCAGACGCTGTCCCTGCGCGAACGCGAGTTCGTGGAAGCGTCCCGCAGCATGGGCGCCCGGTCCGGCCGCATCCTCTTCCGTGAGCTGCTGCCCAACCTGGCCGCGCCGATCCTCGTCTACACGACGCTGATCATTCCGACCAACATCCTGACCGAGGCCGCGTTGAGCTTCCTCGGCGTCGGCATCCCTCCGCCGAACCCGTCGTGGGGTGGCATGTTGTCGGACGCGGTGAACTTCTACTCGATCGACCCCATGTACATGATCATCCCGGGTGGCGTCATCTTCATCACCGTGCTCGCCTTCAACCTCTTCGGTGACGGCCTGCGCGACGCACTCGACCCGAAGGCTCGCTGAGTCTTCCGGACGAAGTACCACCGCGGACCGGCCGGGTTCGCTTTCGAGAAGGTAGGAGATCAGGTGGCACGCAAGACAAGGGCGCTGGCGGCGTCAGGCGTCGCCCTCGCGCTCGGGCTGACCACCGCCGCGTGCGGTGGCGGCTCGGACAGCAATAGCAGCAGCACCTCGAGCGGCAAGTCGGAGTTCAACGCGGCCGCTACCAGTGTGGTCAACGCCAGCGACAAAAAGGGCGGCACGCTGAACCTGTGGACGTCGCAGGACGCCGACAGCTGGGACCCGGCGCGTGGCTACTACGCGTTCGTCTGGAACCTCAACCGCCTCTACACCCGCAAGCTGGTGGACTACTCCGGCAAGCCGGGCAAGGACGGCCTGAAGCTCCAGCCCGACCTGGCCGAGGCCGAGCCGCAGATCAGCGCCGACAAGCTGACCTACACCTTCAAGCTGCGCAGCGGCCTGAAGTGGGACGACGGCGCCCCGATCACGTCGAAGGACGTCAAGTACGGCATCGAGCGCGTCTGGGCGACCGACGTGATCAACGGTGGCCCGTACTACCTGCCGAACGTCCTCGACCAGGGCCAGAAGTACCCCGGCCCGTACAAGGACACCGACCCCAACAAGCTGGGTCTGAAGTCGGTCACCACGCCGGACGACAGCACGATCATCTTCAAGCTGGCCAAGCCGTACTCGGACTTCCTCTACCTGCTGGCCATGCCGGGCTCCGGCCCGGTGCCGCAGAAGCGGGACACCGGCGCGCAGTACGGCTCGAAGCCGGCGGCCTCGGGTCCGTACATGTTCAAGGAGATCCAGCCGGGCAAGAGCGTCTCCTGGGTCCGCAACCCCAACTGGGACCAGGCGACCGACCCGATCCGCAAGGCTCTGCCGGACGCGATCAACCTGACCATCACCACCAACGCCAACGACCTGGACAACCGTCTGCTCTCGGGCACGGCTGACCTCGACGTCGGCCAGACGGGTGTGCAGGCGGCGGCTCGTACCAAGCTGCTGACCGACGCCAACCTGAAGAAGAACGCGGACGCCCCGAACACCGGCTTCCTGCGCTTCGCCGACATGACCCCGGTCGCGCCGCTGAACAACCCCGACTGCCGCAAGGCCGTCATCTACGCGGCCGACCCGACGTCGCTCCAGGCCGCTCGCGGTGGCGAGTTCGCCGGTGGCGACATCGGCACCAGCGTCCTGCCGCCGAACATCGCCGGCTCGGACGCGAACTACGACCCGTACAACCGCAAGCAGGGCAAGCCGCAGGTCGACAAGGCCAAGGAGGCCCTCGCCGCCTGTGGTCAGCCGAACGGCTTCAACGTGACCATCGCCGCCCGTAACAACCGGGACGCCGAGGTCAAGACGGCTGAGGCCCTGCAGGCCTCGCTCAAGGCGGTCGGCATCACTGCCAAGATCGACCAGTACGACGGTGCGCAGGACTCGGCCATCGGTGGTTCGCCGGAGATCGTGAAGAAGCGCGGTTACGGCATCATCATCACCGGTTGGGGCGCGGACTACCCGACGGGCGCCGGCTACATGCAGCCGCTGGCCGACAGCCGGTTCATCACGAAGAACGGCAACTTCAACCGGGCCGAGATCAAGGACCCGGCGATCGACAAGCTGTTCGACGACGCCGCCGCCGAGACCGACCCCGAGAAGGCCGCGGCCATCTACACCCAGATCAACCAGAAGATCATGGAGGGTGCGTACGTGCTGCCCTTCGTGGTCGACAAGGCGCTGAACTACCGCAACCCGCGGCTGACCAACGCCTACGTTCACGAGGCCTTCGGCATGCTCGACTTCCAGGCCCTCGGCACCAGCGACGGCAAGTAACGTTGCTCCACCCCAAGTAACAACGGGTAATTCGAAGGGTTGGTGAAGGCCGCCCCCGGCGGGCGGGTATCGGTTTCCGCGAGGACTCCGGTGCCCGCCCGTCCCTCGGCCGAATGTCGTGCTGGCATACATCGTTCGTCGCTTGTTCAACGCGATCGTCACGCTGCTCGTGGTGACCGCGGTGACCTTCGCGATCTTCTTTGCGATTCCTAAGGCCACCGGTAGTGATCCGGCGCTGCTCTATATCGGTAAGCAGTCGGACCCGGCCGCGATCGAGGGCATCCGGCAGAAGATGGGCTTCGACGATCCGATCGTCGTGCAGTACGGCAAGTTCCTCAAGGGCATCGTGGCCGGCCGGGACTACGCCAGCGGCCCGGACGTCACCCACTGCCCGGCGCCCTGCCTGGGCTACTCGTTCGCGACCGACCAGGAAGTCACTCCGCTGCTGCTGGAGGACCTTCCGGTCACCCTGTCGCTGGCCCTGGGCGCCGCGATCCTGTGGCTCATCATCGGCATCTCCTTCGGTGTGATCTCCGCGCTCCGAAGAGGCTCGTTCATCGACCGCGCGGCGATGACCACCGCATTGGCGGGCGTCTCACTACCGGTCTACTTCACCGGTCTGCTCTCCTCGGCGATCTTCGTGTACTGGCTGCAATGGCTACCGCAGGGCCAGTACGTGCCGTTCACCGAAAGTCCGGCCGACTGGTTCACCAACCTGCTGCTGCCGTGGATCACGCTCGCCTTCCTGTTCGCGGCGACGTACGCACGACTCACCCGGGCCAACATGCTCGAAACCCTCGGTGAGGACTACGTGCGTACCGCCCGGGCCAAGGGTTTGACCGAGCGGGTCGTCATCGGCAAGCACGCCCTGCGGTCGGGTCTGACCCCGATCGTCACCGTCTTCGGCCTGGACCTCGGCGCGCTGCTCGGCGGCGCCGTCCTCACCGAGACGGTCTTCAACCTCCGCGGCCTCGGCTACCAGGCCCTGACCGCGATCCGGCAGAACGACCTGCCGATCATTCTCGGTGTAACGTTGATCGCCGCGTTCTTCATCGTCTTCGCGAACCTGATCGTGGACCTGGTCTACGGCTGGATCGACCCGCGCGTCCGGCTGGCCTGAGGGAGAGTCACGTGTCCATCGGCGCCACCAACGCCCGTCCGTTCCTCGAGATCAAGGACCTCAACGTCCGCTTCGAGACCGATGACGGCATCGTCCAGGCCGTCACCGGCTCGTCGTTCAGCCTGGAGAAGGGACAGACCCTCGGCATCGTGGGCGAGTCCGGCTCCGGCAAGAGCGTGACCTCGCTGGCGGTCCTCGGCCTGCACCGCACCCGCAGCAACGCCAAGGTCTCCGGCGAGATCTGGCTCGACGACCAGGAACTCGTCTCCGCCACCGATGAGCAGGTCCGCAAGCTGCGCGGCGGCAAGATGGCGATGATTTTCCAGGACCCGCTGAGCGCGATGCACCCGTACTTCACGGTCGGGTCGCAGATCGTCGAGGCGTACCGGGTGCATCACCCCGGCGTGAACAAGAAGGTCGCCCGGGAGCGGGCGATCGACATGCTCGCCCGGGTCGGCATCCCGCAGCCGGAACGCCGCTTCAACGACTACGCGCACCAGTTCTCCGGTGGTATGCGCCAGCGCGCGATGATCGCGATGGCGCTGGTCAACGACCCGGCGCTGCTGATCGCGGACGAGCCGACGACCGCGCTCGACGTGACCGTGCAGGCGCAGATCCTCGACCTGATCCGCGACCTGCAGGAGGAGTTCGGCTCCGCGGTCATCATGATCACCCACGACCTCGGCGTGGTGGCCGAGCTCGCCGACGAGGTCCTCGTGATGTACGGCGGCAAGGTGATCGAGAAGGGCCCGGCGGTCGACGTCTTCCAGCAGCCCCAGCACCCGTACACCTGGGGTCTGCTCGGCTCGATGCCGCGCCTCGACCGTGAGGTGCGCGACCGGCTCAACCCGGTCAAGGGCTCACCGCCCAGCCTGATCAACCTGCCCGACGGCTGCGCCTTCAACCCGCGCTGCCCGTACGCCGGACGCAACGGCAACCGGTCCTTCACCGAGGTGCCGGAGCTGCGCGGCGACATCCACAAGGTCGCCTGTCACCTGCCGGCGGAGGATCGTACAAAGATCTTCCAGCAGGAAGTGCTACCCAACCTCTGAGCATGGAGTGATTTAGATGAGCGAGAACCTGCTCGAGGTGAAGGGGCTGGAGAAGCACTTCCCGATCACGAAGGGCCTGTTCAAGCGTCAGGTCGGTGCCGTACGAGCGGTTGACGGCATCGACATCGGGGTCAAGCCCGGCGAGACGCTGGGCCTGGTCGGCGAGTCCGGCTGCGGCAAGTCGACCACCGGCCGGCTCTTCACCCGCATCCTGGAACCGACCAGTGGCACGATCACCTTCGAGGGTGAGGACATCAGCCACAAGTCGGTCACCCAGCTGCGCCCGCTGCGCCGCGACGTCCAGATGATCTTCCAGGACCCGTACTCGTCGCTGAACCCGCGGCACACGGTCGGCGCGATCGTCTCGGCGCCGCTGCAGATCCAGGACATCCCGACCCCGCAGGGCCTCAAGAAGGCCGTGCAGGAGCTGCTGGAGCTCGTCGGCCTCAACCCGGAGCACTACAACCGGTACCCGCACGAGTTCTCCGGCGGTCAGCGCCAGCGCATCGGCATCGCCCGGGCGCTCGCCCTGCGGCCCAAGCTGATCATCGCGGACGAGCCGGTCTCGGCCCTCGACGTGTCGATCCAGGCCCAGGTCGTCAACCTGCTGGACGACCTTCAGCGCGAATTCGACCTGACGTACGTCTTCATCGCGCACGACCTGTCGGTGGTGCGCCACATCTCGGACCGCGTCGCGGTGATGTACCTGGGCAAGGTCGTCGAGGTGGCGGAGCGGGACGATCTCTACAAGAACCCGCGCCACCCGTACACCGTCGCCCTGATGTCGGCCGTGCCGGTGCCCGACCCGGTCCGGCGTGACCGGGCGCAGCGCGACCGCGTGCTGCTCACCGGCGACGTGCCGAGCCCGATCAACCCGCCGTCGGGTTGCCGGTTCCGGACCCGCTGCTGGAAGGCGCAGGACATCTGCGCCACGGAGGAGCCGCCGCTGGTCACGCGGCTCGACGACCCGGCCAGCCACCTCACCGCCTGCCACTTCCCGGTGGTCGAGGACGAGACCGTCGCGGGTCGCCGTCCGGCGGCGACTCCCGCCTGATTCAGCCGTACGCAGGAAGGGCCGCTCCCGTCGAGGGAGCGGCCCTTTCTTGTTGTTCTAGTAGCGGTCGACCGTCTCGCATTTGCTGATGGCGTCGCCGAGATCGGCGGTACAGCGGTCACCCGTTCCGGTGCCCGCGTCCACGTGGTCGTCCCGGTCGAGGTCGTACGTGGTGATCTGGTCGTCGCCGGCGTCCCCGCCGATGTAGTTCAGGCCGTCGAAGGCGCTGATGACGTCGTTGCCGGCCCCACCGCGTACGACGTTGTTGCCGCCGCCGGCGTCGATGGTGTTGGCGGCCGCGTTGCCGGTGATCCGGTCGCTTCCGGCGCCACCGACCACGTCCTCGACGTCGGCTCCGACGGTGTCGCGTTCCCCGGCCTGGCCGTCGTCGCCGGCGGCACCGTCCAGGTCGATGGTGAGCGGCCGGGTGTAGGAGCTGTAGTCGACGGTGTCGCGGCCCGGCCCGCCGAGCAGGGTGTCGGCGGCGACCGGGTACATGTCGAGCCATTCGTCGCCGTGGAGCAGGTCGTTGCCGGTGGCGCCGCTGACGTAGTCACGTCCCGGACCGCCGCTGAGGATGTCGTCGCCCGCGCCGCCCCCGATCACGTCATTGCCCGGCCCGCCGTCGAGCCAGTCCCGCCGGGCCGTGCCGGTCAGCCGGTCGTTGCCGTATCCGCCGAGGATGCCCTCGACCGAGGTGCTGATCGTGTCGTGTTCGCCGGCCCGGCCGTCGTCGCCGCGTACGCCGTCGGCGTCGGCGACGATCGGCTTGCTCAGCATCTCGTAGCTCACGTAGTCGTGGCCCGTTCCGCCGATGAAGTTGTCCGCGTCCGGCGCTCCGGACTCGTCCTCCTGCCGGATCTGATCGTCGCCCGGTCCGGCGTCGTAGGTGTCGTTCCCACGGTCGGCGTAGAGCATGTCATTGCCGTTGCCGCCGTACACCCGGTCGGTGCCGAACCCGTCGTCCATGACGTCGTGGCCGTTGCCCCCGTACAACGTGTCGTTGCCCTCGTCGGCCCGCACGCTGTCGTTGCCGTCGCCACCGGAGACGGTGTCGTTGCCCGCCCGGCCCTCGACGGTGTCGTTGCCGCCCAGGCCCCAGATCGCGTCGTTTCCGGCATCGCCCTCCAGGAGGTCGGCCCGGGAACCGCCGGTGATCCGGTCGGCGCCGGCGCCACCCCGCACCGTGATGGCGACGTCGGTCCGGTTGACCAGGGTGTCGTTCTTCGGGCCGAACTGGACCCGGATGCGAGACGGGTTGACCTTGAGCGCGCAGCGGACCTTCGTGCCGTCGACCTTGGCGCAGCCGGCGCCGGCCGTGATCCCGACGACGTCGTCGACCACGATCGTGCGCCCGGAGCGGGTGATCGACACGTTGTGGGCCCGGCTCGAGGTGTCGACCAGCGCCACGATCGACTTGCCGACCACGTACACCTTGCCCTTGACCGCCGCGTCAGCCGGCGGCGCGACCATCACGGACGCGGCCACGGCGGCGCCGCCGATGACGGTCGCGGCGAGACGCCTCATGACGCCTCGCAAGCCACGACGGTGTCACCACTGGCCCGCTCGCACTGGTCGGTGCCGGCCCCGCCGTTGACGGAGTCGCGGCCCGTGCCACCGATCAGGAGATCGTTGCCGGCGGCGCCGGTGAGGACGTCGTGGCCGCCCTCGCCGTACAGGTAGTCGGCCCGCGGCGTCCCGATCAGGCGGTCGTTGCCGTAGCCGCCCATGATGGCCTCGACCGTCGTGCTGATCGTGTCGCGCTCGCCCGGCACGCCGTCGTCACCGCGGACGGAGTCGGCGTCGGCGGTCACCGGCTTGGTGCGGAAGACGTACGAGACCGTGTCGAAGCCGGCGCCGCCCACGAAGGTGTCCGCGTCGGCGCGGTTCGGGTTGTCGTTCTGGGAGAAGTGGTCGTTGCCGGGGCCGCCGTCCTCCACGTCGTTGCCGAGGAAGCCGTTGAGCTCGTCGTGGCCGTTGCCGCCGTACAGCCGGTCGTTGCCCCAGCCGCCGACGACGACGTCGTCGCCGTCACCACCGGACAGGGCGTTGGCGCCGTCCGGGTCGCTGATGTCGTCGTTGCCGGCCAGGCCCCAGATCGCGTCCGACCCGGCGTTGCCGTCGATGATGTCGCGCCGGGAACCGCCGGTGATCCGGTCGTTGCCGGCCCCGCCGTTCGCGGTCATCGACACGTCGGTCCGGTTGACCAGGATGTCGTTGTAGCCACCGAGGACCACGCGGAGCCAGGTCGGGTTGGCTTTCAGGGTGCAGCGGGCCCTGGTGCGGTCACCCTTGACCGCCACGCAGCCCTTCCCGGCCTTGACCGGTACGGAGTCGTCGACCGTGATCGTGCGGCCGGAGCGGGTGATGCCGACGTTGTGCCGGGCGGTGCCGCGATCGGCCACGTAGGCCACGACTGTCGACCGCTCGACGGAGACGGTGCCGATCGTGGCGGCTTGGGCCGGCGCGGCCACGGCGCCGGCGGAGAGGGTGGCGGCCACGGGAATGACGATCCGGGCCGGCCAGGGGGAACGACGCATGTGCACCTCGGAGGGGGAAGACGCGGTTCCGAGGAGCATAGGACGGTACGGATCCGTTCTGCTGGCCCGTACCGCCCACGAAGATCAACCTTCCGGCCGGTTCAGGATGCCCGATACGACATTGTGGATCGCCTCGGCGTCCGCCGGGTCCTTGAGGGACGCCTTGGCGCCCGTGACCGTGTACCACTCGCCGGCGTCCTTGTACTGGACCCGGACCACGGCGTCGGTTCCGGTGAGCTCGGTGCGCAGCGTCAGGTCGCCGGTCACGACGCCGACCTCGTCGGTCATCACCCCTCCGGGACCGGCCACGATGTCGGTGGTCGGTGCGGCGGCAGCGGGCTGGGGCTCGGTCATCAGCACTTCCTCAACATGTCGTCGAGCGCGGACTTCTCCTTGTCGGTGACCGTGAGTTTCCACTTGGACTTCACGGCGATCCAGTCTTTCGCGTATTCGCACCAACTGCTGGTTTGCGACGGTTTCCAGGTCGACGGGTCCTGGTCGCCCTTGGACCGGTTCGAGCTGGCCGAGACCGCGATCAGCTGCGGGTCGTCCAGGTCGTTGGCGAAGTCGCCGCGCTTGGCGGTCGTCCACTTCGAGGCGCCCGAGCGCCAGGCGTTGGCCAGCGGCACCATGTGGTCGATGTCGACCTTGGTCGGCGAGTTCAGGACCTGGCCGTCGTAGAAGCTGGTCCAGGTGCCGGCGACGACGTTGCAACCGGAGAACTTGACGTTCTTGCCGTCCCGCTTCAGGACCGAGTCGCGCACGTCGCAGTTGGAGCCGGTGTCACGCCAGTGCGGGAACTCCTCCCGCTTGTAACCGGCCATCGAACCGGCCTTGGCCACGGTCAGCTTGCTGAGCTGGGCCGAGGCGTCCTTGGCGGAACTCGGCTTGGACGTCGACCCCGTGGGCCCGGAATCGGACGAGGGCGGGACGGAGACGGGCTCGCAGGCGGTCAGAGCGAGCAGGGCAGCGGCGAGAGCCAGCGGAATGCGAGGGGACACGTGCACCAGCGTAGGAGCGCGGCGCCCGCTCCGCTCAGCAAGATCAGCCGATGGGAGTAGGCGCCGCGGAAAACCTATCGAGCGCGGTTGATCGCGCTGTTCACTGCCTTGATCGAGGCGCTGACGATGTTCTCGTCGATGCCGACCCCCCACAGTGTGCGGTCGCCCACCTCGACCTCGACGTACGCCGCGGCCTGGGCGTCGCCGCCGGAGGTCAGCGCGTGCTCCTGGTAGTCGAGCACCCGGGCCTTGATGCCCAGCGGCTCGATCGCCTGCACGAAGGCGTCGATCGGGCCGTTGCCGACGCCGACCAGCGGCCGCCGCTGACCGCGGTGGAAGACCTCGACGTCGACCTCGACCTTGCCGTCCACCGTCGACGTGCCGAAGTCGACGACCTTGAAGGCGGAGCCGAGCTGGTGCTCGACCAGGTACTCGGTGGCGAAGATGTCCCACATCTCCTGGGCGCTGACCTCGCCGCCCTCGGCGTCGGTGTGGTGCTGCACGACGCCGGAGAACTCGATCTGCAGCCGCCGCGGCATGTCGAGCTTGTGCTCTTCCTTCATGATGTACGCCACGCCGCCCTTGCCGGACTGCGAGTTGACCCGGATGACCGCCTCGTAGCTGCGGCCCAGATCTTTCGGGTCGACCGGCAGGTAGGGCACGCCCCAGGTGAACTTGTCGATGTCGACACCGGCCGCGTCGGCGTCGGCCTGCAGGGCCGCGAAGCCCTTCTTGATCGCGTCCTGGTGCGAGCCCGAGAAGGCGGTGTAGACCAGGTCGCCGACGTACGGGTGGCGCTCGTGCACGGGCAGCTGGTTGCAGTACTCGACGGCCCGCTTGATCTCGTCGATGTCCGAGAAGTTGATCATCGGGTCGATGCCCTGCGAGAACAGGTTGAGGCCCAGCGTGACCAGGTCGACGTTGCCGGTGCGCTCGCCGTTGCCGAACAGGCAGCCCTCGATGCGGTCGGCGCCGGCCAGCAGGCCCAGCTCGGCCGCGGCGACAGCGGTGCCGCGGTCGTTGTGCGGGTGCAGCGACAGCACCACCGACTCGCGCCGGGGCAGGTTGCGGTGCATCCACTCGATCGAGTCGGCGTACACGTTCGGGGTGGCCATCTCGACGGTGGCCGGCAGGTTGATGATCAGCGGGCGGTCCGGCGTGGGGTCGATCACGTCGATCACGGCCGAGCAGATCTCCAGCGCGTACTCCAGCTCGGTGCCCGTGTAGGACTCCGGCGAGTACTCGTAGAAGATCTCGGTGTCCGGGGTGTGGATCTCGGCGTACTTCTGGCACAGCCGCGCGCCGGTGGTGGCGATGTCGGTGATGCCGTCCTTGTCCAGGCCGAAGACGACCCGGCGCTGGAGTGTGGACGTCGAGTTGTAGAAGTGGACGATCGCGCGCTTGGCGCCGCGGATCGACTCGAACGTGCGGTCGATCAGGTGCTCCCGGCACTGCACCAGCACCTGGATGGTGACGTCGTCGGGGATCAGGTCCTGCTCGATGAGCTGGCGGACGAAGTCGTAGTCGGTCTGGCTGGCGGCCGGGAAGCCGACCTCGATCTCCTTGTAGCCCATCTGGACCAGCAGCATGAACATGCGCCGCTTGCGCTCGGGCGACATCGGGTCGATCAGGGCCTGGTTGCCGTCGCGCAGATCGACGGCGCACCAGCGCGGCGCGGCCTCGACGTGCTTGGCCGGCCATTGCCGATCTTTCAGGTCAACGGCGAATTGCTTCTCGTACGGCACGTAGCGCTCGAACGGCATGGTGCTGGCGCGCTGCGACGCGAAGGGACTGGACATGTGGAACTGCTCCTAAGAGAGGGCGAGGCGAGGAAGGCGGCGCGCGTCAGCTCCGCGACGAGGTGCCGGCCTGGGATGGGGCCTCGTCGCGGCAGCTAAGAAGAAGGAACGCCTGCCACATGTCGGTTGCGACGTTACGCGCTCGATAACAGCGTGGCCAGCAAGACGCCCGGATCGTGGGAAGTCAGGCCGACGGCGCGACGGAAGGCTGGGCCGGCGGCGGCGGCGGTGCGTCCTGGCCCATCGGCGGCCCGGCCACCACGGCCCCCGGCAGCTGCACAGTGGCCGGCCCGGTCGACTCGCTGACCATCTTGAGGACGCCGAAGCCGACCCGGGCCGCGGTCAGCACGCCCTCGGCCGAGTAGCAGTAGATGCCGACGTCGACCGGGTCGGCCAGCGACGCGGCGGTCGAGTCGACCGAGAAGCAGTCGCCCTTGGCGCCGGACAGCGGCTGCACCTCGGTCACCGCGATCGCCGCCTCCCGGTCGGTGAAGACGGTCAGCCACTGCCGGAAGAGCCGCTGGACCTCGAGGTCGTAATCCTTGGGCACGCGCTTGCCGGCGTCGGCGAGCTTGACGCAGGTCGGGGTGATCGGGTTGGTCGCCGAGGAGATGCTGCACTGATAGACGCCGGTGGAGATCGAGACGAGCGACACGTCGGCCGTGCCGCCCAGCGCCCCGCCGCCGACGTCCACCTTCCACGTGCCGTCGGCGCCGACCGTGGCGACCACGTTGCGGACCTTCCCGCCGCCCTGGTCCAGCGTGTAGAGCGCCGCGTACGCCTTGTCCAGGGCCGCGGCGGCCCGGCCGGCGAGCGCCACCCGGGCGTCCTGCGTGCCCGTGGCCGGGGGCGGCGCCGAGGCCGACGGGCTGGGCGTGGTGGTGCCGCCCGCGGCGTCGCCGCACGCGCCGACGGCCGTCGCGAGGAGGACGGCGGCGGACAGAGGCATCAAGCGAGGGCGCACCGAGACATTCTCGCCTCCAACGGCCGTATCGCTCGGTCCGCACGTCGGCGTGTCGTGCGTGTCCCGGGTCGCGGCGCGCCGGATTCTGGGATCGCCTGTCGGCGTCCGAGGCGGTCACGGCTAGTGTGGTGGCGATTGTTCGACGCCAAGGATTGGATCGCCGTGGCACTGGTGGTGCAGAAATACGGGGGCTCGTCCGTCGCGACCGCCGAGCGGATCAAGCGGGTCGCCGAGCGGATCGTCGCCGCCCGCAAGGCCGGTGACGACGTCGTCGTCGTGGTCTCCGCGATGGGTGACACCACCGACGAGCTCATGGACCTCGCCAACCAGGTGAGCCCGCTGCCGCCCGGCCGCGAGCTCGACATGCTGCTCACCTCGGGCGAGCGCATCTCGATGGCGCTGCTGGCGATGGCCATCCACAACTTGGGGTACGAGGCCAGGTCGTACACGGGCTCGCAGGCCGGCGTGCTGACCACCTCGACCCATGGCAAGGCCCGGATCATCGACGTGACGCCCGGCCGCCTGCGCAGCGCGCTCGACGAGGGCGCGATCGCGATCGTGGCCGGCTTCCAGGGCGTCTCGCAGGACACCAAGGACATCACCACGCTCGGCCGCGGTGGCTCCGACACCACGGCGGTGGCGCTGGCCGCCGCCCTGCACGCCGACGTGTGTGAGATCTACACCGACGTGGACGGCGTCTTCACCGCCGATCCGCGCATCGTCCCCGACGCCAAGCACATCAAGCAGATCACGTACGAGGAGATGCTCGAGCTGGCCGCCGGTGGGGCGAAGGTGCTGATGTTGCGATGCGTGGAGTACGCGCGCCGCTTCAAGGTGCCCATCCACGTACGCTCTTCGTATTCCAACAAGCCCGGCACCCTGGTCACCGGATCGATGGAGGACCCTTCCGTGGAACAAGCGCTCATCACCGGGGTCGCACACGAGCGAAGCGAAGCCAAGATCACGATCGTCGGGGTGCCGGACGAGCCCGGCGCGGCCGGACGCATCTTCGAGACCGTGGCCTCCGCCGAGATCAACATCGACATGATCGTGCAGAACGTGTCGACCGAGGGCACCGGGCGTACGGACATCTCGTTCACCCTGCCCAAGGCCGACGGCCCGACCGCGATGACCGCGCTCGACAAGATCAAGGAGCAGGTGAAGTTCAAGAGCCTGCTCTTCGACGACCACGTGGGCAAGGTGTCCCTGATCGGCGCCGGCATGCGCTCGCACCCGGGCGTCGCGGCCTCCTTCTTCGCCTGCATCGGCGAGGCCGGCGTCAACATCGAGATGATCTCCACGTCGGAGATCCGGGTCTCGGTGGTCTGCCGTGACAGTGACCTCGACACCGCGGTCCGCGCCGTGCACGACCAGTTCGAACTGGGCGGCGGCGAGCAGGCGGTGGTCTACGCGGGCACCGGCCGGTAAGAACGCCTGCCATGGCGCAGCCCACGCTCGCCGTCGTCGGAGCCACCGGCTCCGTCGGTACGGTCATGCTCGAGCTGCTCTCCTCCCGGCGCAACGTCTGGGGTGAGATCCGGCTGATCGCCTCGTCGCGGTCGGCCGGCAAGCAGCTGGGCTGTCGCGGGGAGCAGCTCACGGTCGCCGAGCTCACACCCGAGGCGTTCGACGGCGTCGACGTCGCGATGTTCGACGTGCCCGACGACGTGTCGCGCGAGTGGGCGCCGATCGTGGCCGCCCGCGGCGTGACAGTCGTGGACAACTCGGCCGCGTTCCGGATGGATCCCGAGGTGCCGCTCGTGGTCCCCGAGGTCAACCCCGAGGCGCTGCGGCACCGCCCGCGCGGCATCGTGGCCAACGCCAACTGCACGGTGATGGCCATGATCATGGCGATCGCGCCGCTGCACCGCGAGTACGGCCTGCGCGAGCTCGTGCTCGCCTCCTACCAGGCGGCCTCGGGCGCCGGTCAGTTCGGCGTGGACACCCTGCACGACCAGCTCAGCAAGGTGGCGGGCGACCGGCTGCTCGGCTCCCGGCCGGGCAACGTGCGCCAGGCCGTCGGCGACGATCTGGGTCCGTTCACAGCGCCCCTGGCGCTGAACGTGGTGCCCTGGTCGGGGGCGTTCGAGGCGCTCGGCTGGTCGTCCGAGGAGCTGAAGCTCCGCAACGAGTCCCGCAAGATCCTGCAGATACCGGCGCTCAAGGTGTCGGCCACCTGCGTCCGCGTCCCGGTGGTCACCGGCCACTCGATCGCGGTGCACGCCGTGTTCGGCTCCGAGGTCGACGCCGAGGGCGCCCGCCAGGCGCTGCGCAACGCGCCCGGGGTGATCCTGGTCGACGACCCGGAGGCGGGCGAGTTCCCGATGCCGATCGACGCGGTCGGCACCGACCCGTCCTGGGTCGGCCGCATCCGCCGGGCCATGGACGACCCGCGGGCGCTCGACCTCTTCGTCACCGGCGACAACATGCGCAAGGGCGCGGCCCTCAACACCGTGCAGATCGCCGAGATGCTGGCCGCCGAGCTCTCGAAGTAGCCCGGCGGCCCGGGTCTTCTAGGCGGCGGCTTCGAGGTCGGCGCGGGTCAACAGCGCCCGCAGGGTGATGCCGTCGGCGGCCAGCGCCTCCGTGCCACCCTCCTGCCGGTCGATGACGCACAGCGCGTGGTCGACGTGCGCGCCCAGCTTGCGCAGCTCGTTGGTCGAGATGACGACCTGGCCGCCGGAGGTCACCACGTCCTCGACCACCAGCACCCGGCGGCCGGCCACCTCGGCGCCCTCGGCCAGCCGGGCCGTGCCGTACTTCTTGGCCTCTTTACGGACGAAGGCCGTCGGCAGGCCGGCGTGCCGGGCCACAGCGGTCACCACGGCGATGCCGCCCATCTCGAGACCGGCCAGCACCTCGGTGCCCTCGGGGATCAGCACGGCCATCTGCTCGGCCAGCTTGTCGAGCAGCACCGGATCGGCCTCGAACTGGTACTTGTCGAAGTACTCGGTCGCGGTCCGGCCCGAGCGCAGAACGAACTCGCCGGTCAGCCGGCTCACGGCGCGGACCTGCCGCGCAAGGTCAGAGTCACTCACAAGGGTCTAGCCTGTCAGGCCCGCCGGGGACGGACGACAGCACCCCACAAGCAACCACTCAGCAACCGACAAATCGTGCCGATCAGAGGATCATGCAGATCAACCCGCACCGTTGGTTCGGCGTGGGCCAGAGTGGCGCCCCCGACTCCGCCCAGGCGGGCGCCGAGGCGGCGCACGCAGCCGTGGGCGGGCGTACGGCCAAGGCGGTCCTCGTCTTCGCCTCCGCGAGCCACGATCTGCCGGCCCTGCTGGCCGCCGTGCGGGCCGAGGCCGGGCCGGCGGCCGAGATCGTCGGCTGCACCTCGATGGGCGAACTGGGCAGCGCCGGAGTCACCGACGGCGGGGTATCGGTCGCGGCTCTCGGCGGCGACGGGTTCACCGTGCGGGTGAAGGTGGCGCCGATCAACCCGTCCGACCCGCGGGCGGCCGGCGCCGCGGCGGCCGACGCCGTGCACGGCCTGCACGACGAGCACCAGGTGCTGATCCTGCTGTGCGAGGGCCTTTCCGGACGCCCGCACGAGATCGTCCGGGGCGCCTACTCGGCCCTCGGCGCGACGATTCCGCTGGTCGGCGGATTCTCGGCCGACGATCGGCGCTTCCAGCGGACCTTTCAGTTCTACGGCGACGAGGTGCTCAGCGGCGTGGTGATCGGCCTCGGGCTCGGCTCCGACGGCCCGATCGGCATCGGCGTCGCGCACGGCTGGCGGCGTATCGAGCCGCCCATGGTGGTCACCAAGAGCCACGGCCCGCACATCTACCAGCTCGACGACCAGCCGGCGCTGGACGTGCTGCTGCGGCGCAACGACTTCGACGGCTCGGCCGAGGAGTTCTTCGACCGGGGACGGCAGCTGCAGCCGCTCGGGCTCTCCCGGCGCAGCGGCGAGGACATCCGGGTGATCCACGCCGGGGACGACGCCGAGCGGTCGGTCTGGGGCACCGCCGACGTGCCGCAGGGCGCGCTGGTCTGGCTCATGGAGGGCGACCGGCAGGCCCTGCTGGACGGGACCACCCAGTCCTGCGCCGAGGCGGTCGCCCAGCTCGAGCCGCTGCCGCCGCTCGGCGTGCTCGCCTTCGACTGCGGTGGCCGCCGGGCCGGCCTGATCGAGGGCGGGCTGGACGCGGAGATGCGAGCGATGCACGCGGCCCTCGGCGACGCCCCGTACGCCGGCCTCTACACGCTGGGGGAGATCGCCCGGGTGCGCGGCGCGCTCGGCATGCACCATCTGACCCTCGTCACCCTCGCCCTGGCCTGACCATGCTGGCCTGGTCGACCCATCAGCTCACCGAGTACTTCACCGCGGTCAACGCCGCCGAGGACGAGACCTCGGCGATCGCGAACGCGGTCGAGCGCGCGGCCGAGATGGTCGACGCCGAGGTCGGCGCGGTCGTGCGCGAGGGTGGCGTGCACGGGGCGTACGGCTTCGGACGGGTTGTCCCGGAAGTGGGCGTCCTGGAGGTCGCCGCCGGTCAGCCCCGGCTGATCGTGCCGAACGTAGGTGACCTGCACGCGGTCGCGAACCCGCTGGGCGATCAGGCCGGCGAGGCGCTCGTGGTGGCCCGGCTGGCCGAGCCGTTCGCGCCCGAGGAACGGCAGATGCTGCTGGGCATGGCCCAGGTGCTGGGCCTGGCGCTGCGCAGCATCCGGGTGCTGGCCGCCGAACGGCACCTGCGCGCCGAGAAGGAGCGGCAGGCAACCTCCGCGCAGACCCGTCAGAGGCTCGTGGAGACGTTGCTGACGATCCAGCGGGGGATCTCGGCCCGGCGGCCGCTCCCGGAGATCCTGGACGCGGTGACCGGCGGCGCGGCCGACCTGCTGGGCGGGGCCACGGTGACGCTGCTGCTGGCCGAGGGCGGCCCGGAGCGCCGGCTCACGATCGCCTCGACCTCGGGCGGTGGCGTGACGCCGCCGGAGGGCCTGGCCCGGGCCGCGATGGCCGGAGGAGCGGCTCTCGTACGGGTCGACGCGCGCGGCCAGATGATCGCCGCCCCGGTCCGGGTCACCGGCGAGATGGCCGGCTGCCTGGTCGCGCTGCTCTGCGGGGTGACCGACGAGAGCACCGAGCGGCGTGACCAGCTGGCCGCCTTCGCCCAGCAGGTCAGTCTGGCCCTGACCGACGCCCGCACGGTCGAGGCGGTCCGCGAGGCGCACCACGACCCGGTCACCGGCCTGCCCAACCGGGCCCTGTTCCTGACCATCCTCAACCGGGTGCTGGCCTCGCGGGCGACCGCGGAGGACCCGACCAGCGTGCTCTTCGTCGACCTGGACCGGTTCAAGGCGGTGAACGACAGCCTCGGCCACGAGGCCGGCGACCAACTGCTCGCGTTGGTCGCCCGGCGCCTGCGCGGATGCGTACGGGCGAGCGACACCATCGCCCGGCTCGGCGGCGACGAGTTCGCGGCGCTGCTGCACGACTCGCCGGTGGAGACGGCGACGCTGATCGGTGAGCGGATCGTCGCCGCGATCAAGGAACCGTTCCGGGTCGCCGGCCGGGAGATCTTCATCGGCGCCAGCGTCGGGGTGGCGGTCTCCCGGGAGGCGACGCTGAAGCCGGAGGAGCTGCTGCACAACGCGGACGTGGCGATGTACCGGGCCAAGAAGGACGGGCCGGGCCGGGTGCTGGCCTACCAGCCGTACATGCACGTCGAGGCGCTCGACCACCTGAGCCTGCGCGGCGACCTGCAACGGGCACTGCGCGAGGGCGAGTTCCGCCTGCAGTACCAGCCGCTGATCCGGCTGGCGGACGGCGAGCCGGTCGGCGCCGAGGCGCTGATCCGCTGGCACAGCCCGGCCCGCGGCTTCGTCTCGCCGGTCGATTTCATCCCGATCGCCGAGGAGTTCGGGCTGATCGTCGACATCGGCCAGTGGGTCCTGGAGACCAGCGCGGTGCAGGTCGCCCGCTGGCGGCGCGACTTCCCCGACCTGGGGCTCAACGTGAACGTCTCGGGCCATCAGCTGGTCCATCCGCGCTTCGCCGACAACGTGATGAAGGCGCTGGCCATCGCCGGGCTGCCGTCGAGCGCGGTGACGCTGGAGCTGACCGAGTCGGTGCTGATGAGCGAGCCCGACCTGGGCAAGGCGGCGCTGCATCAGTTGCGCGGGCTGGGGGTGCAGCTGTCGATAGACGATTTCGGTACGGGTTACTCGTCGCTCGCCTACCTGCGCGAGCTCCCGGTGGACGAACTGAAGATCGACCGGGCCTTCATCGCCCGGGCCGAGCTCACCGGCGAGGACCTGGCGCTGGTGCGCACGATCGTGGAACTTGCGCAGATCCTGGGCCTCCGGGTGGTGGCCGAGGGCATCGAGAACGCCGCTCAGCTCGCCGCCCTGAGGCGCCTGGGCTGCGGATATGGACAGGGCTACCACCTGTGCCGCCCGACCGATCCGGCCGAGGTGCCGGCCAAACTGGTACGGACATCGATCGCCGTGCCGGGTTGATCTTCACCCGTTGGCGTACTTGATCACCGCTCTACCGCATGCGGGATCCTTGAGGGGTACTTTTCGTCTAATTGGTACATAAGCCCCGGAAGGAAAACAACAGTGACACCCTTCGCGCTGCTCTTCCTGCTCGCCCTGGCCGGCTCCACATGCTTCGCCCTCGGCCGGGCCCTCGGCCGCGGCGAGCGCTACGAGAAGGGATACCGCGAGGGCTTCCGCGACGGCGAGACCGGCTCGCTGGCCCGGGCGGCCCGGCTCATCCAGCTGAACGACCGCCCCGCCATCGCGCCCGCCATCGAATCGATGCTCGGCCCGTACGCGGTGCCCCAGCAGCAGTTGCCGGGCCGCAGCGTCGGCCCGGCGGTGACCGCGGTTCCGGTACGGCCCCAGCTCGCCCTCTGATCAGAACAATCGCAGGGCGGCGCTGGCGGCGAAGCCGAGCACGGTACCCACGATCGCGACGATGAGCCCGAGCTTGCCGAGCCGCTCCCCGCGGCGCAGGGCCACCGCGCCGAAGACGATGCCGAGAATGCCGAGAAGCGGAATGAGAAGGAACCCGACCCCGGCCATGACGAAAGCGGCGATGCTGAAGTTGTTGCCGGCCGCCCGAGGCGCCATCGGCGGGTAGGGGTTGTAGGGCGGCGGCGCCCCGTAGGGAGCGTTCTGCGGCGCCCCATAGGCCGGTTGCGCGGCGTTGACATACGGCGGCCCACCAGGGGGCGGCGCGGCGTTGCCATAGGGCGCGGGTGGCGCCGAAAAGCCACCACCATCGGCCGGATATTGCCCGGCAGTCCCGTGAGGCGCCGGCGGCGGCGCGTACGGCGGCTGCAGGTCCCCAGCCGTAGGCGCATAGGGCGGCGGGTCTCCAGCGAGCGGCCCATACGGCGACGAACCCGCGGCGGGCTGCGCATACGGCGGTTGGCCTGAGGTCGGCGGCGGCAGTTGCCCGGAGGGCGGCCCATATGGCGGTGGGTCGGCGGCGGCCGCGTACTGGCCGGCCGGCGGGTACTCGCCGGCGGGCTGCCCGTAGTTGTATCCCGCTGTGGGATCAGGCGCGGCCCATCCCGTCTGCGGTGCGGCGGCGGGTTGGCCGCAGCTGGCGCAGTAGCCGTTCGGCTGAATGGCCGTCGAGCCACAGTTGGAGCAGGTCATCGACTTCGTCTCCCGGGTGTCGGTTTCACCCGGAAGCGATCGGCCCCTCACCGCCCGACTTGAGACCCGTCGCCACTCGATGTGCCGGCGACGGTGACGATCGTGCCGGTCGGATGAACCTCGGTCGTCCCGTCGGCCCGCGTGACCGTGATGGCCGCCGTCGACGTCGCGCTGTCACCGGGCCGGAGAGCCACCTGGCCGGGCGGCTGCAGCACGAAGGTGCCGTGCCCATGCCGTACCTCGACCATGCCCTCGTTCCGCAGAAGCGCGAGCGCACGCCGAATGGTCTCCCGAGCGAACCCGAACTCGTCGTGCAGGTCCTTCTCGGAGGGCATCCGCTGACCGGGCGCCAGCTCCCCGTCGTGAATGCGTAGACCCGATGTCGCCCCCATGCTCCGGGCCGGCGCCTTCCACCACGTCGAACGGCCAGGCGCTCAATCTCTGTGCGGGGTCTGCGGCTGGCCAAGAGCCGGGCGATGCACTCTGATCCAGGCCTCGATGTCGGCGGCTCTCCACACCCGGCCCTGGATGAGTTCGTCGTAGGGTTCCGGCCAATCGTCACGCAGGGCCAGTTGGTGCACGCGCTGGCGTGTGATGCCGCCCAGGCGGAGCCGTATCTCCGTCATGCCCATCAACTGTCTTGTCATGGAGCTACTGTACAAGCGACTACCGCAGATGTCATTCCCACAAAAAAGGACCCCGGAAACCCGGGGCCCTTCCATGCGTACACCTAAAGGGGTCAGCCCAGCTGGCGGCGAACCTCCGCGGCGACCCGGCCGCCCTCGGCGCGGCCCGCGACGGCGGCCTGTGCGGCCTTCATCGCGGGGCCCATCTGGGCCTTGCCGCTGAAGCCGCCCGCGGCCAGGGCCTCGCGGACCAGGCCGGCGATCTCGTCGTCGGTGAGCTGCTTCGGCAGGTAGCGCTCCAGGACCTCGCCCTCCGAACGCTCCTTGGCCGCCTGCTCCGAACGGCCCGCGTCGGCGAACGCGGTGGCCGCCTCTCGGCGCTTCTTGGTCTCGCGGGTCAGGACCGCGAGGACCTCGTCGTCGCTGAGGGCTCGGGCCTCGGTGCCGGCGACCTCGGCGTTGCGGACGGCGGCCAGCGCCATGCGCAGCGTGGAGGTGGTCAGCTCGTCGCGGCCCTTCATCGCGGCGTGCAGGTCATCGTTCAGGCGGTCCTTCAGCGTTCCCATGGACGGAGAAACTACTCTTTCGGTCATGCGTAAGCGCTCCTTTATCGCCCTGGGTGCCGGCCTGGCCGCCGCCGGCGGCGCGACCTTCGCCTATGCCTCGCTGGTCGAACGCAACCTGTTCACGCTGCGGCGCTTCGACGTGCCGGTGCTCGAACCGGACGCCGAGCCGCTGCGGATCCTGCACCTCTCGGACCTGCACATGATGCCCGACCAGCGACGCAAGCAGGCGTGGGTGGCCGCGCTCGGCGGCACCGACCCCGACTTGGTGATCGTCACCGGCGACAACATGGCGGACCCCGCTGCTGTTCCCGGCGTGCTGCGAGCGCTCGACCCGCTGCTCGAGGTGCCCGGCGCGTTCGTCTTCGGCTCCAACGACTACCGGGGCCCGCGGTGGAAGAACCCGCTGGAATACCTGATGCCGGAGCGCGAGTACGTGCAGGGCGTCGACCTGCCCACCGAGGACCTGCGCGCCGCCCTGGTCGACGCGGGCTGGGCCGACCTGAACAATGCCCGCACCACGCTGAAGGCCGGCGGCCGCTCGATCGAACTGGCCGGCGTCGACGACCCGCACGTCGACCGCGACGACTACCCGTCCGTGGCCGGCCCGGTCTCCACCGGCGCCGACCTCCACCTGGGCGTCACCCACACGCCCGCCTCGCGCGTCCTCGACGCGATGGCCGCCGACGGCTTCGAGCTGCTGCTGGCCGGCCACACCCACGGCGGGCAGGTGTGCGTCCCGTTCTACGGCGCCCTCACCACCAACTGCGACCTGCCCACGTCGATGGCGAAGGGCCTGCACCGCTGGCCCGGCTCCGACTCCTGGCTCCACGTCTCGGCCGGCCTGGGCACCCACCCGACCGCCCCGATCCGCTTCGCCTGCCGCCCAGAGGCCTCGCTGCTCACTTTGATACCGCGCTGACCTGCGGTTTTACGCTTCAGGGGATACCGATTTCGCGTCCGGCCGGGCGTCGGATAGTATTTCCTGGCAGCTCGGGGTGTGGCGCAGCTTGGTAGCGCGCTTCGTTCGGGACGAAGAGGCCGTCGGTTCAAATCCGGCCACCCCGACCAAGAGCAGTGCAGGTCAGGCCCGGTTACCGGAAACGGTAGCCGGGCCTGATGTGTTTTCTGTCCTCGTTCTGAGGTAGACCAGTGTTGTGCGGGATGCCCGGCCACGGCTCTCCTTCGCACACCAACACACACCGCAGCCGCGACCTGCGCCCGTGGGAAGGTCATCGGACGTCCAAGGCAGCGAAGGCACGCAGCACGGCATCGGGCGGCGCGCTGGGCCGCTGCGCTGCGAGCTCTACGGGCTGACCAGCACTGTCGCCGTCCTACCGGTGTTCGAGGTGTAGCCACGTTGGAATTGACCAACCGACGGTGCTGTTCGAGGCCGAGCCCCTTGCCTGAGCCGCCGACGACCGAGGCTGCGGTCGGATGTGGCTCGTCAATCCTTGTGCGAGGATGCGCCGTGCGGATCTCGTGGGAGCAGCGGCGTGTGTGCCGGCGGTTCGGTGTGCGCGGGGTGGCGCCTGGCGGCGGGTCGATGGTCGGGCTGGCTCTGTCGAGAGGGCCGGAGGTTCTGCCGCTCAACGCCGTGCGCCATCTGCCGAGCTGATCCCCTACCTGGCCCTGCCGCCGGGCTGGGCGGTTGTTCTCGCTCCTGGCTACGAGGACGTGTACTTCGACGAGGATCTGCTCACCGAGTAGTGGTCAGGGCTTCGAGGCGGTGGGCGACCTCGGCGGCCGGTCGGGTGGCGTCGATCTCGGTGGTGGCGGTGGCTCGGAGGAGGGGCTCGACCGTGGCCAGGTTGGCGAGGATTTCCGCCCGGTCGGCGGCGCTTTTGCCGTACGGGTTGGTGGTTCTCGCCTCGACGCGGGCCAGCAGGACGGCGGCCGGGGCGCTCAGCAGGACGATGTGGTCGAAGAGCGGGTAGAAGCGGCCCTGGTTCGACTTGCAACCGGCCACGAAGACGTCCGGTGTGCTGGTCAGCAGTTCCGTGATGGGGCCGGGACGCCAGATCCAGTCGTCGCCGGCCCATTCGCTCCACTCGTCGGTGTCCGTGTCGACTGTGTGATGGCCGCGGGCGGCCAGCAGGGTCAGGGCCGTTGATTTGCCGGTGCCGGACATTCCGGTGATCAGGATGCGGGGCATGGGCAAAAAATACGGGCGGGACGTCCCGAAGGAGGTCCCGCCCGTGTGGTTGAAGGTCAGCGGCGGCCTGGCGGCTTGGGGGCGTTGCCGGCCGGCGGGGCGCCGTTCGGCGGGGTCTGTGCCGCCTTGCCCTTGCTCACCTCGATGACGACGACGCCGCCCTTGATGGTGCGGCCGCCCGGGTCGGTGCCGGCCGCGGTGCCCTCCGGGCAGTCGGACTCGACGTCGTTGCCGACCACCGCGTCGAAGCCGGCCGACTCGATCTCGTCCTTGGCGCTGCCGATCGACTGGCAGGCGACGCGCGGGATGGAGCGCTGGTCACCCTCGGCGATCTTCTTGCTGCCGGGGACCTTGAACTGCTCCTTCGGCTTGCCCTTCATGTAGTCGGCCAGCGTCTCGTACACGGCCGGGTTGACCACGTCGTGGCTCATCCGGTCGGTGTGCTGGGGCCAGTCCGGGTTGACCAGGTAGCCGGCCACGACCAGCTTCGTGGTGCCGGTGATCAGGGCGGCCGTCTTGTCGTTGTCGGTCGTTCCGGTCTTGCCGAAGACCGGGTGCTTCACCGTCGTCTTGACCGCACGGGCCGTGGCGCCGTTGCAGTTGCCCAGCTGGGCCGAGTCGCCGACCGGGCAGCGGGTCGCGTCGAGCGTGGCCCGGGCGACGTCGGGGCTGGTCGCTCGGATGCAGCGCGGCTTGCCGATGTCGAGCTTCTCGCCGGACTGCGTGGTGATCTGCTCGATCGGCGTGGGTTCGCAGTGCATGCCGTCGCCGGGCAGGACGGCGAAGGCGTTGGCCATGTCGAGCGGCGTCGACGCCGACACGCCGAGGGTGAACGCGCCCCACTGGTTGGCCGATACCGGGTTGTTGGCGAAGTCGGCGTCCTGCTTGACGCGGAACTGCACGCCGAACCGCTTGGCCACGGCGACCACGTTCTCGGCGCCGACCCGCTCCTCCAGCGGCACGAAGTACGTGTTGATCGACTTACCGAAGGCGGTCCACATGTTGTAGACGCCCTCGCCGCCGCCACCGGAGTTGCTGGGGCACCAGAAGTGGGTGCCGGGGCAGGCCGAGTCGTTGCTCGAGTCGATGATGTAGCCCGACTTGTAGCGCTTCTCCGCCTTGATCGGGTACGCCAGCGGGTAGCCCTTCTCCAGCGCCGCGACCATGGTGAACATCTTGAACACCGAGCCGGCCTGGTAGCCGCTGATGTCGCCGCCGCCGGAGAGCAGCGGGTTGGTCGTGTTCGGGTAGGTCGCCCGTACGCCCGCCTTGGCCTTCCGCTTGTCCGAGGACAGCGGGTTCTGCGGGTGCGACGGATCGTCGAGCTTGTACCGGCGGTTGGCCGACAGGACGCGGACCTTGCCGTTGCCGGGCTCGACGCCGGCGATCAGCAGCGCGTTCTTGTTGTTCTGCGAGATGTGGTCGGCGATGCGCTTGCGGGCGTCAGCCGTGCCCTTGACGTCCATCGTCGTGACGATGCGGTAGCCGCCGCTCTTGAGCCGGCGCTCACGGTCGTACGTCGTCGCTCCGAACGACTCCTGGCTCATCCACCAGCGGTAGAAGTAGTCGCAGAAGAAGCCCCAGTTGTTGTTGGCGACCGAGACGCAGCCGTTGCTGATCGACTTGACCTTGCGCGGGATGGCTTCCTTGACGGCCTTGTCGGCCTGGGCCTGGGTGATCGATCCGGCCTCGACCATGCCGGGGATGATGTAGTTGTTCCGGCGGTCGCGGATCTGCGGGTACCCCTCCGAGGTGGTGGGGTTGAAGCTGGTCGGCGCCTTGACCATGCCGGCCAGCATGGCCGCCTGGCCGACCGTCAGGTCCTTGGGCTTCTTGTTGAAGTAGACCTGGCTGGCCGCGTAGACGCCGTACGCCTGGTTGCCGAAGGGCGCGATGTTCAGGTAGCGCTCGAGGATCTGGTCCTTCGACAGCTCCTTCTCCACCTGAAGCGCGTACTTCATCTCGTTGACCTTGCGCTTCGGCGTGTCCTTGGTGGCGTCCACGACCTCCTGCGGGTTGGTCGCCGAGTAGGCCAGCGAGAGGCGCACGTACTGCATCGTGATGGTCGACGCGCCCTGCTTGGAGTCGGACTTGCCGCTGTTGTTGACGAACGCGCGGGCGACGCCCTTGAGGTCGACGCCGTTGTGGTTGTAGAACTCCCGGTCCTCGGCGGCCACGATCGCGTCCCGCATGAACTTCGAGATGTCCTTGATCGGGACGTCGCTGCGGAACTCGTCGTAGAACTGCGAGATCTGCGTCCGGCCGTCGCGGGCGTAGATGCGGGTGATCTGGGGGGAGCTGAAGTCTTTGAGCTCACTGGGCAGTTGCGCGAACGTCTCGCCACCGGCCTTGGCGGCCAGTCCGGACATGGCGGCGGCGGGGAACGCCGCGGCCGCGACGACGACGCCGGCGAGTAAACCGCAGATCAGCAGCGAGGTCGCATTGGCGAAGATGTTGTGATCGCGTCTGCGCATCCAGGAGGTCACCCGAGCAGGGTACGCGAGGACCGCACGTGACCACACGTCAAGAGAGTCACGGTTCGCCCAGAATCAGTCTGCCCGAACAGGTGATTTTTCGTGGGGATTTGCGAAGTAGGCTTCGCGGCCTTTGCCCGGAAGAGCCGGGCTGTACGTATTTGAGGGACAACGTTGCGTAATCGCCCAACTACAGAGCATGATGGTCCGGCGAGCTAATCGCACGACGTCCGCGTGGCTCAGGGGGACACACGCCCCGCGGACGTCAGGGGGTAACGCTAGGGGGGACGTTTACAGATGGGGATGATCAGCGACTGGCCCAGCATGGCCGCGTGTCAGAGTGGCGACCCTGACGCGCTTTTCGTGCAGGGCGCCGAGCAGAACGTGGCGAAGAGGATCTGCCGCAGCTGCCCGGTTCGCTACGAATGCCTCGCCGATGCCCTGGACAACCGGATCGAGTTCGGCGTCTGGGGAGGAATGACCGAACGGGAGAGGCGGGCGCTGCTGCGCCGCCACCCGCACGTGGCGAGCTGGCGCAAGATGTTCGAGGCCGCGATGAAGGACAAGGGCGCCGACAAGGTGCTGGTCCCGACCCGCTGAGCCACTAGGCGAGAAGCGCGCCGATCGTCCGCAGCCCGTCGACGTCATGGACGTCGGCGGGCTGCGCCGTGACGGAGACCGAGGGCACGGCGGGAAAAGCGTCGGTGAAGGTGGCGGCCACGCGTTGCTCACGCTCGGTCTGCCGTACGAGGTTGGCGTGGATCCGCAGGGCGCCGGCGGTCAGCTGGTTCTCGCCGGCGGCGTCCAGCTCCGCGGCGGCCTCCTCGCTCCGGTCGGCCGGCAGATCGGCCACCTCGGAGCGGTGCATCCGGTTGAGCACCAGACCGGCCAGCGGCATCCGCTCGGCCACCAGGCGCTCGGCGAAGTACGCGGCCTCGCGTACGGCGTCCCGCTCCGGCGCCGCGACCAGCAGGAACGCCGTCTGCGGGTCCTGCAGGATGCGGTACGTCTCGTCGGCCCGCTGCCGGAAGCCGCCGAACATCGAGTCGAGCGCGGCCACGAAGCCCGACAGGTCGGTGAGCAACTGGGCGCCCAGGACCTTCTGCACCGTACGGGAGAAAAGCCCGAAAGACGCGGTGACCAGGCTGAACATGCTCCGGCCGCCGGAGCGCGCCGGCGCCAGCAACATGCGCAGCATGCGGCCGTCGAGGAACCGGGAGAGCCGGGCCGGCGCGTCCAGGAAGTCGAGCGCCGAACGGGACGGCGGGGTGTCGACGACGATGAGGTCCCACTCGTCGGTCGACCGCAGCTGACCCAGCTTCTCCATCGCCATGTACTCCTGCGTACCGGCGAAGGTCGAACTCATGGCCTGGTAGAACGGGTTGGCGAAGATCTCCGCGGCGCGCTGCGGCGTGGTGTGCTGCTGCACCACCTCGTCGAAGGTGCGCTTCATGTCGAGCATCATGGCGTGCAGCTCGCCGCCATTCTCGCCGTCGATGCCCTTGACCTGGCGGGGCGTGTTGTCGAGCTCGCTCAGGCCCATCGACTGGGCCAGCCGCCGGGCCGGGTCGATGGTGAGCACGACCGTGCGACGGCCGTGCACCTCGGCCGCCCGCAGGCCGATCGCGGCCGCGGTGGTCGTCTTGCCCACCCCGCCGGCGCCGCAGCAGACCACGATCCGGATGGCCGGATCGGCGAGCAGACCGTCGACGTCCAGCACCTCACCCACTACTCCAGAGTAGTCCGTACTTGATCCCACGGACGGCGACTGTGTCCCGGTCCGCATCACGCGCGCATCAGGGCCGCGGCCAGCTCGTCGAGCCCCGCCTGGTCGACGCCGCGCGGCAGCAGGGGCAGCTCGACCAGGGGCAATCCGGTCTCGGTGAGCTCCGCCCGCAGCGTCTCCTCCAGCTCCTGCCGGGTGAGGTAGTCCTTCACCTCGGTGGCCAGGCCGGTCACCGTGCCGGCGTCGGTCGGCAGCCCGGCCTCGGCCAGACCCCGCTTGAGCTCGGCTTTGGTCACCCGGCCGGCGGTCACGAGGGCGGGCCGGGTGGCGTTCAGGATGATCCGGCCGACCGGGATGCGCAGCGCGTTGAGCTCGGCGATCGCGTCCAGCGTCTCCTGCACCGGCATCTCCTCGAGCAGTGTGACCACGTGCACCGAGGAGATCGGCGAGCGCAGCAGCGCGGCGACGCTGTCGCTCTGGGTCTTGATCGGGCCGACCTTGGCCAGCTTGGCGGTCTCGGCCGTGACGTTGAGGAAGCGGCCGATGCGGCCGGTCGGCGGGGCGTCGAGGACCACGGCGTCGTACGCCCGCTTGCCGTCCTGGGAACGGGTGGTGGCCTCTTTGACCTTGCCGGTGAGCAGCACGTCACGCAGGCCGGGCGCGATGGTGGTGGCGAAGTCGATGGCGCCCACCTTGCGCAGCGCCCGGCCGGCCGCGCCCAGGTGGTAGAACATGTCGAGGTATTCGAGCAGGGCCTCCTCGGGGTCGACGGCCAGCGCGCGCACCTCGCCGCCGCCCGCCACCTGGGCGATCCGCAGCTCCTTGTAGGGCAGCGGCTCGGTCTCGAAGAGCTGGGCGATGCCCTGCCGGCTCTCCACCTCGACCAGCAGCGTGCGCTTGCCGCCCGCGGCCAGGCCCAGGGCGAGGGCGGCGGCCACGCTGGTCTTGCCCGTGCCGCCCTTGCCGGTCACCACGTGCAGCCGCGCCGGCCACCTGCTTACTCGCTCGCCCATGAAATCAAAGGTAGCGGGGAGCCGGTCAGCCGGTGACGTCGCAGACCAGCCAGCCGGTCTTGCGGATCACGGTGAACCGCAGGTCCTGGGCCGCGGTCTTCTCGTCGGCGGTCGACATGGTGACCTGCACCGCAACCGTGGCGCGATCCTCGTCGTCGCCGGCCACCGTCGGCTCGGCCCAGCGGAACACCGGGTCGCGGTAGCCCTCGGCGTACGCCTTGATCTCGTCGACCCGATCGGCGATCTTCCGCTTGTCGCGGGCCTCGCGGCAGACCAGGTCGTCGGCGGCCGCCGCGTCCTGCTGGGTGTAGACGGCGGTCAGGAAGCGGTCGACGGCGGTCGCCGCGTCGGGCGAGCCGGGATTGTCGGCGTTACGGAGCAGGAAGTACGCCGAGACGGCGCCGCCGCCGCAGAGCAGCAGCGTGCCGGCCAGCGCCACCGAGACCCACAGGGCGCCCTTGCGGGATCTCGGCTGCTGCGGCGGGCCGGCCCAGATGGGCTCGGGCGGGGCGGCGGGCAGCACGGAGTGGTGGTAGGCCAGGTGTTCCGGCGGGGTGGTCTGCCACTCGCCGGGCGCCTCGTGCTGGGCGTGCCACGGCGAGGTCGGCGGCGGGGCCTGCCAGCCGGCGCCGGCCGGAATGACCTGGGTCTGGTCGTGGGGGGTCTGGTCGTGGCCGGCGGTCTCGTCGGCGAAGGCGCCGGGCGGCGGCCACTCCCGCTCGGCGGGCTCGGGGGCCGCGTCGATGAAGGAGACATGTGGCGGCTCGGGCGCCGGGATCGGCTCGTCCGGCGGGATCGGCTGGGGCGGCTCGGGCGTGGGCACCGGCTCGGGCTCCGGGTGCCCCGGTTGACCGCCCTGCGGGTGCGTCATGTCGCCCTCCGTGATGTGCGATGTCCGGCTTGCTCAGCCTAGTCAAATCGGCCCGATCGTGGGCCCTAAGCTGGGCGCGGTACCGACGATCAGGGGAGTAGCAGCGATGCAGAAGTGGGAGTACGTGACCGTGCCCCTGCTGGTCCACGCGACCAAGCAGATCCTCGACAACTGGGGCGAGGACGGTTGGGAATTGGTTCAGGTCGTTCCGGGCCCGAACCCGGACCAGCTGGTGGCCTACATGAAGCGGGCGAAATCGTGACGCTGCCGATCGCCGGCGAGGGCGGCGTGGACGCGTACGCCAAGCTCGCCGAACTGGGTTTGACCCTGCCGACCGTCGTGCCGCCGCTGGCGTCCTACGTCCCGGCGGTGCAAACGGGCAACTACGTGTACGTCTCCGGGCAGCTTCCGCTGGTCGAGGGCAAGCTGCCGTACGAGGGCAAGGTCGGCGCCGAGGTCACGGCGGAGCAGGGCACCGAGCTGGCCCGGCTGTGCGCCCTCAACGCGATGGCCGCGATCGAGTCGCTGGTCGGCCTGGGCCGGGTCGGCAAGGTCGTGAAGCTGACCGGCTTCGTGGCGTCGGCGCCCGGATTCACTGGTCAGCCCGGTGTCATCAACGGAGCCTCGAATCTGTTCGGTGACGTCTTCGGCGAGCAGGGCCGGCACGCCCGCAGCGCGGTCGGCGTGGCCGAGCTGCCGCTGAACGCGCCGGTCGAGGTCGAGGTCATCGTCGAGTTGGCCGAGTAGCAGTACCGGTTAACAGAACCTGATCTTTCAACCTTTTTGGTTGCTATCCGTAACCTGAGCAGGCACTGAGATCGCACATCCGGTCCTCTCCGTTCACCCCATGCGCGACGTAGGATTTCGCGCATGGGGGGTGCTGCGCCTGAGGGGCTACCGGACTGGGTGACGCTGCTCCGCGCGCCTAACCCGGGGCCGATGACCCTGGACGGCACGAACACGTGGGTGCTGCGCGCGCCCGGCGAGACCCGCGGCGTCGTGATCGACCCGGGTCCGCTGGACGAGTCCCACCTGCGCCGGATCGCCGGCCACGGCCCGTTCCACGCCATCTTGATTACTCACGGTCACCACGACCATGTCGAGGGTGCGGCCCGTCTGTCCGAGCTTCTGGGCGGCACCCCGGTGCTGGCGGCCGATCCGGCGCACGCGATCCCGGCCGAGCCGATGGCGAGCGGGCACCTTCCCGTCGACGGCCTGACGGTCGAGGTGCTGGCCACGCCGGGCCACACCGCCGACTCGGTCAGCTTCCTGGTGAACGGCGAGGCCCTGTTCACCGGCGACACCATCCTGGGCCGGGGCACGACGGTGGTCGCGCACCCCGACGGCGACCTCGGCAAGTACCTGTCGAGTCTCCGGCGCCTCAGCGCGTACGAAAAAATTCTGATGTTGCCCGGCCACGGACCGGCCCGGGACGACGTGTCGGTGGTGGCCCGGGAATACCTGTCCCATCGCGAGGAGCGGTTGGCCCAGGTCACGGCGGCGATGCGGGCCGGCGCCGAGACGGCCGAACAGGTCGTCGACATCGTTTACCCCGACATCGATCCGGCCGTCCGGTTCGCGGCGATCTGGTCGGCCGCGGCCCAGCTGGATTACCTGAATCACAAAAACCGGGAATCAGGAACACTCGCAGGCGGGTTGGATCGGCTGTGACCTGTCCTGTGTGTGGAACCGTCGCCATCCCGGGCGCCCGTTTCTGCCACAACTGCGGCGCCGCTCTGCCGGCCGCGGCGACCCTGCCGGCGGCCGAGCGGCGCATCGTGACCGTGCTCTTCGGCGACCTGTCCGACTTCACCTCCTGGTCGGAGGACCTCGACCCGGAACGGGTGGGCGCGGTGACCGACCGCGTGCTGGCCGCCCTGGCCGGCGCGGTGAAGACGTTCGGCGGGCACGTCGACAAGCTCACCGGCGACGGCATCATGGCGGTCTTCGGCGCCCCGGTGGCGCACGAGGACGACGCCGAGCGGGCCGTGCGCGCCGCGCTGAGCATGCAGCGTGCCGTCCGGCGGGTGCTGGACGACGAGCGCGGTGGTGGCGCCCCCCTCGGCCTGCGGGTCGGCCTCAACACCGGCGAGGTGGTCGCCGGCATGCAGGCCGGCATCGAGTACACAGTCATCGGCGACACCGTGAACACGGCGGCCCGGCTGGCCGACGCGGCCGCCGTCGGCGCCGTCTACGCCGGCTCGCGCACCAGCGGCGGTACCCGGCACATCGCCTCCTGGCGGCAGTTGCGCCCGCTGCGGCTCAAGGGCAAGCGCGAGCCGGTGCCGGCGTTCGAACTGCTCGGCCTGCACGACGCGCCCGGCACCCGATCGGGCCTGGGCGACGAGGCGCCGTTCGTCGGCCGCGAGACCGAGCTGGGCCGGGTGGCCGGCCGGCTGGCCGAGGCGATCGACGCCGGTACGCCGCGGGTCATGGTCATGACGGCCGAGGCCGGCATCGGCAAGTCCCGGTTCGCGGGCGAGGTCAAGCGACTGGCCGCCGGCTACGACGTCGGCAACGGGCGGTACGCCGCGCACGCCGGGGCCCGGGTGCTGCGGGTGCGCTGCCGCGCGTTCGGCGAGCGCCGCCGCTTCGCGCCCCTGGCCGACCTGGTGCGCAAATCGGTCGGCTTGCCCAAGGACGTGGTGTCCACGGTCGGCCGCACGGTGGTCGAGGAGCGCCTGCGCAAGCTGGCCAGCCGGCTGGGCCCGGTCCAGCTCGACATCGACCGGCTGCTGGCCCTGCTCGGCTACGGCGAGGCGCCGGCCAACCCGGTCGGCCCCGCGGCCAGCGCCGACTGGCAGCCGACCAAGCGGCTGGACGCCGACGCCATCTCGGTCGCGGTGGCCGAGCTGCTGTCCGCCCTCGCCGCCGAGACCCCGCTCGTGGTCATCGTCGACGACCTGCACGACGCGACGGCGTCGACCGTGGACGCTCTCGGCCGGACCCTCTCGCTGCTCGACGGCCCGGTGGTGGTGCTGCTGCTCGGCCGGCCCGAGCTGGTGCGCACGGCCGGCGCGCTGACCCGGATGGCCGACGCCGAGGTGCACACGCTGCCGCCGCTGCGCGGCGCGGACGCGTCCCGGCTGCTCACCTCCTATCTGAACGGCGGCAAGCTGCCGCAGCCGGACACCGACCGGCTGCTCGCCACCGCCCAGGGCAACCCGTTCTACCTGGCCGAGATGGTCACGCTGCTGATGGAGCGGGGCGCGCTCACCCCGGCCGTCGGCGCCAACGCGGCCGGCAAGTGGATGCTGGCCGACGGCTCCCTCGGCCGCCAGCTGCTCTCGCGTGACCTGGCCGCCGTCCTGGCCGCCCGCATCGACGCGCTGCCGCCGGAGCCGCGGTCGGTGCTGCGCGACGCCGCCGTGGTCGGCGACACGGTGCCCTCGGGCGTGGTCGAGGCGCTGCGCGAGCGCCGCGCGGCCAGCGACGCCCGGCCCGGCGCGGTGGCCGCGGTCGAGCTGGAACGCTCGGTCGACGAGCTGCTTCAGCGCCGCATGCTGCACCGGGTCCGTGGCGGCTACGCCTTCACGACGCCGCTGATGCGCGAGGCCGCGTATTCCGGCATCGGCAAGGCCGACCTGGCCGACCGGCACTCCTACCTGGCCAACTGGGCCGCGCCCGAGGCGATCGACCGGCTCGGCTACGACAGCGCGAGCCGGCTGAGCCTGAGCGAGAACGAGCGGGACGCGTTCGTGGCCACCCACGCCGAGTGCGCGGTCGACCTGGCCGACGCCGTGCGCCTGCGACCCGACGCCGCCGTGCGGGACGTGGCGCCGCTGGGTGTGGCCGCACTGGGCCGGATGGCCCGGCGGGCGCTGGCCAACATCGAGCCCGGCGCCTCGATCGAGTACGCGGAACGCGCCGCCCACCTCGCTCCCGACGGTGTGCTGCCCCTGCCCGACCAGCTCGTCTACGCCCGGGCGCTGCTGCGGCTGGGCCGAGCCGAGGAAGCACTCGAGTACGGCGAGAAGATCGCCGTGAGCGCCGACGGCGAGCCGGTCAGCAAGGCCGAGGCGCTGCTCGTGGTCGGCCGCGCGCACGAAGCGCTGGGCGACACGAACAAGGCGGTGGCGGTCTGGCAGGAAGCGCTCGAGGTCGCTACCGAGGCCGAGCTGCTGCCCGAGCGGGCGAACGCGATGCGCCGCCTCGGCATGGCCGACTTCCTGGGCGGCCGGCTCAGCCAGGCCAGCAGCCGGTTCGCCGCGGCCTACCAGGTGACACTGGCCGCCGGCGACCGGCACGGGCAGGCCTGGGCGCTGCAGAACCTGGCCTGGGTGACCACGACCCGGGGCGACTTCGCCGGTACGGACGCCGTGCTCGGCCGGGCGGCGCGGCTCTTCGCCGAGCTGGGCGACCCGGTGGGCCGCTCCTGGCTGCGCGGCACCACGGCCTTCGCCCGGTTGCTGGCCGGCCGCCTGCAGGAGTCGCGCCGGCTGGCCCGGGTCTTCCTGCCGTTCGGCGACCGGGTCGGCGAGGGCTGGGCGGTGGGCACGCTGCGGGCCGTGGAGGCGTACGCGGCGGCCGAGCTCGGCGAGCTGGCCGAGGCCGACGGTGAGGCCCGCCGGGCGTACCGGGACTTCAACGCGGTGGCCGACGACTGGGGCCGGGGTCTGGCCCTCGTCGTCCGTGGGGCCATCGCCCGTGGGCTCGGCGAGTTCGACCACGCCTTCGACCTGCTGACCGACGCTCTGGGCTACGCCGACAAGACCGGCCACCCGCTCCTGCTCGGCATGGCCGGCACGCTGCGTGGCTTCGTGGCCATCCACCGGGGCGACCTGGCGCAGGCCGAGGCCGACGCGCGCCGGGTGATGACCGCCGTGGAGCCGCACAACCCGCTCGCCCCGGCCCAGGTCGGCCCGCGGGTGCTGCTGGCCGAGGCGCGGCTGCGGGCCGGTGACGCGGCGACCGCGATCGGGCTGCTGGCGCCGATCGCCACCGACACGGGCACGCCGTCGCTGCTCTTCTCGCGGCGGCACGCCCTGGCCTCGTACGCGGGCGCCCTGCTGGCCGACGGCCGGGTCGAGACGGCGATGACCTGGATCGAACGGGCCCGTGAGGTGCCGGCCGAGGACGTGCGCAGCGGCGTGCTGGCCGCGATGGTGCACGCCCGGGTGCTGGCCGCGGCCCAGCGCTACGACGAGGCGCGGGAGGCGGCCGAGGAGGCGGTCCGGCTGGCGTCCTCGACCGAGCAGACGAGTGAGCGCTGCGCGGCCGAGGATCTGCGGGACGCGCTCACGTCGGCGGGCTCCGAGCCGCCTCCGCCGGAAACTGTCGCGTACGCGTCCGACGTGCCCGGATGATCTCCGGGTCCTCTGGGATATTTTCAGACACATGACCGAGACCCCGCGCGGAGCACTGCCGGTCCCGTACGTGCCCGGCATGTCCGGACTGTCGGTCATGGCCCGTGGCGGATACGCGACCGTCTACCGGGCGATGCAGGACTCGGTCGGCCGTGAGGTCGCCATCAAGGTGGAAAATCGCCGCCTCGAGAGCGACCGTGACCAGGCCCGTTTCCTGCGCGAGGCGCGCGCCGCGGGCAAGATGTCGTCCCACCCGCACGTGGTCGACCTGTTCGACGTCGGCGTCACCGTCGACCAGCACCCGTACCTGATCATGGAGCTGTGCGACGGGTCGTACCTCGACCGGATGCGCCGTGCCCCGCTCGACGCCGCGGAGGCCCGCGACCTCGGCATCAAGATCTCCGACGCGCTGATCCACTCGCACGCCAACGGGGTGCTGCACCGGGACGTGAAACCGGCGAACATCCTCTACTCGGAGTTCAACTCGGCCGTGCTCGCCGACTTCGGCCTGGCCGTGCTGGGCGAGATGCGCGACTCGTCGGTCACCCTCGAAGTGCTCACCCCGGCCTACGCGCCGCCGGAGATGTTCCGGCACGACGACCCGTCCGACGCGGTCGACGTCTACGCGCTGTGCGCCACCCTGTACGCGGTGATGCGCGGCCGGCCCCCACGCTGGGACGGCGACCGCAGCCCCAGCCTGATCACCCTGATGGACCTGTTCAACCAGCCCATCCCCGACCTGCCCGGCGTGCCGCCGCAACTGACCCAGGTGCTGCGGTACGGCATGGCCAACGACCCCAACTCGCGGCCGACCGCCCGGCAACTGCGCGACCTGCTCACCGCCGTCCAGCTCGACGGCGGCCCGGCACAGCACATCCCGCCGCCGCGGTACTCGCACGGCGACGAGACGCCGACCGTACGCACGGTGAAGCAGACCAAACGGAAGTGGCTGTTCGGTCTACTCGGGATCGAGGACCGCTAGCAGCTCGCCGGTGTCCACCTCGGTCCCCGGGTGCACCGGCAGCGAGGCCACCACGCCGGCGCTGGGGGCGTGCACCGGGTGCTCCAGCTTCATCGCCTCCAGGGTGAGCAGCAGCTCCCCGGCGCGCACCCGCTGACCCGGCACCACCAGCACCCGGCGGACCGCGCCGGGCAGCGGGGCGATCAGCGAGCCCTCGACCGTCTCCGGCGCCGGCAGCGGGAAGCGCGACAGCTCACGCAGTGCGACCGAGCCCTCCGGGCTGTCCACGTACGACACCTCGCCCACCCGGTGCACGTTGAAGGTCAGCCGGATGCCGTTGACGTCGAGGACCACCTGTTCGTCCCCCGCCCGTACCACCGCGGTCTCGGGGTAGTCGGCGACCACCGGCGCCTGGCCGAGGCCGGCCAGGTCCAGCTCCTCCGGGTCCACCGCCCGTACCCACCAGCCGGCCAGCTCGCCGTGCCGGTTCATCCGGTAGCCGACCTCCACCGGGCCGGCCGGGCCGTCGTACACGGCCGTCTGCGAGCCCGAGGGCACGTTGCGCCAGCCCGAGGGCACGGCCGCGAGCACGGCGGCCTCGGCGCGGCGGGCGGCGGCTCCGGCCAGGGCCGCGGCCAGGCACGACAGGCGTACGGCGTCGACCGCCGACAGGAGCGGGGCGAACACCTCCGGCCGCCGGTCGAGGAAGCCGGTGTCCACGTCGCCGGTGCGGAAGGCGTGGTGCCGCAGAGCCCGTACCAGAAGGTCGCGGTTGGTGGCCACGCCGTGGATCTGCGACCTGGTGAGCGCGGAGGCCAGCATCCGGGCCGCCTCCTGCCGGGTCGGCGCCCAGGCGACCAGCTTGGCCAGTGTGGAGTCCTGGTGGGCGGCGATCACCGAGCCGTCCTCGACCCCGGCGTCCAGCCGCAGTCCCGGCGCCGGCAGCGGGCGGAACCGGCTCGCCACGTCGGGCACGGCGAAGCGGTGCAGGGTGCCGGTGGCCGGCAGCCAGGCGTACGCCGGGTCCTCGGCGCACACCCGCACCTCGATGGCGTGCCCGCGGATCGGCGGCGGTCCCGGCATCGGCAGGCTGCCGCCCTCGGAGACCAGCAGCTGAAGGCGGACGAGGTCGTATCCGGAGACGCACTCGGTGACCGCGTGGTCGGCCTGCAACGTCGGGGTGAGCTCCATGAACCAGAAGTCGCCGCGCGCGTCGAGCAGGAACTCGACCGCTCCGGCGCCGACGTAGCCGAGCGCCCGCACGGAGACGATCGCCGCCCGGCACAGCTCCTCGCGCAGCCCGGGGTCGACGGCCGGGGACGGCGTCTCCTCGACGATCTTCTGGTAGCGGCGCTGGATCGAGCACTCGCGCTCGCCGAACGGCACGACCGCGCCGTGCTCGTCGGCCAGGATCGGCACCTCGATGTGGCGCACGTCCTCGACGTACGGCTCGCAGTAGACCTCGCTGCCCACCTCGCGGCGGGTCGAGGCGATCGCCTCGGCCAGCGTCGTCGCGTCCCGGACCACGCGCAGCCCGGTGCCGCCGTTGCCGGTGTCCGGCTTGATCAGCACAGGGAAGCCGGGCACCTGCGCGGGGTCGGTGTAGCTGGGCAGCACCGGCACCCGGGCCTCGGCGACCAGCGCCTTCGTCTCGGTCTTGCTGCGCAGCAGGCCCAGCGTCTTGGCCGGCGCGCCGACCCAGATCATGCCGGCGTCGGTCACCGCCGAGGCGAAGTCGGGGTCCTCGGCGAGCTCGCCGTTACCGGGGTGGATGGCGTTCGCCCCCGAGCGCTGGGCCGCCGTGATGATCAGGTCGCCGCGCAGGTACGACGACCGGGGGGTGCCGCCGTCGAGGCGTACGGCGTAATCCGCCTCCCCGACGTGCGGCGCGTCGGAGTCGGCGTCGGAGTAGACGGCGACCGTCTCGATGCCGACGAGGCGGCAGGTGGCGAACACCCGGCGGGCGATCTCGCCACGGTCGGCCACCAGAAGACGTCGGATCACTGGTCTACCTTTCCGGGTCGGAACACGCCGATGTGCCCGGCGCCCTCGACGGTCGCGCTGTGCGCGGCGGAGAGGCAGAGTCCGAGGACGGTACGCGTGTCGCGGGGGTCGATGGTGCCGTCGTCGTCGCCGTTGGCCACCGGGCCGTCGGCCGGCCAGCTGAAGGCGAAGCGGGGATCACCGGTACGGCCGCTGTTGAGGGCGAACAGCGGCACGGTGGAGTGCGCGAGCGCGTCGATCTCGCCCGGGCCGAACGACTCGGCGGTCTCGTCGCGCTGGATCAGCAGCAGCGACGTGTCGGTGGCGTTGGCCAGCTGGATGAAGTGCACGGCCTTCTGGGTCTCGGCCGGGGTGTGCGGCGCGCCCGAGGCGGCCAGCACGCCGACCGGGTAGCCGTGCAGCTCGCCCCAGCCGGCCAGCAGGGCGGTGCCGACAGCCGGCTTGAACTCGTCGAAGTCGCTGCCGTCGAGAATGCGGGCGAGCAGTTCGCGGGGTTCGTAGAGGGCGGTCAGCGCGAGCAGGTCCTCAGCGTCGTACTTGGGCTCGATCGGCGGGAAGGTGCGCGGTCGTGGGCCGCGCTTGCGCCAGTTGAGGCGGCGTACGCACTGACGGGCCAGGCGCAGCCCGTCCCGCTCGTCCTCGGCCAGCTGGTCGGCGACGTCCTTGGTGGCCCGGGCCGGCTGCGGCTTGACGGTGATCGTGTAGTCGGAGAGGGCGGGCAGGTAGGCGGCGATCCCCTCGGCCGGTCCGAAGACCACACAGATCGCCGGGACCCGGTCGGCCGCCAGCCGGCTCAGATCGCGGGCGATCCCGCCGCGCGGCTGCGGCCCGCCGGGCGCGGTCTCGGCGGCCGACTCGACCAGGTTTACCAGAGGCAGGCGATTGCACGAGGCGATCCGGGCGGCCCGGCGGATCTTCTCCACGGCGTACGGGTTGACGGGCCCACCGTCCACGGTGGGATCAGTGGCGATGATCATGCACTCGACACCCTCGACGGCACCGATGCCGGTGACCACGCCGGCGCCGACCGGGAACTCCGTGCCCCAGCCGGCCACGGGGGAGAGCTCGAGGAACGGGCCGTCCTGGTCGAGCAGCATCTCGATGCGCTCGCGGGGCAGCAGCTTGCCGCGGGCGTGGTGCCGGGTGACCGCCCGCTCGCCGCCGCCGGCCCGGGCCTCCTCCAGCGCGGCCTCGAGCCGGGCCAGCCGGTCCATGGCGGTGCCGCAGCCCTCGAGGTAGCCGGGGGTGCGCGGATCGAGGGCAGTGTCCAGCACGGTCACGATGGAACCCCTGCCATGTTCAAAGCCGCGCCTCTCGTATCCGCCGGTGCCTCTCGACCACCTCCACAACGAGTGGTCGAGCGGGTGCGACACGGATGCGAATGGCGCGGCTTTATAGCCTTTTCAGGGGTTTATACACGCGTTTGAGGGGCTGCCCGACCGGGCAGCCCCTCCGCGTTACGCCGTGCTTAGACCCGAGCCCGGCGAGCGAGACGCTCGGGGTCGAGAATGATGACGCTCTTGCCGTCGAGCCGCAGCCAGGCGCGGGAGGCGAAGTCGGCCAGAGCCTTGTTCACCGTCTCGCGGGACGCGCCGACGAGCTGGGCCAGCTCCTCCTGGGTGAGGTCGTGGGTGACCCGCAGCACACCGCCGTCGCGGGTGCCGAAACGACCGGCCATCTGGAGCAGGTTTTTCGCCACGCGGCCGGGCACGTCCGTGAAGATCAGGTCGGCCAGCGCGTCGTTCGTGCGCCGCAGACGACGGGCCAGCACCCGCAGGAGCTGCTCGGCGATCTCCGGGCGGTTGTTGAGCCACGGGCGCAACGACGTCTTCTTGAGCCGGGCCAGCCGGGCGTCGGTCACCGCGGTCGCGGTCGCCGTCCGGGGGCCGGGGTCGAACAGGGACAGCTCGCCGACCATGTCGGAGGGGCCCATGATCGAAACCAGGTTCTGCCGGCCGTCCGCGGCGCGGCGCCCTAGCTTGATCTTGCCGGACAGCACGATGTACAGGCTGTCACCGGCCTCGCCCTCGTTGAACAGGACGTCGCCCTTACGGACTTCGACCGTGTCCATCTCCTTGGCGAGCGCCTCGGCCGCCTCCGGGTCAACACCCTGGAAGATTCCGCTGCGCGCCAGTACCTCATCCATCTGCGCACCTCCGAACACGCGCAACGCCTGCGCTCGATCAGTCTAGGCGCACGCGGGCGAGAATCGGGCGGGCACCCCTCGATCTGGATACCGCAGGGTAACCGTTCCGACCGTGACGGGCTGTGCATTTCGTCGCTTCAGGTGGGCGACGACGAGCCATTCGACGGGTCGTCCGCGTAGCCACCCGAAGGTATCGTCGCGGTCGATGAATTCCCACCCCCCGCATCGAAGGCAGGGTCTTTTCGGCCGCCCTGTCCTGACAATCACGATTGTCCTGGCGGCATTGGCCGGTATAGGCGCCGCCGGCGTCGCTTTCGCGAACCGTGACGACGGTTCGGCGGACACGAAATGGCAACAGCCCGGCGCCGCCGCACCCGCCAAGACGTCCGGCTCCAAAGCCACCGAAGCGGCCCCGGCCGACCCGGGAGTGTCGTCCGACACCATCACGCTGTCGGCGACCGGCGACATCATGATGAGCAACGCGCCGAGCAAGATGCCGCCGAACAACGGTGACGGCTTCTTCGACTCGGTGAAGGCGAGCCTCGCCTCCGATCTCGTCATGGGCAACCTCGAGCAGCCGTTGACCGAGGACACCGGAACGTCCAAGTGCGGGCCCGGGTCGGGCAACTGCTTCGCGTTCCGTTCGCCGCCCTCGTACGTCAAGCACCTCAAGGACGCCGGCTTCGACCTCGTCAACACGGCGAACAACCACGCCAAGGACTTCGGCGCCAAGGGCGCGGCCAACACGAGGGCCACCCTCGACGAGGCCGGCATCAAGGCGACCGGCAACTCCGAGGAGATCACCGTGGTCGACGTCAAGGGGGTCAAGGTCGCCGTCGTCGGCTTCGCGCCGTACACGGGCCTGAACAACCTGAACGACGTCGAGGGGGCCGCGGCCCTGGTCAAGAAGGCCAAGGACGAGGCCGACCTGGTCGTCGTGCAGGCGCACCTCGGTGCCGAGGGGGCCGAGAAGCAGCACGTGAAGCCGGGCACCGAGATCTTCTTCGGCGAGAGCCGGGGTGACCCGATCAAGTTCAGCCACGCGGTGATCGACGCCGGGGCCGACCTTGTCGTCGGGCACGGGCCGCACGTGGCCCGGGGCATGGAGTTCTACAAGGGCAAGCTGATCGCCTACAGCCTGGGCAACTTCGCCGGCGGCGGGAAGACGCTGAGCCGTACGGGCGTGCTCAAGTACGGCGGGATCCTGCAGGTCACGCTGGGCAAGGACGGGTCGTACGCGGGCGGAAAGCTCTTCTCCACCTACATGAACGACATCGGCCTGCCCACGAGGGACACCAAGAACGAGCAGAGCCGCAAGATCATGGCCAAGCTCAGCGAGGACGACTTCCCCTCGACGGGTGCGCGCATCGGTACGGACGGTGCGATCAAGCCCGCCGAGTGACGGGCGACGTACTCTTTAGCCGTGGTGGATCTGGTGGTGCGGTCGGGGAAACGGTTCGCGGGGGAGACGCCCATCGGGCGCAAGAGGCGGGCGCGCAAGATGGCCCGGGTCCTCGCCGAGACGCACCCCGACGCGCACTGCGAGCTCGACTTCACCAACCCGCTCGAGCTCGCGGTCGCGACCGTCCTGTCCGCCCAGACCACCGACGTCCGGGTCAACCAGGTGACGCCCGGGCTGTTCAAGCAGTACCGGACGCCGGCCGACTACGCGTCGGCCGACCGGGCGCGGCTCGAGGAGACGCTGCGCCCGACCGGCTTCTTCCGGGCCAAGACCGACTCGCTGATCAAGCTGGGCAACGCGCTCGTCGAGCGGTACGACGGTGTGCTGCCCGACAAGCTCGACGACCTGGTGTCGCTGCCCGGCATCGGCCGGAAGACGGCCAACGTGATCCTGGGTAACGCCTTCGGGGTCCCCGGCATCACCGTCGACACCCACTTCCGGCGGCTCACCAACCGCTTCGGCTGGGTGCGCGAGGAAGACCCGGTCAAGATCGAGTTCCAGGTGGCCGACCTGATCGAGAAACGCGACTGGACGATGCTGTCGCACCGGGTGATCTTCCACGGCCGCCGCGTCTGCCACTCCCGCAAACCGGCCTGCGGCGCCTGCACCCTGGCCGCCATGTGCCCGTCCTACGGCACCGGCCCGACCGAGGCCGCGCCCGCGGCCAAGCTCCTCAAGGGTCCACGGGCCCGCGAGCTGGCGGTCGCCGCCGGCGTCGACCCCGGCCTGGTGCCGGCCGCCGCGGTCACCGCGCCGGAGGCCCCGTGAGACTCCGGCGCCTGCTGGCGGCGCCCCTGATCGTGCTGCTGCTGGCCGCCGTCGCCGCCTGCGGCGACGACGAGGTGGCCTCGCCGTTCGCCGACTGCTCGTCGCTGTCCTCCGCCGGCGCCGCGCCGAACGATCTGCCCGACCTGAGCCTGCCCTGCTTCACCGGCGACACCTCGGTCTCGCTGAGGGCTCTCAAGGGCCCGGCGGTGATCAACATGTGGGCCTCCTGGTGCGGGCCGTGCCGGGCCGAGCTGCCGGTCATGCAGAAACTGTCCGACACCGGCACAGTGACCGTGATCGGCGTCGACACCGGTGACAGCCGCACCGACGGGGCCGACTTCGCCTCCGCGAAAGGCGTCACGATGCCGACCCTGTTCGACGCCGACCAGAAACTGGTGCACAAGCTGGAGCGCATCAACCTGCCGGTCACCGTCTTCCTCGACGCCGACGGCAAGTCGACCACGCACATTCTTCCCCTGGACGCGGCGACCCTGGCCCAGCAGGTCGACAAGCTCTTCGGCGTGAAGGTGGCCCTGTGACCCTCTTCGACCGCCCCGCCGACCTCCCGTCCTGGTTCGATCCGCTGCTGTCCCGCGTCTCCCACGTCCGCAGCGAAGACTTCACGCCGCTGCGCGCCCCCGCCGGCGTCGGCCGGCCCAGCGCGGTCCTGGTCCTGTTCGGTGACGGCCCCGACGGGCCCGACCTGCTGGTGCTCCAGCGGGCGGCCACCATGCGCAACCACGCCGGGCAGGTCGCCTTCCCCGGCGGCGGCACCGACCCCGAGGACGCCGACGCCGCGGCCACCGCGCTGCGCGAGGCCAACGAGGAGGTCGGGCTCGACCCGTCCACGGCCGAGGTGCTGGGCGAACTGCCCGAGCTCTACATCCCCGTAAGCGGCTTCGTGGTCACCCCCGTCCTGGCCTGGTGGCGGCACCCCCACCAGGTCTGCCCGCGGGAACCGGCCGAAGTCGCCCACGTGGCCCGGCTGCCGATCGGTGAACTGGTCGACCCCGCGAACCGTATTCGGGTGCGGCATCCCAGCGGCTGGGTCGGCCCGGCCTTCCAGGTCAGGGGGATGCTGGTCTGGGGCTTCACGGCAGGGGTGATCTCGACGTTGCTCGACATGGGTGGCTGGACGAAACCGTGGGAGCCGGGAGCTCTCCTCGAACTGCCCGACGCGGCCGCCCCGGTGCCGGCCACCCGGGCCGGCGGACCGGACGAGGTTCTACCGTGAACCCGGGCTGGCCCGGCGCCTCTACTCTGAGTGAGTGCCAGTGGTCGATGTCCTCCTGATCGTGCTCATGCTGGTCTTCGCGATCAGTGGCTACCGCCAGGGCTTCGTCATCGGCGCGCTCTCCCTCGGCGGCTTCTTCAGCGGCATGCTGATCGGCCTCCAACTGGGCCCGCTGATCGCGCAACGCTTCACCGACGACTGGGCCCGCCTGGTCGTCTCCCTGGTGGTCATCTTCGCGCTGGCGGTGCTCGGCCTCACCCTGGCCGGCTGGGTCGGCATAAGGCTGCGCCAGGCCATCACGAACAAGCCGCTGCAGATGGTCGACGACGCCGGCGGCGCGGTCATCTCGCTGCTGTCGGTGCTGGTGGTGGCGTGGCTGATCGCGGTGCCGCTGAGCACCACCCCGTTCGAGGGCCTGAACCGGGAGGTCCGCAGCAGCGCGATCCTGCGCGGCGTCAACGACCTGATGCCCGAACAGGTGCAGGACCTGTCGTCGGCGCTGAGCGAAACCCTCAACACCAACGGCTTCCCCGACGTGTTCGGCGGCCTGGCCCGCACCGAGGCCCGTCAGGTGGCGGCACCCGACCCGGCGCTGAAGAACTCGGCAGTGGTGCAGAAGAGCAAAAGATCGGTCATCAAGGTCCTGGGTACGGCGCCAAGCTGCTCCCGGCGCATCGAAGGCTCCGGCTTCGTCTACTCCAACGAGCGCGTGATGACGAACGCCCACGTGGTGGCCGGCACCCGCGACGTGACGGTCGAGGTGAACGGGCGGCGCGAGGACGCGACGGTGGTCGTGTACGACCCGGAGCGCGACCTGGCCGTGCTCTACGTGCCGGGCCTGAGCGCGCCGGTGATGCCGTTCGTCAGGAAGCAGGCGGCGACGGGCGCGAGCGCGATCGTGCTGGGCTACCCGCAGGACGGCCCGTACGACGCCCAGTCGGCCCGCGTCCGCGACGTCGGCGACATCACGGGCCCCGACATCTACGAGTCCCGCGACGTGACCCGCGAGATCTACACCATCCGCTCGCTGGTCCGAAGCGGCAACTCGGGCGGCCCCCTGATCAACCCGAGCGGCCAGGTGGTCGGCGTCATCTTCGCGGCCGCGGCCGACGACAAGAACACGGGCTTCGCCCTGACCGCGGCCGAGGCGGCCCCGGTCGCCACGGCCGGCGTTGCCAAGACCCGAGGCGTGAAAACCGGCGACTGCGCCTGACCCGTAGATAAGCCCGGAACCTTCTCGACCACTAGGCGACGCCCGCCCATACGTCCGCGGCGGCGTCCGCTCCGTCCGCGGCGGCGTCCGCTCCGTGCGCGGCGGGCCTGGTCCTGCGGCGGGATTTGCCGGTGGGCGCCGGGCTTTGATCTGTGCGAACAACTGGTTTCCGCGTCGATCATGCCCAGATCCCTGCATCGAGCGCGGGCCGGAAGCTGGGTAGGCCATGGAATCGCCTGATTTGTGCCGGTCCCCGAGGCGTCGCATCGGCGGGCGGTCTGCAATGTGGCGGCTTGAGCGGCGGTGTGCGACGCGCCCGGGCGGATTGGGATGCGGCCGGGCGGATTGGGATGCGGCCGGGCGGTCTGGGATGCGGCCGGGCGGTCTGGGATGCGGCCGGGCGGTCTGGGATGCGGCCGGGCGGTCTGGGATGCGGCCGGGCGGTCTGGGATGCGGCCGGGCGGTCTGGGATGCGGCGCCATTTGTCGGCGATCTGCGACGTGGCGGCATTTGTCCGGCGGTGAGCGTCAGCAGGTCGGGGCCGGACGCGGTGGCCGGGTCGAGGGTGTGGACGGCTTGCACGGTGGTGGCCGGGTCGAGGGCGTGGACGGCTTGCACGGTGGTGGCCGCGGCCTGGGCGCCGCCCGGGCCGCGGATTCCGTCGGCCACCGGGAGCATGCGGTCGGGGCGGCATTTGTTCCGTGCCGGGTGTGCGAGGCGGTGGGCGGCGTGCCGGGTGTGCGAGGCGGTGGGCGGCGTGCCGGGTGTGCGAGGCGGTGGGCGGCGTGTCGGGGAGAGGGCGGGTGGGGTCAGGTTGTGCCGGCGAAGCGGCGGATGGTGAGCAGGGCGGCGACGGCGGAGAGCAGGAAGAGGGCGGCGGCGGCCCACCAGTTGCGGTGGGAGGAGACCGGGGTGGCGATGATGGGTGCGGCGCCGCCGCCGGACTCCAGGGTCTCTTCGCGTGGGGTCAGCGGGGTCAACGCGTCGGGGGCCGACTGGGCCTGGCCGGGGACCGGGGCGCTGCCGAAACGGGCCACGCCGGGTGACGGGTTGGTGTCCAGGGGGTTGTCGAGGATGGCCGGGACCGAGGCGGTCAGGGCGGCCACCGGGTTGACCATGCCATAGCCGAAGGTGGCGTCGCGGCCGGGGGTGCCCAGGTCTTTCGCCGTGCGGATGATGCGGTTGATGACCTCGCCGGCCGGCATGGTGGGCCAGCGGGAGCGGATCAGGGCCGCCGTGGCCGAGACCATCGGAGCGGCGAAGCTGGTGCCCTGCACCTTCCAGTACGTGCCGCCGGAACGGGCGCCCACCAGCTGGGTGGCGGGGGCGGTGACCACCGTTTCCTTGCCGGTGATCGAGCCCGACCACAGCGACGTGCCGTCGCGTTCCGTGCCGGCCACGGCGAGCACGCCGGGCTCGCGGGCCGGGTACCACACGTCGGTGCCGGAGGAGGCACTTGTGTTGCCGGTGCAGGCGATCACGACGACGTCCTTGGCGAACGCGTAGTCGAGGGCCGCGGCGAGGGCGGCGCTGCTGCCGTTGCCGCCCAGCGACAGGTTGATGACCCGGGCGCCGTGGTCGACCGCCCAGCGCACACCCCGCGCGACGATCAGGGCGTCGTCGTAGCGGTTGTCGGCGTCCAGGACCCGTACCGGAAGAATCTTGGCCTTGGGCGCTATGCCGACGACGCCGTTCTGGTCGTCGTCGCGGCCGGCGATGATGGCCGAGACCGTGGTGCCGTGTCCGACCAGGTCGGTGTCGCCGTCACCTTTCGGGTCGACGAAGTCGTGGCCGGGCAGCACCTGGCCCTGAAGGTCGGGGTGGGTCGCGTCGACCCCGGAGTCGATCACCGCCACCGTGACGCCGGCGCCGTCGGCGTAGGTCCACGCGTCGGGAACGTCCAGGGTCTCGAGATGCCACTCGTCGTCGCGGACCGAATCGGAGAGGAGAGGAGCCGGCTCGGCCTTCAAGGGCTGGGCGAGCGCCGGCGCGGCCGGGAGGCCCGCCGCGAAGATCCCCGCGACGGCGGCGGCCAGCAGCCGGCGGGCACGCGTGGGTGCACGCCATGACTTCCTGCTCGCAACGCTCACGGGTCGCATCGCCATTCTCGGTCCGGACGGTCGATGCAGATTACTCCGAAACCGCGCCCGTTTGTCGCTATCGGTCGATGTCAGTCGCACCGGCAGTCTGTCAAAAGCTTGGTCAACTCAGTACGGGGGCAGATGTGCCAACTGAATCAGGCGTATCCCCTCACGGCGTGTGAGCAGGCGTCCCCGTCCCGGCGGCATCAGCGTCGGCCGGATCGGGCCGATCAGCGGGCCCTCGTCGGACGGGCCGGACATCACCAGGCCCGGCGCCGACAGTTCGCGCAGCCGCTGGACCACCGGCTCGTACAGCGAACGGCTGGCCCCGCCGGCCCGCCGGGTGAGGATCAGATGCAGGCCGATGTCGCGCGCCTGCGGCAGGTAGTCGAGCAGCGGCGTGAGCGGGTTGGTCGGGCCGGCCACCACCAGGTCGTAGTCGTCGACCAGCACGAACAGCTCGGGCCCGGTCCACCAGGAACGGTCGCGCAGCTGCTGGGCGGTCACATCCGGTCCGGGCAGCCGGCGCTCCATGTACCCGGCCACCGACTGCATCAGCTCCAGCGTCTTGGGAGCCTGGATGCCGTACCCGATGCGGTGTTCCGACTCGGGCAGGTCCATCAGGCTGCGCCGGTAGTCGACCAGGATGATCCGGGCCTGTTCGGGCGCGAAGCGCTGGGTGATCGTCGTGGCCAGGGTGCGCAGGAAGGTCGACTTGCCGCACTCGGCGTCACCGAAGAGCAGGAAGTGCGGATCCGAGGCGAAGTCGATCTCGACGGCCCGCAGGTCGGCCTCGGCCAGCCCGATCGGCATGCGCAGGCCGGTGCCGTTCTCGGCGTGCAGGTCCTCGTAGGGAACGAGGGCGGGCAGCAGGCGCACCTTCGGGGCGCTCGTGCCGTGCCAGTTGGTGGCGATCTCCTTCACCAGGTCGCTCGTGTCGGCCATCGTCAGCTCGGGCCGCACAGTGAGAAGGTGCAGCGCCTTGTTCTTGTCGGTCGGGTGCTCCTTGATGCCGCGTCCGGGCTTCTCCGGCACGGTCATCGCGGCCCGCCGGTTGATCGCCGAGTCGCTGGGGTCGCCGAGGCGCAGTTCGAGCCGCGAGCCGAACAGGTCACGGATGCCGGGCCGGAAGTCCATCCACCGCGAGCTCGCCGCGACCACGTGGATGCCGTAGGAGAGGCCGCGGGTGGCGATGTCGGTGATGACCGGGTCGAGCTCTTCGAATTCCTTGCGTACGGTGGCCCAGCCGTCCACGACCAGGAACACGTCGCCGAAGGGGTCGTCGTCGGCGCTCGGGTTGGCCGGATTGGCCCGGCGGCGCCGGTAGGAGGCCATCGAGTCGATGCCCAGATCGGCGAAGCGCGCCTCGCGCTCGGCCAGCAGAGTGGACACCTCACCGACCGTACGCCGGACCCCGACCGTGTCGAGACGGCCCGCCACGCCGCCGACATGCGGGAGATCGCGCAGCGTGCCGAGCGAGCCGCCGCCGAAGTCGAGGCAGTAGACCTGCACCTCGGCCGGGGTGTGGGTCAGGGCCAGCCCGCAGATCATCGAGCGCAGCGCCGTCGACTTGCCGCTCAGCGTCGAGCCCACCACCGCCACGTGACCGGCCGCGCCCGACAGCTGGAGCCACATCACGTCGCGTACCTGCTCGCGCGGCTTGTCGACCAGCGCGATCGGCACCTGCAGGGCGCCGTGCAGCTCGGGGTTGGCGAACGCGAGGCCGCGGACCGGATCGGCGACGACCGGGCCGAGCAGCTCGTCGAGCGCCGCCGACTGGTTGAGCGGGGGCAGCCACACCTGGTGGGCCGGCGGGCCCTGGCCGCCCAGCCGGTCGACCATCACGTCGAGCACGCTCTCCCCGGCCGGGGTCAGCTCGGGCTGCGGCTCGACCGGCTTCACCGGTTCCGGGGCCGGAATGTAGCGGGTCGTGTAGGCCAGCACCTGCGGGTCGGCCCCGGCGCCACCGGCGGTGGCGCGGGCGCCGGCTCTGCGCACCGGTCCCGAGACGTACGCCGCCTTGAAGCGCAGGAGAGGCTCGGTGCCGAACTTCAGATAGCCGTGACCGGGCGAGCGCGGCAGCTCGTACGCGTCCGGGACGCCGAGCACCGCGCGCGACTCCAGCGCCGAGAAGGTCCGCAGGCCGACCCGGTAGGACAGGTGGGTGTCGAGCCCGCGCAGCCGGCCTTCCTCGAGCCGCTGGCTGGCCAGCAGCAGATGTACGCCGAGCGAGCGGCCCAACCGTCCGATCTGGACGAACAGGTCGATGAAGTCGGGCTTGGCCGAGAGCAGCTCGGAGAACTCGTCGCAGATGACCAGCAGCGACGGCAGCGGCGGAAGCGCGGCCCCGCCGGCGCGCGCCTTTTCGTAGTCGCGCAGGCTCGCGTAGTTGCCGGCCTTGCGCAGCACCTCCTGCCGCCTGATCATCTCGCCGTCGATCGCGTCCACCATGCGGTCGACCAGCGGCAACTCGTCGGCCAGGTTGGTGATCACGGCGGCCGTGTGCGGCAGCCGGTCGAGCGAGGCGAAGGTCGCGCCGCCCTTGAAGTCGATCAGGACGAAGTTCAGCGTCTCGGAGGAGTGCGTGGTGGCGAGCGCGAGCACGAGCGTACGCAGCAATTCGCTTTTGCCGGATCCGGTGGCGCCGATGAGCAGGCCGTGCGGGCCCATGCCGTCCTGAGCGGACTCCTTGAGGTCGAGCTCGATCGGGCTGCCGTCGGCGCCCACGCCGATCGGCACCCGCAGCTTGTCCCGGTTCGGGCGCGGCATCCAGGCCTGGGCCACGCTGAACGTCTCGGGATCGCCCAGGCCGAGCAGGTCGGTCAGGCCCATCTCGGCCGCCAGCGGCGTGTCCGACGACTTCGACATGGCGGCCAGCCGCAGCGGCGACAGCCGGCGGGCGACCGCCTCGGCCTGCTCGACGCTGAGCCGGTCGGGGGTGCCGACCTCGGCCTCGTGCTCCATCGAATAGGTGTTCAGCACCCGCCGGCCGCCCGCGCGCGCGACCTCGAGCACCAGCAGAGAGCGGTCGAGCAGGCGCGGCGGCTGCTCGTCGAGGTCGAGCACGGTCACGCCGTCGATGCCGTCGTCGAGCTGCGTCGCGCCGCGCAGGTCGGCCCCGTCGAGCACGATCACCACGTGCGGGGTGCTGACGCTCGCGCCCATCGGGTTGAACCGCGGGCGGTTGCCGATCACGTCCTCGAGCAGTTTCTCCAGGTCGGGCCCGGAGCTGGCGACCAGCCGCACGTGGCCGAGCGCGTCGGTCCGCGCCGGGTGCAGGTTGTGCGGCAGCCACTTGATCCATTCCCACTCGGCCCGCCGCTCGGGGCCGGCGCAGACCGCGACGATCAGGTCGTCGGGCGCGTGGAAGGTGGCGAGCTGGCAGACCACGGCCCGGGTCAGGTCGTGCACGCCGCGGTCTTGTTTTTCGCCGCGGATGAAGACGCGGGCGAAGCCGCGCAGCGAGGCCGCCACCGGCAGGTCGGGGACCACCGAGTACGCGTCGAGGAAGCGCCGCAGCGCGCCCGCGGTCATCGGCTCGAGCTCGTCGAGCGGGCGGGTGACCGGCGGAATCAGGGGCGTGGCCAGCGTCTGGGGGCCGACGGCGAGCCGTACGACACCGAAGTCGGGATCGCTGCTGCGCCGCTCCCAGACTCGGTGGCTGGCGGCGGTCGACCAGAGCTTGCCGGGGTCGGGGTGCCGGTAGAGCAGGCCCTTGCGCTGCATGTCGGCGGTCTCGCGGACGCGGCGGCGCAGGCCGGACAGATGGCGCAGGTACTCGCGGCGGGCGGCCATCATCTCGGCCTTCTTGGGCGAGCCGCCGGCGCCGAAGCTGGTGGTGAGCATGGCGATCGAGGAGATGCCGAACAGGCCACCGATCACATAGGAGTACGCGCCGCCACGGCCCTGGCCCATCATCATCGCCATGGCGACCGAGCCGCCCAGCATGGGCAGCGCCATCATGGCCTGCTGCCAGCGGCCGCCGGTCTGCTGCGGAATTTCGGGCGGCGGTTCGACAGCGATCTCCCCGGTCGGGATCTCCGGCGCCGGGCGCCGTGCCGACCGCTTGATCACCACCGTACTCATGCCGTCTTATGTCCTTTTCGTCCACATTGGTGTACGCCCCCGTTTGGCCCATCGTAGGTAAAGTCGGCTAGCCGGCGCATTCACGTCTTTTCATACGCGTCTTTTTCCAGCGAGTCTTTTCCCACGAGGAGTCCACGGTCATGAGCATCGGGTTGGCCCGCGTGACCATCAGCGCGCCCCAGCGCCGCATCGACGTGGCCCTGCCCGAGCACGTGGCGCTGGCCGAGCTGTTGCCCGAGGTGCTTCGCCACGCCGGCGAGGGACTGGCCGACGACGGCGAGAAACACGGCGGATGGGTGCTGCGGCGCACCGACGGGGTCGCGCTGGCCACCACTCAAGGTCTTTTCCCCCAGGGCGTACGCGACGGCGAGGTGCTTCACCTCGTGCCGGCCCACGACGAGTGGCCCGAGCTCGAGTACGACGACGTGGTCGAGGCCATCGCCGAGGGCGCCCGCCGCCGCGGCAGCGCCTGGACGCCCGCCTCCACCCGCACCGCCACGCTGGTCGCGGCCGGGGTGCTGCTGGCGATCGGCCTGGTCGCGGTCCTGGCGGCCGGTCCCGGCCGGCCGGGCGCGGCCTTCGCCGGGCTCGGGCTCGCGGTGGTGCTCGCGCTCGCCGGGGTGACCGCCTCCCGGGCGTACGGCGACGCGCGGGCCGGCGCCGCCCTGGGCGCCTACGCGATGCCGTACGCGTTCGCGGGCGGCGCGGCACTCGTGGCCACCGACGACCGGGTCGGCGTGGTCGGGCCGCTGCCGTGGCTCGGCGGCTCCGAACTGCTCGCCGGCTCGGTGGCGCTCCTGCTGATCGCGGCGCTCGGCGGGGTCGGCGTGGCGGCGTCGCTGCGGCTGTTCACGGCCGGCGGGGTGATCGGGCTGTTCGGCGCGCTGACCGCCCTGGTCGCCATGGTCACCGACGCCCCCGGCGCGGCCGCCGTGCTGATCTCGGCGCTGGTCTGCGGCATCGGCGCCCTGCCCCTGCTGGCGATCCGCTTCGGCCAGATGCCCACACCACCGGTCACGCTGCCGACCGGCACCGACGCGTCCGAGGGCTTCACCGGCGCCATCTCCCTCGACGCGTCCCGCGACCGCCCCGACCGGGCGACCGTCTTCGCGGCCGTGACCCGCACGGAAGAGCTGCTGGCGGGCATGCTGCTCGGGCACGCGGTGCTGGCGGTGGCGGCGTTCGGTGTGCTGGCGGTGGCGGGCACCCTCTCGGCCCGCATCCTGATCACGGTGTCGGCGGCGGCCCTGCTGCTGCGCTCACGACTGTTCGTGACCCTGCGCCAGCGGGTGCCGCTGGTCGTGGGCGGCCTGGCCGGCGTGGCCGCGCTCGGCGTCGACCTGCTGCGCGGGTCGAGCTCGGCGGTGCTGCTCGGGGTGATCGCGGCCGCGCTGGCGTTGGCGCTGATCACGGTGGTGGCCGGGGCGACGTACTCCCGGAAGCCGCCGTCGCCCTACCTGGGCCGAGCCGCGGACCTGCTGGACACGCTGGTGGTCGTGTCGGTGATCCCGGTGGCGTGCGCGGTGGTGGGCCTGTACGACGCGGTCGGAAACATCAGCCTGTAAGACAAAGCGGCCGCACGCTTGTCACGTGCGGCCGCTTTTGTCGGTCTTCTCAGTGCTCGAGGCCCTCGGCCTCGGCCGCCTCGGCGCGCTTGAACGAGGCCCGGATCTCCTCCTCGGCCTCGACACGGCCGGTCCAGGTGGCACCCTCGACCGACTTGCCGGGCTCCAGGTCCTTGTAGACCGTGAAGAAGTGCTGGATCTCCATCCGGTCGAACTCGCCCAGGTGGTGAATGTCGCGCAGGTGCTCCTGACGCGGGTCCTCGAACGGCACGCAGAGGACCTTGTCGTCGCGGCCCTTCTCGTCGGTCATGCGGTACATGCCGATCGCCCGGGCCCGGATCAGGCAGCCGGGGAAGGTCGGCTCCTGCACCAGCACGAGCGCGTCCAGGGGGTCACCGTCCTGGCCCAGGGTGCCTTCGATGAAGCCGTAGTCGGCCGGGTACTGCGTCGCGGTGAAGAGCGTCCGGTCCAGCCGGATGCGACCCGTCTTGTGGTCGACCTCGTACTTGTTGCGCTGGCCCTTGGGGATCTCAACCAATACGTCGAAATCCATTTATCTGCTCCCTTGTTCGCCCGCTGAAGAGAAGACCGGTCCGGCGGGCGGACAGGATCCGCGCGCAACGGTGTGCCGGATGTCGCTAGTCTCCCCTAAGTCCGACGCCGCGTACTAGGAGGGGCTCGTGGGGAGGCAAGATTCACACGACGGTCCCCGGGATGACGGCGTGTCCGGGTCGCATGACGACCCCAAAAACGGTAACCCGTCCGCGGAGGGCGGCAACGTTACTTTGCCCACTCCGAAGGACAATGCCGATAACGGCAACCTCAATGTCGTACTCGATCCTCAATTGTCCCGGTCTTCACTTCCCGATTCACCGGTACGGACGGAGCCCGCGCCGGATATACGACAAGAACCCCACAGCCCCCGCGCCGAGTCGGAAGATCGACAGGTGCAGCCGCATGACCAGGCCCAGCCCCAGCCCGCCACCCCTTCAGGCCCGATAGCCGAGGGCGGCCCACACCCGGCGGCGCCTACCGCCACACCGGACCAGCCCCACGCGACCACCCCGCGCGATGCGGGCGCGCCGGATCAGTCCCACCCGGCCACCCCGCGCGATGCGGGCGCGCCGGATCAGTCCCACGCGACCACCCCGCGCGATGCGGGCGCGCCGGATCAGTCCCACGCGGACGCTGAGCGCGGTGCGAGTGGGCCGGGTCAGTCCTCCGCGGGCGGCGCCGGCCAGTCCTTTGCCGGCGGGCCGGGTCAGTCCCGCGCGGCCGGGGTTGGCTCCGCGCAGACGCCGGCTTCGGCGGATCGCGGGTGGTTCGAGCAGGTGCCGGGCGCGAGCGAGCGTGGGTCGGCCGCTGGGGGCCAGCCGGGGGAAACTTCTGCCGGAGGAGCCGTCTACGGGAGGCCGGCGCAAGCTGCCGGTAAGGGCGGCGGTCCTACTCACGTTCAACCGGGACAATCCACTCAGAACCTCCATAACGCGGCGCAATCGGGACCGGCTATTACTGCCGGGCGGTCTGTCCCGTCCGAGCAGGGGACGTTCGGGCAGCCGGTCGGCCCGGACCAGGGCGTACCCAACCTGTCTTCGGTCGCCGGTCACGGTGTCGAAGGCCGGTCCTCGATGTCCGGGCAGCCTGGGCAAGCGGCGGCTGCGAGCGGGTCAGCGGGCGGTGCGAGTAGGCCGGCAGGTGCTACGGGAAGCTCGGCCGTGGGCGGCCCCGGGGCAACGGCGATGGGTGCTGCCGCGGGTGGTTCCGGGGCAACGGCGATGGGTGCTGCCGCGGGTGGTTCCGGGGCAACGGCGATGGGTGCTGCCGGCGGCGGCTCTGGGGCAAGTGCGAGCGGCGCTGCCGCGGGTGGCTCTGGGGCAACTGCGAGTGGAGCTGCCGTAGGTGGTTCTGGGGCGACTGCGAGCGTGGCCGCTGTGGGTGGCTCTGGGGCTACCGCGAGCGGGCCGGTCGGTGGGTCGGCGGGCGCTGCCGGTGCAGTTGGGCAGGGAGCTCAGCGGCCCGGTGGCGTTTATGGCGGGGCGGCGCGGACTTCCTCTGCACCATCTGAGGGCGGCGGTGGGTCGTCGGCGGGTGCGGGGGTCTATGGGAGTGCGGCGCAGGCGCTCGGCGATCTGATCTCGCCGGACGCTTCCTCTTCGGCCGCTGCTGGTGGGGCTCCGTCTTCCGATGCCCAGCCGGCTGGTGGCGTCTACGGCACGCCCGGGCGGGTGGATGGCGGAGCGCCGTCGGCTGCGTCGGGACCACCGCTGGGGTCCGGTGAGCGCGGCGGAGCCTCCCGGTCCGGAGCGGAATCCGGGCCTGCTCCGAGCGCTGAGCCGATGGCCGGTGGTGTTTACGGCGGGCGAGGTCAGAGCGCTCCGGCGGGTGGTGGTGTTTATGGGGCGTCGGCCCAGAGCTCCGCGCCTGCTCCGGCGGGTGGCGGTGTTTACGGCGGATCAGCCCAGAGCTCCGCATCTGAATCGGCGGCCGGTGGTGTCTACGGCGGGTCGGGTCAAAGCTCCGCGCCTGCTTCGACTGCTGAGGCGCCGGCCGGCGGGGTTTACGGCGGGTCAGGTCAGAGTTCCGCACAACGGTCTTCGGAAGCGGGCGGCGCGGCCGGGCGTGGTGGATCCGGGTCGGCGGTCGCGGGTCGGTCTTCGGAAGTCGACTCCCGGGGCGGGGCGGCTCCGGTGGGCCGGAACGTCGGCCAGGACCGGCCCAAGCCGGCTGGCGGCGTTTACGGCGGGCCGACATCGGCGGATGCCGGGCAGCCTGCGGGCGGTGGCGTCTATGGCGGGTCGACGGCAGTGGACGCTGGGCAGCAGGTCAGCGGTGGTGTCTATGGCGGGTCGACGGCAGTGGACGCTGGGCATCAGGTGGGCGCTGGTGTCAATGGCGGGTCGGCGGCGGCGGATGCGGGGCAGTCTGCGGGTGGCGGCGTCTACGGCGGGCCGCAGGCCGGCGGGCAGCCGTCTGGGGCTTATCCGGAGAGCGCTGGGAATCGTGCGCCGGAAGCCGGGGCCGAGGGGGCTCCCCGCAGTGCCGACACGCAGGTTGTCAGCGCGAACGCGGCGCCTGGTGGGGAGACTGTTGATCTCGCTTCGCAGGTCGCGGGAGGTGGCGGGCTTGGCGCTGGGGCGGCCGGGCGGGCGGTGCCGGCCTCCAGCGCTGTTGTGCGTGACCCCGCGCTTCGGCCCGTAGCGGGCGCTACGGCCGTGACCGACGACGAACCTCGCCGGGAAAAGCCGGGGGCTGGTCGGAGGACGCGTACAAAATGGGTTTTGGCGTCTTTGACTGTAGTTTTGGTGGGTCTCGCGGCCGTTGTCGGGATTGTTCGGCCTGGGCCCGTCAAGGGGTGGCTGGGGGCCGAGCCGAGTGCGGCGCCCACGACGGCGGCGCCTACGGCTGAAGCGGCGCCTACGCCGGTGCTGGCGGCGGCCGCTGGTGGGGGGACCGCGCTGACGGCGGCCGGTGTCAAGAAGGCGCTCGATCCGCTGGTGGGGTCGGCGGCGCTGGGGAACAAGGTGCATGTTCGGGTGCTGGATGTGGCGTCCGGGGACGTGCTCTACGCGCGCAACGCCGACACGATGACCACGCCGGCCTCCACCACCAAGCTGTTGACGGCGGCGGCTGTGCTGGCCGCGCGGGGGCCGGCCTACCGGTTGAGCACCCGGGCCGTGGCGGGCAGTGCGCCGGGTGAGGTCGTGCTGGTCGGTGGTGGGGATCCGTCGCTGTCGGTGGGGGCGAAGGGGCAGTTCCCGGGGGCGGCTCGCCTTGACCAACTCGCGGCGCAGGTGAAGAAGGCGCTGGGCGCGGACAAGCCGACCAAGGTGACCATCGATACCTCGCTGTTCAGTGGGCCGGAAACAGCGGTCGGGTGGGATCCTTCCGACATTTCTCCCGGTGGGCAGGTGTCGCGGATCCAGTCGCTGATGACCAACGCGGGGCGGATCAAGCCGGTGCACAACGAGTTCGGTGGGGATCCGCGGTATCCGGATCCGGCGGTCGCGGCCGGGAAGGCGTTCGCCAAGCAGCTCGGGGTGTCGGCGGCGACCGTGAAAAGGGGCAAGGCGCCCGAGGCGGGGCGTCAGCTGGGAGCCGTTCTGTCGCCGCCGATGGTGCAGCTCACCGACTGGATGCTGGAGCAGAGCGACAACACCATGGCCGACGTGCTCGGGCGGCAGGTGGCGCTCGCGGCGGGGCGGCCGGCGACCTTCGACGGCGCCACCGACGCCATCGTGAAGAAGCTGACCGACCTGGGGCTTCCGGGGGAGGAGGCCGATCTGTACGACGCGAGCGGGCTCTCCCGGAACAACGGGATCAGCCCGACGATGCTGACCCAGTTGCTCTCGCTCGCCGCGAGCGGGCAGCAACCGGCACTGAGCAGCCTCTTCGGGGGGCTGCCGGTCGCGGGGTGGTCGGGGACGCTGACGAAGCGCTTCGTGGCGCCCAAGACCAATCAGATCGGGCAAGGGGTCGTACGGGCCAAGACCGGCACCCTGAGCGGGGTCAACACGATGGCCGGAGTGGTCACCACCCGGGAGGGGCGGCTGCTGGCCTTCGCGATCATGGCCAGTGGCTCGGGGAACGCGGTGACCGCGCGGGCGGCGTTGGACCGGGTGCCGGCTCGCCTAGTTACTTGTGGGTGCTGATCTCGGGGATTCACCTGAGGTGAAGGCTGGAAATGCGCGGGTACGGTGGGGTGCATGGCGCAGTTCGTTGATTGGGATCTGGCCGCCGCGACCGCTGGCGCGCTGTCGAAATCCGGGCCCGCGGTCTCCTACGACGACGCGATGGCGGTGGTCTCCGAGCTGCGGGCGCTCACCGACGAGGCGGCCGGGCACGTCGCGGCGTACACGGGGCTGACGTCGCAGGTCGAGGTTCCTCCGGTACGGGTCGTCGACCGCAAGGACTGGGCGGCGACGAACATCGAGGGCCTCAAACAGGTGATCATTCCGCTGGTCACCCGCCTCTCCGGCGACAAGCAGCCGGGCGGGCTGGCCGACGCGATCGGCTCGCGGGTGACCGGCGTGCAGGCCGGCACGATCCTGGCCTACCTCTCCGGGCGGGTCCTGGGGCAGTACGAGGTGTTCTCCGGCAACCCGGGCCAGCTGCTGCTGAACGCGCCGAACATCGTCGAGGTGGAGCGCAAGCTGGGCGCCGACCCGCGCGACTTCCGGCTCTGGGTCTGCCTGCACGAGGTCACCCACCGCACCCAGTTCACGGCCGTGCCGTGGATGCGGGGGTACTTCCTGGGTGAGGTGCAGGCCTTCGTCGACGCGTCGCAGAGCACCGAGCACATCCTCGAGCGCATGCGCCGCGGCGTGGCCACCCTGTCCGACGCGCTGCGCGACCCCGAGTCGCGTTCCTCGGTGCTCGACATCGTGCAGACCCCGGGGCAGAAAGCGGTGCTCGACCGGCTGACCGCCCTGATGACCCTGCTCGAGGGGCACGCCGAGTTCGTGATGGACGGCGTCGGGCCGGACGTCATCCCGAGCGTCGAGTCGATCCGGGCCAAGTTCAACCGCCGCCGCGAGAGCGGCAACCCGCTGGAGAAGGCAATCCGCCGGCTGCTCGGCATCGAGGTCAAGATGCGGCAGTACGCGGAGGGCCGCAAGTTCGTGCACGGTGTGGTCGAGCGGGTCGGCATGGACGGCTTCAACAAGATCTTCGACTCGCCGCTGACCCTGCCCCGGCTCGACGAGCTGGGCGACCCGGACGCGTGGGTGACCCGTGTGCACGGCCCGCAGCCGGCGATCGGGGGGTAGGTGGCGCGGATTCCGCCCTCGGTGGCGGCGGTGCGGCTCGCCGTGCGGCGGGCCCTGCCGGCCGACGGGCTGGTCCTCGTGGCCTGCTCGGGTGGGGCGGATTCGCTGGCTCTGGCTTCCGCGGCCCGTTTCGTCGGGCGCCAGGTGGGCTTGGTGACTGTTGATCACGGTCTGCAGGACGGGTCGGCCGCCCGTGCCGCTGATGTCCGGTTGTGGGCCGAAAAATCCGGATTTGTTCCCGCCGAGATCGCTACCGTGTCGGTCGCGGGGCGGACGGGTGGGCCCGAGGCGGCGGCGCGGACGGCGCGATACGAGGCGCTGACCGAGGCGGCTCGGCGGCACGACGCGGTGGCGGTGCTGCTGGGGCACACGCGGGACGACCAGGCTGAGACTGTTCTTCTGGCGCTGGCCCGGGGGGCCGGGCCGCGCGGGTTGTCGGGGATGCCGGCCGTGAAGGGGATCTTCCTGCGGCCGTTGCTGGACGTGGCGCGGAGCGATACCCGGAAAGCGTGCGCGGCTTTGGGTCTGGCCCCTTGGGAGGACCCGCACAATTCGGACCCGGCGTACGCGCGGTCACGGGTGCGTGGGGCCGCCCTTCCGGCGCTGGTCGAGGCCCTGGGGCCGGCCGTGGTGGCCAACCTCGCGCGATCCGCCGGTCAAATCGGGCAGGACAACGAAGCGCTCGACGCCATTGCTGCGGATTTTTCCGACGATATGGCCGTTGATGCGCTGGCGGCGCTGATGCCGGCGATCCGGAAACGCGTGCTGCACTCCTGGGCGCTGCGGCTCGGTGCGCCCGGCGGGGCGCTGTCGCATCGGCATGTGGAGGCGCTCGACGCGCTCGTCACCGCCTGGCGCGGGCAGGGTCCGGTGCACCTTCCCGGCGGCATTCGGGTGGCTCGCGACCGCGGAGCACTCGTTCGAGTGCCCTGACGCTCTGTGAGAGTGGTCACTCGGCATGTCCGATTCGCCGGTCCTAGCGACCCGAACTGGGTGTTTTCCTTGGGTTCCGTCCGACTTGATCGCCGCCCCGTGCGGCGGGCGGCAACCTTCATGCGGCACGCTGGTGCCATGGCTGATGGCTCCTGGTACGACGCCGACATCGACCACGTGATCATCTCTGAGGAGCAGATCCGGGAAAAGATCGACGAGTTGGCGAAGCAGGTCTCCGCGGACCACGCGGACGCGGAGGGCGGCATCCTGCTCGTCTGCGTGCTCAAGGGGGCGGTCATGTTCATGGCCGACTTCGCGCGGGCGCTCGGCCACCACGGGCCCTCCACCGAGATGGAGTTCATGGCGGTCTCCTCCTACGGGCAGGGCACCACGACCTCCGGGGTCGTGCGCATCCTCAAGGACCTGGACCGGGACATCACCGGCCGGCACGTGGTCGTGGTCGAGGACATCGTCGACTCCGGTCTCACGCTGTCGTGGCTGATGAAATACCTCCAGTCGCGCTCGGCCGCGAGCGTCGAGGTGGTCGCCCTGTTCCGTAAGCCGGATGCGGTCAAGGTCCAGGTCCCGGTGAAGTACGTGGGGTTCGACATCCCGAACGAGTTCGTCGTCGGTTACGGTCTGGACTTCGCCGAGCGCTACCGCGAGTTGCCGTACGTCGGTGTGCTGCGGCCCGAGGTCTACGCCCGTAGCTGAACCGTTTCTCAGCCTCTTCTCAGAAATCCGTCCTTATGGGCGGTTTTGCTCCGAAACCTCGCTGAACGGGCGGGGGCCGGGAGGTGTCCGGCCAGCGGGCTCACGGGTTCGCAACCGGCACCCACGGTGTACCGTCGAGTGACCGAAGGCGCGGTGTCACAAGCGCTGGAGGGCCGGGATGATTCACCGTCATCAGGCGGGGTATCGCTCCGGCAGCCGCCGTGGGCGGCACCGTTGAGGTGACCAGGACGCCGATCAGGAGGGTCCGGGCGCTTGGCGCCCGACAACAGTATGGAACGTACGCGTTTCTTCCGCCGCCCGGTGGTCTGGATCATTCTGGTGATCATCGGCGTGATTGCGCTGAGCTCGTTCTTCACCAGTGGTCCGAGCTACCAGCGCGTAGATACCTCGGTGGCGCTCGAGCGCCTCAATCAGCCCGGCATCAAGAAGGTCGTCCAGAAGGACAAGGAGCAGACGCTCCAGATCGACCTCGCCTCGCCGGAACGATTCGATGGCAAGACCACTGACAAAATCGAGACCCAGTACCCGTACGAGGTCACCCAGACGATCTGGAACGAGGTCAACGAGGCCAAGACCGCGGGCCGGATCACCGGCACGGTCGACGCCACGGTCTCGGGCGACAACATCCTCTTCAGTCTGCTGATCAACCTGCTGCCGATCGCCATCCTGGTGATCCTGCTGCTGCTGTTCATGTCGCAGATGCAGGGTGGCGGCTCGCGGGTGCTCAACTTCGGCAAGTCCAAGGCGAAGATGATCACCAAGGACACGCCGAAGACCACCTTCGCCGACGTCGCCGGCGCCGAGGAAGCGGTCCAGGAGCTCCACGAGATCAAGGACTTCCTCCAGAACCCGGCGAAGTACCAGGCCCTCGGCGCCAAGATCCCGAAGGGCGTGCTGCTGTTCGGCCCGCCCGGAACGGGTAAGACGCTGCTGGCCCGCGCGGTTGCCGGCGAGGCCGGTGTGCCGTTCTACTCGATCTCCGGTTCGGACTTCGTCGAGATGTTCGTCGGTGTCGGCGCCAGCCGTGTCCGCGACCTGTTCGAGCAGGCCAAGTCGAACGCGCCGGCGATCGTATTCGTCGACGAGATCGACGCGGTCGGCCGTCACCGCGGCGCCGGCATGGGCGGCGGTCACGACGAGCGCGAGCAGACGCTCAACCAGCTGCTCGTCGAGATGGACGGCTTCGACACCAAGGGCGGGGTCATCCTGATCGCGGCCACCAACCGGCCCGACATCCTCGACCCGGCGCTGCTGCGTCCCGGCCGTTTCGACAGGCAGATCGCCGTCGACAACCCGGACATGGAGGGCCGCAAGCAGATCCTCCGCGTGCACGCCAAGGGCAAGCCGTTCACGCCCGACGTCGACCTCGACTCGGTCGCCCGTCGTACGCCCGGCTTCTCCGGCGCCGACCTGGCCAACGTCATCAACGAGGCCGCGCTGCTGACCGCCCGTAACGAGAAGCGGGCGATCTCCAACGAGTTCCTCGAGGAGTCGATCGACCGGGTCATCGCCGGTCCCGAGCGGCGCACCCGGGCGATGAGCGACAACGAGAAGAAGATCACCGCCTACCACGAGGGTGGTCACGCGCTGGTGGCGTACGCGCTCCCGCACTCCGCCCCCGTGCACAAGGTGACGATCCTTCCGCGTGGCCGCTCGCTGGGTCACACGCTGGTGCTGCCGACCGAGGACAAGTACACGCAGACCCGCGCCGAGATGATCGACACCCTGGCCTACGCGCTGGGTGGCCGGGCCGCCGAGGAGCTCGTCTTCCACGAGCCCACCACCGGCGCCGGCAACGACATCGAGAAGGCGTCTGGCCTGGCCCGGGCCATGGTCACGCAGTACGGCATGAGCTCCAAGCTGGGCGCGGTCAAGTACGGCACGAGCGGCGACGAGCCGTTCATGGGCCGCAACATGGGCCACGAGCGGGACTACTCCGACTCGGTCGCGGCCGACATCGACGCCGAGGTGCGCGCGCTCATCGAGCTGGCGCACGACGAGGCGTGGGAGATCCTGGTCGAGTACCGCGACGTGCTCGACAGCATGGTCCTCGAGCTGATGGAGAAAGAGACCATCACCCGCGAGGACATGGACCGCATCTGTGCCCGGGTCGTCAAGCGCCCGCCGATGTCGCCGTTCAACGGCTTCGGCAAGCGCATGCCGTCCGAGGCGCCGCCGGTGCTCACCCCCGCCGAGCGCGAGAAGCTCAAGGCCCAGGCCGTGGCTGACGGCCAGGCTGCCATCGGTTCCAACCCGAACGGCAGCGCTCCGGAAAGCAGCAACTGATCAGCGACGACGACGCCCTCGACTATCTCGCCGCCCGCCTGGTCGACGGAAAGCTCACCGGTGCTCCGGTCGAGCAGTCCGTCGACCTCGGGCGGATCGAGAAGGCGGTCCGGGAAATCCTCATCGCGATCGGTGAGGACCCGGACCGGGACGGGCTGGAGCGCACCCCGGCCCGGGTCGCCCGCGCCTACGCCGAGCTCTTCGCCGGCCTGCGCGTCGACCCGGCCCAGGTTCTGAAGACCACCTTCGAGGCCGACCACGAAGAGCTGGTGCTGGTACGCGACATCGAAGTGATGAGCATGTGCGAGCACCACCTGCTCCCCTTCAAGGGCGTGGCCCACATCGGCTACGTCCCCGGCACGCACGGCCGGATCACCGGTCTCTCCAAGCTGGCCCGCCTGGTCGAGGTCTACGCCCGGCGCCCGCAGGTGCAGGAGCGCCTCACGTCGCAGATAGCCGATCTGCTGATGGAGAAGCTCGAATCCCGCGGCGCGATAGTCGTCCTCGAGTGCGAGCACCTGTGCATGGAGATGCGCGGCATCCGCAAGGTCGGCGCCCGCACTGTCACCTCGGCCGTCCGCGGCGCCTTCCAGACCGACGCCAAGATCCGGGCCGAGGCCATGGCCCTGATCAACGCGCGCTGATCAACGCGCGCCGACCATCCGGTTGGCCAGGGTCGACATCGTGTACGTCCCGATGCCCAGCACCACCTCGAGCGCGTTGCGCCGGGTGTAACCGGCCGCGAGGAAGCCGTCGACCGGAGTGTCCCCGGCCGTAGCGAGCACCTCCAGCGTGAAGACCCGCAGCGCCTCCAGCCGCGGGTCGGCCAAGGCACGCTGCTCCCGTAGCGCCGTGATGAGCTCCGAGGCGGCGTTCAGCTTCCGCAGCCGGCCGGTGTGCATGGCGAGGCAGATCCCGCAGTCGTTGCGGGCTGCGATGGTCATGACCACCACCTCCCGGGCGAGCGGGTCGAGCGTGCTCGCCTCGAAGAGGTGGCTGGCGTGCAGGAATCCGCCGAGCATCTCCGGTGACTCGGCGAGCCGTCCCACCACGGCCGGCAGGGGACCTGGAAGGGATTCCATCAAGGGCCGGGACGCGGGGGGAGCGGATTCGAGGGTGTGCTGAGCGAACATCGTGGACTCCCGTAGGATCGACAACGTGGTTGTCCAAACCGTAAACCAGGTTGTCGAGTTTGCCAATGGCTGAGGGCTACGAGCTGCCGCTGCTGCTGTTCGCCGGCTTCCGCACGCTGATCGACGAGCTGCACGCCGAACTGGCCCGGCGTGGCCACCCCGACGTGCGCCCCGCCTACGGCTTCGCCATGCAGGCGATCGGGTCACGCGGCGCCTCGGCCAGCGACATCGGGCGCCGCCTGGGCGTCTCCAAACAGGCCGCCGGCAAGACCGTCGACCGGCTGGCGGCGCTCGGCTACGTCGAACGGTTCGACGACCCGGCCGACGCCCGGCGCAAGCTGATCCGGCTCACCCCGCGCGGCCTCGACTCGCTGACCCAGTCGGCCGAGATCTTCGACCTGCTGCGGGCCCGCTGGGTCACCGAGCTGGGCGCCGAGCGGGTCGAGCTGATCGAATCGTCGCTGCGGACGGTCGTGTCCGGCCCGACCTTCCCGGTCGACGTGCCGGGTTGGTTCAGTTGAAGAACGACGCCAGCCCGACGCCCATGCACGTCAGCAGGACCGGGGTCAGGCAGGCGATCGCGCCGACGATCGGGGTGCGGTCGACGCTCTCCTGGCCGCCGCCCCACACGAAGCCGATCGTCGCCCAGCCCAGCCCGAACGCCACCAACGGCATGCTCAGGCCGCACAACAGGGCGTAGGTCGGCACCGAACCCGGCGAGGCCACCAGGTACAGCGCGATCTGCACGATCAGCACCACCACCGCGAACGGCCCGTACACCAGCAGGTTGCGCGTCCACGGCCGCCACGGCCGGCCCGGCGCCGGACCCGTCAGCAGGGCCTCAGCGGTCTCCGCGGTCCGGCGGGCCTGTTGCAGCGCGGCCAGGGCCGCGCCGGGACCGCCGGCCACGGCCTGAGCGGCCACGTCCAGGTCGGCCCGGGTCGGTCTGAGTTCGGTCACGGGTACGCCGAACTCCGCGCCCAGACGCGCTTCCTGGTGAGCGAGCTGGGATCGTACGGCCGAAAGCTCCTGACTCGCGGCCGTGGCCGCGGCCTGATGCTCGCCCGAGCTCGAGCTGGCCGCACGGCGAACCGCGTCGAGCCGTTGCGCGGCGGCCAGGTAGTCGGCCCACGGGCCCGGCGCCGGAGGGGTCGCCTGGGCCGGGATCGCGTTGGTCTGCTGGTCGGTCACGACTCCTCCCGGTCCGGCTCGAGGAAGGGCACGAGAGTCACCGTGCGGTCGGCGTGCCGGTCGTGCAGCAGAGCGCGGTTGGGGCGCGGCTGCCACTCCAGCGGCCGACCCACCATCGCCGCCACCTCGGCCGCGGGTACGTTCAGGAAGAGCAGGCCGGCGACGTCCTGCGCCTCGTCGCCCAGCCGGCGCGGATCACGCCACCAGGAGAGCAGATGCGCACCCTGGCCGGGCCCGTCCCGCAGCAGGTCCCGCAGGCCCGGCAAACCGTTGAGCGGCGTCGCGTCCATGCCGAAGACCACCCGGTAGCCCGGCCGGTTCGGGTCGAGCTCGGCGGCCAGACCGGCCGCGTCCACCATCACGACCTCCTGCCGATGCCCGATCTCGGCGGCGAGGGCCTCGGCGAGCCGGTCACCCTCGGCGACCAGCGAGGCGATGACAAACCGGGTGGTACGGGGTGGGTGGCAGGCCGCCACACTACGGGCGGCCGCGTCGAGCACCTCCGAGCCGGCCGCCTGCGTACCGAAAATGGCCAGATGGCGTCCCGGCGAGGCGTCCAGCGGGAACGCGGCGGTGGAGAGATTGACGTCGAGCGCCCGGCCGACCAGCGCGGTGGGCCGCACCGCACGCCCGGCCAGGGCGGCCCGGTAGGTGGGATCGTCGGCGAGATGCTGCGCCGCGTAGCCGGCGAAGACGCGCGGCGGCTGCGCCTCGGGATCACGGGCACCCCACAGCCGGTGCCGCAGGTCGCTGAGCAGTTCCTCGTCGGCGTGCGGGTCGGGGAAGCGGACCACCCGCTCATGACCGCGGGTCGCGCCGCGAGGACCGCCGAGGCCACCGGCCGTGTTGACCACGGCGGTACCCAGCGGCAGGCCGGCCGCGGAATCGTTGGCCGGCTCGAGAACGTCGCCGCCGCCGGGCAGGGCGATGCGCACCGGGAACTGGCCGAAGAAGTCCCGCGGGCCGTGCACCTGAACGTTCTGGCTGGCCAGGATCAGATGGATACCGCACGAACGGCCCCGGCGAGTCAGCGCGTCGAGCAGGGCGGCGGCCTCGGTCGCCACCGGGTCGGCGCTCGCGAGAAGCACCGGGAACTCGTCGATGACGCAGAGGACGCGCGGCAGCTTCTCCGCCTCCAGCTCCGAGAACTTGGACACGCCGGCCCGTTCGAAAGCCGCCGAGCGCCGGGTCAGCTCGGCGTCGAGCTCCCGAAGCACGGCCAGCCCGTACTCCCGGTCCGCCTCGACACCGACGGCCCGGGCGTGCGGCAGCCAGGTGCGGTCGCGGCGGGTCGGCACGAACTCGGCGAAGGTCACGCCCTCCTTGAAGTCGAGCAGGAAGAGCGAAAGCTCGGCCGGGCTGTACCGGGCGCCGAGCCCGTAGAGAACGTTCACCAGGAAGGCGGTCTTGCCGGCGCCGGAACGGCCGCCGACCATCCAGTGCGGAGTGAGATCGTTGAACCGTAGGACCAGCGGCGTCTCCCCGTCGTGGCCGACCACGGTGCTCAGCCCCTCGGCGGCATCACCGGCCCACAGCCGCTCACCCGGCTCGGGCAGCAGATCGGCGAGGGTGACATGCGAGGCGGCGGCCGAATGGGCGGCCAGCTCCCGGCAGACGGCCTCCACAAGATGAGGCGGCGGGTCCTCGTCGAGGAACACGGGGGCGTTCAGCCAGGAGACGCTGGGAATCGACCCGTAGGTGGCGCCGGGCGGATCACCGATGACGGCATAGGGATTACGGACGGAGACCATTGTCGTACGGGGTAGAGGCGCCTGAGTGGTCTCGGCGGTCAGCGGAGGCGGCGGCCACCCGGCCACAATGAGATGAAGCCCTGAATCGGGCCCCTGCTGAGCGAGCGCGGCGATCCGGCGCAGCTCCTCACCCTCGGTCAGCTCAGGCAGACTGGCGATGACAACAAGCATCATCCGGTCCCGGCGGCTCCGGCGCGGGGCGACCCCACGGCCCGGTCGCAGCCATTTCTCGGCCTCGGCGAGCACATCCCGCAGCCCCTGCCGGTCGGTGGCCGGAGGAGACATCAGCCCCGCATCCCGGAGCCCGGCAAAAGGCGCGAAAACCTCGCCGGCCCCGACCCCGTCGACGGCCCGCACCAGAAGAGACCCGGCCGGGGCGGCAGCGAGAAGGCGAACGAGCAGAGACCGCAGAAGACCGAAAACCCGGGAGTCGGTGGCGGTGGCGTCGACAGTGAGATGCCCGGTGCCGAGAAGAGGAACAAGGGCGGGAAACTGAGCGTCGTCAAGCGGCTGAGCGGCACCGAGCCGAACAAACTGAGGAGGATAGACGCCACCGAGCGGCGTGTTGAGCGACTGAGCCTCGAGCGGCGCCCCCAGCCACCCCGGCGCGAGGGCAGCCGCGGCAACCCGAAGCTCCTCGACAAGCCGATGCTGCTCGAGCGGATCGGGCGTCATCCCCCCGTCCCCATCGAGGACAGCCGTGGCGGCATCAGCCACAGCAGCCGCCTGCCGGTGCAAAGCGGCAGCCTGATGGACCCGCGAAGCCGGATCAGACACCGCTCTCACCTCCTGTGTGTGCGGATAAAACTTATCCCAGAGCAACCCAGCCATCGCGTTCCCGGTACACCGTCTCTGCCCGAGTCGCGAAGCTTGTGCCCCTGGGTAGCCAAGAGGGCGGTTACGGGTGACGAGGCACTACTGTCGTATGTGTGCAGTCGCAGGAGCCCTCAGCCGGAGCCACGCCGCCACCCGAGCCGCCAGCAGGGGGAGTCATACCCGAGCCCGCCGAGAAGCCCAAGAGCCCTCGCAACCCCCGCCGACGCTTGTGGCTAGCAATAGCCGTTGGTGTCGTCACCCTGCTCTGCCTGGGCGGCATAGGCGTGGCCGTCCTTCTCTACGACAAAGAAACAGAAATCGACCGCGCCTCCCCCGACCAAGTGACATCGAGTTTTATCCGTGGCTATCTGAATGACCGTAGTGACGACGAAGCGGCTCTCTACACATGCAAGAGTGGCGCCCGTCTTGAGGTCCTTGCGGCCCTTCGGGCAGAGATGGTCGAACGCGAGCGGAAGTTCGGTACCTCGGTCACCGCCACTTGGGAGTCCTTAACCGTATCGGGCGAAGGCCGCAGCAAGAAAGTGGAGGTTGATCTTCTTATTCAAGGTTCCGCCAATGGTAGGCAGGTAAGCAGTCGAACCGAATCGTGGTCGTTCAGCTTGCTTGACGAGGATGGATGGCGGGTATGCGCCGCCTCCAAGGTTGGGTGAATCTACTCGAGCCACAAAAGGTGAACGGGAACCTCTGCGGTCCGTGGGGCTCGACCGCTCCAAGCCCAGCGGTACCACTCCACTTCGTGAGCCACTCGGACGCAGACGTCGCCGTCATTATTGGTGTGCATTTCGGTGACGGCTCTGAGGTCGCGCTGTTCCTCGCCCGAGTCGAGCATCCGTACCACCCTCAGACCAGTGAGGCGAGCCGAATCTAAGGCCTTGATCGGTTCCCGTCGGGACGGCTCGTCGAGGGAGACCAACCTCGACGTCACATCCCCGGCAGTCGACGCCAGCCCGCTAATACCGTAATCCTCGACCCACACGCGTTCGACCGGAACCAAGGGCGCGAAGACCTCGGTCTGCTCGGACTCGGCGCGATACCACTCGCCCTCCTGCATGACCGGGATGTACGTCCGGCTGCCCTGCACGACCTTCTCGTCCGACCGCAGGTCCCCGCGCCACCCATGGCCGGGTAGCCCGATCAGGACGCGACGGCCCCGAAGCGATCCGCTCATAGCCGCGGGTGTGGGCACGATGGGGCGCGGCGTTTCCAGCGAGCCGTCGGGCATGGCAAAAGGGTCGGGCATCGGTCCGCCGATCATCCCGCACCTCCCAGCGGCGCTCCCTGCGTTCTCATGAACGTTACGGGGTCGATAGCGCCCGCGCTCGACCGGTCGTTGTTCAGGTGTACTTCGAAGTGCAGGTGAGGGCCTGAGGAGTTGCCGCTGGTGCCGACACGACCGATGATTTCGCCCGCCGTCACCTCTTGCCCCTCCTTCACGAATGGCCGTTGCACCATGTGGCAGTACCTTGTCATGACGTTCCCCGCGTGCTGGATCTCCACCATCCAGCCACACCCGCCCTTACCGGGGTAGCCGTCTTTGTTGCAGGTCTGACGTCCACTATGGTCTTCGTCGCATTTCACCTTCGAGACGACGCCGGTCGCCACAGCGGCAATCGGCGTGTACCGCCCGATGATTAGGTCCACGCCCTGGTGATTGGGGCGCGACGCGGTGCGGAAGCCAGATCCGACGACCGCGCTGAGCGGGATGGTCCAGCCGGACGCGGCAATCTGACCAGAGGCGGCGCAAACCATGGCGATCGAGCCACCCACCGCGTTCGCTGCGCCGTCAGCTAGTTGGTTCACGATCTGGGTCGCGAGTGGTTCGTGCTTGGCGTAAGCGTCGGGGTATGCGCTGATTTGCACCTTCTGTGCGGCCTCAGTAAGCGCTATCTGCTCCCAGTCGGGAACGGTCTTGAGCTTTTGGTAGAACTTTGTCGCCGCGTAGGCCGGGTCCATGACCTGTTTCGGCGATCCCCAGCCGGTGCTGGGCCGCTGCTGGAAAAGACCCAGCGAGTCGTGGTCGTTCCGTGCGCCGAGGTTGCCGAGATTAGTGAGATTCGATTCCTGCATGGCGGTCGCGATGGCGATGACCCAGGCCCGCGGAGGCATCTTCAGGTCAGCCCCCACGTTGATGATAATGGCCGCGTTGCGCATCTGAGTGGTGCCGTACGGCCGTATGCGCGGAAGCTTGGAATCAGGGTCGACCGGTCCACCCTTTCCGCAGCCCATGGCGAGGTTGAGCTTGCTGCCCTCGTCGGTGACCCCGCCGAACAGCAGCGCCGTGATACTGCCGCCACAGCACAGCAGAACAAGCGTTGCCCCCAAGGCGATGAGAAGAACGATTTTCCGTCGCCGCGGAATGCTCACGCCGAGTCCCAGTCAATGCCGTCTACGAGCCAGTGGCCGTCCTGGGAGATCAGCCGAAGGCTGAGCTTGCCCGAGTCCATGGTGACGATCGCTTTCACCACAGCGGCACTCACTGGCACAAGGCTCGGCCGCCCCACTACCCGATCGGCCGGCACACTGACCGGGTCTACGCCGGAGAGCTCGCTGGCGAGCTTTTTGGTGGCGTTCGGCAGCAACTGATCGTGCCAAGCCTTCGGTGTGATGTTCTGATGGTCGGCCCAGGCCGACGCGAAGGCATAAGCGACGGCCTCGGGCTGAGCCCGACCCGGACTGGTGGACGGGCGCGGTGGTGGCGCGGTGTCGATGACGCTGTCGTCCTCGGCCGGATCGACACTAATCGCGGGTGCGGGCGAGCCTGCGTCCAACGGCGGCTGCGACGAGCCCTCGCCGGCGAACAAGCGGCCGAGTGCCACAACCGCAAGCACAATAACCGCGATGACAATGGCGACGCCCCATCGCGACCGGAAGATCCGATTCAGGCCGAGTTCAAATGAGCGGGGCATGTAATCACTTCGCCTCGGAGCGCACCCGTGGGCTGACCGGCGGCACCGGCTCGGGCGTGCTAGTGCCGGTCTCCGGCCGGTAGATCGTGAAGGACGCGGGACGCTCAGGCTCGTCCGGCTCCGTCCAACTGGCGGCCGACTGGGCCCGGGAGGCGGTAGTGGCCTTTTCTCTCCTGCCGGTTTCGTTCCTCTCGGGCTGGGGTGCCTCAGCGACGTCTCGGACCGATTCGGTACCGTCCGGGCGCGTTGGACCGCCACTCCGCGTTCCGGAGCCGGCGGTCACTGGAGCAAGATCACCCCGGCTGGCCGCCGAATGAGCGGGGTCCTCGAGGCGAGCCTCCGGCCGTAGATTGCCTTGATCGACGTACACGGTGCGGCCGCCCTTGGTGATGACCTGACCTTTGTCTCCATCCGCAGCTTCGGTCTTCGCCGCTTCCCGCATGTCACGGAAGAAGTTTCGGGTCCAAGAGCCCGTGGCTATCGTGCGGGCCCCGTCCTTACCGCCGAGTTGCGTGACGCGGCGGTAAGGACGGAGAAGCAGCCAGCCTGCGACGCCACACAGCCAAACCAGCATGACTTGCAACCAACCGGGAAGACTTACCGTGCTCATGATCATGTCGACGGCGAAAAGGTAGATCGCGGCACCCGTGCCGAAGATGAGGATGTTGAACACTGCTGCCACGACGGCGTTACCGAGCCGCTTGATGCCCGCGCTCGCGGGTCGGAGAAGGCCGACAGTGCCGAGAATGGGTGCGGCAATCACCGCCCAACGGAATACAAGGAAGCCCAGTAGTACCAGAACCGAAGCCGTGAGGTCGAACATCGCGAACATGATTGCTGCCAGCATCGCGATGAAGCCGGCGCCGATGCGGTCGATGCCGTTGACGCCCTGCAGATAACCGTACGCTTCGGGGTCTTCCCTTTTGATTTGCTCGGCAACCCGTTTCCACTGCTCGTTCTTCGCCGCAATCGTGGGCTCCCGGTCAGCCGGGTTGGAGCGGAGACGCTGAGCATCGCTCCAGGACAGCGATCGCGCGTCGTAAAGCGCCATGCCGTACTTCTTCGCAGTCTCGCTGTCAGCGGAGCCGAGCAGGCCCCTCAACCAGTTGCGATAGAGCATCGTGTCGGTGACCGTGTCGCTGGCCCGGACGGCGGGCGGGCGGTTGTCATCGCATGCACCGGGCGTCGGATCGTCACACTGATTAGCTGGAGTGTCTTGGGCGCGTGGTCCGACCGCGTCATGGACGACGCTCAGAGTAGAAATGAGGCTTTGGTCCGCTATATTGGCGGACTTGACGGGCCAGGCGGCGATCGCTGTTACAGCGACCATTACGAGTATCGCCCAGCCTGCGGTGGTCGTCGCGGCGCCCATCTCAGCCTGGCGTGAGCGCCAGATCAGGTAGATACCGACGACGGCAAGAGTTATGACTCCGAAGACGCTGAAGACCTTCTCGTATACGGCCTTGGTGGCCTGGTCGACCAGCGGGTCAGCCCAGCCCCACATCGACGCCGGGTTCCAAGCCCTTTCGCGCAGAGCGTTCGATGCTCCGATGATTGCAGTGGCGATCATGAACTCGCCGTTGGCCACTGTCGTCTCGAACTTGTAGTCCGGATCGATGAGTGTCGACGCACAGCCACTGTCCAGGTCGTATGTTGTGTAGCTGTAACCCGCATAGCCGTACCTGCTGTAGATGCCCTGAGGTCCGGGCTTGGTCGACGATGCCGGACGCTCGGCGAACCATCCGGCGAGTCCCGAGTCGGGGGTGCTCGGCGTCGGTGGCTTCTGGCACTCAGCCGATTCTGAGATCTCGCCGGTGAGCCGGTCGACGCAGCCGGGGATGTCTCTTTGCCATTCCTCGACGCTGCAGGCGCCGCCTGGGGCCTTTGCTGGCAAGCCGGCCGGAGCGGCTGAGGCTGCCGGTGGGGCCACCGCCCAGACGATCGACGCTGTGACGATGACGAACATCGTCAGCAGCAGCGCCAATCCCCGCCGCACCATCTCAAGCCTCCAGGTCGGACGGCGACATCGGAATGGCCGTCGGTGGTGCCTTTGCGGCCGTCGGTGTCGTGTCCAGGTGTTCGAGCAAGCCCTCGACGTACGACACGTCGACCCGGACCTTCTGCACGCGCCCGTCCACGTCACGCATCACGAACTCGCGGAAACCCAGTCGCGTCGACGACGAAGTGTCCACTTGCGACAAGGAGGCTAGCGTCGCCTCGTAGCCGTCGTGCACCGGCACCCGGAGCAGGCGCAGCGCCTCCGAGGCGATCTCCTGGTCCTCCGCGATGCGGCCCACGAAGACCGTCGACACCAGGTTCTGCACGTCCAGGCCCAGGATGTCGCGCGGGTTCTGCGAGGCCACCAGCGCCGCCAGGTTCCACTTCCGGGAGTCACGGGCCAGGCGTACGAGGAACGAACGGCCCGACCGCCAACCCTCCATGAAGTGCGCCTCGTCCAGGCCCACCATCTTGCGGGACGACATCGACCCGCCGTAGCAGCGGCGGACCGCCAAGCGGTGCGCCGTGTGCAGCATCGGCAGGGCCAGCGACTCCTCGGCCGACCAGTACTCGCGTTCGATCTTCAGGTCGGGCAGGCGCAGGCCGGCCATCGTGATGACCGTCAGCGCCGCGTCCGCGCCCAACAGGTGTTGTGGCGGCGAGCCGAAGAACAGCAGCGCCAGCGGCATCTCCGCCGTGTCGAGCAGCAGGTTGGCCAGTTCCTTGCCCTCGTCGTTGTCCAGGTTCTGCAGGGTGCGGACCACGTCGTCGAGGGTGGACGTCTCCTCGGCCGGCACCTGCCGTACCGCGTGCCGCAGCAGCGTCGCCGTCGACGCCTCCTTGGCCACCTGCGGCGGCACCAGCATCGAGCAGATGTCCTGGACCAGCATGCGGCGTTCGGCCCGGGCGTTGGAGACCGCGATCTCGAACTCGCGGTCGCCGCCCGGCCCGGTCGCGAACTCCGAGCGCACCGGTGTCGGAATCAGCGCGTACGGCGCCAGCGTGCCCTGTTCAGAACCGGTCAGGTTGAGCACCCGCGAGTACGGCCGCAACTCCGGCATCTGGCACAGCCGGGCCAGCGGGCCGGACGGGTCGAGCAGGGTCACCTGGACGCCGCGGCGGGCGTTCAGATAGCCGAGCGCACCCATCAGCGTCGACTTTCCACCGCCGGGCTCGGCCACGAACACGCCGAGGCCGGAACGTTCCCGCACCTCCATCGGGAAGTGCAGGTCGAGGAAGACCGGCCGCCGGCAGGTGCCCGCCGTACGCCCGATCAGGTCGCCTCGCCGGTCGCCGACCGTGGACGCCGCCTGCGGCAGGGCCGCCGCCAGCAGCTTCACCGGCATCCGGCGGACGTAGCCGGTGTTGGCGATCGGCTCGCCCGGGATGAACTCGCGGGCCAGCTGGTCCTGGTTCTTCGGGTGCTGCAGCGAGATCCGCATCTCGCGCGAGTAGAGCTGGATGAGCCGCCGGGCCCGTTCCAGGCATTCCTCACGGGTGGCGCCGCCGACCGCGATGCGGTGCCAGCCGTGCGCGCGGGCCGACTCGACCGGCAGGCCGGTGGTCATCTCGTCGCCGATGACCAGGGCGCGCTTGGCCAGGCGCTCCAGTTCGGGCGGGGCGTCGATGCCGTGCTCGGCGTAGTCGAGCTGCTGCGACCGGATCATGCGGAGCCGGTGCTCGAGGTTCTTGAACGAGCTGCCGGAGCCGAGGATGTCGATGCGCGAGGAGATCTCCATGGGCCACGGCAGCCGCTCGTGGAAGTGCAGCCACGGCTCGTGCTTCTCGGGGATCTCCAGCGGCTCCATGCGGCCGACGGACAGCACCGCCACGTGCCTTTCCTCGCCGGTCATGCGGTTGACCAGCTTCACCGTGGAGCCGTACGGCGTACGGTAGCGCTCCACCTGCTCGGTCAGTGCCAGCAGATCACCGGTGTCCCACTGCCCGTTGGTGACGGGCGAGAGCGGCCCGGGCGGCGACATGCACAGCGCGACCGAGCGGAACAGCAGCCATTCCAGCTCCTGCGGGGTGACCCGGCGCCCGCGCATGCCGAACGCGTTGAGAACTTCGTCGAACTGCTCGACCGTACGGCCGAGCTTGCGCCTTTCGCTGTCCGACGTGCCGCGCCCGAAGATGCGCAGGATGCGCTCGGAGAACGTGTCGCCCAGCGAGCGCCGCGCGAAGGTGACGCCCAGGTAGGTCTGCCCTTCGGCGTGGTTGACCGAGAGCAGGTGCCGTTGGGCGGCGACGAGATGGTCGGACCAGCTGGTGCCGCCGCGCACGTCGGGCAGCGGTTTCGCGGTGAACGAGTCGACCGTGCGGGCCCACTCGTCGGCCGGGAAGGGCCGGTTGGTGCGGCGCAGGTGCAGCCGGAAGCCGGCCAGGCCCGCGTACTGCTCGGAGATGGCGCTGAGCAGGGCTTCCCGCTCGGCATCGGGACGGAAGGCCCAGCGCACCTCGGGCAGCGAGTACCAGGCGGTGACCGTGCTCTGGGTGAAGGTCAGGTGCCCGGCGATCTCACTGATCTCCAGCTCCATGGCCGGATCGCGGTCGTTGAACTTCAGCTTGTGCGGCCGCAGCGGCGCCGGCCGTGCCTTCTTGTCCTGCCGGACCGGCAGGTTCTTCGGCTCCTTCTTGCGCTTGGCCGGGGACTTCTCCTTGCGCTTGGCGGGGGCTTTCTCCTGCGCGGGCACGGGGAGCGGTGCTTGCGCTTCCTGGGTGTACGGGTCGGCCAGCTCTTGGGCGTACGGCGCATCCGGGCTCGCCGAGCTCCGGCGATCCCGCACCGGCGGAAGACCGGAGCTGCCCACGGTCTGCCAGAGCGGCGGCGTCGACACCGGTGGCGCCGGCACCGGGTCGGTGGCGGGCGGAGTGGCCGCGCCGACCTGCGGCGACGCCGGCCAGTTGTCGAAGTCGGGCCAGTCGTCGTCGCTCAGGTCCCCGGTCGACTCGAAGAAGTCGGCCTGCGGCCCGATGGGCGCACGGCTGTACGGCGACACCGGCTCCGGCACACCCCAGGCACCGGCCGCGCCCTGATCGAAATCGGACGACGGGGCGGGTACGGGCGGACCGTCCACCGGCACGACACCAGGCTCGACCGGCACCGGTGAGTAGGCCGGCGGCGAGGAGTCCCGGCCCGAGTAGGCCGATGGCGAGAAGTCAGGCGGCGAGAAGTCAGGCGGCGTGGAGCCAAGCGGCGTGGAGTCAGGCGGCGAGTAGGCCGACGGCGGGAAGGCCGGGTCTGCGGAGTCCGGCCGCGACGAGACGGGCTGGGCGGAGACAGGCTGGGCGGAGCTGGGCTGCGCGGAGACCGGCCGCGAAGCGGAAGGCGGCGGGACCGGCTGCGCGGAGACCGGCCGCGAAGCGGAAGGCGGCGGGACCGGCTGCGCGGAGACCGGCCGCGAAGCGGAAGGCGGCGAGACCGGCTGCGCGGAGACCGGCCGCGAAGCGGGAGGCCGCGAGATCGGCGGGAACGAGACCGGCCGCGACGATTCGGGCGGCGATGAAACCGGCCGCGAGGTTTCGGGCGGGGACGAGACCGGCCGCGACGAGACGGGCGGGGACGAGACCGGCCGCGACGAGACGGGCGGGGACGAGACCGGCCGCGACGAGACGGGCGGGGACGAGACCGGCCGCGAGGATTCGGGCGGGGATGAAACCGGCCGCGACGAGGCGGGCGGGGATGAAACCGGCCGCGAGGAGAAGGGCGGAGATGAGACCGGCGGCGAGGAGATCGGCGGAGATGAGACCGGCGGCGAGGAGATCGGGCGCGACGGAATCGGCGGCGCGGGGGGCGCGGCGGCCTGCGGCGGCTCGGGGTCGGCGACCGGGGGTGGGCCGAAGCCGTTGGCCGGCCGGTCGTCGAAGTCGAAGCCGAAGTCGAACTCGGCCCCGTCGTCGGGAATCGTGCGGGATTCACTCGCCGGAGTGCTCTGGGCGGGAGCCGGCGCGCCCACCCCGCCGAACAGGTCGAGGAACGGCGAATCGATGTCGAGCGTGGTGTCGACGGCGGAGCCCCGTGGCCGTACGGGCTGAGGTGGCTGGAAGACGCCCACCCCGCCGTGCCCCGGCGCGGCGACGAGGTCTTCCGCCCCCTCGTCCGGGGAATCTGGCGAAGCGTAGTGGTCCGAACGCACACCGTTACTCTGCATGCCCGGCCGCTGGGCCGCCGCGCGGGGATGCCCGGGCGGAATCGGTCCGGTCATGCGCCTGCTCCGTGGAAGAGGGCGATGGAACTGGTCATACCAACTCCTCCCGAACCCGGATGCGAGTGGCGACAAGACGCGGATCGCGCCGCTCGTCGGCCGGCTCGCGGGTGCGGCGCCAGTCGGTGAGCGCGGTGCGGATGACGACTCGAGCCGGACGGTCGGGGTCGACGTGCCGGAACACGTACGACGTGGTGACCATCGCCAGCGCGATCTCCCAGGCGGGGAAGGCGTCGAACTTGAACGTCATCAGATAGTGCAAGAGCATGAACAGGGGCACCAGCGCCACGAACATGCCGTACTGGGCGTAGGGCAGGTGGACGGGCAGGGTGTATCCCGGGGGGCCGAGGTAGAGCAGGCGCGCCCGGTAGATGTCGTCGTCGGTGCGAAGCCGCATCTCAGCTGAAGATCAGATCGATGAGGAAGTCGCCGACGAAGAACAGGGTGGCCGCGCCGGCGATGAAGGCCAGGCCGACGATGGCGATGGCCGAGCTCGTCAGCACCTTGGAGATCTCACCCCGGCTGGCGCGTCCAATGAAGATCACGCCGAGCACCGCGAGCAGGATCGGCGCGATGTTGCTGGCGAAGAACTTGACGACGCCATTGGTGTCGATGCCCTTGGGTTCGGGCGCGGCGAGTGTGGCCTGATGGAGCAAGGCCGCGGCCTGCGTGGCGAGCTCAGTGGCGATCATCGGTAAACCTCCCCGTGCCCGGCTAGGGGGTTCCGGACACGCTGCAGTTGTGAAGCCTCACGGCAACGCCCATATCGTGCTACTTCCCCACCCTGCGCGTCGAGTGAGCCGTTCGGGCAGTGCCATGCTCGTCTGCTCTCTCCGGTTGGTTCAATGATGCCCAGATCCGAAGAGTACGGCTCGCACTTCTTGGCTACAAGCGTCTGAAACGTTACGCAAGGTGATGGCGTGCGTGAAAATGAGTCACGGTCCATCGTACGCACGTGCGACAAGAGTGCTCGCCGTACCCTCGTCCTGTGACGACTCAGCCGACGGAATCGCAGGTCGCGGGCCACCGCCTGATGCATGTGGATCACCCGGTCGTGATGGGGGTCCTCAACGTCACGCCGGACTCGTTCTCGGACGGTGGGAAATACACGGACGAGGAGTTCGCAGTTGCGCACGGGTTGGATCTCCGGAAAGCCGGCGCGGACATCGTGGACATCGGCGGCGAGTCGACACGCCCGGGCGCGGAGCGGGTGGACGCGTCGACCGAGATCGCGCGGGTGGTCCCGGTGATCGAGCAGTTGGCCGCGGCGGGGGTGCTGATCAGCGTCGACACCACGCGGGCGGCGGTGGCGGCGGCCGCGCTCGAGGCCGGCGCCACGGTGATCAACGATGTGTCGGGCGGGCTCGCCGACCCGGGGATGACCCGGGTGGCGGCCGAGGCCGGCTGTCCGTTGATCTTGATGCACTGGCGTGGACACTCGCGGCACATGAATGAATTGGCCGTCTATTCCGACGTGGTGGCCGAGGTACGCGACGAACTGCTCCAGCGCGTGGACGAAGCGCTCGCCGCGGGAGTCGCGCCCGGACAGATCATTCTCGACCCCGGTCTCGGCTTCGCCAAGACGGCCGAGCACAACTGGGCCCTCAGCGCCCACCTCGACGTCCTCGTCGGCCTCGGCTTCCCGGTGCTGTTCGCGGCCAGCCGCAAGACCTATCTCGGCCGCCTGCTGGCCGGCCCGGACGGCACGCCGCGACCGGTCGAGGAGCGCGAGGCGGCCACGCTCGCCACCTCTCTGCTGGCGGTCGCGGCCGGAGCCTGGGGAGTCCGCGTGCACGACGTGCGATCCACGGCCGACGCGCTCGCGGTCTGGCGCGCCACCGGTGCTCCCCGCCTGCGTACGGCAAGCTAGAGATCATGAACGAGGAGCAGGGGCGGATCTCGCTCAGTGGGCTGCGCGTGCGAGGCCGGCACGGCGTGTTCGACTTCGAGCGCGAGCAGGGCCAGGACTTCGTGATCGACGTACGGCTCGACCTCGATCTGCGCCCGGCCGCGGCCAGCGACGACGTGACCGACACGGTGCACTACGGCGAGCTGGCCGAGCGCCTGGCCGCGATCGTCGGCGGCGAGCCGGTCAACCTGATCGAGACGCTGGCCGACCGGCTGGTCACCGCCTGCCTCGAGGATCGGCGGGTCGCCACGGCCGAGGTCACCGTCCACAAGCCCCAGGCGCCGATTCCCCTCGAGTTCGCGGACGTCGCGGTCACCCTGCGCCGGAGCCGGTCGTGACGCGTGCCGTCCTGTCGCTGGGCAGCAACCTCGGCGACCGGCAAAGACATCTTCAACAGGCCGTACGCATCCTCGGCGCCAGCGTCGTGACGATGTCCGGTGTCTACGAGACGCCGCCGTGGGGCGACGCCGACCAGCCCCCGTACCTCAACGCGGTGGTCCTGGCCGTCGACCCGAAGGCCGCGCCGCACGACTGGCTCCAGCGCGCCCGGGCCGCCGAGGCCGCCGCCGGGCGGGTCCGTGACCCGGAGCGCCGATTCGGGCCGCGCACCCTCGACGTCGACGTCATCGCCGTCTGGGACGCCGACGATCAGCCGGTGACCAGCGACGACCCCGAGCTGACGCTGCCGCACCCGCGGGCCCACCTGCGGGCGTTCGTGCTGCGCCCGTGGATCGACATCGAACCGTACGGGCGGCTGCCCGGGCACGGCCGGCTCACCGATCTGCTGAACGACCCCACCCTCGCGGGCGACCTCGCCGGGCTGACCCCGAGGCCCGACCTCCCACTAGAGTCGGACGCGTGAGCAGCAACCCGCAGGCGCCCAAGTCGGACCCGTCGATGCGCCCGACCAGCATCTCGGTGCTGATCGTGGCCGGGCTGGCCTCGGCCGCCGTGGGCTGGCTGCTGCTCAGCTTCTCCTATTCCTCCCTGCCCGAGCTGCCCTGGTCGCCGGTGATCGTGCTGGCCGTGCTCGCGGTGGCCGAGGGCCTGCTCGCGCAGAACACGAGCGCCCGCATCCAGCGTAAGCCGGGCACCATGCCGGTCGACCCGCTGGCGGTCGCGCGATATGTCGCTCTTGCCAAGGCGTCCTCGCTGGTCGGTGCGATCTCGGCCGGGTTCTCGGCGGGCCTGCTGGCCTGGCTCGCGATGGAGCCGACCCAGGCCGCGCACGACGACCTTCCCAAGGCCGTCGGCGGCGTCGTCGGTGCCCTCGCACTGATCGGCGCGGCTCTCTGGCTGGAGCGGGCGTGCCGCGTCCCGGAGCGTCCCGACTCCAAGGACGAGGAAGATTCCGACCTGCGCTGATATCGCAGGAAAAGCCGGTGTTTTCGGCCTTGAACTGAGACCGACCTCTATCCGTATGCTCTGGGCGCGGGGGCTTGCGACCCGGCGGATCTCGGCGTGCCGACGCGCGGGGACGCACAGGAGGGAGGCACGGCTATGGCGTACGACGAGGCGACCTACCGCCGGCCGGCCGAGGAGCAGCCGACCGACCCCGCCGCGTACCGCGCGAACACGCTGGCCGCGGCCGAGCAGCGCCGCCGCGCCGAGCAACTGGACGATCCGGGCGACAGCACGACGACCGACGTCATGCGCCGGGTCGACGCCGACGAGGACGGGCGGGACCGGCTCGGCATCCACCTCGGCTGGGAGGTCGTGCTGCTGGTCGCCGCCGTGGCGATCGGCTACATGCTCTGGCGGGCCGACTCGGACGCCCTGCAACGCCCCGGCCTCGACAACCTTCTCGTCACCGGCGCGGCCATCGGCCTGCTCACCCTCGGCGCCGGACTGACCCTGCGGGCCGGCGTGCCCAACCTGGCGCTCGGCCCGATCGCCCTGGCGGGCGCCCTTCAGTACGCCGAGCAGGGCGACCAGGGCCTGGTCAAGTCGGTCGTGCCGGCGCTGATCATCGCCGCCGCGGGCGCCGCGGTGATCGGCCTGCTGATCCTCGTTCTGCACGTGCCCGGCTGGGCGGCCACCCTCGCCGCCGGCTTCGGCGTGATCGTCTACGACCAGCTGCGGATCGCGCCGGTCGTGGTGCAGGGCGACTACGACCCGACCGACCAGGCCTTCTTCCTGTTCGGCGGGTTCGCGCTGCTGGCCGTGCTCGGCGGCGCCCTCGGCACGGTCGGCCCGGTGCGCCGCTGGCTGGGCCGGCTGCGACCGGCCGGTGACCCGGCCACCCGCCGGGGCGCGGTCGTCGCCGTGCCGGTGATCGGGACGCTCGTGCTCTCCTCGGCCTTCGCGGTGGTGACCGGCGTGCTGTTCGCCGCCCAGTCCAGCACCCCGATCGTGCCCGGCACGGGCTTGGAGTGGACCGGCATCGCGCTCGGGCTGGCCATGCTCGCCGGTACCAGCGCGTACGGCCGCCGGGGTGGGATTTTCGGGACCCTGTTCGCGGTCAGCGCGCTGACGCTGTTCCTCGACTACCAGACCCGCGAGAAATTCGACATCGCGCTGTTCGCGATCGCGGCCGCCGTCTTCGGCGGCGGGCTGATCGTCACCCGGCTCGTGGAGACGTACGGCAAGCCCCTGCCGGCCGCCGGGGAGCCGGACTGGAACGCGGCGCCCGCCGCCACCGGCGCCAACTGGTCGCCCGACCTGCCGGAGACCTGGTCGACGACGACGACCTCGACCGGCCGCACCGACCGCTGGGACGCGGGTCCGTGGGGGACCAGTCGTTGATCGCTTTATGCTTGCCTGCATGACCTCTGGAAGCTTCGCCGAGCTGGACGCCCTGCCCACCGAGGAGCTGCGCGAGCGCGCCTTCGCCCTGGCCCGGGAGCGGCACGACATCAAGTTCTTCTGGACGGTCTTCCGGAACCTGCCGGACGCCGACGAGGCGGCCGAGCTGGACGGCGCGCCCAACTCGATCGGCCCGATCATCGACGAGGCGGTCGCGCTCTGGCGCGAGTTCGAGGGCCACATCGCGTACGGAGAGCAGGAGCCCTTGCTGCGCGCCGCCTTCATCGATTATCTCCAAAAGGACCACTGACCAGCGCATTCATCAGCATCGTTTGAAACGGGAGCCGCGCTGGGAATTAGCCGCGCATGGCTCTCGGTAACCGATACAAGTCTGTGCCTGGTGCGGGCACCCTTGCCGCGCTCATACTCGTGCTCGTCTTCGGCAGCCCCTGGTACGCCGACTGGGCGAGCAAGAACGCCGACCCCGAAACCGCCGGCGGCTGGTTCCTCAACCTGCTGGCCTGGCCGCGCTGGTCGTTCGACACCAGCGACTCGCTGCGCGACATCATCGTCACCGACCTCAAGGCGATCCTGCTGGTCGTCCTGACCGCGCTCTTCCTCTACCTGCTGCCCGGCTCGCAGCTGGCCCGGGCCCGCGGCACGATCAGCCAGTTCTTCTCCGGCTGGTCGGCGTACATCTTCGCGGGCGGGTTCGCCGCCCTGTTCACCACCCTGTTCCTGGCCAACCCGTCGCTGATCAACGCCTTCCGGGCCGCGGGCAACGGCGCCTCGTACGGCCTGTTCGTGGGCTGGATCATCGGCCTGGCCACCCTCGGCGGGTACCGGGGCACGCGCTAGATCTGGATCAGACCGAGGCCGGGGTGTCGAAGATGGCGGACCGGGAGACCGTGCCGACGGGCCGGCCGTCCTCGACCACCACCACCTCGACCGCGTCCACCGTGAGCATCGCCGCCAGCGCGTCGTGCAGCGTGCCGGTGATGTCCACGGTGGGCCGGTCACCGGCCTGCAGGCCGTCGGCCGGTTGCAGCGCGTCGCGCACCGGGGTGACCGCCAGCCGGCGGATGCCCCGGTCGGCGCCGACGAAGCTGGCCACCGCGGCCGAGCTCGGCCGGCTCAGCAGCTCGGCCGGCGGGGCGAACTGCTGAAGCTTGCCACCCTCGGCCAGCACCGCGATCCGGTCCCCGAGCCGCACCGCCTCGTCGATGTCGTGGGTGACCATGACGATCGTCTTGCGGACCTCGGCCTGAAGCTTGAGGAACTCCTCCTGAAGCCGGCCGCGGGCGATCGGGTCGACCGCCGAGAACGGCTCGTCCATCAGCAGCACCAGCGGGTCGGCGGCGAGCGCGCGGGCCACGCCCACCCGCTGACGCTGGCCGCCGGAGAGCTCGTGGGGGTAGCGGTCGCGGTATTTCGCGGGGTCGAGGCCGACCAGGTCCAGCAGTTCGTCGGCGCGGGCCTTGACCCGGGCCCGGTCCCAGCCGAGCAGCTTGGGCACGGTGCCGATGTTGGCGCCGATCCTCTGGTGCGGGAAGAGTCCGACGTTCTGAATCACGTAGCCGATGTGGCGGCGCAGCTCGACCGGGTTGCGATCGTGGATGTTCTGCCCGTCGAGCAGGATCGTGCCCTTGGTCGGCTCGATGAGCCGGTTGATCATGCGAAGGATCGTCGACTTGCCGCATCCCGAGGGGCCGATCAGCACGGTCAGCTCACCGGCGCGGACCTCGAGGCTGAAGTCGCCGACCGCCACCGTGCCGTCCGGGTAGGTCTTGCCGACGTCCTGGAGTGTGATCGAGGCAGCGCTCCGGCCGGGTCCGCCCTCGGTGATCGCGGTAGCGTCCACGTATGTCCTTCCTGTCGTGGGCCCCGGCGGGCGCCCCGCCGCTGGCCGCACCCGCCGACGACGGGCCGGGGAATCCGTGGTTCTCCTGGCAGTACGTCCAAGACAACTCCGACATCATCCTCGACAAACTAGGATTTCACGTCGGCATCACGATCGAGACTGTGATCATCGCCCTGCTGGTGGCGCTCCCGCTCGCCGTCCTGGCGTACTGGATCAAACCGCTGACCGGGCCGATTCTCGCACTGTCGGGCGTCCTCTACACGATTCCGTCGCTGGCGTTGCTGGCCCTGCTCGCTCCGCTGCTCGGCGCGACCAGCCGGGTGCCCGTGCTGATCGCGCTGGTGCTGTACGCGCTGCTCATCGTGATCCGCAACGCGCTGACCGGCCTCACCCAGGTGCCCGACGAGGTCAGGGACGCGGCGGCCGGCATGGGGTACGGCCGCTACGGCCGGCTCTGGCGGGTCGAGCTGCCGCTGGCGCTGCCCGGCATCGTCACCGGCCTGCGGCTGGCCACCGTCTCGACGGTGGCGTTGGTCACCATCGGCTCGATCATCGGCAACGGCGGCCTCGGCGATCTGATCCTGGGCGGCTTCGCCAACAACTTCTACAAGGCCGAGATCCTGACCGGCACGGTGCTGTGCGTCGCTCTGGCCCTGGTCCTCGACCTGGCGCTGGCCGGCTTCGGCCGCCTGCTGACGCCGTGGAGCCGCCGGAGGGCCTCGTGAGCTACTTCTCGGACGGCATCACCTGGCTGAACGACCCGCTCAACTGGACCAACCCCGGTGGTCTGCTCGATCGGCTTCAGGAGCATCTGGTCATCAGCTTCTGGGCCGTCCTCATCGGCTGCGTGGTCGCCCTGCCGCTCGGCATCTGGCTGGGCCACCGGGGCCGGGGCGGCGGCCTGGTGATCACGGTGGCCAACCTGACCCGGGCCATCCCCACGCTCGCCCTGCTCACGATCCTGCCGCTGACCGCGCTCGGCTTCGGCAAGCTGCCGGTCATCGTCGCGCTGGCCGTGTTCGCGGTGCCGCCGCTGCTGGCCAACGCCTACACCGGTCTGCAGGCGGTCGACCCGGAGACCAAGGACGCGGCCAGGGGAATGGGACTCTCCGGCGGCCAATTGTTGCGCCGGGTGGAGCTCCCGCTCTCGGTCCCGTACCTGGCCGCCGGCCTGCGGACGGCCGCGGTGCAGGTGGTGGCCACGGCCACGCTCGCAACATTTGTCAACGGCGGTGGGCTCGGGCAGATCATCACGGCCGGATTCGGGCTCGGCATCAGCGTCGGCGGGGGTCAAATTGTGGCCGGCGGCATAGCTGTGGTGGTCCTCGCACTTCTCGTCGAAGGGATCTTCGCCCTCGTGGAACGCCTGGTCACGCCCCGTCCACTGAGGTCCGTACGCCGGCGGAAGGTGGCCGCGACCGACCCGGCCGGGTAACGGACCCGCAACTTTGCCGAAAGTTGTCACACCCAGCGGGTAGACCTTTCTAGGCAGAGAAACGGGCAACGCACAGCGGCTGCCCGTCCGGACACGCGGCGCGGCCACCTGGCCGCGCCGGGACACAGAAGGCGGCAGTATGCGTCGAAACATCTTCTTGGCGGCCGCCGCGGCAACCGTGGCCGTCGTCTCGCTCGCCGCGTGCGGCGACGCGGGCTCCTCCGGCACCGAGGCGCCGCCGTCCGCCGCCGCGGGCGCCGGGTGCGCACCCGTGGCCGGTGACGCGCTTGTCGTCCTCGAGGACGACAAGAAGCTTCAGAACACTGACAACGTGATCCCCGCGATCAACAAGAAGGCGTCGTCGCCCCAGCTGATCGCGGCCCTCGACAAGGTCTCGGCCGCGCTCGACACGACCAAGCTCATCGCGCTGAACAAGGCGGTCGACATCGACCGCAAGTCGTCCAAGGCGGCGGCCCAGGAATTCATGACGGCCAACAACATCGCGGCCGGCCTGGCCAAGGGCCCCGGCGGCAAGATCACCGTCGGCGCCGGCAACTTCACCGAGAGCGCCACCCTCGGTGAGATCTACGGCCTGGCCCTGACCGCGGCCGGCTACACGGTCACCGTCCAGCAGATCGGCAACCGTGAGCTCTACGAGCCGGCGCTCGAGAAGGGCAGCGTCGCGGTCGTGCCGGAGTACGCGGCCACCCTGGCCACCTTCCTGCAGGGCAAGGTCGACAAGAACGGCGCCGACCCGTCCTCCAACGACCTCGACACCACGGTGAAGAACCTGACCGCGCTCGGCGAGAAGGTGGGCCTCGTCTTCGGCAAGCCCGCCGCCGCGCAGGACCAGAACGCGTTCGCCGTGACCACCGCGTTCGCCGACAAGAACGGCCTCAAGACGCTGTCCGACCTGGCCGCCAAGTGCTCGGGCGCGGCCACCGTGCTCGGCGGCCCGGCCGAGTGCCCGCAGCGTCCCAAGTGCCAGCTCGGCCTGTCCGAGGTGTACAACTTCCAGGCCGGCAAGTTCTCCAGCCTGGACGCGGGCGGCCCGCTCACCAAGAGCGCGCTCAAGCAGGGTCAGATCAGCGTGGGCCTGGTCTTCAGCTCCGACGGGTCGCTGGCTGCGGGCTGACGGTTTCCACTGTTCGCGCAGTGTTGCGAAGGTGAGCGCCGGGTTTCAGCCATCTGAAGCCCGGCGCTCCACATTTGCCCTCCCGCCCACCCTGGGTAATATCGGCGCCCATGCCGGAAGAGGAACCTGTCGCGGGTCACAGCGCGCGCCTTCTCCGCGGCCTTGTCTGGGCGGGCGTTCTGCTCGCCCCGCTGGCCGCGGTGGTCGTGCTACTCGGCGACAACTCGGGCTCGGTGCGCTTCGCCGTGCTGCTCATCGCGGCCAGCGTCGCCCTGATCGGCGCCTCGGTGCTGATCCGCGGCGACACGGTGCTCCAGCGCGCCCACGTCGAGGACCGGGTCGCCGAGGAGGTGGCAGTCCTCCGCCGCGATCTACGAGCCGAGTTCAGCCGGCCCGCCGCCCCGGTACACGCCGCGCCACCCCCGATGCCCGAGCCGGCCTATGACGAGCCGTCCTACGACGAGACGGCCTACGACGAGCCGGCCTATGAGAAGCCGGCCTACGAGAAGGCGGCCTACGACGAGTCGCCTTATGAGGCGCCGTCCTTCGACACCTCTCCGTACGACGACTCGCCCTTCTTCGCCGAGGACCACGGCGACGCGATGGCGCCCGCGCCCCCACCCGCGCCCGGCCGCGCGGGTGTCGCGGCCGCGTCCGGCGCGGTGCGGCCGCCGGCCCGCACGGGCCCCGGCATGAGCACTGGTGGCCGCAAACCGGCCCCGGCGCCCGCCGCCCGTCCGATGCCGGCCCCGGCCGCCGCCGCCGTGCGGGTCCCCGCCGCCTCCGCTCAGGTCCCGTCCGGCGCGGCCTCCGTCCCGATGGGCGCGGCCTCCGTCCCGATGGGCGCGGCCTCCGTCCCGATGGGCGCGGCTTCGGTTCCGACGGGTGCCGCCTCGGTTCCCGCAGGCGCCGCCTCGGTTCCGGCGGGTGCCGCCTCGGTTCCGGTGGGCGCGGCCTCAGTTCCAGCCGGCGCGGCCCAGGTTCCCGGTATGGCCCAAGTTCCCGGTGGGGCTCAGGGCCCGTCCGGCATGGCCCAGGTACCCGGCGGGGCTCCGATGGCCGGCGCGGCCCAAGTTCCCGGCAGTGGCCCGCTGCCGCGTCAGCGCGGAGCGGCCTCGGTACCGGCTCCACCAGCGCGGGGTACGCAGTACGGCGGCTCGGCGGCGCCCGAGTTCCTCGAGGACGACTTCGGCGCCAGCAACGGCTACCTCGACACCCCGGAACCCCCGGCCCCCGCGGTCTACGGCTCGCAGGCCGTGGGCGCCACCTACGGCGCGCCGTCGTCGCACGACGAGTTCGCCGCCCCCGACGGCTACGGCTACCAGGGCGAGCAGGGCTACTACGACGACTACCCGGAGGCGACCGGTTACGGCCGGCCCACCGAGTACGGCCGCCCGGCCGACTACGACGAGTCCGCCGACTACGACCACAGCGGCGAGTACGGCACCTCCGGCACCTACGGGCAACCGGCCACCTACGGGCAGCCCGCCACCTACGGCCAGCCCACCGACTACGGGCTCGACGCTGGCTACGACGAGGCCCCCAGCGACCCCGCCTACAAGGCCAAGCGCCATCGCCCGTCCGCCAACGACACCAACGTCGGCACCCTCGCCGACTTCGCCTCGTACCCGGCCGGCGGCGACGAGGATCACGGCCCGCGCTACTGAGCGGTTATTTGTCGATGTCCCCGACCACGAAGAACATCGAACCGAGGATGGCGATCAGGTCGGGCACCAGGCAGCCCGGGATCAGCGTGGCCAGCGCCTGCACGTTCGCGTAGGAGGCCGTGCGCAGCTTCATCCGCCACGGGGTCTTCTCGCCGTGGGACACCAGGTAGTAGCCGTTGATGCCGAGCGGGTTCTCGGTCCACGCGTACGTGTGCCCCTCCGGCGCCTTGACCACCTTCGGCAGCCGCACGTTGACCGGGCCGGCGATCCGGTCGACCCGGTCCAGGCACTCCTCGGCCAGGTCGAGTGACACGTACACCTGCTCGAGCAGCACCTCGAAGCGCGAGTGGCAGTCGCCGGCCGTGCGCGTGACGACCGGGACCTCGAGCTGGTCGTAGGCCAGGTACGGCTCGTCGCGCCGCAGGTCGAGGTCGAGTCCGCTGGCCCGTGCCACCGGCCCGGACGCGCCGTACGCGGCCGCCTGCTCGGCGCTGAGGACTCCCACGCCGACCGTGCGGGCCAGGAAGATGTCGTTGCGCCGGATGATGTTGTCCAGGTCGGGCATGCGCTTGCGGACCGTGCCGATCGCCTCGCGGGCCCGCCCGGTCCAGCCCGCCGGCACCTCCTCCTTGAGGCCGCCGACCCGGTTGAACATGTAGTGCATGCGGCCGCCGGAGACCTCCTCCATCACCGCCTGGAGCGTTTCGCGCTCGCGGAACGCGTAGAACATCGGCGTGATGGCGCCGATCTCCAGCGGGTAGGAGCCGAGGAACATGAGGTGGTTGAGCACCCGGTTGAGCTCGGCCAGCGCCATCCGCAGCCAGGTCGCGCGCTCGGGCACCTCGATGCCCATGAGCCGTTCGACGGCGAGGGCGACGCCGAGCTCGTTGGAGAACGCCGACAGCCAGTCGTGCCGGTTGGCCAGCACGAGGATCTGCCGGTAGTCGCGCACCTCGAACAGCTTCTCGGCGCCGCGGTGCATGTATCCGACGATCGGCTCGCAGGAGACCACGCGCTCACCGTCGAGGGTGAGCTTGAGCCGCAGCACGCCGTGGGTCGAGGGATGCTGCGGCCCGATGTTGAGCACCATGTCGGCGGTCTCGAGGCCGGCCCCGGTCCCTACGGTCATCTCGCGCAGCGCATCGGTCACAACAGCATGCTCCCACGCGCTCGAGCCCCGACGCTGTGCAGCAGCCACCAGTGCCCCCCGAGCCCCGCCGGCTCGATCAGCTCGGCCGCGGCTCCGGCGGCGGCGAGACCGCGGACGTAGGCCGCCGGGTCGGTGCGGGCAAGGTCCATCGATGGTCGTCCGCCGTCGATTCCCAGCGCTTTCAGCGCCTCACGCTGGCGGATCATTGTGTACGGCGTCCCGGCCGCCCACGCCACGGCGTCCATCGCCACGTGCGCCGTGACGTCGCAGGACCCGTCCGGTACGGGCGTCACCTGCCGCCCGGCGCGGAACCCGGTCAGCGTCCCGAACGCCGGCCGCTCGTCGCGCAGGTGCCCGTAATCCACGGCGAGCGCCCACCCGCCGCGTACCCGTTCGACCGCCGAGGCCCACGCCGCGTCCCGGGTCCAGCCGATCTCGGCCCGCCCCCGGCCCGGCCACCAGCGCCGCAGCCAGAACAGGTCGGCCGCGTCGACCGCCCCACCCAGCGACTCGTTCCCGGTCGCCGGATCGACCAGCACCTTGCGCAGGCGCCCCGCGTCGTCGAGGTCGGCCACGTCGAGCGGCACGTTGTCCAGCCACTCGGTCGCGATCAGCAGCCCCACGATCCCGTCCGGCACGTCCCGCCGCCAGGCGATCCGCTCCGGCAGCCCGGAGGGCCGAGGGGCCACTTCCACCCCGGTCAGCCGCACGCGGCGGGACAGCTCCGCCGGGAGCATCGCCGCCAGCGTGGCCAGCAGCTCACCGCGCCCGGCGCCCACGTCGACCAGGTCGAGCGCCTTCGGCCTTCCCAGCGCCTCGTCGGCCCGCTCGACCAGCCGCAGCAGCGCACCCGCGAACAGCGGCGAGGCGTGCACGCTCGTCCGGAAGTGGCCGGCCGGCCCGTCGTCACCCCGTACGAAGAACCCGCCCGGCCCATAGAGGCCGGCCGTCATCGCCTCCCGCCACCCGGTCATGAGGGCCAGCGTAGGGCGGCCGATGGTGTTCTTCACATGGTCTTGTCACGCGCGTGTTACGGCGGCGCATACTGGCGCCACGACCGGTACCCGCACGAGTGGACTGGATCTTACGAATATGAATAAACATCGATTGACCGTCGGCGTGGTCGGCGCGGGACGGGTCGGTGCCGTCCTCGGCGCCGCGCTCCTCGCCGCCGGACATCACGTCGTAGCCGCCGCGGCCGTCTCGGCCGCCTCCCGGGAGCGAGCCGCCCGCCTTCTGCCGAGCGCCGCGATCCTTCCGGCCGACGAGGTCGCCCGCGCCGCCGACGACCTTCTCCTGCTCGCCGTCCCCGACGACGCCCTGTCCGGTGTCGTCTCCGGCCTGGCCGCGACCGGCGCCCTGCGCCCCGGCCAGATCGTGGCGCACACCTCGGGCGCTCATGGCGTCGCCGTTCTGGGCGATGTACAGGGCATGGCCCTGCACCCGGCGATGACCTTCACCGGCGCCGATTCCGACCTCGACCGGCTTCCGGGCATCGCCTGGGGTGTCACCACGGCCGACCGGGCGTTCGCGACCCGGCTCGTGGCCGATCTGGGCGGCGCGCCGGAGTGGATCGCCGAGGATGCCCGCCCGGTCTACCACGCGGCCCTCGCGCACGGCGCCAACCACCTGGTCACGCTGGTCAACGAGGCCTCCGACGTGCTCCGGGCGGCCGGCGTCGAGCACCCCGGCCGGATCCTCTCGCCGCTGCTGCACGCGGCCCTCGACAACGCCCTGCTCCTCGGCGACGCCGCCCTCACCGGGCCGGTCTCGCGGGGTGACGCCGGGACCGTGGGCAAGCACCTCGATCGGCTGCCGGCGGAGGCCGTACCCGCGTACCTGGCCCTGGCCCGGAGGACCGCCGACCGAGCCATCGCGGCCGGCCGCCTGAGGCCCCAGGACGCCGCGTCGCTCCTGGATGTTCTGTCTCGCGTTCGAGTGGGGAGTCCCGCATGACCTACGTGATCCACACCCGGGCCGAGCTGGCCGAGGACGTCTCGCACGCCAACGGCGAGGTCGCGGTCGTGATGACCATGGGCGCGCTGCACGAGGGACACCGGCAGCTCATGCGCGAGGCGCGGAAGCGCGCGAAGTTCGTGATCGTCACCATCTTCGTGAACCCGCTGCAATTCGGGCCGAACGAGGACTTCGACAAGTACCCGCGGACGCTGGAAGCCGACGTCGAGGCCTGCCGGGCCGAGGGCGTCGACCTGGTCTTCGCGCCGAGCCGGGACGAGATGTACCCGGGCGGCGCGCCGTCGATCACCATGAACGCCGGGCCGCTCGGCGAGATCCTCGAGGGCGCCAGCCGGCCCGGGCACTTCTCCGGCATGCTCACCGTGGTCCAGAAGCTGCTCATGCTCACCCGGGCCGACGTGGCCTTCTTCGGCGAGAAGGACTTCCAGCAGCTCGCGCTGATCCGCCGGATGGTCGGCGACCTCGAGCTGAGTGTCGAGATCGTCGGCGTGCCGACCGTGCGCGAGCCGGACGGCCTGGCCATGTCGAGCCGTAACCGCTACCTCTCGGCCGCCGAGCGCCGGGCCGCGCTCGCGCTCTCCCAGGCGCTGCGCGAGGGTGCCGCGCACACCGACGCCGAGTCCGCGCTCGCCGCCGCCACCAAGATCCTCGAGGACGAGCCGGGTGTACGGGTCGACTACCTGTCCCTGACCGGCGCGGACCTGGGCGACGCGCCCGCCGACGGCCCGGCCCGGCTGCTCGTGGCCGCGCGGGTCGGCGCCACCCGCCTGATCGACAACGTTCCGCTGACCCTGGGAAGGGCCGCCTGATGTACCGCACCATGCTCAAGTCCAAGATCCACCGGGCCACGGTGACCCAGGCCGACCTGCACTACGTCGGCTCGGTGACCATCGACCTCGACCTGCTCGAGGCGGCCGATCTGCTTCCCGGCGAGCAGGTGGCGATCGTCGACGTCACCAACGGGGCCCGCCTCGAGACGTACGTCATCCCGGGTGAGCGCGGCAGCGGCGTGATCGGCATCAACGGCGCCGCGGCCCACCTGGTCCACCCCGGCGACCTGGTGATCCTGATTTCGTACGGTCAGATGGACGACGCCGAGGCCCGTGTCTACCAGCCCCGCGTGGTGCACGTCGACGCCGACAACAAGATCATCGAGCTGGGCGCCGACCCGGCCGAGGCGGTACCCGGGATGGCCGACGATCTCGTACGAGGGGACCTCACGCTCCTCGCCTGAAACGCCTCCCATGCCCGGTTGATCACCATATGATCGGTCCGGGCATGGGGAGGCGTGCGGAAGGCGGAGGTAGATGCGGCACCGGCTGGGCATCGGGCTCGCCGCTGTCGTCATCCTGCTGACCGCCGGCTGCGGACGTCCCAGCGGCGTCGACGGCGACCTCACCAACGGCTGGGGCGCGATGGCGCCGGCCACCGGCTTCGAGCCCACCGCGGGCGCCTGCCACGGCGCCAACTTCAGCGCGGTCGGTGCCCGCAGCACGTACGAGGAGATCGACTGCTCGCTGCGGCACCGCACCGAGACCGTCTACGTGGGCACCTACGAGTCGCCGGCCGCCGACGCCGACGAGCCGCCGGCCGACGGCTCGGCCGGAGCCCGTACCGCCTATCAGGTCTGCGACCAGAAGACGACCACCTACGTCGGCGGGCCGTGGCGCAGCGCCCGCCTCTGGATCGGCGTCACCCGCCCCACCGCCGCCGCCTGGTCCGGCGGCGCCCGCTGGTACCGCTGCGAGGTGCTCGAGCTCAGCTCGGTCGAGGACGACGGCAGCCTCGTGCAGCGCGACACCAGCCTGCGCGACGAGCTCGCCGACGGCACCTCCAGCCTGCTGCTCGGCTGTTACGCCATCCAGCTCGACGGCGACGGCGCGATCGCCACCATGCCCGGCGTGGACTGCACGGCCAAGCACAACGGCGAGTTCGCCGGCCTGTGGATCGCCAAGGATCTCGAGTACCCCAAGGACACCCGGAGCTGGGCCCGGTTCCACGAGGGCTGCCGGCAGACCATCGCCGATTACGCCGGCGTGCCCAACGACAAGGACCTGCAATATCGTACGGGCGTGGTCTCGCTCCCCGGCGGCGCCGACGTCTGGGCCCTCGGCGACCGCGGCGTGCGGTGCTACCTGTGGCTCGAGGGATCCGAGCTCACCACGTCGCTGCGCGGCAAGGGCGTCAAGAGCCTGCCGATCCAGTACAAGTAACCGTTGCCACTGATGCCGCCCCCGCCGCGAAACTGTCGTACCGGCGGGGTGTACTGAGCAGATGTCACCTCTCGCGGACCTCCCGGAGCTGCCGCGCCGGCTCGCCGCCGCCGACCCAGGATGGAGCGAGACCACCGACGTGCTGGTCGTCGGCTCCGGCGTCGCCGGCCTGACCGCCGCCCTCCACCTGCGCGAGCAGGGCCTGCACGTCACCGTCGTCACCAAGGTCAACATCGATGACGGCTCCACCCGCTGGGCCCAGGGCGGCATCGCCGCGGTCCTCGACCCGCTCGACACCCCGGCCGCCCACGCCAACGACACCGAGATCGCCGGCGTCGGCCTGTGCGACCCGGCCGCCGTGCGGGTGCTGGTCGAGGAGGGCCCGGTCCGGGTCCGCGAGCTGATGCGCCTGGGCGCCGCCTTCGACCGCAACGCCGACGGCTCGCTCATGCTGACCCGCGAGGGCGGCCACCGCGCCGACCGGATCGTGCACGCCGGCGGCGACGCCACCGGGGCCGAGGTGCAGCGGGCGCTGCACGAGGCCGTCCACCGCGACCCGTGGATCCGCCTGGTCGAACACGCGCTCGTCCTCGACCTGCTGCGCGCCGCCGACGGCCGCGCCTGCGGCATCACCCTGCACGTGCTCGGCGAGGGCAGCGAGGACGGCGTGGGCGCGATCCTGGCCCGCGCGGTCGTGCTCGCCACCGGCGGCATGGGCCAGATCTACTCGTCCACCACCAACCCGTCGGTCTCCACCGGCGACGGGGTGGCCCTGGCCCTGCGCGCGGGCGCGGTGGTCACCGACGTCGAGTTCGTCCAGTTCCACCCGACCTCGTTCGTCACCGCCGGCCTCAGCTCGGTGCAGCGCCCGCTGATCTCCGAGGCGCTGCGCGGCGAGGGCGCCCACCTGGTCGACGAGTCCGGCAAGCGCTTCATGGTCGGCCAGCACGAGCTGGCCGAGCTGGCCCCGCGCGACGTGGTGGCCAAGGGCATCCACCGGGTGCTGCGCGCCACCGGCGCCGACCACGTCTACCTGGACGCCCGCCACCTCGGCAACGACTTCCTGGAGCAGCGCTTCCCGACCATCGTGGCCTCGACCCGCGCCGCCGGCGTCGACCCGGCGACCGAGCTGATCCCGGTCGCCCCGGCCGCCCACTACGCCTCCGGCGGCGTCCGGACCGACCTCGCGGGCCGCACGAGCATCCCGGGCCTCTACGCCTGCGGCGAGGTCGCCTGCACCGGCGTGCACGGCGCCAACCGCCTGGCCAGCAACTCGCTGCTGGAGGGCCTGGTCTTCGCCCGCCGGATCGCCGACGACATCGCCCGCGACCTGCCCGAGCAGGCCGACCCGGTCACCACCCCGGCCGCCGCCGGCTGGGTGGCCGACCCGGCGATCCGCTCCGAGCTCCAGCGCTCGATGACCCGTGGCGCCGGCGTCCTGCGCTCGGCCGACTCGCTGACGGTCACCGCCAAGGAGCTGTCCCGGCTGGCCGAGCAGCGCGCCACCCCGCACAACGCGGCCTGGGAGTCGACGAACCTGCTGACCGTGGCCACGGTGCTGGTCGCGGCCGCCCGCACCCGCCGCGAGACGCGCGGCTGCCACTGGCGTGAGGACTTCCCGGGAGCTGCGGACGAATGGCGCGGCCACCTCCTGCACACTCTCGACCGCAAGGCTCAGCTTTCACAGACCTTCGAGGAGATGGCATGACCGGGCTCGATCTGGCCGAGGTGGAGCGGGTCGTCTACACCGCGCTGGCCGAGGACCTCGGTGACCCGCCGCGCGACGTGACCAGCGAGGCCACCATCCCCGGCGGTCAGGTGGACACGGCCGAGCTGGTCGCCCGGGCCGACGGCGTGGTGGCCGGCCTGCCGGTGGCGGCCCAGGTCTTCGCCGTCACCTCCGGCGGCACGGCCACCTTCGACCAGCGCGTCGAGGAGGGCGCCCGGGTCACCCGCGGCGACGTCCTGGCCGTGATCACCGGTCCCACCCGGTCGCTGCTGACCGCCGAGCGCACCGCGCTCAACCTGATCAGCCGCATGTCCGGCGTGGCCACCCACACCCGCCGCTGGGCCGACCTCCTCGAGGGCACCAAAGCCACCGTCCTCGACACCCGCAAGACCACCCCGGGGCTGCGAGCTCTGGAGAAGTACGCCGTACGGGCCGGTGGGGGCACCAACAAGCGCATGGGCCTGTACGACGTCGCCATGATCAAGGACAACCACAAGCTCGCCGCCGGCAGCATCACCGCCGCCTACAACGCGGTCCGGGCGAAGTTCCCCGACGTCGCGGTCCAGGTCGAGGTCACCACCCTGGCCGAGGCTCGTGAGGCGGTCGAGGCCGGCGCCACCTTCCTGCTCTGCGACAACATGACACCTGAGCTGCTGCGATCGGTTGTCGAAGCGGTCGGTGACCGGGCCGAGCTCGAGGCCACCGGCAACCTGACGCTGCAGACCGCCGAGGCGTACGCGGCCACCGGCGTCGACTACCTGTCGGTGGGCGGGCTGACCCACTCCTCGCCCATCCTCGACATCGCCCTGGACCTGCGACCATGAATGTCCACAGCCGTATCCGGAAGGGACCGCACCGTGCTGCTCTGCATTGACATCGGTAATACGAACACGGTGCTGGCGACCTTCGACGGCGACAAGCTCGTGCACAACTGGCGGATCAAGACCGATGCCCGCTCCACGGCGGACGAGCTCGGCCTGATGTTCCGCGGGCTGCTCGCCGGCGACGCCGTGGAGATCACCGGGGTGGCGGCCTGCTCGACCGTGCCGGCCGCCCTGCGCAGCCTGCGCACGATGCTCGCCCGCTACTACGGCGACCTGCCCAACGTCATCGTCGAGCCGGGGGTGAAGACCGGCGTCCAGCTCGCCATCGACAACCCCAAGGAGGTCGGCGCCGACCGGGTGGTGAACACGCTGGCCGCCCACGCCCTGTACGGCGGGCCGTCGATCGTGGTCGACTTCGGCACCACCACCAACTTCGACGTGATCAGCGCCAAGGGCGAGTTCCTGGGCGGCGCCTTCGCCCCCGGCATCGAGATCTCCTTCGACGCCCTGGCCGCCCGCGCCGCCCAGCTGCGCAAGGTCGAGCCGGCCCGGCCCAAGTCGGTGATCGGCAAGAACACGGTCGAGTGTCTTCAGTCCGGCATGTACTTCGGCTTCGCCGGTCAGGTCGACGGCATCGTGTCCAAGATGATCGAGGAGATCGGCCCGGTCTCCGCCGTCATCGCCACCGGTGGCCTGGCCGGGCTGGTCAAGGACGAGTGCCGGACGATCACCGCCTATGAGCCGATGATCACGCTGATCGGGCTGCGGATGGTATATGAGCGGAACGTCTGATCGCGGCTGAGTAGGCTTTCAGGGCCCATACCAGCCCGTACAGAGAGTCGTGCCGTGACCGAGCAGAATGTGCCCGCAACTGACCCCGCCGAGGACCTACCCGAGCAGATGCGGGTCCGCCGGTCGAAGCGGGACCGGCTGCTCGCCGAGGGGATCGCTCCCTACCCGGTGACCGTGCCGCGGACCGCGACGCTCAAGGAGCTGCGCGAGAAGTACACCGACCTGCCGATCGACCACGCCACCGGCGACCAGGTCTCGATCACCGGCCGCGTGATCTTCATCCGTAACGGTGGAAAGCTCTGCTTCGTCACCCTGCGGGACGGCGACGGCACCGAGCTGCAGGCCATGCTCTCCCTCGACAAGGTCGGCGAGGCCGCCCTGACCAGCTGGAAGCAGCTGGTCGACCTCGGCGACCTGGTCGGCGTCACCGGCGAGGTGATCACCAGCCGGCGCGGCGAGCTGTCGGTGCTCGCCGACACCTGGCAGATGAACGCCAAGGCTCTGCGCCCGCTTCCGATCGCCCACAAGCCGCTCTCCGAGGAGACGCGGGTACGCCAGCGGTACGTCGACCTGATCGTGCGACCGCAGGCGCGGGAGACCGTGCGGACCCGCGCGACGGTCGTTCGCAGCCTTCGCGAGTCACTGTTCCGCCGCGATTATCTCGAGGTGGAAACGCCAATGTTGCAGTTGCTGCACGGCGGCGCCGCGGCCCGGCCATTTGTGACACACAGCAACGCTCTGGATACCGATCTCTATCTGCGGATCGCGCCGGAACTGTTTTTGAAGCGGGCCGTGGTCGGCGGCATCGATCGCGTCTTCGAGATCAACCGGAACTTCCGCAATGAGGGTATGGACTCGACCCACTCGCCGGAGTTCGCGATGCTCGAGGCGTACCAGGCGTACGCCGACTACAACGTCATGCAGACGCAGGTTCGCGAGTGGATTCAGGAAGCCGCGACCGCGGTCTCCGGATCGCACGTGGTGACCCACTTCGATGGACACGAGTTGGATCTCGGCGGCGAGTGGGCGACGGTCACGCTCTACGGTTCCCTCTCGGCCGCGCTCGGTGAAGAAGTCACCCCCGAGACCGATCTCGCGCAACTCCAGCGGTACGCGGAAAAGCACGACCTTTCCGTCGATCCGAAGTGGGGGCCGGGCAAGCTCGTCGAGGAGCTGTTCGAGCACCTGGTGCAGCACACGCTCCAGCAGCCGACTTTTGTACGGGATTATCCGGAAGAGACCGCTCCGCTCACCCGGGCGCACCGGGAAACGCCCGGTCTGACCGAAAAGTGGGACCTGTACGTGATGGGCTTCGAGTTGGCCACCGCCTATTCCGAGCTCGTCGACCCGGTGGTTCAGCGTGATCGGCTGGTCGCCCAGTCGTTGCTGGCGGCCGGCGGCGATCCCGAGGCCATGCAGCTCGACGAGGATTTCCTCCGGGCGATGGAGTACGGAATGCCGCCGTCGGGTGGGATGGGAATGGGAATCGACCGGCTGTTGATGGCGCTCACCGGGCTGGGCATTCGGGAAACGATCCTCTTCCCGCTCGTGCGTCCCGAGTAACCTTCACCGAAATGTTCTGACCGCCATTGACGCGCCGCGCCGCCCTGGCGTTATTGTCTGTGCGTTGCTTTAAGGGGAGAACCTGTGCTCGGGAGGATAGCGGCGCGTGGCCAAGCAGATCATTCACAAGCTGGTCGATGACCTCAGCGGAGGTGACGCCGACGAGACCGTGAAGTTCGCGCTCGACGGCATTCAGTACGAGATCGATCTCTCGGAGAAGAACGCCGCCAAATTGCGGGAGGTCTTCGAGCCGTACGTGTCGGCCGGTTCCAAGGTCGCCCGGGGTGGCGTGGTCGTCGGCGGCCGGGCCGCGCGCGGCCGTGGCGGCGCGACGGCCGACCGGGAGCAGAACAAGGCGATCCGGGACTGGGCCAAGAAGGCCGGCAAGGACATCTCCGACCGGGGCCGCATCCCCCAGGAGATCGTCGACGAGTTCCACTCGAAGGGCCCGGGCAGAGCTTAATTGCTCCGCTTCGCTCCGCGGGCGATCGCCTTGTAACCGGTGAGATGACCCGCGGCTCTCCGGCGTCCGCACACCCCGCGGACGACGAAGAGCCGCGGGCCGTCTCACCGGCGGCGATCGCGGGTGGGGGCCGGGCTGTACAGGAGGAGGCCCGCCGCGCGCCGCGCGGCGGGCCTTCTTCGTCTTTCGGTCGTTCTTCGGTGGGGATGCGTAGGGTTATCCACAGGCACGGGGCGGTTGTCCACAGGCTGTGGACAGAGCTTTACGGGATTTCGCTGTCCGCGTAGACGTTCCACTGGGGGAACAGCCACTGAGCGTGCGAAGTTGGCTAAATCAACGTTGCGGACGGTTTCAAGGGACCGCGAGGACCCAGCAGAGCCACCCGGCGGCGATAGAGTAGTAACAGCACGGGCATCACCGATGCCGAGTGCGCTGGCCCCGCCAGTTCATTGGCGCACGGCACGTGAGGAGCACGAGGGCATGTTCGAGCGGTTCACCGACCGAGCGCGACGGGTTGTCGTCCTGGCCCAAGAAGAGGCCCGGATGCTCAACCACAACTACATCGGGACCGAGCACATCCTGCTCGGCCTGATCCACGAGGGCGAGGGCGTCGCCGCCAAGGCTCTGGAGAGCCTGGGCATCTCCCTGGAGGGAGTGCGGCAGCAGGTCGAGGAGATCATCGGCCAGGGTCAGCAGGCGCCGAGCGGGCACATCCCGTTCACGCCCCGCGCCAAGAAGGTTCTCGAGCTGTCGCTGCGCGAGGCGCTGCAGCTCGGCCACAACTACATCGGCACCGAGCACATCCTGCTCGGTCTCATCCGCGAGGGCGAGGGCGTCGCCGCCCAGGTGCTGGTCAAGCTCGGCGCCGACCTCAACCGGGTCCGCCAGCAGGTCATCCAGCTGCTCTCGGGCTACCAGGGCAAGGAGCCGGCCGCGGCCGGCGCGGCGGCCGGCGAGGCCGCGCCGTCGACCAGCCTGGTGCTCGACCAGTTCGGGCGCAACCTGACCCAGGCCGCCCGCGAGGGCAAGCTCGACCCGGTCATCGGGCGCGAGAAAGAGATCGAGCGGGTCATGCAGGTGCTGTCCCGCCGTACCAAGAACAACCCGGTGCTGATCGGCGAGCCCGGCGTCGGCAAGACCGCCGTCGTCGAGGGGCTGTCCCAGTCCATCGTCAAGGGCGAGGTGCCCGAGACGCTGAAGGACAAGCAGCTCTACACGCTCGACCTCGGCGCGCTGGTCGCCGGTTCCCGCTACCGCGGTGACTTCGAGGAGCGCCTGAAGAAGGTGCTCAAGGAGATCCGCACCCGCGGCGACATCATCCTGTTCATCGACGAGATCCACACCCTGGTGGGTGCGGGTGCCGCCGAGGGCGCGATCGACGCGGCGAGCATCCTCAAGCCGATGCTGGCCCGTGGCGAGCTCCAGACCATCGGCGCCACGACGCTCGACGAGTACCGCAAGCACCTGGAGAAGGACGCCGCTCTCGAGCGCCGCTTCCAGCCCATCCAGGTCGGCGAGCCGTCCCTGGCCCACACCATCGAGATCCTCAAGGGTCTCCGCGACCGGTACGAGGCGCACCACCGGATCAGCATCACCGACGCCGCCCTGGTGGCCGCGGCGACGCTGGCCGACCGGTACATCTCGGACCGCTTCCTGCCGGACAAGGCGATCGACCTGATCGACGAGGCCGGCGCCCGGATGCGTATCCGCCGGATGACCGCGCCGCCGGACCTCCGCGACTTCGACGAGCGCATCGCCCAGGTGCGGCGCGACAAGGAGTCCGCGATCGACGCGCAGGACTTCGAGCGGGCCGCGCAGCTGCGCGACAAGGAGAAGCAGCTGCTGGGCCAGAAGGCGCAGCGGGAGAAGGAGTGGAAGGCCGGCGACCTCGACGTCGTGTCCGAGGTCGACGACGAGCAGATCGCCGAGGTGCTGGGCAACTGGACCGGTATCCCGGTCTACAAGCTCACCGAGGAGGAGACCTCCCGGCTGCTGCGCATGGAGGACGAGCTCCACAAGCGCGTCATCGGCCAGGAGGACGCGGTCAAGGCCGTCTCCAAGGCGATCCGCCGTACCCGGGCCGGTCTGAAGGACCCGAAGCGCCCGTCCGGCTCGTTCATCTTCGCCGGCCCGTCCGGTGTCGGTAAGACCGAGCTGTCCAAGGCCCTCGCGGAGTTCCTGTTCGGCTCCGAGGACGCGCTGATCCAGCTCGACATGTCGGAGTTCCACGACCGGTACACGGTGTCCCGCCTCGTCGGTGCCCCTCCCGGCTACGTCGGCTACGACGAGGGTGGCCAGCTCACCGAGAAGGTGCGCCGCAAGCCGTTCTCCGTGGTCCTCTTCGACGAGATCGAGAAGGCCCACCCGGACGTCTTCAACACGCTCCTGCAGATCCTGGAGGACGGTCGCCTGACCGACGGCCAGGGCCGCATCGTGGACTTCAAGAACACGGTGATCATCCTGACCACCAACCTGGGCACGCGCGACGTGGCCAAGGCGGTGTCGCTGGGCTTCCAGGCCTCTGAGGCCGAGGAGTCCAACTACGAGCGGATGAAGGTCAAGGTCAACGACGAGCTGAAGCAGCACTTCCGCCCGGAGTTCCTCAACCGCATCGACGACACGATCGTCTTCCACCAGCTCCGCCAGAACGAGATCCTCGAGATCGTCGACATCTTCACGGCGCGGATCGAGTCCCAGCTCAAGAACAAGGACATGGGCCTCGAGCTGACCGACAACGCGAAGAAGTACCTGGCGAAGAAGGGCTTCGACCCGGTCCTGGGTGCCCGGCCGCTGCGCCGGACCATCCAGCGCGACCTGGAGGACGCGCTCTCCGAGCAGATCCTGTTCAACGAGCTGCGCCCCGGCCAGATCGTCGTGGTCGACTGCGAAGGCGACCCGGAGAACATCGAGCAGTCCAAGCTGGTCTTCCGTGGCGCCGACCGTGGCGTCTCGGTCCCCGACGCGGTGCCCGCCGACCTCGGCGCCACCGCCACCGAGGAGTAAGCACCAGTTAGCAACGACCAACGGCCCGGCTGCGCGAGCAGCCGGGCCGTTGCGTATTTCGGTCGCCTCCCGCGCCGGAGACGATCACCATGGCGATCGTGAACTACCGAGAAGTCAGGGCGGTGTACACCGATACCGCCATCACCGTCTACCAGGCGTACGCGACGCCGATCGCCGGCGCCGCGCTGAGAGCCGGCCGCTTCGTGGCGCCGTTCAAGCGCGAGCGGATGACGTGGATCAAGCCCTCGTTCCTGTGGATGATGTACCGCTGCGGCTGGGCCACGAAGCCCGGCCAGGAGCACGTGCTCGCCGTCTCGATCGCCCGGGACGGGTTCGAGTGGGCGTTGCGCCAGGCGGTGCTCAGCCACTACGACCGCGACCTGCACGCCGACCACGCGCAGTGGAGCCGCGAGCTCAAGCGCAGCCCGGTGCGGGTGCAGTGGGATCCGGAGCGTTCGCTGCGCCTGGGCGAGCTGCCGTACCGTTCGCTGCAGGTCGGCCTCTCCGGCGAGGCCGTGAACAGGTACGTGGACGAGTGGACGGTCGAGATCACCGACGTGACCGCCCAGGCCCGGGAAATCCGGCAGCGGCTGGACAACGGCGACGAGCCGGGCGCCGCGGCGCTGCTCCCCGAAGAGCGGGTCTACCCACTGCCCGCGGACGTGGCCGAGCGGATCGGTGCTGGATAGACCCGAGGTGGGCGCGCCGGGCCGGGTGGGGGGCCGTCGCCGGCCCGGCGCGCGGAATCAGGTGAGAGGGCCGGCGCCGCCGGAGGGGACGCCGAAGGCGGGGGTGCCGTCGGGGTTCCAGTTCAGGCGCTGGATGCGGGTGTGGCGGTTCGGGTCGTAGAGCGGATCGCCGGTGATGTCGCGATAGTCGCGGGCGTGATAGACCAGCACATCGGTCACGCCGTCCTCGGCGACCGTGAACGAGTTGTGGCCCGGCCCGTACTGCGATGTCGCCGGGTTCGAGACGAAGACCGGGTCGGGGGTCTTGACCCACGAAGCCCGGTTGAGCAGATCGGCGCTCGCCGGAGCGGTGAGCAGGCCCATGCAGTAGCGGGCGTCGGTGGCGCTGGCCGAGAAGCTCAGGAAGACGCGGCCGTTGCGGATGATCACGGCCGGGCCCTCGTTGACCCGGTACCCCTGGATCTCCCACGGGCGGGTCGGCGTCGTGATCCGGGTCGGCTTCGTAGCGAGCGTCCACGGGTTGCTCATCCGGGCGATGTAGAGGCTCGTGTTCACCGCGATCTCCGGCTCGCTCTGCGCCCACACCAGGTAGCGGCTTCCGCGATGGGCGAAGGTCGTCGCGTCGAGAGTGAACCCGTCCCACTCGGTCTTCAGCTTCGCCTTGAGCTGCCAGCCGCTCGCGTCCAGCGGGTCGGCCAACGGCGACTCCAGGACGTACGTGCGGATCCGGAACACGTCGTCGGAGTCGCCGGCCGCGAAGTAGATGTACCAGCGGCCGTCGATCCGGTGCAGCTCCGGCGCCCAGATGTGCCCGGCCATCGTGCCGCTGGCCGGGCGCCGCCAGACCACGGTCTCCGGCGCCGTCGACAAGCCGATCAAAGTGGAAGCTCCGCGCAGGACGATCCGGTCGTACTCCGGAACCGAGCCGGTGAAGTAGTACTTCCCGCCGGTCCGTGAGGTGATGAACGGGTCGGCCCGCTGGGTGATCAGCGGCGTGGCCGGCGCGGCCGCCGACGCCGCCGAGGCCGCCGACAGCCCGGCCAGGGTGGCCAGCCCGATCGATCCGGTGAGCAGCGTTCGGCGGGTGGTCATGCGGTCCTCCTCAGGCGCAGGAACGTGATCGAGTTGGCCGGGAACTCGCGGGTGAACGTGGAACCCAGCCCGCGGACCGTCGAGGTGACCGGCTGGATCGGCTCGGCGCTGCGGGTGTTCTGCTCGCCCGGGTCGCCGGCCAGCACGGTCATCCGCCCGGTGGCGGCGACCTTGATGCCGTCCAGGTCGACCTTCGTCAGCGCCGGCTTGTCCTGCGCGTTGACGACCTTGACGATCAGGTCGTGGCCGTCCTGGGTGATCACCTGGGCGAACGGCTCGGTGACCTTGTTGTCGTCGAAACCGCCCCACACCTCGCCATCGCGGATCAGGGTCACCTTCGTACCCCGTACCTGAATGGTCAGGTTGTAGGTCTGTCCCGTGACCACCGAGTCCGGCCGGGTCAGGATCTGCTCCTTGGCGTCGGCGCTGCCGGACGCCTTCTCAACCGCGCCCTGCGTGTTGTTCCAGCCGCCCAGGTTCCACCAGTACCAGTTGTCGGAGCCCTTGATCCCGAACGGGATGAGGAAGCCCTCGGCGCCGGCGGTCTTGGTCGCCTTCAGCGTGATGTCGTAGTCGGTCGCCGTGATGTCCGTAGCCGCGGCCACCATCGTGTTGGTCGCGGCGGTGTCCGACTGCACGTACGCGCCATCCTGCACCGCCCAGGCGCCGCGGTTGGTCAGCGAGGTCCAGCCGTTCGCGTCGCCGTCGGCGAAGTCGTCGCTGAACAGGACCGTGCCGTCGGTGCCGGTGACCTTGACGTCGTCGTAGCGGGCCGCGGTGGCCCAGGTGGACAGTCCGACGCGCCCGGCGATGGGCTTGGGCTGCACGACCGCGCCGGTCACCGACGACGGCACCACCCGGCCGCCGACGTTGTTCATGAACAGCTTCTGGGTCTGGTAGCTCGTGGTGCCCCACGACTCGTCGGCGTCGAACCAGATCAGGTCGGGCCGCCACTGCACATGGTCGATGTTGGCCAGCAGCGGCGCGTAGGACGCCATCCTGACCACGTCGGCGTTGCGCTCCAGGCCGGTCATGTACGCGGCCTCGGCCAGCGAGTTGGCGAACTTGGCGTCCTGCGACGCGTACTCACCGAGGAACACCTTGGGCCCGGCGCGGTCGTAGCCGTTGTAGCGGGCGTTGTTCTGCAGGAACCAGGACGGGCTGTTGTAATAGTGCTCGTCCACCATGTCCGATTTGGCGTCGCGGTTGAGCTGCCACAGCCGGTCGAAGGTGGCGCCCTGGTCGTCGGGCCCCGAGTTTCCAATGACGGTGATTCGGGGGTACGCGGCCTTGATCGCGTCCCGGAACTTCAGATAGTTGGCGAAGTACGCGTCCGGCAGGTTCTCCTCGTTGCCGACCGCGATCATGCTCAGCCCGAACGGCTTCGGATGGCCCATCCGGGCCCGCAGCTTGCCCCAGGTCGAGGTGACCGGCCCGTTGGCGAACTCGATCAGGTCGAGGGTGTCCTGGATGTGCCGTTGGAGCAGGGCCGGGTCGTCGGTGGCCCGGTTCTGGCCGCAGCCGGTGACCAATGCCGGCACGACGGGCAGGGGAGCGGCGCCGATGTCCTCGGCGAACTGGAAGTATTCGTAATAGCCGAGGCCGTAGGTCTGGTTGTAGCCCCAGAAGTTGGCGTTGGTGGCACGGGTCTCGACCGGGCCGACCGTGTCCTTCCACTGGTACGAGCGGGCGCGCGGATAGCCGGACGCGGCGTCGTATCCGTACATGCTGCCGGTGTTGACCAGACAGCCGCCGGGGAAGCGGACGAAGCCCGGATTCAATGCGGCGATCTTGGTGGCCAGGTCGGTGCGCAGGCCGTGGTTCTTGAACGTCTTGCGCGGAAAGAGCGAGACCATGTCCAGTTTGACCGGTCCGTCGCTTTCCACCTTCAGCGCGGCCTCGTCGGTCGTCGTCGTAGCGTGGAGCGTCCCGCTGTACTTGACCCACTTGCCACTTCGGACATTGAGGGTTCGTCGGGCGTTTCCTAGCGTGACCGTCAGGTGCGCGGCGTTGTCGGCTCGCGCCCATACGGAGAAGTCGTAAAAATCGCCCGCCTTGATGGCGAACGGCGAGCTTGTCACCGCACCGTTCATATTGAGGTATGTCCGGTTGCGCTCATTGAGTCGAGCGTCGTCATCGACGGCTGAGGCGGTTCCGGCGACAGTCCAGCCGGTAAGTCCGTTATAGGAAGAGTTATCCGTGGGGGAGAACTCGAAAGACCTGTTCCGGACGAGTTCGGCGTAGAGCCCGCCGTCCGCGGCCCAGTTGATGTCCTCGAAGAAGACCCCGTACATCGAATCGCTGATCGCGGCGCCGCGGGCCGAGGAGTCGACGGTGATCGTGTAGTCGGGGGAGACGGCCGGTGGCGCCCCCGTAAGCGGTAGTGCCGCCAGCGCGACGAGGGCACCGGCGAACAGGCGTGGCATAGATGATCCTCTCTGTTCACGTAAACAGCGAGCATGCCATAAACCTTGACGAGCATCTATGTGAACGTTAACCCTAGTTCTAACGCAACCGAAATGTCAGGAGCCTCGAAGCATGAGATTCAAGAGCCTGATCGCCCTCGCCGCGGCGGCCACGGTGCTGTTCGCGGCCGAACCCGCGCTGGCCTATCCCGGGCCGGGCGTGGTCACCGGAAGCATCAACGTCCACGATCCTGGCATGATCAAGAAGCCGGACGGTACGTACCTGATAGCCCACACCGGCAACAACATCGCGCTCAAGACCTCGACCGACCGCACCGCGTTCCGCGACGCCGGGGTCGCCTTCCCCAACGGTGCTTCGTGGACCACCTCGTACACCGGGGGCAGCGCCAACCTGTGGGCGCCCGACCTGTCGTACCGCAACGGCCGTTATTACATGTACTACTCGGCCTCGACCTTCGGCTCGAACCGCTCGGCGATCTTCCTGGCCACCAGCACGACCGGCGCCGCCGGATCATGGACCAACCAGGGCCTGGTCATCGAATCCCGCACGAGCGACAACTTCAACGCGATCGACCCCAACCTGTACGTCGACCCGTCCGGCCGCTGGTGGCTCTCGTTCGGTTCGTTCTGGACCGGCATCAAGCAGGTGCAGCTCAACGCCTCCACCGGCAAACGGCTCGACAGCACCATTCGCTCCCTCGCCGGCCGCGGCGGCGGCGCGATCGAGGCGCCGTACCTGTACCGGCACGGCTCGTACTACTACCTGGTCGTCTCGTTCGACCGCTGCTGCCAGGGCGCGTCCAGCACGTACCGGATCATGGTCGGCCGTTCCACCAGCCCGACCGGCCCGTTCACCGACCGCAACGGCACCGCCATGACCAGCGGCGGCGGCACGGAGATCCTGGCCGGCCAGGGCAGCATTCACGGCCCCGGCGGCCAGTCCGTCTTCACCGACACCGACGCCGACGTGCTGGCCTACCACTACTACGCCGACAACGGCACAGCCCGCCTCGGCATCAACCTCCTGGCGTACGACTCCGCGGGCTGGCCCTACGTCTACTAGCGCCGGTCCCATCCGGAGTCGGGCCGTACCACCAGCAGAGCCATCCCGGCTTACAACGTCTGCACCTCGTACGAGTCGCCGGCCAGGACGAAGGACGAGGCGCCGAACGGTTCGACCAGACCGTCGTCGACCAGGCCGGACAGGGCCCGCGCCTGCTGTACCTCGTCGGCCCAGACCACGTCGAGGCGCTGCTTCGGCACCGGGCCGGTCGCGTGCCGCAGCACCTCCAGGAGCAGGCCGCGCACCTGGCGGTCCGTACCGGCGTACGTCTGCCGTTTGCGACTCGGTCCCGCCATCGGCGGTGAGCCGTCGAGCCGCCAGGCGCAGACCCGCTCGAACGGGCATTGCGGGCACCGCGGCGAGCGGGCCGTGCAGACGATCGCGCCCAGCTCCATGAAAGCGATGCTCGCCCGGGCCGCCTTCGCGACGTCGGCCGGCAACAGCTCCTCCATGGCCGCCAGGTCGGCCGCGGTCGTGGCCGGGCCGGCGTCCGGCTTGCCCTCGACCGCGCGGGACACGACCCGGCGGACGTTGGTGTCGACGACCGGGTGACGCTGGCCGTACGCGAAGGTCGCGACCGCCCGCCCGGTGTAGGTGCCGACGCCGGGCAGCGCGAGCAACTGATCGAGATCGGACGGGACGTCGCCGCCGTGCCGTTCGACCATCGCCACCGCGCAGGCGTGCAACCGCATCGCCCGGCGCGGGTAGCCGAGCCGGCCCCACATGCGGATCGCCTCCGACGGCGGGTCGGCGGCGAGCGCGGCCGGCGTCGGCCAGCGGGTCATCCAGGCGTGCCAGGCGGGCTCCACCCGTACGACCGGGGTCTGCTGGAGCATCACCTCGCTCACCAGCACCCCCCACGGGGTTGTGTCGGGCTGCCGCCAGGGCAGATCGCGGGCGTTGGCGTCGTACCAGGCGATGGCGTCTTCAGCGAGAGTCATGGCAGGTCCTACTGTAGGTGAGTGCATGAGCTGGCCATCACCGTGATCGGGCCGGACCGTCCCGGCATCGTCGCCGACGTGTCCGAGGCGCTCGCCGCGCTCGGCGCCAACCTGACCGACTCCACCATGACCCGCCTGCGCGGGCACTTCACGATGACGCTGATCTGCACCGGTCCGGCCTCGGCCGAGGCCGAGGCCGCGCTCGGCGCGCTGTCCGGGGTGGTCACCCAGGTGCGCCCGGTTTCCCCCGAGTCGTACGGGGTGAAGGACGGCGAACCGTGGGTCGTGAGCGTCCACGGGGCCGACCGGCTCGGCATCGTCGCCGCCGTGACCCGGGTGGTGGCCGCGGCCGGTGGCAACATCACCGACCTGTCGACCCGCCTCGTAGGCTCCCTCTACGTGCTGGTGGCCGAGGTCGACCTGCCGCCCGCGGCCGCCGACGAGCTGGCCGAGCAGCTGGCCGTGGCCGCCGCCGAGCTGGGCGTCGACGTGACGCTGCGCCAGGCCGAGCCGGAGATCCTGTGATCGCTTGGGACGGCCCCGACGGCCGTGTGCTTCCCGTCGTCACCGCGCCGGCGCCCGTGCTGAGCGCGGTCGGCGACGAGGTCGACCCCGCGTCGCCCGAGGTGCTCCGGCTGGCGGCCGACCTGGTCGCCACGATGCGGGTCTCGCCCGGCTGCGTCGGGCTGGCCGCGCCGCAAGTCGGCGTCGGCGCGCAGGTTTTCTGCGTCGACGTGACCGGCCATCCGAAGGCGGCCACGGTCCACGGCACGTTCGTCCTCTGCAACGCCAAGGTCGTCGAGGCCAGTCGCTGGAAAGCCGGCCGCGAGGGCTGCATGTCGGTGCCCGACCTGACCGGTGACGTGAAGCGGGCCGGCCGGGTCGTGGTCTCCGCGGTGCTGCCCGGCAGCGGCGAACCGGTGACTGTCACGACCGATGCGTTCGAGGCGCGGGCGCTGCAACACGAGATCGATCACTGCGCCGGAAAGCTTTTTCTGGATCGGGTCGCCGGGGCGCACGCCATCTACCAGCGCAAGGTCTATCTCTAACGACACAGCCGTGAGTCGGTGTCGCATACCCCGGCGCGTCGCGGCCTTCGTCTGAGGCGTCCGGGTTTACGGTGACCCCACTATGCGATCGACGGTTGGTCCCCTTCCCTCCGCCGTCTACTGGCGGCGTCGTGCGGTCGTGCTGGGCGCTGTCCTGCTCGGCATCATCGTGCTGTTCGTTTCCTGCTCCGGCAACGACGACAAGGACAACCCCAAGGGCACCTCGTCGTCGCAGCTGCCGACACCGGCGCCGGCGTCCGCGCCGAGCACCGAACCGTCGTTCCTGGACGGCGCCACCGGCGGCGGCCCGTCCCTGCCGGCCCCCGGCGACGTCGAGTCGCCGCAGCCGGGCCAGCAGCCCACCGCCACGGCCACCGGCCCGACGCTGCCCGCGAACACGGCGGCCAACGGCGGCCAGAACGCCAACGGCAGCCAGAACACCAACGGTGGCCAGAACGCGAACGTCAACGCCCCGGCCGACGGCACCTGCACCGACGCCGAGATGTCGGTGACACCCGTTCCGGCGCAGACGCAGCTCAAACGGGGCAGCGCCGTCCAGATAGAGCTGAAGATCAAGAACATCGGAACCCGCACCTGCTCGCGCGACGTGGGCCCCGACCCGCAGGAGCTGTACATCGACTCGGGCGCCCAGAAATACTGGTCGTCGGACACGTGCAGCACGGCCAAGGGCGGCGACGTCCGCCAGCTGGCCGCGGGCCAGGAGCTGAACTACAAGGTGACCTGGAACGGCCGCCAGTCGAGCAGCTGCTCCGGCGGCGCCGCCTCGGGCCCGAACCCGCCCCCCGGCACGTTCGAGCTCCGCGGCCGCCTGGGCACCCTGGTCAGCCAGCCGGTGACACTGACCATCGTGTCCTAAGTGGTCGCTGCGCTCGAGCTTTACCTGGACGTCGAAGCAACCAGGCGGGTACGGACGTTGTGGCGCGCCCTCGAAGAGGAGGGCGTGCCCACGATGGCGTCACTCCTCAACGACAAGCACCGCCCACACGTCTCGCTGGCCGCGGCGCGAACGCTGCCACCCTCGGCCGTGGTGTCAGCCCTGTCCGACATGACGGTGGCCCGCCCCTTGACCCTGCACCTGGATTTCGTGGGCCAGTTCGTGGGCCGCGTCCTGTGGCTGGGCGTAACCCCGACCGCTGAGCTGCTGGACCACCACCGCCAGGTGCACGAGCGCCTGGCGGCCGGCGGCGTGGAGACGTGGGAGCTGTACCGCCCCGGCAAGTGGGTCCCCCACTGCACGGTCTCGATGCGAGTCCCCAACCCGGTGATGGCCCCGGCGATCCGCCGCTGCCTGGAAATGCTCCCCCTGACCGCCACGGTCACCGGCGCCTCAGTCACCGACCACGCAAACGGCATAGCCGAGCCACTGCCCTGACCCGACCCCCAGCAGTCCCGGCCGCCGGCAGCGGAGGGGCGCCGGTAGGCGGAGGGGCGCCGGTAGGCGGAGGGGCGCCGGTAGGCGGAGGGGCGCCGGTAGGCGGATGGGCGCCGGTAGGCGGATGGGCGCCGGTAGGCGGATGGGCGCCGGTAGGCGGATGGGCGCCGGTAGGCGGATGGGCGCCGGCAGGCGGATGGGCGCCGGCCGAGGTGGATGCTGCGCGAAGGCGGCCGCGGGTAGAGGTGGACGCCGGCATAGCTGAGCCGCTGCCCTGCTGACTCGATCACCGCAGCCAGATCGCGCGGCCGCGACAGCACCCAGGTGCGGCCTCAGGGACGGCGTCCACAAGGGCAGAGGTGTCACCAACCCGCACGGCGCGGTCCAGTTCCAGGCCAGCAGCGAGTACGGCGAGACCACGGCGGCCGAGGCGACCCACCCGACCACCGCCGCCATCAACCCCACCGGCGGGCGGCCCGAACCGAGTAAGGCGGGATGAAGGTGGGCACGGGCGCGGTGAGTGCGGGCCGAGCCGGGCGTGGATGGGGTGAGTGCGGGCTGGGCCGGGCGCTGGCGAAGTGAGTGCGGGCTGGGCCGGGCGCTGGCGAAGTGAGTGCGGGCTGAGCCGGGCGGGCGAAGTGAGTGCGGGCCGATCCGGGCGGGCGAAGTGAGTGCGGGCCGATCCGGGCGGGCGAAGTGAGTGCGGGCCGAGCCGGGCGTGGACCCGGGGTGAAGTGCGGGCCGAGCCGGGCATGGTGAGTGCGGGCCGAGCCGGGCGGGGTGAGTGCGGGCCGAGCCGGACGCGAGCAAGGACCCGCGTGGATAGATGTGGGCGCGGGCAGAGACAGGCGCCCGGCATAGCAGAGGCGGCCCTGAACCGACCACCCCGGCCAGATCGCGCGGCCACGGCCGGCGCGGACCGAGTGAGGCGTGGTGAAGGTGAGTGCGGCGGAGTGAGCCGGGGTAGGTGCGGCGGAGGCTGGCGCGGGTGGAGCTGAGCGCGCGGTGAAGGTGGGGCGGGGCAGGCGTCGGGTCAGACGTAGCGTTCGAGGATTGAGGCCTCGGCCAGGCGGGAAAGGCCCTCGCGGACGCCGCGGGCTCGGGCGTCGCCGACGCCGTCGACGGCCTGGAGGTCTTCGACGGTGGCGCCCAGGAGGCGCTGGAGGCTGCCGAAGTGGTCGACCAGGCGGTCGACGATCTGGGTGGGCAGGCGTGGGACCTTGGCCAGCAGGCGGAAGCCTCGTGGGGAGACCGCCGCGTCGAGCGCGTCCGAGGCGCCCGGGTAGCCGATGGCCTTGGCCACCGCCACCAGGTCGATCATTTCGGTGGCGGTGAGCAGGTCCAGCTCGACCAGTGCCTCGTCCAGCGTGCGGGCCTTGCGGCCGGTCGGCAGGTAGTCGCGGATGACCAGGGTGCGGTCGGAGTCGACGCCGGCCATCAGCTCGTCGAGTTGGAGGGCCAGGAGGCGGCCGTCGGTGCCGAGCTCGACCACGTAGCCCGAGATCTCGTCGGCGATGCGGCGGACCATCTCGAGGCGCTGCACGACCGCTACGGCGTCACGCACGGTGACCAAGTCTTCGATCTCCAGCGCGGAGAGCGTGCCCGACACCTCGTCGAGACGGAGCTTGTAGCGCTCCAGGGTGGCCAGCGCCTGATTCGCCCGCGACAGGATGGCCGCGGAGTCGTCGAGGACGTGGCGCTGGCCGTTCACGTACAGGCCGATGATGCGCATCGACTGGCTCACCGAGATGACCGGGAAGCCGGACTGCTTGGCCACCCGCTCGGCCGTACGGTGTCTCGTGCCGGACTCCTCGGACGGGATGGAGGGGTCCGGCATGAGGTGGACGGCGGCCCGGACGATGCGGGTGCCGTCGCTGGAGAGCACCACCGCGCCGTCCATCTTGCACAGCTCGCGCAGGCGGGTGGCCGAGAACTCGACGTCGAGCGGGAAGCCGCCGGTGCAGATCGACTCGACGACGGCGTCGTAGCCGAGGACGATCAGGGCGCCGGTGCGGCCGCGCAGGATGCGCTCGAGGCCGTCGCGCAGGGCCGTACCGGGCGCCATCAGCGCCAGATTGGCGCGGAGCGGATCGGCTGTCACGCCGCCGCCGGTGAGGCCGGTGCTGGGTGTGGTCGCCGCACGATGGGCCGACCCGTTGACGCCGGGTCGTGGCGACGGAGAGGCGGCGGCGGGTTTGGAACCATCGCGGTCGAGCGGCACCTGTACATTCTACGGACCCTGTTCCAGGTCAACGAGGCGTGGTTCGATGAATCACCGACGGTCACCACCGTGGGCGGCCGAGGCCCGGGCCGCGGACTGGAGCGCCGAGCGCAGATCGGCCACCTCGACGACCTCCATGCCCTTCAGCGAGCCGCTGGTCTCGGGCGCGCAGCCGGGCGGCACGAGCGCCACCTTGAAGCCGAGCCGGGACGCCTCGGCCAGCCGCCGGCCGACCGCGCCGACCCGCCGGATCTCGCCGGTCAGGCCGACCTCGCCGATCGCCACCAGGTGGGGCGCCATGGCCAGGTCGAGGCCGCCGGAGGCGACGGCCAGGGCCATCGCGAGGTCGGCCGACGGCTCGGTGAGCCGGATGCCGCCGACGGTCGCGGCGAAGACCTCGCGGTTGTAGAGCTTGAGTTGCTTGGTGCGGCGCTCCAGCACCGCCAGCACCATGGCCAGCCGGGCGCTGTCCAGGCCCGACACCGTACGCCGGGGGGAACCTTGCACCTCGGCCCCGATCAGCGCCTGCACCTCGGTGACCAGGGCTCGCCGGCCTTCCATGGCGACTGTCACGCACGTGCCGGGCACCGGCTCGGCGTACCGCGTGAGGAACAGGCCGGAGGGGTCGGGGAGGCTGGCGATGCCGCCCTCGTGCATCTCGAAGCAGCCGACCTCGTCGGCGGCGCCGAACCGGTTCTTGACGCCGCGCACGAGGCGCAGCGACGAATGCTTGTCGCCCTCGAAGTGCAGCACCACGTCGACCAGGTGTTCCAGCACGCGGGGGCCGGCGACCTGGCCGTCCTTGGTGACGTGGCCGACCAGGACGGTGGCGATGCCGCGTTCCTTGGCCACGCCGACCAGGGCGGCGGTGACCGCGCGGACCTGGGTGACACCGCCGGGCACGCCCTCGGTGCCGGGAGCGGAGATGGTCTGCACCGAGTCGAGCACGAGGAGGCCGGGCTTGACCGCGTCGAGATGGCCCATGACCGCCGACAGGTCGCTCTCGGAGGCCAGGTAAAGCTTCTCGTGGAGCGCGCCGAGCCGTTCGGCCCGCAGCCGGACCTGGCTGACCGATTCCTCGCCGCTGACCACGAGGGACGCCGAACCCGAATGGGCGGCCCACTGCTGGGCCACGTCGAGCAGCAGTGTGGACTTGCCCACACCGGGCTCGCCGGCCAGCAGCACCACCGCACCGGGCACGAGGCCGCCGCCGAGCACCCGGTCGAGCTCGCCCACGTTCGTCGGCACGGCCTTGGCCGGGGCCGCGCTGATCTGGGCGATGGGGCGGGCCGGCTCGGCCGGCATGCGGGAGCTGACCACCCGGCCGGCGCCGAGCGGTGTGGTCACCGTGGACTCGATGACCGAGCCCCACTCGCCGCACTCCGGGCACCGGCCGAGCCATTTCGGCGGCTGGTGCCCGCAGGCGTCGCAGACGAAAGCCGGTCGAGCGGCCTTGGATGCCGAGCGGGTAGAGGAAGTCACCCCGCCAAGTTAGCTGGCGGGTATGACATTTACTCCTCGGTGTTCTCGTGCTCGGTCAGCGCCGGGCCCCGCGAGGCCGGCGACAGCGGCACCTGGAACGGCGCCTGCACCTGCAGCGGCTGCGAGACGCCGCTGACCTCGAAGGTCAGGGCCAGCGAGGTGCCCGGGGCGAGCTTGTCGCTGAGGCCGACGGCCAGCACCTTCTGCTCGTCCTCGGGGAGGAAGGTGGCGCTGCTGAGCGCCGGGATGGTGATCTGGGCCGGCTCGACCTGCTGCTGCTCCTGCTCGCTGGGCGCGCTCGGCACGGTGCCGGAGGCGGGCGACGGGGCGCTGGCGTCGGCCGACGGCACGCCGCCGGGCTGCTCGTCCTGCGACGGGCGGCTGCCGGAGGGCTCCGGGGCCGGGCCGGGCGAGGCCGCCGCGGCGCCGCCGGTCAGGCCGATCTGCCGCGCCGAGACGACGTTGTTCGTCGTGCCCTGCGCCGGCGCGCTGCTGATCGAGACCTGGATCGACGAGGTGGTGGTGTTGTACAGACTCAGCTCGAGCTGAGCCGTCTCACCGGCCGCGTAACCCTCGGGGCTTTTGTAGACCACCTGGAGATTGCGGATCTCCAGACGCCCGTCAGGGCTGGAAGTGTTGAGGCCCGAAATGGGCGTCTTCAGAATGGCGGTCTCGGCGACCTGGCCGGCCGAGCAGCCGGTCAGCGCCATCACGGCGACCGTGGCGACACCCGCGGCCAGTGCGACGCGGCGGGTTCCCAGCGAGCGCATCACGATCCTCCAAGAAAAGAACACCAAAGGGCGTAAGCCCCAGCCTAGAGGTCGGCGATCCGCCACGTGCGCCGACCCGTCCATTCACACCACCCGGCCGCTGAAGATCAGCAGCAGAACGTCGATCAGGGCGACCACGATGACCGCTCGGAACATGGCCACCGCGCGCCCGGAGGAGCGCGTCATGGCGTACCACCCAAGCGGCAGAACCACGACGGAAGCGCAGGCCGCCGCCCAGCCCGCCCACGACGGAGGCCCGGCGGGCCCGAAGACCAGCGTGAGAGTCGCGGCGAGAAGGAGCACCGCCGCCGCGATCGACGAACCGGTGGCGCCTAGCACATGTGGCAGCCCTCGCACCCCCGTTTCGGCGTCGTCGGCCAGATCGGGCAGCACGTTGGCGAAGTGCGCACCCCCGCCGAGCAGCGCTCCCGCCGCCACCAGCCAGGCCGGCGGCGCCGGATGGCCCGGCAGCGCGACCACCACGAAGGCCGGCAGCAGCCCGAACGCCACCAGATAGGGCACCACCGAGAACACCGTGGACTTCAGCGGCCAGTCGTACAGCAGCGCGAAGATCCCCACCAGCGAGATGAGGATCGCCGGCGCGAGCCCGAACGGCAGGCCCAGGAAGGGGATGGCCAGAGAGGCGATCAAACCCGCGGTTCCCACGGTACGGCGGCTGACCGCACCCGACGCCACCGGTTTGTCCCCCCGGCCGGCGCGCCGGTCCCGGTCGGCGTCGAGCCAGTCGTTCACCCAGCCGACGGAGAGCTGGGTGGCCCCCACCGCGAGGAACACGCCGAGGATCGCCCAGCCGCGATGACCAGCGCCGATCGCCAGCAGAGTCATGGCCACGGTGACGGCCCCGCCCGGTTCCGGATGGGACGATTTGATCAACGCGAGAGCGCGGGACATGAAAGCAGTGTGGTGGTTGTGCCGGATGCGTGCCACGCTCGATCACATGCCGCCGATGCCGCGTAACGATCCGCGTCAGTACGACGACCTCGCCGGCGAGTGGTGGCGGCCCGGCGGCGGCTTCGAGCTCCTGCACTGGCTGGCCGCGGCCCGAGCGTCCTTGATCCCGCCGGCCGTGAAGGAAGGCGCCGTCCTGGTCGACGCCGGCTGCGGCGGCGGGCTGCTCGCGCCTCATCTGGCCGGCAAGGGATACCGCCACGTCGGCGTGGACCTGCGCGTCTCGGGACTGGCCCTCGCGGCCCAGCGCGGAGTCACGCCGGTCCGCGGCGACGTGCTGGCCCTGCCGCTGGCCACCGGGTCGGCCGACGTGGTGGCCGCCGGCGAGATCCTCGAGCACGTCACCGACCTGCCGGCCGCCGTGGCCGAGCTGTCCCGGGTGCTGCGGCCGGGCGGGCTGCTGGTGCTCGACACGGTCAACTCCGGCGCGCTCAGCCGTTTCGTCACGGTCACCCTGGGCGAGTGGATCGGCGTGGCCCCGATCGGCCTGCACGATCCCGCCCTCTTCGTCGATCCGCGCCGGCTCACCGCCGAGTTCGCTTCGCATGGCGTACGCCTCGAGGTGCGCGGCCTGCGGCCCAGCACGGCCGGCCTGTTCCGCTGGCTGGCGTTCGGCCAGGGCGCCGGCGGCCGCATCGTCCCCACCCGTTCGACCGCCGTGCTCTATCAGGGGCGCGGCCGCAAGGAGGCCACCCCGTGATCGAAGAGGCCCGGCGGCTGGCGCCCCGGTTCGCGGCCCGCGCGGCCGCGCACGACCGCGACGGTTCCTTCCCCGCCGACGACTTCGCCGACCTGCGCGCCGCCGGCTTCTTCGGCCTGATGGCGCCGAAGCGGCTCGGCGGGGCCGGCGCGAGCTTCGCCGACTACGCGGCCGTCGCGTACGAGCTGGCCCGCGGCAACGGCGCCACCGCCCTGATCTTCAACATGCACGCCTCGGTCACGGGTGCCCTGGCCGGGGTGAGCGACGAGCTGGCCGAGGCCCTGGGCCTGGCCGACGAGGCGCTGCGGGCCCGCGACGACCACCTTCGGGCAGCCGCCGCCGGCTCCTGGTACGCGGTGGCGATGAGCGAGCGCGGCGCCGGCTCCCGCCTCTCCAAGATCACCACGTCGTACGAGCACGTGAACGGCGGCTACCGGATCACCGGCGCCAAGACCTTCTGCTCCGGCGCCGGACACGCCGACGCCTACCTGGTCGCCGCCCGCAGCGCCGACGATCCCGACCAGGTGTCGCAGTTCCTGGTCCCGGCCGGCGCCGGCCTGCGGGTCGAGCCGACCTGGGACGCCCTCGGCATGCGCGCGACCGGCTCCCACGACCTGCACGTCGACGTGACAGTCCCGTCCGGCGCCCTGCTCGGCGGCGTCGAGGGCCTCGCGCTGGTGATCGCCCAGCTCGCCCCGCACTGGATGGTGGCCAGCTACGCCGCCGTCTACGTGGGCGTCGCCCGCGCCGCCGTCGACGCCGCGGTGGAGCACGTCAACCAGCGCAAGCTCGGCCACCTGCCGGCCGTGCGGGCCCGGATCGGCCGGGCCGACGCGGCGGTCGCCGCCGCCCACCTGGCGGTGATGGAGGCGGCCCGCCGGGTCGACGAGCAGCCCGGTGAGGCCGAGACCACGCGCTGGGTGTGGCGGGCCAAACTGCTCGCCGGCACCACCGCGGCCGAGGTGGCGGCGTCGATGCTCGAGGCCGCCGGCACGTCGGCCATGCGCCGCGGGCACCCGCTGGAACGCCTCTACCGCGACGCCCGGGCCGGATCACTCCAGCCGGCCACCAGCGACGTGTGCGCCGACTGGCTCGGCGTCGACGCGCTCGGCGGCGATCCCGACTCGGACGGATCGGCGCCACGTTGGTGACGGCGTTCGCGGGGTAAGAGTGGCCTGGGGAGGCGTAAGTGAATAACGACGCGACCATCGCCGGGGTAGGAATCTCTCTGCCGCCGTCCGTGGTGCAGGACGAACTGTGGGACGGCTACTTCGAACGGCACTACCCACCCGAGCGGCGGGCACTGGTGCGGCGGATCTTCGCGAACTCCGGGGTGCGTACCCGGCAGGCCGCGGTGAGTCCGCTGCTCGAGGACGTCTCGGACTGGTCCACCGAGCGGCGGATGCGCCGCTACCAGGCCGAGGCGATCCCGCTCGGCAAGGAAGCGGTGAGCCGGGCCCTGACCGACGCCGGGCTCGCCGCGGACGAGTTGGGGCTCTTCGCGGTCTGCTCCTGCACCGGGTACGCGACGCCCGGGCTGGACATCCTGCTCGCCCGCGACCTGGGCATGTCGCCGAGCGTGCGGCGGCTGTTCGTCGGGCACATGGGCTGCTACGCGGCGCTGCCCGGGCTGGGCTCGGTGGCCGACTACGTGGTCGCCCAGGGCAAGCCGGCCCTGCTGCTCTGCGCGGAGCTGACCAGCCTTCATCTCCAGCCTCCGGCGGCCCGGCTGGACATGCAGCAGATCGTGTCGCACGCGCTCTTCGCGGACGCGGCGGCTGCCGTCGTGGTCACTCCGGGTTCCCGGGGGTACGCCGTCCGGGAGGTGGCCGCCGTCACGGACACCACGACGGCCGACCACATGACGTGGGAGGTGACTGACCTCGGGTTCCGGATGGGGCTGTCCCCACGGGTGCCGGCGGTCCTGAAACTGCACGTCCGCGAGCTGGTCGACAGCATGCTGGCCCGGCACGGGCTGACCGTGGCCGAGGTGGACGGCTGGGCGGTCCACCCCGGCGGCCCCAAGATCCTCAACGTCGTCCAGGAGCAACTGGAACTCGACGACGAGGCCATGGCCGCCTCGCGGGAGGTGCTCGCCGCGTACGGGAACTGCTCCTCACCGACTGTGCTCCTGGTCCTGGACGCCCTCCGCCGTCGTGCGGCGCCACCCCGGCGGATCATGATGCTGGCGTTCGGGCCGGGTCTGACGCTCTACGGAACGCTGCTGGAGACCTCTACAGTCACAGGGTGACGTCCGAGCGGGTCCGGGGTGCGGTGCTGTACTCGATGGCGGCTGTACTGCTGGCCGCCGGCGCCACATGGTGGCTGGTGGCGGCGCCCGACGACACCGAGCCGACCAGCCCGGCCCAGCAGTGGCGGCAGGCGGCGGAGCGGTTGCTGCCCGACGTCGGCACCCAGGAGGACGGGGCCACGCTGACCTTGACGCCGGGCGCCGCGCAACAGATCTCCACCGAGGTGCCGTCGGGCCAGTACTCGGTGGCGATGGTCTGCGTGGGCGGCTCGGGCAGCACGGTGCGGGTCTCCCTCGACAGCGCCGAGAGCGGCTTCGGCGACTTCAGCGGCGTCGGCGGCGACTCGGGCCTCGGCATGAGTTGTGAGCAGGAGCGTTCCCCGGAGACCTTCCCCGTGCAGCTGACCGACGCCCTCCGCATGACGGTCACCGCCGGCCAGGACAGCGAGGTGGTCTTCCGTTACTCCCTGGTCCACATCGGCTGACCCGCACCCCGCGGCGCGGTCTCGTCAGAGACCGGCGAGGAAGGGCCGCATGTCCTCGACCGAGGCGATGCGGGGGAAGAGGCGCACGATCTTGGAAGCGTCGTCGACGAGCAGGGCGGCGGCGACGCCGTCGGGCGGCGGCAGCTTCAGGTGGGTGCGCAGGGTGCCGGTCGGATCGTGCAAGGGACGTACGGTCTTGCCCTGGGCCTGGGGTGTCGTGTTGGTCGGCGGGGTGAGCGCGGTGCTCGCGGTGGCGGCCGACGACACGGTGACCACGGCGATGTCGGGACGGACGGCGCCGATGGTGTCGGAAACCAGCCTCGCGCAGGCGCAGCCGTCGATGAGCAGGATGACAGCGGGTAGCTGTCTGTTCAGCGGCACCGTGTCGCCGTCGGCGCCGAGAAGCTCGAGCGCGGGCAGTGTGGTGGCGCTGTCGCTGGGGGTGGCGGCCGTGCGCTGGGCGGCGGGCTGGCGCGGCGGGCCCGGCCAGGCCGAGGCGAACAGGCTGGCCACGGTGACGAGCACGGCCATCGAAATGATCAGGACCGGGGCCCGCATGGCCTTGCCGCCGAGCCGGCGCAGGCGGCGGACCGCGGGGCGGCGGGCGAAACGCTGCCAGCGAGTGGGCGGGCCGGTGAGCCGCAGTTCCTCGCGAACCGCCTCGACCTCGTCGGACAGCTCCGAGAGATCGTCGGGGATGACGATGACGCCCCACTCCTCGGGCAGGTCGGGCAGGCCGTCCGGCGAACCGCCATCCGACGACCATCCGCCGTTGTCGCTCGCACCAGCCATGACTCACCCTCCCCTCAAGCCGAGGAGTATTTCTTCGGTACGGGGACCTTGCCTCCCACCCTTCCTCACCCGGCGCTCCACCGCCAGTAGTGCGTGCTTCCGGACCTTAGCGATAAGCTTGACCTCACAAACGCCATAGGTACGAAATATCCGACCCCTGGGTCAAAGCGGTCACCCTTTCGTCACTTTGAGTTACGAAGGCAGCTCGCGGCGCTTCTGTCAAGCCGTAGAAAGGCCCGTCACAGGGCCTCTGAGCTGCACTAACAGTCACCGGCAGGGTGGGACATCGCTGCGTGAGCGTGTTACCCTAGACACAGCGAAAGGGGCTTCGAACCTATGGTTTTCAGTGTCGGCGAGACCGTTGTTTACCCCCACCACGGGGCCGCACTCATCGAGGCAATCGAAACTAGGGTCATCAAGGGCGAGCCAAAGCAGTACTTGGTCCTGCGTGTCGCCCAGGGCGACCTGACTGTTCGGGTGCCCGCTGAGAATGCCGAAATCGTCGGCGTGCGCGAAGTGGTTGGCGAGGAAGGCCTGGGTAAGGTCTTCGACGTCCTCCGCGCTCCGCACACCGAGGAGCCGACCAACTGGTCGCGGCGTTACAAGGCCAATCTCGAGAAGCTTGCCTCCGGTAACCCCCTGAAGGTTGCCGAGGTCGTTCGCGACCTCTGGCGTCGTGAGCGTGAGCGCGGCCTCTCGGCCGGCGAGAAGCGCATGCTCGCGAAGGCTCGTGACATTCTGGTCGGTGAGGTCGCTCTTGCGGAGAAGAGCACCAAGGACGAGGCCGAGGTTCTCCTCGACAAGGTCCTCACCGAGGCCTGATCTACCCACAGACACAACATCAAAACTTGTGTTCTCAGGACCGCGACGTGACCGCGCAGCTTAGTGCTCGGGGTGACGTCGCGGTCCTGGTTCCGGCAGCAGGTGCCGGCCTGCGGCTCGGCCCGGGCGGGCCCAAGGCTTTGCGCCTGCTCGCCGGCGAGCCGCTACTCGTGCACGCGATCCGCCGCGTCGCGGCGGCGCCGTCGGTGCGCCTCATCGTGGTCGCCGCTCCAGCGGCCGAGGTCGAGGCGGTTCGAGAACTACTGGCGCCGGTCGCGCCGGTCACCGTGGTGGCCGGCGGGGCCGAGCGGCAGGAGTCGGTGGCCCGGGCACTGGCCGAGGTTCCATCCGACGTCGCCATCGTGCTCGTCCACGACGCCGCCCGCGCCCTCACCCCACCCGAGCTGATCGAGTCGGTGGCGGCCGCGGTCCGCGACGGCCATCCCGCGGTGATCCCCGCCCTTCCCGTGGTGGACACCATCAAGGAAGTCGACCCGGGCGAGACCGTCCTGGGCACTGTCGACCGCTCCGTGCTCCGCAGCGTGCAGACCCCGCAGGGCTTCCGCCACGACATCCTGGCCGCGGCCCACGCCTCCGCCGCCGACCACTTGACCGACGACGCCGGCCTGGTCGAAAAGGCGGGCCTCCCGGTGATCTGCGTACCCGGCTCCGAGCTGGCCATGAAAATCACCCGCCCCCTGGACCTGATCCTGGCCGAGGCGCTACTCAACCTCCCCTGACCCGGGCGGCTTGTCGCGGCTCAGCCCTGGCCTTCGGCTTTCTTCAGCGCGCGAGTGTCCTCCTGCGTCTCTTCCGCGCGCGACTGTCCTCCTGCGTCTCTTCCGCGCGCCGGTGTCCTCCTGACCCTCTCGGCGCGTTCGCTTTGCCCCCTACTGCCCGGACTTGGGTGGTTGCCGCGCTTCGCGGCCTCTCGGCGTGCCTGCTTTGCGTCGCCGGACGTGGGGCTGTGGCGTCCCCCGGCCTGAAGTTTCGGTGGACGCGCCCCTTGATGTTTGCCCACCCTGATCCGGCTGCCCCGGTGGTTCTGGCGCGCGCGGAGCTGCCATTGGGGCCTGAATTTTGTGGCGGTTTCCTTGGCGGTGCTCGCCCGGGCGCCTCGCTCGGTGGCTGAGATCTTCGGCGGTGATGGGCTGGTGGGGAGGCGTTGTGCCCGGCGCGGCGTGGGGCGGGAAGGCGTCGGTAGCCTGAGCCGGTGATCAATCAGCGGGTCGGTATCGGGACGGATGTGCACGCCTTCGAGGCGGGGCGGCCCTGCTGGGTGGCGGGTCTGTTCTGGCCGGACGTCATCGGGCTGGCCGGGCACTCCGACGCTGACGTGGCCGCCCATGCCGCCTGCGACGCGCTCTTCGGTGCGGCCGGGCTGGGCGACCTGGGCAGCAATTTCGGCACTTCGCGGCCGGAATGGGCGGGCGCGTCCGGTTCGGCCCTGCTCGCCGAGACGGCGCGTCTGGTCCGGGAGGCGTCGTTCCAGGTGGTCAACGTGTCGATCCAGGTGATCGGCAACCATCCCAAGATCGGCAAGCGCCGGGCCGAGGCGCAGGAGGCCCTGTCCGCCGCGGTAGGCGCGCCGGTGACGGTCTCGGGCACCACCACCGACGGTTTGGGCCTGACCGGCCGCGGCGAAGGGCTGGCCGCCATGGCCGTCGCCCTGATCGCCTCCGTCTGACCGCTCGCCGGTCGCGCGTCTGACCGCTCGCCGCTCGCCGGTCGTGCGTCTCGCCGCTCGCTGCTCGCTGCTCGCCGGTCTCGAGTCTCGCCGCACGCCGCTCGGTGCTCGGTGCTCGCCGGTCACCGGTCACCGGTCACCGGTCGCGAGTCTCGCCGCTCGGCGGTCGCAGGTCGCCGGTCGCCGGTCTCGCCGCTCGGGGCTGGGCTTCTCGCCGCTCGGTGGGCGGGTGTTTCGGCGGTTGTCGCGGTGGGTGGTGGTGGGTTGTCCGCGCAGCGTGCGACCCCACAGGGTGACGTTAGGTGGGAGCGCCTACCCTCGACTCGTGGCCGCGCCCCTGGATCCCGAGACCACGCCCGAGGAGTATCGGCAACGGGCTCTGCTTCTTGCTGACCTCGGCCGCTATGACGAAGCGGCCGGGGAGATCGCGGCCGGCCTCACCGTGGCGCCCGACGATGCCAGTCTGCTGGCCACCCTGGCGCGTGTTCATCTGGCCGCGGAGCAGCCGGCCGAGGCCCTGGTCGCCGCGGAGCGGGCGGCCACGGCGGCGCCCGAGGAGATCACCGCCCTGGTGGTGCGGGCCATGGCGTTGTCCGACAGCCGGAAGTTCGGGGAGGCGGCCCGGGTCGCGGGGGACATTCTGCGGCAGTGGCCCGCCGACGCGTACGCGCAGCGGACCGGGGCCGCGCTCCTCAGTGAGTCGCGTAACGGCCAGGAGGCGCTGAACGCCGCGTGGAACGCCGTGCGGGTCGCGCCGGCCGAGGCGGAGGCCCACCTGGTGCTGGCGGTGGTGGCCGCGCGGCTGCGGCTCTTCGATCTGGCGCAACGGGCGTACGCGCAAGCCTTGGATCTCGATCCGGCGATCGGTGAGGCGCAGCGCGACATGGGCATCGTGCGGTTCGAGCGGCGGCGCTGGGCGAAAGCGCTGGAGGAGCTGGCCGACGAGGCGACGCTGCCGGTGGCGCCGGACGCCGAGGGTGACTATCCGTCGCCGTTCCCGCGGGCCTATCAGGCGCCGGACCGGCCCGATGAGCCTGAGCCGGCGGGGACCACACACTGGACCGAGGTGCCGGCGGTGAGCCGGCCGGCGGGGCCCGTTCTCGACGTGTCGGGGAGTTCGGCCGGGCAGGTGCGGCGGTTCGCCCTCTACGGTGCGAACGCCACCCAGGTCGCGGCGGTGCTGGCGGGGCTGATGACCCTGGCCAGTGACGGCATTTCGCGGATGTGGGCGGGGCTGATCGGCCTGCTGATCTTCGTGGGTGTCATCGTCGCGCTCAACCGGAATGTTCCGGAGCCGCTCGCCGTCGCGTTGACCCGGCTGCGTGCCACCGATCGGCGGTTGGCCGCGGCGGCGTACGTGGGCTTCGTCGCTCCTCTGCTCTTGTTCGTCTATGCCCTGGCCGGCGGCATCGTGGCGCTGGTGTCGGCCATGGTGCTGGCCGCGGTCGCCGAGCTTTTGATCCTGACGAGGCGCTAGGCGGTGTCGTCACAGGACCATAGCCATTGCCGGAGTGCGGCGATGGTGACGGTATCGGTCTGCTTGTAGCGGCGAATCACGCCGTACCTCACCCACCGTCATGATCCTTTGAAGAGATCGAAGAGATCAGGCCTTCCCGTACGGCGGTGAGGCCGGCGTCGAGCGCGCCGAGCAGCACCGCGTCGTCGTCGATGGCGGTCAGGGCGATGGGGCTCTCCAGCGGCGCGGCCCGCCGCATCGCGCCGGTCACGGCGGAGAGCAGGACTTCGCCGCCGGCCTGGGCGATCGGGCCGGCCAGCACCACCAGGTACGGGTCGAGGACCGCGACGACCGCGGCCAGGCCGACCACGATGCGGTCGGCCAGTCCGGTCAGGAAGTCGCCCGAGGTGGCCGGGTCGTTCGCGGCCGCGGTCACCACCTCGGCCGGTGTGCGGCCCGGAACGCCGTTGTCCCGGGCCAACTCCAGGATGGCCTCGCCGCCGAACAGGTGTTGCAGGTCGAGCTTGCGGTCGGCCGAGTCGGGCGAGTAGAGCGGCATGTAGCCGATCTCGCCCGCCCCGCCCCGGGCGCCGCGCATCAGTGTGCCGGCCATGTCGATGGCCAGGCCCAGGCCTTCCTGGCCCAGCCAGAGCAGGGCGAAACCCTCGGCGTCGCGGCCGACTCCGCGCCGGCGTTCGGCGACCGCGGCCAGGTTGACGTCGTTGTCGACGCCCACCTCGGTGCCGAGTTCCGCCGCGATGCGCGGCACCAACCCCGTACGGCCGAAGCCCGGAAGATGCACGTGCCGGATCGTCGCCGCCCGGGCGTCGTAGGAGCCGGCCACGCCGATGCGCACGTGGCGCACGCGTTCGGCCGGGACGCCGGCCTCGTCGCGTAGCCGGGCCACCACGTCGGCCAGCGCCCGCATCGGGTCGCTGGTGAGAAAGTCCACACGCGACTCGACGCGTCCGCGGATCTCGCCGGTGAGGTCGCACAGCGCGGCCACCACCGAGGGGGCGCCGCTGGGGCCGATGTCGCGCACGGAGACCGCGGCCGCGTACGCCGCCTCGGGGTTGGCCGCGTAGATCTCGGCGTTCGGGCCGGGGCGGCCGCTGTTGTGACCGACCACTGTGACCAGTCCGGCTTCGGTGAGCCGGCGGAGGACTTCGGAGATCGTCGGCGTCGACAGCGCGGTGAGTTTGCGGAGGTCGGAACGCGTCAGCCGGCCCGGGTCGAGCAGGTGGGCCAGGGCCGCGCTCTCGTTCATGGCTCGGAGCAGCTTGGAGGAGCCGGCCAGACGGGTCACCCGCCGGACGTTAAGCGGGGTCGTCTACGCATGTCAAGGTTCATCGAGCCTTATTGATAAAGTTGGTTAACTGTTCTAACGTCTCTGCCGCGCGCGCCAACCCCTCATCCCCCGTCTCGAGGAGCGCCATGATCCGCGCAAGAAGAGTCGTCTACGCCGGTGTCGCCGTGGCTGTCCCCGCCGCGGCCGTGATCTACGGATTGCTTCCGGCCAGTGCCGCGACCGCCGGCCCCATCACCGGCATCGGCGGCAAATGCGTCGATGTCGCCAACGCCAGCTCGGCCAACGGCGCCGCCGTGCAGCTCTACGACTGCAACGGCACCGGCGCACAGACCTGGACCGTCGGCAACAGCGACGGCACCATCCGGGCCCTCGGCAAGTGCCTCGACGTGACCAGCGCGTCGACCGCCAGCGGAGCCAAGATCCAGCTCTGGGACTGCAACGCCAGCGGCGCCCAGAAGTGGTCGGTCAGCGGCGGCGCCCTGGTCAACAGGGGCTCCGGCAAGTGCCTGGACGCCACCGGGCAGAGCTCGGCCAACGGCACCCGGCTGCAGATCTGGACGTGTACCGGCACGGCCAACCAGACTTGGGTGACGCCCGGCGGCTCCACGACGCCGCCGACCACGCCACCTGCCACTGGGGTTAACTTGGACAATCCGGCCAAGAAAGACGTCGCGATGCAGCTCGTCTCGGCGGCGGAGAACTCGTCGCTCGACTGGCGGGCCCAGTTCGCCTACATCGAGGACATCAAGGACGGCCGCGGCTACACCGCCGGCATCATCGGCTTCTGCTCCGGCACCGGCGACATGCTGGAGCTGGTCCAGGCGTACACGAACGCCGTGCCCGGCAACGTGCTGGCCAAGTATCTGCCGGCCCTGCGCTCGGTGAACGGCACGGCCTCGCACTCCGGCCTCGACCCCAACTTCACCCGAGACTGGCGTACGGCCGCGGCCGACCCCGCCTTCCAGGCCGCCCAGGAAGCCGAGCGCGACCGGGTCTACTTCAACCCCTCGGTCCGCGACGGCAAGTCCGACGGCGTACGGGCCCTCGGGCAGTTCGCCTACTACGACGCGGCCGTCATGCACGGCTACGAGGGCATGCGCCAGATCCGCAGCGCGGCCCTGAAGCGGGCCAAGCCGCCGGCCCAGGGCGGTGACGAGCGCACCTGGCTCAACGTCTTCCTGGACGAGCGCGTGATCGAGATGAAGAAGGAGGCCGCGCACGACGACACCACCCGGGTCGACACCGCGCAGCGGCGCTTCCTGAACAACAGCAACTTCGACCTCAACACGCCGCTGGACTTCGCTGTCTACGGCCAGAACTTCCACATCGGCTGATTTCGGTACGGGGCCGGGGCTGATCATCAGCGCCGGCCCCACTAGTTTGTCGGCATGGTCGATCTCGTCATCGCCGGTGTGGCGGTCCTGCTGCTGATCGCGGTCACCGTCGCGGTGGCCCGCAGCGAGCGGCTCACCCGCGGGCGGCTGGCGACCGCCCTGGCCGTGGCGGTCCTGGCCGCGGGCACGTTCGCGGTGACTCTCTACCGGAGCCAGACCGGCCACGAGCCGGAGCCGGAAGCCGCGCCGGTCGTCGTCGCCTCGACCCCGCCCCGGCAAGCCTTCGGTACGGCGGTGCTGCCGGTCACCGTTCCCATGGGCTCGGGCGACAAATACCCGCAGGGTGCCCTGTGGCTCTCGCCGCCGCGAGCCGGGACGAACGCCTACACCGGCGACATCTCGCTGCTCTGCTCGACGCCCGGCAAGGACGAGAAGGTGCAGAACTGCACCGGCGCCGACAAGCGGGTCTGGAGCGCCGAGCCGCTGGAGAAGCGGGCGACGATCGGGCCGGCGACCGGCGATCCGTTCACCGACCCGAACGCCTGCGACGAGGACAACGGTGTCACCTACGGACCCGAGTACGTGGAACTCACCGTGGGCCGGGGCTACTGCCTGCGCCGCGGTGACAACGTCATGGCGATGCGGGTTCCGGCCTTCCCCTCCGGCCAGCCGCTCCCCGAATCAATCACGGTCGAGGTCTCGGTCCTTCACTGAGGGCGGTTCCAGGTCCAGGCGTACGCGGTGTCCTCCACCGCCAGGCCGGCGTCGCACAGGTCGAGCGGGCGGAACGTGTCGACCATGACGGCGAGCTCGTCGAACGCCTCGGCGCCGATGGCCCGCTCGACCGCGCCCGGCTGCGGGCCGTGGGTGAAGCCCGACGGGTGCAGCGAGATCGAGCCCTGCTCGATGCCGGAGCCGCGGCGGGCCTCGTAGTTGCCGCCGGTGTAGAACATCATCTCGTCGGAGTCGACGTTGTGGTGGTTGTACGGCACCGGGATGGCCAGCGGGTGGTAGTCGACCTTGCGCGGCACGAACGAGCACACCACGAAGTTGGGCCCCTCGAACGTCTGGTGCACCGGCGGCGGCTGGTGCACGCGCCCGGTGATCGGCTCGAAGTCGTGAATCGAGAACGCCCACGGGTACAGGCAGCCGTCCCAGCCGACCACGTCGAACGGGTGGTGCGCGTAGACGTGCCGGGTCCAGCCGGCCCGGTGCTTCACGTACACCTCGACGTCGGTCCCCTCGGCCTGCAACGGCTCGCCGGGCCCGCGCAGGTCACGCTCGCAGTAGGGGGCGTGCTCGAGGAACTGGCCGCGCACCGAGAGGTAGCGCTTCGGTGGTCCGATGTGGCCGGTCGCCTCGATGGTCAGCAGCCGTACGGGCCCGTCCTGCGGCACGATCCGGTGCACCACCGAGGTCGGGATGATGACGTAGTCGCCGGCGCCGACCTCCAGGGCGCCGAAGGTGGTCTCGACGACGGCGCGGCCGTCCTCGACGTACAGGCACTCGTCGCCGATCGCGTCGCGGTAGAGCGGCGACGGGCGGTCGGCCACCACGTACCCGATGCGGACGTCGTTGTTGGCCAGCAGCGGCCGGCGGCCGAGAACCGCGTCGGCCGGACCGGCGTCGAGTTTGTGAGTTCGCAGATGGCGCGGTTTCAGGGGCAGGTTGGGCGACTGCGTGGTCGCCGGTGGTTCGTACGTCTCGGCCGAGACGATCGCGGTGGGCGCGTGCCGGTGATAGAGCAGCGACGAGTCGGAGGAGAAGCCCTCCTGGCCCATCAGTTCCTCGGCGTAGAGCCCGCCGTCGGGGCGCCGGAACTGCGTGTGCCGTTTGTGCGGCACCTCGCCGACGGTGCGGTAGTACGGCATCGTTGCCTCCTCGGCGTTGGCCTGTTTGGCAAAACCGACATAGCGGACGTGGTTGTCCGCTTCTCGAAGCGTCCATTAGGTTCGGATTCGTGTCAACGCTGGTGCCTCCGCTCTTCGCCGGGCTGGTGGACGACGCGTCCCTGATGCCGCCGAGCCCGGTCAGCGTGACCGACGCCGTCGCCAAGCACGCCGAACATCGCGACGGCTGGTTCGCCGGTCTGCTCGGGTCGCTGCTCGTCCCCGCCTCGCTGATCGGCGCCGATCTGAGCGCCGGCCAGCTGCCGGTCGCCCTGGTCGGCGACGTCCCGTTCACCGCCGTGCCGGTCGCCGTCGAGAAACTGCGCGCCGCCGGCGCCGTGGTCCTGCACCTCGAGGCGGCGGTGGCCCGCCGCGGCGAGGATCCGCAGCCCGGCCTGGCCAACCTGCGGGCGCTGGCCGGCGAGGATCAGAGCCTCGAGGTGTACGCCGAGATCCCGCTCAGCTGGGGTCTGCTGGCCGCCCTGGACGCGGTCGCCGAGGCGCGCGCGGCCGGGCTGCGCATCGCGCCCAAGTTCCGGGTCGGCGGGCTGGCCGCCGAGCTCTTCCCGACACCCGTCGAGCTGGCCGCGGTGCTCTGCGCCTGCCGCGACCGCCGGCTCCCGTTCCGTCTCGCGGCCGGCCTGCGCCACGCCATCCGGCACACCGACCCCGAGACCGGCTTCACCCACCACGGCTTCCTCAACGTGCTGACCGCCTCGATCTCGGCGGACCGGGGCGCCGAGGTGGCCGAGGTGGCCGAGCTGCTGGCGGCGACCCACCCCGTGCCGCTGGTCGAGTCCTGCCGGGCCCAGCGCGACGGGCCACGGCCGCTGTTCGCCGGCTTCGGGGTGGCCAACGTGGTGGAGCCACTCACCGAGCTGGTCCGGCTCGGCCTGATCAACGGGGGTTATTCATGACGGGCTACGGCCTCGACAATTTGCCGTACGGAGTGTTCAGCGTGCCGCAAGGGGAGCGGCGACTCGGCGTACGGCTGGGAAACGACGTCGTCGATCTGTCGGGCCTCGGCGGGTTCTTCGCCGCGCCGTCGCTCAACCCGCTGCTGGCGGCCGGGCGTCCGGAGTGGACGGCGGCGCGGGAGGCCGTCCTCGACTACGTCGCGTCGGGGCCGCCTACGAGCCCGTTGCACGGTGTGACGATGCATCTGCCGTTCGAGGTGGCCGACTACACCGACTTCTACTCGTCCGAGGCGCACGCGCTCAACGTGGGACGGATCCTGCGGCCGTCGTCGCCCGGGCTGCCGCCGCAGTGGCGTCACCTGCCGATCGGCTATCACGGCCGGTCGTCGACGGTCGTCGTCTCGGGCACGCCGATCCGGCGACCGTACGGCCAGCTCGCTGCCGGTTCATATGGTGCGACGCGGCGTCTCGACGTCGAGGCCGAAGTCGGTTTCGTGGTCGGCACGCCGGGCCGGCGGATCACCACCGGCTCGTTCGAAGACCACGTGTTCGGGATCGTGCTCGTGAACGACTGGTCCGCTCGCGATCTGCAAGCCTGGGAATACCGGCCACTTGGCCCGTTCTTGGGCAAATCGTTCGCCACCTCTGTCTCGCCGTGGGTGGTGCCGCTCTCCGTTCTCGCTCCGGTGCCCGCGCCGGCCCAGGATCCGGAGCCGCTCGACTACCTGCGGCCGGCCGGACCGGCGTACGACCTCAAGCTCTCGATCGCCTGGAACGGGACCCTGGTGAGCTCACCGCCGTTCGCCTCGATGTACTGGACGGCGGCGCAGCAGCTGGCCCACCTGACCAGCAACGGGGCGTCGGTCCGGACCGGCGACCTGTACGCGTCGGGCACCGTCTCCGGGCCGTCGCCGGACCAGGTCGGCTCGTTCCTCGAGCTGACCGCCGACGGCGCCTCCCCGGTGACGCTGGCCGACGGCTCGCAGCGAGGTTTCCTGCTCGACGGCGACGAGGTCGTGATCAGCGGAACCTCGGCCGACGGCAAGATCGGTCTTGGATCGGTCAGCGGGATCGTGGTCGGATAGTTACTGTCTGATGGCGTGGGAGGTGACGCTATGTCGACGGTTGTGGTGACCCGCCCGATCGACGCGCCGGTCGCGGTGGTCTGGCAGGTCTTCACCGACCTGAGCCGCCGCCGGGAATGGCTCTCGGCGGTCACCCGGGTCGAGGTGCGCAGCCACGGCGAGTTCGGCGCGGGCACCGTCTGGCGCGAAACCCGGCAAATGGCCGACGGCGGCGAGGTCACCGAGGAGTTCCGGGTGCTCGAGTGCGTCGTGCCGGACCGCTTCGTGGTCACATCGCCCGGCATCGGCGCCGACTATCGGATGACCTACTCGTTCCAGCCGGTGGTCTCCGGCCGGCACCGCGGCGGCACGATGGTGACAGTGGTGCAGAACGGCAGCCCGACCGCTCCGGCCGGGCGGATCCTCGCGCTGATCTTCGGGGGCCTCGCCGCCGAGACCGCCGAGGGCGCCCTGCGGCGCGACCTGGACGATCTAGCGGCGGCCGCCTGACATAACCTTCACTGGTGCTCCGAGTGCTGATCCGTACATCCTTGGCGCTCGTCATAGCCCTCGTGGCCGCCGTGATCGGCTGGCGGGTCCTCAAGCCGGCCGAGGTGGCCTCCGCCGCGTCCCCGCCCTACCCGGTGCCCGTGACCCGCGCGCCGCAGGTCACCGGCCGGACCAACCAGGCGCCGCTGATCGTGGCCGACGCCGTCCGGGTGTATGCGTCCAAGCGCCAGGTGCGGGCCGACCCGGTCTGGGCCAAGGGCGTGATGACCGCGATCTGGTCGCTGCGGCGCTGGCCCGAGCAGCTCTCCGGCGTCGTGGCGGTCGGCGACACGGTGATCAGCCGCTGGGCCGACGGCACCCTGATCGGAATCTCCGCCCTCGACGGCAAGGAGATCTGGCGGGTCGCCACCGGCGTCAAGGCGCCGGCCTTCGACGGGCACCGCACCGGCGCGGCGACCGTGTGGGCGCCGGCCGGGCTCTACACCGGCGCCGGGGCGGTCCTGGTCAGCGACAGCAGCCGGGTGAACGCCTACGACGCCACCACGGGCGCCCCGCGCTGGTCGGCGCCGATCTCATGCCAGGACGCCTTCACCACCACCGGCGGCCAGTTCGTGTGCACCGAACAGGCGTTCTCGCTGGCCACCGGCGAAGCCGTCGCCGGCTGGCCGGCCGGTCCGCACACGCCACTGGGCTGCGGTGTCGCCTCCTCCGGCTGCGGCGGCCTGCGCGACGCGGACGGCCGGGGCTGGCTGGCCACCGGCGCCCGCCCGCAACGCTCGACCGTGCTCGACCAGCCGGGCAGCACGGTGGCCGGCGGCCGGGCGATCCCGCCGCAGCCCGGAGCCCAGGTCCTGGGCGCCTCGAACGGCCGTCTGGTGCTGCTCACCGACGACCGCCACCTCAAGGTCGGCGCCGTGGAGTTCCCGCTCGCCGTCGAAAAAGAGAAGCTGACCTGGAAACCCGGGCTGTGGCAGGTCACCGACCACTGGGTGGCCATCGAACGCCTCGACGACGACGGGCCCGCCAACCCCGAGAAGCCGGGCCACTACTTCACCGTCGACACGGTCATCATCGCCGCGATCTGACCGCCACCGTTCGCCGGCGCCGGCGTTGAACCACAGATGCGCATCGTGGTCCTGGACGGCCTCCGGCTGTTCGCCGCCGTCATGGTCGCCTTCTACCACTTCGCCGGCCGCAACGACGTCACCGGCGCCTGGGGCGCCCCACCCGCGGTGGCGGTCTCCCGCGTCCACGAGGCCGCCCAGTACGGCTGGCTCGGCGTCGAACTGTTCTTCATGATCAGCGGCTTCGTCATCTGCATGAGCGCCTGGGGCCGCGACACCGGGGCGTTCGTCCGCTCCCGGTTCCTGCGCCTGTTCCCCGCCTACTGGCCCTGCGTGCTGATCACGGCCATGGTCGTGGGCCTGTGGCCGGTGGTGGCCCAGCCGCTGCGCCTCAGCGACGTGCTGCTCAACCTGACGATGCTCCAGTGGCCGCTGGGAGTCCACGGCGTCGAGGGCGTCTACTGGACGCTCTGGGCCGAGGCGCGGTTCTATCTGCTCTTCGCCGTGCTGCTGTGGCGCGGCCTGAACCGCCAGAGCGCCATGTGGTTCGGCTACGGCTGGCTGACGGCGGCGGTCATCGCCCACACGAGCCGCGAGAAGCTGCTGATCGTCGCCCTGCAGCCGGACTACGCGCCGCTGTTCGTGGCCGGGATGGCGTTCTACCTGATCCACCGCTTCGGCAGCGACCTGAGACTGTGGGGTCTGGTCGCGGCGTCGTACCTGATGGCCCAGCACAACGTCATCGCCCGGGTGGCCCAGACGGAGAAGGCGAACATCAAGGCGCCGCTCTCCGACACCACGGCCATCCTGATCGTCACGGCGTTCTTCGCGGTGATGGCGGTGGTCGCCCTGGGCTGGACGGCGCGGGTGCGGTGGCGCTCCCTGACCACGGCGGGCCTGCTGACATACCCGTTCTACCTGCTCCACCAGAACATCGGCTGGCTGATCATCCGGGCCACCCACGACCGGGCCCCACACTGGCTGGTCCTGATCGGCACCATCGCCGTCATGCTGCTGGTCGCCTGGATGGTGCACCGCTGGCTCGAACGCCCGCTGGCGGCCTACCTGCGCCGCCGCCTTCAAGCGACGCGGGAACTCCCGATCCCCACCAACGTCCGCCCGTCGCCGCGCCGATGGGCCGAAGAGAACCGGGTGCGAACTCCAGGCCAGCGATGACAGGCGAACGCTCGGCGCGCCACCGATGTGCCGTGCGTCCGCCCTGGCCACGAGCCGAGTCTCCAAGGCCCGGCCATCCCTGTCCTTCCCGCCGCCCCGGACTAGAAGTACCGGCCCCATCCCGTCGCGTCCCGAACTGCCGGCATGCGAGGCGCGGGACAAGACTCGTCGACGCCGGCAATCGGGTCGTTCGCGCCCCGGGCAGCCGCATCGGAACGGAGCGATCAGCGCATTCTGGCTGGCTCTGCGGTCTACGAAGGGCCGGCGCCGATGCGGAGGAGCGGGTTGGGGCGGGTCACGTCGGCGAAGAAGTCGTTGCCCTTGTCGTCGACGACGATGAAGGCGGGGAAGTCCTCGACCTCGATGCGCCAGACGGCCTCCATGCCGAGTTCGGGGTATTCGAGGACCTCGACGTGGCGGATGCAGTCCTGGGCCAGGCGAGCCGCCGGGCCGCCGATCGAGCCCAGGTAGAAGCCGCCGTACGACTGGCAGGCCTTCGTCACCTGGGCTGAACGGTTGCCCTTGGCCAGCATGATCAGGGAGCCGCCGGCGGCCTGGAACTTCTCCACGTACGAGTCCATCCGGCCGGCCGTCGTGGGGCCGAACGAGCCCGACGCGTACCCCTCGGGGGTCTTGGCCGGGCCCGCGTAGTAGACCGCGTGGTCGCGCAGGTACTGCGGCATGGGCTCGCCCGCGTCGAGGCGTTCGGCGATTTTGGCGTGGGCGATGTCGCGGGCCACGACCAGGGGGCCGGTCAGCGAGAGGCGAGTCTTGACCGGGTAGCGGGACAGCTCGGCCCGGATCTCGGCCATCGGGCGGTTGAGGTCGACCTTGACCACGGGCTCGTTGCTGACGTCGACGTCGGGCAGGAAGCGGGCCGGGTCGGTTTCGAGGCGTTCCAGCCAGACGCCCGACGGCGTGATCTTGGCTAGGGCCTGGCGGTCGGCCGAGCAGCTGACCGCGATCGCCACCGGGCAGGACGCGCCGTGCCGGGGCAGGCGGATCACCCGTACGTCGTGGCAGAAGTAACGCCCGCCGAACTGGGCGCCGATGCCGAAGTCGCGGGTCAGCTCGAGGACCGCGGCCTCCAGCTCGACGTCGCGGAAGCCGTGGCCGGCCATCGTGCCGTGCCGGGGGAGGTTGTCCAGGTATTTGGCGCTGGCCAGCTTGGCCGTCTTCAGCGCGTGCTCGGCGCTGGTGCCGCCGATGACCACGGCCAGGTGGTAGGGCGGGCAGGCCGACGTGCCGATCAGGCGGAGCTTCTCGTCGAGGAACTCCATCATGCGCGCCGGGTTCAGCAGCGCCTTGGTCTCCTGGTAGAGGTACGACTTGTTGGCCGAGCCGCCGCCCTTGGCCATGAACAGGAACTTGTACGCGTCCGGCTGGCCGCCCGGGTCCTCCGCGTACAGCTCGATCTGGGCCGGAAGATTCGATCCCGTGTTGCGCTCGTCCCACATGGTGAGCGGCGCCAGCTGCGAGTAGCGGAGATTCAAGCGGGTGTACGCCTGGTAGACGCCCTGGGCGATGGCTTCCTCATCGGTGCCGTCGGTCAGCACGTGCCGCCCGCGCTTGCCCATCACGATCGCCGTGCCGGTGTCCTGGCACATCGGCAGCACGCCGCCGGCCGCGATGTTGGCGTTGCGCAGCAGGTCGAGGGCGACGAAGCGGTCGTTGGCCGAGGCCCGCGGGTCGTCGATGATCGAACGGAGCTGCGACAGGTGGGCCGGGCGCAGGTAGTGGGCGATGTCGTGCATCGCTTCCGCGGTGAGCTGCGTGATGGCCGACGGCTCGACGGTCAGGAACTGCCGCCCGCCCGGTCCCGCGACGACATCCACGCCCTCGTCGGTGACCAGTCGGTACTCGGTCAGGTCGTCGCCGGTGGGCAACAGCGGCGAGTACGTGAATGCGGCGCCTCTGCTCATGAGCGGCAAGCCTAGGACAGCCGCCGGGCGGTATGCGAACCGCTCCGCCCCTTGCCCACATACCAGTTAGGTCAAGCCCACGGGAGGTACGCCATGTCGCGCCCCGAGACAGCGATCATTCCGCCTGGTCCGACGGCGAAGACCTCGGCGCCGGTACGCACGTCGGCCAGCAGCCGTCCGGATCCGGGAGCGATCGCCACGACCCGGTCCGGTTTCCGGCTGACGACCACGGCGGCGTACGGGGTGAGGGCCGTCGACGGGTTCGCGCCCACCGGCCGGGACCACACAGTGTGATTACCGCGGAAGGCGTAGCCACGGAACGTGTTCTTCGCGGCGTTACGGATCACCGCGTAGTTGTCGTTCACCGCGAGCACGTTCTCGCCCTTGGCCCCGTGCCACAGGACCCGCCCGTCGTGCCCGGCCAGCAGCTCCTCCCGGCCGACCGGGTCGACCCCCAGCAGCACGTCCTCGCCGCCGGCCGGGTCGCGTTCCTGCTTGCAGTTGGAGCCGTTCTCGGCCGTACGCAAATTGAGCCCGTCTTTTTTCCAGACCGGCGCCGACGAGGGGGGATCCGTCGCCACGACGCTGTAGTAGCAGGTCCCGTCGCCGGGCGTGCCGGTGATCGTCAGAACCCGCCCGCCGGCGATGGCCACCCGCTGGTCCGGTCCGGGCTCGACGGTCTGCGCGACCCGGCCGGTCGCCGTGTCCACCACCCGGATCTTCCCGTCGTCCGGCAGTCCGATCAGGCTGGGCATCTGCCGCGGCCGCGCCACGTCGTCGTCGACCCGGTCGGCGGTCAACTGCCGGGTGTCGGGCAGGTCGGGATTGGCGGCGTTGAGGACGAACCCGATACCGCCCGTGTCGACCGTCCACAGCGGCTTGCTGCCGCGTGGCGCCCACGCCGTCAACTGACAGTCACTGCCCTTGGCGCAATGCAGATCTAGAAGCGCGTTCTTGTACGTCCACACGGCGGTGGCCGCGGTGTCGGCCCGCAGCACGGCACCGCTGCGCGGATCGAGCACCTGGTAGCCCTTGGTGAGCAGCCGGCCGGTGGCGACCACGGCGTCGTTGCCGTCCCCGGCGATCGAGGCCCAGTCGGCGTCGCTGTCCCAGAGCTTCACCCCGGCGGTGATGCCGTACGCCTCGACGGAGGTCCGGTACTCGACGACCACCGCGTCGCCGACTATCGCCACGCTCTGCGGGCTGCCGCCGATCCGCTGCTGCCACTGGGCCGCGTCGCCGGCGATCGGCTTGCTGGTGTTGACCCAGTTCCAGACGTTCGGCCACGGGTTCCACACGCCGGTGGTGGCGAGCACGACCACGATCACGATCGCGACCAGCGCGTAGCCCTTCCAGGGGCGGCCACCCGACGCCATGCGCGACACGCTAGCCAGGTCAATCACCCGGACGATGGATCTCGATCCGCCCGTGTCGAGCGCTTATGTCCTGAAGATCACCTATGGCGGGGCGTGAACTGTGCAAGTTGCACTGTGAGGAAGAGGTTACGGCGAGTGGATCGCGCAGACTGCCCAACGCCGGGAACAACTGTTGCCCCACCCCTGTGACCTGCGACAACCTCGGCCAATGACGCAGACGATGGAACACGGGACCCGCACCGCCGACGTCTTTCCGGTCAAGGGCGTCGATCATCTTCAGTTTCTCGTGGGCAACGCCAAACAGGCCGCCCACTATTACTCCACGGCCTTCGGCATGAAGCTCGTCGCCTACCGCGGACCCGAGCAGGGCTACCGCGACCACGCCGAGTACGTACTCGTCAGCGGCTCCGCCCGGTTCGTGCTGACCGGCTGCGTGCACGCCGGCGCGCCCGGCGCCGACCACGTCACCAAGCACGGCGACGGCATCCGCGACATCGCGCTCGAGGTGCCCGACGTCGACGCCGCCTACAAGCACGCCACCGGCGCCGGCGCGCGCGGCGTCACCGAGCCGTACGACCTGAAGGACGAGAACGGCACCGTCCGGGTCGCCGTGATCGCCACCTACGGCGACACCGTCCACACGCTGATCGACCGTTCCGGCTACGACGGTCCGTTCCTGCCCGGTTTCGTGGCCCGCGAGCCGATCGTCGACCGGCAGCCCGCCATCGACGCCGGCCTGCAGCCCAAGCGCTTCTTCCAGGCCGTCGACCACGTGGTCGGCAACGTCGAGCTGGGCCGCATGGACGAGTGGGTCGAGTTCTACCGCCGGGTCATGGGCTTCACCAACATGGCCGAGTTCATCGGCGACGACATCGCCACCGACTACTCGGCGCTGATGTCGAAGGTCGTCGCCGACGGCACCCGCAAGGTCAAGTTCCCGCTCAACGAGCCGGCCGTCTCGCAGCGCAAGTCGCAGATCGACGAATACCTCGAGTTCTACGGCGGCCCGGGCGCCCAGCACGTCGCGGTGGCCACCAACGACATCATCAACGCGGTCGACGCCATGCGGCAGGCCGGCGTCGAGTTCCTCAAGACCCCCGACTCGTACTACGACGACCCCGAGCTGCGCGCCCGGATCGGTGAGGTGCGGGCGCCGATCGAGGAGCTGAAGAAGCGCGGCATCCTGGTCGACCGGGACGAGGACGGCTACCTGCTCCAGATCTTCACGGCCCCGGTGCAGGACCGGCCCACGGTGTTCTTCGAGCTCATCGAGCGGCACGGCTCGCTCGGCTTCGGCAAGGGCAACTTCAAGGCGCTCTTCGAGGCCATCGAGCGGGAGCAGGAGCTGCGCGGCAATCTGTGACACCGACCTGGTCGCCGCACACAGAAATCCTCCAGGCCCAGGTCGCTAAGGTTCTTCCATGAGTTCGCTGCCCGCCGGTTGGTACAAGGACCCGGCCGACCCCGACACCCAGCGCTACTGGGACGGTGACGGCTGGCTCGGCAAGGCCATTCCGGCCGACGCGACGCCGCCCGACGGCCCGCCGCCGGTCGAGGAGGAGCCGCCCGCGGCGGCGCCTCCCGCGACCGCGGCCGCCCCCGGCGACTCACCGGCCGGTCCGCCGCCGAGCTGGCAGCAGGCTCCGCCGCCGGGGCCGGGAGCTCCGGGTTCAGGCGTTCCGGGTTCAAGCGTTCCGAGTTCGGGTGTTCCGGGTTCGGGTGCGCCGGGTTGGGGTGCGCCGCCGCCGGGCTGGCAGCAGGGGCCGCCGTCGGGGCCGGGCTGGCAGCAGCCGCCCGCCTGGCAGCAGCCCGGGCCGGCGGGGCAGCAGCCTGGACCGCCGCCCGGATGGCAGCCCCCTCCGGGGTGGCAGCCGCCACCCGGGTGGGAGCGGATGCCGCCCGGCATGCGCGCGGCCATGTATCCCGTACAGGCCCGGCCGCACGGCTACGCGCTGGCCGGGCTCGGGCCACGCCTGGTGGCCCGGCTCCTCGACATCCTGGCCGTGCTGCTGCTGAACGTGGTGGTGAACGGCTGGTTCGCGTACCAGTGGGCCCAAGAGTTCGTGCCCATGTACCGCGCCACCCTCGACGAGATGGCGAACGGCGGCAGCGCGTTCGACGTGCAGGCCTCGGGCCGGATGGACGGACTGCTCTGGGCCATGCTGATCGTCGCCACGCTGCTCTGGCTGGCGTACGAGGCGCCGGCCATCGCCGGCAGCGGGCAGACCCTCGGCAAGAAGCTCATGCGCATCAAGGTGGTCGCGGTCGAGAACACCGAGCCGCTCGGCTTCGGCCGCGCGTTCGGGCGCTGGGCCCGGCTCGGTCTCTGGACCCCGGCCTGGGGCTGCGCCGGCATCGGCTTCGTGCTCCAACTGATCGACTGCATCTCGCCCGTCTTCGACCAGCAGCTCAGGCAGGCATTTCATGACAAGACCGCCCGTACGGTCGTGATCGCCCTGCCCCCGGACAACCACCACCCGGTCGACGCCACCACGAGCGGCACCAATGGAAATGGAGAGGGACGATGACTCGCCTCACCCGCGCTGACCTGGACGGTCTCCCGGCCTACGTTCCCGGTCGCAACCTGGCCGACCTGACCCGCGAGCTCGGCATCGCCGAGGCGATCAAACTGGCCAGCAACGAGGTTCCGTACGGCCCGCTGCCCGGCGTGGCCGAGGCGGTCTCCGAGGCCATGCTGTCGTCGCACCGCTACCCCGACATGGGGTCGGTCGAGCTGCGTGCGGCCCTGGCTCGGCGCCTCGGCGTCGACGCCGACCGCATCGTCACCGGCTGCGGCTCGGTGGCGCTGGCCGAGATCCTGGTCAAGGCGACCGCCCTGCCCGGCGACGAGGTCGTCTACGCGTGGCGCTCGTTCGAGGCGTACCCGATCATCTCGGCCGGTGTCGGCGCGACCAGCGTCCGCGTCCCGAACACGCCGGGGCACGGCCACGACCTCGACGCGATGGCCGAGGCGATCACCGACCGGACCCGCTTGGTCTTCGTCTGCAACCCGAACAATCCGACCGGCACGGCCATCCGCAAGGCGGACCTCGACCGGTTCCTCGCCGCGGTGCCGTCGGACGTGCTGGTGGTGCTCGACGAGGCGTACCGCGAACTGGTCACCGACCCGGACGTGCCGGACGGCGTCGAGACGTACGCGGACCGGCCCAACGTCGTCGTGCTCCGCACGATGTCGAAGGCGTGGGGGCTGGCCGGCCTGCGGATGGGCTACCTGGTCGCGCAGCCCGGCGAGGCGACCGCGATCCGCAAGGTCCTCACCCCGTTCTCGACGAGCATCGTGGCCCAGGCGGCGGCGCTGGCCGCGCTGAAGCAGGAGGACGAGGTGAACCGGCGCTGCGCGCTCGTCGTCGCCGAGCGTGAGCGGGTCACCGAGGCGCTGCGCAAGCTCTCGATCGACGTGCCGGCGAGCCAGGCCAACTTCGTCTGGCTGCCGCTGGGCGACCGCTCGATCGCCTTCGGCCAGGCCTGCGAGAGCCGGGGCGTGATCGTGCGCCCGTTCCAGACCGACGGCGTCCGCGTCACGATCGGCACCCCGGAAGAGAACGACCTGTTCCTGGCCGCCGCGGAAGCGGCCCTGGAAGGTTAGGGGCCTAAGCGGCGAGTTGGGCCTCGACCCGGTGGTGGTCCTCGTCGCTGAGCCGGGCGGGGAAGACCCGGCGGCCCAGGGTGACGACGAGCAGGACGGCGACGACGGCCAGGGCGCCGGTCACCAGCGGCAGTGTGCCGAGGTGGCCGGCGCGGACCAGGCGTTCGCCGAGGAAGGCGCCGCCGCCGATGCCGATCTGGAAAGCGACCACGTACAGGGCGGAGGCGGCGTCGCGGGCGCGGGGCGCGATCCGCAGCACCGAGCTGGCCAGGAAGACCGGGATGGCGGTGAACGCGCCGCCCCACAGCAGCGCCGCGAGCACGGTCGGCACGACCCCGAGCACGGGTGCCAGCGCGGCCGCGGCGACCGCCAGCACGATCAGCAGGCCGACGACGATCTGGCCGGGCCGCCGGTCCGAGTGGCGGCCCAGCACAAAGTTCGTGACCAGCCCGACCGCCCCGTACCCCAGAAGGAGCGCGCTCAGCGCGACGCCCTCGAGCCCGGCGTCCCGCCGGACGAGCGGGGCGATGTACGTGTAAGCGGCGAAATGCCCGATGACCAGCACCGTCGTGATCAGGCAGAGCGCGGCGACCTGCCGGTCACGGATGATCCCGACGGCGGCGCGCAGCTGCGCCCCGGCCCGGACGTTCAGATCGTGCGGAAGCGGCGGCAACGTCGGAAGAACACGGGCGAGCAGCAGTACGCAGAAGGCGCCGCCGACGGCCATCACGCCCACCGCGACCCGCCAGCCCAGCCACTGCCCGAGCGCCGTACCCAGCGGCACGCCGAGCACGATGGCCAGCGAGTTGCCCACGAAGACCAGCGCGGTGGCCCGCCCCGCCTGCCCCGGCGGCGCGAGCCGCGCGGTGACCGGCCCGATCACCGACCAGAAGACCCCGTGCGCCAGCGCGCAGACCAGCCGCGCGAGCGTCAGCACCGGAAAGGTCGGCGCGAACGCGGCCGCCGCCTGCGACACCACGAAGATCCCCATCGTGATCGCGATCAGCGTGTGCCGGGGCACCCGCATGGTCAGCGCCGTCAACGGGATCGTGCTGACCGCCGCCACCACGGCGTAGCTGGTCAGCAGCAGGCCGACGTCCGCCTCGTCCACCGAGAGCCCGTCGGCGATCTGCGGCAGCAGCCCGACCGGCAAAGTCTCCGCGGTCACGTAGAAGAAGGTGGAGGCTCCGAGAACGGCGAGTCCCGGACGGTTCATGGTCACCGCCGAAGAATATGCTCTAGGAACGAGTAAAAGGAGTGGTTGCCCTGTGACGACGCGCTCAAACCAGCTGCTCGGCGTCGTGCACGCCCACCCGGGCGTCACCCGAGCCGACGCCGCCCGCCTGCTCGGCATCGGCACCGGCGCCACCACCGAGCTGGTAGCCCGCCTGTCACAGGCCCACCTACTGGCCGAGGTGCCCGCCCGCCCGAGCGGCAGCCGAGGCCGCCCGACAACGGTCCTGGTCCCCCACTCGGAGGGCCCCCTGGTGCTGGCCGCCGAAATCACCCACGAGGGCTGGCGCCTCCAGGTAACCGAACTGGGCGGAGCCGTCCTGACCACGATCGCTGCCGGCCACGCCCCCGCCGACCGCCCGCCGGCCTGGCCGGAGGTGGTCGCCGCCGTGCACGCCGCGATCGGCCGGTTGCGTGAGCAGTACCCCGGCCGCCTGCGCGCCCTCGGGGTCTCGGTTCCCGGCACGGTCTCGCGCAGCCTGCGCCTGGACGCCACGAACGTCGGCTGGCACGACGTCGACCTGACCAGCCTCTGGCCCTCGGCCGCCGACGCCGGCCCCACGCCGGTGTTCGTGGCCGGCAACGACGCCAGCCTGGCCGCCGCCGCCGAATCGGCCCGAGGCGCCGCCACCGGCGCCCGCGTCGCCCTCCACCTGCTCATCGCCGGCGGCCTCGGCGGCGCGGTAGTCGACCAGGGCCGCCTCCTGAACGGCGCCTCCGGCTTCGCCGGCGAATTCGGCCACATGCCCTTCGGCGACCCGGCCATTCCCTGCCCCTGCGGAGCCCACGGCTGCTGGGGAACCGCCGTCGACGGCACAGCACTGGCCCGTCACCTGGGCCACCGCCCTCCCCGAGACCCGGTCACCTACGCCCGCCGCGTCATCGCCACCGCCGCCGACCCGGATGCCAGGGCTGGGGGTGACGGCGGAGCTGAGCGGGTTGCCGTTCGAGCGGTTGCGGCGACGCTTGGGCGGGGCATAGCCGGCCTGGTCAACGCTCTGGACGCTGACCTGGTCACCCTGGGTGGCGTGGGCGCGCAGCTTCTGGCCGCGGCCGAGAGGGAGATACAGACTTCCTACCGAGCCGGGTTGATGGAGATCCGCCGGAGCAGCCCGCCGCCGATCGTCGCGGCAGCCCTGGGCGCGGACGGCCCGATCGCCGGCGCCGCCGAGGAAGCATGGTCAAGCCTCATCCCGCGCCTCGCGTGACGGCAGGTCATGGCACGCGAGGCAGTGGTGCGTCTCAGCTGGGGGCGCAGTAGCCGGCGACGGGGCTGAGCCACTCCGTGAACTGGGCCTCGATCGTGCTGTTGAGGTCCTTCAAGGTCTTGATTTTGGTGATGTATTTGCGGTCGACCGCGCTGGCGTCGACCTTGGCGGCCGATGTCTGGCCGGCGGCCATGAACTCGGGGTCCTCGGCAGTGGCGGTGTCGGTGCGGATCTTGGTGGCTACGGCCTTCAGTTTGGCGGTGGCGGCGTCCTCGGCCTTCTTGGCGTCGGCGGCCTGCTTCGCCTCCCGGTAGGTGATCAGCTTGCCCATGGCGGCGCCGAAGTCCTTGAGCTCGGCGGAGTACAGCTTCTGCAAATTGCCGCAGACCAGCGCGGTGTTGGCCGAGTAGTCCGGCTCGGGCGAGGCGCTCGGTGAGGCGCTCGGCGTGGGGGCGGCGGCCGCGTCGGAGCTGTTCGCGTCGCTGTCGCAGGCGGCGCCGGTCAGCAGGGTGCCGGCGGCGATCACGGCCAGGAGGGCGCGTCGCATGAGAGGGGATCCTGTTCGTCCGGGGGCGTAGGCCCCGCCGACGTTACGTTCCGCTCGGCGCATCGTCCAACCGACAGTGATCACCGAGGTACCCGGACCGTACCCACAGCCCGTCCGCGTTTGCCGCCGCGGACGGGCTGTCGGTCCCCCGTCGAGCCGACGCCGCCGCATCGGGCTGGGGCGATGGGTTACATCCCCGATGCGGCGGCGAAGCCCAGATTGCCGGACGCCGCTGTTGTTCCACTGTCGTTCCGCTCTCGTCGCTCAACTAAGCTCGATGTCTCGACCGGAGGGGCGAATAGACCGGAGGGGCTGGGAGACCGGCATGCGGTATCGCATTCTCGGGCCACTGTCCGTCACCGTGGACGGACACGAAGTCACCATTACGGCGGGCCGTGATCGCATCGTGCTGGCCATGCTGTTGCTTCACCCTGGTCGGGTACTCGGCGCCGGCGTGCTGGCCGAGGCGGTGTGGGGCGCCGATCCGCCGGTCACGGCCCGAGGTCAGCTTCAGAGCTGCGTGTCCCGTCTGCGCCGGATTCTGCCGCCGGGCACGATCCGTACCGATCCGGCCGGCTACCGGATCGACGCCGGCTCCGGCGATCTCGATGTGGCCGCCTTCGACCTTCTGGTGGCCGAGGCCAGGTCGGCCGAGGATTCGGGTGCCGCTCGCCGTGCGTACCGTCAAGCGCTTGATCTTTGGCGTGGCCCCTCGCTCGCCGAGACCGAGAGCGAGGCCGTCCGCGGGGCGGGCGCGATGCTCGACGAGCGTTGTGTGGCCGCGACCGAGGAGTGGGTCGACCTCGAACTCGACGCCGGTCGTGGCCGGGAGCTGGCCGGTGTCCTGGCCGAGCTGGTCGAGCGCTATCCGCTGCGCGAACGGCTGCGCGGGCAACTGATGACCGCGCTCTACCGGTCCGGGCGGCAGGCCGACGCGCTGGCCGGGTTCCGGCGTGCGCGCCGGGTGCTGCGTGACGAACTGGGCATTGAGCCCGGTGCCGAACTTCAGCGGCTGCACCAGGGAATGCTGGCCGGGGATCTTCCGGTGGCTCCGAACAGAGCGGAGCCGGTCCGCTGCCTGCCGCGAACGGTCGGCGACTTCACCGGCCGCGACGCTACGGTGCGGAGCCTGGTGGCGGCGATCGGGGCCGCGGCCGGCGATCAGCCGGCGGTGGCGGTGATCGACGGCATGGCCGGCAGCGGCAAGACCACCCTGGCCCTGCACGTGGCCGCCCTGGTCGGCGAGCGCTACCCGGACGCGCACCTGTTCGTCGACCTGCACGGCCACAGCGCCGAACGGCCGCTCGAGCCGGGCGCGGCGCTGCTCGTGCTGCTGCGGCAGCTCGGTGTCGACGCCGAGCGGGTCCCGCCGGATCTCGTCGACCGGATCGGCCTGTGGCGTACCGAGCTGGCCAAGCGCCGGGTGCTGGTGCTGTTCGACAACGCCGCCTCCAGCGTCCAGGTGGCCGACCTGCTGCCGACCGCGCCGGACAGTCTGGCCCTGGTCACCAGCCGCCGGCGGCTGGTCGGCCTGGACGGCGTGCATCCGGAATCGCTGGCCGTCCTCCCGCACGACGAGGCGATCGCGCTGCTGGCCCGGATCGTCGGCGGCCGGGTGTCCAGGGAACCTGAGGCGGCGGCCGAGGTGGTCCGGCGCTGCGGAGGCCTGCCCCTGGCCGTACGGCTGGCCGGTGCGCGGCTGGCCCACCGTGCACGGTGGCGGGTGGCCGACCTGGTCCGCCGGCTGGGCGAGTCGGCGCTGCCCGAGCTGGCGGCGGAGGACCGTTCGGTGGCCAGCGCCTTCGCGGTGTCGTACAGCCAGTTGCCCGATGCCGTCAAAAGGGTGTTCCGGCTGCTGGGCATCTGTCCCGGCAACGGATTCGACGCGCTCGCGGTGGCCGCGCTGAGCGGTCTTCCCCTGAACGGCGCGCAGGACGTCCTCGACGACCTGGTCGATGTTCACCTGGTCGACGAGCCCGAGCCCGGCGTCTACCGGATGCACGACCTGCTGCGCGAGTTTGCGGCGGCGCTCGCCGCCGAGCTGGCGCCGGCCGAACGGACCGAGGCGCTGCGCGGAGTGCTCGACCAGCAGCTGCACGCGGTGGTGGCGACCTGCCTGCCCGCGTACCGGGACGCTCTGGACCGGGACATCGGCTCGCCCGAGCCGTTGCGGCCCGATCTGCGGAACGCGCTCGACGGCCCGGAGGCGCGCCTCGACCGGGAGCGGATCAACCTCGAGGCCTACGTCGTTGCCGCCGCCGGCGATCCGGCACTGCTTCCCTACGCCTGGCGGCTGGCCCGTTCCGCATGGCGGTACCTGTGGTTCCACGGCTACCTCGACGACGTGCACAGCCTGAACTCGCGGGCGCTGCGGTCGGTCGAGCAGAGCGGTGACCGTTCGGCGATCGCGACCGTGCTCAACTATCTGGCCTCCGCGCATTACCGCCGGGCCGAGACCGACGAGGCCGTACGACTTCTGGAACGGTGCATCGCCATCCGCGAGGAGCTGGGCGAACGGCGGGCCGCGGTGCGCTCGATGGTCAACCTGGGCGGGGTGCTGCACTCGGCCGGCCAGTGGGAGAAGGCGATCGCCACCGCGCAATCCGTACGCCGGCGGAACGTGGCCGAGCAGGCCCGCGACGAGCTCAACCTCCTGGCCCTGAGCTATCAGCGCCTCGGGCGCTACAGCGAGGCGATACGCCATCACCGCCTGCGCCTTCTGACCTATCTGGACAGTGGCGATCCGGCCCGGATCGGCGACGCCCTGATCAACCTGGCCGTGCTCAAGCACCGGACGGGCCGGGTCGGCCCGGCGGCGGCGCGACGGCAGGTGACGGCCGCGCTGCGCCTGTACGAGCGGACCGGCTATCCGATCGGCGTCGCCGAGGCCAACCACGAACTCGCGATGCTGCTCGGCGTCGAGGGCCGCACGAAAGAGGCGGTGGCGGCCCATCGCCGGGCCATCGAGATCTCCCAGCGGCTGCACGACCCGATGCAGGAGTCGAAGCTGTGCCACGGCCTGGGTACGACGTACCTGCGAGCCGGTGACGGCCCGGCGGCGCGGGCGATGTTCGAGCGGGCGCTGCGGCTGGCCCTGCGGTCACGGCTTCCGTACCCGATCGCGTGCGCGCGCGCCGGACTCGGCGAGTCCCTGATGACCACGGATCGGGTCGAGGCCCTGCGCCTGCTTGAGCAGGCCCGGGCACAACTGGCCGCGCTGTCGGCGCCCGAGGTGCGCGACGTCGAGAAGTCCCTGGCGGCGCTCGGAGCGCTGGGGTGACCGGCGTGCGGTACGGCGTCCTCGGCCCCCTCTCGGTCGAGGTCGACGGTCGCCCGGTCACGATCACGGCCGGCCGCGATCGCATCGTGCTGGCCATGCTGCTGCTGCATCCCGGCCGCGTGCTGAGCGTCGCCACGCTGGCCGACGCGGTGTGGGGCGCCGGCCCACCGGCTACCGCGCGCGGGCAGTTGCAGACTTGCGTCTCCCGCCTGCGCCGGTCGTTGCCGCCGGGCGCGATCCGCAGTGACCCGGCGGGCTACCAGCTCGATCCGGGCCCGGGCGAGCTCGACGCCGCCGAGTTCGCCCGGCTCGTGGCCGCCGGGCGTGAGCGCCGCGACCTCACCCCGTTGCGCGAAGGTCTGGCCTTGTGGCGTGGCGACGCGCTGGCCGGCATCGAGAGCCATGCCGTTCAGCTCGCCGCCGCGGTCCTCGACCAGCAGCGTGTCGCGGCGGTGCAGGACTGGGCTCAGCTGGAGCTCGAGACCGGCGGCGATCAGGATCTGATCGGGGAGTTGACCGCCGCCGTCGACCGGTGGCCGTTGCAGGAGAAGCTGAGCGGGCAGTTGATGCTGGCCCTGCACCACGCCGGCCGGCCGGCCGAGGCGCTGGCCGAGTATCAGCGTGCTCGGACGGCGTTGCGGGACGAGCTCGGTGTGGATCCCGGCCCGGAGCTGCAGGACCTGCACGCGGGAATGCTCAAGGGCAGCCTGCCCCGGCGGGCCGAGGCCGTACGCTGCCTGCCCAGGACGGTCGGCGATTTCGTCGGGCGCGAGGCGACGGTACGCCGTCTGGTGACCGCGATCGAGGCGGCGGCCGGAGACCAGCCGGTGGTGGCGGTGATCGACGGCATGGCCGGTAGCGGCAAGACCACGCTGGCCCTGCACGTGGCCGCCCTGCTCGGCGAGCGCTACCCGGACGCGCACCTGTTCGTCGACCTGCACGGCCACAGCGCCGAGCGCCCGGTGCAACCGGCGGCCGCCCTGCTGGTGCTGCTGCGGCAGCTCGGTGTCGACGCCGAGCGGATCCCGCCGGATCTCGTCGACCGGATCGGCCTGTGGCGTACCGAACTGGCCAAGCGGCGGGTGCTGGTGCTGTTCGACAACGCGGCCTCCAGCGCCCAGGTGGCCGACCTGCTGCCGACCGCGCCGGGCAGTCTGGCCGTGATCACCGGGCGGCGGCGCCTGATCGGGCTGGACGGTGTGCATCCCGAGTCGCTCACTGTGCTTCCGCAAGCCGAGGCGGTGGCGATGCTGGCCCGGATCGTCGGCGGTGGGCGGGTCGGCGCCGAACCGGAGGCGGCGGCGGAGGTGGTCCGGCGCTGTGGCGGCCTGCCGCTGGCCCTCCGGCTCGCCGGGTCCCGGCTGGCCCACCGTCCACGATGGCGGGTCGCCGACCTGGCCCGACGGCTGGGTGAGTCGGCGCTGCCCGAGCTGGCGGCCGAGGACCGGTCCGTGGCCGGCGCCTTCGCCATGTCGTACCAGCAGCTGCCCGACCACGTCCGGCGGGTGTTCCGGGTGCTCGGGCTCTGCCCGGGTACGGAGTTCGACGCGCTCGCCGCGGCCGCGTTGACCGGTTTGACGCTGGACGGCGCGCGGGACGTTCTCGACGACCTGGTCGACGTGCACCTGGTCGACGAGCCCGAGCCCGGCGTCTACCGGATGCACGACCTGCTGCGCGAGTTCGCGGCGGCGCTCGCGGCCGAGATCCCGGCCGGCGAGCGGACCGAGGCGCTGCGCGGAGTGCTCGACCAGCAGCTGCAGGCCGCGGCGGCGACCAATCTGCCCGCGTACCGGGAAGGGGTCGAACGCGACATCGGCGTGCTCACACCGCTGCGACCGGACCTGCTCGCGGCGGTGACCGATCCCGCCGCCCGGCTCGACCGGGAGCGGCCCCAGCTCGGCCGGTACGCCGGTGCGGCGGCCGCCGTGCCGGAACTGGCCCATTACGCCTGGCAGCTGCCCCGCGCGGCCTGGCGTCACCTTTACATGCGGGCCTATCTCGACGACGTCCACAGCCTGCTCGAACGGAGTCTGGCGATGCTGGAGCGGGGCGGGGACCGCGCCGCGACCGCGACCGTGCTGAACTACCTGGCCTCGGTGCACTGCCGCCGGTCCCGCAACGACGAGGCGGTCCCGCTGCTGCAGCGCTGCATCGCCATCCGCCGCGAGCTCGGCGACCGGGACGCGCTCACCCAGGCCATGGCGAACCTGGCCGTGGTGCACCACGAGTCGGGACGGTGGGTCGAAAGCATCGAAACCGCTTTGGAGGTACGCCGGTTGGCCGCGGCCCGGCACGGTCGCGACGAGCTCAACACGCTGGGCAACGGATACCGGCGCCTCGGCCGTCCGCGGGAGGCGCTGCGCTATTTCCGGCTCCGCCTGCTGGCGCGGCTGGAGATCGGCGACACCACCCGGATCGGTGCCAGCCTCATCTACATCGCCGTGCTCAAGCACCAGCTCGGCGACGTCGGCGCGGCCGCGGCCGTTCGCCAGGTGCGCGCGGCGCTGCGGCTGATCCAGCGGGCCGGATATCCGCACGGCGAGGCCGAGGCGCACCACGAGTTGGGGCTGTTGCTGGCGGCCGACGGGCGGCTGGCCGAGGCGATCGGCGTGCAACGGCGGGCCGTCGACTTCGCCGAGCAGGTGCACAACCGCGAGCAGGAGTCCCGGTTCTGTCACGGATTGGGTACGACGTTCCGGCTGGCCGGCGACGACCTGGCCGCGCGCGAGATGTTCGGGCGGTCGCTGCGCCTCGGCGGGCAGGCCCGGATGCCGTACCGCATCGCGGTGGCGCGGGCCGCGCTCGGCGACTGCCTGGCCGGCGAGGATCCGGCCGAGGCCCGGCGGCTGCTGGGCCTGGCCCGCGCCGAGTTCGCAGCCCTGGCGGCGCCCGAACTGCGCGACGTCGAGAAATCGCTGGCCGCGCTATGAGATATCGCATCCTCGGCCCACTCAGCGTCACCGACGGGACTGTGTCGGCGGGCCGTGATCGGGTCGTGCTGGCCATGCTGTTGCTGCATCCGGGGCGGGTGGTGGGTGTCGGCGTGCTGGCCGACGCGGTGTGGGGCGCCGACCCGCCGGCCACCGCGCGCGGGCAGTTGCAGACCTGCGTCTCGCGCCTGCGCCGGGTGTTGCCGGCCGGCGCCATCCGCAGCGACCCGGCCGGTTACCGGCTGGACCCGGCGCCCGGTGAGCTCGACGCGGCGGAGTTCGGCCGGCTGGCGAAGGCCGGCCGGGAGGAACGCGACCCGGCGAAGTTGCGTCAGGGCCTCGATCTGTGGCGCGGTGACGCGCTGGCCGGCATCGAGAGCCATGCCGTTCAGCTCGCCGCCGCGGTCCTCGACCAGCAGCGTGTCGCGGCGGTGCAGGACTGGGCCCAGCTGGAGCTCGAGACCGGCGGCGATCAGGATCTGATCGGGGAGTTGACCGCCGCCGTCGACCGGTGGCCGTTGCAGGAGAAGCTGAGCGGGCAGTTGATGCTGGCCCTGCACCACGCCGGTCGCCCGGCCGAGGCGCTGGCCGAGTATCAGCGTGCCCGGACGGCGTTGCGGGACGAGCTCGGTGTGGATCCCGGCCCGGAGCTGCAGGACCTGCACGCGGGAATGCTCAAGGGCAGCCTGCCCCGGCGGACCGAGGCCGTGCGCTGCCTGCCCAGGACGGTCGGCGACTTCGTCGGGCGTGCGGTCGTGGTCGCCCGGCTGATCGCCCGGATCGAGCAGGGCGGCCCGGCCCCGGCGGTGGCGGTGATCGACGGCATGGCCGGCAGCGGCAAGACCACCCTGGCGCTGCACGTGGCGGCGCTCATCGGCGACCGCTACCCCGACGCGCATCTCTTCGTCGACCTGCACGGCCACAGCGCCGAGCGCCCGGTCGAACCGGCGGCCGCCCTGCTCGTGCTGCTGCGCCAGCTCGGTGTGGAGGCCGAGCGGATTCCCTCGGCCCTGGTCGACCGGATCGGCCTGTGGCGTACCGAACTGGCCAAGCGGCGGGTGCTGGTGCTGTTCGACAACGCGGCCTCCAGCGCGCAGGTGGCCGACCTGCTGCCGACCGATCCGGGCAGTCTGGCGCTGGTCACCGGGCGGCGCCGGCTGTTCGGCCTGGACGGTGTGCACACCGAGTCCCTGCCCGTGCTGGCGCCCGGTGAGGGGGTCGCGCTGCTGGCCCGGATAGCGGGCGAGCGGGTCGGCGCCGAACCGGAGGCGGCGGCCGAGGTGGTGCGCCGCTGCGGTGGGCTGCCGCTGGCCATCCGGCTGGCCGGGGCCCGCCTGGCCCACCGCCCGCGCTGGCGGGTGGCCGACCTCTTACGGCGGTTACGGGAATCGGCCCTGCCCGAACTCGCGGCCGAGGAGAGGTCGGTGGTCAGCGCCTTCGCCCTCTCGTTCGATCACCTCACCGCCCCCGCCCGGCAGGTCTTCCGTCTTCTCGGTGTGTGTCCCGGCGCCGACGCCGACATCCTCACCGTGGCCGCGCTCAGCGGCCTGCCGCTCGACGCCGCGCAGGAGGCCGTCGACGATCTCATCGATGTCCACCTGCTGGAGGAGCGCGAGCCGGAGGTCTACCGGCTGCACGATCTGCTGCGCGAGTTCGCGACCGTGCTGGCGGGCGAGCTGGCGCCCGAGGAGCGCATCGAGGCGCTGCGCGGCGCCCTCGACCAGCAGTTGCACGCCGCGGCGGCGACCAACGTAGGGGCGTTCCGGCAGCGGCTCGACCGTGACATCGGAAGTCCGGCGCCGCTGCGGCCCGACCTCCTGGCGGCCGTGACCGATCCGGCCGCCCGGCTCGAACGGGAACGGCCCGCGCTGCTGAGATACATCGACGCGGCGGCCGGGGAGCCCGAGCTCGCCCGGTACGCGTGGCAGCTGGCCCGGGCCTCGTGGCTGCATCTGTTCCGCCGCGGCTACCCCGACGACATCCGCGCCACCCACCAGCGGGCCCTCGAGGTGACCGAGCGCATCGGCGACCGGGCGGCCACGGCCGCCGTGCTGAACTACATGGCGTCGGCTCATTTCCGGCGGGCCGAGGTGGACGAGGCGACGCGGCTCCTGGAGCGGTCCCTCGCCCTCCGCCGCGAACTCGGCGACCAGGAGGCGATCCGATTCTCGCTGGTCAACCTCGCGAACGTGTACCACAACGCCGGCCGGTGGACGAACAGCGTCGAGCTCGCGCTCGAGGTGCGGCGGATGCCCTCGCCGCGGATGGGCCGGGGCTCGGAGACCGACGAGCTGAACGCGATAGCCCTCGGCTGTCAGCGACTCGGGCGTTACGCCGAGGCGCTGCGATACGAGCGGCTGCGCCTTCTGAAGCAGGTGGAGACCGGTGATCGCGTCCGGATCGGCGACTGCCTGGCCAGCATCGCCGTCGTGAAGTACCGGCTGGGGCTGATCGGCGGCGCCGCCGCGCGCCGGCAGCTGATGGCCGGTCTGCGGCAGATCCAGCGGGGCAACTCGCCGTACGCGGAGGCCGAGGCGTACCACGACCTGGCCTTGATCGTGGCCCGCGAGGGCGACCTCGAGGAGGCCATCGCCCTGCACCACCACGCCCTCGAGATCGCCCTGCCGTTGGCCGACCCCCGGCAGGGATCACGTCTGCACCACGGCCTGGGTACGACGCTCCTGCTGGCCGGTGACCGCGAGAACGCGCGGGTGGCGTTCGAGGAGGCGTTGCGGCTCGGGCGGCGGTTCCGGCTGGCGCACGGGGTCGCGGTGGCCGAGGCGGGCCTGGCCGAGTGCCTGATCGACGAGGACCCGGCCGAGGCCCGGCGGCTGTTCGCCCGGGCCGCGACGGCGCTGGCGGCCATCGAGGCCCCCGAGTTGACGGACGTCGAGAAGTTTCTGGCGGAACTCGGTGGCGAGGATCATCGGCGCGCCGGGGCCGGGGGAGAGACGATAAGGACGTGACGACTACTGACGAGAGCGGTTACCGGGTCGAGAAGGACACGATGGGCGAGGTCCGGGTGCCGGCCGACGCCCTGTGGCGTGCGCAGACGCAGCGGGCGGTGGAGAACTTCCCCATCTCCGGGCGCGGGCTGGAATCGGCCCACATCAGGGCACTGGCTCAGATCAAAGGGGCGGCCGCGCAGGTGAACGCGGCGCTGGGCGTGCTCGACGACGATCTGGCGAAGGCGATCGCGACGGCCGCGGCGCACGTGGCCGAGGGCGGTTACGACGACCAGTTCCCGATCGACGTGTTCCAGACCGGGTCGGGCACCTCGTCCAACATGAACGCCAACGAGGTCATCGCCACCCTCGCGTCGCGGGAGCTGGGCCGGCCCGTACACCCGAACGACCACGTCAACGCCTCGCAGTCGAGCAACGACGTCTTCCCGTCCTCGATCCACCTGGCCGCGACCGAGGCCGTGACCTCGACCCTCATCCCGGCCCTGGAGCACCTGCACTCGGCCCTGCGGGCCAAGGCCGCGGACTGGGACGACGTGGTCAAGAGCGGGCGTACGCATCTGATGGACGCCACGCCGGTCACGCTCGGCCAGGAGTTCTCGGGGTACGCGCAGCAGGTCGCCAACGGCATCGAACGGCTCCGCGCGACCCTGCCCCGGCTGGCCGAACTGCCGCTGGGCGGCACCGCGGTCGGTACCGGCGTGAACACCCCTCCCGGCTTCGCCCCGAAGGTCATCGACCGGCTCCGTGAGGTCACCGGCCTGCCGCTGAGCGAGGCCCGCGACCACTTCGAGGCGCAGGGCGCGCGCGACGGCCTGGTCGAGGCGTCCGGTCAGCTCCGGACGATCGCCGTCGGGCTCTACAAGATCGTGAACGACATCCGCTGGATGGGCTCCGGCCCGCGGGCCGGACTGCGCGAGCTGCGCCTGCCCGACCTGCAGCCGGGCTCATCGATCATGCCGGGCAAGGTGAACCCGGTCGTGCCCGAGGCGGTGCGCCAGGTGGCGGCCCAGGTGATCGGCAACGACGCCACGGTGGCCTTCGCCGGCACCCAGGGCGACTTCGAGCTCAACGTGATGCTGCCGGTGATGGCCCGCAACATCCTCGAGTCCATCCGCCTGTTGGCCAACGCGTCCCGCCTGCTGGCCGACCGCTGCGTCGACGGCCTGCAGCCCAACGTCGAGATCGCTTTGGCGTACGCCGAGGGGTCGCCCTCGATCGTCACCCCGCTCAACCGCTACCTCGGCTACGACGAGGCGGCCGCGATCGCGAAGACCGCCCTCGCGACGAACCAGTCGATCCGCGACGTGGTGATCGAGCGCGGCCACCTCAAATCCGGCAAGTTGACCGAGGAGCAGCTGGACGAGGCCCTCGACGTGCTGAGGATGACCCGCCCCTAGGTCCTGTGGATAACGTGTGGAAAACCGCCCCGCCCCGTCCCTCGGGCGGGGCGGTTACCCGCTTGGCGGGGCCGGTACCCTTGTCAGGTGAGTTTGCGCTTGTACGACACCGCGACCCGATCCGTCCGGGACTTCGTCCCGCTGACGCCCGGTCAGGTCGGTATCTACCTGTGTGGTCTCACCGTGCAGTCAGTGCCGCACATCGGTCACCTCCGCTCGGCGGTGAACTACGACGTGCTGCGCCGCTGGCTGCTGCACACCAACTACGAGGTCACCTTCGTCCGTAACGTCACCGACGTCGACGACAAGATCCTCGACAAGGCGAACGCGCAGGGCCGCCCGTTCTGGTCGATCGCGTACGCCAACAAGCTCGTGCTCGACGCGAACTACCGCGACCTCAACGTGCTGCCGCCGACCTACGAGCCGCTGGCCACCGCGCACATCCCCGAGATGCACGAGCTCATCACCACGCTGATCGAGCGCGACCGGGCCTACCCGGCGGCCGGCGGCAACGGCGACGTCTACTTCGACGTGCCCTCGTACGCGGAGTACGGCGCCCTCTCCGGCCAGAACCCGGACGACATGCGCCCGCCGTCCGACGGCGGCGAGCCCGACAAGCGCGACTACCGCGACTTCGCCCTGTGGAAAGGCGTCAAGGCCGACGAGCCGGCCGACGCGTCCTGGCCGTCGCCGTGGGGCCGCGGCCGCCCGGGCTGGCACATCGAGTGCTCCGCGATGGCCCGGCGCTACCTGGGCGACGAGTTCGACATCCACGGTGGCGGCGTCGACCTGACCTTCCCCCACCACGAGAACGAGATCGCCCAGTCCCGTTCGGCCGGGCTGCCGTTCGCGCGGTACTGGGTGCACCACGCGCTGCTCAACCTCGGCGAGGCCAAGATGAGCAAGTCGCTGGGCAACGTGATCGACCTCGACGCGGTGCGCGCCCTGGGCATCCGCGAGGTCGAGGTGCGCTACTACCTCGCCACGCCGCACTACCGCTCGCGCATCGACTACTCCGATGACGCGCTTCGTGAGGCCGCCACCGCGTACCGCCGCATCGAAGGTTTCGTCCAGCGCGCCGCCGAGATCGTCGGGCCCGGCCGTCCCAAAGACGTGCCCCCGCCGTTCGCCGCGGCGATGAACGACGACCTCAACACGTCGGCCGCGCTGGCGATCGTGCACGACACCATCCGCGAGGGCAACACGGCCCTCACGGCCAACGACGAAGCCGGCATCCGCGGGGCGCTCACCGCCGTCCGCGCGATGCTGGGTGTGCTCGGCCTCGACCCGCTCGACGAGAAATGGACCGGTGGCTCCACCCAGAGCGACCTCAAGCCGGTCGTCGACGCGCTGGTCAAGCTCGCGCTGGAACAGCGCGCGCAGGCACGGGCACGGAAGGACTGGGCGGCCGCCGACTCGGTGCGCGACCAGCTCAAGAACGCGGGAATTCAGGTGGAGGACACTCCGGCCGGGCCGCGATGGACGGTAGGAGAGCACTGATGCCGGGAAATTCGCAGAACGCGAGCAAGCGGGCCACCGCCAAGAAGGGCGCCTCGATGGGTTCGGGCGGCAAGAACCGCTCGAGCCTCAAGGGCAAGGGCCGCACCCTGCCCGCCGACGAGCGCCCATGGCACAAGGGGTACTCGGGCACCGAGAAACTGCCCGACAAGACCGCCCGTAAGCAGGACAAGGAGCGCCGCGCGGCGGCCGCCGAGGGCCGCGCGCCCAAGGTCGGCGTCCCCGGCAGCAAGGACACCACCTGGGGCCGCGGCGGCGGCCGCGGCGTCCCGGCGCGAGGGCCGCAGCAGCGCGGCAAGTTCAACTCGCGTGGCGGCCCGCGGGTCGCGCCCGGGCGCCGCTCCAACCCGACCAAGGAAGGCCCCGAGCTGCTGCTCGGCCGCAACCCGGTGGTCGAGGCGCTGCGCGCCGCGGTGCCGGCCACGGCGCTGTACGTCGCGCAGGGCATCGACATCGACGAGCGGGTCACCGAGATCGTCCGTACCGCCGGCGACCGGGGCATCCCGATCCTCGAGATCGGCCGCAACGAGCTCGACCGGATGACCGGCGGCGTCCTCCACCAGGGCATCGGCCTGCAGGTGCCGCCGTTCGCGTACGAGGAATTCGACGACCTGATCGCCGCCGCCCTCGAACAGACGGCGCCGCTGCTGGTCGCGCTCGACGGCATCACCGACCCGCGCAACGTCGGCGCGGTCATCCGCTCGGTGGCGGCCTTCGGCGGCCACGGCGTCTTCATGACCGAGCGCCGCGCCGCCGGCATCACCGCGACCGCGTGGCGCACCAGCGCCGGCGCGGCCGCCCGGGTGCCGGTCTCCCAGGTGGTCAACCTGACCCGCGCGGTCAAGGCGGCGCAGAAAGCCGGCTTCACCGCGATCGGCCTCGACGCCGACGGCGAAACCGACCTCTACCAGCTCGAAGCCGCCATCGGCCCGCTGCTGGTGGTCGTCGGCTCCGAGGGCCGCGGCCTGTCCCGCCTCGTCGGCGAGACGTGCGACCTGCGCGTCAGCATCCCGATGGCCTCCGACGTCGAGTCGCTGAACGCCAGCGTCGCCGCCGCGGTCACCCTGGCCGAGGTCACCCGCCGCCGTACGCAGGGTCAGTAATAGGCCTTCAAACGATCGTTCTCGGTCACGTAGAGCCACCCGCCCGCGACAACGGGCGGGTGGTCGCGGTTTGTGGCGATCTTGGGCTGCTTGGCCGCTGCGCCTGTGGCGGCGCTCGCCACGACGAGCCCGTCATCGGTCGGCGTGTACAGCAGGCCACCAGCGCGTGAGGTGCGGCCGGCGGCGCTCGAGGTGTGCACGGAGTAGAGCTTGCGGCCGGTCCGGGCGTCCAGGGCGGTGGCGCTGCGGTACTGGCTGTAGAAGACATGAGTGGAATCCGTGGTGACGTCGCTGACCGGCAGCTTCGTCGACCAGATCTTCTTGCCGGTCGCGGCGTCGACGGCAGTCAGCCCCTCGGCGCTGCCCACGTAGAACCGGGTGCCGGCCGGGTCGGTCCCACCGGCGTACCAGTTGTTCGTGGTCTCCCAAAGGGTTTTGCCGGTGGTCACGGCGACCGCCACGGCGCCGCCGCTCGCCTTGCGCAGCAGCAGGCGGCCGCCGGCCGAGACGAGGCCGTCACCGCGGTCACCGAGGCGTAGCCAACGCTGCTTGCCGTCCCCGACGGCGAAGGCGATGGTCGAGGCCAGGCCGTCCTGATTGCTGTCGAGGACGATGGTGCCCTGGTCGATCCGCATGTCGTAGCTGAACTTCTTCAGCCCGGTGGTCCAGAGCCGCTTGCCGTTCGCGGGGTCGTACGCGGTGAGATGGCTTTCGAAGTCGGCCGGGACGCGGCACTCGGAGGAGAGCATGAGCAGCTTGCCGTCGGCCACGGCCAGCCGGGAGACGGTGGTCTGCGGGAGGTCCACGTGCCAGCGGCGTTTCCCGGTTGTGGGGTCGTAGGCGCCGATGCCACCGGGGTCGTTGGAGAAGAGGCTCTTTCCGTCCAGAACGGGGCGGACGCCGGTGTCGCAGCGCGAAGTCCTGGTGGCCAGGGTCCAGCGCTGCTTGACCTGGGCGATCGTCGCGGCGTTGAGCCTTGATTCGGCGGGGTTGTAGTGGGTGTTGCCTGGTCCGTAGCCGGACTGCGGCCAGCCGTTCGCCGGAGCTGCTGCGGCTGGGGTCGGGACCATGACCAGGGCGGCTACCGCCGCGTACAACTTGATCTTCACCTGTTGATCAACGAGGGGAAGACCCTGGGGCTCCGCCCCGGACCCCGGTCATCGCAGCTGGGATCAGGTTAGGAGCGGGAGCTTGGGTGATCCCGTCGCAACGCCCCGCACCCACCGCACCCACCGCACCCACCGCACCCACCGCACCCACCGCACCCACCGCACCGTGGGGGTCTGGGGGCTCGGCCCCCAGGTAGATACGCGAGCTGGCCCGGCTTGCGCTTTTGCAAGCAGACTCCTGCTCCAGCGAGCCCCCGGTCGGGATCGAACCGACGACCTCCCGTTTACAAGACGGGTGCTCTGGCCATCTGAGCTACAGGGGCGTGTGTGCGGAGTCAGCATATCTGCTGTGGGCTTATGGGCTGCCCTTGGCATGACGTGTAAAAAGCTTTACGTTTACGGGGCTGTTTCCACTCGGATCGTCCGGCACGTTCCTGCCGGTGGAAAGGAAGTTGCTTCACCATGGCTACGGTTACCTATGACAAGGCCTCTCGTATCTACCCGGGGTCTGAGCGTCCCGCGGTGAACGAGCTCGATCTCGAGATCGGTGACGGGGAGTTCCTCGTACTGGTCGGTCCCTCCGGTTGTGGCAAGTCCACCTCGCTGCGCATGCTCGCGGGGCTCGAGGACGTCGACCGGGGCCGCATCCTCATCGAGGGCAAGGACGTCACGAACCTTCCTCCGAAGTCGCGCGACATCGCGATGGTCTTCCAGAACTACGCTCTCTACCCGCACATGTCGGTGTACGAGAACATGGCCTTCGCTCTGAAGCTGCGCAAGACCTCGAAGGCGGAGATCGACCGCCGAGTCAAGGAGGCCGCGGCTCTTCTGCAGCTCGACGAGTACCTGTCGCGTAAGCCGAAGGCGCTCTCCGGTGGTCAGCGTCAGCGTGTCGCCATGGGCCGCGCGATCGTGCGTGAGCCGCAGGTGTTCCTCATGGACGAGCCGCTGTCGAACCTCGACGCGAAGCTGCGTGTGCAGACGCGTTCGCAGATCGCCACGCTGCAGGCCAAGCTGGGCGTCACCACCGTGTACGTGACGCACGACCAGGTCGAGGCCATGACGATGGGCCACCGCGTGGCCGTCATGCTCGACGGTGTGCTCCAGCAGGTGGACACCCCGCGTGCGCTGTACGACACCCCCGGCAACGTCTTCGTCGCCGGCTTCATGGGCTCGCCCGCCATGAACATCAAGACCGTTCCGCTGACCGAGGCGGGTGGCCACTTCGGCACGCTGGCCGTGCCGCTGACCCGCGAGCAGGTGGCGGGCGCGCAGAACGGTGGCGGCAAGGTCACCATCGGCTTCCGCCCCGAGGCCGCCGACCTGGTGTCGGAGAACGAGGGTGGCTTCCCGATCGTCGTCGACCTCGTCGAGGACCTCGGCTCGGACGCGAACGTGTACGGCCACGCCGAGCTCGAGGGTGGTTCGGAGCGCTTCACGGTCCGTACCGACCGGCGCCACATGCCCAACATGGGCGAGACCGTCTACGTCAAGCCGCAGGCGAACGCGCTCCACGTGTTCAACGCCGAGACCGGCGTGCGCATCTGACGCTGTTTCAGTAAAAGGCGGCCTCCCGGTTGGGGGGCCGCCTTTCTGTTTCAGCCGGCTCGGTTTCTAGCCGGCTCGGTTTCTAGTCGGCGAAGCTGGTCACCACAAAATCCTCGTCGGCGACGCAGGCCAACAGCGACGTGTTCCAGGCGCAGGAGCTGGTGCGGACGCCCTGAAGGGGGCCGAGCTGCACCGGGTCGTCGCCGAGATGCCGGCCGGCGACGGCGGGGTCGTCGACGTAGCCGACGAGCGGCTTGCTGAACTCGAGGACGTTGGCGGCGTCCAGACGTACGGCGTCGGCCTTGCCCGTCCAGATCTGCTTGCCGGCGGCGTCGACGAGGGTGGTCTCCGGCGCCGTGGAACGGGCCAGAACGGCCTCGCCGACCGGAACGAGGGTGTCGGCCTTGGCGACCTTGCGTTCCCAGAGCTTCTCGCCCTTGGCCACGTCGAGGGCGACGACGGTGGCGTTCTCGTCGCCGTAGCCGGTCCCCTCGACCGCGCAGACCCGGTCGTCGCCGCAGGGAACGACGGCGCTGAGCCGGGCGGTGGCGCTGCGTGCGGTGTACGCGACGTCGGGCTCGCCGAGCTTGTCGAGCCGATAGGTGACGATGCGGTCGGCGGCCTCGTCCTCCCGGACGATCAGGCGGCCGTTGTGGGCGACCACTTCGTCGTCGGGGCCGGCCACGCTCTGCCGGGAGGCGACCACCGCGCCGGTCCTGGCGTCGATGAGCCGGGCCTCACGATCGGGCGTGATCTGTACGAGCCGGGGGTCGTCGCCGAGGTCGGCGTCGAACGGGCGGCCGGTCAGCCCGGCCGGGCCGTCGAGGTCGCCGGAAGTGGTGACCAGGTGGACGGCGGTGGCCGAGGTGGAGTCGCCGGGATCGGGGCGGACCCAGTCCTCGCTGCCGTCTTCGAGCTTCAGGCCGACAAGGCGCCGCCCCGCCCGGTCGGCGACGACCGCGTGATCGCCCGCGAAGTAGACGAGATCATCGCGGCCGACCGTGCGCTGCCAGCGCTTATCGCCCTTGTCGGCGTCCAGGAGTACGACCTCGCGGGTGCCCTTGTCGAGGTCGGTGTCGCTGAAGAGGGCGACCCCGTCGGGGAGGGCGACCATCTGGCGCCAGCGCTGGGCGACGCCGGCCTGCTTCCGGCTCCAGGCGGCGGATTTCGCCCCGTCGTCGAAGGCAACGACACCGAGGTCCCCGTTGTCGTAATCGGTGCTGGCGAAATAAACGCGGTCGCCGATCACGGCGGCGTCCGACCAGGAGGAGCCGATCGGCACGGCGGCCGGCAGGTGCTGAAGGGCGGAGAGGGGGTGGTAGTCGAGGGCGGGGTAACGGGGCCACAGAGTCCAGGCCAGGGCCGAGCCGGCCGCAAGCACGACGGCGAGGGTCGCGGCCCCGGCGATGACCCACGTGCGGCGTCTCTTGCTCTTGGGGACGGGTGACGCTTCGGGGGCGTACGCGGGTGGCGGCGCCGGCGGCTGCCAGGGCGCGGCGGACGACGGCCCTGCGGTCGACGGCGACCCGGACGACGGCCCTGCGTTTGACGGCCCGGAAGACGGCGGCGCGGACGCCGACCCTGCGGTTGACGGCGCGGACCACGGCCCGGCGGCTGACGGCGCGGACCACGGCCCGGCGGCTGACGGCCCTGGACCTGACGGCCCGTTGTTTGACGACCCGGCGTTTGACGGCGCGGACCACGGCTGGGCGCTTGGCGGCGCGGACGATGGCGGGGCTGATGACAGCGGCGCGGCTGATGAGGGCTGCATGTGACCGGCGGCGATCGCCTCGGCCTCGGCGGTGGCCCACGGGTCGACGGCCTCGATGTACTCGCGCTCGTCCGTTTTGTCGGTCGCAGCGTCGGGCGGGGCGGCGTTGGGCGGGGCGGCGTCGGGGGGTGGGGCGTCGGGGGGTGGAGCGTCGGGCGGCACGGCGGCGGGCGGCACGGCGGCGGGCGGTGTGGCGTCCGGCGGTGCGGCGTGAGGCGGTGTCGTGACGGGCGGCGCCGATGGCTGTGCGGTGTCCCGCGGCGCCGCCGGCCGTGTGGTGGCGGGCTGTGCGGCGTCCCGCGGTGCGGCGTCCGGTGGTGCGGCTGCAGGCGGTGTGGCGTCCGGTGGTGCGGCTGCAGGCGGTGCGGCGTCCGGTGGTGCGGCGGCAGGCGGTGTGGCGTCAGGCGGTGTGGCGTCAGGCGGTGTCGCGACGGGCGGCGCCGATGGCTGTGCGGTGACCTGCGGTGCCGTCGGCTGCGTGGCGGCGGGCGGTGTGGCGGCAGGCGGTGTGGCGGCGGCGGGCGATGTGGCGGCAGGGGGTGTGGCGGCGGGCGGTGTGGCGGCAGGGGGTGTGGCGGCGGCGGGCGGTGTGGCGGCAGGGGGTGTGGCGGCGGGCGCGGTGGCGGCAGGGGGTGTGGCGGCAGGCGGTGTGGCGGCGGGCGGTGTGGTGGCGGTGGGCGGTGTGGCGGTGGGTGGTGTGGCGGCGGCTGGGGAGATCGGGTCTACCGGGGTGTTGGCGATCTGGGTGTCGGTGATCGGGGGTGGGAAGTCCGGCGCGGTGGTCGGTGTGGGAGGCGGGGTGGCTTTGGTGGAGACGGCTGGGGCATAGCGCAGGGCGGCGGCCATGGTGGCGCCTTCGGCTACGGCTAGTTCGGGCTGTTCCAGGACTGTGGGGGCTATGCCGAGTTCGCTGTGCAGCAGGCGGGCCACCAACGGCACTCGGGAGGAGCCGCCGACCAGGAACAGGCCGGCCAGGTCGGTGGGGGACAAGCCGGCGGCGGCGATCACCGTGGCGGCCTCGGCCACGCCGCGGCGGATCAGAGGGGTGGCGGCCGCCTCCAGTTCGTCGCGGGTCAGGTGGGCGGCCTGTTCTACGCCGGGGACCGGGACGGGGGCGAAGGAGCTTCGGGACAGCATCTCCTTCGCGCCTCGGATGTCCTCCCAGAACTGGCGGCGGGCGCGCCACTGGGCCAGCGTCACCGGCTCGGTCAAGGACTGCCAGGCTGCGGGCTCGGCGCCGCTCAGGGACTTGCCCAGGTGGTCGGCCAGGGCCGCGTCGATGTCCAGGCCGCCCAGGTCGTCGGCTCCGCCGGAAGCTGCCACCGTGAACGAGGGGCCCTCTCGGCGGACCACTGCCACGTCCAGGGTGCCGCCGCCGAAGTCGAAGACGGCCAGGGACGACGTGTCGGGCAAGGGGCGGCGCAGGACTTCGGCGAAGTAGCGCGCGGCTGCCACCGGCTCGGTCACCAGCGTGGTCTTGGCGGGGGCGCCCAGCGTGTCGGACGGCCAGCCGGCCTGGCTGATGGCGCGGGTCAGGACGGCTCGGCGGCGGGCGCCCCACGACGCGGGGTAGGTGATCACCGCGGGCGGCAGGAAGCCGGCGGTGGCGACCGCCTCGCGGGCCACCGCCTCGAGCAGGGCGGCCAGCAGGGTGGCGACCGGGATCGTGGCGCCGTCGCCGAGCATGATCTCGTCAGCGTCGATGTGGCGTTTCGGGTGGGGTTCGAGGCGGCCGGGGTCGGCCTGGCCCAGGCGCAGGGCGTCGGCGCCGACGTGCAGGCGGCCGGTGGGGTCGAGGAAGACCGCCGACGGCAGCGACGGGCGGCCGTCGAAGAGCAGCGGACGGGTCCGCGCGTCGGGGCGGCGCAGCATGGCCACCGTGTGCGACGTGCCGAGGTCGACACCGAGCACGAAGCCGTCGGTCATGCGCGTCATGCTACGACCTGGGTACGACGGGACCCGCCACCTATCGTGGTCGCCATGCGTATCGAGCGGATCATCGAAGCCGCGGCGGTGTACGCCGCCGCGGAGCTGTTCGACACGCCGCCGCTGCCGGGGGCGACCGAGCGGTTTCTCGCCAGCCCGGGACACCATCTGCTGCTGGCGTACGACCAGGACGGCGTACCCGTGGGAATGGTTTCGGGGGTGGAATTGACCCACCCGGACAAGGGCACCGAGATGTTCATCTACGAGCTCGGTGTGACCGAGGCGGCGCGCGGTCACGGAGTCGCCACCCGTCTGGTCGAAGAGTTGGCGGCGATCGCCCGGCGCGGCGGCTGCTACGGCATGTGGGTCGGCACCGAGCCGGAAAATGTCGCGGCCCGCGCCACGTACCGGCGGGCCGGCGCTTCCGAGGAGGCGCCGTTCACCCTCCTCAACTGGGATTTCATAGACGGAGAGCGCGAATGACGAGTCCGGTCCGCAACTTCCTGGCGCCGATGCGGGCGCGCTCGGCCGACGAGCCGCACCGCGTGTCGACGCCGCTGGAACTCTTCTTCGACCTCTGTTTCGTGGTGGCGGTGGCCCAGGCCGCCCTGCCGCTGCACCACAGCATCGCCGAACACCACGTCGGGCACGGGCTCTACGGCTACCTGACGGTGTTCTTCGCGATCTGGTGGGCGTGGATGAACTTCACCTGGTTCGCCTCGGCCTACGACACCGACGACGACGTCTACCGGATCACCACGCTGGTGCAGATCGCCGGCGCGCTGGTGTTGGCGGCCGGTGTCGAATCGGCCTTCGAACGGACCGACTTCCTGGTCATCACCATCGGGTATGTGGTCATGCGGCTCGCCCTGGTGTCGCAGTGGTTGCGGGCGGCCCGCTCCGACCCGCAGCGCCGGCCGACCGCCTACCGGTACGCGATCGGTGTGACCGTCGTCCAGGTGCTCTGGCTGCTGCGCCTGCTGATCCCGCACGACTCGCCGTGGATCACGCCCGCCTTCGTGGCGCTGGCCCTGCTGGAGCTGGCCGTGCCGGTGTGGGCCGAGGCGGCGCCGGGCGGGCCGACGACCTACCACCCGCATCACATCACCGAGCGGTACGGCCTGTTCACGATCATCGTGCTGGGTGAGGCCGTGCTGTCGGCGACGGTCGCGTTCCAGAGTGCCCTCAACGAGGGTGATGGCACCGATCAGACCGAACTGATCATGCTGGCGGTCTCCGGCATCGTGATCGTCTTCGCGCTGTGGTGGACGTACTTCGACCGGTCGGCGCACAACCTGATCACCCGGCTGCGGACGTCGCTGATGTGGGGTTACGGCCACTACTTCATCTTCGCGGCGGCGGCCGCGGTCGGCGCCGGCATCGGCGTCAACGTCGACTACGTGACCCACCACGCGGAGATCTCCCGGACCGTGGCCGCGTACGCGATCGCGGTGCCGGTGGCGGTCTACCTGTTCTTCGTCTGGCTGCTGCACATCCGCCCCCACCAGCGGGGGCTGCTGCTGGCCACGTACCCGGCCGGTGTCGTCTGCTGCCTGCTGACGCCGTTGGTGCCGGGCTCGATCGCGGTGCTCGCGGTGTTGCTGGTCGTCCTGGTCGCGGTCAACTCGGCCGGCGCCCGCCGGGTTCCCGACCCGATCGGCTGAGCCCGCGCAGCACGACGTCGAGGCCGCCCGCGAACTCCCGCTCGGGCGAGACGTCGCGGGCGGCGCGAGCGGTCTCCCGCATGATCGGGAAATCGGTCTGAGCGGCGATGGCCTCGGTACCGGGGCCATCGAGGGCGCCGAGCTGTTCCTGGAGCAGGGCGCCGTTGAGGTATCCGACCAGCGCCCGCAGCGCGATCACCCGGTCGGTGCCGGTGAAGCCGGCCCCGGCCAGGACCGTCACCACGGTCTCGGCCCAGCGCAGCAGCGGGCGGCTGCGCTGGCGATTGGCGATCAGAAGCGGCACCGCCCCCGGGCGGGCGCCGACCTGATCCCGTACCCGCAAGGAAAGGGCTTTGATCTGGTTCGTCCATTGCGGATCGGCGGGCGGGGACGTGTCGAGATCGCGCAGGCACCAGTCGGCCACGAGCAGTTCGAGCTCGTCGCGGTCGGCCACGTAGCGGTAGAGCGCCATGGTGCTCATCGCGAGCTCGGTGGCGACGGCGCGCATGGTCAGCCCGGCCAGGCCGTCGCGGTCGATGACGGCGAGCGCGGCCTCGGCGAGGCGGTCGGGGTGCAGGGTGTCCCATCTGCAATCTCCATCTCCAGTCGATCGTCCGGCGGCACGCCGAGATCGAGGCGGCCGGCATCCGCGAGATTGTCGTCTTCCATTCGCCGGCCGAGGAGCTTCGGCAGTACGACCTGCCGTTCGCCGTCATCCCCGATCCGGAGAAGAGGCTCTATCGGGAGTACGGGGTGCAGGCGTCGCCGCGGTCGCTGCTGCATCCGCGGGCGTGGTGGCCTCTGATACGGGCCGTCGCGCGCAGCTCGGTGATGATCGCGCGGCGGCGGGAAGCGGGCCCGGCCGGCACTCAGGCGCAGGGGCGGCTCGGGCTGCCGGCGGATTTCCTGATCGCGCCGGACGGGCGCACGGTGACGAGCAAGTTCGGGCATCATGCGTACGACCAATGGGATGTCGACGAGATCCTGCGGGTCGGGCAATTGGCTTCGCATGGGCCTATATCGATGGACCCATAGCGGGTGTTTCCCCTGGTAACCGGCCGGAAATCTGCTGGATTCCATGCGTCGAACGTAATGTCACGGGCTCGTCACGACGTTATCGACCGTAGTGACTTCTATTCCGATCGATCGGAAGATTCTCCAGATGCGCTCTGTGCACCCCCGCTGAGCGCCTTCCTTCCGGAGGACCCGTACGTGAGACAACAATCCACATGGGGCCGTCGAACGTTCATCTCGGTTCTGGCGGCCGGTCTGGCCACCGGCGCGGCGACGATGACCGGTTCGCTCCCGGCCGCGGCGGAGCCCGGCTCGGGCGTTCTGCCCGCCGCACAGCAGCGTGCTTCCGACACCCCCAAGGAGTCGCCGGCCGACACCCTCGGCTCGCACGACGCCGAACTGCTGGCCCAGGCCGAAGCGGCCAAGAAGAAGAACGTCACGGTCATCATCGCGGCCGAGGACGGCAAGTCGGCCGAGGTGGCCGCCAAGATCGAGGCCCTGGGCGGCGTCGTGGCGCGGCGCTTCGACCAGATCGGCTACGTGCTGGCCTCGGTGCCGACCGGCCGGGTCGTCGCCGCCGCCAAGCTCGCCGGCATTCAGGCCGTCGACCTGGACGAGACCATCAAGCTGCCCGAGGCCGACCTGGCCGGCACGCAGTCGGCCAAGCCGGCCGCGCCGCCGGCGCCTCCGGGCCCGCAGACGCCGGCCGCGAACCCGTACCTGCCGACCGACGAGACCGGCTCGGTGGACTTCAAGAAGAAGAACCCGAAGTACGACGGTCGCGGCATCACCATCGGCATCATGGACTCCGGTGTGGACATCGCGCACCCGGCCCTCCAGAAGACCACCACCGGCGAGCGCAAGATCGTCGACTGGGTCACCTCGACCGACCCGGTGCTCGAGGGCGACGGCTCGTGGCGGGCCATGATCACCTCGGTCGCCGGCCCCTCGTTCACCTTCGCGGGCGCGACCTGGAAAGCACCGGCCGGCAACTACCGGGTCAACCGCTTCAGCGAGTCGATCACCAAGGCCAGCGACGCCGCCGGTGACGTCAACCGCGACGGCGACACCACCGACACCTGGGGCATCCTCTACGACCCGGAGTCGCACGACATCCGTGTCGACGTCAACCAGAACTTCGACTTCACCGACGACGCCGTGATGCGGCCGTACAAGGAGAAGTACGACATCGGCTACTTCGGCACCGACAACCCGGCCACCGCGGTGGCCGAGCGGATGCCGTTCGTCGTCGAGTATCGCGAGGACGTCGACATCGAGCCGGCCGGCTACCCCGCGGGCACGGTCGCCGACTTCGTCAACATCGGCATCCCGGAGAGCCTGCACGCTTCGCACGTGGCCGGTATCGCCGCCGGTAACGACCTGCTCGGCAACGCCAACTTCGACGGCCAGGCCCCCGGCGCGAAGATCGTTTCGTCCCGGGCCTGCTCGTGGGGTGGCGGCTGCACCGCCGCCGCGCTGACCACCGGCATGTCCGACCTGGTCATCAACCGGCACGTCGACGTGATCAACATGTCGATCGGCGGCCTGCCCGCGCTCAACGACGGCAACAACGCGCGGGCCGACCTCTACAACGACCTGATCCGCAAGTACGGCGTGCAGATGTTCATCTCGGCCGGCAACAGCGGCCCGGGTGTCAACACGATCGGCGACCCGTCGGTGGCCACCGACGTGGTCAGCGTCGCCGCCAGCATCACCAAGGAAACCTGGCTCTCCAACTACGGCGCCGTCACCCGCAAGAACCAGCAGCTCATCCCGTTCTCCTCGCGGGGACCGCGGGAGGACGGCGGGTTCAAGCCGAACATCGCGGCGCCCGGTTCGGCCGTCTCGCTGAGCCCGACCTGGGAGGTCGTGCCCGGCCTGGCCACCGTGCCGTACACGCTGCCGCCCGGCTACTCGATGCAGAACGGCACCTCGATGGCCTCCCCGCAGGCCGCCGGTGGTGCGGCGCTGCTGCTCTCGGCGGCCAAGCAGAACGGCCTCAAGGTCTCGCCGGCGTCGCTGCGCCGGGCGATCTACTCGACCGCCGACACCATCGGAGGCGAGCAGGTCAACGAGCAGGGTTACGGCCAGCTCGACGTGCCCAGCGCGTGGACGCTGCTGAAGAAGAAGTCGGCGACCCGCGACTACACGTCGTCGGCGCCGGTCTGCACGCCGCTGGACGACCTGCTGGCCACCGACGGCCAGGGCGTCGGCCTCTACAACCGGTGCGCGGCCTCGGCCGGCGGTTTCAAGCCCGGGCAGACCAAGGTCGTCAACATCAAGCTGACCCGTACGTCGGGACCGAGCTACCCGGTGCTCCACAAGCTCAGCTGGAAGGGCGACCGGGGTAACTTCCTGTCGTCGCCGCTGGTCGTGCTGCCGCTGAAGAAGACGGTCACCGTGCCGGTCGTGGTCCGCGCCAACAACGGCGTCACGGCTGGTCTGCTCGAGGTCGACGACCCGAGCACCCCGGTCATCGACTTCGAGGTGCTGAACACGGTCGTGGCCGCTGTCGAGTCGCCGAAGCCGGCGTACTCCAACACCTTCAAGGGCGCGGTCGACCGCAGCTCGACGACCTCGTTCTACGTCAACGTGCCGGTCGGCACGAAGGCGCTGCAGGTCGACCTGTCCGGCCTCGCGGCCGGCTCGCAGACCCGGTGGATCGGCATCAACCCGTACGGTGTGCCGGTCGAGGACACCGCGTCGACGGCCTGCTACAGCAACTACAGCGACGAGGCGGCCTGCAAGCCGAGCGAGCGGGCGTACGAGAACCCGATCCCCGGCGTCTGGGAGCTCGAGGTCGAGTCGCGGCGCACCACCCCGGTGCTGAGCAACCCGTTCACGCTGACCGCCAAGGTGCAGGGTGTGACGGTCACGCCGGAGACCACGACGCTGTCGAACGTGACGGTCGGCGCGGCCAACCCGGTCACCTGGACCGTGAAGAACAACTTCGGCCCGGTGAAGGTCACCGCGCAGGGCGGCCCGCTCGGCAGCGCCAACCGGCAGCGGCCGACGATCGCCGAGGGCGAGAGCCAGGAGTTCACGTTCACGCTGCCGGCCGGCTCGGCCTCGCTGAACGTGGCGATCGGCAACCCGGCCGACGCGGCGGCCGACCTCGACCTGAGCCTGTACCGGGACGGCGAACTGGTCGGGCAGGACGCGGACGGCGACTCGGAGGAGTCGATCTCGCTGGCGAACCCGCCGGCGGGCGACTACCGGGTCGTGGTCGACGGCTATTCGGTGCCCGCGGGCTCGACGGCCTACGACTACCTGGACGTCTACTACAGCACCGCGCTGGGCACGGTGGACGTGCCGGGTGCGGCGACCACCCTGGCCAACGGGGCGAGCACCACGGTGACCGGCTCGGTCACGGTGGCCTCGACGCCGCCGGCGAACCGGGAGCTCTTCGGTGACCTGGCCATCGTGACGGACGAGGGCGCGGTCGTCGGCCGGGCCACGGTCGTCGTGGCGTCGATCGCCGGCTGAGCACGGCCGAAACAGGAAGGCCCGTCCCTGGTGGGGCGGGCCTTCCTGGGTGAGAGGACTACTTGTACTGCTGGTCGATCCCGGCGACCGGGCGGCCGTTCGGCGAGAACTGGCGGTGCTCGTCGATCGGCTCCTCGTGCAGGCGCGGGTCGTCAGGGGTCGCGGCGGGGGCCGGCTTGGGCCGCTTGTTCGGCTTCGGCTGGGCGGGCGCGGCGTCGGCGGCCGGGATGATGGCCATGCCGCCGGCCGGGAGGCCGCTGGTGTCGGGGGTGTTGCCGGCCGCCTTGCGGGCGATCGGCCGGTTCAGGCCGGGCGAGGGCCGGCCGTCGGGCATGAGCAGGCCGCCGACCAGCGGCAGACCGCCGCCGGACAGGCCACCGGAGTTGCCCAGCAGCGGCAGGTTCTGCAGCGGCAGCTGCCGCAGGGGGAGATCCTGGAGCGGGTTGTCCTGCAGCGGGACGTCGCGCAGCGGCCGGTCGAGGGCCTGCCCGCTGCGGGTGCGCTGGAGCGTGCCGCCGACCACGTCGGCCGCCGGGAGCTGCGGCTTCGGCTCGTTGGCGGCGTTGCCGGGCAGCAGCGGGTTCAGGTCGGGCGTGCCGGTCGGCGCCTTGAATCCCACGACGGGGTTCTGCGCGAGCGGGCTGTCGTTGAGCGAGCTGTAGCGCAGCGGATTGTCCACATTGACGCCGTTGCTCTGCCCGAGCAGGTCGGCGAGACGCTGGTCGAGCTGCTGCTCGGCGGTGTCGGTACCCGCGCCCGGGATCAGATCGGCCTGCGCGGGGGTGGCCCCGAACAGGAAGATCCCTCCGGCGAGCACCACTCCGGCGACGATCGTTTTGCGCACTGAACTCCTCCTGGCGACTGGGGGATGCTGACCATTAGCCCTAATTCGGACTAAAGGCTCGGATGGGGCAACGAGCGGCCCCGGTGGCGGGTTCCGGCTGGTTACGATCGCGGCGTGGCAACCGATCAAGGTAGATCCTTCATGGCGCGGCTGCGCGAGCGGACGAGCGACGCCCGTCCGCACCTGGTCGTCTGCGGATCGGACGCCCTGGTCTACACGCTGGCCGAGGAGCTGGCCCGGTCCGGCCACCGGGTCCGGCTCACCCTGATCACGCCGCCCGAGCTGAAGTCGGCCGTAACCGATCTGGGTGACCTACGGGCCCGGGGCGTCCGGGTGATCACCGCGACCCGGCTCGACGAGCGCACCTTTCGCGACGCCGGGCTGGCCGGGGCCGACGCGCTGGCCCTGGTGATGCCGGACGACATGGTCAACCTGCACGCCGCGCTCTGCGCCCGCGCGGTCGAGGGTGACCTGCGGCTCGTCATCCGCATGTTCAACACCGGTCTGGCGTACGGGGTGCGGCGGCTCTTCGCCGACTGCGCGGTGCTGTCGGACGCCGCGATGGCCGCGCCGGCCTTCGTCGCGGCCGCGCTCGGCGAGGTCGCGCCGACCCACTTCCGCTACGCGGCCCGCACGATGAACGTGGCCAAACGGGCCGACGTGCCGGACGACGCGGTCCTGCTCACACTGGCCACTTCGGACGGCAACGGGCGGACGACGGTGCTGCCGCCGGACTCGGAACCCCGCCCGGCCGATCTCGTACTGGCCGAGGCCGGGCGGCGCCCGGCCGCGCAGGCGGTGACCGCCCGCCGGCTGTCCCGCGAGGGCCGGCGCCGGCGGCCGTGGCTGTCGATCGGCCGGGCCGTCCGGGTCGGCCTGAGCCGCAAGCTCGGCATCGCGGTGCTGGTCGCGCTGGGGCTCACCGTGGTGTCCGGCGCGCTGCTGACCCACTTCACCGGCGTGCAGGGATTCTGGAAGTCGATCTACGTCACGTTGCTGACCATGGTCGGCTCGTCCGATGTGGAGGAGAACCGGGATCCCGCGGCCCAGGCCGCGCAGCTGGTGCTGACCCTGGCCGGGGTGGCGCTGCTGCCGCTGGTCACCGCGGCCGTGGTCGACGGCGTGGTCAAGACGCGGCTGGCCCTGAACCGGGGCGAGATCCTCAAGGTCTACACGGGCCACATCGTGCTGGTCGGGCTGGGCAACGTCGGCACCCGGGTGCTGCGCCAGCTGACCGATCTCGGCCTCGACGTGGTGGCGATCGACCGCAACCCCGAGGCGCGGGGTGTCAAGGTGGCCGAGGATCTCGGCGTGCCGGTGATCATCGGCGACGCGGCGCTGGAGGCGACTCTGCGGTCGGCCTCCATCGCGAGCTGCCAGGCGCTGGTCGTGGTCTCCACCGACGACTCGGTCAACCTGCAGGCCGCCCTGCACGCGCGGCAGGCCCGCGACGGCATCCGGGTGGTGTTGCGGCTGTTCGACGACGACTTCGCGCGGCGGGTGCAGGACGCGTTCAACATCGACATCTCGCGCAGCGTCTCGCGGCTGTGCGCGCCGGCCTTCGCGGCCGCGATGCTGGAGCGCGAGGTGCTGGCCACCATCCCGGTCGAGCGGCACGCGCTGCTGGTGGCCGCGGTCAAGGTGACGGCCGGTTCGGCCCTGGACGGCGCCGCCCTGCAGGGCGCCGACCGGCCGGAGAGCGTCCGGGTGATCGGGATGACGGCGGCCGGGTCGGAGTGGGTCGACTGGACGCCCGACGCCCGGCGCGTGCTGGCGCCGGGCGACGAGATCGTGGTGGTGGCCCGCCGCGCCGGTCTGCGGATTCTGCTCGAGCAGGCGGCGCGGCCGCTGGACGCGCTAGACGCTGCCGGCGAGTGAGCCGACCTCGACGCCGAGGACGGCCTGCTCGTCGGGCTTCTTGGCCAGGATGTCCTTGAGGTAGGACTGCACGGCCGCGGCCATGCCCACGTCGCGGCCGGCCTGCTCGGAGAGCAGCCACTTGTGCTGGATGACCTGGGTGAAGATCTCCTGCGGCTCCAGTTTGCGGCGCAGGTCGGGCGGTACGGCCCGGACCACCGGCTCGAAGACTTCGGTGAGCCAGCGGTGCGCGGCCTGCTGCTCGTCGGTGAGCAGACTTTCGGCCCGGTACGTGTCCAGGTCGTTCAGCAGCTGCCGGGCCTGGTTCTCCTCGGCGTCCAGACCGGTCAGGCGCAGCAGGCGGCGCGTGTGGTAGCCGGCGTCGACGACCTTGGGGCGTACCCGATAACCGCCGTCCGTGGTGGACATGGCCACCTCGGCCACGTCGAAGCCGAGCTCGTTGAGGCGGCGGATGCGGCCCTCGATGTCGTGGCGGGCGTCGTCACGGGGCACCTTCTGCTCGTACGTCACCTCGTGCCACAGCCGTTCGTAGCGCGCCACGATGTCGTCGACCACGGCCTCGGGGTCGATCGACTCGTGCAGCAGCTCGGCCGCTTCCAGGTCGAGCAGCTCGCCGAAGATGTTGAGCCGCAGGATCTCGACGTCCTCGCTGCGCTGGCCCTCGGACAGCTTGGGGTACAGGTTGCCGGTCTCGGCGTCGACCAGGTACGCCGCGAAGGCGCCGGCGTCGCGGCGGAACAGCGTGTTCGACAGTGAGCAGTCGCCCCACGAGAAGCCGGTGAGGTGCATCCGCACCACCAGGGCGGCCAGCGCGTCGAGCAGCCGGTTGAGCGTGTTCGGCCGCAGCACGTGGGAGAACAGGGCGCGGTAGGGCAGCGAGAACTGCAGGTGCCGCGTGATCAGCACGCTTTCGAGGGGCTCGCCGTTCGCGTCCTCCCGGTCGGTGACGATGCCGACGGCCTCGACCGCGGGGAAGTCGATGCGCTCGAGCGCGCGCAACAGGTCGTACTCCTTCTCGGCGATCCGTTCCCGGGTCTCCTTCAGGGCGTACACCACGTTGTTGAGCTTCACGAACCGCACGATGTGGCGGGAGATGCCCTGAGGCAGGGCGACCAGGTGATCCGCGGGCCATTCCTCCAGCGGAATGCCCCACGGCAGTTCCAGCAGCGCTGGGTCGACGACGGCGGAAGTGATTCGCACCGAACCAGTGTGCACGCTCTTCCCGGCGCGTCGCTGCCGCAGGTGGCTCGTTACACACATGCGAGAACGCCTGATTAGCACATATGTCCCTGATATGACGTGAATGGCGGGTTGAACTAAATGCGACGTAAGGCAGGCATAGCAGTCGCGGCCTGCGCGGCTCTGGCCCTGACCGGCACGGCCGGCGCGACCGCGTGGAAGGCCGCGGGCGACAACCGGCCCGTCGGCACCTGGCAGCAGGCCCCATCGCCGGTGGAGCGCACGCCCGTCGCAGCGCAACAGACGGAAGAGGCGGAACAAGCGGAACAGGCGGACCGGGCGGACCAGGCGGCGGCCGGGGCGGAGGCGGCGCCGATGGCGGGAACGCCGGACGCGGCCGTCGACGGGGAAACAAAGGCCCCATCGGCCCCGAGCGCCGCCCCCGGGATGATCGACCAGGAGGGCCGGCACGAGTCGGCGTCCGCGGTGAAGGGCGACGGCCGGCAGAAGGTCGGCGAACTGCTCAGCGTGCGCAAGCTGCTCGGCTACCTGGGCGGCAAGCCGAAGAAGGAGACGTTCCGCTACCCCGGCGCGTCCTATGTGAAGCTGCACTTCTCCCGCCTGGAGATGCTGCCCGGCGACTACGTGACCGTCTCCAACGCCGACGGCACCGAGTCCTACCGCTACGACGCCCCCGAGCTCAGCGAGCACGACAGCGACCGCTGGGCCATGTCGGTCACCGGCGACACCGCGGTGCTGGAGATGCACCGCGGCCCGGCCGACCCGCTGCGGCTCGGCGAGCTGCTCGGCACGCTCGGCGTCGACGTCGACCGGGTTGCCAAGGGCTTCAGCCGCTCCGAACAGCGGGAACAGCCCGAGGAGCAGCTGACGGTTCCCGGCCGTACGGGCAAGGAGGAGTCCGTCTGCGGCAGCGACACCTCGGCCGACGCGGTCTGCTACCGCTCGTCCGATCCGGTGGCCTACATGAAGTCGAAGGCTGTCGCCCGGCTCCTGATCAACGGGACCGAGCTGTGCACCGGCTGGCGGATCGGCACGCAGAACCGCATGCTCACCAACAACCACTGCTTCACCAACACGGCCGAGGCGCACGACACCGAGGTCTGGTTCAACTACCAGTGCGCGCAGTGCGGTGGCTACGACGTCTACAAGCCGACCAAGGTCTGGGGCGCCTCGGTCCTGACGACCGACCGCGTCTACGACTTCACGCTCTTCTCGGTCTCCAACTTCGCGGCCGTACGCAAATTCGGCTACCTGACCCTCGACACCGCCCGCCCGGCCAAGAACCAGGAGCTGTACGTGCCGCAGCACCCGGCCGGCGAGCCCACCCGGATCGCCGGGTCGCTGGGCGAGAAGGCCGGCAACTGCTCGGTGGTCGACCCCGGCTACAACGGTTACGCGACCCAGTCCGACGTCGCGTACTACTGCGACACCGAGGGCGGCTCGTCCGGCTCGCCGGTGCTGAGCCGCAAGACCGACAAGGTGGTTGCCCTGCACCACTTCGGCGGCTGCCCCAACTCGGGCGTCCGCGGCGACCTGCTGGCCGCGAAGTTGCGCCCGTACATCTAGTTTTGAGGGCGTGCGTAAACCGAAGAGCTGGTGGCCCGACGTCGCGTTCCTCGCGGCGTTCGTCGCGCTCACCGTCGCCCTGATCAACGGCCACCTGCTGACGCTCGACCAGCGGGTGGCCGATTGGGCGTTCGCGCATCAGCCCGATCCGGTCTACTGGACGGCCCGGGTGCTGAACTACTTCGGGCAGGGCGGCCAGGTGCTGATGCCGGTCGCGCTGATCCTGACCGGCGTGCTCACGTGGCGGACCCGGTCGGTGCGCGCGGTGCTGCCTTTCGTGGCGGCTTTCCTGCTGACGTACGTCACCATCGGGCCCCTGAAGATCTGGGCCGACCGCGCGGCGCCGCGTTTCGACGGGCCGGACAAGACGGTCATGCACAATCCGTACGCGTCCGGGGCCGAGGCAATGAGCTACCCCTCGGGGCACCTGGGCAACTCGCTCGTCTGGTACGCGGTGCTGGCCTTCCTGATCGCGGCGCTGCTCCGGCGGCCGCTGTCGTCGCGCGAGACCATCCTGATCCGGGTCGTGCCGGTGGCGATCGTCTTCTGCACGACCGTGTACACAGGCTTCCATTGGCTGACCGACTCGGTGGCCGGGCTGCTGCTCGGGCTGGTGCTGGCGCGGCTGATCTCTCGTGTGCGCTGGGACGCGCTTCCCCTGCCGCGGCTCGGGGGCTGGGAGCGGCCGTTAGACCCACACCCCGCGCCGCATGACGCGCTTAACCGTTAAGTCCGGATTCAGTACGACGAGGTCGGCGCTCAGGCCGGCCTCCAGCGCGCCGGTCTGATCGGCGAGGCCGAGGACCCGGGCCGGGGTGGTGCTGGCCATGGCGACGGCGTCGGGCAGGGAGATGCCGGCCGCGACCGTGTTGCGCAGGGCCACGTCCATGGTCAGGGTGCTGCCGGCGATCGAGTCGTTGCGGGCCAGACGGGCCACGCCGTCGGCCACGATCACCTGCTGGCCGCCCAGGTCGTAGGAGCCGTCGGCCATGCCGGTGGCGTCGATCGCGTCGGTGATCAGCGCCGCCTTGTCCGGGCCGGCGGTCCGGGCCGCGAAGGCCAGCATGCCCGGGTGCAGGTGGATGTTGTCGGCGATCAGCTCGCTCACCACCGGCGAGGCGAGGAGCCCGATCACCGGGCCGGGTTCGCGGTGGTGCGGCGGGCGCATGCCGTTGAACAGGTGGGTGCCGACGGTCGCGCCGGCCGCGACACCGGCCAGGGTCTGCTCGTACGTGGCGTCGGTGTGCCCGACCGCGGCGGCCACCCCCTTCTCGCGCAGGAAGGCGATCGCCTCCAGGGCGCCCGGAAGCTCGGGGGCGATCGTCACCAGGCGTACGGCCTCGGTCTTGATCAGCTCTTGCAGTTCGTCGATCGAGGGGTCGCGCAGGTGGTCCGGGTTCTGGGCGCCGCAGCGGACCTGGGACAGGTACGGGCCCTCGTAGTGCACGCCCGCGAGGACGCCGGCCTCGATCAACGGCAGGTAGGCCGCCGTGGCGTCGCGCATCAGCTCGAACGGGGAGCTGACCAGGCTGGCCAGCATGGTCGTGGTGCCGTGGCCGAGGTGGAAGGCGGCCGCGGCCCGGGCCGACTCGGCGTCGCCGGTGGTGAAGGTGTGGCCGCCGCCGCCGTGGCAGTGGATGTCGACGAAGCCGGGCACGATGACGTCGTCGCCCGCGCTGTTGCCGGCGGTGACCTCGAGGATCGTCGGGCCGTCGACCTCGACGTAACCCTCGACGACGGCGCCGGGACGGACGATGCGGCCGCCGATGCGGGTCACTGTGTCTCCTGAAGGTGGTCGAGGGCGAGCAGGGCCGCGCCGAGGCAGCCGGCCTCGTCGCCGAGGTCCGCGCGCACGATCTCGGGGGCCCGGTGGAAGGTGATCCGGGCGGCGAACGCCTCGCGCAGCGGGCCGAGCAGCGCCTCGCCCGCCTCGGCCAGGCCGCCGCCGAGCACCAGCACGTCGACGTCGTACAGGGCCTGGGCGATGACCAGGCCGTCGGCCAGCACGTCGACGGCTTCGAGCCAGACCGTACGGGCCAGCTCGTCGGTACCCAGCCGGCTGACCACGTCGAAGGCGGTCGCGCCGGGCTCGCCGGACAGCTCCGCGTAGCGGCGGCCGACCGCCTTGGCCGAGGTGTGCGCCTCCAGGCAGCCGGTCTGACCGCAGCCGCAGGCGTTGCCGCCGGGGCGGACCACTATGTGGCCGAGCTCGCCGGCCGCGCCGTGCGCGCCCGGATAGCCGGCGCCGTCGACGACCAGGGCGGCCGCGATGCCGGTGCCGATGGCCACGAAGAGCACGTGGCCGCGGCCGCGGCCGGCGCCCTGCCGGGCCTCGGCGATACCGCCGACGCGTACGTCATGACCGAGCGCGGCCGGAAGGCCGAGCCGCTTCTCCAGCCGGTCACGCACCGGGACGTCGCGGAAGCCGATGTTCGACGACCAGACGGCGATGCCGTTCTTCTCGTCGACGACGCCGGGCACGGCGATGCCGGTGGCGATGGGCGTCAGATCCTTGCCGCGGGCGGTGGCGGCCAGCCCGTCGGCGATGCCGGCGATGTTGTCGAGGACGGCCTCGGGGCCGCGCTCGGCCAGCGTGGGGTGGCGCTCGGAGTGGTGAACCGTGCCGTCCGTGCCGACCAGGGCGCACTTCATGCCCGTGCCGCCCACGTCGAGGGCGACGACGACGTTCGTCATCCCAGGATCACGGAGCGGGTGAGGTTGCGGGGGTGGTCGGGGTCGAGGCCCTGGCTGGTGGCGAGCAGCACGGCGACGCGCTGGGCCACGACCAGGTCGGCCATCGGGTCGAGCGGGGCCCGGCCGCCGCACCAGCTGCCCAGGGCGGCGTAACCGCCGTGGTGCCGGCTGTGCACGAACGAGGCGCCGGTGGCCTCCACGTCGTCGGCCAGCCCGGCCGGGATGTCGCCGAAGGCCCAGACGACGCGGCGCGGGGCGGCGATCGCGATCGGGCCGTGCCGGTAGTCCATGGCCGGGTACGCCTCGGCCCAGTAGCCGGCGGCCTCCCGGCACTTCAGGGCGGCCTCCTCGGCCAGGCCCACGGTCCAGCCCCGGCCCAGGAAGGTGATCTGCTCGGCCAGGGCGGGGTGCACCGGCAGCGGCAGGCGGATGGCGACCTCGGCGTCGGCCGCGACCGGGTCCATGTCCTCGCCGAGGTGGGACCGCAACAGGGCCAGGGCGCTGGTGGCGAAGCGGGTCTGCACGACCGACCGCTCGTCGGCGAAGTCGAGCACGATGGCGTGGTCGGCTTCCCGCGCCGCTTTTTCGCTCCCGACGGCCGTGATCACCGTCGTGTTGCTCTCCCGCTTGATCAGATCCAGCACCTCGGTGGTGGTGCCCGAGCGGGTGATCGCGACAATCCGGTCGTAGGTGCGGCCGTGCGGGAACTCGGAGGCTTGGAAGGCGTCGGTCTCGCCGTGGCCGGCCCGTTCGCGCAACGACGCGTACGCCTTGGCCATGAACCACGACGTGCCGCACCCGACGACGGCGACCCGTTCGCCGTGGGCGGGCAGGCCCGGGGAGTCGGCCAGCTCGGCGGCCTTGCGCCAGCACTCGGGCTGGCTCGCGATCTCCACCTTGACGTAGCTCATGGGACACCCTTCACACCGTGCGTCGCTGCGCATATGCGCTCGGTTTTAGGCACTTTCGAGCGCCATTCTGCGCAGAGGGCCGCCGGAGACGCAAGCATCGTTTCGCCGAGTGCGCAGCGCCGAGGTTTGCTTCCCGGGCTTTCGCTCACTAATGTGCACACTCTTATCATGGAACGCTCATCGGGGAGTCTCGGTGGACCGGTACGCGCGGTGGAATGCCCTGCTCGAGTTACTCGCCGAGAGCGGCCGGGTCAGCGTGGAGGACGCGGCTGAGCGCCTGGACGTCTCCCAGGCCACCATCCGGCGCGACTTCGACCAGCTCGCCCAACAGCAGATGATCACCCGGACCCGCGGCGGCGCTGTCGCCAACGGCGTCTCGTACGACCTGCCGCTGCGCTACAAGAGCGCCAAACACTCGGCCGAGAAACAGCGCATCGGCGAGGCCGCGGCCCGGCTCGTCACCCCCGGAACGGTCGTCGGCCTCAACGGCGGCACCACGATGACCGAGGTGGCGCGGGCCCTGGCCGTACGGCCGGACCTGAACGCCGGCGGCGAGGGCGCCCAGCTCACCGTGGTGACGAACGCCCTGAACATCGCCAACGAGCTGCTGGTCCGCTCCCGCATGAAGATCGTGGTGGCCGGCGGCGTGGTCCGCCCCCAGTCCTTCGAGCTGGTCGGGCCGCTGGGCGGCGCGCTGCTGAAGGAAGTGACGCTGGACATCGTGCTGCTCGGCGTGGACGCGCTGGACGTGGAGCTGGGCGCGGCGGCCCACCACGAGGGCGAGGCGGCCATGAACAGCCTGATGGTGGCGCGGGCCAAACGCGTGGTGGTGATCGCCGACTCGTCCAAGCTGGGTGGCCACGCCTTCGCCCGCATCTGCCCGATCAGCAAGGTCGAAACCCTGGTCACCGACTCCGGCGCCCCGGCCGGCGTGGTGGCCGCGCTCGAGGACGCCGGGGTCCAGGTCGTCTGCGCTTAGAGCTGCTTCTGTACGGCGGCGACCAGTGCCTCGTCCTCCGGGGTGACCTGCGGCGAGAAGCGGCCGACGACCTCACCCGTACGCGAAATCAGGAACTTCTCGAAGTTCCACTGCACATCGGTGCTGCCGTCGTCGTGCTTGCGGGCCGCGGTCAGCGCCTGGTACAGCGGGTGCTGCCCCGCGCCCTTCACCGTGATCTTCGAGAACATCGGGAACTGCACGTCGAAGGTGCTCCGGCAGAACTCGGCGATCTCCTCATCGGTCCCCGGCTCCTGCCCCGCGAAGTCGTTGGCCGGAAAACCGAGCACACTGAAGCCGCTGTCCCGAAACCGCTCGTGCAGCTTCTCCAGCCCGTCGTACTGAGGCGTGAGCCCACACTTCGAGGCCACATTGACCACAAGCAGAACCTGCCCGTCATACGCCCCGAGCGACGTGGTCTCCCCGTCGATCGTCCGCACCGGAATCTCTTGAATCGCAGTCATGAAAACAGCCTCCGACATCGCTTCTCATTGCCTCCGCCAGCAAGTCTCTCCCAGCGCGCCGCCCGGCGCCGCGATCCCTCGCTCGTTCATCACCAGAAGTTGATCAACGTCGATATTGCCTAGGGGTTCCAGCCTCGCGGGAGCGACGTTCGACGGATCGCCGATACGGGGTGAAGGCAGGCGAACAACCATGGACGGTGCCGGGTTCCACGTGGAGATCGAGGTCCTGGAAACGGCCTCGGCGGGCATCAGGCAGAGCGTGGCCGACCAGCGTGACTCCGCTCTGGAAGATCTGGACCGGGCGGCCGGTGCCTACGGGCACGCGAGGCTGCACCGGGCGATGGAGAACTTCTGCGACCGGTGGAACGAAGGCCTCGACATTCTCGTGGACGACGCCGAGGCGATCGGGAAGATCCTGGACGAGGCGGCGCGGGCCTACCGGTCGGCGGATGCCGCCTCGGCCGGGCGCCTGACCACCGACCCGGCCAAGGGGGTCGTCGATGACTGAGCTCGGCCAGACCCACGACCCGCTGGCGCTGGTGCCGGGTGATCCGGCCGCGGTGGAGAGCAACGTGCGGGCGCTGCGGGACAGAGCGGCCAACGCGGAGAAGGCCGGCGACGGCCTGGTCGACATCGACACCGGCGCCTGGACGGGTGAAGCCGGCGACGCGTTCCGGGAGAAGTTCAGTTACGAGCCCAACAAGTGGTACGAGGCTTCCAACTCGCTCGCCACCGCCGCCGACGGCCTGAACGTCTACGCGGGCACTCTGCGGTGGGCGCAGGGCCAGGCGGCCGAGGCGATCAGGCTGTGGGACGAGGGCGAGGCCGCGTCGGCGCGCGCCCGGCAGGCGTACGACCAGCAGGTCGCGCAGGCCGTGCCGGGCCAGGTCGTCGCGCCCTTCGTGGACGGCGGGGAGGCCGGGCGGCAGGCGGCGCGGGACACCCTGCGGAACGCACGTGACCAGGTCGCCCAGGACGGTGACGCCGCGGCCCGGTTCCTCGACGCGGAGGCCGACGCGGCGCCGGAGGAATCGAGTTGGCTCGACGCGGTGGGCGACTTCGCGCTCGATGTGGGCGCGGACGTCGTCAACGGACTCGCGTCGTTCGGCAACGCGATGATCCAGCATCCGGGCGAGACCGCCGCCCTGGCCGGTGGGCTCCTGCTGACCGCGGTCAGCGCGGGTGGTGAGGGGCTGGGAGTCGCGCTCGACGTGACCGGCGTGGGTGCGGTCGCCGGGGTGCCGCTGAACGTCGTGTCGGCCGCCGGCATCACGACCGGGGTGGCCATCACCGGGGCCGCCACGACCTCCCTCATGCAGCACGCCGCCGGCGAGGACGCGGTCTCGCCGATGAGCGGCAGTCAGCCGTCGCGGTCGGTGCCGACCAAGACCGACCGGATGAAGGAACACCTGACGGACCGGGATCTGGACGCGGCCCGGCGCGAGCTGAACGGCGAGGTCGTCGCCCGGAAGCCGTCCGGCCAGCCGTGGGACCACGTGGATGAGGTGCGCAACGCTCAGCGTGGGCTCACGCGCCGGATCGATCAGCTCAAACGGTTGCTCGGCGACTCCCGGACGACCGAGGCGGAACGCGCCGCCTATCAGGGCGAGTTGTCCGAGGCCAGCCGCCTGCTCGATCATTCGGAGCAGTTCGTACCCCGTATCTAGGAGACAGACGTGCAGCAGTCGCTGGAAGAGATCGAGGGGAAGGCGTGGGGCGAGCCGCCGGCGGACGCCTCCCGGCTGGTGGCAACCGTCTACGCGCTGCGCCGGCGGCCGGTCGGGGCGCTGGGGGTCGAAGGGCTGCGTGTGCTCATCGGGCAGAAGGAAGGGCTCGAGATTCTTCTTCCGCTGGCGCTGGACGAGTTGGAGCGTGACCCCCTCGCCGAAGGTGATTTCTATCCGGGTGACCTGCTGGCCGCTGTGGTGCGGGTGCCGCACGCCTACTGGCAGGGGCACGCCGACCAGGCGGCGCGGCTGCGGGCCGTGATCGACGTCGCGGAGCTCGAGGAGCTCGACGAGGAGCTGCGGGGAGACATCGCGGCGTTCAGGAAGTGACGTCCTTGCGGGTGAAGCGCCAGAACGCCAAGGACCAGCACACCGTGGCGTAGCAGACGGCGCTGATGGCGCCCTTGACCAGGTCGTCCACCTGGGCGGGGGTGGAGAGCAGGCCCATCCAGGCGTCGCTGTAGTGGGTGGGCAGGATGTTGCGGATGCCGCCCAGGGCGGTGATCTGGTCGAGGATGCTGGACAGGATCCAGAGCATCACCGCGCCGCCGACCGCGGCCAGTGGGGCGTCGGTCAGGACGGTCAGCAGGAAGGCTATGCCGGCCACGATCAGCATCGAGACGGCCAGGTAGCCCGCCACGCCCAGGATGCGGAGCAGGCCGGGGCCGGGTGGGATCTCGGCCGCCACCGAGCTGCCCAGGGGGTGCCAGCCGTAGCGGATCGTGCCGGCGATCAGGGCCGTCGCGGTCAGGGTCAGCAGGGCCGCCAGCGAGTACAGCAGGGCGACGATCAGCTTCACCGCCAGCAGGCGGGCCCTCGGGACGGGGATGGCCAGCAGGTATCTGAGGCTGCCCCAACCGGCCTCGCTGGCCACCGGGTCGCCGCAGAACAGGGCGACCACCACCACCAGCAGGAAGCCCGCCGACACGGCCAGGCAGAACAGGGCGAAGTTGAGGCCGCCGGAGGTGGCCAGGTCGACCAGGCTGCCGAAGGCGCTGCCCTCGGAGTCGTCGTCGCCGTTGCCGCCGACGGCGAACGCCACCAGGACGATCAGCGGCAGCAGGACCATGAAGCCCAGGGCGCCCTGGGTACGCCGGCGGGACGCCTGCCGGCGCACCTCGGCCCAGATGGGCAGGGTGCGGGACGGCCGGTAGCCGGTCGCGCCGGCACTAGTGACGCTCATCGGTCTCCACTTCCTGCCGAGCTCTCCCCGACCAGGGCCAGGAAAGCGTCCTCGAGGCGCCGGCGCGGCACCACACGGTCCACGTCCACCCCGGCCCGCACCAGCGAGGCGATCACCTCGGAGCGCGGGGTGCCGTTCACGTCCACGATCAGGCCGCTGGGGCCGTCGGGGGTCACCGAGCGCACGCCCAGGTCGCTGAGGACCCGGGACGCCGCGGGCACGTCGGAGACCTCGATCTGCACCGAGGGGGACTCGCCGACGATGTCCTCGACGGGGCCGGCGGCGACGATCCGGCCCTTGTTGACCACCACGGCGTGCGTGCAGGTCTGTTCCACCTCGGCCAGCAGGTGGCTGGAGACCAGCACCGCCCGGCCGTCGGTGGCGTAGCGCTTCAGGACGCGGCGCATCTCGGCGATCTGCGGCGGGTCGAGGCCGTCGGTGGGTTCGTCGAGTACCAGCAGTTCGGGCAGGCCGAGCATGGCCTGGGCGATGGCGAGCCGCTGGCGCATGCCGTGGCTGTACTTGCGGGTGCGCCGGTGCACCGAGTCGCCCAGGCCGGCGATGGCCAGGGCCTCGTCGAAGTGCGCGTCCTCGACCGGGCGGCCGGTGGCTTTCCAGTACGCCTGCAGGTTCTCCCAGCCGGTCATGTGCGGCATGAAGCCGGGGCCTTCGACGAGCGCGCCGACCCGGGACAGCACCGGCGAGCCGGGGACGAGCCGGTGGCCGAAGACCAGGGCCTCGCCGGCGGTCGGCATGGTCAGGCCCATGAGCACGCGCAGCGTGGTGGTCTTGCCGGCGCCGTTGGGGCCGAGCAGGCCGACGACCTGACCGCGCTCGACCGTGAAGCTGATCTCCTCCACGGCCACGAACCCGTCCCCGTACGCCTTGCGCAAGCCCTTCACGACCAGCGGCGTGTCGGCGAATTGCGAAAGAGTGGGGATGTGCTGCCGGCGAAGCCGGCGGCGGCGTACGAGAAGGACCACCGCGAGGCCGAGGGCGATGGCCAGCAGGAGCCCGGCCAGCACGTAGCGCCACACGGTCTGCGGGTTGGCGATCGGCTCGCCGACGACGGTCGGCAGGGTGAGCGCCGGTTCGACCGCGACGGTGTACGTGGCGGGTGCGGTGGGCGAGAGGAACGCCTGGTCGGTGGTGGCGACCACGACCCGTACGGAATGACCCTGGTCGATCTGGCGGACGATCGCGGGCAGGGTGACCGTGACCGGTTGGGCCGCGGAGATCGACGACGGCAGGCCGGTGAGCCGGACCGGGGCGATCAGGCCGGCGCTCAGCGTCTCGGCGCCCTGCTGGTCGACGTCGTAGAGCTTGACGAACAGGGTGGCCTCACCGGTCGGCGAGGCGGCCCGCAGCCGCACGGTCGGCGAGCCCGCCACGTCGACCGCCTCGGCCAGCGGGCCGGAGTTGAAGGCGGCGAACTGGCCGGGGATGTCGGCGGCCACGCCGGCCAGCAGCGTGCTGAGCCGGCCGCCGGTGCCGGGCAGGGACGACAGGGCGCCCGGGTTGCCGTTCGGCGGGTTGGCGATCGGCTGCGCCGATCCTTCGAGGGAGATCTGGGTGGTTCCGGTTCCGCCGAGTCCGGGGTACGTGCCGGTGGAGTACCCGTTGGTCACCAGGCCCCGGTCGAGCGCGCTGAAGCCGGCCACCCGCGAGTACGTGAAGCTGTCGGACGGCTTGTCGCCCTCGCCCTTCACGTAGTGGTCGAGCCACTGCACGGTCAGGAACTTCACCCTGCCCTGGTCGGTCTGCGGGCCGGCCCCGCCGTCGTGGCCGCCGGTGAACCAGGCGACCCGCACCGGGGTGCCGGCGGCGGCGATGCCCTTGGCGTTCGCGTCGGCCTCGGAGAGCGGGAAGAGCGTGTCGACCTCGCCCTGCACCAGCAGCGTGGGCGCCTTGATCTTGTTCAGGACCGGCGCCGGGCTCGACCTGCGAAGAAGATCCGAAGTTTTTTGATCGGGTACGCCCGTGGTGGCGACCTGCAGATAGGCGGCGCAGATGTCGGCGGCGAAGCGTCCGCAGGCGGGATTGGCGAGCGCACCGGAGGGTGCGTCGGAACCGCCGTTGCCGAAGAAGACGCCGGCCCAGCCCTTCTTGAAGACGCCGGTGGTCTCGGTGGCCGCGGACTGCTGCAGGAAGACGTTGTTCAGGTCGTTCCAGGTGATCGACGGGACGATCGCGTCGACCCGTGAGTCCTGGGCCGCGAGCATCAAGGCCAGGGCGCCGCCGTACGAGCCGCCGACCACCCCGACGCGCGGGTCGCCGGTGGCGTCGGTCCGGATCTCGGGACGCTGGGCGAGCCAGTCGAGCAGGCCCTGGGCGTCGCGCACCTCGTAGTCGGGGCTGTCCAGGTGGATCTGGCCCCCGCTGCGGCCGAACCCCTGCGCGGTCCAGGTCAGCACGGCGTAGCCCCGGTCGGCCAGGGACTCGGCGTCGTCGCTGACCGAATCCTTGGTGCCGCCGAAGCCGTGCGCGAGCAGCACCGCCGGGACCTTGTCGTCGTGGTCTTCGGGCAGGTAGAGCCGGGTGTCGAGGGCGACTGTCGCCGCGCCGCCGGGCCCGGTCGGCACGGTGATCATCTGGTCCTTCACGGTCCAGCTCTTGCTTTCCGGCCGGGCGGCCCACCCGACCAGCCCCGCGACGAGCACGAGGACCACAGCGCCGGCGATGACGCGGCTACGGGTGAGCCGGGGCAGCCGTGATGACCAAGACATGCCGAAACGCTATCCGGCCGGGTCTGAGCGGCGGCTGTGAAACCTCTCAGGAGCCGGCGGACGATAGCGTTGGCCCGGTGGACGAAGAACTCACGCTGACGGCGACCCTTCGGCTGGCCGGTCTCGACAACCGCCGCGGTGTGGTCCGCCTGCACCCGGCGGTCATGACGGCCCTGACGATCAACCCCGGTGATCCGGTACGGCTGACCGGCGGCCGCACGACCGCGGCGCTGGCCGCCAAGGCCGAGGCGTCCGCGAGCCGCGAGTTCCTCTACGCCGACGACCTCACCCTGGGCAACCTCGGCATCCGCGACGGCGCCCGGGTCACCTTGGCCAAGCTGCCGGCGGTGGCCGCGCGGCGGGTCACGCTGGCCGGACCGGCCGACGTGGTCGCGCTGGTCTCGCCCGAGATCCTGCGCCTGGCCCTGCTGGGCAAGGTGCTCAGCGAGGGCGACAACGTGTCCCTCTACCCGCAGGACGTGCCGCTGCGCGAGGGCCAGCGCATGCCGGTTCAGGACATCGGCCGGAACCTGCGCAACCGGCTCGGATACCAGTGGACGACGGCACTGCTGACCGTGGTCGCGGTCGAGGGGGCCGAGGCCGCCGTGGTCACCATGGACTCGGTGGTCGGCTGGCAGGACGGCCAGTCGTCGTCGCCGGTGCCCGGCCCGGCCGCGCGGCCGCAGGCGCCCGCCTCGACCGATCCGGACGTGCCGCCGCCGAGCATCGACGACCTGCCCGGCCTGCGGGCGCAGGCCAAGGAGCTCGAGGAACTGCTCGACCTCGGCTTCCACCACGGCGAGGTGCTGGCCCGGCTCAACACCAAGGTGTCGCTGGGCGTGCTGATCTCGGGTCCGGCCGGATCAGGAAAATCCGCGCTGGTACGGGCCGTGGCGGCGCAGGTCGGCGCCCGTGTGCTCCCCACGTGGGCGCCGGAGCTGGCCGCGCTGGCCGCCGACTCGGCCGCGGGCAGGTTGCGCGAGCTGGCGCGCGATGCTCGCTCCGGCGGGCCGGCCGTCCTCTTGTTCTCGGACGTGGAGGCGCTCGCCCCGCGCGACGAGCCCAAGCCGATCGCCACTGTCTTCCGCCAGATCCTCGAAGAGGTCGTTCGGTCCGGTGCGGCCGTGGTGTGCACCACGAGCCGGCCCGAGTCGGTCGACCCGTCGCTGCGCGCGCCCGACCTGCTCGCCGTCCAGCTGGCAGTGCCCCTGCCCGACCAGGCGCTGCGCCGCGAGCAGCTGGCCGTGCTCACCCGCGGCGTGCCGCTGGCCGAGGACGTACGCCTCGACGAGATCTCCGGGCGCACGCCGGGCTTCGTCGCCGCCGACCTGGGCGCGCTGGCCCGCGAGGCCGGGGTCCGGGCCGCCCTGCGGCAGAAGGACGCCGAGTCGCCGACCGTGACCATGGCCGACTTCGAGGCCGCGCTCGACGTCGTCCGGCCCACCTCGATGGCCGACTCGACGCTCGAGGTGGCCGCCGTGACCCTCGACGACGTGGGCGACCTGGCCGACGTCAAGCAGGTGCTCACCGAGTCGGTGCTGTGGCCGCTGACCTACCCGGACACGTTCGCCCGGCTCGGCGTCTCGCCCCCGCGCGGTGTCCTGCTCTACGGCCCGCCCGGTTGCGGAAAGACGTACCTGGTCAAGGCGATCGCCGGCACCGGCAAGGCCAACGTGCTGTCGGTCAAGGGCGCCGAGCTGCTGAGCAAGTGGGTCGGCGACAGCGAGCGGGCGGTCCGGGAGCTGTTCCGCCGGGCCCGGGAGGCGGCGCCCACGCTGGTCTTCCTGGACGAGGTCGACGCGCTGGCGCCGACCCGCGGGCAGGCGACCGACGGGGGCACGGCCGACCGGGTGGTGGCGGCCCTGCTGACCGAGCTCGACGGCGTGGAGGATCTGCGCAACGTGGTGGTGATCGGGGCGACCAACCGGCCCGACCTGATCGACCCGGCGCTGCTGCGGCCGGGGCGGCTCGAGCGCCTGATCTACGTGCCGCCGCCGGACGCCGACGCGCGGGCCGCGATCCTTCAGGCCTCGGCCAAGGCGGTGCCGTTGGACGAGGCGGTCGATCTCAAGGTCCTCGGGGCCGAGCTGGAGGGCTTCTCGGCGGCCGACTGCGCGGCGCTGATCCGCGAGGCGGCGCTGGCCGCGATGCGGGACTCGCTGGAGGCGACCACTGTCACGGCCGGCAACGTGGCGAGCGCGCGCCGGCGCGTACGGGCGTCACTTGATCCGACTCAGGTGGCGTGGCTCGAGGCGTACGCGGAAACGCACCAGCCCTGATTTTTATCGGCGGCGCGTCCGCGCGCGCGTCGATCGGAGACGCCGCAGGCGGCCCACCAGCACGGGATCGTGCTCGAGGGCCGCCGGGTTGTCCAGCAGCGCGTTCAGCAGCTGGTAGTAGCGCGTCGAGGAGAGCTCGAACGTGTCCCGGATGGCCTGTTCCTTCGCGCCCGCGTGTTTCCACCAGCGGGCCTCGAAGGACAGGATCTCGCGGTCCCGGTCGGATAATTCAGACTTGTCCGGCTCGCGGGGCGCCGGAATGGGCGGCTGCTCGTCGGACATGGTCGTCAGCATAAGCTCTTACATCATGTGATGTCTCGACTACGCATCGTCCACATTGCGGCGCCGGTAACAACGACGAAGACGCCACCCAGCAGGGCGGCCGCCATCGGCCACGTCAGCGTCAGCTGAGCCGGCTGGCAACCGTTGACCGAGGAGAAGTCACAGGAGTTGTAGTCCTCGATCGTGACCTCCTTGTTCATCCAGGCGGTGATCCAGGCCGGGATCAGGTACGCCTGAACGAACTTCACCTTGGCCAGCTCCAGCACCACGCCCAGTCCGAACTGGAACACGATCACGGCGCCGATGGTCACGCCCAGCGCCATCGCGGTGTGCCGCCCGAGCGAGGCCAGGCCGAAACCGACAGTCCCCGCGACCAGCACGAGAATCAGGCCGCGCAACTCCATGAGCGCGAAGGACTGCCAGACGCCCGAGGTCATGCTGTCGGTGTTGCCCCGAAGCTCGGCGATCAGATAGAAGACGCCCGTCCAGATCGCCGACAACACCACCGTGATGACGGTGAAACTCGCCAGCAGAGTGAGCAATTTCGTGCCCAGTACCTTCAGCCGCTGAGGCCGCCACAGCAGCAGATTCATCATGCCGCCGCTGCTCCACTCGGCACCCACGAACGACGCGCCGACGATGAAGGCGGCCAGCGCCAGCAGCGCCGCCAGCGTGGTCGCCATGTCCGGGAAGCTCTCCCGCAGGATGAACGTCGGCGGCATGTACCACTCGTAGTTGTAGTTCTCCTGGCTCGCCGGGGCGAGCTGCTCGCAGTCCGGCGGCCACTGGTTCGCCTGCGGGGTGCCTTTGGCCGCCTCACAGGACGCCTTGTCCTTCACTGCCTGCTGGCTGTCCCGCTCGAACTGGGCCTGGGCCTCCGCCTTGGCCGCGGCGATCTGGGTGGGGCCGACCTTCTGGTTGGAGAAGAAGATGCCGATGGCGACGGCGGCCAGCACGGCCACCGCGCCGATCAGGAAAAGCTTGGTGAATCGGCGCTTGAACAGCCGCCGGGTCTCCGCCTTGTAGAGGCTCACTGTCCCCACCCTCCGACGCTCGCGGTCTGATCGACCTGGCGGTTCTGCCCCTCGACCGGCGCGGTGCCGGTCAACTCGAGGAAGACGCTCTCCAGGTCGGCCGAGACCGGGGTCAGCTCGCTGACGTAGATCTGCCGCTCGGCCAGGATCCGGGTGATCTGCGCCGGGTTGCCGGCGTTGCCGACGGTGAAGTGGTCGGTTTCGACGGTGACCTGGGCGCCGTTCGCCCGTAGCACCTCGACCGCGGCCCGCAGGTCCACGCCCGGCTCCAGCCGGACCTTGACCGACGAACTGGTGTGGCTGGCCAGCACGGAGGCGACCGAGCCGGCGGCCACCCGCCGCCCGGCCGAGATGATGGTGACCTCGTCGCAGATCAGCTGGATCTCACCGAGGATGTGGCTGGACAACACGACGGTCATGCCGGACTCGGCCAGGGTGCGCATCAGCGACCGCATCTCCCGGATACCGCCCGGGTCGAGACCGTTCGCCGGCTCGTCCAGAATCAGCAGCTTCGGCTCCTTGAGCAGAGCGGAAGCCACCGCGAGGCGCTGCTTCATACCGAGCGAATAGGTCTTGACCCGATCCTTGCCCCGGTCACGCAGCCCGACCAGCTCCAGCACCTCGGTCACCCGCTGCCGTCGCACATTGCCGGCGTCGGCCAGCAGCGACAGCGTGTCGGACGCGCTGAAATTGCCGAAGAACTGCGGGCTCTCCACAATCGCCCCGACCTGCCCGGCCGTCTCCGGCAGATGCCGCGGAACCTCCTTGCCGAGAATGGCCATGCGGCCGCCATTGGGTTTGATCAGCCCCAGCAGCGTCCGCAACGTGGTGGTCTTCCCCGACCCGTTGGGCCCGAGAAAGCCATGCACCTGACCCGCCTCGACAACCATGTCGAACCCGTCGAGCGCCTTCCGCGTCCCTTTGCGGCTGCGATAGGTCTTCTGCAGCCCGGCAATCTCCAATACGGCAGTCACCCGCGAGACTTTAGGCACTCCCGTCAATATCCCGAGCCCTTCTCACGCCAATCCCGCCATTCCAGTGACCGTCCGCAGCCACCCGAACCACTCCGGGTGGAGACCACCCCCTTCAAACCCCTCTGCCGGTACGTTGGTGGGGTACGCGGATGAAACACGCGCACTGCTGAGGGAGGCATGATGAGCGCCGAGGCCGTGGGTGCTGGGATGCCGGCGCAGGTGACGTTGGATGACCTTGCGGTGATGGCGGCGGCCGACGAGAACCATCGTTACGAACTCAGCCCTGAGGGAGTGTTGTCCGTCGTGCCCCCGCCGACCCCGAACACGCGCTGTTGGTCTCGAGGATGTTCGCCTGGTTCCTGACCAACGGTTACGGCCCGGATCAGGTGGTGACGGACTGCGGCATCGACGTCGGTGGCGGGCGGGTGCCCGACCTGACTGTGTGGGCGAAGGACCAGCCGCCGCGTCCGGCTCGGTCGAGCTATGCCGGCATCGTGGGCCTGCTGCTCGCCATCGAGGTGGTGTCCCGGGGCTCCGAGGTGGTCGACCGGGTGATCAAGAAGATCGAATATGCCAAGGCCGGGATTCCGCACTACTGGATCGTCGAGCGCGACGGCGTCACGACCGTTCATCGCCATCGTCTCGACGGTGGCGCCGGCGAATACATGCTGGAGCCCGAGGGTGCCCAGCCGATGGCCTGGCTTCTGAGTACGACCCCGGCCATCTGAGGGCTGTGGGTGGACGGCCAGGATCACGGGATGAATGCCGATCTTTGGCCGCCGTTCGGGCTGCGGGTTGTCGGGGCGCGGGTCGAGTTGCGGCTTCCCGATGAGGACGAGCTGGGGAAGCTGGCGCGGCTGGCGGGTGCCGGGGTGCACCGGGACGGGGAGCGGCCGTTTCTGACGCCGTGGACCGAAGGGAGCGCCGAGGAGCGGGCGCGGGCGGTTCTGCGCGGGCACTGGGCGGCGCTGGCCTCGTGGCGGCCCGACGACTGGGAGCTCGGGTTCGGGGTGTTCCGGGATGGGGAGCCGATCGGGCTGGTCGGGCTCCGGGCGCGGGACTTCGCGGTGGTGCGGGAGGTCAAGACCTGGTCGTGGCTGGGGCTCGCGCATCAGGGGCGGGGCTACGGGACCGAGGCCCGGGCCGGGCTGCTGGCGCTGGCGTTCGACCATCTCGGCGCCACGGCGGCGCTGACCGAGGTGTTCCAGGACAACCACGCGTCGCAGCGGGTGTCGCGCAAGCTCGGCTATCGGCCGGACGGGATCTCGGTGGACGCGCGGGACGGCGAGGCACTCGTCTCCGACCGGCTGCGGCTGACCCGGGAGGGCTGGAGTGGGCAGGCGCGGCCCCCGGTCGTCGTCGACGGGGTGCCGGCCTGCCGGGCGATGCTGGGTCTCAGCGACTGACCAGGTCGCGGATCTCGACCGCCTTCGTCACGTGAGCTCAGAGGGCCGGGCCGAGCAGGAGACCACCGTCGACGACCACGTCGGTGCCGGTGGTGAAGGGCGAGCCGGCCAGGTGAAGCAGGGTGGCGGTGATGTCGGCGGGTTCGCCGAGGCGGGGTACGGCGTACGGCGAAGGGTCGTAGAAGTCGGCGATCGGGCGGCCGCCGGGCTCGGCCGGCTCGGTGATCAGCTTGGTGGCGATCACGCCGGGGTGCAGGGCGTTGACCCGGATGTTGTCGCGGCCCAGTTCGAGGGCGGCGCTGCGGGTCAGGCCGCGCAGGGCCCACTTGGCGGCCACGTAGGAGGCGTAGCGGGACGTGCCGCCGTACGCCATGGTCGAGCCGATGTTGACGATCGCGCCGCCGCCCGCCCGGCGCATCGCGGGGGTGACCGCCTTGATGCCGAGGAACTGGCCGGTCACGTTCACCGCGAAGGTGCGGTCCCAGAGGTCCCGGCCGGTGGCCTCGATCGGTGTCGCCGGGTTCTGCGCTCCGGCGTTGTTGACCAGGATCGAGACTTTCCCGTACGCCTTCTCGGCGGCGGCCACGGCGGTCGTCCAGTCGTCCTCGCTGGTGACGTCGAGGCGTACCGGGAAGGCCCCCAGCTCCTCGGCGAGCTCGGTGGCCCGGGCCAGGCCGGTGGCCGTGCTGCCGATGACGACGTCGGCGCCCTCGGCGTGGAAGGCGCGGACGTGACTCTCGCCCATCCCGCCGGTGCCACCGGTGATCAGGACGGTGTGATCGGTGAAGCGCATGGTGCGTCCTTCGTTCGGAGGTGAGCTGACCGACTCACCTCACCATTCGGAGCCTAGGTGAGTCAAGTGACTCACCTCGCTGTTGGTCATACTGAGGGCATGAGCACGTACCACCAGCGCGTCGCCGAGCAGAAGCGCGCGGCGATCCTGGACGCGGCGACCGGCCTGTTTCTCGCGTCCGGCTACGACGGGACGTCGCTCGCGAAGATCGCCGACGCGGCCGGGGTCTCCAAGGCCACGCTGTTCAAGCAGTTCCCGACCAAGGCCGCGCTCTTCGACGCCATCGTCACCGAGTCGTGGCAGGTCGAGGACGCGGACGGTCCCGAGCCGCCGGTGGACGATCTGGAAGCGGGGCTGACGGCGATCGGCCGCCGCTACGTCGAGCTGCTGACGCGGCCGGGCATGACCGCGCTCTTCCGGATCGTCATCGCCGAGCTGCCGCGCTTCCCGGAGCTGGGCGAGGCCCAGTTCAGCCGGGGGAAGATGCCCTACTTCGAGTCGGTACGGCGGTACCTGTCCGACGCGAAACTCGAGGACCCCGAGATGGCCGCGACCCAGTTCCTCGGCATGATCTCGAACTTCGTCTTCTGGCCGTCGCTGCTGCTCACCGACTGGGCGCCGGGCGCCGCCGCCAACGACAAGGCGGTCACCGAGGCCGTCCGTACGATGATCGCCCGCTACCGCTGAAGGGTGTGGCTCACACCTCGGGAACCCGCGAGCGTCTTACCGGGATTTCGTCGTAAGGTGTGGGAAACAACTGAATACCTCATCCAGAGGGGCAGAGGGAACGGCCCGATGAAGCCCCGGCAACCACCACGCAGTCTCGATGACGAGGCCGAGCGCGGCAGGTGCTAATTCCGTCCTCGCCGGCAGGTCGCCGCGGGGAAAGATGAGAGGGAAGGCCTCGATGACGTCTACCGTCAGTGCACCCAGCGCTACCACCACTTCGCCCGCCAAGGGTCTCGTCTGCCGTGCCTGCGGTGCGGAATACCCGCTGGTCGCGCAGCACGCCTGTTACGAGTGTTTCGGCCCGCTCGAGGTCGCCTACGACCAGGCGGCCCTCGCGCGGGTGACCCGGGCCGACATCGAGTCGGGCCCGCAGAACATCTGGCGCTACGCGGCGCTGCTGCCCGCCGGGCAGGACCCGGCCACCCGGGTGACCCTCGACCCCGGGCTGACGCCGCTGGTCAGCGCCCCGGCCCTGGCCGCCGCGGTCGGCCTGCGGGCGCCCCTGTACGTCAAGGACGACTCGGCCAACCCGACCCACTCGTTCAAGGACCGGGTCGTCTCGGTGGCGCTCACCGCGGCCCGCGGGCTCGGCTTCACCCGCTTCGCCTGCGCCTCCACCGGCAACCTGGCCAACTCGGTGGCCGCGCACGCGGCCCGGGCCGGCGCCCCCAGCATCGTCTTCATCCCGCACGACCTCGAGCAGGGAAAGATCATCACGACCGCTGTGTACGGCGGCGAGCTGGTGGCCATCGAGGGCTCGTACGACGACGTGAACCGGCTCTGCGGCGAGCTCGTGGAGACCGACGAGTTCGAGGACACCGCCTTCGTCAACGTCAACGTGCGCCCGTTCTACGCCGAGGGTTCCAAGACCCTGGGGTACGAGGTGGCCGAGCAGCTCGGCTGGCGCATCCCGGCTCAGGTGGTCATCCCGATGGCCTCGGGCGAGCTGCTGACCAAGGTCGACAAGGCGTTCAGCGAGCTGGTCGAGATCGGCCTGGCCGAGGCGCCCGAGGGCGGCTGGACGGTCTTCGGCGCCCAGTCGGCCGGCTGCAACCCGATCGCCACGGCGCTGCAGAAGGGCACCGACGAGATCGTCCCGGTGAAGCCGACCGGCATCGCGAAGTCGCTGAACATCGGCGACCCGGCGGCCGGGGCGTACGCGATCGAGGCCGTCAAGCGCACCGGCGGTTGGATGGACTACGCCGACGACGAGGAGATCCGCGCCGGCATCCGGCTGCTGGCCGAGACGACCGGCATCTTCGCCGAGACCGCCGGCGGCACCACTGTGGCCGTACTCAAGAAGCTTGTGGAGAGCGGAAAGCTCGACCCCGAGAAGGAGACCGTCGTCTACAACACGGGCGAGGGACTCAAGACCCTCGACGCGGTCGCCGGCCAGGTCGGCCCGACTCACACGATCAAGCCGTCGCTGAAGGGCGCGCGCGAGGCCGGCCTGCTCGGATAACACTCTGTAGTCGGCAATCTGCCAGCAAGTGAGAATTCCATCCCGCGAGGACTTGCGAACCGATCTCCGGGTCGGCAGGATGCTCTCTGCGGGAGGGCGCGACGCCGTACGCGGTCCCTCACCTCGAGCTTGGTGACAATCTCTCGAGGGACCCAACGACCCACTGCCGGAGGCGGTGTGCGTCCGTTCTCCCGACCAAAATCGTTCGCGTTCATGGCCGTCGCCCGGAAGGGTGGCGGCCATGCGTGTATCGATCGAGCCCTTTGACGGGCGGGATCCCGTCGCCTACCGGATCCTGCGGGCCGCGAAGCAACACGAATCCCCCGACCTGCCCTTCATGACCGAGAAAGCCTTCAAAGCGGGCCTGCTCCATCCGCCACCCGGCGCGGCCTTCGAGCGGTACCTCGGTCTGCTCGACGGCGAACCGGTCGGCTTCGGAGGACTGGAGCTGTTCCAGCTCGACAACCTCACCAACGCGCACATGGTGCTCGACGTCCTGCCGGAACACCGGCGGCACGGTGTGGGCCGGGCCCTCTACGAGTTCATGCTCGAGCGCGCCGCCGCGAACGGCCGCAAACACGTCATCGGCTCGACCGTGGACACCCACCCCGACGGCGCCGCGTTCGCCCGCGCGATGGGCGCCGTCGCGGGCCTGGAGGACACCCGTAGCCGGCTCGACCTGACCAAGATCGACGAGGGCCACCTCGACAAGCTGCGCGCGGAGGCGCTGGCCCACGCCGAGGGCTACCGGGTGATCGACTGGCTCGGTGTGCCGGCCCGCGAGATCATCGACGACGTCGCCTATCTGGAGAGCCGGCTGCTGGCCGACGCGCCGACCGGCGACATCGCCTGGGAACCGGAGAAGATCGACGCCGACCGCCTGCGCGAGGACGAGGAGGCGCGGCAGAAACGCGGCCGGATCAGCTACTGCGCGGGGGCGCTGCACGGCGACAAGCTGGTGGCCTGGACGGTCATCGCCGGCGAGCTGGCCCAGCCCGTACAGGCCTGGCAGCAGACCACGCTGGTCGACCCCGGCCACCGCGGCCACCGCCTCGGCCTGCTGGTGAAACTGGCCAACCTCGACAACATCCGCCACCACCGGCCCGGCATCGAGGCGATCGACACCTTCAACGCCTCGCAGAACGAGCACATGCTGCGGATCAACCGGGCCATGGGCTACCGCGCGGTCGAGACCTCCACCGAATGGCAGCACGACCTGTGAGCGGGCGGGTGCGCACCGAGCCGCTCGGTGAGGCGGTGGAGACGGCGTACGCGATCGCTCGCGCCTGTCAGGAGCACGACCAGCCGGACGTTCCGTTCTCCTCGCTGGAGGGCTATCGGGCCGCCGTGGCGAACGGGTGGCCGGATTACGCGTACGAGCGCAGCCTGGGTCTGCTGGACGGCGAGCCGGTCGGGCTGCTGACCCTGGGGCTGCCGCAGGACGACAACCTCGACACGGTCGACCTCGAGCTGGGCGTGCTGCCCTCGGCGCGGCGGCAGGGCGTGGGGCGGGCGCTGTGGGAGCTGGCCGTGGCGCGCACGCACGAGCTCGGCCGCCGCCACCTGATCGGGCCGACCGTGCAGAGGCACCCGGACGGCGGCGCGTTCGCCACCGCGATGGGCGCCACGACCGGGCTCGAGGAGATCCGCAGCCGGCTCGACCTCGCCACGGTCGACCAGCCCCACCTCGACAAGCTGCTGGCCGAGGCGTGGGCGGGGGCCGGCGACTACCGGCTGGTGCAATGGAGCGGGGTGGCACCCGACGACATCATCGACGACGTGGCCTACCTCAGCGGCCGCCTCCTCACCGACTCGCCCGTCGGCGACCTCGCCTGGGAAGCGCAGAAGGTCGACGCCGAGCGGATCCGCGAGGACGAGCGGTCACGGGCCCGGCGCGGGCGCACCACCTACCACTCCGGCGCGCTGCGCGACGGGCGCCTGGTCGCGGTGACGACCATCTCGGTCGAGAACGAGAAACCGGCGCAGATCTGGCAGAGCATCACCCTGGTCGACCCGGAGCACCGAGGTCACCGGCTCGGGCTCGTGGTCAAACTGGAGAACCTGCGGTACGTCCGGGAGAGCGACCCGCGGGTCGAGGTGATCGACACGTTCAACGCGGCGAGCAACGAGCACATGCTGCGGGTCAATCGCGCGATGGGATTCCAGCCGGTGGAGTCGCTGATCCAGTGGCAGAAGACCGTCGCCTGACGTGCCGCTTGTACCCGCCCGCGTCCAGGCCGGCCATCCGCTCGAAGATGTTGCGGGAACCGTAGGTGCGTGACATCGCGTACGAATAGCCGCACGCCACCCAGTAGGCGGGCCAGAACAGCGGTCCGAGTACGGCGTACTGGGTGGCGTGGTGGGATTCGTGCCCGAACAGGGCCTGCTTCTCGGGCGAGAGGAGCCAATCGGCCGTCCGCCTCGTCATGATCACCGAGCCCACCGTGAAACACGTCGCGGGCGGCACCCGAAGCCGGTAACCCTCGGCGATCAACACCCCGTTCCGGCCGCGCCGCAGCTTGGCGCCGCCCAGCTTGGCGACGAGCAGGCCCACGGCGGTGGTCCCGTTCACCGCGGTGATCAGGCTGCGCGCCACATGCCGCCGGGCCATCAGATCCGCCGCCGCATGCGCAGCTCGGTCAGGGCCGGCAGCACCGGGTGGGGCACGCGTTCGCCGGTGTCTTCAAAACCGAGTTTTTCGTACGCCCGGACGGCCCGATCATTGCCGACGACCACCTCGAGCATCGTCCGGCGCCGCCCGGCCCGCCGCGACCAGTCGAAGACGGCCTCCATCAGCTCCGGAAGCACCTTGCCGCCCCGGTAGGCGGGGGTGACATAAACGGCGAAGACCACGGTCTCGGGCGCCGAATCGTGGGCGACAGTGCCGCCGGCGTGACCGATGAGCCGCTTGCCGGGCCCGGGATCGGCCACGAAGTTGGCGATCTCGTCCCCGGTCGCGGCCTGGGCGATGCGCTGGCGGTAGCCCTCGTGCGACCGGGCGGCCGCCTGAGCCAGCGTCTCGAGAAAGGCGAGCGGGCTGTCGGCCAGCATCTCGAGCCGAAGAGCCCGCATCCGCGCCGCGTCGCCGACGGTGACCCGGTGCACGCTCCAGCTGTCCATGCCGTCCTGACTACCCGCTGACCACCCCTCCGGCAACCCGTTAGCGGTAATCGGACGAGAGGAGCAGCACTGGACGTGGAAGCCGGACAGGCCCCTGACTGCCCCGACCTCTGACCTGGCCGCGGCCGGTCACGGCGGCCAGGTCGCCTGTCGCGCGGCCGACGGAGCGGAATGGTCCGTCACGCTCGGCGCGCCGGTGGAAGCCGCAGCCTCGTGAGCCGCGGCGTTCGCCGGCTGAGCCAGGACCGGCGCGACGAGGACGCCCGCGCGACCCGTTCGCCGGAGTCGACTCCCCGATCGACCAGATGGGCACGCCGATCTGCAGATCGACCTGGCTGAAGCTGTCGCCTGGACAGCAGGAGGCGCTGTGTCCGCGCTGTCGGCCCGACATGTCTCCGGTGGCGATGGTGGGGGTGCTGATCGCCGGGCACGCGACTCTCGCCTGGTTCGGCGTCGATTCGTGGTGGATCGCGGCGGCCGTGGTGAGCGGTCTGCTGCTTTTCGGCGAGGAGGCCGCCCGTCCGGTCCGGCGATGATCGGTCGCGGTGAGGGTGCCGGGTGGCGGGGGGAGTGGGTGCTGGGGCAAGGTGTTTCGATGGATCAGGGCGAAGGCGCTATGCACATGGTCGAAGGGCCGGTGGTGGCGGCGGCCGACCCCTTCGACCCGGAGTCGCGGACGGCTGAGTTGCCGCGCGGGGGCGTACCCGAAACGGTGATTTCGGAGGTGGCTGATCCGCTGGTGCCGGCGGCCGGGTCGGGGCTGCGGGGCTGGGCCGGGCGGGTCGCGGCGGTGCTCGGGCGGGACGGGGTGCGGCTGCTGCCGGCCATGGCTCTGGCGGCGCTGCCGCTGCACTTCTTCGTGGGCCGGCTGGACGACACGGTGATCGCGGCGCCGGCGCTGTCCGATCTCGCCGGTGGTTTCGGGCTGCTGTTGCTGCCGACCATGTGGCTGGCCTACCTGACCGTGTCGGCGCTGCCCTTTGTCATCTGTCTGGCCGCGGCGGTCGGGGTGGCCGTGCCGTCGGCGGCCGACGGGGTGCGGCCCGGCCCGCGTCAGGTGTGGGGTCTGGTGGCGTACCGGCTGCGGGGTCTGTGGCTCCGGTTCGCGGCTGTGGGGCTGGTGACCGGTGGGTTGTCGCTGGCGGCCAACGAGGCCTTGACCGCTGTCGCCTCGACCGGGGTGCTGACCGTGGCCGGGGTCTTCGGGTGTGTGCTGCTGATCGAACGAGGTCATGGGCTGCGGCGGGCGGCGCATCTGCTGGGGCGGGGGCCGGCGGTCGGGATGGTGGCCGTCTCGGCGGTGGCCTCGGTGCTGCCGCGAGTGGCGGACGAGCTGTTCGGCGGGGTCGCGGCGACCGCCGTCGGAGTGGTCGCGGTCCAGGTGTGGGCGGTGGCGGCGCTCGTGGCGTACGGCCAAGGCCGTCGCTCGGAAGGACCGGTGACCAGCCGGTCGTTGCGCGCTGAGCTGAACGCCCCTGAAGACTGACTTAGGGAGCCCGCCGTTTCCTTGCACTCGCCACCCGAGAGTGCTAAACAAGTCATTGGCACTCGCTAGCGGTGAGTGCCAGCAGGTCGGGACGGTGGGGTCTCGGTCACGGCGTCGCCATCGGCGCCGGGGCACGGGGCCGGTCGTCGCGGGCTATCCGGCTCGGCCTGAGGACGTCACGACGCCAGGTGGTGACGTCCGCAGAGTTCCGCAACGGGCGGGGCCGACGAGGCCCGGCACCGCGTATGTCCAGGAGGACAAAGCCGTATGGCCAAGATCATCGCATTCGACGAGGAAGCTCGTCGCGGCCTCGAGCGGGGCATGAACCAGCTCGCCGACGCCGTCAAGGTGACGCTCGGCCCCAAGGGCCGCAACGTCGTGCTCGAGAAGAAGTGGGGCGCTCCCACCATCACCAACGATGGTGTGTCGATCGCCAAGGAGATCGAGCTCGAGGACACCTTCGAGAAGATCGGCGCCGAGCTGGTCAAGGAGGTCGCCAAGAAGACCGACGACGTCGCCGGTGACGGCACGACGACGGCGACCGTCCTCGCCCAGGCGCTGGTCCGTGAGGGTCTGCGTAACGTTGCCGCGGGCGCCAACCCGATGGCCCTGAAGCGGGGCATCGAGGCCGCTGTGGCCAGCGTCTCCGAGGGCCTGCAGCAGCTGGCCAAGGACGTGGAGACCAAGGAGCAGATCGCCTCCACCGCCTCCATCTCCGCCGGTGACTCCACGGTCGGCGAGATCATCGCCGAGGCCATGGACAAGGTCGGCAAGGAAGGCGTCATCACCGTCGAGGAGAGCAACACCTTCGGTCTCGAGCTCGAGCTCACCGAGGGCATGCGCTTCGACAAGGGCTACATCTCGGCGTACTTCATGACCGACGCCGAGCGTATGGAGGCCGTCTTCGACGACCCGTACATCCTGATCGCCAACAGCAAGATCTCCGCGGTGAAGGACCTGCTCCCGATCCTCGAGAAGGTCATGCAGGGCGGCAAGCCGCTGGTCATCATCGCCGAGGACGTCGAGGGCGAGGCCCTGGCCACCCTGGTCGTCAACAAGGTGCGCGGCACCTTCAAGTCCGTCGCCGTCAAGGCCCCGGGCTTCGGTGACCGCCGCAAGGCCATGCTCGAGGACATCGCCATCCTCACCGGTGGCGCGGTCATCAGCGAGGAGGTCGGCCTCAAGCTCGACGGCGCCGACCTGAGCCTGCTCGGCACCGCTCGCAAGATCGTCATCACCAAGGACGAGACCACCGTCGTCGACGGCGGCGGCAACGCCGAGCAGATCCAGGGCCGGGTCAACCAGATCCGCGCCGAGATCGAGAAGTCGGACTCCGACTACGACCGTGAGAAGCTGCAGGAGCGCCTGGCCAAGCTGGCCGGCGGTGTTGCGGTCATCAAGGTCGGCGCGGCCACCGAGGTCGAGCTCAAGGAGCGCAAGCACCGCATCGAGGACGCCGTTCGCAACGCGAAGGCGGCCGTCGAGGAGGGCATCGTGCCCGGTGGTGGCGTCGCCCTGGTGCAGGCCGGCAAGACCGCGTTCGACAAGCTCGACCTGGTCGGCGACGAGGCGACCGGCGCGCAGATCGTCAAGCTCGCGCTCGACGCCCCGCTGCGTCAGATCGCCGTGAACGCCGGCCTCGAGGGCGGCGTCGTGGTGGAGAAGGTGCGCAACCTCGACCCGGGTCACGGCCTCAACGCCGCCTCCGGCGAGTACGTGGACCTGCTGGCCGCGGGCATCATCGACCCGGCCAAGGTCACCCGCTCGGCGCTGCAGAACGCCGCGTCGATCGCCGCGCTGTTCCTCACCACCGAGGCCGTCGTGGCCGACAAGCCCGAGAAGAACCCGGCTCCGGCCGGCGCCCCGGGCGGCGGTGACATGGACTTCTGAGTCCAGTCTTAGTCAGGCGGGTCCGCTTCGGCGGGCCCGCCTTTCTGCTTTTCCGCCGGAGGCGCCGAGCCAGTAGAGGGCGGCGCCGATGGTCAGGGTGATGCCGCCGGCGGCGATCACGGCGAGGATGTTGTCGCCGGTGGCCGGGAGCGGCAGGAGGCCGGGGCCGGGGAGCTGGTCGGGCTTGCCCACAGTCACGGTGATGGTGGCCGTGGCGATGGTGCCGTTGGCGTCGACCACCTCGTAGGTGAAGCTGTCGACGCCGGCGAAGCCCGGCGGCGGGGTGTAGGTGACTGTGCCGTCGGCGTTGAGGACGGCTGTGCCGTGTTCGGGCCGGCCCACCGAGCGGACGGTCACCGGGCGGCCGTTGGCGTCGGAGGCGGGTAGCGGGATGCCGATGGGGTGGCCCGGCTGGGCGGCGGCCACCTTGTCGGGAACCACAGGTTTGTAGGTGCCCGCCGGAGGCGCGGGACCGGCCGTCGCGGTCGAGGAGCCGGAGGGCCGCGGGCTGACGGGCTGCGTGGCGGCCGGCTGCGTGGCGGTGGGTTGCGTGGCGGTGGGTTGCGGCGCGGTGGGTTGCGGCGCGGTGGGTTGCGGCGCGGTGGGTTGCGGCGCGGCCGGTTGCGTGACGGTGGGTTGCGGCGCGGTGGGTTGCGGCGCGGTGGGTTGCGGCGCGGTGGGTTGCGGCGCGGTGGGTTGCGGCGCGGTGGGCTGTGGCACGGTGGGAGCTGTGGTCGGGTCCGGCGGTGGGGTGACGGCTTGGTCGACGTGGACGGTGATGTGGGCGCCGGCGGTGTTGCCGGCCCGGTCCCGTACCCCGTAGGCGAAGGTCTCGACCTGGGCCGCGCTGCCCCGGGGCTGGTAACGGATCTGGCCGTTCGGGAGGATCGTGGCGGCGCCCCGCGCCGGTGTGCCGACCGTGACGACCGTGAGCGGCCCGCCCTCCGGGTCGGTGTCGTTGGCCAGGACCGGAATGTCGACGGCGGTGCCGGAAGGCGTCGTGATGTCGTCGTCGCCGGCCGTCGGCGGCCAGTCGACGGTGATGTGCACCGTGCCGGTGTCGGTGCGGCCCCAGTCGTCGGTGAGCACGTACGTGAAGGTGTCGGCGCCCGGTGAGTCCGCGTCGGCCCGGTAGGTCACCGTGCCGTCCGCGGCCAGGGCGACCGTCCCCTCGGCGGCCGGGCCGGTGGCCGACACCGCCAGCGGCTGGCCGGTGTTCGGGTCGTGGTCGTTGGCCAGGACGTCCACCACCGTGACGATCTCCGGCCGGACCACGAAGGTGTCGTCCTCGGCGATCGGGGCGGCGTTGCGCACGGTGACCGTGATGGCGGCCGAGACGGCCAGCCGGTCCGTGTCCTCGATGGTGTAGGTGAACGCGTCGAGACCGTAGAAGCCGGGGGCCGGGGTGTAGATCACCGTGTCGTCGGTGTCGCGGGCCACCGTGCCGTGCGCGGCCGCGGTGAAGCCGACCAGGCTCAGGGCGTCACCGTTGGGGTCCTCGTCGTTGGCCAGCGGATCGATGGTCACCCGCTCGTCGGTGTCGGTGGCGACCGACTCCGGGCGGGCGATGGGCGGCGAGTTGACCACACCGACCGTCACGGTCGTGGTCGAGGTGTCCAGGCCGTCGCTGAGCGTGTAGGCGAACGCGTCGGTGCCGTGGAACGCGGGACCGGGCGTGTAGGTGATCTTCTGGCCGGGGCCGACCGCCGCCGTGCCGTGCGCCGGCGTGCCGACCGTGATGGTCAGGGGCGTGCCGTTCGGGTCCTCGTCGTCGTTGGCGAGCACGTCGATGACCTCGGGCAGGTTGGTGCGCACGGTGACCGAGTCGGGCCGGGCCACCGGCACGCCGTTGCCGACCGTGACCGTGACCCGCGCGGTGGCCGCGCCGCCGTGGCCGTCGCCCACCGTGTAGTCGAAGAAGTCGGTGCCCGAGAAGCGGGCGTCCGGGGTGTACGTGAGCGTGCCGGTGACGTTGCGCGCGACCGAACCGTGGGCCGGGTCGGTGGTGCCGGTGACGGTCAGGGTGTCGGTGGTGTTGGGGTCGGTGGCGGAGGCCAGCACGTTGATCACCGCCGGGATGCCGTACAGCGTGGTGGCGGTCCGATTCGCCGCCGTCGGCGGGGCGTTGCCCACGGTGACGGTGACCGTGGCGTACGAGGGCAGACCGCCGTTGTCCCGGATGTCGTAGCGGAACGTGGCCACCCCGGAGAAGCCCACCGGCGGTTGGTAGCGGATGCCGCCCGGCTCGGGGATGGCGGTGCCGGCGCTGGGCGGGCCGACCGCCGAGATGCTGATCGTGTCGCCCACGTTGGGGTCCCGGTCGTTGCCGAGCACGTTGATCAGCAGACCGGTCAGGTACGGCGTCGAGGCGAGGTCGTCGGCCGCGGTCGGCGCGGCGTTCTGCACGTCGACGTACACCTGGCCGGTCGCCTGCCCGCCGTGACCGTCGTCGGCCACGTAGGTGAACGAGGCCCGGCCCGAGAACCCCGTCGCGGGCTGGAAGCTGACCAGGTCGCCGGCCCGGCCCGCGGTGCCGGCCGACGCCGGCGAGACGGCGCCGAGGCCGGTGACGTGCAGGATGTCGCCCGGGTTGGGGTCGGTGTCGTTGGCCAGCACGAGCAGGGTGACCAGGGTGTCCGGTGGGGTGCCGGCGACGTCGGGGTTGGCCACGGGCGGGGCGTTGGCAGTGGTCACGGTGGCCGTGCCGGTCGCCGAGCCGCCGTGGCCGTCGGTGATCGTGTACTGGAACGGGTCGGCGCCGGCCCAGCCGGTCTGCGGCGTGTAGCGGACCGAGTTGTCGGCCAGCACCACCGCGCTGCCGTGGGTCGGCGGGCCGACGATCGTGACGGTGAAGCCGGTGTTCGGGTCCTCGGGGTCGGTGTCGTTGTCCCGGACGCCGAAGGTGACCGCTGTGGCGTGGCTCGTGGTGACCGCGTCGGGGACGGCGACCGGTGGCGAGTTCACCCGCAGGGTGGCCGTGGCGGTGTCGTTGCCCGGGGCCGGGTCCTGGCCGCTCCCGGAGACCCGCAGGGTGGCCGGGGCCGAGGTGGCGGTGCCCGGCGCGGCGGTGGCCGGGATGGTCACGGTGGCCTTGCTGCCGCTGACCAGTTGCCCGGCCGGGCAGGTGACGACCTGAGCCGAGGTGGCGCAGCCGAAGGGGAGCGGGCCCGGGGTGACCCCGGCCGGGAGGGTGAGCTCGACCCGGGCGGCCGGCTCGGGGTCGGGGCCCAGGTCGGTGACCGTGGCGGTGTAGGTGACGGCGTTGGGGGCGGCGGCGCGCTGCACGTCGGCCGGGCTGATGGTCAGGCCGGCGGCGAGGTCGGCCTTGGGCTGCTTGACCGTCGCGGCCAGGGTGCTGCCGACGGCGGCGACGCTCACGTTGGTGGTCCGGCCCGTGTACGAGACGTTGACCATGTTGGCGATGGCGTACAGGGCCGGGGTGTCGAGGGCGACCCGGACCCGGAACGTGACAGTCGTCGTGCCGAGGTAGGGGATGCTGCCGAGGTCGAAGGTGACATTTCCGGCGGCGTACTGGCCGCCGCTCACGTACGACGTGTAGGTCGGGATGGCGTCGGTCAGGCGCACGCCGTCGGCGGTGTCGCTGCCCTCGTTGCGGACGACGATCCGGTATTCGATCTCGTCGCCCGGCAGGAGGTCGCCGTTGTTGACGTCGGTTCCGGTCATCGTCGTGGTGATCTTGGGGGCGTAGAGGTCGATGGCGACGGTGAGGACGCCCGGGTAGTACACGTCCCCGGTCGTGGACATGGTGAGTTTGGTCTGGGTGACGCCGTGCCCGAGCATCCCGCTGGCGTCGAAACGGTCGATGTCGACGCCGAACAGGTTGCGGTAGGCCGGGTCGCGGCCACCGACGATCGCGCCGTTCTCGCTGACCGTGCTGTTGAAGACGTTCACCGGGCTGAGCGGGTTGGCCGTGTCGCCCAGCGGCTGCCCGTCGATCTTCAGGCTGTCGCCCGTCGTGCCCAGGTCGCCCTCGAAGGCGACCGCTCCCACCTCGGTGTGCACGGTTCCGGAGTGCGGCGTCTCGAAGCCGGACAGCGGGATGTCCACGTCTTTGTCGGTGATCGACCCGAAGCCGTCGTAGACGCGCAGGCTGCGCAGGGGCTCGGCGGAATTGCCGTACGCGACCACCAGCGCCCATCCCGCATAGGTGCCGGTGCCGGTCGCGGCCTGGATGTCGGCCACCGAGTACACGCCGTTGCCGGCGGCCGCCACCAGCGCGGTGACGTCGGCGAACCCCTCGTAGGCGGAGGTGGACGCCGTGTACACCTCGTCGGCGGCGATCGGATTCCAGGTCGCGCCGGCCGGCGTACGAAATCGGACTTTGCCCTTGTTGTTCGGTGAAGGCGCCGGAAGCACGCCGACGTCGAGGGCGGTGAGGGCGCCCCAGTAGAGGCCGGCGAACAGGACGCTGCTGCCGGCCGGCAGGGTGACGGTCGAGCTGCTGTCGTTGAACGTCGACACGGGGTCACCGTCGGCGTCGGTGTAGACCATCGTCTGGTTGTTGTTGTTCAGCCAGCTGGTCGAGACCCCACTGCCGGTGCGGGCCGAGGCGCACTGGAGCACGAGCGTCGAGCAGGTCAGGTTCGAGTTGCCGCGCAGGATGATGGAACCGTTCGCGTTGACGTCGAACCGGCTCGTGAACGTGTCCGAGATCGCCGCGTCGGCCCGCCCGGTGACCAGCGTGGCCAGAGTGACCGCGATGGCGAGGAGGAGAACCGGTCCGCGCACCAGATCACGCTAGGCGCGCGGGGCGCCCAGCGTGACCGGAACGCCTCAGGTCATCCGGTGCCGGCCGGGCCGGTGCCGTCCGGGGCCGTGGTGCTGGCCGGCCATCAGCAGGAAGCCGCCGACCAGGACGATGGCGCCGCCCGCGGTGACCATCGAGACGATGTTCAGGCCGGTCTTCGGGAGCTTGCCGCCGGTTGCCGGCGCGTTCACGGTGACCGTGACGATCGCGGTGGCCACGCCGCCGTGCCCGTCGCTGATCGTGTAGGTGAACGAGTCCACCCCGCCGGCGTAGCTGTCGTACGGCGCGTAGGTGACCGAGCCGTCCTTGTTGAGCACCGGCGTGCCGTGCCGCGCGCGGCCGACCGCGGTGATGCGCAGCTTGTCCTGGTTGACGTCCTTGTCGTTGGCCAGCGGGTGGATCACCACTGAGTCACCCGCGTCGACCGCCACCACGTCGTTGCGGGCCGCCGGCTTGGTGTTGACCCCGGCCACCGTGATGCTGATCGTGCCCGCGGCCTGGTTGCCCGCGGCGTCGGCGGCCTGGTAGGTGAAGCTGTCGGTGCCCGACCAGCCGGCCGCCGCCGTGTAGGTCACCGTGCCGTCGGCGTTCAGACTGGCCGTGCCGTGCTTCGGCCGGCCGATCGAGAGCACGGTGATCGGGTGGCCCGCCTCGTCGGTGGTCGGCATGACGATCCGCACCGGGGCGCCCGCCTTGGTGGTGAGCTGCCGGTTCGGCACGACCGGGGGCGCGCCGACCGTGATCGTGACGGTCGTGCTCGTGGCGGCGCCGTCGCCGTCGGTGGCCGTGTAGCCGAACGTCGCGACGCCCGAGAAACCGGCCGGCGGGGTGTAGACGATCTTGTTGCCGCTGATTTTCGCGGTGCCGTGGTCGGGGGTGGTGACAGCGGTCAGGCCGAGCGTGCCGGCCGGGTCGAGGTCGTTGTCCAACACCGCGACGGTCAGGTTCTGCTGGTACGCCGTGGTGTGCTGGTCGGGCACGGCGACGGGTGAGCCGTCGCTGACCGTGACGGTGACGCTCGCCCGGGCGGTGCCGCCGTTGCCGTCGCCGATCGTGTAGGTGAAGGTGTCGGTGCCGGTGTACCCGGCGGCCGGGGTGTAGCGGATCTTGCCGTCGGCGACGATCGCGGTGCCGTGGGCCGGGGTGCCGGCCGCGGTGACGGTCAGCTTCTGTCCCGGGTTGGGGTCGGTGTCGTTGGCCAGCACGTCCACGTCGACGTGCTTACCGGCCAGGACGGCGGTCGCGTCGTCGGCGGCCACCGGGTCGGCGTTGCCGACGGCCACGGTCACCGTGCCGGTCGCCGTGCTGCCGGCGGCGTCCCTGATCACGTAGGTGAAGGTGTCGGTGCCGGTGTATCCGGCGGCCGGGGTGTAGCGGATCTTGCCGCCGGCGACGGTCGCGGTGCCGTGGGCCGGCATGCCGGCCGAGACCAGCGTCAGCGCCGAGCCGGGGTCGGTGTCGTTGGCGGTCACCGCGATGTCCACGACCTGGCCCGAGGCGGTCGTGGCGGTGTCGGCCACGGCGGTCGGCGCCGCGTCGATGATGACGGTGACCGTGGCCGTGTCGGTGCGGCCCAGATCGTCGGTGAGCACGTAGTCGAAGGTGTCGGTGCCGGTGGTCATCGCGTTCGGGCGGTAGGTGACCTTGCCGTCGGCGGTGATCGTGACGACGCCCTTGGCCGGCTGGGTCACCGACGAGATGCCGAGCTTCTGCCCGGTGTTCGGGTCGACGTCGTTGGCGAGCAGGTCGAGGGTCGAGGTCACACCGGGGTGTACGACGAACCGGTCGTCCACGGCGATCGGGGCCGCGTTGCGCACGGTGATCGTCACCAGCGCCGAGGCCGTCTTCCCGAACGCGTCGGTGATCGAGTACGTGAAGGTGTCGGTGCCCTGGAAGCCGGCGTCCGGGGTGTAGGCGATCGTGCCGTCGGCGGCGAGCACGGCCGTGCCGTGCGCCGGCGTGGTGACCGCGGTGAGCTGGATGGTGTCGCCGTTCTCGTCGGAGTCGTCGGCCAGCGGGTGCACGGTCACCGCGGTGTCCGTGTCGGTGGCGGCGGCGTCGTCGCGCGCGGTCGGCGCGGTGTTCACCACGCCGAGGGTGACCGTGGCGCCGGCCGTGCCGCCCTTGCCGTCGGCGACGGTGTAGTGGAACGAGTCGGTGCCGCGGTAGCCGGCGGCCGGCGTGTAGGTGATCTTGCCGTCGGCGCCGACGGTGGCCGTGCCGTGCCCGGGGGCGACGTCGACCGTGACGGTCAGCGGGTCGCGGTTCGGGTCGGAGTCGTTGGCCAGCACGTCGATCGTGGCCACGACGCCGGCCGGGACGGTGACCGAGTCGGGCCGGGCCACCGGCACGCCGTTGGCCACGGTGACATTGACGGTCGCGGTGGCGAGGCCGCCCTTGTCGTCGGTGATCGTGTAGTCGAAGCTGTCGGCGCCGGAGAAGCCCGCCTTCGGGGTGTACGTGATCTTGCCGGTGGCGCCGAGCACAGCCGTGCCGCCGGCCGGCGTGGTCAGCCCGCTCACCCGCAGCTTGTCGGTGGTGTTCGGGTCCTTGGCGTCGGCCAGCACGTCGACGGTGACGGCGGTGCCGTACGGCGTGGTCACCGTCTCGGCGGCGGCCACGGGCAGCGCGTTGGCCACGGTCACGGTGACCGTGCCGGTCGCGGTGTCGGTGCCGTCGCTGACGACGTACGTGAAGGTGGCGTCGCCGGAGAAACCGGCCGGCGCCGTGTAGACCACCTTGCCAGCGCTGATCGTGGCCGTGCCGTGGTCGGGCCGGCCGGCCGAGACGAGGCGGAGCTTGTCGTCGTTGCCGTCGGTGTCGTTGGCGAGCACGTCGACGGTCACCGTCCCGGCGTGATCGGCGCCGGCCCGGTCGGGCGCGGCGACCGGGGCGGCGTTGCCCACGGTGACCCGAATCTGCCCGACGGTCTGCTTGCCCGCGCTGTCCTGAACCGTATAGGTGAAGGTCGCGATGCCCTTGAAGGAGGCGGCCGGTACGTAGGTGACGACGTCGCCGTTCAGCGTGGCGGCACCCGCGCCGGACTGCGGCTGCGTGATCGACGCGACGTGGATCGGGTCGTCGTTCGGGTCGGAGTCGTTGGCCAGCGGCGAGATGTCGGCCTTGGTGCCCGGCCCGGTCGCGACCACGTCGTCGCCGGCCACCGGGGCCGCGTTGGCGGTGGTCACCGTGACCGTGGCCGTGGCGGTGCCACCGTCGGAGTCGGTCACGACGTACTCCACGGTGTCGGCGCCGGCCCAGCCCGGGACCGGGGTGTAGGTGATCCAGCCGTCGGCCCCGGCGACCGCCGAGCCGTGCCCGGGCGGGGTGCCGATGGTGACCTTGAGGTCGGACGGGGCGTCCTCGGTGTCGGTGTCGTTGGCCCGCACGTCGATCTTCGCCGGCGTGCCGTTGGTGGTGGTCGCGGTGTCGGCGACGGCCTTCGGCGCGGTGTTGACGGTGAGCGTGGCGATGCTGCTGTTGTTGCCGGCGACGGCGTCGAGGCCGGAGCCGGAGACGTCGAGGGTCGCGACGGCCGACCGGGCGGCGCTGCCGGCGACGGTGGCCGGGATGGTCAGGGTGGCCTGGCTGCCCGCGACGAGCGCGCCGGCCGGGCAGGTGACGACCTGGCCCGACGCGGAGCAGCCGGACGGGAGCGGGCCGGCGGTGACACCGGTCGGCAGGGTCACTTTCGCGGTGGCGGCCGGCTCCAGGTCGGAACCCTTGTTGGTGACCACGGCGGTGTAGACGACCGTGTTCGGCGCGGCGGCCCGCTGCACGGTGGCCGGGGAGACGGTCAAGGTGGCGGCCAGGTCGGCGTGCGGCTGCTGCACGGTCATGATGTCGGTTCCGGGTACGCCGTCGACGCCCATGTTGGTGAAGTGCGCGGTGAACGAGGAACTGGCCACGTCGGTGACCGCGGAGCCGGCCGGGGTGTCGTTGTCGACCTTGACCCGGAAGGTCACCCAGGTCGGGCTGCCGTTCGCGATCGAGCCGAGGTTCCAGGCGGGCGTGGCGCCGGTGTCGGCGACCGGGGTGCCCTTGACCGTCATCGAGCCCGGGACGTAGGTGGTGTGCGTCGGGATCGCGTTGCTGATCACGGTGTTGTCGGCGGGGTCGCTGCCGTTGTTCCGCACGTCGATCCGGTACTCGATCTCGTCGCCGGGCAGCAGGTCGCCGCCGTCGGCGTCGGTGCCCTTCACGGTCGTGACCAGGTCGGGGGCGAACAGGTCGGTGGTGAAGGTGACCACGCCCGGATAGAACGTCTCGCCGCCCGTGGTCAGCGTCAGCTTGGCCGTCCTGGCCTTGGTGGCCAGCTTGCCGGAGGCGTCGAACTGGTCGACGTCGACGCCCATCAGGTTGCGGTTGCCGGGGGAACGGCCGCTGTTGAGCAGCGTGCCGCTCTCGCTCACGGTGCTGTTGAAGAAGTTGGTGGCCGGGTTGGCCGCGTCGCTGACCGCGCCGTCGTCGAGCTTGAGGTTGTCGCCCTCGAGGCCGAGGTCACCCTCGTACACGACCGTGCCGATCGTGGCGTTCACGGGGCCGAGGTCCGGCGTCTGGAAACCGGTGACGTTGATGTCGACCTGGGTGTCCTTGCTGGTCACGACGCCGAAGCCGTCGAACACGCGCAGGCTGTGCATGGCCTCGTTCGGGTTCTGGTACGCCAGCACGAGCGACCAGCCGGCGTACCGGTCCTTGCCGGTGCCGGCCTGGATGTTGGCCACCGAGAAGTCACCGTCGCCGGCGCCCGAGACCAGCGCCGTGACGTCGGCGAAGCCCTGGTACGCCTTGATCGACGCGTTCTGGAAGAGCGTGGTGGCGGTGACCGTCTGCCAGGCCGCGCTCGCCGGCGTACGGAAAAGGACCTTGTCGGCGTTGCTCTCGTTCTTGGCCGCGACACCGCTGTTACCGGCGCTGAGGTCGGCGCCCCAGTACAGACCGGCGAAGAGCACCTTGCTGCCGCCGGTGGGGAGCGTCACCTTGGTGGTGCTGACGTTGAACGTGTCCGGGTCGCTGTCCCCGTCCGCGTACTGCATGACGTAGTTGTTGTTGTTCAGCACACCCTTGTCGGTGCCGGTGTACGTGCCGGCCTGCGCCGCCGTGCACGTCGTGGAGACCGGGCACACCATGTTGGTGTTGCCGCGCAGGATGATCGAGCCGTTCACGTTGGCCGAGAAACGGGCCTTGAACTCGCTGGTGATCGCCGCGTCGGCCGTGCCGCCGACCAGCGTCACCGCGACCGTGAGGGCGACGGCGACCACGACCACCAGGACAAGCGCCCGGTACGGCCGGGAACGTAGAACGGCTCGGTGCATGCGGAACCCCGTCGTCATTCGGCGGCGGCGGACTCCCACGGTCCGGCCTCCATCGACGCTAGAAATCACCGAGTGCGGATCGGGTGCAGCGGGGAGCCGGTTCGGTAGCGAGCGCTACCGTGGGACTCGTGCGCGATCCCTCCGTCTCCCGCTACACGGCCGGCCGGCTCTCCCCGATCCGTCGCGTCGCTGATCTCCGGCGCCTGCGCGACGAGCAGTTCGACGTCCTGGTCGTCGGCGGCGGGGTCACCGGCGCCGGCGCGGCCCTCGACGCCGCCTCCCGGGGGCTCAAGGTCGCCCTGGTCGAGGCCCGTGACCTCGCGGCCGGCACGTCCAGCCGTTCCAGCAAGCTGATCCACGGCGGCCTGCGCTACCTCGAACAGCTTGAGCTCCACCTGGTGCACGAGGCGCTGACCGAGCGCGGGCTGCTCTCGACCCGGCTGGCGCCCCACCTGGTCCGCCCGGTGCCGATCATGGTGCCGCTGCCGCCCGGCAACCCGGCCGCGCGGGTCGGCCGCCGGGCCTACTACGGGCTCGGCGTGGCCGCGTACGACGTCTTCGCCGGGCTCTTCGGCACCGGCCGCGGCATGCCGCTGCACCGCCATCTGACCCGCGACGGCGCCCGTCACCTGTTCCCGAGCCTGCGGGCCGACCAGATCAGCGGCGCCATCCGCTACTACGACGGCCAGGTCGACGACGCCCGCCTGGTGGTCACCCTGGCCCGCACCGCGGCCAGCATGGGCGCGGCCGTCGTGACCAGCGCCCGGGTGACCGGCTTCCTGCGCGAGGCCCGCGAGGTGGTCGGCGTCCGCGTCCGCGACCTCGAGGCGCCCGACGAGCCGGAGTTCGAGGTCCGGGCCCGTACGGTGGTCGCCGCCACCGGCGTCTGGAGCGACGACATGTCGCAGATGCTCAGCGACGTCGGCGTCCGTCCCGGAATGCGGGTCCGCGCCTCCAAGGGCGTTCATCTGGTGGTGCCCCGCTCGGCCATCACCGGCGAGGTCGGCCTGATACTGCGCACGCCCACCTCGGTGCTGTTCGTCATCCCGTGGGGCGGCCACTGGATCATCGGCACCACCGACACCGACTGGAAGCTCGACCGGGCGCACCCGGCCGCCTCGGCCCGAGACATCCGCTACATCCTCGACCAGGTCAACACGGTCCTCGACCGGCCGCTGACCACCGATGACATCGAGGGCGTGTACGCCGGGCTGCGCCCCCTGCTCTCCGGCGAGGCCGAGTCGACCTCGAAACTGTCCCGCGAGCACGCGGTGATCGAGCCGATGCTCGGGCTCATGCTGGTGGCCGGGGGCAAGTACACGACGTACCGGGTGATGGCGGCCGACGTCATCGACCGGGCGGTCCGCCGCCTGGGCGGGGCGGCCCGCGCGTCGTCCACCGCCGACCTGCCGCTGCTGGGGGCCGACGGCTACGCGGCGGCGTGGCGCGACCGGCACGACATCGCCCGCCGGCACGGCGTGCCGGCCGGAGTCGTCGAACATCTCCTCGAGCGGTACGGGTCGCTGACGGTGCACCTGCTGGCGATGATGAAGGCCGACCCGTCGCTGGCCGTCCCGCTGCGGGGCGCGCCGGAATACCTGGCGGCCGAGGTGGCGTACGCGGCCCTGGCCGAGGGCGCGCTGCACGTCGACGACGTGCTCACCCGCCGTACCCGCATCTCGATCGAGACCCCGCACCGCGGCAGCGAGTCGGCCGAGCACACGGCCGAGATCATGGGCGAGGTGCTGGGCTGGGACAAGGCGGTGCGCGAGCGCGAGGCCGAGCACTACCTGGCCCGGGTGGCGGCCGAGCGGCAGTCGCAGACGATGCCGGACGACGCGACCGCCGACGCCGCCCGGATCGGCTCGCCTGACGTCCGCGGCTTCGCGGCCGACCGCGGGGTCGACCTGCTCCAGATCGACCTTTGATCCTCGTCGACGAGCCGCTCTGGCCGGCCCGGGGCCGCCTCTGGTCACACCTGGTGAGCGACCTCTCGTACGCCGAGCTGCACGCCTTCGCCGAGATGCTGGGCGCGCCGCGCCGGGCCTTCGACCGGGACCACTACGACATCCCGGAGACGCGCTTCCGCAGCGCGATCTGGCTCGGCGCGACGCTGCTGCCCTCCCGCGACCTGGCGGCCCGGCTCCGGGCGACCGGCCTGCGCCGGCCCAAGCATCTGTCTATCCGTTGAGCTCCTTCTCGAGGTTGGCCCGGGCGCGCGCCTCCCACTGCTCGCGCAACGGGGCCAGCCGGTAGATCGACGGCAGCTCGAGCAGGGCCTTGAGCACCTGGGCCCGGCCGTCCCGGAAAGCGTCGTCGGGCACGTGCGCGTACTCCCGCCGGATGGCCGCGGTGTACGCCGCGTACTGCTCCTCGTCGCCGGCCAGAACCGCGAGGTCGGCGTCGCAGAGCAGCTCGCCGTCCGGATCGTCGGCCTCGGTGGCGTGCCCGGCGGTCAGGCTCACCAGACGGGCCACCTCGGCCGCGTTCGCCTCCGGCACCCCGAGCGTGGTCAGCAGCCCCTCGGCGAACTCGGCGCTGTCCCGCTCGTTGGCATCGCCCAGGGCCCGCGGATCGTAGACGGCGTCGTGCATCCAGGCCGCCAGCCGCACCCGTTCCGGATGCGGCGCCAGACCCGCATGAAGATCAACAGTATTGAGTACGGCGGTCAGGTGCTCAACGGTGTGATATTGCCGTTGCGGCTCCGACCAGCGGGTCAGCAGGTATCCGGCGGCGGCGTCCAGGTCGCCGTCGGCGGCCATCGCGCCGGCGTCACGGGCCGCCCGCCGGAAACGTTCCACGAGATCTTCCACCCGACTAATTTAAGGTCACTGAGGTGACGACGAGCATTTCGGGAACCGTGACCACCGGCTTCCGCACCGGCCTGCGCCGGGTACGGGGCGGCCTCGCGCTGGCCGTGCAGGCGGGAGTCGCGGCCGGGCTCGCCTGGTTCGTGGCGCACGACGTGATCGGCCGGCCGGCGCCGTTCTTCGCGCCCATCGCCGCCGTGATCACGCTGGCCTCGTCGGTCGGCCAGCGCGTCAAACGCACCACCGAGCTGGTCATCGGCGTCGCCATCGGCATCGGCATCGGCGACGCGCTGATCCTGCTGATCGGCAGCGGCCCCTGGCAGATCGGGCTGATCGTGGTGCTGGCCGTGCTGGTGGCCACGGCCGTGGGCGGCGGAACCCCGCTGGTCGTGCAGTCCGCCTCCTCCGCGGTGCTGGTGGCCACCCTGACCTCGTCGACCGGGCTGCCCTGGACCAGGTTCTTCGACGCGCTGGTCGGCGGTGGTATCGGGCTGATCGTGATGACCCTGCTGCTGCCGCTCAACCCGCTCAGCGTGGTCCGCCGGGCCGCCGACCCGGCTCTGCAGGCCCTGGCCGACGGTCTGCACCGGGTCGCCGCCGGCCTCGGCGACAAGGACCGGGACGAGGTACGGGACGCGCTCGCCGGCCTGCGGGCGGCCGAGGGCACCTTCGCGGCGTTCTCGGCGGCGGTCACCGCGGCCCGGGAGAACGTGGCGTTCGCGCCGGCCCGGTGGCGCAACCGGGGAGCGCTGGCCCTCTACGTCGACGGGGCCGACCAGATCACGTACATGCTCCGCAACATCCGCGTCCTCAGCCGCCGGGTCGACACGGCCCTCGGCGACGACGAGCCGATCCCGGCGGTCCTGCCCGTCTCGGTGTCGCTGCTCGGCGACGCCGTCGAACTGCTCAAACAGGAATGGGCCAAGGGCGTCGAGCCGGAGGCGGCCCGCGAGCGGGCGCTGCGGGCGGCGACCGAGTGCGGCCGGGCGTACGAGGAGGGCGTCGGCTTCTCCGGCGGCGTCATCGTGGCCCAGATCCGCACGGCCGCCACCGACCTGCTCCGGGCCAGCGGGGTCGACTACGCCGAGGCGCCCCGCCTGGTGCGCCGGGCGGTGGGCTGGCACCTGCGCTCCCGCAAGCGGCGCACGCCTCGCCCTTGATCCTCGGGGCGGCCACCCGTTGTCCGAGTGACTACGCTGGCGGACATGGCCGACGTTTCGCCGGGCGCCCCCGTGCCGTCCGAACCGCCCGTGGTGACCTCGGGCAAGCCCCGGACGGGCTGGCGGCGGTGGCTGCCCATCGCCGGCGTCGTCGCGTTCCTGCTCGCGGCCGCCATCGGCCTGCTGCTCTACCTGGGCTACAACATCGGCGTCACCAGCCTGCTGGTCGGCCTGGCCGCCGCCGTGCTGCCGGTGCCGCTGCTGGTCTCGGCGTTCCTGTGGCTCGACCGCTACGAACCCGAACCCATCCGCTACCTGGCGTTCTGCTTCGTCTGGGGCGCGGCCATCGCCACCTCGGTGGCCCTGTTCGTCAACACGGTCACGGCGTCGCTGTTCGAGAAGTGGGGCCTGCCCGAGGCGCTGGTGGCGGTGCTGGTGGCCCCCTTCATCGAGGAGTCGATGAAGGCCCTCGGCCCGTTCCTGCTGTTCTGGCGCCGCCGCTCCGAGTGGTCCGGCATCACCGACGGCATCGTCTACATCGGCCTGTCCGCGCTCGGCTTCGCCATGGTGGAGAACATCCTCTACCTGGGCGGCCACGGCTACGCCTCCGGCGTCGAACAGTACGGCCCGGCCACCGGCCTGCAGAACCTGTTCGCCATCTTCATCGTCCGCATCCTGTTCACCGGCTTCGCCCACCCGCTGTTCAGCTCGATGACCGGCATCGGCCTCGGCCTGGCGGCCCGCTCCGGCGACCGCCGGGTGCGCTGGCTGGCCCCCATCGCCGGCCTGCTGCTGGCGATGATCCTGCACGGCACGTTCAACCTGCTGCCGACGCTCTCGGTGAGCCTCGACCAGCCCCTGATCATGCTGTACGGCTACCTCGGCTTCATGGTGCCGTTCTTCTTCGCGGTGGTCGGTTTCGCGATCGCGCTCCGCAGCTGGGAAGGCCGCCTGACCGAGCGGATCCTGCCCTACTACGTCCGTACCGGCTGGTTCGCCCCGCCGGAGGTGGCCGCCCTGGGCAGCCTCGGCCGCCGCTACTCGGCCCGCCAGTGGGCCAAGCGGGTGGCCGGCACAACCGGCCAGAAGGCGATGCGCGGCTTCCAGTTCGCCTCCACCCAGCTGGCCCTGCTCCGCGACGGCATGCAGAGGGGCCTGGACCGCAAACCGGCCGAACTCGAAAAGGCGGCGGCCGAGGAACAGCGCCTGCTGACCGAAATCCTCGAATACCGAGCGGTCTTCACCGGCCGAGACCCGGCCACCCCCCAGGCGTTCTGGGACGGCCAGTCCTACCAGATCCGCTTCCCCGACGGCGTGACCCGCACGATCGCACCCCCTGCGGAGCCGGTCGTCCCGATCCCGATCGCCGCCCCCCAGCCGGTGTTCACACCCGCCTACCACCCTTACGGCGCCCAGCCGGGTCACAGCGGCCAGCCCGCTTACGGCCCGCCCCCGGGCTACGCCGTCCCGCCGGGCTACGGCCTTCCGCCGGGCTACGGTCCCCAGCCGGGCCACGGCCTCCCGCCGGGCTACAGCCCCCAGCCGGGCTACAGCCCCCAGCCGGGCTACAGCCCTCAGCCGGGCCACGGCCTCCCGCCGGCTCACAGCGCCCACCCGGGCAGTGACGCCGCACCCGGCCACGGCACTCAGCCCGGTTACGGCGCCCAGCCCACCTACGGCGGTCAGCCCGGTTACGGCAGTCAGCCCGGTTACGGCGGTCAGCCCAGTTACGGCGGTCAGCCTGGCTACGACGGCCAGCCGGGTTACAGCGGTCAGCCTGGCTACGACGGCCAGCCGGGTTACGGCGGTCAGCCTGGCCACGGTGGCCAGTCGGGTTACGGCGGTCAGCCTGGCCACGGTGGCCAGCCGAGTTACGGCGGTCAGCCTGGCTACGGTGGCCAAGCCAGCTACGGGGGTCAGCCCAACTACTGGCAGCCTTCGTATGGCCAGCCCTCCTATGCGCAGACGCCCTCGTCCGGCGTGCCGGCCCACGAATCTCAGCCGCCTCACGAGGCCCAGCCCTACCCCGGTCAGCCGACGATCAGCGGCACGCCCGCATCTCCGCAGCCGAACTCAGCCCCGCCGACATTCCCGCAGCCAGCTTCGCCGTCGCCGGAGTCCCCGCAGCCGGTTTCGGCGTCGCCCGGATCTTCCCAGCCCTCCTCTGCGTCGCCTGCGTTCCCGCAGCCGGGGTCGGTGCCGAGTACGCCCTTCAGCTATCCCAGCCCGCCCCCGTTCGCGCCCGCGCCCACCGAGCCGCCCTCGACGCCCGAGCCCGACAAAACGGACCGGTAAGCCGCCCGCGGGATCGTGCTGGTCGCCGGCGACGAGCTGCGCGACGCCCTGCGCTTCACGGTCGACCGCCTCAAGCAGGTGATGGAGGTCGGGATCGTGTGCGGAGTCGGAGCGACATCGTGTGTCTATGCATCGCCCTCGACGTCCGGGCGGACAAAGCGGGGCGGTGAACGGCACGCGCGCGTGGTGTGGTCCGAGCGGCATCCCTCGAGGTTCGATAGGCCGCGGGTTATGACATCCTGGGCCGCCGAGGGCGACAAAACGGACGATGCGCTCTGTGTGAGCGGGGCCGGGGCCACGCTAGGCGAGGTCGCGCGGCGAGCCGTCCCACTTCCACGACGTCTGGTGGGCTTGGCCGGGTAGGTCGGTTCGGCCGGTGGCCCACAGCAGGGTCGGCCAAGGGTCGGTGTCCGTGGGGGCCCAGGGGAACAACCTGGTCAGGGCCGCCGCGCACATCTCCGCCGGCGGTGTCCACGGCAGGTCGAAGGCGCGGGCTATGTCGTGGGTGTGTACCAGTACCTCGACCACGCCCATGGCGGCGAAGCCGGAGCTGTCCGAGGCGTTGTAGCTGTGGAACGACATGCGGTCCGGTGGGACTGTGGCGATCACCGCCGCCAGCAGGCCGCCGCAGGATTCGAGCACCTCCAGCAGGGCCGGGACGCCCTCGTCGTGTTCGACGTACATGGTCAGGTATGGGCCCTCGGGGCGGCGCTGCTGATAGCCGAAGCGCACCCACGTCGTGGTCGAGGGGTTCGGCGGGGTCAGCTGGCCCGCGTACCCGAAGAGGGCGTCGGCCATGTGCTCCGCCGTCTCCCAGCAGGTCCAGGTGAGGGAGTCGGCCGGGCGGGTCCAGTCTTGTTTCTCGGCGGGGGTCAGCGCGCTCACCGCGAGCGACACGGCTCGCGTTACATCGTCAGCTTTCATTGCCTGAGTTGTAGAGGGCGCCGACCCGTACGCCAAGCGAATTATGCGGCGCCTCCGGTGACCACCACCGCGTCCGGGGGGATCTCGGGGCGGCGGCGGGCCAGGCGGCGGACGCCGGTGTTCAGGACGGCGATCAGCGGTACGGCGATGAGCGCGCCGATGATGCCGGCCAGGACGACGCCGGAGGCGATGCCGATGATCACGGCCAGGGGGTGGATGGCCACCGCGCGGCCCATGATCAGGGGCTGGAGGATGTGGCCCTCGACCTGCTGGACCAGGATGACCGCGCCCAGCACGATCAGGGCGACCACCCAGCCCTGGTCGACCAGGGCGACCAGGACCGCTACCGCGCCGGAGACGCTGGCGCCGACGATCGGGATGAAGGCGCCCAGGAAGACCAGCGCGGCCAGCGGGAACGGGAACGGGATGTCCAGGATGACCAGGGCGATGCCGATACCGACGGCGTCGATGAAGGCGACCAGGACCGTCGCCCGCACGTAGGAGCCGAGGGTCGTCCAGGACGCGTCGCCGGCGTCGGCCAGTGACCAGCGGGCGTTCACCGGGAACAGGCGTACGACGAAGCGCCAGATCTTGCGGCCGTCGCGGAGGAAGAAGAACGTCGAGAACAGGACCAGCAGCATGCCGGTCAGCACTTCGAAGACTGTGGCCGCGGTGGAGATGCCGGTCGATGTGAGCTGGGCCGTGTGCGCGTTGACCCAGGTCTGCGCGTTGTCGATGGCCCGGTTGACCTGGTCGTCGGACAGGTGCAGCGGGCCCGTCTTCAACCATTCCTGAATTTGCCGTACGCCCTCACTCGCGTTCCTGGTGAGCTCGGGCAGCCCGTTCACGAACTGGTTGATGACCAGGGTGAGGGTGCCGGCGACGGCGGCCAGGCCGCAGATCAGCACCAGGAACGTCGCGAACGACGCGGGCAGGAACCGGCGCAGCAGGGCCACGGCCGGTGACAGCAGGGCCGAGAGCAGCAACGAGATCGACAGCGGGATGACGACCACGCTGATGACGCCGATGAAGCGCAGCAGCGCCCAGCCGACCAGGCCGACCACGATGAGACGCCAGCCCCAGGCGGCCGCGATGCGCAGTGAGTGCGGCACCTCGGCGTCGTCGCGACTGTTCGTCGAGTAGTGCACGTCTTCCGGTTCGGGCGCCGGCGGCGCGAACTCGACCTCGGTGTCGGACTCGGCCGCGCTGTCGTTGACGCGCGCCTGGCGCACCGACTCGCGGCCTGAGTCGTAGGCCTTTCGGAGGTTCTCCCGGACTCGCTCCAAGCGGCTCAACCGCCTACCCCCTCGGATTGCTGTGAGCAACCACCACCGTAGTAGCCCGACGCAGCTAGATCCCCGTAGGCGGCACCGGCAAAACCAGGCGTACCGTCTGCATTCGTGAGCACCGACACCCGTACCGAGAGCGGATTGCCGATCCGCATGCTGCACGACCGCGTCCTCGTCCGCCAGGACGGGGGTGAGGGGGAGCGCCGGTCCACAGCGGGCATCGTGATCCCGGCGACCGCGTCGATGGGCCGCCGCCTCTCCTGGGCCACCGCGGTCGGCGTGGGGCCGAACGTGCGGTCGATTGTCGTCGGTGACCGGGTGCTGTTCGATCCCGACGACCGGTCAGAGGTCGAGCTGCACGGCAAGGGCTACGTGTTGTTGCGGGAGCGCGACGTGCACGCTGTCGCGGCGAGCCGGGTCGAGTCGGACGGGACTGGTCTCTATCTGTGACGAAAGGCCCCCGGAAATCCGGGGGCCTTTCTCGTGACGCAGGTCAGGCGGGCGAAACGCTGAGGCCGACCTCGTTGACGCCGACCGTGGCGTCGACGACGACCTCGCCGTTGCCGCCACGCGACAGGGCGCGCAGCGTCCACGAGCCGGGGGCGGCGAAGAACCGGAACGCGCCCTCGGGCGAGGTGACGACCTCGGCCGTGAACTCGCCGGTGCCGTCGAGCAGCCGGACGTAGGCGCCGGCCACGGCCTCACCCGCGGCGGTGCTGACGATGCCGGTGATCACGGTCTCGCGGGTCAGGTCGACGCTGGCCGGCAGCGGGGCCGACTGGTCGGGGGCGGCGCAACCGGCCGCGGTGTTGGACGGTGAAGTCATGTCTGATCAGGCCTTCCCGGGCTCGTCGCCGAGGGCGATCGGCACGCCGATGAGGGAGCCGTACTCGGTCCAGGAGCCGTCGTAGTTCTTCACGTTCTGCTGGCCGAGCAGCTCCTTGAGCACGAACCACGTGTGCGAGGAGCGCTCGCCGATGCGGCAGTAGGCGATGGTGTCCTTGCTGCCGTCGAGGCCGGCCTCGCCGTAGATCTTGGCCAGTTCCTCGTCGGACTTGAAGGTGCCGTCCTCGTTGGCCGCCTTGCTCCACGGCACGCTGATCGCGGTCGGGATGTGGCCGCCGCGCTGCGACTGCTCCTGCGGCAGGTGGGCCGGCGCGAGCAGGCGGCCGGCGAACTCGTCGGGGCTGCGCACGTCGACCAGGTTCTTCACGCCGATGGCCTCGACGACCTCGTCGCGGAAGGCGCGGATGGACAGGTCGGGCGCGGACGCGGTGTAGCTGGTCTTCTCGCGGACCGGCACGTCCTTGGTGTACGGGCGGGCGTCGAGCTCCCACTTCTTGCGGCCGCCGTCGAGCAGCTTCACGTCGCCGTGGCCGTAGAGCTTGAAGTACCAGTACGCGTACGCCGCGAACCAGTTGTTGTTGCCGCCGTACAGCACCACGACGTCGTCGTTCTTGATACCGCGCTCGGAGAGGAGCGCGGAGAACTGCTCCTGGTTGACGAAGTCGCGGCGGACCGGGTCCTGCAGGTCCTTCTTCCAGTCGATCTTGATGGCGCCGGGGATGTGGCCGCCGTCGTAGGCGGTGGTGTCCTCGTCGACCTCGACGAAGACGATGCCCGGGGTGTCGAGGTTCTGCTCGGCCCAATCGGCCGAAACGAGTGCGGTGTCGCGACTCATCGGTTCACTCCCTGTCGGTGGAGATGGGGGAGAGTCAGCGCACGGAGATGTTCAGTCGCACCGCGCGCGGGACCCAAAGGTGAAAAGGGATCTCGTGCTGTCGTGCGACGGCGCCACTGCCGATGAACGAGCTAGAAGTTGCTCAGCACTAGTGGCTCCGTCAGAGGACGGAGCAACACAGGCAGGCGGCCACGCGGCACAGGTCGACCGCGCGCCTCTTGGTGAGCAAGGGGCTCATGAAATGTGACCCTACCAGCGGTTCACCGGGCGGTAACAGACTCGACCACCATCCGGGAACATGGCCGGGGTCACAGACCGCCGGTGTTCAGTGACACGTTGGTGGCCCCGGCGGTGAAGCGGAGCCCGTCGGCCTGCGGCTCCACTTTCTGCACCTTCAGGTTGAGCGGCAGCGCCGGCACCCGCAGGTCGACCGCGAGCTTCTGGACGTACGAGGCGATCAGGTTCTTCACCAGCGGCACGTCGGGCAGCCCCTCGGCGGTCACGTCGGAGAACCGGATCTGCACCGCGTCGCCCTTGACCTCGACCGTGGCCGCGCCGGAGACGTTGAAGGTCTGCCCGAGCGCCTGGACCGGCGCGGTGCCGACCAGCTTGCCGTTCTGCTCGGAGAGTTTCAGGCCGGGCTGGTTGATCAGCTGGGCGACCTGGTCGTAGTCGATGGTGCCGGTGCCCGTGACGGCGCCGGCCACGATGTCGCCGTTGCCACTGCGCAGGGTGTCGAGCGGGGCGTTCACGTCGGTGGCCCGTACATCAAGAAGGTCGGTCTTGATCGTGCCCCCGTTGCCGGCGGGACCGGAGAAGTTCGGCAACTTGATGTTGATCTCCTGGTAGTTGCCGTCGAGGACCTGGGTCAGGAACGGCACGCCCTCGATCGTCACATCCGGTTTCTCGCTGGTCGCCTGCTGCTGGGTGACCTGCTCGGACACCCGGTCGCTGATCTCGCGTTCGGCGTACGACGCGGCCACCCGGTCGGCGACCACCAGCAGCACGCCGATCAGCACCAGGAACACGATGAGGGTGATGAGCAGGCGGCGCCCACGCCGTTTGCGGGGCCGCTGCTGCGTCCCGTACACCTCGCCCACCGGACCTCCCCATCGAAGCGACGACGAAAAGGTACATGCCCCGTTCCACCGCGCCGCGAAACGGTCAGTTGAGGTACCAGTGCGTCACGGCGTAGGCGAGGGGCGCGATCAGGGCGAAGGCGCCCAGCGGCCCCTGCATGTGCCGGGCCACCCAGAAGGTCGGCGCGTCGCCGGCCAGACGGCGCCCGGCCTGCCCGAAGTTGACGGCCAGGTCGACCAGGTGGGCCGCGACGACCGCGATCAGGCCGATCACCGCGCCCTTGGCCGGGGTGAAGGGCAGCACCAGCACGCTGCCGAGGAAGGCGGCGGCCAGGGTGCCGAGCATCGCGCCGAGCACCACGCCGGCCGCGCCGCGCGGCACCTGGGCCGCGATCCGCGGCTTGGGCAGGACGGCGTCGGTGGCCCGGGCGACCACCAGGGCCACCCCGGCCGCGGTGGCGCACATGGTCAGCGTCTGGGTGCCGGACTCCTGCCGGGTGAGCAGGATGGGGACGGCGTACGCGACCACGCCGGCCATGATCGCCAGGGTGGCCCGCCACGAGTCGCGGGCCCGGGCCCGGTCACCCGAGCGGACCAGCTGGGCGATGAACGCCACCAGGAACCCGGCGAGCAGCACCCACACGAGCGGGAGCAGTTCCGGTTCGGCCCGGTTGACGGCCAGGTAGTCGGCGATCAGCGCGACCACCCCGCTGACCCCGGCGGTGATCGTGGCCTGGGCCGGCCGCAGCGCCATGATCCAGGCGATCAGATAGAGAGCCTGCACCCCGAACAGGACGATCGCGTACGGCAGGCGGGCGTCCGGGGCCGAGGTCTGCGCGCCCAGGATCAACCCGATCGCGAGCAGGCCGGAGAACCCGGCGATGGCCAGCGAGAGCTGCCGGCGGACCGGTACGACCTCGATCTCCTCGAACTCCTCGTCGAGGTCGTCGTCGGCCGGGTCGTCGTCGGGGTGGACGCCGGAGGGCGGCCGCTTGCCGCCGGAGCGCGCGATCTCGCGCGACGCGTCGGCGTCCCAGGGGTCGTCCTGCGGCATGGAGGGGAACACGCAGCGATCGTGCCAGACCCGGGCCCCGAAGGTAAAAGGCCGGTTACGCGGCCATGGTGGGAGCGTTCACTACGTCACTCGGGCAAACGATCGAGGTGTTCCAGGCGGTGGATCGGTTAAGGTAAGCGCAGCCCACCCGTCGGTGACGCCGGGAACAACTACGCCGATGAGTCACCCTGTGCGGCCCTGGGCCGCAAGGACGGAGGTGAGTGTGGAAATCCTTCTGTTGGTGACGGCACGTGCCGGTGAGCCTTCCGCCGTGCTGCCCGCGCTGGATCTGCTTCCCCACTCCGTACGCACCGCCCCCCGCGATGTCCGCACCCTGGTGTCCGGCCCGAGCCCCGACGCCGTCCTGGTCGACGCGCGGTCCGAGCTCTCCGAGGCCCGTGCCACGTGCCGCATGCTGCACGCGACCGGCATCGGCGTCCCGCTGATGGCCGTGGTCACCGAGGCCGGCCTGATCGCGCTCAACGCCGACTGGGGCGTCGACGACGTCATCCTGGCCAGCGCGGGTCCGGCCGAGGTCGAGGCCCGGCTGCGCCTGGGCGTCGGCCGCCTGAGCAACGCGACCGCGGGCGCCGGCGGATCGATCCGGGCCGGTGAGCTCAACATCGACCCCGACACGTACGCGGCGAAGCTCAAGGGCCGCCCGCTCGACCTCACCTACAAGGAGTTCGAGCTGCTCAAGTTCCTCGCCCAGCACCCGGGCCGGGTCTTCACCCGCGACCAGCTGCTGCGTGAGGTCTGGGGCTACGACTACTTCGGCGGCACCCGCACGGTCGACGTGCACGTGCGGCGCCTGCGGGCCAAGCTCGGCTCCGAGTACGAGTCGATGATCGGCACCGTGCGCCAGGTCGGTTACAAGTTCGTGGTCCCGCCGTCCGGCCGTCAGCTGCCGGACAACGAGCCGGTCTCGCTGCCGGTCTGAGACCACCCATGACGGAGATCCGCTCCACGGATCGGCTGACGTCCGCGGAGGCGGCCGGCGTTCTCGCGCTGGCCGCCGCCGCGGAAAAGGCCGACGGTGTCTATCCCCTTTCCGAGGATGTGGTTCTCCGGGTACGCGGCGGGGGTGATCCCGCGGCACAGCGGCACCTTCTCGCCTCGCAAGACGATGAGCTCGTCGGTTACGCGTTCCTCGAGGACGCGTCCGGCGAGCTTTTTGTTCATCCGGCCCACCGGCGGCACGGCCACGGCACGGCGCTGCTCGCGGCTGCCGGTGACGGCCCGCTGACCTTCTGGGCGCACGGCGACGAGCCCGGCGCGCGGGCTTTCGCCGAGAAGGCCGCTTTCGCCCGGGTGCGCGTCCTGTGGCAGATGCGGCGTTCATTGCTCGAGCCGCTGCCCGACATCCCGCTGCCCGCCGGCCTGACCGTGCGCGCCTTCCGCCCCGGCTCCGACGAGGACGCCTGGCTGGCGGTGAACGCCCGCGCGTTCGCCCACCACCCCGAGCAGGGCCGCTGGACGATCGACGACCTGCTGCTGCGCGAGGCCGAGCCGTGGTTCGATCCGGCCGGCTTCCTGCTCGCCGTCGACATCGAGGACACGCTCGCCGGCTACCACTGGACCAAGGTCCACCCCGCCTCCGGCGACGATCCGGCGCTGGGTGAGATCTACGTGCTCGGCGTCGACCCGAGCGGTCACCGCAAGGGCCTGGGCGCCGCGCTGAGCGTGGCCGGACTGCGCCATCTGGCCGCGCAGGGGCTCACCGTTTCGAACCTTTATGTCGACGAGTCGAATGCCGCCGCGGTCGCTTTGTACCGCCGTCTGGGCTTCGAGATCTTCAAAACCGACGTGAGTTATCAGCGTCACTGATTCGTATTCTCACGAGTCACGAACAGGACAAGGCCGTATCTCGGGGCGGTAACTACCGCCCGTATAAGTCGGATATTTCGGTCTCTAGTCACTCAGTTCACGCAACGGACAACTCGCCCTCAGGACAAGGCCATGTTCCGGCGGAAACGTGTTCACCGCCAGTTCACCAATGGCCAGGTAACCGGCTACCTCGCCTGCTTAGCTTTCGTTGTGTTGCCGGTGCGATACCGGCTTGCACACCACCCTGAAGGGAAAACAGTGAAGCTCCAGCGGTCCGGTTACATCGCCGGCATTGCTCTGACTGCCACGCTCGCCCTCACCGCGTGCGGCTCGGACAACAACGAGCCGTCGGGTGACAGCGGCGCTTCGGCTGCTGCCGGCAACTGTGTTGCGGGCAGCGTGACGGCTCAGGGCTCTTCGGCTCAGAAGAACGCCATGGCCGAGTGGATCAAGAAGTACCAGTCGCAGTGTTCCGACGCCAAGATCAACTACGAGGCCACCGCCTCGGGCGCCGGCATCCAGGCCTTCATCGCGGGGACCGCCGACTTCGCCGGCTCCGACTCGGCCCTCAAGGAGGAGGAGCAGCCGAAGGCCGACGCCAAGTGCGCCGGCGGCGCCGCCCTCAACCTCCCGATGGTCGTCGGCCCGATCTCGGTCGTCTACAACCTGGACGGTGTCGACAACCTCCAGCTCGACGCGCCGACCCTCGCGAAGATCTTCGACAGCAAGATCACCAAGTGGAACGACCCGGCGATCGCCGCGCAGAACTCGGGCGCCAAGCTCCCGGACAGCACCATCACCGCCGTGCACCGCTCGGACGAGTCGGGCACGACCGACAACTTCACCAAGTACCTGAGCAAGGCCGCCGAGAAGGACTGGACCTACGGCAACGCCAAGGCCTGGAAGGCCAAGGGCGGCACCGGTGCGGCCAAGTCGGACGGCGTGGCCAGCGCGGTCAAGAGCACGGCCGGCTCCATCTCGTACGTCGAGCTCTCCTTCGCCGAGAACAGCGACCTGCAGAAGGCCAAGATCAAGAACGGTGCCGGCGAGTACACCGAGCTGACCGCCGAGTCGGCCGGTAAGGGCATCGAGGGCGCCAAGATCACCGGCACCGGCAACGACCTCAAGCTCAGCATCGACTACAACGCCACCACGGCCGGCGCGTACCCGATCGTCCTGGCGACCTACGAGATCGTCTGCAGCAAGGGTTCCGCCAAGGCCGCCTCGCTGAAGGCCTTCTTCACCTACACCTCGAGCAAGGGTGGCCAGGACGCGCTGACCGACCTCGGCTACGCCCCGCTGCCGGAGACCATCCGGTCCAAGGTCGAGACCGCCGTCGCCTCGATTTCCTGACCTAGCCAGATAGTCAAATCCCTCCGAGACGACAGCGAGCGAGCAGATGGGTGACTACCCCTCCCGCTCGGAGAACGCCACCGCCGGCGACCTGGGTGCGACAGCAAGCCACACCCAGGTCGCCGGCCTCGGCGTATCCCCGAGCAGTTACGAAGAACCCCCGTTCGGCGGCGGTGGCGCCCTCCCCCGGAAGAAGCGCTTCTCGATGGAGAGCGGGTTCCGCGGTCTCTCCGTCGGCGCGGGCGCGATGGTGCTGGTCATCATCGTGGCCATCGCGATCTTCCTGATCTCCAAGGCGGCGCCGGCCATCAGCGCCGACAAAGAGAACTTCCTGACCTTCAAACAGTGGTTCCCGAACGAGACGTCGCCGCGCTTCGGCATCGCGGCGCTGGCCTTCGGCACCGTGCTCACCTCGGTGATCGCCTTGATCGTGGCCGTGCCCATCGCCCTGGGCATCGCGCTGTTCCTGTCGCACTACGCGCCCAAGCGGCTGGCCACGCCGCTGGGCTTCGTGATCGACCTGCTGGCCGCCGTGCCCAGTGTCGTCTTCGGCCTCTGGGGCCGCGACGTCTTCATGGAGCCGGTCCGCAGCTTCTCGGAGTGGCTCAACAAGTACTTCAGCTGGATCCCGATCTTCGGCGGCGACGGCCCGTTCGGCCGCTCCGTCCTGCTCGGCTCGCTGGTGCTGGCGATCATGGTGCTGCCGATCGTCACCTCGCTCTCCCGTGAGGTCTTCCTGCAGACCCCGGCCATGAACGAGGAGGCCGCCCTCGCCCTGGGCGCCACCAAGTGGGAGATGATCCGCACCGCGGTCCTGCCCTACGGCAAGCCCGGCGTGATCGCGTCCGTGATGCTCGGCCTCGGCCGCGCGCTCGGCGAGACGATCGCCCTGGCCCTGACCCTGGGCGTCGTCTTCAACGTCTCGTTCAACATCATCGAGAACGGCGGTAACTCCATCGCCGCCAACATCGCCAACGCCTTCGGCGAGGCCAACGAGACCGGCCGCGGCGCCCTGATCGCCTCGGGTCTCGTCCTGTTCGCCATCACCCTCGTGGTGAACATGGCCGCTCGGGCGATCATCTACCGTCGGCGCGAGTTCCGGGACAGTGCGGCATGACACTTCTGCAGAACGAGGCGTCTGAGGTCGTCATGACGCCGGACAACATCCGGACCAAGAAGCTGCCGCTGGCGTACAACATCGGCATCGCGGTCGTCGCCCTGGCCATCGCCGCGGCGATCGTGTTCCCCACCGGCATCGGCAACTGGGTGCTGGTCGTCGTGCTCGGTGTCGTGTTCTACCTGATCGGTCTCCAGATCGTGGCCGGCCGCATCGAGGGCTCGCGTGCGGCCCGCAACCGCATGTGGCAGGCCGCCATCTACTGCGCCTGTGTGCTGGCGATCCTGCCGCTCGCCTCGGTGGTGTGGACGCTGGTCTCCAAGGGCGTGTCCCGCCTGGACGGTGACTTCTTCGGCAGCTCGATGAACAACATCGGCGCCCGCGACGCCAACGGTGGCGCCTACCACGCCATCATCGGCACCCTGGAGCAGGTCGGCATCGCCGCGCTGATGGCCGTGCCGCTCGGCGTGCTCGGCGCGATCTACCTGGTCGAGTACGGCCGGGGCAAGTTCGCCGCCACGGTCCGCTTCTTCGTCGACGTCATGACCGGCATCCCGTCGATCGTGGCCGGCCTGTTCGTCCTGTCGTTCTGGGTGCTGATCGTCAGCAAGTGGTTCAACGACGGGACGCCGCAGTTCTCCGGCTTCGCCGCCTCGCTGGCCCTGACCGTGCTGATGCTGCCGACGATCGTGCGGTCCACCGAGGAGATGCTGCGCCTGGTGCCCGGTCCGTTGCGGGAGGGCGCGTACGCGCTCGGCGTGCCGAAGTGGAAGACGATCCTCAAGGTGGTCCTGCCGACCGCCCTGCCCGGCATCGTCACCGGCGTCATGCTCTCCATCGCCCGCGCGGCCGGCGAGACGGCCCCGGTCCTGCTCGTGGCCGGCGGCGCCGCCGCGATCAACTTCAACCCGTTCGAGGGTGGACAGCAGTCCCTGTCGCTGTTCGTGTACCAGCAGGCCGGCGACGCCTCGAAGTACGCTCCGGCCCGTGCCTGGACCGCCGCTCTCACGCTGGTCGCTCTCGTTCTCGTCCTGACGATCGCGGCCAAGCTGCTCGCCCGCCGCTCGAGTCTCCGTTAAGAGGTATCCCCCCATGGCCAAGCGCATCGAGGCGAGCGGTGTCAGCTCGTACTACGGCAACTTCAAGGCGATCGACGGCATCTCGATGACCGTCGAGCCCAAGACGATCACCGCCCTGATCGGACCGTCGGGCTGCGGCAAGTCGACGTTCCTGCGGTCCATCAACCGCATGCACGAGGTGCTGCCGAACGCCCGCATCGAGGGCCGGCTCACCATCGACGACCAGAACATCTACGACCCGGACGTGGACGTCACCGCGGTCCGCCGGCTGATCGGCATGGTCTTCCAGCGGCCCAACCCGTTCCCGACGATGTCGATCTACGAAAACGTGGTGGCCGGCCTCAAGCTCAACGGCGTCAAGAAGAAGTCGGTGCTGGACGACGCGGCCGAGCAGTCGCTGAAGTCGGCCAACCTGTGGAACGAGGTCAAGGACCGGCTCAACCGGCCCGGCGCCGGCCTCTCCGGTGGTCAGCAGCAGCGTCTCTGCATCGCCCGCACCATCGCGGTCGAGCCCCAGGTCGTGCTGATGGACGAGCCGTGCTCGGCGCTCGACCCGATCTCGACGCTGGCGATCGAGGACCTGATGTTCAAGCTGAAGGACCGCTTCACGATCATCATCGTCACGCACAACATGCAGCAGGCGGCCCGCGTCAGCGACAAGACCGGCTTCTTCTCGATCGACAAGACCGGCGACCCCGGCCGCCTGATCGAGTACGACGACACGCAGAAGATCTTCAGCAACCCGTCGGAGAAGAAGACCGAGGACTACATCACCGGCCGCTTCGGCTGAGTTCGTCTTTTTATGGAAGGCGCCCTGCTGCTAAGGAATGTGCAGCAGGGCGCCGCCGTCTTCGGTGAATTCCACGCGAGGCTGAACGGGCGTCGCGGCATTGCGGCGGCTCGAGGCGGCGACCACTTCAGCTATTTTTTTGTACGGTCGTAATGAGTCAACGGTCGAGCGCGTCGGTGGGAGCATGGCCAGGCCGTACGCGGCTGCCGGGCCGGACCATTGGGTGCCGTCACTCTCACCAGAGACGTCACGGGCCGTCTGTCCTTCCGGCAGGAGAGAGACGAAAAACCAGGTGTCGAAGCGCCTCGGCTCGAATTCCGGCGTGATCCAGCGGGCCCAGGGAAAAAGTAGGTCGTCGCGCAGCCGCAGGTCGTGACGCCTCAGCAACTCGGTCAGCGTCAGCTCGCGGGCGGCCAGGGCGGCCCGCTCCGCCTCCCACTCGTCGGTGCTGACATCGCTCACCGTGCGGTCGGGCTGCTCGATCGGGCCGGCCAGCAGGACTCCGGCCTCCTCGAAGAGCTCGCGGGCGGCCGCGCCGACGACGGCCCGGGCGCGCTCATCGGGCACGCCGAGCAGCGCGGACCAGTCCTTGCGGATCGTCTCCGGGCGGTCGGACGGATCGACGCCGCCACCGGGGAACGCGTACAGGCCGCCGAAGACCATCGTGGTGGCGCGCTTCAAGACGTACAGCTGGAAGGAATCGCCCGAAGGGCGCAGAAGCACGACGGTGGCCGCGTCGCGGACCGGAGCCGGAGTGCCGCGGAACTCGCGTGCCCTTTTGACCATGGCCGGTGGAAGGCTGAACGGTGTCGAGTCGGTCACCGTTCGATCCTCCCCATCCAACCGCCCCACCCACCACCCTAAACCGGACTGGACGGCTGTCTTTCTGCCCCGCGAAAGATAGCGTAGCGATCATGACCGCACAGAAGGTTCGCTGGGGCATTCTCGGCCCCGGCGGGATCGCCGCCACGTTCGCCGCCGACCTGCCGCTCGTGCCCGGCGCCGAGCTCGCCGCCGTCGGATCGCGCTCGGCGGAGACCGCCGCCGCGTTCGCCGAGCGGTTCGGCTTCGCCCGCGCGCACGGCTCGTACGTCGACCTCGCCGCCGACCCGGACGTCGACGTCGTCTACATCGCCACGCCGCACGCCTTCCACGCCGAGGCCGCACTGCTCTGCATCGAGGCCGGCAAGCACGTCCTGGTCGAGAAGCCGATCACGCTCGACCTGCTGACCGCGGCCGAGGTGATCGCGGCCGCCCGCGACAAGGGCGTCTTCCTCATGGAGGCCATGTGGATGCGGCTCAACCCCGCCATCCGCAAGATCGCCGAGCTGGTCGAGGAGGGCGCGATCGGCTGGGTCAGCGCGATCCACGCCGACTTCGGCCTGCAGGGCCCGTTCGGCGCCGAGCACCGGCTGCGCGACCCCAAGCTGGGCGGCGGCGCCCTGCTCGATCTCGGCGTCTACCCGATCAACCTGGTCCATCTGATCCTCGGCGCGCCGGCCTCGGTGCAGGCCTGGGCGCACCTCACCCCGGAGCGGGTGGACGAGAACACCGGCGTGCTGCTCGGCTACGAGCCGGGCGCGGTCGCCGCGATCACGTGCAGCATCAACGGCGAGAGCCGCAACAACGCGACGATCACCGGCACCGACGGGCGGATCGAGCTGCCCTCGGGCTTCTTCGTGCCGCGCTCGTTCCGGCTGCACCGGGCGGGCAAGGAGCCGGAGACCTTCGAGTTCCCGTTCGAGGGCAGCGGCTACCAGTTCGAGGCGGCCGAGGTGCAGCGCGCCATCCTCGCCGGCGAGCAGGAGAGCCCGCTCATGCCGCACGCCACCACGCTGGAGATCATGACTCTGCTCGACACGATCCGCGAGGAGATCGGCGTCGTCTACTAAGGTGGCTTGATGCCGTCGAGAAAGGTCGGCGGCAAGCCGACGTCGAGCGATGTGGCCAAGGCCGCTGGAGTCTCCCGGTCCGCCGTCTCGTTCGCCTTCAACAATCCCCAGCGCCTCTCGTCGGCGACCCGCGAGCGCATTCTCGCGGTCGCCGGCGAGCTCGGCTACACGCCCAGCCCGCTGGCCAAGATGCTGCAGTCCGGCGCCACCAACTCCATCGGTGTCCTGCTGCCGCAGAAACTGGCCCAGGTGCTGGAGAACCCGTACTACGCCCGCTTCCTGATGGGTGTCGGCCAGGTCTGTGACCAGGAGGGCTACACGCTCCTGCTCAGCCCGCCGCTGCAGGACTCGGTGCTCAAGGCCATCCCGGTCGCGGCGGCCGACGGCTTCATCGTGTGCGGCCTGCAGACCGAGGGCGCCGAGGTGGCCGAGCTGGAGCGGCGCGGCGCCCCGTTCGTGCTGATCGACAGCGACCGCTACGAGAACGCGCCGAGTGTCGACGTCGACGACCGCGGCGGGGCGTACGAGGTGGCCCGCTACCTGCTCGAGCTGGGCCACCGGCGGCTGGCCGTGCTCTCCATCGACCCCGGGCCGCTGACCCGGGGCTATCGCGGGCCGCTCGGGCGCCGGCTGGCCGGGATCGGCGAGGCCCTGGCCGGGGCGGGCCTGAGCATGGACGACGTGGCGCTGGCCGAGGTGCCGGTGTCGCGGACCGAAGGCTACCGGGCCGCCCGCGAGTTGATGGCCCGCGACCCGAGGCCGACAGCGATCCTGGCCCTGTCCGACGTGCTGGCCTACGGGGCGGTGGACGCGCTCACCGAGCTCGGGCTGGAGGTGCCGGGCGATGTGTCGGTGACCGGGTTCGACGATCTGGCGGAGTCGGCGTGGTTCCGGCCGCGGCTCACGACCGTACGGCAGCCGATCGTGACCAAGGGCCGGACCGCGGCCGACTTCCTGATCTCGGCGGTGCGGGGTGAGGACCAACATCCGCACCAGGTGCTCGGTACCACGCTGATCGTCCGTGATTCAACGGCTAAACCGGTGATGTAACACGAGTTAGTAATCCTGCTACGGTCACGATCATGAGTGATTCGTGGTGGCGGTCCGCTGTCATTTATCAGATCTACCCGCGCAGCTTCGCCGACGCGAACGGCGACGGCGTCGGTGACCTGCCCGGCATCCGCAGCCGGCTGCCCTACCTGCGCGACCTGGGCGTCGACGCGGTCTGGCTCTCGCCGTTCTACCTCTCGCCGCAGGCCGACGCCGGCTACGACGTGGCCGACTACCGGGTCGTCGACCCGCTGTTCGGCACCGTCGACGACGCCCGCGACCTGGTGGCCGACGCGCACGACCTCGGCCTGCGGGTGATCGTCGACCTGGTACCCAACCACTCGTCCGACCAGCACGCGTGGTTCCAGCAGGCCCTCCGTGAAGGCCCGGGCTCGCCGCTGCGCGAGCGCTATCACTTCCGCGACGGCCGCGGCGATCTCCCGCCCAACGACTGGCCCTCCATCTTCGGCGGCCCCGCCTGGACCCGGGTGCCGGACGGTCAGTGGTACCTGCACCTGTTCGCCCCCGAGCAGCCCGACTTCAACTGGGACCACCCGGCGGTCGCCGACGAGTTCCGCACCATCCTGCGCTTCTGGCTCGACCTCGGCGTCGACGGCTTCCGCGTCGACGTGGCCCACGGCCTGGTCAAGGAGGCCGGCCTGCCCGACATCGGCCGCGAGACCGAATGGCACCTGCTCGAGGTCGGCGAGAGCCCGTGCTTCGACCGGGACGGCGTCCACGAGATCTACCGCAGCTGGCGGCGCATCCTCGACGAGTACCAGGGCGAGCGGATCGCCGTGGCCGAGGCGTGGGCGCCCACCCTGGACCGGGTGGCCGGCTACGTGCGCCCCGACGAGCTGCACCAGGCGTTCAACTTCAGCTACCTGGCCACCCCGTGGGAGGCCACCGCCCAGCGTTCCGTCATCGACGCCTCCCTGGCCGCGATGCGGGCGGTGGGCGCACCCACCACGTGGACGCTGTCGAACCATGACGTGGTCCGCCACACCAACCGCCTGCTCCAGGACCTCACCGGAGACGTCGCCGGCCGCCGGCCCACCGAGGTCGACCCGGTGGCCGGCCTGCGCCGCGCCCGGGCGGCGTCGCTGCTGCTGCTGGCCCTGCCCGGCTCGGCCTACCTCTACCAGGGCGAGGAACTGGGCCTGCCCGAGGTGATCGACCTGCCGCCGGAGGTCCGCCAGGACCCGGCCTTCCACCGCGCGACCGGCCAGGACGGCTACCGCGACGGCTGCCGCGTCCCGCTGCCCTGGTCGGGCACGTCGGCGCCGTACGGCTTCGGCCCCGAGGGCGGCCCGTCCTGGCTGCCCCAGCCGGCCTCGTGGGCGGCACTGAGCGTCGAGGCCCAGGACGGCGTCGCCGGCTCCACGCTGACCCTGTACCGCGACGCCCTGGCACTGCGCCGCAAGCTGCTGTCGGGCGACGACCTGACATGGCAGGAGGCCCCCGAGGGCCTGCTGATCCTCGACCGGGGCGCCGGCTTCCGCTGCACGGTCAACATGGGCGCGGCCCCGGTCCGCTTCACCCCGCCGGGCGAGCTCCTGCTGACGAGCGGCCCCGTCGACGGCACCCCCACCGAGATCGAACTCCCCCCGGACACCACAGTGTGGTGGCAGATCTGAGAAGACTCGCCAGGCCGGGGGACGGTCCCGGCCTGGCGCCTCTCACCGGCCTGATCCGGTCCGGCGGACGAGCATGTACCCGTACGGCGGCTCCGATCCTCCGGGCTGCGGGTTGCAACCCTCGAAGATCAGGGTGAACCCCGCGGCGGCGAAGCGGTCCGTCATCTCCTGGGCCGAGAGCCAATAGCGGTCGAAGTCGATGCCGAAGCTCGCGACACGGCTGTCCGGAGCGTTGCGGTGCCGGGCGCCGTCGCCGTGCTTGAAGGCGGCCACCAGATATCCGCCCGGTTTGGCGACCCGGGCCAGCTCGGCGAAGGCGGGAACCCGGGCCTCCGGCGCCAGGTAGATCAGCGAGAACCAGCACACCACCCCGGCCAGCGAGGCGTCCCCGAACGGCAGCTCGCGCAGGTCGGCGACCTCGTAGGCGAAGCCGGGGTTGTCCCGCCGCGCCACCTCGATCATCCGAGGCGAGAGATCCACGCCGCGCGGCGACAGGCCCCGGCCCGCGAGGTAAGGAAGAAGGCGGCCGGTGCCGCAGCCCACATCCGCGACGTCGGTGCCCTCGGCCACCGTGAGCTCGGCGAACAGGTCGAGCATGGCCCGCTCTATCGGCATGCTCTCGAGCACCCCGGTCAGGTTCTCGGCGTACCACTCCGACAGCACGTCATGCGCGTCCCGCAGTTCCTCAGTACCAGCGTCCATCCCGGGCAACTTACCGGTGCGGTGGTTAGCCGGCTATCGGGTTGCGCTGCGGCAAGATCGTTAGCTGGCTATCCTTCGATGGTGAAGAGCGTCGAGGTCATGCGCGTCAATGCGGCGCTGAACAAGATGAGCCAGCTGTACCGGGTGGCCAAGGCCAGGCGGCTCGGGGAGCTCGGGCTGCACCCCGGCCAGGACGTGTTGCTGTGGCAGCTGGCTCAGGAACCGGACGGGATCACCGTGACCGAGCTGGCCGGGCGGCTCGGGGTCGAGCCGCCCACGGCTACCCGCAGTCTGGTCCGGCTCGGTGCCGGTGGGTGGTTTCGGCGGGAGCCGGTGCCGGGGGACCGGCGGCAGGTACGGATCGTGATCTCCGAGGCGGGGCTGAAGCTGATCCCGCGTATCGAGGACGCCTGGAACGACCTGGCCGATCAGATCATCGGGTCGGCCACCGTGGCCGAGCGGGCGATCGTGCTCAGCGCCCTCGAACGGGCCAACGACCGGCTCCGGGCCGACCTGGGCGACGACGCCCCGGCCGATAGTTAGCCGAACAGCGGGCGGACCAGCAGGTAGACGCCGCAGGCGATCAGGCCGGCGGCCGGGAACGTGGTCACCCAGGCGACGACGATGTTGCCGGCCACGTTCCAGCGGACCGCGTTCAGGCGCTTCGTGGCGCCCACGCCCATGATCGCCGAGGTGATCGTGTGGGTGGTCGAGATGGGTGCGTGCAGCACGTACGCGTTGAAGAAGAGCACCGAGCTGGCGACCGTCTCGGCGGCGAAGCCCTCGGCCGGGCCGAGGTCGATGATCTTGCGGCCGAGGGTACGGATGATGCGCCATCCGCCGGAGTAGGTGCCCAGGGCGAGCATCGTCGCCGTGGTGATGTAGACCCACCACGGGATGTCGGTGCGGCTGTCCTGGAAACCGCCCGTGTACAGGGCCAGCACGACGATGCCCATGGTCTTCGCCGCGTCCTGGATGCCGTGGCCGATGGACATCGCGGCCGCCGACAGCGTCTGGGCGTGCCGGAAGCCGCGGTTCAGCTTGCCCGGATTGCCGCGCCGGAAGATCCACATGATGGCGACCATCACCAGGAAGCCGAGGATCAGGCCGACGATCGGCGAGGCGACCATCGGGATCAGCACCTTGCTGACGATGTTGCCCCATTGGACGGTGCCCAGGGAGGAGGCGAGCAGGGTGGCGCCGACCAGGCCGCCGAACAGGGCGTGGGACGAGCTCGAGGGCAGGCCGAAGTACCAGGTGATGAGGTTCCAGGTGACGGCGCCGACGACGCCGGCGAAGACGACGCCGAGGCTGGGCACGCCCGGTTCCAGCGTGACCAGGCCGTCGCCGACGGTCTTGGCCACCTGGCCGCCGAGGTGGGCGCCGATGAAGTTGCCGACGGCGGCCATCGTGAGCGCCACCCGCGGGGTCAGCGCGCGGGTGCTGATGCTGGTGGCGATGGCGTTGGCGGCGTCGTGAAAGCCGTTCGTGTAATCGAACGCCATGGCGGCGATGATGACCGCCAGGACGGCGATGAGCTCGGGCGACAAGGTCTAGGACTCCTTGACCGCGATGGTCTCGACCGTGTTCGCCACGTGTTCGAAGGCGTCGCAGGCGGCCTCGAGCTCGTCGGCGACCTCCTTCATCTTCAGGACGGTCAGCGCGTCGTACTCACCGGAGAAGAGCCGGACCAGGAGCATGCGGTACGCCCGGTCGCCCTCGTTCTCGAGGCGGTTGATCTCGATCCAGTACTCGTCGAGACCCTTCATGGCGCGCAGCTTCGGCATCGCCTCGGCGGTGATCTTCGCCTGCTGGTCGAGCACGTTCACCAGCTCGTGCATCTCGCGCGGCAGGGACGGGAGCTCGGTCAGCCCGTACAGGTAAAGCAGATTGCCGACCGCCTCGAGGTGGTCCATCACGTCGTCGAGCTGCGAGCCCAGCGAGTAGATGTCCTCACGGTCGAACGGCGTGATGAAGGTGGAGTTGATCTTCTTGTACAGGTCGTGGGTGATCTGGTCGCTGTCGTGCTCGACGTCGGTGAGCCGGTCGCTCACCGACTGCACGTCCACACCGGGCAGCGCCAGCTCGTTGAGCATCTCGGTGCCCTTCACGAGGTTGTGCGCCGCCTTCGTGAAGAGCTCGTAGAAGGCTCCCTCGACGGGACGGAATGAAAACTTCACGGGGCGACCTCGATCGGCAAGCTGGGGATGGATCTCCAGGAATGCTAAGGCCTCCCGTGGTTTACCTTTCGTTCGCCTGTTAAACGGGCTCGCGGCGACGATCGCCACGGGCTGCCGTGGGCCGGGGTGAGGCACGCCGGACGGCCCGGGTCGGCAGCGGTTCGCGCGCCACCCACTGGCTGACCGGGTGGCGGCGCAGATGCTTGGCGAGCCCGCGCTGGTCGGTGTCGGCGATGACGTCGACGCCGGCCTCGCCCAGTTCCGTCCAGATCGCCCGCCGGGCTTGGCGGGTCCCTTCGGGCAGACCCGCGATTCGCACCGTACGGCCGTCCTCGTGGGCCGAGCGCACCATCGCGTGCAGCAGGTGACGCTCCTCGGCCGAGATCGGTTCGCGTCCGTCCCACCCGAACCGGCGGCTCCACGGCTCACTGATCATCGGGACCAGTCCCGTGGGCGCCGCCGGGGAGCCGATGTCGTCGAAGGTCCCCTCGGCGAACGCGTACCGCACCCGCTCGGCCGCGAGCAGCTCGCGCACGTCGACGATGCCGGCGATCGAGACGGTGACCGCGCCCGGAGTCAGCTCGTCACCGTCCCCGCGGCTGAGCAGGGCGGCGTGGTCGCGCAGCTGCTGGTCGAGCATGCGGTAGGCCTGGAGCAGCGTCTCGGCGTCCCGGTTGGCCCCGGTGAACTCGACGGTGAGCCGGAACGGCACCTGCTGCCCCTGGGCGAGCCGGCCACCGTGGGCCCCGATCCGCGCGAAGAGCGGGGTGAGCACCAGCCGGCGCAGGGTGCGCCCGGGCTGGGGGGTGCCGGGGCCGAGGAACAGCTCGCCGTGCGGCCCGGGGGTGACCGGCACGGTCAGGCCGCCCAGGCCGTTCCGCAGCACCGCGGGGAGCGGGTCGAGGTCGGCCGGCCGGGCGATGGCGTGCCCGGTCGCCTGGTACGGGCGGGGCCGGCGGGCCCGTACCGCGGCCGTGACCGCTCCGGCCACGGCCGCGACCCCGGTGAGACCACTCGCGATCGTCACGGCGTCGTTCACAGCGCACCATCCGTATTAGTCCAAAATGTGCGTTTTTACTGTGTCACATGTGCTACCCGCGGCAGGGCAATCTCCTTCAGAATTCCCCCATGCCGCCCGTCGAGGAGTTCGAGGCCCACCGCCCGCACCTGTTCGCGGTGGCCTACCGGATGCTCGGCAGCGCCGCCGAGGCGCAGGACGTGGTGCAGGAAGCGTGGCTGCGCTACTCCAACGCGCACGAGGACGTCCGGGATGTGCGCGGCTGGCTCACCACCGTGACCGGGCGGCTCTGCCTCGACGTGCTCAAGTCGGCCCGGGTGTCCCGCGAGGCCTACCCCGGGCAGTGGCTGCCGGAGCTGTTCGTGGACCCCGACGGCGACCCGGCCGGGCAGGCCGAACGGCGCGACCAGGTCGGCCTGGCCCTGCTCGTGGTGCTCGAACGGCTCACTCCCGAACAGCGGGTCGCCGTCGTGCTGCACGATGCCTTCGCCATGCCGTACGGGGAAATCGCCCTGGTCCTGGGCAGCACCGAGGCGACAGCGCGTCAGCACGGGTCACGCGGACGCCGGGCGGTCGCCGAGGGGCAGGTCCGGCACACCACCGACCAGGCCGAACAGCGCCGGGTGCTGGCCGCCTTCCTCGAGGCGGTGAACGGCGGCGACGTCCGCGAACTGGCCGCCCTGCTGGCGCCCGACGTGGTGTCGATCAGCGACGGCGGCGGCTGGTTCAATACGGCCCGGCGCCCCGTCGTCGGCGCCGACAACGTCGCCCGGTTCTTCCTCGGCATCATCACCGGCAAGCGGCTCGGCGACGACGCGGTCTTCACTCCGGCCCTGGTCAACGGCATGCCCGGGGTCTACGCCTCCGGCCGTTACGCCGACGGGCGGCCGCTGCGGGCCGCGCTCGCGCTCACCGTCTCGGACGGGCGGATCACCGGCATGTTCCAGCAGCTCAACCCCACGAAGGTGCTAGTCAGCGACCTTCTGTAGGTACTTGTGGAAGTGGTGGGCGAACGGCTCGCTGCCGTCACCCAGGGCCACCATCAGCTTGTCCGCGGCCGCGTGGGCCTCCCGTACCAGATCGCCGGGATATCCGAACAGCTCCCGGTGCTCGGCGAACTCGTCCTCGTCGCGCAGCTCGACCACGCCCGTCGAACGCCGGCGCACCACGTCGAGGTCGAGGTCGACGATGTGCACGGTGTCGCCCTCCCACCGCGCCGGCGTCGTGATGTCGCAGTAGACCTCGCTGGTCCGCGGCGGCGGGTTGAACATGCCCGTCCACCAGGCGTGATGGGGAATGAGCAGGACGAACGGGATCTGCTCGACACTCGGCCGGCCGTGGTAGACCGACGACGTGCCGCGGGTGACACCCACCCACACGCCGAGGTCGTCCTCGTCGAACCGGCGGGCCGGATAGTCCCGGTGGGCCGAACCGTCGTACTTGGTGTAGACGACCCGGACCGTCTCGTTCGGCATGCGAGAACCCTAACGGTGGTCGGCTTCTGTCGGTGGTGGCGGGTACCGTCTCCGCGTGCCCGCAGCTACGAAGAAGAAGGCCACCGCCGAGCAACTCCTCGCCGCAGCCGTCGGGGCGGTCCCCGGCGGAGCCGCCCGCCCCGGCCAGCAGGCCATGGTGGCGGCCATCGACAAAGCCATACGCGACCGTGAGCACCTGCTTGTGCAGGCCGGCACCGGTACGGGCAAGAGCCTGGCCTACCTGACCCCTTCGCTGCTGGTGGACGGGCCCGTGGTCGTCTCCACCGCCACCCTGGCCCTGCAGAACCAGCTCGTCGAGCACGACCTGCCCCGGCTGGCCGCCGCCGTCGAGCCGGTCCTCGGCCGTAAACCCACCTTCGCCGTGCTCAAGGGCCGTCACCACTACCTGTGCGTCGCCAAGATGGAACACGCCGACGAGCAGGAGCCCACCGACACGCTCTTCGACGACGCGCCGCCGCAGCGGGCCACCCAGTGGCTGGGCGAGGCGGGCCGGCTCGGCAAGCAGATCCAGCGCCTGCAGGCCTGGGCCGAGAAGACGAAGACCGGCGACCGCGACGAGCTCGACCCCGGCGTCGACGACACCGCCTGGCGCCAGGTCTCGATGCCGGCCCGCGACTGCGTCGGCGCCGCCAAGTGCCCGTACGGCGCCGAGTGCTTCGCCGAGGCCTCCCGCGCCCGGGCCCGCGAGGCCGACATCGTGGTGACCAACCACAGCCTGCTCGCCGTCGACATGCTGGCCGAGCGGCACATCGTCCCGCCGCACAAGCTGCTGGTCATCGACGAGGCGCACGAGCTGGCCGACCGCGTCTCGGCCGCCTCGCAGGCCGAGCTGACCCCCGACGCGATCGAGCGCTCGACCCGCCGGGCCCGCACCCTGATCCCGCCCGCGGTGGCCGAGTCGCTGGCCGAGGCGGCCGACGCGCTGACCGTGGGCCTGGCCGACGTGCCGGCCGGCCGCATCACCTCGGGCCTGCCGCAGCCCCTCCAGCACGCGCTCACCCTCCTCGACTCGGCCACCCGGGCCGCGCTCAGCGCGATCGGCGAGGTCAAGTCCGACGACTCCGACCCGGTCCGCAAACAGCAGGCCAAGGCGGCCTTCGACGACCTGAGCGACACCACCCAGCGCCTGTTGGAGGAGGATGCCTTCGACGTCGCCTGGGTCGAGAAATCCGACATGGGCTCGGGCCGCCGCGCGCTCGTGGTCGCCCCGCTCTCGGTCGCCGGCACGCTCTCCCAGGGCCTGTACTCCGACCGCACGGTCGTCGCCACCTCGGCCACCCTGACCCTGGGCGGCCGCTTCGACACGGTGGCCCGCTCCCTCGGCCTGCCGGTCGCCGCCACCGCCCCGACACCGGCCGCCGAGGCGCCCTCGGCCTCCGGCGACGGCTGGACCTCGCTCGACGTCGGATCCCCCTTCGACTACCCCAAACAGGGAATTCTGTACGTGGCGGCGCACCTGCCCCGGCCGCAGATGTCCGGCCTGCCCGACGCCGCCGGCGAGGAACTGCTCAAGCTGGTCGAGGCGCTGGGCGGCCGTACGCTCGGCCTCTTCTCCTCCCGCAAGGCGGCCACCCAGGCCGCCGAGCTGCTGCGCGCCCGCACCGACCTGCCGATCCTGCTCCAGGGCGAGGAGTCGCTGCCGATCCTGGTCCGCAAGTTCCGGGAACAGAAGGAGAGCTGCCTGTTCGGCGTGATGTCCCTCTGGCAGGGCGTCGACGTGCCGGGCGACTCCTGCCAGCTGGTGGTGATCGACCGGCTGCCGTTCCCCCGCCCCGACGAGCCGCTGGCCGCCGCCCGCTCGGCCGCGGTCGACGCCAACGGCGGCTCCGGCTTCGCCTCGGTGAGCGTGCCGATCGCCGCGATCCGGCTGGCGCAGGGCGTGGGCCGCCTGATCCGCGCGACCGGCGACAAAGGCGTGGTGGCGGTGCTCGACTCCCGGCTCGAGACGGCCCGCGGCTACGGCGCCTTCCTGCGCAAGTCGCTGCCTCCGTTCTGGTACACGACCCGCACCGACGTGGCCGTCGGCGCCCTGCAGAGGCTGGCCAAACAATGATCAGAATCGCCTGCACCTTCGTGGTCGACACGACCGGCGCCCTGCTGTTGCAGTTGCGCGACGACAAGGCGCCCTACCACCCGAACGTCTGGGGCCTCCCCGGCGGCTCGGTCGAGGAAGGCGAGACCCCGGCCGAGGCGTCGGTGCGCGAGCTCTGGGAGGAGGCGTCCATCCGGCCGTCGGAGCCGGTGCGGCTGTTCGCCCGCCAGGAGCTGCCCGCGGAGAACAGGGTGAAGAACTACTTCTACGCCCCCACCACCGCGACCCAGTCCGACGTGGTCCTGGGCGAGGGCGCCGCGATGCTGTTCATCCCGGCCCTCGAGGTCCCCGGCCGCCCGTTCACCCCCGGCACGGCCGAGATGGTCGACCGGTTCCTGGCCTCACCCGAATACTCGGCCCTCCACCGATGACCGACCTGCCCCCACCCACCAGCTCCCGATCGAACGCCGACACCGCGCCGGGCGAGGGCTCGGGCGCCGGCTCTTCACTGGAAGCGGGCGTGCCGGGCCCTTATCCGCGGGGCGGTTCTTCCCCGGGAGGTCCGGCGCAAAGGCGGTGGTGGCTGATCGGGGTGGTCGGCGCGTGGATCGTCGTGGTGGCGGCGCTGGCGGTCTGGTCGGTGGGGCACGAGCGGGCGACCGTCCCCGAGCAGCGTGCCATCGCGCTGGCCGTGACCGACCTTCAGCGGGCGGCCGGCGCGCTGGTGGCGGCGGCCGAGGGGCCGGGGCGCGCGGTGGTGCTGGGCGAGCTGGAGCTGGTCGACGGCTGCCGGGTGACGCCCGTGCGCGAGGGCGTGGCCGGAGCCCGGGACGTGACCGTCCACGTGCCCCGGGGCGAGCTGAGAACGACGATGGAGTCGATCAGCAAGGCGCTGCCCGGCGGATATCGGACCGAGCTGGGTGAGGGCCGCGGCGGCACCCGGCTGTCGTTCCACTCCGACGCCGGCGACTTCATCGGCATCGACGGCACGGCCGAGGCGACCGCCCAGGTGCTGACCCTGCGGTTGTCGACGGGCTGCCGCCCCCGCTCGGACGACCTCGACCGCCGGGATCCGCCGGCCGGCTCCGCCCCCGCGCTCTTCCAGCGGACCGTGCAGGCTCTGGGCCAGGGTGATACCCCGGAGACCTTCGCCGCCCTGTGTCCGAACAAATCGGTCGTTGCCACGTACGTCGCCGCGGGTGTGCCGATGTCCAAGGACCTGGCCGCCGCCCTGGCCACGGTCACCGATGGCGCCGAGGTCATCCGGGCCGACAAGTCGGTCCGGGCCTACCGGGTGGGGCCCGACTCGCTCGTGGTCAGCCCGGACGGCGATCTGCTGAAGGTCAGCGTGACGACCGCCTGCGGTCAGTAGACCAGCGCCTGGGCGCCGTCGCCCATGATTTCTTCGACGAAGACGGCGGCGCCGGCTATGCGGATGCCGGGGAGCACGTCGTCGGGGGTGATGTCGCGGCGGGCCGCGCACTGCGTGCAGAGCGTCAGGCGGCCGTTGGTCAGCAGCAGGTCGATCAGGTCGGGCAGGGGGGCCGCGTGGGGCAGTTCGAACTCCGCGGCGCGGCCCGGCAGGGCGAACCAAGCCGACTCGCCGGTCAGCCAGAACGACACGTCTACGCCGGACGCGGCGGCCGTGGAGGCCACCGTGAAAGCCTGCGAACAGCGTTCCGGGGCGTCGGCTCCGGCGGTTGCCTTGACGACCAACAAGCGTGCCATGAGCGCCAGCATAAGATGGGCCGGTCATGGTTACGGAAATCGGGTTCGTGAGCCTGCTGGTCGCCGGTCTGGGCGGTCTGGCCGGCGGTTTCGGCTATTTGGCTATGCGTGTTTCTAGGGGGCGTTGGTGAGTGAGAATCCGTTGGGCCCACCGCCCTGGCTGAACGCTCCTCCGGTCGGGGCCTATCCCTACGAGGACACCCACGACCTGCGTACGGGCCCCGACCTGCACCCGGCCCTGCTGGGCCTGCTGCCGTTCGTCGGCCTGTGGCGCGGACGGGGACAGGGCGGCTTCCCCGAGGAGCAGGACTACGACTTCGCCCAGGAGGTCCGGATCAGCCACGACGGCCGTCCGTTCCTGCGCTGGGATTCGCGGTCCTGGCTGCTCAACGACGCCTCCGAGGCGACCGGTGAGTGGATCGTCGAGTCGGGCTTCTGGCGGCCGGTGCTCAACGACGGCCGGGCCACCGACGAGATGGAAGCCACGATGATCACCGCGGACGGTGTCGCGGAGCTGTACGTCGGCAAGGTCATCGGCACCACGCGGCTGGAGATGGAGGCCGACGCGATCGCGTACGTGCCCTCCGGCCTGCACGTCACCGGCGGCCAGCGGCTGTTCGGCATTGTCGAGGGCGCGCTGCTCTACGCGCACGAGCAGGCGGTCGACGAGAGCGGCCTGCGGCCGCACATGTCGGCCCGGTTGCTGAGGATCGGCGGCTGACAAGAGGGCGTAACCTTCGTTACGTGTCCGCCACTTCGCTAGCCGCCATGCTCCGGGAGCGGGGGCTGCGGCTCACCCCGCAGCGCCAGCTCATCCTGGAAGCGGTGCACGAGCTCGGCCACGCCACGCCCGAGCAGGTGCACAACCATGTGCGCGAGCGGGCCGCCGGGGTCAACATCACGACCGTGTACCGGACGCTCGAGCTCCTCGAGGAGCTCGGGCTGGTCAACCACACCCACCTGTCGCACGGCTCGCCGACTTACCACACGGCGGGTGAGGATCAGCACGTTCACCTGGTCTGCCGTGGATGCGGGTCGATTTCTGAGGTAGACCCGTCGGTGATGAGGCCGGTCACCGACCGGCTGCTCGCCGAGCGGGATTTCCGGGTCGATGTCGGCCACGTCTCGCTCTTCGGGGTCTGTGGGGACTGCAAGGAGCTGTGAGATGACCGTCGTGATGGCCGAGGATCTCGACCCCACGTCCGCCGACGCGGGTGTGCCCGTGCACTACGGCGACCCGATGCGTGAGCAGCGCACCCTGGCCACCGCCGTGGGCCTGGTCGACCGGTCCAACCGGGACGTGATCGCCGTGCCGGGCGAGGAGCGCGCCTCCTGGCTCCACACCCTGACAACCCAGCATTTGTCGGATTTGTCCGCTGGAACCGGCAGTGAACTGCTCGTCCTCTCGCCCAACGGCCATGTCGAGCAGCACGCGTACGTCACCGAGGACGGCACCACCGCCTGGCTCGACACCGAGCCGGGCGCCGGCGCCGGTTTGCTGAAATACCTGGAAATGATGCGGTTCTTCACCCGGGTCGAGCCGCGCGACGCGAGTGAAGAGATGGCCGTGCTGTCACTGGTCGGCCCGGGCGCCGCCGATCTGTTCCCCGCGCTCGCGGCGCCGAGCATCGCCGAGGTGCCGGGCGCCAAATTCGCCGCCGGCGAGGTGCCGGGCCATTCCACGAGTGTGTACGCGGTGACGCCTTACGCCGGGGGCCTGGCCCGGCGCGTACCCCTAGGAATTGATCTTCTGGTTCCCCGGGCCGAGAAGACCGCCGTCATCGAGAAGCTCGGGGTGCCGCTGGCCGGCCTCTGGGCCTACGAGGCGATCCGCGTCGAGCACCGCGTGCCCCGGCTCGGCTGGGAGACCGACCACCGCACGATCCCGGCCGAGGCCGACTTCATCGCCGCCGCCGTCCACCTCGACAAGGGCTGCTACCGCGGCCAGGAGACCGTCGCCCGGGTGCACCACCTCGGCCGCCCGCCGCGCCGCCTCGTCCTGCTGCACCTCGACGGCGTCGCCACCGACCAGCCGCCGGCCAAGGGCACGCCCGTCGTCAACGGCGACCGCGAGGTCGGCTTCGTCGGCACCGCCGTCCGCCACCACGAGCTGGGCCTGATCGCCCTCGCCGTCCTCAAGCGCAACGTCGCCGACGACGCCGAGCTCCGGGTGGGGGAGTCCGCCGCCGCGATCGATCCCGCCTGAGGCAGGATCGGTGCCATGACCGGTACCGTGATCACCGTCGCTCCGACCGGCGCCGAGAGCAGCAAGGCAGCCGTACCCGCGCTGCCCGTGACCCTCGACGAGCTCGTGGCGACCGCCAAGGAGTGCGAGGCGCTGGGCGCCTCGATCATCCACGTGCACATCCGTGACGACCGCGCCGAGCCGACCCTCGATCAGGGCCGGCTCCGCGCGACGGTCGCCGCGTTGCGCGAATCGACCGACCTGATCGTGCAGCTCTCCTCGGGCGGCGCCGTCACCGACCCGGAGTCCGACCGGCTCGCCGTGCTCGACGCCGGGCCCGAGATGGCCTCCTGCACGATGGGCACCGTCAACTTCGGCGACGGCGTCTTCCTCAACCGCTGGGAGTTCATCGTCGACCTGCACACCCGCATGCAGGAGCGGGGCATCGTGCCCGAGTACGAGATCTTCGACCTGGGCCAGCTCGCCACGCTCCAGCGCCTGCTGGGCCAGTACGGCCTGCCGTTCGGCGGGCACGTGCACGTCGACCTGGTGATGGGCGTGCCGGGCGGGATGCCGGGCACGGCCGCCGCGCTCGTCGCCTGTGAGCAGGCCATTCGCGATCTGCCGGTGGGTACGACGTTCTCGGCCACGGGCATCGGGCGTACGGCAATCCCGGTCATCCTGGCCTCTTTGTCGGCCGGCGGGCACCTGCGGGTCGGCATGGAGGACACCATCACGTACGCCAAGGGCCGTCCGGTCGAGTCGAACATGCAGCTCGTCGCCCGTGCGGCCGGGTTCGCGCAGCTCGCCCAGCGTCCGCCGCTGACCTCCGCCGAAACCCGCGAGCTGCTGGGAGTCCCCCCGTCCAAGCACCCCGCCGCCGCCCTTGACCGGACTGAAGGCTGAAATGATCATCGCCGAAGTGGTGCGTTCCGGTTTCGTCGAGAGCGTGCACCACGGTTCGGTCGCCGTGCTCGGCGGTCAGAGTCGCGGTGACGTGCTCAGCCCGATCTTTCCCCGGTCGTCGAACAAGCCGATGCAGACCGTCGGGATGCTGCGCGCCGGCCTGGTGCCGCGTGACGGCGCCGACCTGGCCCTGATCAGCGGCAGTCACTACGGCGAGCCGTTCCACGCCAGGCGGGTCCGGGAGATCCTCGACGCCGCCGGCCTGACCGTGGGTGACCTGCGGTGCCCGGTGGCGCTGCCGATCGCCGAGAAGGACCGGGACGATTGGGTACGCGGCGGAGGCGGCCCCGAGCGCGTGCTGATGAACTGCTCCGGCAAGCACGCCGGCATGCTCGCGACCTGCGCCGCCAACGACTGGCCGCTCGAGACGTACCTCGATCCGAAGCACCCGCTCCAGGTGGCGATCGCCGAGGCGGTGGCCGAGCTGGCCGGCGAGCCGGTGGCCGCGACCGGGGTCGACGGCTGCGGCGCGCCGGTGCTGGCGGTGTCGCTGACCGGCCTGGCCCGCGCGTTCCAGCGGCTGGTCGAGGCCGCGCCGGGCAGTGACGAGCGGCGGGTGGCCGACGAGATGCGGGCCCATCCGGAGCTGGTGGCCGGCACCGGCGCCGACGACACCGTCCTGATGGGCGCCGTGCCGGGCCTGCTGGCCAAGGGCGGCGCCGAGGGCGTGGTGGTGGCCGCCGTGCCGGGCGTCGGCGCGATCGCCATCAAGGTCGACGACGGCGGTATGCGGGCCCGTACGCCGGTGCTGCTCGACGAGTTGCGCCGGCTCGGCGTCACGGCGCCGGCGATGACCGAGCTGATCCTCGGTGGCGGGGAACCTGTCGGTGAGGTTCGCGCCGTTCGGTGAGCGACTTCACGCTAGCTCTTGTTAGCACTTTGCTTGCAAGAGCTAGCACCTCGCGCTACCTTCGAACACGTGGCCGCACCCAAGGACCTGCCTCAGGACATCGGTGGTTTCATCCGTGACCTGCGGCAGACCGCGAAGATCTCGCTCCGTCAGCTCGCCGACAAGGCCGGCGTGAGCAACCCGTACCTGAGCCAGATCGAGCGCGGCCTGCGCAAGCCCAGCGCCGAGGTGCTGCAGCAGATCGCCAGCGCGCTGCGGGTGTCGACGCCCGCGATGTACCTGCGCGCCGGCCTGCTGGACAGCGAGGGCCAGCAAGGGGTGCTGGCCGCCATCGCCGCCGATCCCGAGCTCACGATCGCGCAGAAGCAGTCGCTGTCACAGATCTACGAGACGTTCCGTAACGAGAACCTGCGCAACCAGCCGGCCGAAGAGAACCCGCCGGCCGAAAAGACCGTCGAGGAGACGACATGACCGAGCAGACCAAGACCCGCTTCCCCGCCCCGATCTACGCCGCCGCCGGCGCCGGTGACCTCGCCTACCAGCAGCTCCGCAAGCTGCCGGCCGTGGTCAACGTACTGAGCGAGCGCGCCGCCGCCTCCCTGCGCACCTACAACGAGCAGGCCGGCACCAAGGCCGCCGAGCTGCGCGACAAGGCCGCCACCACCGACTTCGACGCCCTGCGGGGCAACGCGGCCAGCGTGGCCACCTCCTTCGCCCAGCTCGCCCAGGACCGCGCCCTCGCGGCGTACACCGCCCTGGTCGCCCGCGGCGAGCGCGTCGTCGGCTCCGGCGTCGTCGAGGCCGCCGACGTGGTGAACGCCGACATCGAGACGACCGAGGAGACCAAGGTCATCGAGGCCGCCGAGGCCACCAAGGAGGTCGCGGCCGCGCCCGCGACGCCGAAGCCGCGCAAGCGCGCCCCCAAGGCCAAGCCGGCCGAGTGAACCCGGAGCACGACATGATCCGCGGGGCCCAGCAGCCGCTGGGCCCCGCGGCATAGACTTCTCCTCATGGCCTCTTCCGCGCCGATCTTCTACGACGACGTGCTCGTCTACCTCGGCCTGCTCCTGCTCATCCTTTCGCTGGTGGTGCAGGCGGTCGCGCTCATTCACTGCCTGACCCAGCGCGGTGACGGGTTCCAGGCCATCGGGACCCTGCCCAAGGGCGCCTGGGCGGCGATCCTCGCCGTCTGCATCGTGCTGACGCTGCTGCTCGGCAGCGGGGCGACCGGCATCTTCAGCCTCATCGGCATCGCCGCCGCCCTGATCTACCTGCTGGACGTCCGTCCCGGGCTCAAGGATCTGTCGGACGGCAAAGGCTTCTGGTGAGGCGGTTCGGCCCGCCTCCGCCCGACGGCGGGCCCCGCCTGCTCCGCGCCGACTCCACCGGTCCGCGATCCGGGCGGCCCACCCTGCCCGGTCCGCCGACCGAGATCGTTTCGACCCCTTCCGGTGTACGCCTCGAGCTGCTCACCACGGGCGTCGGCGACCCGGTGACCGTGTTCGCGCACGGGCTGGCCGGTGACATCTCGGGCACCCGCCCGCTGGGCTCCGCGGTCGCCGGTCGCCGGGTCTTCTTCCACTTCCGCGGCCACGGCCGGTCCGAGGCGCCCGCCGGCCCGTGGAGCTTCGGCGACCTGGCGAGCGACCTGCGCTCGGTGGCCGACCTGTCCGGGGCGACCCGGGCGATCGGCGTCAGCATGGGCGCGGCCGCCCTCTGCCGGCTGCTGAGCGAGACCCCCGACCGGTTCGAGCGGGTGGTCCTCTATCTGCCGGCGTCGCTCGACGGCACCCGTCCGGCGGCGGCCGAGGAACGGGTGGAGCGGCTGCTGGCCGCCGTCGAGTCCGGCGAGGCGGCGTCGATCGCGGCGGCCGCCGAGAGCGAGCTGCCGCCCTCGGTGCGCAACACCCCGACCGGTTGGTCGTACCTGCGCCAGCGGGTCGAGCAGCTGCAACGCGACGGTCTGGCGGCCGAGCTGACGACGCTGTGGCACGAGCCGGCGGTCGCCTCTCCCGAGACGCTGCGCCGCTTCTCCGGCCGGGCGCTGGTGATCGGCTGCCTCGGCGACGAGGTGCACCCGGTGGCCTGGGCCGAGCAGGTGGCCGACCTGCTACCGGGTGCCGAACTCCACGTCTACGACCGGCCGGCGGTGCTCTGGAACAACCGCCGCGAGCTGCGCGAACGCATCTCCGAGTTCCTGAACGCCTAGCTGCTCAGCGTGATCTGGCGCCAGTTCAGTTCGCTCCAGTTACCGACCTTGTCGGCCGCCTGGTACTGCGGTTCGATGATCCAGCCCTTGGTGAGGCCCTTGACCGGCACCGACCAGGTGCCGGCGGCGGAGACCGCCGACATGCCGAAGACGCTGTCCGGGAGCGCGTTCAGGTTCTGCCCGGTGTAGCGCACCCAAGTCTTGGCCCCGAAGTTGTAGAAGTACTCGACGCCGGCGGTGTTGTACTTCCACAGGAAGACGGCGGCGAGGTCCGCACCCGACTGGCTGTCCCGGGCCGTGCCCCGGATCGTCGACCACGAGCTGGCCTTGTTCGGGCTGCCCGGGAAGGTGAGCGCGACCGTGGGCGGGGTCGAGTCGGTCAGCACCGACAGCGGCGGCGCGACCGTCGGGGTCGCCTTGCCCTGCTCGTTCTTCACCTGGACCTGCGGCCGCCACGTGCCCGGGCCGAACCAATGCTCGACAGTGGTCGAGGTGCCGTCGCGCAGCAGCGTCCGGGTGCCGTCGCCCCAGCTGGTCCAGGTGGCGTCGGAGTTGGCCGGCACGTTGCTGGCGTTCCAGACGGCCAGGTTCGAGTAGGACCCGTACGTCCAAAGCGTGGGGTTCTTCCAGGAGTAGGTGCCGGTCGGCGCGGTCACGGCGACCGTCGACCCCTGGGGGAAGGTGCCCGGGCCGGCCGCCTCGCCGTCGCTCAGCTGGACCGCGACCGGGTAGCTGCGGGCGGCCGTGTACTTGTGGGTCCACGAGGTCTCGCCGGCGGCGGCGGTCGTGGTGGTGTTGTCACCCCAGTTGATGGTGCGGGTCAGCAGCGCCGGGTCGGTGACGTCGTCGTCGCTGAACGCGGTCTCGGTGAGGGTGACCGTCTGCCCGGGCCAGATGGCCAGACTGTCCAGGGTGTAGCTGCCGACGGGCGCGGCGCCGGCCGCGAGCGCGGGAGTGGCGGTGCCGACGAGGCCGGCGGCCAGGGTCAGAGAAAGGAAGGATGCGAGCTTCATGTGTACCCCCGTGGGCGTGCTCTCCCGTCCCGACAGAGGGGAGCCAGCGGACAGTACCGGGGCCCCACCGAATTGATCAACCCCGTTCTCCCCGCTGGGCCGTAACCTTTCGCGCCTGTCCGCCTGTTGTTCAAGCGTGCGGTTATCCCCTAAATCAGTTTTTTTCGGACTCGTGGCGCTGGGTCTGCCGATCGCGGTGTCGATCGGATGGTCGCTGGCCGCCCCGGCCAAGCGCCCGGCGGCGGTCGGCCTCCCCGGCGGCGAGGGCGCCCTCGGCTCGGCGCCTCGACCCGAGCGGACCACGCCGCTGACCACGGTCCGGTACTCGCCCCGGCCGAACCAGCCGGCCCCGGCCCCGGCTACGACGTCGGCCGGCCCGGCCGCTCCGGTCGCGTCGACGACGGTCCGGCCCAGCGCCACGACCACGGCCCCCGCGCCGACGACCCCGGCACCCACCGTCTCGTCGGAGTCGCCGCTGCCGCCGCTGACCCTGCCGCCGGTGCCGACCCCCACCGAGATCACCACAACGCCGCCACCCAGCGAGTCGGCCGACCCCAGCACCAGCCCGAGCCCGTCCGCGTCGTGAGCCCGAGCCCGTCGGCGTCGTGAGCCCGAGTCCGCCGCGTCGTTGCGGGCCCGTCGGCGACGTGATGGCGGGTCCTAGACTTCCGGGTCGTGAACGTTGACGCCGGAAAGCCGCTCGGAGCGGCCCGCAGGTTCCTGATCGGAGCCGGGCTGCTCGCCCGCGGGCTGGGCATCCTGCTGCGCCGCCCCAAGCTGCTCGCGCTCGGCCTCATCCCGGCCCTGATCGCGGGCGTGCTCTACGCGACCGCGCTCTTCTTCCTCATCGACTTCCTGCCCCAGCTCTCCGACGCGGTCACCTGGTTCGCCGACGACTGGGGCGAGACGTGGGGCGACCTGGTGCAGGTGCTCGCCGGCGCCGGCCTGCTGGGCGTGGCCGGCCTGCTCGGCGTGCTCAGCTTCACGGCGGTCACCCTGCTCATCGGCGACCCGTTCTACGAGCGCATCTCCGAGCTGGTCGAGGACCAGTACGGCGGTGTGCCCGACGGCGTCGAGGCCGGCTTCTGGGCGTCGCTGGGCCGCAGCCTGGTCGACTCGCTGCGGCTGATCGGACTGTCCATCCTGGTCGGCATCCCGCTGTTCCTGCTCGGCTTCCTGCCGCTGGTCGGCCAGACGGTGATCCCGGTCCTGGGTGGCGCCGTCGGCGGTTGGCTGCTGGCCGTCGAACTGACCGGCGTCCCGTTCCAGCGCCGCGGCCGGCGCCTGCGCCACCGCCGCGAGGTGCTGAAACAGAACAAGGCCCTGGCCCTCGGCTTCGGCGTCGCCGTCTTCTGCTGCTTCCTGATCCCCCTGGGCGCCATCCTCCTGATGCCCGCCGCCATCGCCGGCGCCACCCTGCTCTCCCGCGAGGTCCTGGGCCACCCGACGTCGGCGAACCTGTCCGCTGGGCGATTCGCGGACCAGCGCCCCGCCCGCTAGGGAAGGGTTTCGATGCCGCGGCGGCCACGATCCTCGTGCGAGGCTGAGGGCGTGGAACAGTCGGCTTGGCCGGAGATTTCGGCGCTGGTGGCGGAGGCTCCGTGTCCGGTGGAGGTGCTTCCGGCCGATCCTCGGCGGGCGGCGGACTGCCTGGGCGCGTTGGAGATTTCGACCCGGTCGTGGCTCGGCGCGGTGGTCGCCAACAGCGGTGGGCTCGTGGTCGATCACGGTTGGCTGCGGGTGCTGGGCGGCGGGCACGACGGGCTGCCGGGTGTTGCTGTCGAGGCGGGACGCCTGGTCGTTGCCTACGACGTGATGGGCGGGCAGTTCGCCTGGTTGCCGGCGGAGCCCGGCGCGAGGCCGACGATCCACTATTTCGGGCCCGACGATCTGACCTGGCAAGACCTGGAACTCGGGTACGGCGATTGGCTCGAGGCCATGCTCACCGGTGCGCTGCACGGCTTCTCCGCGGGATTGCGGTGGCCGGGGTGGGAGGCGGAAGTGGCCGGCGTCGCGCCGGACCAGGGGATCAGCGCCTGGCCACCGCCCTGGACCAGGGAGGGCAAGGATCTGGCGGCGGTGTCTCGTAAGCCGATCCCGCTCGCTGAACTGGTTTCGGTTCATCACGACATGGCGCGGCAGCTCGGCTTCCTCTGACCCGTGCGGGCGTCAGGCGGAGTCGCGGACCACCAGTTCGGTCGGCAGAACGACGGCGTCGGGGAGGGCCGGGTCGCCGTTGATCAGGCCCAGGAGCTGGCGGGCCATGGTGCGGCCCATGTCGGCGATGGGCTGGCGGACGGTGGTCAGCGGAGGGTCGCTGTAGCGGCTGATCTCGAAGTCGTCGAAGCCGATCACGGCCACGTCGTCGGGAACCCGCCGGCCCGCCTGGCGCAGGGCGGCCAGGGCGCCGTGGGCCATCATGTCCGAGGCCGCGAAGACCGCGTCGAGGGCCGGGTCGGCCTCGAGCAGGGAACGCATCGCGGTCAGGCCGGACTCGCGGGTGAAGTCGCCCAGCGCCGTGCGCTGCGGGAGGCCGGCTTCCTCCAATGTGGCGCGATAGCCGGCGAGCCGGTCGATGCCGGCCACCATGTCCTGCGGGCCGGCGATGGTGGCGATGCGCTTGCGGCCGCCGGCGACCAGGTGGCGTACGGCCGCGGCGACACCGCCGAAATGGTCGACGTCCACATAGGGCACGTCGGCGCCGCCGATCGGGCGGCCGCTGCAGATCACCGGAATGCCCAGGCGGACCAGCGTGCCGGGCAGCGGGTCGGCGCCGTGCATCGAGGCGAACATGACGCCGTCGACGTGGCCGGCGACCGCGTACCTCTCCACCCGGTCGTGGCTGCGGGCCGAGCCGGCCATCATCAGGACGAGCTGTTTGTCGGCCGCCTCGAGCTCGACGCCGGCGCCGCGGATGATCGCGGGGAAGAACAGGTCGTCGGAGAAGACCCGGTTCGCCGTCTCCGGCAGGATCAGCGCGATCGATTCGGTGCGCTGGGTGACGAGGCTCCGGGCGGCCTGGTTGGGCACGTAGCCGAGCTCGTCGACGGCCCGGTTGACCGCCTCCCGGATTCCGGCGGCCACCGAGGTCGATCCGTTGACGACGCGGGAGACGGTCGCCCGGGACACCCCGGCGCGGCGCGCCACTTCTTCCAGGGTCGGCCGCTCCCGCGTCACCACTGAGGATCACCCTTCGTCAGTACCCGGCGCCTCGATACCGTTGCGCCGGATCACCTCCCGGTACCACTTCGCGCTGTCCTTCAGGGTCCGCTGCTGGGTGGCGTAGTCGACGTGCACGACCCCGAAGCGCTTGCGGTACCCCTCGGCCCACTCGAAGTTGTCCATCAGCGACCAGACGAAGTAACCGCGCAGATCGACACCGGCCGCCAGGGCATCATGGCAGGCACGCAGGTGGCCGTCGAGGTACTCGACGCGGCGGGTGTCGTGGACCTCGCCGTCGGCCGACGGTCCCTCGGGGTACGCGGCGCCGTTCTCGGTGATCATCACCGGGGTGCCGGGGTAGTCCTCGTGGATCCGCTTGAGCAGGCTGGTGAGGCTGGCCGGCTCGATGAGCCAGTTCATGTCGGTCACCGGGCCGTCCGGCGCGCGGTAGGCGATGCCTTCGCTGCCCGGCTGGTCGAGCGAGGCCGGGGTTCCGGGCTTCGCCGACACGTACGCCGGCTGGTAGAAGTTGATCCCCAGCACGTCGATCGGCGCGTTGATCGTCTCCAGGTCACCGTCCTTGATGTACGACAGGTCGGTGAACCGGGAGATGTGCTCGAGCACATCCGCCGGGTATTCGCCCTTGAGCAGCGGGTCGAAGAAGATCCGGTTGGAGAGGCCGTCGATGATCCGGGCGGCCTCGCGGTCGGTCGGGTTCTCCGGGTCGACCGGGAAGACGACGGCCGGGTTGAGCGTGATGCTGACGTTGCGGGCGCCGGCCGAGCGCAGGGCCCGGGCCGCCAGGCCGTGGCCGAGCAGCAGGTGGTGCACCGACTCCAGGGCGGCCGTGGGCTCCTGCCGTCCGGGCGCGTGGACGCCGCTGCCGTATCCCAGGTAGGCCGAGCACCACGGCTCGTTCAGCGTGGTCCAGGTGCCGACCCGGTCGCCGAGCCGGCCGTACACGATCGCCGCGTACTCGGCGAAGGCCTCCGCGGTCTCCCGGTTGGGCCAGCCGCCGCGGTCCTCGAGGGTCTGCGGCAGGTCCCAGTGGTAGAGCGTGACGACCGGGTCGATGCCCTTGCCGAGGAGCTCGTCGGTGAGGCGGTCGTAGAAGTCGAGGCCGGCCGCGTTGACCGGGCCGTTGCCGTCGGGCTGGATGCGCGGCCAGGCGACGGAGAACCGGTACGACTTCAGGCCCAGGTCCGCCATCAGCGCCACGTCGTCGACGTAGCGGTGGTAGTGGTCGCAGGCGACGTCGCCGGTGTGGCCGCGGTAGACGCGTCCCGGCGTACGGCTGAAGGTGTCCCAGATGGACGGGCCGCGACCGTCCTCCCGCGCCGCGCCCTCGATCTGGTACGACGCCGTGGCGGCGCCCCAGATGAAGCCGTCGGGGAAGGTGATCCCGGCGAGGGCCGGCTGGGCCGACGTTGTGACGGTTGCCGTCATGCGTTCCCCGCTTCCTGGGTGTGCTGCTCGTCATTCGAACTTAACCGGTTCATCATAGGGACGAAATCGGTCCCTGGATGTTCCGTAAGTCGAATTTAAGCGGCTACCCAGCCTGCAGGGCGGAGATCAGCCGAGGGTCTCCGGTGACGACCAGGCGGTCGGTGCGCTGGCGCCCCATCAGCACCAGCAGCAGGTCACTGGCGGTGCCGGTGGCCTGGGCGCGGGCGTGATGGTCGTCGTCGTCGAGGATCGTGCTGGTGTCGAGCAGCGCCACACCCATGCCGCGCAACCGGACGAACCACTCATGACCGGCGTCGCTGGCCACCAGTTGAGCCACGCCGCGCAGGTCGGTCGGGCCCGTGCGCCGGCCGGCCGGCAGCCAGGTGTCGAGCACTTCACCGATGCCGTCGGCGGCCAGCTTGGTCTCGATCGGGGTGGGCCGGCCCACGGCGAGCTCGGCGTCCCAGCGGGACAGCGAGATCTCGTGCGCCGTGCGGCGATGCCAGAAACCGGCCGTCTTGGCCTGCGGCGCCCAGTTCCAGGCGGGCAGGTCGGCCTCGACCGCCTCGAGCGTCTCGATGGTGCCGGTCAGCTCGCGGCGCAGGCCGTCGAGCTGGGTCTCCCAGTCGGGGCGGGGCGGGAGCGGCAGCTCCTCGGGCCGGGTGGTGACGCCGCGCGGCGTGTAGTCGCGGACGAAGCGCAGATAGGAGGTCACTCGTTCGACCAGGGAACCCGCGGCCTCCGGGCCCGCCTGGGCGACAGCGTCCTGCAGCGCGGGGCTGTCAGCCCGCAGCGCCGCGAGCCAGAAGTCCTTCGTCGCGTGCAGCCTGTTCATCGCGATGCTCTCCGCTCCACCGGACCGCCGATGAGATGTCCCGAAACTCGTGAGCCTAGGGTTGGTGCCGTGCATGACCTTAGTGCCGCACCGCAAACCGACCTGTCGGCGTACACGACGCTACGCCTCGGCGGGCCCTCCGGCGACCTCACGGTGGCCACCGAAACGGACCAATTGGTTGCTTCGGTACGTAAGTCCTCGTCGATCCTCCTTCTGGCGGGCGGCAGCAACGTCGTCATCGGCGACAAGGGCTTCGACGGCACTGTCGTGCTGATTCGCACGCGAGGCGTTCGCGAGGTGGAGCCGGGGGTGCTGCGGGTTGCCGCGGGGGAGCCTTGGGACGATTTCGTGTCGTACGCCGTGGAGAACGGTTACTCGGGGCTCGAGTGCCTCTCCGGCATCCCGGGCTCGGCCGGCGCCACCCCGATCCAGAACGTCGGCGCGTACGGGTCCGAGGTGGCGCACACGATCGTGGCCGTGCACGCGTACGACCGGCGCACCGGTACGGTCCGCGCGATGACGCCCGAGGAGTGCGGCTTCGCCTACCGGGCCAGCGTCTTCAAGCACAACGACCGCTACGTGGTGCTCGAGGTCGACTTCCGCCTGGAGCGCTCGGACGAGTCGGCCCCGATCCGCTACGCCGAGCTCGCCCGCAACCTGGGCGTCGAGGCCGGCGACCGGGTGCCGCTGCGCCAGGCCCGCGACACCGTCCTGAAGCTGCGCGCGGGCAAGGGCATGGTCCTGGACCCCGACGACAAGGACACCTGGTCGGTCGGTTCCTTCTTCACCAACCCGGTGGTGAGCGCCGAGGAGTGGGCGGTCCTCGGTCTCGAGGCTCCGCACTGGCCGGCCGCCGACGGCTCGGTGAAGATCCCGGCGGCCTGGCTGATCGAGAACGCCGGCTTCCCCAAGGGCTTCGCTGGCGACGGCGTCTCCATCTCCACCAAGCACACGCTGGCGCTGACCAACCGCGGCACGGGTACGACGGAGTCGTTGCTCGCCCTGGCCCGTACGGTCCGCGACGGTGTCCGCGGCCGTTTCGGGGTGGAGCTGCACCCCGAGCCGGTGCTCATCAACTGCGAGATCTAGGGGAGCCTTCAGTCCGGTCAAGGGCGGCGGTGGGGTGGTCGGATGGGTCACTCCCAGCCGAAGACCTGGGTGTAGTACGGGACTCCGTTGGCGGCGTAGACGACGCCGGTGCCGATCGAGTGGGCGCCGCAGTTGAGCATGTTGGCGCGGTGCCGCGGGCTCGCCATCCACGCGCGTACGACCTCGCCGGCGGTCCGGTATCCCCAGGCGATGTTCTCGCCGGACGGCTGTTCGTAGCCGGCCTGGTGCGAGCGGCGCACGAAGGTGGTGCCGTCGTTCCAGACGTGGCTGAACCGGCCGGTCCGGGCCATGTAGTAGCTCTGCCGCACCGAGGCGACGATCAGCTCCCGGTCGACGGTGAGCTGGCCGCAGCCGTTGGCCGACCGTTGCTGGTTGGTCATGGTGACCACCTGCGACATCAGGACCGCCGGGGCCACCGGTAGCGTCGGCACTTCCGCCTGGGCCGGCTCGGCCGCCGTGAGCAGAAGAGCCGGAGTGACGGCGAGCGGTAAGAGACGTCGCAGCACGGTTGCCCCCAATCCCCGAATGCGTGGGCCGAGTCGCCCACCTGGCCTATCGCAGCGGCTTATCGGGCGTACGTCCCTTATTTGCCCGAAACCGGAATGTACGTCGGATTCCGTGTCACGCTGAGGGGATTGCGAGCGTGGCCGGGGGTGGGGGCGGTCGTTCGGCGGGCGCGGAGAACCCGCCCCGGCGGGCGATTAGCCCGCTAAACTGTGACTGTCCGTAAATAGGCCGTGACATCACGCTATCGTGGGTTTGCGCGGTTGATTCCGAAGCTCGCGGTCGCGCGAGTGACGCCGAGCAAGACATCGACAGTTCACCGGACGCCGACCCGGCGTAGCCGGTCGAACCGTCGTGCCCGGCGGCGAGAGCGCGAGCGAGGGGTGGGGGCAGGGTGAGCACAGCATGAGTCGCCTACTCGTGGTCGAGGACGATCCGGATATCGCGCTCGCTCTGCGGTTGCTTTTCAGCCGTGCGGGTTACGAGGTCGCGCATGCCGGCGACGGCCGGACCGGGCTCAAGGAGGCGTACGCCGAACACCCCGATCTGGTGGTGCTCGACGTCGGCCTGCCCGAGATGGACGGCTGGCAGGTGCTGGAGCGCCTGCGGGACGTCTCGGACGTGCCGGTGCTCGTGCTGACCGCGCACGGGCAGGAGGCGGAGAAGGTCCGCGGCCTGCGCGGCGGGGCCGACGACTACCTCACCAAACCGTTCGCCAACAACGAGCTGCTGGCCCGGGTCGAGGCCCTGCTGCGCCGCTCGTCCAGTGGGCAGAACAGCTGGGCCAGCCAGGTCTACGACGACGGGCTGGTGCATCTCGACCCGACCAAGCGCCGGGTCTACGTCAAGGGCGATGAGAAGCGTCTGACGCCCACCGAGTTCCGGCTGCTGAACGCCCTCGTCCGGCACGCCGGCGCGGTTCTCAGCCCCAATCAGCTGCTGACGCAGGCGTGGGACGACCCCACCGGCATCGGCCAGGAACGGGTGAAGTTCGCCGTCCTGCGGCTGCGCCGCAAGCTCGGCTGGTCCGATCCCGACGACTCACCCATCGAATCCGTACGCGGGTTCGGCTACCGCTACCGCCGTCCGGGCGGAGAGGGCTGAAATTTCCCATTCGGTCGACCTCCGGGTGTCCTCAGATGACGCGGCTAACCGTCGATGAGGGCTGTGGGAAGGCGAGCAGGAGGTAGTAAGCGTGGAAGATCTTGGTGAAATCGTCGGCGAATTCCTCATGGAAAGCCACGAGAACCTGGACCAGATCGACCGTGACCTGGTGGATCTGGAGCAGGAGCCCAACTCCCGCGATCTGATCTCCCGAATCTTCCGGGCGATTCACACGATCAAGGGCACCAGCGGCTTCCTGGCGTTCACACGCCTGGAGACGCTCGCCCATGCCGGCGAGTCACTGCTGTCCAAGTTGCGCGACGGCGTCATGCCGGTCACGCCGTCGACGATCACCACACTGCTGGCCACGATCGACGGTGTGCGCTCGATCCTCGCCTCCATCGAGGAGAACAGCAACGAGGGCGACGTCGACATCGAGAGCATCATCGCGCAGGTCCACGCGCAGATGAACGCCGGCGCCGAGCCGGCCGCCGCCGCACCGGCCGCCGAGGGCGGCGAGGGCGCGGAGGCCGCCGCCGAGCCGGCGGCCGAGGCCGAGGCGCCCGAGCCGATCGCCGAGACACCCGCCCGGCCCGCTCCGGAACCGGTGGAGAACCAGCGCAAGCCGGTCGGCGAGATCCTGGTCGAGTCGGGGGCGGCCCAGCCGGCCGACGTCAGCTCCGCGCTCCAGCAGCAGATCGAGGGCGACGAGCGCAAGCTCGGCACGATCCTGCTCGACGAGGGCAAGGCGCAGCCGGCCGCGGTCAACGAGGCCCTGCAGCAGCAGGCGCCCAAGCGCAGCATCGCCGACAGCGCCATCCGCGTCGACGTCGACCTGCTCGACACCCTCATGAACATGGTCGGTGAGCTGGTGCTCGCCCGTAACCAGCTGGTCCGGGGCGTCATGGAGATCGGCGACGCCACGCTCGTGCGCAGCGCCCAGCGGCTCGGCATGATCACCAGTGAGCTGCAAGAGGGCATCATGAAGACCCGCATGCAGCCCATCGAGCACATCTGGTCGAAGCTGCCCCGAGTCGTCCGCGACCTCTCGAACTCGCTCGGCAAGAAGGTCGAGCTGGTCATGGAGGGCAAGGAGACCGAGCTCGACCGGAGCCTGCTCGAGGCGGTCAAGGACCCGCTGACCCACCTCGTGCGCAACGCGGTCGACCACGGCATCGAGGACCCGGAGCGCCGCCAGGCGAGCGGCAAGGGCCCCGAGGGCACGCTGACCCTGCGCGCCTATCACGAGGGTGGGCACGTGGCGGTCGAGGTCGCCGACGACGGCGCCGGCCTGAACGTGGAGCGGATCGCCCAGAAGGCCGTGGAGAACGGCCTGCTGCGCGCCGAGCAGATCCCCAACATGGACAAGCGCGACATCATGGCTATGGTGTTCCAGCCCGGTTTCTCCACCGCGGCCAAGGTCACCAACGTTTCCGGCCGCGGTGTCGGCATGGACGTCGTCAAGACCAACATCGAGAACATCGGCGGCGCGGTCAGCGTCGACTCGACGCCCGGCGAGGGCACGGTCTGGCGGCTCACCATCCCGCTCACGCTCGCCATCATCCAGGCGCTCACCGTCGACTGCGGCGACCAGCGCTACGTGGTTCCGCAGGTGGCGGTGCTCGAGCTGGTCTTCATCGACGGGCAGTCGACGAAGATCGAGTACGCGTCGGGCGCGCCCGTCTACCGGTTGCGCGGCAAGCTGCTCCCGCTGGTGCGCCTGGACAAGGCGCTCGGCTTCGAGGTGGCCGGCGACCAGGGTGTCTACATCATGGTGCTGCAGGCCGACGGCCGGCGGTTCGGACTGGTCGTCGACCGGGTCCTGAACACCGAGGAGGTCGTGGTCAAGGCCCTGAACAGCCGCCTCAAGGACATCGGCCTGTACGCCGGCGCGACCATCCTGGGCGACGGAAAGGTGGGCCTGATCCTCGACGTCTCGTCGCTGGCCCGCCGCAGCCACCTGGCCGCCGACGCCGAACGCAAGGGCATGGACTCGTCGTCGCGGGCGGCGGGTGTGGGCGGCACCGGCGAACGTCTGCTGGTCACCGCGGTGGGCGAGCGGCGGGTCGCGATCCCGCTGGACACGGTCACCCGGCTCGAGGAGTTCCCGCGCGACCGCATCGAGCACGCCGGCTCGCGGGAGGTGGTCCAGTACCGAGGGCAGATCCTGCCCCTCGTGCGCCTGTCCCACCTGCTCGGCGCGTACGGCGAAGAGCCCGAAGGGGACACCGTGTCGGTGGTCGTCTACAGCGAGGGTGGCCGCAGCGTCGCCCTGGTCGTCGACCGGATCGTCGACATCGCCGAGAACTCGACCACGGCCCGCCGCGACGCGGAGGAGGACGGCCTGGTCGGCACCGCGGTGATCCAGCAACGGGTGACCGAGCTGCTGGACGTCCGCCGCGCGATCCTCGCCGCCGATCCGAACTTCTACACCGACCTGGAGAACGACGAGATGTTGGTGGAGGCCTGAGATGGCGAGCCGGCAGTTCGCCACCTTCGAGGTGGCCGACCAGCTCTTCGGCGTCGAGGTGCACACGGTGCAGGAGGTGCTCTCGTACAACGAGTACACCCCGGTGCCGCTCGCGCCGCCGGCCGTCGGCGGGCTGTTCAACCTGCGCGGTCAGGTGATCGCCGCGGTCGACCTCCGGGTCCAGCTGGGGCTGGTCCGCAAGGCGTTGCAGGGCCCGGTGATGAACGTGATCCTGCGCGGCGACGGCGAGCCGGTCAGTCTGGTCGTCGACAAGATCGGTGAGGTGGTCGACCTCGACGAGGCGACGTTCGAGCCGCCACCGGACACGCTCAGCGGGCCGACCCGGGAGCTGGTGGTGGGCACGTTCAAGCTGGACGGCCGGCTCATGCTGGCCCTGGACGTCAACCAGGCCGTCGACACGCACCGCGCCACCACCTGATGTACAGCCTCGTCAGCGCGCCGGTGCTCGGCTTCGACCTGACCCGCCTCAGCGGCGGGTCGGCGACGGCCGAGGTCGTGCTGCGCGGACTCCGGTTGAGCGTGGACGATCTGCCGGTGCTGGCCGAGCGCCTGCCCGACGAGGGGGTCCGCGGCCCGCTCTGGGTCGAGGTGGAGAGCGCGGCCCGCCGGATGCCCTCGCTCAAGGGCATGTCCAAGGACGACCCGGCGGGCAGCCTGGCCCTGGTCGAGCGCGCGCCGATCGGTTCGGTCGACGCGCTGCTGACCTGCGTGCGGTACGACGTGATGGCCTGGACGTGGACCGGCACCGGCCGGGACGCGACGCAGACCGAGGTGGCCGCCGCGGCCACCGGCCTGATCTGCGACGCGGCCGTGGCCAGTTATCTGCGCGAGGTCCTCGACTCGGACACGCGCCGGCGGCTGGGCGCGGGCTGGGTGGCGGCGATGCGCCGGCTGCCCACCGGCGCGCCGATCGACCTCGGCCCGCACCACTACACGGTTTCCGCGCTGCTCGACCGGTTGCGCTCGCTGCGCTCATCGGATCTCAGCCGGTTGGTGGCCTCGGCGGAGGACGCCCGCCGCAACGCCGGCGGTTGGTCGCCGGCGGTGCATTCCGCCTCCTGGGCGGCGTATCTCTCCGATCGGGTCCGCACCGCCGCCGCGGCGCAGATGCTGTTGGTACAGGCCGTCGACACGGCCGCGATTCCGCTGGCCGACCGGGCCGGCGGTGTCTGGAACATGCTCAGCGGCGCGGTGCAGGCGCTGGTGGTGCGGGATCTGCTGGATACCTCCACCGCCCATCGCCTTCTCGCACCTGTCGTCGCCGCTCTCGGCCCCGCGTGGCTCGGGTGAGAGGAGGTGGTCAGATGATTTCGGTCCTCGTCGTGGACGACTCCGTGGTGGTCCGGCGTTTGATCGTGGACGCTCTGGGCGGAGCGGAGAACATCGAGGTCGTCGGCACGGCGTCGAACGGCCAGCTGGCTCAGGCCAAGATCGACCAGCTCAAGCCCGACGTCATCACCATGGACATCGAGATGCCGCAGATGGACGGCATCGAGGCGGTCCGTGAGCTGCGCAAGCGTCACAAGCACATCCCGGTGATCATGTTCAGTACGCTGTCGGCCGCGGGCGCGACGGCGACGCTGGAGGCGCTCTCGGCCGGCGCCACCGACTACGTCACAAAGCCCAGCAACGTCGGGTCCGTGAACGAGTCGATCGCGGCCGTACGCAACGAGCTCGTCCCCAAGATCTACGCGCTGGCCGGCCGGAAGCGCCCGGGCGCCGCACCGCCGAGCGCCCCGGCCCGCCCCGGCGCCACCGCGCCGGCCCGCCCGGCCACCCCCACCCGGCCCGGCGCGGCCCCGCCCCGGGCCGGCCTGCCGCCGGCCGGACCGGGACGACCCGGCGCGGCGCCACCCGGAGCGGCCCCGGCCCGTCCCGCCAAGAAAGCCGGAGCGGGCGGCCGGATCGACATCCTGTGCATCGGCTCCTCCACCGGCGGGCCCGACGCGCTCACCAAGGTGCTGCAGGGCCTGCCCGCGGACTTTCCCGTGCCGATCGTGGTCACCCAGCACATGCCGCCCGTCTTCACCAAGATGTTCGCCGAGCGACTGGACCGCAGCACCCCGCTGCGGGTGGTCGAGGCCGGTGACGGGATGGAGCTGACGCCCGGGTGGGCGTACATCGCACCGGGTGACAACCACCTGGTGTTCCACCGCCGGGGCACCGCGACGCTGACCCAGCTCAGCGGCGCGCCGCCGGAGAACTCCTGCCGCCCGGCCGTGGACGTGATGTTCCGGTCGGTGGCGGCCCTTTACGGCGCTTCGGCGTACGCGACCGTGCTGACTGGAATGGGACACGATGGACGAGGTGGTGCGAAAGTGCTGAGAGACGCGGGCGCCGAGGTGCTGGCGCAGGACGAGGCCACCTCGGTGGTGTGGGGCATGCCGGGCGCGGTCGTCGGTGCCGGGCTGGCGGATGAGATCCTTCCGCTCGACCGGATCTCGGCCCACCTGGTCAACCGCATCAAGAGCAGCCGGTCGGCGGCGGTGGCCCGATGACTCTCTCGCAAGCCGAGTTCGCCTTCGTCTCGCAGCTGGTGCGCCGCGAGGCCTCGATCGTGCTCGCCCCGGGCAAGGAGTACCTGGTCGAGGCCAGGCTCATCCCGGTCGCCCGGGCCGTCGGGGCGCCCAACGTCAACGAGTTCCTGGCGGAACTCCAGCGCCGCCCGAACCCGCAGAACCAGCGCAAGATCATCGACGCGCTGACCACGAACGAGACCTCGTGGTTCCGGGACCGGGAGCCGTTCGCGGCGCTGACCGACGTGATCCTTCCCGAGCTGATCAAGTCGCGCACCGCGAACCGCAAGGTGCGGATCTGGTCGGCGGCCAGCTCCAGCGGCCAGGAGGCGTACAGCCTGGCCATCCTGCTCCAGGAGAACCTGCCGCCGGGATGGTCGTACGAGATCATGGGAACCGACATCTCCACCGAGATGGTCAAGCGTGCCGAGACCGGCGAGTACAGCCAGGTCGAAGTGAACCGTGGTCTGCCGGCCCAGCAGCTCGTGCAGTACTTCGAGCGGGCCGGCGCGCACTGGCGGATCAGCCAGCAACTGCGCCGCAACGTGTCGTTCAAGCTGATGAACCTGACCGCGCCGTTCCCGGCCATGCAGCCGTTCGACGTGATCTTCCTACGCAATGTCCTGATCTATTTCGACGTCGCCACCAAGCGCAACGTGCTCCAGAACATGGCCAAGGTGCTACGGCCCGACGGCTGGCTGTTCCTGGGCGCGGCCGAGACCACGATCGGGATCGACGACAACTACGAGCGGGTGGCCGCCGGCCGCACGTCCGCCTACCGAGTCCGTACCGGAGCGCCCGCGGGCGCCGCGAGAAGGGGATGAAGCCGCGATGCGCGCCATGGTGATCGACGACTCCCGCGCAATGCGCATGATCCTCAAGCGCATTGTCTCGAAGCTGAACTTCGAGGCACTGGAGGCAGGCGACGGCCGGGAGGCCCTGGACCTGCTGGCCACCCTGGATGAGGTGCCCGAACTGGCTCTCATCGACTGGAACATGCCCAACATGAACGGGCTCGAGTTCGTGACGAACGTCCGGGCCGACCCGCGTCTGCGTGAGATGACGCTGGTCATGGTCACCACCGAGAGCGAACAGAGCCAGATCGTACGGGCGCTCGCCGCGGGCGCCCACGAGTACGTGATCAAGCCCTTCACCGAGGGCGCCATGATCGAAAAGCTGGCCCTGCTGGGCCTCGTGCCGACCGGAGCGAATTCATGAGCGTCGAAGTCGAGGTCAATGAGAACGACCTCACGGAGATGGTGGAACAGGTGTGGGAGTCGTACCTGGATCCGGAGGGCATCAGCCCCCTGATCCCGACGTACGACGAGAACCAGCCTTCCGAGGTGCACTCCTCGGTCTCCATCACCGGATCATGGACCGGGCACATCGTCTACGCCTCCTCGACGTCGGCGGCGCGCCGCGCCGCCGCCGCGTTCCTCGCCATGGAAATGGACGAGGTCAGCGAGGAGGACGTGTCGGATGTGCTCGGTGAACTCGCCAACATCGTTGGTGGCAACGTGAAGGCCATGCTGCCCCCGGGAGCGCTGCTCTCGCTGCCGCAGGTGGTGCTCGCGCCCGAATCGACCGCTCGCTTTCCCAACACCGAACGCATCAGTGGCGTCTACGGGGTCTGGGACGGCGAACCGGTGTCCATTTCCATGTGGCATAGCCGCGGCGACAACAAGGAGGGCGCGGAATGAAGATTCTCATCGCTGATGACAGTCGGGTGATGCGGCAGATCGTGGTCCGCACACTCCGTCAGGCCGGCTTCGGTGACCATGAGCTGATCGAGGCCGCGGACGGCCAGCAGGCGTTCGACATGGCCAAGTCGGAGAACCCGGATCTGGTTCTGTCGGACTGGAACATGCCCGGAATGACGGGCATCGAGGTGCTGCGGCAACTCCGTGCCGCCGGCAACGACATCAAGTTCGGTTTCGTGACATCGGAGAGCACGCCTGAGATGAAAGATCAGGCCGATGCCGCCGGTGCACTTTTTTTCATCGTGAAGCCCTTCTCGGCTGAGCGATTCGATGAGGTCTTCGCTCCTATTTTGGGATGATTACGACATGTCTGATGTCTCGGTTCTTCCAGGCACCCTGGCCGTTCGCAACCTCTTCGAGGACCTGCTCGGCCGGGAAGTGACCGTCAGCCCCGGCGACCCGCTCTCCGCGGACGAGGTGAACACCTCGACGATCGCCATCTTCACCGACAACGCACAGCAGATCTACGGCGTGCTCGGGATGGATCTCAATCTGTCGGCCAACGCCGGCGCCGCCCTCGGCCTCCTGCCGGCCGGCGCCGCCGAGGACAGCATCGACGAGAAGAAACTGTTCCCGAACCTCGCCGAGAACGTCTTCGAGCTCTGCAACGTGCTGACCAGCCTCCTCAACCGCGAGGGTGGCCCGCACATCAAGATGTACCAGGTGATCTACCCGGGCGACCCGCTGCCGGCGGACGCCCGCGCCCACCTCATGGCCCTCGGCCGGCGGGTCGACCTCATGGTCGAGGTCAACCGCTACGGAAAGGGAAAGTTCAGCCTTTCCCTCGCACCGTGATCTGACGAAGCAGGAAATCGTGGGGCCGCCTCTCTCGGGGCGGCCCCACGATTGTTTTTGGGGCTAAGCAAAGCCGCAGACCTGTCGAAGCGTAGTTCGAGCTAGCTATCAGGACAGGAGTGCGTGATGACCTCACCGACTTCCGGCTCCACGGGACCATCGGGGACATTCGCGGCGGGGGCCGCGGCGGCCGCGGCCAAGGCCGGCGTTCCCGAGAAACCCAAGTCGCTCGGCGACAAGGACACCTTCCTCAAGCTGCTGGTGGCCCAGCTGAAGTATCAGGACCCCAGCAAGCCGGCCGACTCGACCCAGTTCCTGGCCCAGACGGCGCAGTTCACCCAGGTCGAGAAGCTGGGTGAGGTGGCCGACATGCTCAAGGCCCAGCAACTCGTCGGTGCCAGCTCCCTGGTCGGCAAGACGGTCACCTACATGGACGACAACGGTGCCAAGTTCACGGGAGTCATATCGGCAGCGAAGCTCAACGGCGACAGCGAACCGACTCTGCGGGTCGGGAACACGGACGTACAGCTGTCCAAGGTCATGGAAGTCCAGACGCAGGCGGACGCCGCGGCCCAGGCGGCCGCGATGACCGCGCCGCTCGCGGCACCGGCGGCACCGCCGGCGCCGGCGCCGAAGGCCGCGCCGACGGACAAGACCTCAGAGACACCCAAGCCGTAGTCCCTCTTCACCGCGAAGGACCCAACTCATGCTGCGCTCTCTCTACTCGGGCATCAGTGGCCTGCACGCCCATCAGATGATGATGGACGTCACCGGTAACAACATCGCGAACGTCAACACCGTCGGTTACAAGGCCAGTTCCGTGCAGTTCCAGGACACGCTGAGCCAGATGGTCGGCGCCGCCGGCTCGCCGCAGGACGGCATGGCCGGCACCAACCCGGCCCAGGTCGGCCTCGGCGTCCGCAACGCCGGCATCACCTCCAACTTCAGCCAGGGATCGGCGCAGACGACCGGTAAGGCCGGCGACATGATGATCCAGGGCGACGGCTTCTTCATCACCCGCCGCGGCCAGGAGGAGCTGTACACCCGGGCCGGCTCGTTCTTCTTCGACGCCAACGGCACGCTGTCCACCGCCACCGGTGAGCCTGTGCAGGGATGGACCGCCGATGAGAAGGGTGTGGTCAACCCGGCGGGCAAGCCGGACGACATCAAGATGCCGCTCGGCCAGAGCATCGACCCGAAGCCCACCGACAAGATCGAGATGAAGGGCAATCTGACCTTCGACGTGCCCGAGGGCGTCACCGACGTCTCGACGTTGGATCCGATCGAGATCCCGTTCAAGGCGTTCGACAAGTTCGGCACCCCGGTCAGCCTCTCGGCGTACTTCAAGCGCACCACCGAGGCCGGTGAGGACCCCGGGAAGTACGAGGTCAGCGTTGGTGTGTCAGGTAATTCGGCGACGGCCAAGCCGATGACGGAAAACGGCGGCGTCCTGGAGTTCACGGCGGGCAAGCTCGCCGACACGGCGAAGACCCTGTCCTTCTCCGGTCTCTCGGATCTCAACTCGAACCTCAACGACGAGCTCACCGTCGACGGCGCCGACCTGACGATGTTCCACGGCCTCACCGAGGCCCGGGTCTCCGACTCCAACGGCAACGCGGCCGGCACGCTGGCCTCGCTGTCGTACACCGTGTCGGACACCGGGCAGATCATCGGCGCCTTCAGCAACGGCCAGAAGAAGGTGCTCGGCCAGGTCGCCCTGGCCACCTTCAAGAACGTGAACGGTCTCGAGAAGACCGGTGACTCGATGTACCGCTCGACCGTCAACTCCGGCCTGGCCCAGGTCGGCACACCCACCAGCTCCGGCCTCGGCCAGGTGATCAGTGGCGCCGTCGAGATGTCGAACGTCGACCTGGCCCAGGAGTTCACCAACCTGGTCATCGCCCAGCGTGGCTTCCAGGCCAACTCCCGCGTCATCACGACCTCCGACGAGCTCCTGCAGGAGCTCGTCAGCATGAAGCGCTAGTCGTAGCAGCAGTCCGGCCGGCGGCCGGGACGGGCACTTGAGTGCCTGTCCCGGCCGTTCTGTGTAACCGATCGGCTGCACCCGAAGCGCGACCGTATGGATCTCATCGGCAACCGTCAGGTCGCCGAAGTACACGGTGAAGGGCCACGGAGGGTCCTACAGCCCAGGACCACACCACCACCCAAGGACGGATGACAGTGATCCTTGTAACCCGCATCAACGGTGCCGTGTTCGCCCTCAACCCCGACCTGATCGAGCGCGCCGAGTGCACGCCCGACACGGTCATCACCCTGGTAGACGGCACCAAGTACGTCATTGCCGAGTCAGTGCCCGAGTTCATCGATTCAGTGCGCCACTACCGCGCCTCGCTGATCTCCCAAGCTTCCCGCCTCGAGGCCCAGCCCGCGGCCGCCGCCATTCCGTCTGACGACGACCACGACGCCCAGGTGCTCACGCTGCACCGGAAGGACCGCTGAACATGGATATCTCAACGATCGTCGGTGTAGTTGTTGCCTTCATCATCATCTTCACGGTGCAGATCCTGGAGGGCGGCTCACCGGCCTCCATCATCCTGATCCCCTCGATGCTGCTGGTGTTCGGTGGAGCGCTCATGGCCGGTATGGCCGGCGGTGTCCTCAAGGACACGACGGGCATCGGCAAGAACCTCCAGAAGGCGTTCCTGGCCAAGGTCACGCCGCCCACGCAGCTGGTCGACAGCATCGTCAAGCTGGCCGAGCGGGCCCGCCGCGAGGGTCTGCTGGCCCTCGAGGACGCGGTCAAGACCGTGGAGCACCCCTTCCTCAAGCGCGGTCTTCAACTGGCGATCGACGGCACCGACCCGGAGGAGCTGCACGACGTCCTGCACGCCGAGATCGCGGCCAAGAAGAAGGCCGACAAGGCCGGCAAGAAGCTCTTCGAGAACATGGGCGGTTACGCCCCGACGATCGGCATCATCGGTACGGTCATGGGCCTCGTGCACGTGCTCGAGAACCTGAACCAGCCGGAGACGCTGGGTCACTCGATCTCCGCCGCGTTCGTCGCCACCCTCTGGGGTGTGCTCAGCGCCAACGTTCTCTGGCTGCCGCTCGCCGCTCGTCTCGACCGCCTCAGCGGCATCGAGGCCGAGGAGATGGAGCTGGTCGTCGACGGTGTCCTGGCCATTCAGGCCGGCTCCAACCCGCGCCTGGTGGCGCAGAAGCTCCGCAGCCTCCTCCCGCCGGACGAGGCCAAGAAGGCCGAGGCGGCCGCGAACACCAAGAAGGCGGCGTAACGCATGAGTTCAGGCGGGGGCAAGCGTAAGCAGCGTCATGAGGAGCACGAGGAGCACGTCAACCACGAGCGCTGGCTCGTGTCGTACGCCGACATGCTCACCCTGCTGTTCGTTCTCTTCGTGGTCCTGTACTCGATGAGTGACGTCAACATGAAGAAGTTCGCCGAGTTGGCGGCCGGTCTCTCCTCCGGCTTCGGTGCGCAGAGCGCCGCCTTCTCGGGCCAGACCTCGACCCTGGACGGTGCCGGTCAGAGCGCCGAGGTCGTCCAGATCGACCCGGGCGCCAACCCGGGTGACGGCAAGGCCGGCTCGTCCAACCTGACGGCCAAGCAGCAGGAGGCGGTCAAGGCGGCGATGGCCGCGGAGGACCGCGCCAAGGCTTCGAAGAACGCTCAGGCCGCCACCAAGGAGGCCGAGAACCTCAAGAAGATCGAGAACCAGATCTCCGACGTGCTCGCCGCGCAGAAGCTGCTCGGCTCGGTCAAGTTCACCATCGACCGGCGCGGCCTGGTGGTCACGGTCCTCACCAACGACGTGGTCTTCGCCGGCAACCGGGCGGAGCTCAAGCCCGGTGGCAAGAAGATCCTGGACGCCATCGCGCCGACCCTGCGGAAGCTGCCGAACAACATCGAGGTCGACGGCAACACCAACCAGCTCAAGGCTCAGACGACGTACTACCCGAGCGGCTGGGAGCTCTCCGCCGCCCGTGCCTCGACCACGGTCCGCTACCTGACCGGCAAGGGCCTCGCCAAGAACCGCATGACGGCCGTCGGCAACTCCGACACCAAGCCGCTGATCGACCCGGCCGACCCCCGGTCGATCACCATGAACCGCCGCGTCGACATCGTCGTCCTGACCACTCTGACCGCCGACCAGGCCGCGCTTCTGCCGGCCGCCTCCGGCTCCGACAGCAAGTTGCACACCGGCCAGACCTCGGCTCAGGCCAAGGCGGCTCAGGACGCGGCTTCCGCGGCCGAAAGCACGACTAAGTCCAGCACCACGTCTACCGCACACGACTGAGGGGGAGTTCCGATATGAGCAACGAGCAGACGCCCGCCGCCGAGGCGCCGAAGAAGTCCAAGAAGATGCTGATGATCATCGTGATCGCCGCCGTGGTGCTGCTGGGCGGTGGTGGCGGGGCGTTCTTCATGCTGAAGGGCGACAGCGCCGAGGCCGCCGCGCCGGAGAAGGGCGTGGTCACCGCGATCGACGAGGCGCTGACGATCAACCTGGCCGACGGCCACTACCTGAAGCTGGCCTTCTCGCTGCAGCAGACCGCTGACGCGGCCGAGGCGGTCGACACCAGCGAGGCGATCGAGCTGGCGATCGACGAGTACACCGGCCGGAAGGTCGCCGAGCTGGAGACCGAGAAGGGCCGCACCGCGATCAAGGAAGAGCTCCTGGCGAAGATCGAGAAGGCCTACACGACCAAGGACAAGGTCAAAGAGGTCATGGGCATCTACTACACGCAGTTCGTGACCCAGTAAGACGCACGCTTCGGGCGGGTTCACTTCGGTGGACCCGCCCGAAACGCGTTTAAGGGGATGAAACGGCGCTCCGGCTCAGCCGTTCCGGAAACGAGCCGATGGGGACAACGTGACCACCGCCGCACGCTCCCCGGGTCGGATGTCGCGTCGTGGACAGGGCGCAGGGCCGGCCCCGTACGACTTCCGCCGTCCCATCAAGCTGTCCCGCGAGCACGTCCGTACGTTGCAGATGGCCTTCGAGACGTACGCCCGAAGTTGCGGAACCCTGCTGACCACCCGGCTGCGCGCCGTGAGCAGCGTCAGCCTGGTCTCGATCGAGCAGCTGAACTACGACGAGTACGTGGCGTCCCTGAACAACCCCACGGTGATCGCCGTCGTGGTCCTCGACCCGCTCCCGGGCTCGGCTCTCATGGAGATGTCTACCTCGGCCGTGATGTCCGCTATCGATCACATGCTGGGCGGGCCTGGCGGTCCCCAGCCGGAACGGCCGCTGACCGAGGTCGAGATGCCCCTGCTGCGCGGCCTGCTGGAGCGGATGCTCGGCGAGCTGCGGTACGGCTTCGAGAACCTGGTCGAACTCCAGCCCAAGCTCAAGGACATCGAGTACAACGCGCAGTTCCTGCGCACCCACCAGCCCGGTGACGCCTGCGTGATCGCCACCTTCGACATGAAGATCGGCGCCGAGGAGTGCCTGGCCAGCATCTGCCTGCCCTTCAACACGATCCTGCCGGTGCTCTCCCGCACCGAGGCGGTGGTGCTCAGCGACGCCGAACGGGCCACCAAGGACATGGCGCTGCGCAACATCACCGCCGGGCTTTCCGCGGCTCCGCTCGATGTGGCAATCCGATTTCAGCCCATTCGCATGCGTACCGATGACATCGTGGACCTACGCCCCGGCGACGTCGTCCCGCTGGGCCACCCGACCAGCCGGCCGCTCGAGGTGACAGTCAACGAGACCGTTTTCGCCCATGCAGTTCCCGGTAATCAGGGGGCTCGGCTCGCCTGCCTCGTGGTGCCGTCCCCCAAAGAGTCCTCGCCCAAGGAGTCTGGCCGCCCATGACCGCGCCCACCATCACCGCGCCGCAGCTGGCGCTCGCCCGGACGGCCGCCGAGGCCGCGCTCGCCGTCCTGCCCACCAGCCGTCCGCTGGCCGTCGCCGACCCGATCACCGCCTCCGCGGACATCCTGTCCGAGGGGCAGGCGGTGACCGCGAGGTTCAGCGGCGCGGCCACCGGCGAGGTGGTCGTGGTGGTCGGTCAGGACCTGGCGGACGCGCTCAAGGAGAGCCCGATCGGGGAGCTCGACCTGACCGCCGCCGTCCGGCCCGCGCTCGAGGCCGCGGCCCGCGCCTTCGGGCCGGTGGTGCTCGACCCGGGCACGGTGATGGAGCCCGGCGTGGCGCTCAGCGCGCTCGCCACCAAGGACGACGCCATCGCCGTCCCGCTGGTCGAGGGCCCGGACATCCGGGCGGTGCTGGCGCTGTCGCTCACGCCCTGGCCGACCGACGATCCGGCCGCCGCCGGCGGGGTGGCCCGCCGCGAGACGGCGGCGCCGGCGATGGCGATCCGCGGCGGCCTGGACATGCTGCACGACGTCGAGATGGAGGTCTCGGCCGAGCTGGGCCGGACCCGGATGAGCGTGCGCGAACTGCTCTCGCTCACCCCGGGCGCGATCGTCGAGCTCGACCGGGCCGCCGGCAGCCCGGCCGACCTGCTGGTGAACGGCCGGCTGATCGCCCGCGGCGAGGTGGTCGTGGTGGACGAGAACTTCGGCATCCGGATCACCGAGATCGTCGCTCCCGGCGCCGAAGGGTAAGGCCTTGTTCGAGCTGGCCCTGCGGATCGGTTTCTCGCTCTTCGTCATCCTGGGCATGATGTGGCTGCTGGCGCGCCTGATCCGCCGGCCGCTGGGGCGTGGGCACGGCGCGCTCGTCGTGCTCAACCGGCAGCAGCTGACCCGGGGCGCGGCGGTGGCCGTCGTCCGGGTGGCCGACCGGGCGATGATCCTCGGGGTCACCGACCAGAACGTGAGCCTGCTCGGTGAGGCCGACGTCGAGGACTTCGAGAAGCACCCGCACGAACACCGCGACCACCTCACCCTCGGCCCGGAGGAGACCGCCTCGCTCGGCGTCGAGCTGCCCGGCCGGCATCCGGCGGCCGGGTCGCCGGGCCGGCTCGACGGCTCGCTCCTCTCACCCCGCACCTGGTCGCAGACCATGAGCTTCCTGCGTGATCGGACGACCCGGCGATGATGCGGCGCGCGCTCCTGCTGATCTTCGCGAGCCTAGGGCTCGCGCTCGTCCTGCTGCCCGGCCCGAAGCCGGCCGCGGCCGAGCCCACGGTCATGGAGCGTGCGCCGGCCACGGTCGTCGTGGCCCCGCCGGAAAGAGCGCCCGAGCGGGCACCGGCGCCGCCGACCCCGCCGAGCCGGCCCGGTCAGCCCAACATCAACCTCAACATCAACGGCACCAACCCGGACGGCAGCCGGCCCTCCACCTCGCTGATCATCATGCTGGGCCTGACGATCCTGTCGGTCGCGCCGGCGCTGCTGCTGCTCTGCACCTGCTTCACCAAGATCTTCATGGTTCTCGGCATCACCCGTAACGCCCTCGGCCTGACCTCGATGCCACCCAACCAGGTCCTCGCCGGCCTGGCCCTGTTCATCAGCCTGTTCATCATGGGGCCGACCGTGTCCGCGATGAACGAGCAGGGCGTACAGCCCTATCTCAAGGGCGACAAGACCCAGACGCAGGCGTTCGAGGCCGGCGTGAAGCCGCTGCGGGACTTCATGTGGCGCACCACCCGCGAGGACGAGGTGGCGTTGCTGGTCAAGCTGTCCGGCGAGGACCGGCCGAAGAACCGCGACGACGTCGAGCTGACCACGCTGATCCCGGCCTTCATCCTGTCCGAGCTGCGGGCCGCCTTCATCATCGGCTTCGTCATCTTCATCCCGTTCCTGCTGATCGACATGGTCGTCTCGGCGTCGCTCATGTCGCTGGGCATGATGATGCTGCCACCCGTCACTATTTCTTTACCCTTCAAGCTTTTGCTGTTCGTGCTGGTGAACGGCTGGGGGCTGATTCTCACCGCGCTCGTGGCGTCGTACAAATGAACCTCGACGTCGCGATCGCCGACCTGCTCGCGATCCTGCTCGGGGCGGCGCGCACCGGCGCCTGGCTGATGATCTGCCCGCCGTTCAACTCGCGGCTCATCCCGGGCACGGTCAAGGCGCTGCTGTCGGTCGGCCTCACCCTGCCGCTCGCGCCCTACCTGCGCGGCACGGTGCCCTCGCTGGAGACCTCCGACATCGTGTTCAGCGCGGCCCTGCAGGTGTTCGTGGGCGCCGGGCTCGGCTTCGTCACCGCGCTGCTGTTCGCCGCCCTGCAGGCCGCGGGCGACCTGCTCGACCTGTTCGGCGGCTTCACCCTGGCCATGGGGTACGACCCGCTGTCGCAGAACCAGAGCTCGGTGTTCGGCAAGTTCTACAACCTCGTCGCGGTGACCCTGCTGTTCGTCACCGAGGGCCATCAGATGGTGCTCCGGGGTTTTCTCCAGTCGTTCCGGACGGTGCCGCTGGACGTCACCTTCTCGCTCGGCACCTTCAGCGAGGTACTGCTCAAGGGCATCGGCGACATGTTCGTGGCGGCCATCCAGATCGCCGGCCCGCTGGTCGCCGTGCTGTTCCTCACCGACTGCGCGTTCGGCCTGCTCAACCGGGTCGCTCCGGCGCTCAACGCGTTCCAGCTGGGCTTCCCGGCCAAGATTTTCCTGGTTCTGCTGCTGTCCGGCATCGCGATCACCGCGCTGCCCGGCGTGATCGGCAAGGTGGTGGAGCGCGCGGTCAGCGCGGTCCTCCAGCTGACCGGCGGCTGAAGGGGGGTGCGCGATGTCGGGCGAGAAGACCGAACAGCCGACACCACAGAAACTCAAGAAAGCCAAACGCGAAGGACAGATCGGCCGTACGCAGGACATCGGCGCCTGGTTCGGCATGCTCGCGGCGAGCATCCTGCTGCCACGGACCATGGAATCGGCCATGAAGCACGCCGAGGAAGTCATGGTCCAGGTCCCCGATGTGGTCGCCGATCCGCAACCGTCGCAGGCCCTGTACATCCTCAAGGAGGCGATGTTCGGCGCCGCCTGGGCGGTGCTGCCGCTGGCTCTGACGATGATGGCGGTCGGCGTGGCGGCGGCCGGCGCCCAGGGCGGCATCCGGGTCGCCACCAAGCTGTTCATCCCGAAGTTCAGCCGGCTCAACCCGCTGCCCGGCATCAAGCGGATGTTCGGCCCCCAGGCCCTCTGGGAGGGCATCAAGGCGCTGGTCAAGACCGCGGTGCTGGCCGGCGTGCTGTACACGACGACCAAGGACGTCATCCCGGTGCTGATGACCGCCGGGCAGCTCCCGCTCACCTCGCTGCTGGGCGAGGTCACCGACTCCATCGTCGGCCTGATTCAGGCCGCCTCGGTGGCCGGCATCGTGATGGCCGCGGCCGACTACTTCGTGGTTCGCCGCCGCACCAACAAGCAGCTGCGGATGACGAAGGAAGAGGTCAAGCAGGAGTACAAGAACACCGAGGGTGACCCGCTCATCAAGGCGCAGATCCGCGCCCGGCAGATGGCGATGGCCCGCAACCGGCAGATGGCCGACGTGCCGACCGCCGACGTGGTGCTGGTCAACCCGACCCACGTGGCGGTGGCGCTGCGCTACGAGCCGCAGAAGGGCGCGCCCCGGGTGGTGGCCAAGGGTCAGGGCCCGCTCGCCCTCAAGATCCGCGAACTGGCGGCCGAGCACCGGGTGCCGATGGTCGAGGACGTGCCGCTGGCCCGGGCCCTCTACGCGGGAACCGAGGTCGGCGCCGAGATCCCGGCCGACTTCTTCGGCTCGGTGGCCAAGGTGCTGGCGTTCGTGATGAGCCTGAAGGCGAAGGGATCGGCGGCAGGCCTGCACCGCAGCCCCAATTCCGCCTCAGCCGCCGCATAACACGAAATACGGAGATTTCCTCACATCGGTACCGCGAACGCGAGAAGATCGGCACGTAAGTGAGACGCACCCCGGGGAGGTGTCGTGAAGAACCGCAATCTCAGCCGGCTTGCCGTGCCTGTCGGGGTCATCGGCATCATCCTCATGATGGTCGTGCCGCTGCCGACCTTCCTGCTGGACATGCTGCTCGCGGTGAACATCACGGCGGCCCTGCTGATCCTGCTGACCAGCATGTTCGTACAGAAGCCGCTGGATTTCTCGGTCTTCCCGGCGCTGCTGCTGGTGGCCACCCTCTTCCGGCTCGCCCTCAACATCAGCGCGACCCGGCTCGTCCTGCGCGACGGCGACGCCGGCAAGGTGATCCACGCCTTCGGCAGCTTCGTCGTCGGTGGCAACCTCGTCATCGGCCTGGTGATCTTCCTGATCCTGGTCATCGTCCAGATGGTCGTGGTCACCAAGGGCGCCGAGCGGGTGGCCGAGGTCGGCGCCCGCTTCACCCTCGACGCCATGCCCGGCAAGCAGATGGCGATCGACGCCGACCTCAACGCCGGCCTGATCGACGAGGACCAGGCCAAGAAGCGCCGGGCCGAGGTGGCCGAGGAGGCCGAGTTCTACGGCGCGATGGACGGTGGCTCCAAGTTCGTCAAGGGCGACGCCATCGCCGCCATCATCATCACCCTGATCAACCTGGTCGGCGGGTTCGCGATCGGCGTCGCCCAGCAGGGCATGTCGGCCACCGACGCGATGAACCACTACAGCCTGCTGAGCATCGGCGACGGCCTGGTCTCGCAGATCCCCGCCCTGCTGCTCTCGGTGGCCACCGGTCTGATCGTGACCCGCTCGGCCACCTCCGGCGACATGGGCTCCAGCGTCACCGCCCAGCTCAGCCAGAACAAACTCGCGCTGCGCATCGGCGGCGCCGCCGCGCTCGCCCTGTGCATCATCCCGGGCCTGCCCAAGGTGCCGTTCCTGCTGGTCGGTGTGGCCGTCCTGGTCTTCGCCCAGCGCATCAAGGACCCGGTGCCGGAGGCCGAGGTGGCCGCGGCCGAGGCGGTCGAGATGCCACCGGCCGACTCGCCGGAGCAACTGCTCGGCGAGATGCGGGTCGACCCGCTCGAGCTCGCCCTCTCGCCCGACCTGGTCGACCTGGTCGACGCCAGCAGCGGGGACCTGCTCGACCGGGTCCGCGCCCTACGGCGCAAGATGGCGATGGAGCTCGGCGTGATCATGCCGCCGGTGCGCACCCGCGACGACCTCGACCTGCCGCTCTCCTCGTACGCGATCCGGATCTCGGGCGTCGACGCCGGCACCGGCGAGGCGCCGCCCGGCACCGTGCTGGCGATCGGCGACGGCCTCCAGGGCCTGCCCGGCCGGGCCGGCGTGGAACCGGTATTCGGCCTGCCCGGCAAGTGGGTGCCCTCCGAGCTGCACTATCAGGCCGAGCTCTCCGGTGCGACGGTCGTCGACCGGGCCAGCGTGATCATCACGCACCTGGCCGAGGTCGTCCGGAGCAACGCGAGCCGCCTGCTCGGCCGCGAGGACGTCCGCGCGCTGACCGAGATGGTCAAGCGCACCCACCCGGTGGTGGTGGAGGAGCTGACCCCGTCGATCCTCAGCCTCGGCCAGATCCAGAAGGTGCTCCAGGCGCTGCTCGACGAGGGCGTGCCGATCCGCGACCTGGTCCGCATCTTCGAAGCGCTCTCCCTTCGAGCGAAGCACACCGTCGACCCGGACTCCCTGGTCGAGGCCGCTCGCGGCGCGCTGGGACCGGCGATCGCCGCCCAGTACGCGACCGGCGGCCGCCTCACGGTGATCACGCTCGACCCCATGCTCGAGCAACAACTGCTCGAATCGCTGCGGCCCAGCGAGACCGGCGCCTTCATGGCGATCGACGGCATGCGTGCCGAGGCGATCGTCACCGAGGCGGCCCGGCTCGCCGAGACCGCGGAACAGCAGGGACTGGCACCGGTGCTGGCCTGCTCGCCACAGCTGCGGCTGCCACTGATGCGGCTCCTGCGCGCCGGCTCACGCCGGGTGCAGGTGCTGTCGTACGGCGAAATCTCTGGTTCCACAGCACAGATCGAGACGATAGGAGTGGTGAACGGTGCCTACGCGGGTGCTGCTTGAGGGGCCGGCCATCGAGCCGTTGCTGGCTCAGGTGCGCGATGAGTACGGCTCCCGGGTCCGGATCATCTCAGCCGACAAGGTCCGCAGTGGCGGCGTCGGCGGCTTCTTCGCGAAGCAGCATTACGAGCTTTCCGTGGAAGTGCCGGACGGGAACGAGGACGGGAACGACATGCCACAGCGATCGAAGACGGCCGACAACGGCCAGCACAGCCTGGAACGGCTCCTCGAGCGGGCCGAGTCGCAGGACCGGATGGACGAACCGGCCCGACCGGCGTTCGGCACGGCCACGCCCCGCTCGGTGACCCCGGCGTCGTTCGCCACGGCCCGGCCCAAGCCGCCGGCGGAGTTCGGCGCCGACGAGGGCCGGCACGCCGCCATCGGCGACACCGGCGCCGCCTTCGCCGAGCTCATGGCCGGGCTCGACGCCACCGGCGGCACGGCCACCGAGCGGTCGCGGCCCAAGCCGCCGCCGCGGGAGGAGACGCCGACGGTACGGCCGTTCCGCCCGGCCGCGGCGACCGAGTCGGCCGTCAACGCCGGCGCCAAGCCGGCCATGCCGCAGGCCTTCGAGCCGCCACCGGTGCAGCACATCCAGCCGCAGTCGCCGGCCGCGCCGCCGGTCGCCCCGGCCCCGGCCCCGGCCGCTCCGGTCGCCGCCACGATGCCGCCACCGGCCCCGGTGGCCGAGGTGGCGCCGCAGGCGCCGGCCCACACGCCCAACCTGGCCGAGCACATCGGCGGGTTCGCCGCCACCGAGGTCGAGGTGGACGAGCCGCCGGCGCCCACGCCCGAGCCCTACGAGTTCCAGCAGGTCACCCCGGCGCCGGCGGTGCCGGCCACCCCGGAGCCGCAGTCAGCCTCGGAGCAGGTGGTGAACAACCTCGTCTCGGTCGGCATGCCGGAGGCCATGGCCCGGCAGATCACCGGCAGCGACACCTACGCCGGTGTGCTGAGCGTGCTGGCGGCCCGCCCGTCCGCGCCCGGCATCCCGGACGGGCCGGGCGAGATCCTGGTCCTGGCCGGCGACATCAACATCGCGGTGCCGATCGCCCGGCAGCTCCTCGAGAACATCGACGTTCCCGAGAACCACCTGCTGCTGGCGGCCCCGTCGACGGCCGGCACCGGGCTGCACTCGTCCCGGCTGATCTCCACCCCGGAGGCGGCCGAGACCCGCGCCGAGAAGCTGCACCAGGCCGAGCAGTCGTGGGTCGTCGTCCTCGACGCCCCGGTCGGCGGCACCGACCCGCTCTGGGTCAACGAGATGTGCGACGCGATCGGCGCCACCGCGCTGTGGGCGGTCGTCGACGCCACCCGCAAGACCGCCGACACCGGCCGCCACCTGCGTACTCTGGGCGAGGTCGAGGCCCTGGTGGTGCACGGCGTCGAGCTCACCGCCGACCCGGGCTCGGTGCTCGGCCTGGACCTGCCGATCCACTCGCTGGACGGCAAGCCGGCCACCCCGCACGCCTGGGCCGCCATGCTGTGCGCCCGGATCGCCTCCGACGTGGCACCGGTCGCGGCCGCGCCCCGCCGGGTCACCCGATCGGCACGCCAGCCGTGATACGCCCGTCGGTCCTGCTGTTCGCGCTCCTGATGAGCGCGCCGGCGCTGTACCGCTACGTGCTCGACGAGGTCGACATCACCCAGGTGCTGATCCGGTTCATCATCGCGGTGCCGATAGCGGCCCTGCTCCTGGCCGGGCTGCGGTTCGTCACCGCCGGCTACGGCCGCAAGGACGAGGACAAGGGCACACCGGTGACACCGACACCGCTCGAAGGCCAGGACGGCCTGACCCAGGCATGAAGAGACCGGCGGCCGCCAGGCCGCCGGTCTCTTCGCTGTCCGCTGTGGTGCGTCAGGCGTGGATGTCCAGGCGGCTGTCGCCCGGCACGGCCCGCCGGACGGCCGGCGCCGGCTCGGTCGGCAGGGCGGTCTCGGCCCGCTCGCCGCGGCCCATTCCCGGGAAACTCGCCGCGAACTGCTGCCGCGCCTGCTCCTGCTGCGGGTTGCCCTGCCGCAGGTCGAGGTTCGTGTTGCCGAAACCGGCGTCGTTGAGCTCACGGCGCAGGTCGTCCATGGCGTTGCGCAACGCCTCGTTGCCGGCGTCGGTGCTGCCGGTGAGCTGCACGGTGATGTCGCCGTTGCGGATCTCGGCCACCACCTGGACCGGTCCGAGATCGACCGGATGCAGGTGGACGGTCAGCCGGTGTACGCCGTCGGCGTCCAGCTTGAGCGGCACGATCCGCATCGCCAGCTGGGCGGCGGGCGGGCTGGACAGCTGACCGGGCGGAGGCGGCGGCGCGGCCGGTGCGGTGAGCGCGGCCGGCGCGGCGGCCTGCGGTCCGGAGACACCGGCCATCCCGGCCTGCCCGAGCATGCCCGGGTTGGCGGCGCCGTCGGCCGCCACACCGGGCGCCGCGGCCGGATTGACCGGATTCGCGGTGGGCGCGGCGGCGTCACCGGCACGAGCCGGCGCGGCTTCGGTCGTGGTCACCGCGGGCGGTGCGGTTTCGCCCTCACCGGGTACGGCGGCAGGTGCGGCCCCGCCCGCGTCGGCCGCCGGCGGTGCCGGCGCCGTAGCCGTCGCGGTGGCGGCCGCGTCGGCGGCCGGCGCCCCGGCGTCCTGAACGGCGAGCCGGCCCGAACCGTCGGGCGCGGTGGCCGGCGTCATCACCGAGACGCCGTCCTGCGCCAGCTGCGCGGCGAACTCGGCCGGAATGGGCAGGCCGGCCGCCCCGCCGGCGCCCGGCTGAGCGCCGGAGATCGTGCCGAGGCCGAGCGCCGAACGGCCGGTGGCCGCCTGCACCGCCGCGGCCTGCGCCTCGGGGTTGAGGTGAGCGCCGGTCGGCGGCAGACCGTTGCCGGTCTGCAGTGGGGTGGCGGAGGAGGTCGTCGCCGGGCCGCCGGCCAGCGCGACCCCGCCGATCGCCCGATCCGGGCCACCCGCTGCGGCCCGGGCGCCGCCGGCCGCAGCCGGCTGAGAGGCCTGGTCGGGCTGGACGGTGGGTGGCACCTGCGCGGTGGTGGCGGCGGCCAGGGCACCGGCCTGGGCGAGCGCGGCCGCGCCGGGTACGGGTGCTGTCTCGGCCGCCTTGACCTCCGGCGTGGCCGTTTTCTCGCCGGTCGGCGCCGCGGTCTCGTCGCCCGCTTGCTCGGCGTCGCCGCTTGCACCCGCGATGAGCTTGCCCTCAAGTTCACCGTCGGCCGGCTGGGTGCCGGCCGGCTGGGCGGCGTCGCCGTCGGCGGTACGGCGGCCGTCCGCCCGGTCGGTCCGGTCTCTTCCTTCGGCCCGGTCTCTTCCCTCAGCCCGGTCTTTTCCCTCAGGCCGGTCTTTTCCCTCAGGCCGGTCTTTTCCTTCGGCCCGGTCTCTTCCCTCGGCCCGGTCCCCTCCGCCGGCCCGGTCGCTGCCGTCGGTCCTCTCCGCGCGGTCGCCCCGGTCCGCCCGATCCGCCCGGTCACCTCGGTCGGTTCGGTCGGCTCGGTCGGTTTTGTCCGGCCGCTCGGCCCGGCCGGTCCGCCGGTCTGCCGCCGCCCGGTCGGCGTCGGCCCGGTTGAGGCGGGCCCGCTCCGCCGCCTCGCGCTGCAACGCGTTGCGGCCGGCGGCGGCCCGCTGGTCGGCCGCCTGGTCGGCGGCGCGCTCGGCGGCCCGGTCAGCGGTCCGCTCGGCCGCCCGGTCCGTGGCCGCGCGGTCGGTGGCGGCCCGCTGGTCGGCGCGCTGCTCGTCGGCCCGGCCCCGCGCCGCCCGTTGCCCGTCGTCCTGACCCGGGCGGCTCAGCTCGGCCGACAGCGCGGAGTCGAACTCCTCCCCGCCCTCACCGCGCTTGGCCCCCGGCCGGCGGCCGATGTCGGCGATCCGGTCCGCTCCGCTGACGGAATTCGGGCTCTTCATGAGACCTCTCCTCGGTGTGGCTCAACCGCCCAGGTTGGCGAGCGCCTTCTGGACCTTCGGGACGTACGCCTGGGTCTCCGAGAACGGCGGGATACCGCCGTACTTGTGCACCGCACCGCCACCGGCGTTGTAGGCGGCCAAGGCCAGCGGCAACGACTTGAACTCCCGGAGGTTGCGGGCGAGCAGCTTGGCGGCGCCGTTGATGGCCTGCTCCGGGTCGAACGCGTTCTTGACGCCGAGGCCCTTCGCCGTCGACGGCATGATCTGCATGAGGCCCTGCGCGCCGACCTTGCTGACCGCGTCCGGGTTGTAGCCCGACTCGACCTTGGCCACCGCCGCCAGCAACTTCGGCGAGACGCCGTACCGGTTGCCGGCCTGCACGAAAAGATCGGCGTAGGGCACGCCGGACAGGGAATCGCCGCCCCGCAGGCTCGCCGGGCGGATGGCAGCGGCACCGTTCTGCGCGGCCACCGCGCTCGTGTCCGTCTCCGGCACGACCCGGCGGATGTGCGTCGGTTTCTCGTACACACTCTGGATCTTGACCTGATCGCCCGGCTTGGGCGCCGCGATCATCTTGTTGTCGCCGACATAGATGGCCACGTGATCCACCGGCGAGTCGAAGGCGAGAATGTCACCCGGCTTGGCCTGGGCCAGATTCGGCACCGTCTCACCCACCTTGGCCTGCTGGTACGACAGGCGCGGAACCTTGATGCCGAGGTCGGCGAAGGCCCGCTGCACCAGCGACGAACAGTCCAGGCCCTTGTCCGGGTCGGTGCTGCCGAAGACGTACGGCGTACCCAGATACTTCTTCGCGGCGTCGACCACCGACTGCCCGGTGGCCGCGCTGTTGAGCCGCATGCTGGGCGCACCACCGGTAGCGGTGGCCAGCGCCGACGCGAAAGTGTTGCCGCCGACCGTGGTCACCGTGCCGTTGGCGGCGGTGCCGGTGGCACCCGGCGCCGGGCTGACCGGGGTCAGGCCGAGCTGGCCCTGCAACTCCTGGATGCGGTTGAGCACCCCGGCGACGCCCCTCACGCCTCGCTCCCGCCACCCCGGGCGGCGTTACGCGCCTTGCTCGTCATCGCCAGCTCATCCAGGTTGGCCTGGTCCTTCCGCAGATCGTGGGCGCGCACCATGTCGGCGTGCCGCTCGGCCATCATCTCGACGGCCCGGCGCCGCTTGGCGGCATCGGCGAGCACGGCCATGCGCTCGCGCTCCAGCTCCTCGGCCTCGGCCACCATGCGCTGAGCCCCCATGAGCGAGGCGGCCAGCGACTGCCGGGCGACAATCGACGCGACGATCGACCGGGCGGTCCCCTCGGTGGGCGCCTCGGCGCCGACCAGATCGAGATGCCGGCGCTTCACCAGAGCCTGCGCGTCCCGGATCTCCGCGCGCGACTGATTCACGGCGCCGCGCGCGACATCCTCCTGCGCCTTGCGAGCGCGCAGTACGGGCGAGAGTCGGAAGAATCGGTTCAAGATCGCCTCCCTGGCACACGGGCATATGGCGCCCTCACTACAGAAGGTCGGCCCACACACCGTTTCGCTGAGTCCTTGCACCCGAGCTGCAACTGAGCTGATGGCTCCGCTTCGCTGCGCGGGCGATCGCCTTGTAACCGGTGAGTTGGCAGGTGATTTTCCGTCACCCGCACACCCCGCGGGCGGCGGAAAATCACCTGCCAACTCACCGGCGGCGATCGCGGGGAGTGGGGGCCGGCTCCGCTTCGCTCCGCAGGCCGGCTCGTCGACAGTGAATCGCGGGAGTGGGGTCGGCTTCGCTTCGCTGGCCGGTTCGTCGGGGGTGGCCGCGAGGGTGAGAGCCGGCTGCGCTCGGCTGGCCGGTTCGTCGGGGGTGGCCGTGAGGGTGAGAGCCGGCTTCGCTTCGCGGCGCGGCCGGCTCGTTGGCGGTGGCCGGGGGAGTGGGGCCTGCTTTGCTCCGCGGGCTGTCTTTGTGGGGCGGCCTAGAGGCGCGAGGGCTTGCCGGCGGGTCGTGGGTTGTGGGTCGGGGTGCGGGCTATCTCGGTGACGGTGGTGGGGTGGGAGGGTGGTCAGGCGCCGGCGGCCTGGATCAGGGCGTGTAGCTGGGCCCACGCCTGTTCGGCGGTGACGCGTTCGTCGAGGCCCTGGCGGAGGAAGGCGTTGATGTGCGGCCAGATGGCGGTGGCCCGGTCGGCGTCCGGGTTGGTGCCGGGCACGTAGGCGCCGATCTCGACCAGCTCGCGGATGTCGCGGTGGGCGGCCATCAGCCGGCGCAGCTCGGTGGCGTCCGCCTTCTGCTGCGGGGTGGTGATTTTGTTGGCCACGCGCGAGATCGAGTCGAGGGACTGGATGCTCGGGAAGTGGCCGGCCGTGGCCAGTTTGCGGTCGAGCACGATGTGGCCGTCGAGGATGGAGCGGGCCGCGTCGGCGATGGGCTCGTTGTGGTCGTCGCCTTCGACCAGCACGGTGTAGAGGCCGGTGATGCTGCCGCGCGCGCCCGGCCCGGCCCGTTCCAGCAGGGAGGCCAGCATCGCGAAGACCGACGGCGGATAGCCGCGGGTGGCCGGCGGTTCGCCGACGGACAGGCCGACTTCGCGCTGGGCCATGGCGGCCCGGGTCACGCTGTCCATCATCAGCAGGACGTCGGCGCCCTCGTCGCGGTAGTACTCGGCGATCCGGGTCGCCACCGCGCCCGCTCTGAGCCGTACCAGCGGCGGCGTGTCCGAGGTGGCGATCACCACGACGGACCGGGCCAGGCCTTCCTCGCCCAGGTCGTGTTCGATGAACTCGCGGACCTCACGGCCGCGTTCGCCGACCAGCGCCACCACGTTGAGCTGGGCCGACGTGCCTCGCGTGATCATGCTCATCAGTGTTGACTTGCCGACGCCGGAGCCGGCGAAGATGCCGATGCGCTGCCCGCGGCCGCACGGGACGAGGGTGTCCAGGACCCGTACGCCCAGGGGCATGGGTGCGTCGACGAGCTGGCGTTCCATCGCGGACGGCGGTGCCGCGTCGATGCTCACCATCTGGCCGCGCAGCGGGGGGCCGCCGTCCATCGGGCGGCCGAGGCCGTCCAGGATGCGGCCCTGGAGGTCGGGGCCGACGGCGACGCGCAGCGGCCCGCCGGTGTTGACGACGGGGGTGCCGGTGCCGAGGCCGGCGATCGGGCCGAGCGGCAGGCAGGACAGCTTTTCGCCGTCGAGCGCGGCCACTTCGGCGTAGACCGCTTCCGGGCCTTCGCCCATCTGGAGCAGGTCGCCGACTCGGGCGTCGATGCCGGCCACGGTGACCCGCAGGCCGACCGCTCCGACGACCTTGCCGCGGGTGAGCGGCCGGGCCGCCTCGAGCGCCGCGTTCATGCGATGCCGGAAGACATCGGTCATGTTGGCCTCCTAGATCCGCAGCGCTGCGCGGGCCCGGTCCACCGCCGCCGCGATGGTGGCGTCGACTGTGCCCATGCCGGTTTCGGCTACCGCGTCGCCGGGGCGCAGGCCGCCGTCGGGGCGCAGGCTGATCTGGCGCCCCTCGTACTCGAAGTCGGCTTCGCCGTTCTCGCCGACCAGGGTGTGGAAGTCGTCGGGGTGCAGGCTGACGACGAGCCGGCCGGCTTCGGGTGCGGCGGCCATGGCCCGGCGCAGGGCGTCCATGCCGCGGCCCTGCGGGTCGTCCACGACCCGCCCGATGATCGCCTCGGCCAGCTCGAAGGCGTGCGCGAGCAGCACCTCCTGCAGTTCGGCGAAGGTCGGCATGAGCTGGTTCTCCAGCTCGGTGACGGCCCGGCCGAGGGCGTTGACGGCCTGGACGAGGGCGGCCGCGCGCCGCTGCTCGAACGCTTGGGCGCCGGCCTGGGCTCGGGCCGCCGCGGCCTGCGCCTCGACGGCGGCCTCGCGTTGGCCCTGGGCCCAGCCTTCGGCGTAGCCCGCGGTGCGGGCCTGCTGTTTGGCCCGCTCGATGGCGTCGCTGTCGGCCGGGATCCCGGTGCGCAGGTCGACCGAGAAGCGGGCGGCGGCGGCCGAGTCGGCCATCGAGCCCCGCAGGACGGGCCGGCTGTCAGGCGATGAGCTCATCGGCCTCGCCGCCGCGCTGAACCTCGATCTGACCGGAGTCCTCGAGCGAGCGGATGACCGACACGATCTTGGCCTGGGCCTCCTCGACCATCTTGACCTTGACCGGGCCGAGCAGGTCGATCTCCTCGAGCAGGTTCTCGCGGCCCCGTTCGGACAGGTTCTTGGTGACCTTCTCGCGGACCGTCTCGGGCACGCCCTTGAGGGCGGTGGCCAGGTCGGCCGGCTCCACCTGGCGCAGCACGAGCTGGATGGCGCGGTCCTCGAGGTTGACGATGTCCTCGAACATGAACATCCGGCGCCGGATCTCCTCGGCCAGCTCGGGGCTGCGGGCGTCCAGGGCTTCCAGGATGAGCCGTTCGGTGGTCCGGTCGGCGCGGTTGATGATGTCGACCAGGGGTTGCAGGCCGCCGACGGTGGAGAGCTCGTCCGGCTGGAGCACTGTCGAGAGCTTGCGCTGGAGCGCCTGCTCGACCTGGCGGATGATTTCGGGCGACGTACGGTCCATGACCGCGATCCGGTGCGCGACCTCGGTCTGGACCTCCAGCGAGAGACCGGCCAGGATCGACGACGCGAGCGCCGAGGGGATGTGCGCGAGCACCAGGGCGATCGTCTGCGGGTGCTCGTACTGCACGTACGACAGCAGCTGCCGGGGGTCGGCGTGGCTGAGGAAGTTGAAGGGGATGTCGTTCATCGAGGCTTCGAGCCGGTCCAGTATGAGCGCGGCCCGTTCCTTGCCCAGCGAGGCCTCGAGCAGCTCGCGGGCGTAGTCCATGCCGCCCGACCCGGCGTAGCGGGTCGTCGCCATGGCGTAGAACTCGTCCATCACGTCGTCGACCTGCGTGGGGTCGAGCTTGCCGAGCCGAGCGATCTCGGCCGAGATCATCTCGACCTCTTTCTCGGACATCTGCGACATGATCTGCGCGGATTGTTCCTTGCCGAACTGGACCAGCATTATGGCGGCCTTGCGCACGCCCGTCATCGACATGGTGGTGAGCGCCGGTGTGGGTGTGGTCAACGCGTACTCCCTCGGACCGTCGGCGGAAAGACCGTCAGCAGAAAAGGCGGCGGCCGGCGAACCGGCCGCCGCCAAGCGTCAGTGCGTCGCGTCCGCGGCCAGCCAGCCGCGGAGAAGCACCGCCATCTCGTCAGGTTGATCCTTGACCATCTGCTCGATCTCGCGCTGGCGTTCCTGGCGAGCCTGCACGTTCGTGTCGTCCATGGCGGTTCCCGCCTCCAGCATCTGAGCGGGGATCGCCTGGTTCAGCTCGGCCAGCCGCTGGGCCTCCAGCGCCGCCTGCATGTCCTCCAGGTGCTTGCGCTCCTCGGGGGTCAGGCCGCGGCGCTTCTTGCTCTTGCGGCTGAAGCGCCAGGCCAGGAAGAGCAGCGCCAGGACGATCGCGCCCAGCGCGCCGGTCTTGATGAGCGACATCTGCTTGGCCTGCTGGGCGGCCGTGGTCGAGGCGCTCAGGGCGTTCTGCGCGGCCTGGGCGGCGCTGGTGTCGAACGGCATGGCGCTGACCGCGATGGTGTCGCCGCGGGTGGCGTCGATGCCGGCGGCCGCGCTGACCAGCTGCTGCACCTGGGCCGGGTCGACGGTGCCGGCGACGCTGCTGTCCAGCAGGACGGCCACGTTGAGCTTGGCGATCTTGCCGGGGGCGCTCTTGCGGGTCTCCTGGGTCTCGTTGAGCGCGTTGTTCTTGACGTTCGTGCTGTTCTCGTACTGCCCGGCGTCATTTCCGGTGCCGCCGGTGGTGCAGCCGGGGCCGGAGACGTTGTCCGGGCCGAGCACGCCGCCGGCGCAGTTCTGCTGTCCGTTGTACGCCTCGCGGCTGTTGCTCTCGGAGAGCGCGGGCACCGACGGGTCGGAGTTGTAGGTCTTGGTCTGCGTCTGGGTCTGGTCGAAGTCGAGCTCGGCCGTGGTCGTCACGACGGCGTGCCCGGGGCCGACCACGCTCTCCACCAGCTTCTGCAGGGAGCTGTTCATCCGGTTCTGGAAGGCGACGGTCTGCGCCTCGGTGCCGCTGTCGCCGCCGGTGCCGACGTTCGCGCCGCCGCCGGTCGACAGGATCTTGCCGTCGGCGCCGGCCACGGTGATCTGGGTCGGGTCGAGGCCTTCGACGCTGGACGCCACGAGGTGCACGATCGATTGCACCTGGTCGCTGCTCAGCGGCTGGGTCGAGCTCGACGCGACCAGCACGGAGGCGGTGGGCACGTCCTGGTTGTCGGCGAAGACGTCCTTCTGCGGGATGACGAGGTGCACGGTGGCCGCCTCGACACCGTCGATCGACTTGATGGTGTTGGAGAGCTCGCCCTCCAGCGCGCGCTGGTAGTTCGTGTGCTGCATGAAGTCGCTGGTGGTGATGCCCTGCTGGTCGAGCAGGGAGTAACCGGTGCCGGCGTCGCCGGGCAGGCCCTCGCTGCTCAGCGACAGCCGCAGCTCGTTCACCTGGTCCTGCGGCACCAGCACGGTCTGGCCGTCGTTGGCCAGCTCGTACTTGGTGCCGGCCTTCTGCAGCGACTCGACGATCGCGCTGGCGTCCTTGTTCGACAGGTTGTTGAAGAGGATCGAGTAGTTCGGCTTCGACGCCCAGGTGGCGAAGAAATACGCACCGACGATGAGCGCGATCACTGCCGCGATCGTGACGGCCTTCTGTCCCGGAGTGAAGGACCGGAACGTGTCCGTGACGCGGCGAACCGGAGCGGGAAGGCGGTCGGTCATGTCAGGCCTGCATCCTCATGATCTCTTGGAAAGCTTCCACGGCCTTGTTGCGGACGGCGAGCGTGAGCTGGAGTCCGAGCTGCGCCTCGTTGGCGGCCATGGTGTACTGCGCCGGGTCCTGAAGTTCGCCGGTGGCGACCTTGGTCGCGAGGTCCTCGGCGTTGTTCTGGCTGGCCTGCACGCTTTCCAGGCCACGGGAGAGCATGCTGGCGAAGCTCTCGTTGGGCCCCTGCGCCTCCTGGGCGCGGGTGCCGGCGGCCAGCGAGTCGGCGCCGCCCGCCCCGGTGATGCCGCCGGTGACGGCGTCGAGGCCGGCAACGCTGGAGAACCCGCCGATCGGGTTGATCGCGGAAGTCATGGCCTATACCTCACTTCCCGAGGTTGATCGCCGCGGTGTAGGAGTCCTTGGCGCGGTCCACCACGGCGAGGTTGGCCTGGTAGGCGCGCTGCGCCATCATCATCTGGGCCATCTGGGACCCCAGGTCGATGTCCGGCTTACGGACGTAGCCCTGCGCGTCGGCGAGCGGGTTGTCCGGCTCCTCGACGAGAACGCCCTCGGCGCTGCCGAACTGCACCCCGCCGACCTGAGCGCCGTTGCCGTCCGCGGCCTCCTGGGCCACGACGTAGCGGGCCTGGAACGCCTTCTCCGAGGTCCGGCTGACGTTGTTCATGTTGGCGATGTTGTCGGACACCGCGTCCAGCCACTTGCGGTAGACGGTGACGCCGGTGCCGGCCACGCCCAGAGCGTTGAAGGTACTCATGATCAGGCTCCCTTGATGACGTCGCGCAGCATCGAGTACTTGGAGTCCAGCGCCCGCATGGTCAGCTGGTAGCGCATCGTCGTGTCGATGTGGGAGAGCGTCTCTTCATCGAGGTTGACGTTGCTGCCGTTGAGCCGGGTCGGCTCGAGCGAGTTCTGGACGTTCGGGGCGACGCCGAGCGGGGACATGCCCTTGGCGACGGCGCTGCGCAGCGCGTCCTCGAATTCGACCTTACGGGCCCGGTAGCCGGGGGTCTCGATGTTCGCGATGTTGTTGGCGATGGCGCTCTGCCGCTGCGCGAGACCCGCGACCGCGACCTTCAACGAGTTCGAGGAGATGTCGTCGAACACAGCAGCTCCTTGCTGGGAGAGTCAAGGTGCCGTTCCGTGGCGTTCCGGGGAGCAATCCGTTGCTCGTACCATGCAGTTCGGCCTGACCGGCGATCCGCTGAGCGCCAAACGGTTGCTGACTGGTTGCACGCAAAAACGTCCCGGGAACCCCGCATAGGGGGTCCCGGGACGTTGTCTGCTTTTTAGGGCCGGCGAGCGAGGCGAGCTACATGGCCCGGTCGACGTAGAGCGGCCGTTTGACCGCCTCGCCGGTCTCGATCCGGGTCGTCACGGCGATCTGCTGACGGTTGGCGGTCAGCCGGCGCGCGATCTCCTGGGCGGCCTTGAGCTGCCTGGTGAGGATCTCGTCGGCGCGCGGCTTGAGTTCCAGCGGCAGCGCGCCGAGCTCGGTCGGCGGTTTCCAGAGGCTGGCCGGCGGCGTCTCGGCGTGCCGGTGCTCGTCGGCCAGCATCGCCTCGACCGTGGCCACGTCGAGCTCCAGCTCGTCGAGGGCCGCGTTCCAGGCGCCGTGCCAGCCGCCGCCGGACTCCTCGCCGCTCACCGAAGCCCGCTCAGCCCGCGACCGCCGAGGCGGCCGCCTCTCGCCAGGCGTCACGCAGCGGCTCGAGGAAGGTGCGGCAAGCCGCCACCCGGGCGGCGTCCTTGGCGATGTTGGCCCCGATCAGCTCGGTCAGCACGTAGCCGTAGAGGTTGGCCAGGCCGGGCGCACCGGACCAGGCTTCGACGTCGAGGCTGACCTGCAGCTCGATGACGATCTCCTGGGCGTGCGTGATCTTCTCGTGCGCGGTCTCCAGCTCGCCGGCGTGCAACGCCTCCTCGCCCTGCATCAGGTCCAGGATCAGCCGGTCGTACAGCATGATCAGCAGCTTGGCGGGCGAGGCGGTGTTGATCGAGTCCTGTAGGTAGCGGTCACGCATGTTCGGTGCGGCCATGGTTCTCCTCGGTCAGGTGCGGACGGGCTGGTGCGGAAAAGGCTGGTGGGCCAGGGCGGATCAGAGACCGGAGAGCTGTCCGGCGAGCCAGCTGGACTGCTCTTTCATCTTGCCGAGGGAGACTTCGAGGTCGGAGTACTTCTTCTGGAGAGCCGACTTGCGCGCCTCGAGGCGCAGGTCCCAGTTGTCGATCTGGCTGTTGAGGTTGTCGATCTCGTTCTTGCGGCCGGTGATCACCGATGTGACGTTCTTGGACTGGTCGACCGAGAGTCCCCGCATCTGGTCGCCGAACGCGATGGCCGCGGCCTGGAACGCCGACGGGTCCTCGGCGTACTTGGCCTTGAAGGTGCTGGTGTTGAAGGTGAGCTGGCCGCTGCGGGACAGCTCGACGCCCAGCTTGGCCAGCGTGGTGTTGATGATCTTGTCGGCGCCCGGGTTGGTCGTGGCGTCGTAGGCGGGGTTCTCGTAGCTCAGTCCGAGGCTGATCTTGCTGAGAATTGCCTGCGACATGTTGCGGACCATGAAGTCGCCGGTCAGCGGCGAGCCCTTCTTGGTCGCGGCGTCGTACGCGGTCTGGGTGGCGACCTCGGTGAGGGTGCCGTTGACGGCGTCGACCAGCGCCTGCATCTTCGCGGCCATGCCGCTGACGTCCGGCTCGGCGCTGATCGTGACGTCGCTCTCCAGCTTGGAGACGGTGATCGAGACGCCCGGCATCAGCGTGGTGAAGGTGTTGGTGTTGCTGGTGACGCTGTACCCGCCGGCCATCCCCTCGCCGCCGCCGATGTCGAGCCGGGCGTCCTTGGCCTGGGCCACCTCGACCAGGTTGAGGCTGTCGAGCCCGCTGTCGATGCTGAAGGCGGCCGCGGCGCCGGTCTTGGCCCCGCTGAACTGCAGGATGTTCTCGTTGCCGCCGGTGGTGACCAGGACGGCCTTGACGCCGATGCCGGCCGCGTTGATCGCGTCGGCGACGCCCTGCGCCGTCTTGTTCTCGCCGAGGGTCACGGTCTTCGGGGTGCCGCCGACGGTGAACTCGATAGTGGTGGCGGCGGTGATGTCGCCTTCCTTGGCGACCTTGGCCGTGTTGATCTGGTTGCCGGCCAGGGCGCCCACGTTGAAGATCGTGGTGCCGGAGGCGGTGTTGGTGCCGCCGGTCGCGGTGGCCGTCACGGTGGTCGAGCTCGAGGTCGGCTTGACCGAGCGCCAGGTCGCGAGCTTGCCGATGTCCTCGGCGGCGGTCTTGAGGGCGGAGAGCTTGGTGTTGACCGATTGGTAGGAGGTGACCGCGGTCTGTGCCGTGGAGACCTTGCTCTTGAGCCGGGTCTGCGGGGCCGCCTCGACCTGCATGAGCTGTGAGATCACGGACGAGGTGCTGAGACCACTGACGAGGCCGTCAACCGAAGTAGACACGGACGCCTGCCTTCCGGTGCGAAAGAGGTGCTGAAAAAGCAAGTGGGGGAGCCGGCATGTTCCGCCGGCTTCCCCCACCTATTCGGTCACGCGGCCGGAAGATTCAGCTCCGGACGGTGGCAATTCGGTTAGCGCAGCAGCGAGAGAACGTTCTGCGCCGACTGGTTGGCCTGCGACAGCATCGAGGTGCCGGCCTGGGTCAGGATCTGCGACCGGGTGAACGACACCATCTCCTGCGCCATGTCGGTGTCACGGATACGCGACTCCGACGCGGACAGGTTCTCCACCGCCACGTTCAGGTTGTTGATCGTGTGCTCGAAGCGGTTCTGGACCGCACCGAGCGAGGCGCGGCTGTCGGAGATCGACTGGATCGCCTTGTCGAGCACGTCGATCGCGGCGTCCGGGTCCTTCGTGAGGTCGAGGGCGCCGGTGCCCAGGGTCTCCGAGTCGACGGCCCCGATGTTGATGTTGATGCTCTCGGTGCGGTTCGCGCCGACCTGGAACTTGCCGCTGTTGCCGCCCTCGATGGCCTTGTTCGCGGTGGCGTCGACGCCCAGCCCGCCGATGTCGTCCATCTTGAGGCCGGCCGAGGCCGCCGAGAACTCGAACTTCGAGGTGGGCACCTTGGCCGGCGGCGTGTTGGTGTCGTCCGGGTCGACGGCCATGGTGGTGCGGGCCGACATGGACACCTCGGTGCCCTGGTAACCGGCCTCCTTCAGCGCGCCCTGGAGCTTCTCGTTCACGATCGCCGCGACGTCCTGAGCGGTCGTGGCGTCGGCGAAGTCCTCCTTGGCGATCGTGAGCGTGATCGGCTTCGCCGTGGTGCCGTCGGCCGGGTCGACGACGTCCTTGCCACCGATCTGGTCGATCTTGATGGCGACGCCGTTGTCCTTGACCTCCTTCAGCGCGTCCGTGTCCTTGACCGCGGTGGCGGTGGTCTTCTCGACCGCGCCGAAGGCGCCGCCCAGCAGCTTCGACTTGCCGAACGCGGTGGTCTCACCGATCCGGTCGAGCTCCGCGTTCAGCTGCTGCATCTCCTTGTTCGAGGCCTTGGCGGCCTCGGTGTCGGTGGCGCCCGAGTTCGCCGTCTGCACCGAGAGGTCACGCATGCGCTGAAGGATCGAGGTGACCTCGTTCAGCGCGCCCTCGGCGGTCTGCGCGACGCTCACGCCGTCCTGGGTGTTGCGGACGGCGACCTTGAGACCGCCGATCTGCGAGCGCAGGCCCTCGGAGATCGAGAGACCGGCCGCGTCGTCCGCCGCCCGGTTGATCCGGAAACCGCTGGACAGTTTCTCCAGCGACTTCGACATCTGGCTGTCGGTGACCGACAGGTTCCGGTAGGCGTTCTGCGCGGCGATGTTCTGGTTGATACGAAGACCCATTGGTGGTTCCTCCCTGAGGGGTCTCTATGCCGGCCCGTCCTTGGAGCCGAGGCGTACGCCATTCCGTTCGGCGCGACGCCGACGGTTCCTGAGCAGTGTGCGAGATTTCTTCGCCCTTTTCCGGCGAACCCGCAGAAAGGCGGCGGACCCGGAATTGGCCCGATCGGGGGAAATCCCTCAGCGGAGTCGGGGACGTGCCGACCTGTCCGAATGAGCGGGCTCGTCAGTGGGGACGTGCCCGACCCGAGGCGAGACGGAGGTCCAGGGGTGAGTCTGACCGACCTGGCCAGCGTCCTGTGGCGGTCACGTGAGCTGCTCGAGATGCTGTTGTTCAAGCTTGAGGAGGAGCAGCTGCTCCTCGCCGCCAACCGCTCGCGCTGGCTGAGCCACGCCACCCGCGAGGTCGAGGTGGTTCTCGACCAGATCCGGCAGACCGAGGTCATCCGGGCCGCCTACGCCCAGGACTGCGCCGTCGAGCTCGGCCTGCCGGCCGAGGCCTCGCTCGGTGAGCTCGCCGACGCCGCCCCCGAGCCCTGGGGCGACCTGCTGCACCAGCACCGCAAGGCCTTCCTGCTCCTGACCTCCGAGATCAGTGCCCTCGCCGACGTGAACCGGGACCTGCTCACCGCGGGTCAGCGCGCGGCCCGCGAAACCATGCTCGCGTTCGCCGAAACTGTGGAAACGTACGGACCGCAGGGGCAGACCGTATCGGGCGGCGTCCGCCGCTCCAGCCTGGTTGATGAGGCAATCTGATGGCTAGTTCCTTCGGCGGTTTGAACACGGCGCTCACGTCGCTCTACGCGCAGCGCCGAGGCTTGGACATCTCCGGCCAGAACGTCGCCAACGCCAATACCGAGGGCTACACGCGGCAGAAGGTCCGCATGCAGTCGCAGACCGGCAGCCTGAACCCGGGCGTCTACGCGACGACCACCCAGGTCGGCAACGGCGTCACGGTCTCGTCGGTCGAGCGCGGCCGCAACGAGTACCTGGAGCAGCGCGGGCGCACCGAGCACGCCAACTCCTCGTATCTCTCGACCCAGAAGGCGACGTACGAGCAGATCGAAAGCGTGCTCGCCGAGCCGAGCGACACCGCCCTCCAGGCCCGGATGCACGACATGTGGGACGCCTGGAACGACGTCGCCAACAACTGGCAGGATCCGTCGACCCGGACCGCGCTGATCGAGCGCAGCCAGACCGTGGCGACCACCCTGAACGACACCCACGCCTCGCTGGACAACCAGTTCACGGCCAACCGTGACCAGGCACAGGCGTTCGTCAGCCAGGTCAACAACCTGTCGTCGCGGATCGCCGACATGAACCAGCAGATCGTGGTGGCGCACGCCTCCGGCCTCGAGGCCAACGAGCTGATGGACCAGCGCGACATGCAGATCATGCAGCTGTCCGAGCTGACCGGGGCGACGACGCAGAGCAAGACGAACGGCGCGATAAACGTCTACCTCGGTACGGCCCCGCTGGTCAGCGATTTCAGCACGCGCACAGTGGAATTGACCGGACCGCCGTCGCTCGCGCTGTGGGCCGAGGACAACCCGATCGCTCTCAAGTGGACCGACACCGACGCGCCCGTGGCCGCCGGTGGCCAGATGGGCGCGATGCTCGACACGATGAACAACATCATCCCGACCATCTCGGGTCAGCTCGACGACGTGGCCGCCACTCTCGCCAAGACCGTCAACGACGCGGTCACGGCCGGGTACACCAAGACCGGCGAGGAGGGCACCGCCTTCTTCGAGGGCACCACCGCCGGCGAGATCAAGGTGCTGATCACCACCCCCGACAAGGTGGCGTTCTCGGCCGGCAACCCCAAGGATCTCGACGAGACGAAGGCCGCGCTGGACCACGGCATCGCCGACTCGCTGTCCGAGATGGGAACCTCCCCGGACGGCCCGGACGCGGCGTACCAGAGCATGATCGGCAAGCTGGGCGTGGCCTCGCAGGCATCCGCCCGGCGCAGCGACATCCAGGACGCGGTCACCGACCAGGTGGACACCGCGCGCCAGGCCGAGTCGGGCGTCAACCTCGACGAGGAGATGACCAACCTGCTGACCTTCCAGCGGGGTTACGAGGCCGCCTCCCGCGTGCTGACCACCATCGACTCGATGCTCGATCAGCTGATCAACCGTACCGGCCTGGTCGGCCGATGACGGTGAGCAGGACCGCATGGTGAGGAGGGCAGCATGACGATTCCCAGCCGCGTCACCGATACCAGCATGTCGCATCGCATGCTCGGTGACCTCCAGCGCAGCATGGGCCGCGGGCAGAAGCTGCAAGCGCAGATCTCCAGCGGCAAGCTGCTCAGCAAACCGTCGGACTCGCCGACCGGCACGGTCACCTCGCTGCAGTTGCGCGGCGAGCTGCGGGCCACCCAGCAGTACACGCGCAACGCGGACGACGGGGTGGGCTGGCTCGGCACGATCCAGGACAAGCTCGGGGCCGCCTCGAGCCAGGTCATCCGGGTACGCGACCTGACAGTGCAGGGCCTGAACGCGGCCTCCGGCGACGACGGCGCCCGGATGGCGCTGAAGTACGAGATCGACAACATTCGCCAGGCGCTGATCGGCGAGGCCAACACCAAGTACATGGGCCGGCCCGTCTTCGGCGGCACCACGCCGGGCGACATAGCTTTCGACGACAGCGGCAAGTTCGTCGGGAACACCGCCGAGACCACCCGGACGGTCGGGCCGAACGCCCGCGTCCGCATCGAGTCGAACGGTGTCGACGCGTTCGGTGACAACACCAGTGACACTCAGCTCTTCAAGGTGCTGAGTGACATTTCGGATGCGTTGGAGAACAACAAGCACGAGGCATTGGACGACGCACTGGGTCGGCTCGATTCGGCCCACGATTTACTAAAGTCCACCCTTTCGGACGTTGGCGCCCGATATAATCGGATTACGCAGATGAAGCAGTCAGCAGACGACCATCTGCTGTCCGTGACGTCGCAGCTGTCCGATATCGAGGATGTCGACCTGCCCAAGGCGATCATGGAATTGCAGATCCAGCAGACCTCGTATCAGGCCGCCCTGGCCGCCTCGGCCAAGGTGATCCAGCCCTCGCTCATCGATTTCCTGAGGTGACCATGAGTACTCGCACCGCGTACCGACCCATCGAGGCCTCCATGACCGACGCGTCCATGGGCCTGCCGACCATCACCATGGCGGTGCCCATGCCGGGCTTCCCGGCCCACCGGGAGTTCGTCCTGGTGCGGCTGAACGAGGACGGTCTGCTCTACGCGTTCACGTCCATCGAGGACCCGGAGCTCCGCTTCCTCGTCGCGCCGCCGGAGCCCTTCTTCCCGGACTACGCGCCGGAGATCGAGAAGGAGGTCTTCGCGGCCCTGAACAGCAAGGACCCGGACCGCCTGCTCCTGCTGACCGTCATCACGGCCGGCCAGAACGAGACCACGGCGAACCTGCTGGCGCCGATCGTGGTCGACCGGGACAGCATGCGGGCCATGCAGGTCGTGCTCAGCGGCTCCGGTCTCCCGGTCCGCGCGATCATGAACCGGGCCTACTGAACCGTCTCGGGCGCGGTCGCGGTCCCCGCGACCGCGCCGTCTCGCGATGCTGTCCGTCCACGGATGGAGGAGGGCACCGACGATGCTCGTACTGACCCGGCGCGCCGGGGAAAGCGTGATGATCGGCGACGACGTCATCATCACTGTGCTCGAGGCGCGCGGCGATGTGATCCGGCTGGGCATCCAGGCTCCGCGTGACGTGCAGGTGCATCGCGAAGAGGTGTACCGGGAGCTACGGGCTGCCAACCAGGAGGCCGCCTCGCCCACCGAGGACGAGGTTCAAGCGGTCTCGAAGTTGTTGCAGTCGCCGGACTCACCGGCCTGAAACGTGGCGGTCGCGCACTCATAGAGTGCGCGACACGGGTTGCCGGCGGCGTCTCCGGGCAGGTGCGGAACAGTTGCCAAAGGAGATGCGATGTCGAGACTCGCCCACCTGGGGATCGCCAAGCGGCTCACGCTGATCGTCGTGGTCGGCGCGGTCATGTTGGCCACCCTCGCCACGATCTCGCTGGTCGGGCAGAACAAGCTGGCCGACCAGGCGGATCTGGTGTCGCGCCTGCAATCCGGCCAGGCCGCACTGAACCATTTGGACACTCGCCAGAGCGAGCTGAAGGTGGACGCCTACCGCTCCGCTCTGGGGCAGGACGTCACCCAGGACGTCCTGGACGACGTGCAGTCGTCCACCGAGGCGGCCGACGCGGTGGTGGCCGCGAACCTGCCCGGCGACATGGCGGCCACGTTCGCCGACGACCGGCCGGACTTCGTCGACTTCAGCGCTTTCATCACCGAGTTCACGACGGCGGCCAAGGCCGACCCGAAATCGGTGACGTCGCGGCTCGGCGAGATCTCCGAGCGGAACAACAAGACCGACGACGAGCTCGGCGCGCTCGTCGACCAGGTGACGGCCACGGTCGCCGCCGAGCAGGCGGACATGACCAAGACGGTCAACCGCATCCGTACGCTCTCGCTGGCCGTCGCCATCGCCGGGCTGATCCTGCTGGTCGCCCTGGCCATCCCGCTGGCCCGTTCGATCCTCGTGCCGGTGCGCACGCTGGGCGCGGTCATCGACTCGCTCTCCCGCGGCGACCTGACCGGGCGCAGCGGCATCACGAGCCGCGACGAGCTCGGCCGCATGGCGGCGGGACTCGACGGCGCGCTCGAGTCAATGCGTACCTCCATGGCCACGATCGGCCGGGACGCCGACGCCCTGGCCGAGGCCGCGGGGCAGCTCTCCGTGGTGGCCGTGCGCATCTCCGAGGCGGCCGAGAACACCGACCGTCAGTCCGCGGCGGCCTCGGCCGAGGCCGAGGAGATCGCCCGCAACGTGCAGTCGGTCGCCGCCGGTTCCGAGGAGATGGGCCTGGCGATCCGCGAGATCTCGCGCAACACCAGCGAGTCGGCCCAGATCGCCTCGGTGGCGGTCTCCGAGGCGGCTCGCGCCACCGAGACCGTGCGCCAGCTCGGCGACTCGTCGGCCGAGATCGGCAACGTCATCAAGCTGATCACCTCGATCGCCGAGCAGACCAACCTGCTCGCGCTGAACGCCACCATCGAGGCCGCCCGCGCCGGCGAGGCCGGCAAGGGCTTCGCCGTGGTCGCCTCCGAGGTCAAGGACCTGGCCCAGGAGACGGCACGGGCGACCGAGGACATCGGCAGCCGGGTCGCCGCCATCCAGCAGGACACCAGCGGCGCGGTCGAGGTCATCTCCCGGATCTCCGAGGTCATCGCGCAGATCAACGACTTCCAGACCACCATCGCCTCGGCCGTCGAGGAGCAGACCGCCACCACCGGCGAGATGAGCCGCAACATCGCCGAGGTCGCCAACGGCTCCTCGCGGATCGCGACCAACATCTCCGACGTCTCGGCTGCCAGCGCCGAGTCGCTGCGCGGCGTCGAGGAGACGCGGCAGGCTTCGGGCAACGTCTCCCGCACCGCCGACGAGCTGCGCGACCTGGTCGGAACCTTCCGCCTGTGAAAGGCACAAGAAACCGAGCCGCACCGGCCGCACACCGGGGTTGACAACGCCCCTGCCGCAATCTCTTGGTTGTAGGGAAAGCCGACCAGCCGGGAGAGAATGTGACCGCAGAGCGGGAATCAGTCGTCAGCGCCGTCGACGCGCTGGATCTGATGACGGACGCGCATGTGCACACCGGCTTCTCGGCCGGGCGGGACAGCGTCGGAGTGATCGTCTCCGCGGCCGATCAGGCCGGCCTCACCGCGATCACGTTCGCCGACCAGGTCGGCCCCGACTCCGGCTGGCTGCCGGCGTACGCGGACGCGATCGCCCGGGCCCGCCGCCGCACCGATCTCACCCTGCGGGTGGCCGCCGAGATCGAGGTCGTACGGCCCGACGGCTGGCTGGCCCTGCCGGCCGATCTCGGGCACGTCGAGGCGGTCTCGGTGGCGGTGTCGGGCCTGCCGCTGGAGCGCGGCGTGCTCGGCGCCCGGGACGTCCGCGCCCTGATCTCCACCGGCGAGATGACCGCCGAGCAGGTCACCGAGCGGTTGGTGGCGACCACGATCCTCGGTCTACGGCGAGCCTGCCGGTACGCGCCGACCCAGCTCGCCCGCCCGCTGCGCCTGCTGACCGAGGTCGGGCTGGACGACGCGGTGCTCTCCGAGGAACTGGTCGGCGCGCTCGCCGCGGCCTGCCGCGAGACCGGCACCCTGGTCGAGATCAGCGAGGCGTGGCGCAGCCCGTCGGGCCGAATCGTGGCCATGCTGCGTGCGGCGGGGGTGGCGATGGTGCCCGCGAGTGACGCCCGGTACGCGGCCGAGGTCGGGCAGTGGCAGTACGTACGTCGGGTCTGATCGAAACCGGCTTCGCTTAGTTATCCCATACGTACTCTCAGTCATGCCGACAGTCAACACGCGCAGGCATGGGAGAGATGCGATGAGTATGGTTCAGCAGGCCATCGAGGTGAGTGCACCGTTGCACACGGTGTACGAGCAACTCGCCGCGTTCGAGAACTACCCACGGTTCATGAGTGGCGTCCGTGAAGTCACCACCATCGGTGGCGACCAGACCCACTGGATCATGGATGTCGAGGGGAAGACGCGCGAGTTCGACGCCCAGATCACCGAGCGCCGGGTCGACGAGCGCGTCTCGTGGTCGACCATGGAGGGCCCGCTGCTGGCCGAGACCCTCACGCTGCGGCCCCTGGGCGAGACGAAGACGCAGGTGGTGGCCCAGCTCGAGGCCGACATCGCCTTCCTCATGCCCAATGACCGGCACGGGCAGCAGTCGCTCAACCGCCGGCTCAAGGACGACCTGACCGCGTTCAAGGGCATGGTCGAGGGTGGCGCCAGCACCAAGCGCCTCGCCCCGTCGCCGGCCGCCGTCGCCGCCCGGGCCAGGCACCGCCCGCCGCATCCCGGCGCGGGCTGGGGCACGAGCGCGGCCGAGCGCAGCAACGGCAGCACCATCGACCTCCCCCACCACGGTGGCCTCGCGGCCAACCGGGGCACCAATGTGGACATCACCTCGGCGCCCGGCATCCGCAGCGCCAGCGACCTCGACGACGTACTGCCCCCGGGACGGCGGATCACGAAGACCGGCCCGATCAGCGGCGCGGCCGGAACCGCCCCGATGGGCGGGCGCACCCCGCAGAAGGACGCCTGGGGCGACGGGATGATCAACGAAGAGGACCGGGGCAGCGCCCAGGATCTGTAGGGCGCCGGTTGCTCAGACGGGGGCGAGCTCGAAGGTGACGACGAGCTTCGCCCCCTGTGGCGTCGCCTGCTCGTAGCGGACCGAGCCGCCGTTCGCCTCGACCAGGTGCCGGACGATGAACAGTCCCAGGCCGGCCCCGCGCATGAACCGCCCGAAGAGGTTGGGCAGGAGCTCGTCCGAGATGCCGGGCCCGTTGTCCCGTACCGCCAGCTCCACCGTCTCACCCCGTCGCTCGGCGCTCACCTCGATCGGCGGCGACCCGTAGGCGACCGCGTTGTTGACGAGGTTCTGGAGTACGGCCGTGACGTGCCCCCGGTCGGCCAGGGCCGACACGTCGTCGCCGACCAGGACCCGAACCTGGGAAGAGGTGGCCGCCGCCACCGCCTCGGCCACCTCGCGCAGCGGCACCGGCGCCCGCCGGGCCGTGACCGAGCCCATGTCGAGCCGGAACAGCAGCTGAAGGTCGTTCATCATCTTGATGAGCCGTTGCGTGTTCTTGTCGATCTTCGTGGCGAGCTCGAGCCGGATGTCGTCCGGCAGGTCGTCCCAGTCCGCGCGAAGCAGCTCGGCCAGGCTGGCGATCGAGCTGATCGGCTGGGCCACGTCGTGGGTGAGCATCGAGGTCAGGTCGTTCTTGAAGGTGAGCGCCGCTTCGAGCCGGGTGTTCGCCTCGCGCAGGGCGGTGTTGCCGCGCTCCAGCTCGGCGGCGTGCTCGCTGAGCGTCTCCTCGGCCCGCTTGCGGTCGGCGATGTCGACATAGGTGGCCACGTACGCCCGTGGCGCGCCCCGCTCGTCGGGGATCGGCGCGACGGTGGCCAGCACCGGGACCGTGCTGCCGTCGACCCGGGGGAGGAGCCAGTCGCCGCCGGCCGGCGGCACGGGCGGCGGATCGAACCGGACCGGCTCGTCGGCGCCGTGCCCGGTGAGCTCGCGCCAGCGCCGGTTCACGTCGATGACGTGGTAGTTGGCGTCCATCACCATGACCGCCTCGTTCATCGACTGGAGCAGCGTGGCCGCGAACTTCTCGCGGTCCTCGAGCTCGCCGACGAGCCGGCGCTGCCGCCGCTCGGCGCCGTGCAGCGTACGGATGAGACGGGCCAGCAGAACGAGAACGGCCACCGCCACGAGGGTGGCGATGGCCGGGCCGGGCTGACCGGCGATGCCGAGCGCGCCGACGGCGGCGGCGAGGATCATCAGAAGGTGGCCGAGCCCGTGTACGACCCGGCCGGTCCCGCGGTGCCGCACCGGCAGAACCTGGAGCAGCAGACTCAGTCCGGCCGGGACGAGCGCGGCCGCCGGATCGGCCAGCAGGCCGTCCGGCGGAGCACCTCGAAGAGACATGAGCAGCGCCGCGGCGCCGAAGACGGCGACCGCGACACCGGCGCACCCGGCGGTCAGCCGGGACAGCCTGCCCACGTCATGCGCCGCACTCTGCACACGGTCCCCTCAAGATATGAGGAAACGAGCATAACGCGGCGAATGCCTACTAAGCGGTTACTTTCCCGCCCACTCGAAGCCCTGCTCGAGCGTGATCCGCTCGCCGACGCGGCTGATGTCCTCGTGGTGGCGGTTCGCGTGGTGCCCGCAGAAGGCCAACTCGCCGCCGCTGGTCAGGGTGACCGTCAGACGGGCGGCCGCGCTGCAACGGTCACAGCGGTCGGTCAGCGAATCGACGGTGACGATCTCGGGCGACAGCAGGCTGGACATATCGCTCTCCTTGCTCGGTGGCGGTGTGTAGCGGTACTCCGGGTAGATCGGTCCTCCGCCGCACGGCTTTAGCTCTTCACTTCGATCTTCCTGGCGCGGAGTACCGCTCCGAGGGTGTTGCAACCCACGTGCAACCTTGTGGATCCCGGAGCGCTTCGCGGCCCACCGCACCCTTTCCCTCAGATGACCTTCGGCATGCCCTTCTCCCCGGTGAAGTGGCCGAAACAACTGAGAGGAACAACCTTTGCGCATCGCCACGACGCTGACCGCAGCCGCCGTCGCGCTCGCCTGTGCCCTGCCCGGAGTGGCCGTAGCCGCACCGGCGGCCTCGGCCACCTGGGGTCTCGACCGGATCGACCAGCGCGCCCTGCCGCTGTCGTCGTCGTACGCCGCGCCCGCCGGCACCGGCGTCACCGTCTACGTGGTCGACACCGGCATCCGCACCACGCACCGGGAATTCGACGGCCGGGCGACCGGCGGATACGGGCCCGGCGGCGACTGCAACGGCCACGGCACCCACGTCGCGAGCACCATCGGCGGTATGACGTACGGCGTGGCCAAGGACGTCAAGCTGGTCGGCGTGCGCGTGCTCGACTGCAAGGGCACCGGCTCCTACAAGGAGATCATCGCGGGCATCGACTGGGTCGCCCAGCAGACCGCCCGTCCCGCGGTGGCCAACCTGAGCCTCGGCGGCACCACCAGCAAGGCGCTCGACGACGCGGTCGAGCGGGCCGTGGCCAAGGGCGTCACCGTCGTCGTCGCGGCGGGCAACGACAACCGCGATTCCTGTACGCAGTCACCGGCGCGCACCCCGTCGGCGATCACCGTGGGCGCCACCGACCAGAAAGACACGAGGTGGTCGTCCTCGAACTACGGGTCCTGTGTCGACATCTTCGCCCCCGGCGTCCGGATCCAGGGCGCGTCGACCGCGTCGAACACCGCCGTCAAGCTGATGAGCGGCACCTCGATGGCGGCACCGCACGTGGCCGGGGCGGCCGCTCTGGTGCTCGCCGCGCACCCGTCGTACACGCCGGCGCAGGTGCGCGACGAGCTGGTGGCGCAGGCCGGAACGGGCTCGATCCGCAATCCGGGCCCGGGTTCGCCCAACCGGATGCTGTACACCGGTTACCTCAGTCGCTGAAAGGCCCATTCGTGCAACCTCGCGCGGATAGCGTGAGGTCTCGGCTCGGTTCGTTAGTCACAGGAGGACCCATGTCGCAGGCGCCCGAAACCGACACGCGACCCACCGTCCTGGTCGTCGACGACGAGGAGGACCTGCGCGACATCATGCGGCGCATGCTGGAACGGCGTGGCTTCGACACGTTGATCGCCGGTGACTCGACGCAGGCCATCGAGGCCTGCCGGCAACATCCCGGCGACATCGACATCCTGATCACCGACCTAGGGCTGCCCGGCGTCTCGGGCGGCGAGCTGTCCCGGTCGGCCACCGAGCTGCGCCCGGAGATGCGCGTCGTCTACATCTCCGGGCTGCCCAAGGAGATCGCGGTGGCCGACGGCCTGATCGCCGAGGACGCCCTGCTCGTCAAGAAGCCCTTCAGCAGCGAGGCCCTGGTGGAGACGCTGCGTTCCGTGCTCTGACCCGCCCCGTCCCCGAGAAGGCGCCGCCGTCCCCTGACGCCGGCGCCTTCTCCATGTCCGCTCCCGATCGGCAACCGCGCCGCGCCCGGGTCCGCACCCGCCGCACCCGACTCTGGGGGCAGACGTTATTCACCCCCTGGGGTCGGGCCGGTCCGCTGCGGAGGACCGGCCCGACCTGTTTTCCGGCCACGGCAGCGTGAGCTCACCGAGCCGCCACCGGGCGGGGCCGTCCTGAACGGGCCAGCCCTCCTCGCGCATCCGGCGGACGGTGGCGATCCAGCGCTGACGCGGCCCGAACGGGGTCGCCTCGGTCTCCCAGGCCCGGCCCAGCGCGTGCAGCAGCTCATGCACCGGCTCACCCGGCACGTTGTGGTGGATCAAGGCCTTGGGCAGCCGCTCGGCGAAGGTCGCCGGATGATCCAGATCGGACAACCGGGCCGAAAGCGTCAGGGTGCTGGGCGCGCCGTCCTCGATCACCGCCCAGGTGGCGATGCGGCCCAGCTCGTCGCAGGTCCCCTCGATCAGCACGGCGCCGGTCGCGGTCATCTGCCGCCAGGCCGCGCCGACGTCCTCCTCCGGGTACTGGCGCAGCACGTTGAACGCCCGCACCACGACCGGGCGCAGGCCGGCGAGCTCGAAACCGCCGCGCCGGAAGTCGAGCAGTGGGGGGTCGGCGTAAGGCTGCGCGGCCACCACCCGTACCGGATCGATCTCCAGACCCACCACGGCGACGTCCGGCCGGACCGCCGCCGCCAGGCGGCCCCGCAGCTCCACGGCCGTGACCGGCGTGGCGCCGTAGCCGAGGTCGACGACCAGGGGCTGCGGGGCGTCGCGGAGCCGCGCGCCGCAGCGGAACGCGATGAAGTTGTCGACGCGACGCAGCCGGTTGGGATTCGTCGTCCCCCGCGTGATCTCGCCGACCGGTTTCACTATTTCTCCCGGTAGACCTTGTGCTGGGCCGCCTGGGCGATCGGCCGCACCACGATGCGGTCGAGGTTGACGTGGTGGGGACGAGTCGCGGCGAAGGCGATGATGTCCGCGATGTCGTCGGCCACCAGCGGCTCCTTGACGCCCTGGTAGACCGCGTCGGCCTTGGCCCGGTCACCGCCGAAGCGCTTGAGCGCGAACTCGTCCGTACGGACCATGCCCGGGTCGACCTCGATGATCCGCACCGGCTTGCCCGACAGTTCCAGCCGCAACGTCCCGACCAGCGCGGTCTGTGCGTGCTTGGCCGCCGTGTACCCGCCGCCGCCCTCGTACACCGTGAAGGCCGCGGTCGAACCGACCGTCACGATCGTGCCCGCGCCGCTCGCCTCCAGCGCCGGCAGCAGGGCCTTGGTCATCCGCAGCGAGCCGAGGACGTTCACGTCGTACATCCACTGCCAGTCGTCGACCGAGCCCGACTCCACCGGGTCGAGACCGGCGGCGCCGCCCGCGTTGTTGACCAGCAGCGTGACCGGGCCGCCGAGCGCGGTCACCGTCGCGGCCAGAGCCGACACCGACTCGTCGGACGTGACGTCGCACGCGACAGCTGTCGCGGCCGGTCCGATCTCCTTGACCAGCTCGTCCAGCCGATCGGCGCGCCGGGCCGCCGCCACGACGTGGAAGCCCTCGGTGGCGAGGCGGCGGGCCGTCGCCGCGCCGATGCCGCTGGACGCGCCCGTGACCACTGCGATGTTCTGCATGCCCCCATCCTTCCTTCTGGCGTCCTTCCCACTGGCGTCCCGATGAGATGGGTCACCCCGGGTGGGCTGCATAGTGGTTCGGCCCATCGGGACGGGGAAGATTAATGATTGCGCACTAGTCCCCACGCATTTGCCGGACAATGGAGGATAAATCGTGGCAGAATGGCCGACCCCCCGGCGCATTGCCACCCTCTCCGTGCACACGTCCCCCCTCGAACAGCCGGGCACCGGCGACGCGGGCGGCATGAACGTGTACATCGTCGAGGTCGCCAAGCGGCTCGCCCAGCGCGGCGTCGAGGTGGAGATCTTCACCCGGGCCACCCGCGGTGACCTGCCGCCCTGCGTCGAGATGTCGCCCGGCGTGCTGGTCCGGCATGTCACCGCCGGCCCGTACGAAGGCCTGGACAAGGAAGAGCTGCCCGCCCAGCTCTGCGCCTTCGCCAACGGCGTGCTGCGGGCCGAGGCGGCCCAGCCGCCGGGCCACTACGACCTCATCCACTCTCACTACTGGCTCTCCGGCCAGGTCGGCTGGCTCGCCCGCGAACGCTGGGGCGTGCCCCACGTGCACACCGCGCACACCCTGGCCAAGGTGAAGAACAGGCTGATCGCGCTCGGCGACCGGCCCGAGCCGCGCGCCCGCGTGATCGGCGAGGAACAGGTGATCGCCGAGTCGGACCGGCTGGTCGCCAACACCCGCTTCGAGGCCCGCGACCTGGTCGCCTACTACGACGCCGACCCGGCCCGCACGACGGTGGTCCAGCCCGGCGTCGACCTCGAGCGCTTCCGGCCCGGCCCCGGTGACCGCGCCCGCTTCGGACTGCCGGCCGACGGCAAGGTCATCGCCTTCGTGGGGCGGATCCAGCCCCTCAAAGCGCCCGACGTGCTGATCGCGGCCCTGGCCGAGATGCGCACGAAAGACGTGACAGTGGTGATCTGCGGCGGCCCCAGCGGCAGCGGTCTCGACCGGCCGACCTCGCTGATCGAACTGGCGGCCTCCCTGGGCGTCAGCGACTCGGTGCGGTTCCTGCCCCCGCAGAACGGCGACGGGCTGGCCGCGCTCTACCGCAGTGCGGACGTGGTGGCCGTACCGTCGTACAACGAATCCTTCGGTCTGGTCGCCCTGGAGGCGCAGGCCTGCGGCACCCCGGTGGTCGCGGCCGCGGTCGGCGGCCTGGTGACGGCGGTCCGCGACGGCGTCAGCGGGGTACTGGTCGACGGGCACGACCCGGCGGCCTGGGGCCGCGTGCTGGACGACCTGCTGGCCGCTCCACGCCGCCGCGAACTCCTGTCGGCGGCGGCTGTCGCGCACGCGTCCGACTTCTCCTGGGACCGTACGGCGGAAGGCCTGCTCCGGGTCTACCGTGAGGCGGTGACCGAGCACCGCGAGCTGATCAGACAACGCCTGGAGGCCTACGCATGGTGACCGATCTGATCGAGAAGACGCTCTCGGAACGAGAGCTCGAATGGGAGAGCACCGGTCCCGGCTCCTATGTGGTCACCCTGCCCGGAAACCACAAACTGAAGACGGCCTGCAACCTGATCGTCGGCGAACACGCGCTGCGCGTCGAGGCGTTCGTCATGCGCCGCCCCGACGAACGGCACGAGGAACTGTGGGCGTGGATGCTGCGCCGAAACGCCCGGATGTACGGGGTGGCCTTCTCCATCGACGCCGCCGGCGACGTCTACCTCACCGGCCGGGTCTCGCTGAAAGGCCTGGACGAGGACGAACTGGACCGGCTGCTCGGCTCGGTACTGACCTATTCGGACGAATCGTTCGACACCATGCTCGAGATCGGCTTCGGCTCGTCGATCCGCCGTGAATGGGAGTGGCGGGTGAAGCGCGGCGAATCAGTTGCCAATCTGCAGGCGTTCAAACACCTCGCCCCATCGGAGGACGGTTCCTGACGCAGGTGTGTCGGCGTCAAATGTCCGGGTACTGACTGGAGTGATCGGACAACGCCGATGGATTGAGTGAGGTGAAGCGGCGTGGCTGCCACGAAGACCGCCAAGAGCCGAAACGAGACTCCGAACACCCCCGACGTGAGCGAAAGCAAGATCGCCCGGATGAAGGCCGCCGACCTGCGCCGCGAGCTGAAGAACCGTGGCGTCAAGAACACCGACGACCTGAAGAAGCCGGAACTCGTCAAGAAGATGGTCAAGGCCGCTCGTCGCGACGCCGCCGGCAAGAACCCGACCAGTCGCAACGACACCCCGAACACCCCGGACGTCAACGAGAGCGAGATCGCCCGGCTCAAGGTGCCCGAGCTGCGGGCCCGCCTGTCCGCGCGCGGCGTCAAGGGCACCGGCGATCTGAAGAAGCCCGAGCTGGTGGCGAAGCTCGTCAAGACGTTGACCAAGGGCAAGCCCACTACTTCCGGTGGCGCATCCGCTTCCGGCGGCAAGCGCACCGGTAAGAAGGCCTCGAAGTCCCTCCAGTACAGCCAGGAGATCAAGTCGACCAGTGAGAAGCCCGAACGCCTGGGCCGTTCCCTGGTCACCACCGACCACGAGGTGATCCGCCAGTGGGCGAAGGCGCGCAAGGCCGTGCCCGCGACGATCGCCGGCACCCAGCACGACGGCCACCTCGGCGTACTGCGATTCGACTTCCCCGGATACGACGAAAGTGACCGCCTGGTCGAGGTCAGCTGGTCGGAGTGGTTCGAGGCGTTCGACAAGCGCCGGCTGAACTTCATCTACCAGCAGCGGCTGACGAGCGGCAAGAGGAGCAACTTCTTCCAGCTCGAGAACCCGGACGAGTGACCATCTCGGGCCGGTCAGCAGGACTTATGTGTGATTGGTCATCCGCCGATCGGCCAAAAGTCGGTGACTGTGACGGTCCAGACAGATGGCAGACAGCCAAGTGGCTTGTAAGGCTTGACCGCCCCAACTAGCGTAATCAATGGACGCCGGACCGTTAGTTCGGGGAACTGGTTGACCGGAGACGGTCACCGCGGCCGGCGTTTGGGGACGGGTGGCATATGCCGTTGGGGGACGGCGCGACCCGAGACCGGCGGTTAGTGCGGGCGACGCCTATGGGGATGGGCGTCGTCCGCCGCCGCCGGTGCAACAGCTCTCGACGGGGCCTGACTTGGCGGCCGCTCCTTTCTGCCTTCACTTGCGACTTCGGCCGTACGCCGTGAGCGCCGCCCTCGAACCGACCGGCCACCGCACGGGTTGATCCGCCCATTCACGCCGCCCGTGCCTACCTGCGCTTCGGCTCCGCCGGTGTCGATCTACGCTCCCGCTCCGCGCGGGTTGGTCTGTGCTTCCGCTCCGCGCGGGTTTATCTGTGCTTCCGAGCTGCTGGTATTGATCTGTGCTTCCGCTCCGCGCCGGTTGGTCTGTGCTTCCGCTTTGCGCGGGTAGGGGGCGCCTGTGGGAGGCGCGGCTGAGATGCCTCGATAGGACGTGAGCCGGCGCGTGAGTTGGGCTGCCTGGAGTGGGCGTGAGCCGGTGCGTGCGGCGGATCGGGCCGTTCAAGTTCCGCGGCGCCTACAACGCCATCGCCCTGGCTGCCGACCTTACCGCCGCCGCCCTGCGCGCCGCCCTCTACGCGCTGGGCTGCCCGGACCGGGCCGTGAGCCGGTGCGTGCGGCGGATCGGGCCGTTCAAGTTCCGCGGCGCCTACAACGCCATCGCCCTGGCCGCCGACCTTACCGCCGCCGCCCTGCGCGCCGCCCTCTACGCGTTGGCTGCTTGGACTGGGCGTGAGTCGGCGCGTGCGTTGGCTGCCTGGACTGGGCGTGAGTCGGCGGGTGCGTGGGCTGCCTGGGCTAGGGCGAGGCGGCGCGTGCGTTGGGCTGCCTGGGCTAGGGACGAGGCGGCGCGTGCGTTGGGCTGCCTGCGGTGATGCGCGGGTCGAGGAACCTGTCGGATGCGCGGGTGGGCGAGGGTGGGCTAGGCGCCAGTCGGCGTGTGCGTTGGGGTTTCTGTGGTGATGCGCGGGCTGGGCTGCTTGCGGCGGGCGGTGACTTCTCTCCGGCTTCGTGGCTGGCGGGGTCGGTCAGGAGGTGGTCACTGTCTGGGCGGTCTCGGAGCGTAGGGCGGCCACGCGGCGTTCGCGGGCCGGGCCGGCCAGCAGGTGCAGGGCCGCGGCGGCGGCGCCCAGGGCGCCGACTATCAGCCAGTGGGCGTCGCCCAGGTACTGCAGGCCCGCGCCGCCCAAGGCTGGGGCCAGGAAAGAGGCTGCCGGGAAAGCCAGGAAGAAGACCGACTGGTAGCGGCCTCGCAGGTCGAGGGGGGCCAGCTCTGAGTTGATCTCGGCGTTGGGTGGGGCGGCCAGCATGCCGCCGATCGTCCAGATCACGGCGGCGATCAGGTAGAGCCACAGGTGGTCGGCCAGGGCCAGGACCGCGAAGCCGATGCCGTTGATCAGCAGGGCGACGGCGAGCACCCGGTGTTTGTGGTGGCCGTCGATGAGGCGCGGCACGAAGAGCTGGCCGATCACGATCAAGGCCGCGCCCAGTGCCACGACCAGGCCGTAGGCCGACGGGCTCAGGCGGTCGTCCTGCATCGCCAGCGGCACGATCGTGCTGGCCTGCGTGTAGATCAGCGCCTGCAGCACCGTCAGCCCCACGAAGACCAGGAAGATCCGGTCGGTCAGCACCACTCCCAGGCCCCTCGGCCGGGGGTGAGAAGGACGCGACGGCGAGCGGCGGCGGGGAAGGGTTTCGGGGATCTTCCAGGCGATCAGGAGGGCCGTGGCCAGGGTGGAGGCGGCGTCGATCAGGAAGAGGCCGACGTAGCTCCAGGTGGCCAGGACGCCGGCGATCAGGGAGGCGAAGGCCATGCCGAGGTTGAAGGCCCAGAACTGGAGGTTGAAAGCGCGGGAGCGGCGGTCGGCGGGGACCACGTCGATGATGGCGGCTACGAAGGCGGGCTGGGGCATCGACTGGAACACGCCCAGGAGCAGGCAGAGAGTGGCGATCACAGCCAGGTTCGGGGTGAGGGCCAGGCCGACCAGGGTGGCTGCCACGACGAAGTGGGACAGCAGCAGGGTGCGGCGGCGGCCCCAGCGGTCGGTGAGAACCCCGCCGGTCAGGGTGCCGAGGATGCCGCCGATGCCGTACGTGCCGACGATGAGACCGGCCTGTGCGGTGCCGGCGCCGCGCTGGGCGGTGAGGTAGAGCGAGAGGAACAGGACCGCGAAGCCGCCGACCCGGTTGATCAGGATGCCGGTCCAGAGATACCAGTAGGTCGCCGGGAGTCCGCCCGCCGTGTCCCGAAGCCAGCCGCGCACCGCGCCCCCGTTAGGAAACCTTGTTAACAGTCCATGCGGAGGCTAGCGCGCGGAACGCGGTCTGTCTTCTCGGTTTCCTATCGGGACGAGGGTTCTTTGATGATCTCGGGCGGAATGTCCGCCACGGGCTCGGCCTCAGCCGGCGGCGTAGCACCGAGCGCCACCGTGGCAGCCGCCGCGGCCAAGTCGGCAGCGGAGGAGGGCGGCGTCGCGGCGGAGTCGGTGGAGGCGCCAGCGGAGGTGGAGGCGGCAGCGGCGGAGGCGGTGGAGGTGGCCGAGGAGATGGCGGCGGCGGAGGTGGGGGCGGAGGCGGCAGAGGGCGGCGGCGTTGCGGCGGACAGGGCGGCGGCGGGCTCGGAAGGGGGAAGCTCGGCCATCGCGGCGATGCGACGGCGGCGGCTGGGGGCGGCCAGCAGGTGGCCGGCCGCGACCAGGGCGCACACCGCGAAGCAGCCCAGCCACAGGGCCGCGTCGCCGAGGTGTTCCTGGGTGAAGCCGCCCAGGATCGGGGCCAGGGCGGTGCCGGCCGACCAGGACAGCGAGCTCAGCCCCTGGTAGCGACCCCGCAGCGACGCCGGGGACAGGCCCGCCACCGTCGCCGCGTTCGACGGGGACTGGAGCATCTCGCCCAGCGTCCAGATCACCACGGTCAGCGCGAAGAACCACGCCGCGTTCGCGAAGGCGGTCAGCCCGAAACCCACGCCGATGATCAGTGAGGCCACGGCCAGGACCCGCGCGTTGTCGTGGCCGCCGATCAGCTTGGGGATGAAGAGCTGGCCCAGCACGATCAGCACGCCGTTCACCGCGATGACCGCGCCGTACGTCGCCGCCGACAGGCCGTCCGCGGTCATCGCGATCGGCAGCGTCGACATGTGCTGCATCATCACGACGACGCCGCCCAGCGAGATCAGCAGGTAGCCGACGAAGATCCGGTCCCGCAGGGCCGTGCCGAGGCCGCCGGAGCGGGCCTGCCGCCGTACTCCCAAGCGGGTTGGCCTGGTCTCCTTCACGAAGATCAGGAAGATGGTGGCGGTGATCAGGGTGCTGGCCGCGTCGACGACGAACAGCAGCAGGTAGTCGGCCTTGGCGGCCAGGCCGGCGCCGACCGACGACAGCGCGAAGCCCAGGTTGATCGCCCAATAATTGAGTGAGTACGCCCGTACGCGATCCTTTTCGGGCACGACGTCGACCATCATCGCCGAGAAGGCGGGGCGCACCGCCTCGCTGAAGAAGCCGAGCAGGAACGTCGTGGCCAGGATCTGCCCGTACTCGTGGGCGAAGCCGAGCGCGAGCATCAGCGCCGCCGCGCCGAACTGGGCGACTAGCATCGTCGGCCGGCGTCCCCAGCGGTCGGCCAGCACCCCGCCGGCCGTGGTGCCGAGGGCGCCGCCGACCCCGTACAGGCCGATGACCAGGCCGGCCTGGCTCTGTGAGAAGCCGCGCTCACCGGTCAGATAGATCGCCAGGAAGATCACGACGAACGAGCCGAGGCGGTTGATCAGCGTGCCGGTCCAGAGGAGCCAGAACTGCCGTGGGAGACCACCGATGGCCTGGCTGAACCAGCGCTGCACGCCGCACCCCGTTCCTAGTGGTAAGCAGTGATCAAGGCTTATTCCCTTACAACCTAGGTGTACGCGCAACTCCGTTTCCACGTGGTGGTCGCCACTAGTGGGTCCGCGCCCGCGGCAAATGCGCCTGCGGCAGGATGGATCCCATGACAGGGACTTTGGTGCTGCTGCGACACGGCAACAGCGAGTGGAACGCCAAGAACCTCTTCACCGGCTGGGTCGACGTCGACCTCGACGCCAAGGGTGAGGACGAGGCCCGCCGCGGCGGCGAGCTGCTCAAGGCGCAGGGCGTGCTGCCGGACGTGGTGCACACCAGCGTCCTGCGCCGCGCCATCCGGACCAGCGAGATCGCTCTGCACATCGCCGACCGCCACTGGATCCCGGTGAAGCGCTCGTGGCGCCTGAACGAGCGCCACTACGGCGCTCTGCAGGGCAAGGACAAGAAGCAGACGCTTGAGGCGTACGGCGAGGAGCAGTTCATGCTGTGGCGCCGGTCCTACGACGTACCGCCGCCGCCGATCGAGGCCGACTCGGAGTTCGCCCAGTTCGACGACCCGCGGTACGCGCTGCTGCCGCCGGAGGTCCTGCCCAAGGCCGAGTGCCTCAAGGACGTGCTGGTCCGCGCGCTGCCCTACTGGTACGACGAGATCGTCCCGGACCTGCGGGCCGGCAAGACCGTGCTGGTCGCCGCGCACGGCAACTCGCTGCGGGCCATCGTGAAGCACCTCGACGGCATCTCCGACGAGGCGATCGCCAAGCTGAACATCCCGACCGGCATCCCGCTGCGGTACGACCTGGACGACAACCTGCGCCCGGTCACCGCCGGCGGCACGTACCTCGACCCCGACGCAGCCAAGGAAGCGGCGGCCGCGGTCGCCAACCAGGGCCGCTAGAAACGGCGAAGGGCCGGGACACCCCCGTGGTGTCCCGGCCCTGCCCCGACCTGGCGAGCGCGTGCTCAGCCCTGGTCGGCCACCTTGTCTCCGGTGATCAGGTAGACCAGCTGCGCGCCGACGTTCACGGCGTGGTCGGCGTAGCGCTCGTAGAAGCGGCCCAGCAGGGCGCCGTCGATAGCGGTCTCGGCACCGTACGGCCAGTCGTCGGCCAGCATGATGCGGAACAGCTCGCGCTCCTGGTCGTCGATCTTGTCGTCGGCCTGCTCGAGGGCCGCCGCCAACTCGGCGTCGGGGTTGGCCAGCAGCTTGGTGATCTCCCCGGCCATCTCGTCGGCCACCTCGGCCATCCTCTTGAAGACCGGGCGCAGCTCGGCCGGTACCGCCGGCGACGGGTGACGGCGCATGGCGGTCTTGGCCACGTGCTCGGCGAGGTCGCCCATCCGCTCGATGTCGGCCGAGATGTGCAGGGCGGTGATGACCATCCGCAGGTCGGAGGCGACCGGCGCCTGGCGGGCGATGGTGTCGGCCACCTTCGTCTCGACCTGGCTGTAGATCGCGTCGATCTCGAGGTCGCGCTCGATGACCGACTCGGCGGCCTTGAGGTCGGCGGTGAGCAGCGCGGTGGTCGCGTTCCGCAGCGCGGTGCGCACCCCTTCTGCCATGGTCACCAGCAGGCGGGTGACCTCGTTGAGGTCGGCCTGGAACTCCTCGCGCATGTTGTCTCGTCCCCAGGGGCTCGCGGTCGCCCCGAAACAGGGCGCGACCTTGGTTGATGTACAGGCTAGGGGTGCCCAGCAGCGGACACGTGAACGGCAATGAACGACGCTGGGCGCGGTGGTGAACATTATTCGACACGCGCCCGGTTTGTCCGGATCCCCCTAGGGCCCAGGTAAACAATGACCCTACGATCGCAGCGTGGACCTGGTGTACGGCACTCTTCTGACCCTCGTCGCGCTGGCTGTCGGCGTGGCTGCGGGGATCGTCATCGCCCGTGCCCGTAGGTCGCCCGGGTCGGATGCCACCTCCCGGAAAGATGAGGGAGGACGCGCCATCGACCAGGAAAACGAGCACACCGGCAAGCACGGCATGAAGGGGCTCGGTCGCAAGAGCCTCGACTCGCTGCGCGTCGGCGTGGTGGTCCTCGACGCCGAGGATCATCCGGTGCTGGTCAACCCGGCCGCCCGGGCCATGGGCCTGCTTCGCTCCGGCGGCGCCCCGGGCACCATCGCGGCCCACCCCATCCTGCGCACTCTGGCCGGGCAGGTGCGGCGGACCGGCGTACGGCGGGAAGTCGAACTTGATCTTCCGCATGGCCGTGCCGGGGCCGCTCAGGCGCCGCTCGGTCTGCACCTGCGGGCGGTGGCGCTGAACTCGACGCACGTGGCGGTCGAGGCGGCCGATGTCACCGAGTCGCACCGGCTGGCCCGGGTCCGCCGTGACTTCGTGGCCAACGTGAGTCATGAGCTCAAGACCCCGATCGGCGCGCTCCAGCTGCTGGCCGAGGCGCTGCTGGACGCGACCGAGGTGCCGGCGGCCGAGGCCGTCGACAACGAGGAACCCAACGAGGACCTGCTGGCGGCCCGCCGGTTCGCCGAGCGGATCCACCACGAGTCGGCGCGCATGGGCCGCCTGGTGAACGAACTGCTCGAGCTCACCCGGCTCCAGGGCGCCGAGCCGTTGCCCACCCCCGAGCCGGTCGCCGTCGACTGGGTGATCGCCGAGGTCATCGACCGCACCCGCACCACCGCCTCGGCCAAGAACATCGAGGTCGTCTACTCCGGTCCCAAGGGCGCTACCGTTTACGGCAGTGACAGTCAGGTGGCGACCGCGGTGACCAACCTCGTGGAGAACGCGATCGCGTACTCCGGAGATGACACGAAGGTCGAACTCACGCTCCGTCACGACGACGACTGGGTGGAGATCGACGTCGCCGACCAGGGCATCGGCATCGCGCCGCACGACGTCGACCGGATCTTCGAGCGGTTCTACCGCGCCGATCAGGCCAGGTCGCGCTCGACCGGCGGCACCGGTCTCGGCCTGGCCATCGTCAAGCACATCGCCACCAACCACGGCGGCCGGGTCGACGTGACCAGCAGCCTCGGCGACGGCTCGACGTTCACCCTGCGCCTACCGGCGCGTCCCCCGGAAGCCCCCTTGCCGTTACCGACGGCAATTGAGATCGAATCCGGTGCTGGCGGGCGTTGAGCCCGTGAGCCGGAAGATGGAAGGAACCACATTGGCCCGCGTGCTCGTGGTCGAGGATGAGGAGTCGTTCTCCGACGCCCTGTCGTACATGCTGCGCAAGGAGGGCTTCGAGGTCTCGGTCGCCCCGACCGGAACCTCCGCCCTGACGCAGTTCGACCGGACCGGTGCCGACATCGTGCTGCTCGACCTCATGCTTCCGGAGATGTCCGGCACCGAGGTCTGCCGCCAGCTGCGTCAGCGCTCGGCCGTCCCGATCATCATGGTCACCGCCCGGGACAGCGAGATCGACAAGGTCGTCGGCCTGGAGATCGGCGCCGATGACTACGTGACCAAGCCGTACTCGCCGCGCGAGCTGGTCGCCCGGATCCGCGCCGTGCTGCGCCGGCAGGGCACCGAGGCGGCCGAGGTCTCCACCCCGACGCTGGCCGCCGGCCCGGTCCGGATGGACGTCGAGCGGCACGTGGTCACCGTCGACGGCAGCGGCGTGCAGCTGCCGCTGAAGGAGTTCGAGCTGCTCGAGCTGCTGCTGCGCAACGCCGGCCGGGTGCTGACCCGAGGTCAGCTGATCGACCGGGTCTGGGGCGCCGACTACGTCGGTGACACCAAGACCCTCGACGTCCACGTGAAGCGGCTGCGCTCCAAGGTGGAGCCCGAGCCGTCGGCCCCGCGCTACATCGTCACGGTGCGCGGCCTCGGCTACAAGTTCGAGCCTTAAACCGACTCGGGGGGCGCGGCGGGCTCACGTCCGCCGCGCTTTTTCGGTGCCCCCGCTTTCACCGTGGCCGGATGCACCGCGGTCAGGCCCTTGGCCAGGCGGTCGGCGCAGAGCTCGGCCAGCTTGTCGTAGGCGGCCTGGCCGACCAGGGCGATCAGCTCCGGCGCGTACGACAGGTACATCGGCTCGGTGCCGACGTGGGCGTCCGGCGACGACGTGCACCACCAGTCGAGGTCGTGACCACCCGGGCCCCAGCCGCGCCGGTCGAACTCGGTGAGCGTCGACTGGAGCACCTTCGTACCGTCCGGGCGGTTGATCCAGTCCTGTTCCCGGCGCACCGGAAGCTGCCAGCAGACGTCCGGCTTGTAGGTCAGCGGGTGTACGCCGTCCCGCAGCGCCTGCGCGTGCAGGGCGCAGCCGCCACCACCGGCGAAGTCGGAATCGTTCAGGAAGACGCACGGGCCGTTCTCGGACTGGATCGCCGTGCGGCGAGCCGGCTTGGCCCCGTCGATGGTGTCCAGCTCGGTGTAGTTCTTGAAGCCGCGCCGGTAGTGCTGCCAGTTCTCGGGAGTGAGCTTGGCCGCGGCCGCCTTCACCCGGTTCTCATCGTCGGCGTCGGTGAAGAACGCGCCGTGCGAGCAGCAGCCGTCCTGGGCCCGCCCGGCCACGATGCCGTGGCAGGCCGAGCCGAACACGCACGTCCATCGCGACAGCAACCAGGTCAGATCGGCTCGGACCAGGTGCTTGTCGTCGTCGGGGTCGAGGAACTCGATCCACTCACGAGGAAAATCGAGGTCGACCTCGGCAGCACGGGCGGCTGCCGCAGCGTCGAGGACGATGCGGATCTGTTGACGGCGGCTCACCAGGCTCAGCCTACGCGCGCAGGGGACCGGCACCATGTCACCGCCCGGTATGGTCGCATATACCCGGTAGAGGAGACGGCGTACGCGACAAACGGGTCTACGCTTGATGACGTGAGTTCCCGCGTCCCCGTGCTTCTGTCCAGCTCGTCGGTCTTCCCCGAGCCGACCGCGGCCGCGTTCGAGCTGGCCGCCACGACCGGCTACGACGGTCTCGAGGTCATGGTCTGGACCGACCGCGTCAGCCAGGACGCCGGCGCGCTGAAGGGTCTGGCCGATCACTACAACGTTCCGGTGCTGTCGGTGCACGCGCCCTGCCTGCTGGTCACCCAGCGGGTGTGGAGCACCGACCCCTGGGAAAGGCTGAGCCGCGCCGCCCAGCTCGCCGAGACGCTGGGCGCCCCCACCGTGGTGGTGCACCCGCCGTTCAGCTGGCAGCGCGACTACGCCAAGAACTTCTCGGCCGGCCTGGCCAAGATCCAGGCCCGGCACCCCGACCTCGACTTCGCCATCGAGAACATGTTCCCGGTGAAGATGGCCGGCCGCTGGTTCGTGCCGTACACGCCCGGCTGGGACCCGACCGAGACCGGCTTCGACGCCTACACGCTCGACCTGTCGCACTGCGCCGCGTCCCGCGTCAACTCGCTGGCCATGGCCGACAAGATGGGCGCCAACCTCAAGCACGTGCACCTGGGTGACGGCACCGGCGAGGGCCGCGACGAGCACCTGGTGCCCGGCCGCGGCAACCAGCCCTGCGCCGAGCTTCTGCGCTCCCTGTCGGCCCGCGGCTTCACCGGCTCGGTCGCCCTGGAGGTCTCCACCCGCAAGGCGGCCAGCCGCGCGGCCCGCGAGGCCGACCTGCGCGAGTCCCTGGAGTTCGCCCGCCGTCACCTGAAGCCGGCAGAGTCACCCACACCCGCCATCACCCGGGGCTGACCACCACGGCAATCGCCGCCGGTGAGATGGCAGTCGATTTCCCGGCGGCCGCGGGGTTTGCGGACGTTGGGAAATTGCCTGCCATCTCACCGGTTACAAGGCGATTGCCCGCGGAGCGAAGCGGAGCCAGCTGCAGAGTGATTGCCCGCGGAGCGAAGCGGAGCCAGCTGCAGAGTGATTGCCCGCGGAGCGAAGCGGAGCCAGCTGCAGAGTGATTGCCCGCAGAGCGAAGCGGAGCCAGCTACAGAGCGACGGCCTCGCGGAGCGAAGCGGAGCCGGCCAGCTCGGCCCTCTTTCGGGCGCGGTGGGCGGCCACGTGGGAGCGGGTGGCGCAGCGCTCGGAGCAGAAGCGGCGGCAGTTGTTCGACGACGTGTCGAGGTAGACGTTGCCGCAGCGCTCGTCGGCGCAGATGCCGAAGCGGGCGCTGCCGTACTCGCAGAGCCAGACCGACAGTCCCCAGGCGGCGCCGGCCAGGTACTCGGAGCTGACCGACGAACCGCGGCTGGTTACGTGCATGTGCCAGTCGGCGGCGTCGTGCCCGGAAATGCGCGGCTGCACGGGAAACACCTCGAGCAGCGAGTTCAGCTCGGTGACGGCCTCGGCGTCGCGGCCGCTCGTGCCGTACTCGAAGACGTCGCGCAGGCGCCGCTGAGCGCGGCGGAAGACGGCGACGTCCTTTTCCGCGACCTCCTCGCGCATCCAGCCCTGCTCGTCGGTGAACAGGGCCCGTAGCGCGGCGAGATCACTCACCTCGGCGTTGACGAGGTCAACGGCGGTTCGGGCGTACGCATCGAAGTCCACCCGACAAAGGTAGCCGCACCGGGCTCCGGCGAACATGGCCCGCGCGCCACTCCCGCGATCGGGGGTGGGCCGGACGATACGCTCGGGGCATGCTCCGCTCCCTGTTCCTGGCCGCCGCCGGCTCGGACCGCCTCGGGCGTCTCGCGGCCGCCGTTCCCGTCAGCAAGAAGGTCGCCGGCCGTTTCGTGGCCGGCGACGGGGCCGGCGACGCGGTGCGCACCGGCCGCGCCCTGGCCGACGACGGGCTCTACGTGACCTTCGACCATCTGGCTGAGGAAACGCGCAGCGCGGAGCAGGCGGTCGCCGTCCGCGACGAGTACCGCGCGCTGCTCGCGGCCGCGAAGTCGGCCGGCCTGACCCCGGCCGCCGAGGTCAGCCTCAAGCTGTCGGCGCTGGGCCTGCGCCTCGACGAGCGGCTGGCCTACGAGCACGCCCAGGCGGTCTGTGCGGCCGCGGCCGAGGCCGGCACGACGGTGACCCTGGACGCCGAGGACCACACCACCACCGACGCCGTCCTGGAGATCCTGGCCGAGCTGCGCAAGGACCACCCGGGCACGGGCGCGGTGCTTCAGGCCTATCTGAGGCGCACCGAGGGCGACTGCCGCGAGCTGGCCACGGCCGGTTCGCGGGTGCGGCTCTGCAAGGGCGCGTACGCGGAGCCGGAGTCGGTGGCGTTCCAGTCCGCTCTGGACATCGACAAGTCGTTCGTGCGCTGCCTGAACATTCTGATGTCGGGTGACGGCTACCCGATGGTGGCGACGCACGACCCCCGTCTGATCGCGATCGCCGAGGACCGCGCCCGCTGGTTCGACCGTCTGCCGGAGGAGTACGAGTTCCAGCTTCTGTACGGGGTGCGCCCGCAGGAGCAGGCCCGGCTGGCCGCCGGCGGCAACGTCGTGCGGGTCTACCTGCCGTACGGAACCCACTGGTACGGCTACGTCGTGCGCCGGCTCGCCGACCGACGGTAGACACCGTGTCCGTCCCCAAAAGCAACAATTGGGGCAGAAACGGTGCACAACCGGCGTGTTGGCCTTGACTTTTTCCGGCCTTTTTCACGGAACGCATCGCGTTGGTCACAGCCGTATCGATACCGTTCTGATGACACGCACGTTCTCCGCCGCGTCGCAAACGCTCACTTTCTCGCGCGGCCCGTGCCTGCGAAAGGATCGGTGCGTACGAGATGACGGGTCCAGCCCAGACCGAGGAACGGCTCTCGGAGGTGCGGTTCCTGACCGTCGCCGAGGTGGCCTCTCTGATGAGGGTCTCCAAGATGACGGTCTATCGGTTGGTGCACGGCGGTGACCTCACCGCCGTCCGGGTCGGCCGGTCCTTCCGGGTGCCCGAGCACGCCGTGCACGAGTACTTGCGCGGCGCTTTCTCGCAAACGGCCTAGGGCCGTTTTGGCCCGGCGCTGGCCGGGCTTGTACGCTGGTGCGGTTGGCTCCGGACTGCTCGCGCGCCTGGGCCCCCGTTCAGCTCGGATGCGGGACGTGCCACCGCGCACGCGCCGGTCCGATCCACCAGTTTCGAGAGGCATGTCGTATGGGCTCCGTGGTCAAGAAGCGCCGCAAGCGTATGGCGAAGAAGAAGCACCGCAAGCTGCTGCGCAAGACCCGCGTCCAGCGTCGCCGTTTGGGCAAGTGATGGTTGGCTGGGAGTGATTCCCAGCCGCACCGTCTCTTGCCGCACGTATCGCACCCGTACGCATCGGAAGGTGCGCCCGACGTGACCTCTCCGCCCAGCGTCGTCGTGGTCACCGGAGTCAGCCGATACCTCGGCGCCCGGGTGGCCGCTCGCCTCGCCGCAGATCCCCGGGTCGACCGTGTCGTCGGCCTGGATCCGCATGACCCGCCGGCCGCCCTGCGCGACCTCATGGCGGACGTCGAGCTGATCCGGGCCGACGCCCGCGCGGCCTCGGGCGCCATCGCCGAGCTGGGTGCGGAGGCTCTCGTGCACCTGGCGGTCACCAGCGCGCCCGACTCGCAGCACGGCGGGCGGGCCGCCATGAAAGAGCAGAACGTCATCGGCACGATGCAGCTGCTCGCCGCCGCGCAGGGCGCGTCCCGCCTGCGCAAGCTTGTGGTGCGCTCGTCGACCGCCGCGTACGGCGCGTCGTTCCGTGACCCCGCGGTCTTCACCGAGGACACCGAGCCCCGGGCCGTGCCGCGGGGTTCCTTCGCGCGCGACATCCTCGACATCGAGGGGTACGTGCGCGGTTTCCGCCGCCGCCGGTCCGAGGTGGCGGCCACCGTGCTGCGCTTCGCGCCGTTCATCAGCTCGACCGCCGACACCACGCTCACCCGCTACTTCTCGCAGCCGGTGGTGCCGACTGTTCTCGGCCGCGACGCCCGGCTCCAGTTCGTGCACGTCGAGGACGCGCTGGAGATCCTGCACCGCTCGGTGATCGAGGACCACCCGGGCACGTTCAACGTGGCCGGCGCCGGCGTGCTCGCGTTGTCGCAGGCCGTCCGCCGGGCCGGGCGCATCTCGGTGCCGCTGCCCGAGGGCACGCTCTCCACCGTCGCCGGCCTGGCCCGCAACGTCGGGATCGGGCAGATCGGCCTGGACCAGATCGACCTCTTCGTGCACGGCCGGGTCGTGGACACCACGCGGCTGGTCCGCGAGTTCGGTTTCACCCCGCGAACCACGTCCGAGGCGTTCGACGACTTCGTCAAGGGCCACGCGGGCGGCTCGCTGACCGACGACCGGCTGGCCGTCGCCGAGCGGGCCATCCTCGACGGCATCCGGCGGGTGCGGGGCGCCGCCGAGACCACCGCCGCGGGGGAGCGGCTATGAGCCAGGACGAGTTCCGCGACATGCTGCCCGGCAACGCCGACTTCGTCCTGCCCGGGCCGGCCGAGCCCGTGCGGGTGAACGGCCGCCGGCCCATCCCCGAGGAGCCGCGGATGAACGGGCACGCCGAGCCTCCGCCGCCCGAGCCCGCGGCGACGTTGGACGTCTGGGACCAGCGGGTGGCCAACGGGCTCGCCTTCCTCCGGCGCCGGCTCGCCGGGACGTACGAGGTGGACGAGTTCGGCTTCGACCCCGAGCTCACCGACGCGGTCTTCCATCCGCTGCTGCGGGTGCTCTACCACGACTGGTTCCGCACCGAGGTCTTCGGCATCGAGAACATCCCCGACACCGGCGGCGGGCTGGTCGTCGGCAACCACTCGGGCACGCTCGCGCTGGACGCGCTGATGCTCTCGGTGGCGATCCGCGACCAGCATCCCCGCGAGCGCCACCTGCGGCTGCTCGGCGCCGACCTGGTCTTCCGCATGCCGGTGGTGAGCGAGCTGGCCCGCAAGTCGGGCGTGACGGTGGCCTGCAACCCGGATGCCGAGCGCCTGATGAGCACCGGTGAACTGGTCGGCGTCTTCCCCGAGGGCTTCAAGGGCATCGGTAAGCGCTTCGCCGACCGGTACAAGCTGCAGCGCTTCGGTCGCGGCGGGTTCGTCTCGGCGGCGCTGCGCACCGGCACCCCGATCGTGCCGGTGGCGATCGTCGGCGCCGAGGAGATCTACCCGATCCTGGCCGACATCAAGCCGCTGGCCCGGTTGCTCGGCGTCCCGTACTTCCCGGTCACGCCGACCTTCCCGTGGCTGGGCCCGCTCGGCCTGGTGCCGTTGCCGAGCAAGTGGATGATCCAGGTCTGCCCGCCGATTCCGACCGCGCACCTCACCGAGCTGGCCGACGATCCGATGGTCGTCTACAACCTGGCCGACCAGGTGCGCGAGACGATCCAGGCGACGCTTCTCGAGCTGCTGGAGAAACGGCCCGATCCGTTCGCCCGCTGAGGCCCCGGGTGGGCGGTTTCGCCCTATAATGACAGTGAGGGGCGGTCCGGTAATTCCCGGCAACCGCCCCTCGCCATGTCTTGGTCCCTCTAGTCGCCGAGGATCCCGTCCAGCAGGCCGCCCAGCGGGCCCTTCTCGCTGGGGTCGCCCGTGCCGGGGTCGATCAGCGGCGTCTCCGACGGCACCGGGCTGCCGCCGAGCGGCAGCTCCGGCGAGGTCGACGGAGCGACCTGACCGGTGACCCCGCTGTTGCTCTTGACCCGGCCCGTACCGGCCGTCGTCCCCGGGGTCGGATCGGTCACGCGCGGCGTGGCCTTGGCGCCCTTGCTCGGCTTGGCCGTCACCTTGCCGCTCGGCTCGGCGGACGGGCGCGACGAGGTTGCCGGCGGCACGTCCTCGTCATCGGCGCAGCCCTTGAGCTTCGGGCCGAGCGTGTCCGAGCCGTTCGGGGTCACCGGCGAGCACTTGAGACCGGCCCGCAGGTCGCTCGAGCGCTTGCTGACCGACTCCAGCAGCGTCAGCGAGCTCGTCGCCCGCTCCCGGTTGTCCGGGCCGAGTTGGTCGAGCTTGGGTACCAGCAGGCCGCGCTGCCGGTCGACGAAACCGTCGATGGTGGTCAGCGGCTTGGCGTCGCGGTTGGCGACGGCCGCCGTGGTGAGCTGCTTGACGCCCTTGCGGGTGTCGGCGTCCATGTCGTCCAGGACGCCGGCGAACCCGGTGTCGCCGCCCTTCATCGCGGCCGCCTCGGCGAGCCGGTTGCGGGCGAAGTCCAGGGACAGCTGACCCCGGCTGACGTCCGAGCCGGCCATGGCCAGCTGGGCGCGTTCGGTCGAGCGCTTGACCCCGTACAGGGCGTCGCCCGGTGATGCGTTTTCGCTTGCCGCGGAGATTCCGGAGACCGCCAGCGCGCCGGCGGCCACGCCGATCACGATCGCGCCGCGTGCCCGGATACGGCCGGCGTGACCCATGAAGCCGGCCCGGGCCGTCGACGCCTGCCTGGCGGCGGGCTCTTTCTCGACGGCGGTGGCGGTACGGCCGATGCCGTCCCGCTCGGCGGTGGCCACCAGCATGGAGCGCAGACCGGTGCGGAACTCGGAGTCCACCCGGACCCCGGGCCGTGCACCGGAAAGGCTGTTGCCGATGGCGACCAGCTCGGCGAGCTGCTCATCGGCCTGGCCGCGGCTGTGGTGCCGGCGGCCGCCGGTGTTCTCGTCGAGAAGCTCCGCGAAGCGCTCGGCGCTCCGCCGATCCAGAAAGTCGAAATTCACCGCGGGCACCTCCCCTCGCTCGTGAGTGTCTCGTCGGCGGCGTCGCCGACGGTCGCGACGAAATCGGGGGCCTCCAGGGCCGCCCGGGGTCGCACTCGGACAAACGCGCGACACGCGTCCCCGGTTACGGGGGCGAGCGCCCGGCATCGGGTAATGGAGGTGGCCCCCGTCACGCCTGGAACCCTTCCGGCAGGAGGCGGGCCAGCGCTCGTACGGCCCGGTATTGCAGGGCTTTGATGGCGCCCTCGTTCTTGCCCATGGTCTGCGCGGTCTCGGCCACCGAGAAGCCCTGCAGGAAGCGGAGCACGATGCACTCCTGCTGCTCCGGGTTGAGCTGCTTGACCGCGGTGAGCAGGGCGACGTTGGTTATGTGGTCGACCACCGCCGACTCCGGGCTGCCCTCGGGGCCGCGGTCCTCGCGGTCGGCGTCGAGCACGTCGCCGGTGGTGACCTCGAGCCGGTAGCGGCCCGACTTGAAGTGGTCGGCGACCAGGTTGCGGGCGATGGTGACGAGCCAGGCCCCCAGGTCGCGGCCCTGCCAGGTGAAGCTGCCGATGCGCTTGAGCGCGCGCAGGAAGGTGTCCGAGGTGAGGTCCTCGGCGAGTTGCCGGTTGCCGACCCGGAAGTAGACGAACCGGAAGACGGTGTCGACGTACCGGTCGTAGATCAGGCCGAACGCCTCGGCCTCGCCGGCCTGGGCGCGCTCCACCAGCGCCCAGACCTCGGCCGCGGCGTCGCCCGGGTCGGGGCGGGCCGGGTACTTCGGCTGCTGCGACGGCTCGGTCGGCGGGCTTGTGGTGCTCTGCGCCGGCACCACGACGGTCTGCTCGCCGGGGGCGGTCTCGGGCAGCTGGCTGCGCTGACCGGCCGTGGGCTGCGGCGGCGGCATGCCGGGCCGGCCCGGCACGGCCACGCGTCCGCCGCCGGCCATCGGCTTCGCGTTGCCGGTCGGGGGGATCCGGTGCCCGGGCGACTCGTTGACGTGTGGGCGGTTGCGGGTCCGCTTGGGGCCGTCGCCGCGGATCGTGTTGACGACCAGGCCGTCGAACGCGCCGACCGAGCGGCGGAGGACGGTCAAACCGTCGGCCAATGCGAGGCGGGCCGCGAACAGGTCGCGGTGGTACGGGTCCCCGGCGTAGACATGGCTCACTGCGCCTCCTTCACCCGGCGGGGCTGCTGCTTCGACTGCTGCTGATCCGTCCCGCCAGACGTGGATACGCAGCATGGGCGTGCATTTTGTGGCACAGCGGCCTCCTCGGGATGAGGGGTGATCACTCATAGCAAAAGGGGTGGGGTGGCCTAAAACATCAGACCGACCTCACCCAGGGCTGTGGAGTCCGTTACACAGACGCGAAGTATCACGGACACCGAACACACGGAGTCGCACACCGTGTGCGCTGCGCAAAAATAGTACGAAGTGGCGCAGACAAGACACAAGGAACGTCTGCCACCATGGCCGACACGGCTCGGCGCGCGACGGACAACCTGTGCGGCATCCACTTCCGTGGTGCTTTGTGCGAGACTTCTGCCTCGTGGACGAAGCAGCCCGCGACCCGGTCGCCCGGGCCGCCGCGAGCAGGCCCGACGGTCTTGCCCTGATCACCGACGACACCGCGTTGACCTGGTCGGACGTCCACGAACGGGTGGACGCGGCCGCGCGCTCCATCGCCGCCGCGACGGCGCCGGGCGACCGGGTCGCGATAGTGCTGGGCAACTCGATCGAGTTCGTGACGACGTATTACGGCGTGCTGCGGGCGGGGCGGGTGGCGGTGCCGCTCAATCCGGCCTACACGGCCGACGAGCGGGATTACGCGCTACGGGACTCGGGGGCCGCGCTCGTGATCGCGAGTGCCGGGGGCCCGCGCGAGCCGGTACGGACGGAGACCCCGCCCGACCTCGCCGTCCTCCTCTACACCTCGGGGACGAGCGGGCGGCCGAAGGGCGCGATGCTGACCCACGCCGCGCTGGCCGCCAACCACGATCAGCTGGACGCGATCGAGTCGGCGGTCGTCGGGCCGGACGACGTGGTGCTGCTCGCCGTGCCGCTGTTCCACGCGTACGGCCTGAACACCGGCCTGGGCTCGGTCGTGCACCACGCCGCGACCGGTGTGCTGGTCGACCGGTTCGACCCCGGGGCGTCGCTCGAGGTCATCGCCTCGCGGGCGGTGACGGTCGTGGTGGGCGTGCCCGGCATGTACGCGGCGTGGTCGCAGCAGCCCGGGGCCGGCATCGCGATGCGCTCCGTGCGGACGGCCGTCTGCGGCGCCGCCCCGCTGTCGCCGGACGACGGGGCCCGGTTCGCCGCCGCCACCGGTAAGAGCGTCCTGGTCGGCTACGGGCTGACCGAGACCGCCCCGGTGCTCACCACCACGGCCGTCAGCGACCGCGGCAAGCCCGGTTCGATCGGCCGGCCCCTGCCCGGCGTCTCCCTGCTGCTGCGCTCGGCGGCCGGCCAGGTGCTGTGGCGTGACGGCACGCCGTCGCCCGACGAGGACCTGGCCGAGCTCGACCTGTCCGTCGAGGACTCGGCCGGCACCGACCCCGGCGAGATCGTCGTCCGCGGGGCCAACCTCTTCTCCGGATACTGGCCGGACGGGCGCGGCGGCCCCGGCCCCGACGGCTGGTGGGCGACCGGCGACGTGGCCTACGCGGACGCCGACGGCGACCTCCACCTGGTCGACCGCGTCGACGATCTGATCCTGGTGCGGGGCTTCAACGTCTATCCGGCCGAGATCGAGCGGGTGCTCGACACCCATCCCGGCGTGATCGAGGCGGCAGTGGTCGGCGTGCCCGATCCGGAGACCGGGGAGCGGCCCCACGCGTACGTGGTGACCGCTCTCGATCCGCCGCCGACCCCGGCCGAGCTGCAGGTCTTCTGTGCCGGGCAGCTCGCCCGGTTCAAGGTGCCGTCGATCGAGCTGGTGCGTGAGCTTCCCCACTCGGCGACCGGCAAGGTACGCAAGAGGGAGTTGTCATCGTGAGCCGCGTGACCCTGATCAGCCGGAACGGCTGCCACCTGTGCGAGGTCGCCGAGACCACGCTCGACCGGATCATCCCTGGTCAGTGGAGCCGGGTCGACGTCGAGTCGTCGATCGAGCTGGAACGCGAGTACGGCGACCGGGTCCCGGTGGTGCTGCTCGACGGGGCCGAGCACGGCTACTGGAAGGTCGAGGAGGCCCGGTTGCTGCGGGATTTGGCCAGGCCGGCGGGTCAGCCGCGCCTGTAGGTTGTTCGCCGTGACGCGCAAGCACCTGGTCTGGGACTGGAACGGCACCCTGCTCGACGACCTCCACCTGGTGGTCTCCTCGACGAACACGGCCTTCGCCGCGGTCGGTGGCCGGGCGGTCGGCGCCGACGAGCACCGTTCCCGGTTCCGGCGCCCGGTGGCCGAGTTCTACGCCGAGATCCTCGAGCGCGCGGTCGACCAGGAGGAGTTCCAGGAGCTCGACCGGATCTTTCACGACGCGTACCGGCTCGGCCTGACGAACATGACGCTCGCGGCCGACGCCTCGGAGGCGCTCAAGTCGTGGCCGGGCACCCAGTCGCTGCTGTCCATGTGGTTCCACAAGGAGCTGGTGCCGGCGATCGAGACGTACGGGCTGACCGGCGTCTTCACCCGCGTGGACGGCCTGCGCACCGAGATCGGCGGGCACCTCAAGGCCGGCCACCTCGCCCAGCATCTGGCCGAGCTGGGCCTGGCCGGATCGGACGTGGTGCTCATCGGCGACTCGCTGGACGACGCGGCGGCGGCCGAGTCGGTCGGCGGCGTTTCGGTGCTCTATACGGGGGGATTCACCGACCCCGTCCGTTTGCGGGCGTCCGGTCGCCCGGTGGCTGACACTTTGGTCGAGGCTGTCGAGATCGCCCGGACGCTGGCATAATCGAATAGCACCCAGATGGATCTTTGTCCAGCCATCCGATCAAGATCGCGATTTGTGCACGCCTTCACAAGCGCCTACTCTTTGACTTCGAAGAGCCCCGCTAGCACAGCCGGTTCAACCAGGCGTTCGTGGGTTCCCCGCAGGTTCGCAACCTCGTCGGCACGGAGTCAGATGAGTCAGCAGCGTCACGGAAGCACGCCCGGCCCCGTCCGTGGCGACGGTGCCGTCCAGGCCTTCCCGGATCTGCCGGAGGCGACTATCGCGCGCCTTCCCGAGTACCTTCGGGCCCTGCACAACCTGGGTGAGGCCGGCGCGGACACCGTCTCCAGCGAGGGGCTGGCCGCGGCCGCGGGGGTGAACTCCGCCAAGCTTCGTAAAGACCTCTCCCACCTCGGCTCGTACGGCACGCGCGGCGTCGGTTACGACGTCAGCCTGCTCATCGAGCAGATCGAGTACGTGCTCGGTCTCGACCAGCGCCGCGCGGTCTGCCTGGTCGGCCTCGGCAACCTCGGTCACGCGCTGGCCGGCTACGACGGCTTCGCCAGCCGCGGCTTCAAGATCGTCGCGCTCTTCGACGCCGACGAGTCCAAGGTCGGCGAGCGCATCCACGGCCTCGCCGTGCGGCACATCTCCGACCTCGGCCGGGTCGCGGTCGAGGAAAAGATCGCCATCGGCGTGATCGCCACCCCGCCCGGCGCCGCCCAGGCCGTGGCCGACGTGCTGGTCGACGCGGGCGTCACCAGCATCCTCAACTTCGCACCCTGCGTTCTCTCGGTGCCGTCGAACGTCGACGTCCGCAAGGTCGACCTCGCCATCGAACTGCAGATTCTCTCATTCCACGAACACCGCAAGGCATCGCTGACCGCGTTGCCGGGCGGCCGGTCCGCCGCGACGGCGGGCAATCAGGAGGCGGTCGGGTCGTGAATCTCCTCAGCGTCGGTGCGTCCTATCGCACCGCCGATGTCGCCACGCTGGAACGCCTCGCCATCCCCGACTCATCGGTGCCCGACCTGCTGCAGAAGCTCGTCGCCCAGCCGTACGTCGGTGAGGCGGTCGTCCTGTCCACCTGCAACCGAGTGGAGATCTACGCGGCGGTCACCACGTTCCACGGTGGCCTCGGCGACATCTGCAACGTGCTCTCCGAGGTCTCCGGCATCCCGGCGACCGAACTCGCCGGGCATCTTTACGTGCACTACGACGAGGCCGCGGTCCAGCACTCGTTCAAGGTCTCGGCCGGTCTCGACTCGATGGTCGTGGGCGAGTCGCAGATCCTCGGGCAGCTGCGCGACGCTTACCACGTGGCCACCGAGACCGACTCGGCCGGCCGGCTGCTCCACGAGCTGATGCAGCAGGCGCTGCGGGTCGGCAAGCGGGCGCACGCCGAGACCGGCATCGACCGGGCCGGCCAGAGCGTCGTCACCGCCGCCCTCGAGGTCGCCGAGAGCCATCTCGGCCCGCTCGCGGGCAAGAAGGCTCTGGTCATCGGGGCCGGCGCGATGGGAGCGCTCTCGGTCGCCACGCTGACCCGGGCCGGCGTCGGCCCGCTGCGGATCACCAACCGCAGCGCCGCCCGCGCCGATCGGCTCGCCGAGGCGTACGGCGCCACGGCCGTGCCCTACGAGGAGCTGGACGCCGCGCTGCGCGAGGCCGAGCTGGTGATCACGGCCACCGCCGCCACCGACCCGGTGCTGACCCGGGCCCGGCTCGAGGCGGCGGCGCCGCTGGTCGTGCTCGACCTGGCCGTGCCGCGTGACGTCGCGCCGGACGCGTACGACGTGCCGGGTGTCACCATCATCGACATCGACAGCCTGGCCGCGTCCCGCCGCTCGGCCCCCGCGGCCGCGGAGACGGCAGCGGTCGAGCAGATCGTCACGAGCGAGGTTGATCACTTTCTCGGCTGGCTGCGCGGGGCCGAGATCGCCCCGACGGTGGCCGCTCTGCGCACCCGGGCCGAGGACGTGGTCAGCGCCGAGCTGCGCAAACTGTGGGGAAAGCGCCCGGACTTCAGCGAGGAGCAACGGGGCGACATTTCCCGTACGCTGCACCGGGTTGTTCAGCAGCTGCTGCACTCACCGACCGTGCGGGTGCGCCAGCTGGCCGCCGAACCCGGCGGTGACCAGTACGCGGCCCTGCTGCGCGAGCTGTTCGACCTGGACGTGCCGCACGCCACGCCGGCCAACGCGGTGCCTGAGATCGGAGGGAAAGCGTGAGTACCCCGCTGCGCCTCGGTACGCGAGGCAGCGCGCTGGCGCTCGCTCAGTCGCAACAGACCGCGGACGCGCTGACCGCGGCCACCGGCCGTCCGGTCGAGCTTGTGCGCATCGTCACTTCGGGTGACCGCTCGTCGGCCCCGGTGGCCCAGCTCGGCGTGGGTGTCTTCGTCTCCGCGCTGCGCGACGCGCTGCTCGCGCGGGAGATCGATTTCGCCGTGCACTCGTACAAGGACCTGCCCACCGGCCAGCACGCGGGACTGCACATCGCGGCCGTGCCGCCGCGCCAGGATCCGCGCGACGTGTTGATCACTAAGGGCAACCGTACCCTGGCCGAGCTCCCGCCGGGCGCGGTCGTCGGAACCGGCGCGGTGCGCCGAATCGCGCAACTGCATGCTTTGGGCCTAGAGTTGCAGGTCACGCCGATCCGCGGGAATGTCGACAGCCGGATTGCCCGGGTGCACGGACCCGAGGCCGACCTGGACGCCGTCGTCCTCGCTCGGGCCGGCGTGGCGCGTCTCGGCCGCACGGCTGAGATCAGCGAAACGCTCGACCCGATGCTCATGCTGCCGGCCCCCGCCCAGGGCGCGCTGGCCGTGGAGTGCCGGGCCGACGACGCCGACCTGGTCGAGCTGCTGGCCGCGCTCGACCACGCACCGTCCCGCGCCGCCGTCGTGGCGGAGCGGGCGATGCTGGCCACGCTCGAGGCCGGGTGCTCGGCCCCGGTCGCGGCACATGCCGAGCTCGCCGAGGGCGAGAACGGCGACGAGATTTACCTGCGCGGTGCGGTGATCAGCCCGGATGGGGTTCGAGCCATCCGGCTGTCGCGCACCGGAACGCCCGCCGACGCGGCGGAGATCGGCAAGGCGCTCGCCGCCGATCTCCTCGAGAACGGCGCCGATACCCTGATGGGGAGCACAGAATGACCACCCGCACCGCCCGCAAGCCAGCCGGACGCATCGCGTTCGTCGGCGCCGGACCCGGCGACCCCGAGCTGCTGACCCGTCGCGCCCACGCGGCGCTCACCGACGCTGACCAGGTGGTCTACGACCGAGGCGTTCCCGAGTCGCTGCTGACCGCGATCCGCGCCGAGGCCAAGCCGGACACCCAGTTCAGCCCCGCCGAGGGCGCGCCCGGCGACGTCGCCAAGGTGCTGCTCTCCGCCGCGAAGTCCGGCCTGTCGGCCGTGCACCTCGTGGCCGGTGACCCGTTCGGCCACGAGTCAGTGGTCAAGGAGGTGCAGGCGGTCGCCCGCACCGCTGTGCACTTCGAGGTCGTGCCGGGCCTGGGCCAGGCCGAAGGCGTCGCCACGTACGCCGGTGTCCCGCTGCCCGGCGTCCGCGTCACCGCCGACGTCGGCGACGTCACCACCCTCGACTTCGACGCGCTGGCCGCGGCCGCCCTCAAGGGCTCGTTCGCGGTGGCCGTCGACGCCGGCGACCTCGCGGCCATCCGCGACGGCCTGCTCGCCTCGGGCGTCGAGCCGGGCACCACTGTCGCGGTGACCGGCGACGGCACCGGCGAGACCCAGTACACGACGACGTCCACGGTCGACAGCTTCGTCGCCGCGGCGCTCGGCTTCACCGGCCGGGTCGTGCTCACGGTCGGCGGCGACGTCGCCGAGCGCGACGCGATGAGCTGGTGGGAGAACCGCCCGCTGTACGGCTGGAAGGTCCTGGTACCGCGGACCAAGGAGCAGGCGGGCGCGATGAGCGCGCGGCTGCGGGCCTACGGCGCCATCCCGTGCGAGGTGCCGACCATCGCGGTCGAGCCGCCGCGTACCCCGGCCCAGATGGAACGCGCGGTCAAAGGCCTGGTCGACGGCCGGTACGCCTGGGTCGTCTTCACGTCGGTCAACGCGGTCCGCGCGGTCTGGGAGAAGTTCGACGAGCACGGTCTCGACGCCCGCCACTTCGGCGGCGTGAAGATCGCCTGCATCGGCGAGGCCACGGCCGAGGCGGTACGCGCCTTCGGCATCCAGCCCGAGCTGGTGCCCGCGGGCGACCAGTCCAGTGAGGGCCTGCTGGCCGAGTTCTCGCCGCACGACGAGATCCTCGACCCGGTCGGCCGGGTGCTGCTGCCGCGCGCCGACATCGCCACCGAGACGCTGGCCGCCGGCCTGATCGAGCGGGGCTGGGAGGTGGACGACGTGACCGCCTACCGGACGGTCCGGGCCGCGCCGCCGCCGGCCGAGATCCGCGACGCCATCAAGTCGGGTGGCTTCGACGCGGTGCTGTTCACCTCGTCCTCCACCGTCCGCAACCTGGTCGGCATCGCCGGCAAGCCGCACGCCCGCACGGTCGTCGCGGTGATCGGCCCGAAGACCGCCGAGACGGCCACCGAGTTCGGCCTGCGCGTCGACGTCCAGCCCCAGCACGCGTCGGTGCCGGACCTGGTCGAGGCGCTCGCGTCGTACGCGGTGGAGCTGCGCGAGAAGCTGGCCGCGATGCCGGCCAAGCAGCGCCGCGGCTCGAAGGTCCAGGGACCCACAGCCCTTCGCTTCCGCTAAGGATTGTTCATGTCCTACCCCGAGGTTCGTCCCCGCCGCCTGCGCCGGTCGCCGGCCATGCGGCGGCTCGTGGAAGAGGTTCGGCTCTCGCCGGCCGAGCTGGTCCTGCCCCTCTTTCTGAAAGAGGGGCTGACCGAGCCACGGGAGATCAGCTCGCTGCCCGGCGTCATGCAGCATTCGCGCGAGTCGCTGCGCAAGGCCGCCCACGAGGCGGTCGCGGCCGGCGTCGGCGGCCTGATGCTGTTCGGCGTACCGACCAACGAGCACAAGGACGAGACCGGCTCGGCCGGCCTCGACCCCGACGGCATCCTCAACGTCGGCATCCGCGACCTGATCGCCGAGGTCGGCGACTCCACGGTCGTGATGGGCGACCTGTGCCTGGACGAGTTCACCTCGCACGGGCACTGCGGGGTCCTGGCCGCCGACGGCTCGGTCGACAACGACGCCACGCTGCCGCTCTACGCCCAGATGGCCGTGGCGCAGGCTGACGCCGGCGTCCACATGGTGGGGCCGTCGGGCATGATGGACGGCCAGATCGGCGTCATCCGGAAGGCCCTCGACGAGGCGAACTACCAGGACGTCTCGATCCTGGCCTACTCGGCGAAGTACGCGGGCGCCTTCTACGGCCCGTTCCGCGAGGCCGTGGAGTCGACCCTGCAGGGCGACCGCCGGCAGTACCAGCAGGACCCGCCGAACCTGCGCGAGGCCCTGCGCGAGGTCGACCTCGACATCGCCGAGGGCGCCGACATCGTCATGGTCAAGCCGGGCCTGCCCTACCTCGACGTGATCGCGGCGATCCGTGAACGGGTCACCGTCCCCGTCGCGGCCTACCAGGTCTCCGGCGAGTACGCGATGGTCGAGGCGGCCGCCCGCAACGGCTGGATCGACCGGGACCGGGTGATCCTCGAGTCGCTGACCTCGCTCAAGCGGGCCGGCGCGCAGATCACCCTCACCTACTGGGCGACCGAAGTGGCGCAGAAGCTCCGCTACTAGTCGTCATTCACGATCGTCCCGGCGCCGCTTCCGTCGATCAGGCGGACGGCGTCGAGGGCGACGATCTCCAGCGTGAGCGTTTCGTCGGTCTCGCGCAGCCGGTCACCGCGCACCTGCACCGGGAAGTCGACGGTGACCGCGCCGGCCGGGATCATCCGGCAACCCAGGTACGGGTCGAAGTCGGCCAGCGGCAACGTCGTCGTGCCCGGCACGGTCGTGGCGCACACCGTGATCCCCCGGCTCAGCGGCCGGGTCAGCGTCACCGGGAAGACCAGCGCCACCTTGCCCGCGTCGCCCTCGGTCACGCGGGCATCGCCGACGCTGACGCCGGCGCGGGCCTGGAAACGGGCCACCTGCGGGTCGTGGTCGCTGGTGCCGTCGGAGAAGTCGGCGTTGATGTGCGCCGCCCGCATCTCGATCAGGTCGCGGTGGAAGCCGTCGTTGACGAACAGGTGGTCGAGCGTCTGGGCCTGGCCCTCGAAGACGTACGAGTAGGCGGCCGCGGGCGCGTCGGCGACCAGGTCGTCCCACAGGTTGTGCAGGACGGCGCCGTAGAGCGGGCCGAGCTGGTCGCCCGGGTCGGTCGGTACCGGATCGTCGGGTCGCGGGAAGACGTTCAGGTCGCCGCCGAGGATGACGCGGGCGTGCGGGTCGGCCGCCTCGATGGCGTCGACGATCGCCGCCCCGTACGCGGCCTGCTCCCGCCGTTGCCCCACCCGGGTGGCCGGGCCGGACGAGAAGTGGTTGCTGATCGCCCACAGCGTGCCGCCCGGGGCGGCCGTCACCTCGAAGAGCGCGACCTGCGGGGCGCGGGTGTAGACGTTGGCGCCGTCGACGCCGGTCGACACGTCGACGTCGGCCGGGAGCACGGCGTTCAGCGTCTTCGGGTTCGACACCTCGGCGTTGCTCGGCAGGGGAGCGCCACGGTAGGTGACCTGCGGGATGAGGCCGAGAACGGGGTCGGTCGGCCGGGCCGGCGCGAGCCGCAGACGATCCGTACGGAAGAGGAAACCGGCGACGATGCCGCGGGCGTCGGCTCCGCTCCGGTCGAACGCCGCGTCGTACCGCGGGCCGATCTTCAAAGCCAGCTCCTGCAACGTGTCCGGCTTGCCGTCGGCCGCGTCGCACGTGAGCGTGCCCCCGGCGACCCGGCAGATGTCCTGGTCCTCGGCCTCCTGCACGAGCAGCAGGTCGGGGCTGTGCAGGTCGTTCCGGATCTGGCCGGCGATCCGGGCCAGCCGGGTGTCGTAGGCGGCCTGGCTCGCGGGCACGTAGTCGAACGGCGGCCGCACGCCCGGGCAGCCGGTGTTGCCGGCGAAGTCGCAGCCGTCGGTGGGGTCGTCGCGGAAGTCGTAGAGGTTCTCCAGGTTGAATGTGGCAATGGCCAGGTTGGGGCCGCCGCGTGCGGGCGGGTGGTTCCCCGCCGGGTCCGGGCCACTGTCGTACGCGATGGCGCCGACCTGGATGCCGTACTTGCCGAACGCGTAGTAGACCCCGCCGACCGCGTCGTCCCGGACGCGATCGAACGTGCGGGCGGCGGGCAGCACGACTCCGCTGTCGCCGGCGGCGGCCTTCACGCCCATCGGGCCCAGCAGGATCCGGTTCGGGTTGCCGTTGTCCACTGTGCCCGGAAGGTCATCCAGCGGGTGGGCGTCGCGGAAGACCCTTCGGCTGTACGGGTCGTCGCGCTTCAGAAGAGGATCGTCGCGGTCGATGAGCCACGTCTCGGCGTCGTCCGTGGACGCGTACGTCTTGGTGTTGGAGACGGCGGCGGAACCCTTGCGCACCCGGAGCTGGGCGCCCTCGTAGCGCTCCCAGTCGATCGGCGGAACCGCGTCGTCGATCTGAATCTCGGTGGCCACATCGAGGCCGGTGGCGAGGGTGGTGACCCATTCGGCGCCGGTCAGCTCGGTGAAGTCGAAGTACTCGGCGACGCGGGCGTTGACCACGATCTCGTCGCCGACTTTGGGCGCGTAGCCGCCGATGAGCGTCGTGAAGGAACCCATGTAGACGAAGACGCCGTCGGAGCTGGCCGGGTCGCCGTCGGTGTCGGTCTTGCGGCTCTGCAGGAAGAAGCCGCGCTGGTCGACACCGGCGTCGGTGTGCGAGAGCGCAAGCTGGGCGACGACGCCGCGCACCTGGTGTTTGCCGCTGCTGGAGCCGTTGCCGCCGGCCGGCGCGTACGGGGACCTCGCGGCGGCGCCCTGGACGGCGCCGACCGTGAGTGGTGTGTTTTCGGCCGCGTGCGCCACGGCCGGAACGCCGAGGGCGAGGAGCGGCGCCAGGAGGAGCGGGTAGAACCGGTGACGTCCTCCACTGCCGACCATAAGCCGACACTAGAGGAGAGGTCGAACCTAGTCGATGGGTTCGAGGCTCTGTACGAGTTGTGACACGTCGGCCCCGTACTCAAACCAGTCCCGATCGGGCAGATAGCCCAGCTCGGCGTTGACCTTGAGCATGGATTCGTTGTGCTGCGCGTTCCAGGTCTGCACCTCGCGCAGTCCGGGCTCGGCCCGGCGCAACTCGAACAGCATGCGCGCCTTGATCGCCCGGTCGATGCCGTACCCGCGATGATCGCGCACGACGATCGTGTCGTACTGGTCGGCGCGTTCCGGATGTTGCGCCGGGACGACAACTTCGGTGAGCCCGGCGACGACCCCGGTGGACTCGTGGATGGCCAGCACGATGTACGGCTTCAGGCCGCGTTTGTGCAGCGTCTCGAGGGAGTCGCGCAGCCGTTGCGGGTCGGAGGAGCGGGGCGCGAGGTCGAGATCTTCGTCGTCGTCCTGCGCTTCGAGTTTGGCTTGCGCGTACGCCTCGAGCAGATGATCCGGCGGTCCGCCCGGGTGATACTCGACCCGGTAGCCGCCGCCGATGGCGGTGGCCATGGCGTCGAGGGCCGGCCAGTCCACCCCGGACAGGGTGAGCACGCTGCGGGTTTCGACATATTCGCGTTCGAAGCCGAGCGCCTCGTAGAAGGCGATGGCGGGCGTCCCGCCGATGGCTTCGACCCCGATGGTGGAGAAGCCCTCCAGGTAGGCGCGGCGCGCGGCGACGGCCACGAGTTGCCGCCCGAGCCCCCGGCGCCGCAGCCGCGGATGCACCATGATCTCGAGCACGCCGATGTCGCCCAGCAGCAGCATGCTGACGTGCGCGAAGATCTCGCTCTCGCCCTCGGGTAACCGGTCGTCCTCGGCCACCCAGCTGATCCGCCGCTCACCGGGCATGGTCTCGGCAAGATAGTCACGAACCTGAACGTCCTGCCACGGCGGGTCGTCGGGAAGGTCGGTGGCCAGCACCGCGTTCACCGTCTCGACGAGCGACCGGATCTCCCCCGCCGAAGCGGTCCGGGGATCCCACTCACGCACCCTCACCCGTACAGCTTGCCGGTAACGGTGCCTTCTGGGAAGGTCTGAGACCGTAAATGTGTAGGTATCGTCACCGTGCGTGCAAGTTTGGGCCTCAACCGCGGCTACGCCGCCCATAATCGTTCGCCGCCTCGAACACCTTCTGCGCATACGGCCGCACGGCGTTGTACGAGAAAATCGCATCCCACCAGGCATCGGCCCGGCTCAGGTCCCGCCCACCCTGGCACAGGTAGGTACCAGCGGTCAGTGACGCATCGTCGATGTCATTGGGATCGGCCACACCATTGTTGTCGGCGTCCACCTTGTACTGGTTCCAGGTCGCCGGAATGAACTGCAGAGGCCCGACGGCCCGGTCGTAGGTGGTGTCCTTGTCGAGAGCACCCCGATCCGAGTCCGGGATGAGCTGCCGCCCACCCTTCCCGTCGAGCGGCAACCCGAAGATCCCCGGCGTGACGACCCCATCGGCCCCCAGCAGCGACCGGTTGGCGCTGCCGTGATCCGACTCGACCTTCGCGATGGCGGCGATCGTGGTCCAGCTCAGGTGGCAGTTAGGCGTGGTCCGGGCCAGAACCAGTTCGGTGTACGCATAGGCCTGCACCGCCACGACGGGAATGCCGACCTTGGTACCGACCTGCCCCGCCCACCCGGACAGCGCGTCGGCCGGCCGCCCACCGGTCTGAGCGGGCTGCGTAGGCGCCACGGTCGCACCCGTCGGACCGAGCGTGGGCAGACCTGTCGTCCCCGCACCCGGCACCCCGGCGGCCCCTGGCACCCCGCCTCCGGGCGCCCCGGCCCCCGGTATCCCGCCTCCGGGCACCCCGGTCGACCCCGCGCCCGGCACCCCGGTCGCCCCACCCGCCGGCACCCCACCGGGCGCCCCGGCCGGCGCGCTGCCCACCGGCAGCCCACCCGCCGACTGGGCGGCCCCGCCACCGGCCTCCAGCGGGAACGCGGGGGTCGCGCTGGGGTTGGGGGCTGCCTTGAGCGCTTCGGGAACCAGATAGGCCCCGGCGGTACCCGCCGCCCCCAACAGCAGAACGGCCACAACCGCCGGCACGACAAGCCGCCCACTGGGCCGCTTGGCCCAGGCGGCCGTGCTCCGCCCAGCCCGCCCCACCAGCCGAACCGGAGCCGCCTGCCGAAGCCCACCACCCCGTTTGACTGCGCCACTTCCCGGGTTGGCTGCTTTCCCCAGCTCGGCTGCTTCGCCTGACTTGGCTGCTTCACCCAGCTTGGCGTCCGCGCCCGGCTTAGCTTCTTCGCCTGGCTTGGCTGTGTCGCCTGGCTTGGCTGTGTCTCCCGGCTTGGCTGCTGTATCGCGTGGCTTGGCTGTATCGCCCGGCTTGGCGTCCGCGCCTGCCTTAGCCCCTTCGCCCGGCTTCGCTTCTGCGCCTGGCTTGGCCGCTTCGGGCGGCTTGGCGTCCTGGTTTTCTTGCACCCCGGCGCCCGAAGCTGCCGCCTCGCCGGCCGTTATGCCCGCGGCGTCGCTCTTCCCCGCGGCGTCGCTCTTGCCCGCGGCATCGGCCTTACCGTCGCTGCCGCTCTTGCTAGCGCTTTCGGTCGCGGTCGAGGGCGAGCCCTCATCCGAAGTCGCGGTAGAGGGCCGTTCAACACCTGTCGCCGCTTTTGCCGCCTTTGTTCCGGCGGCGGGGTCGGCCAGCGCTGACTCGGCTGTTGCGGAGCCGTCCGCTGTGATCGACGGCGCGGCGCCGATCGATGGCCCCGCTCCGACCGGCGAAGCCGCGCCGGCCGTCTGAGGAGCGGACGTCTCAGCGGCCGCGACGGGCGTCGAGGCGTCGCGGCCGACCTTACCCGCGGGCTCCACCTTGTTGTCGGTTTCGCTCCGCGTGGTGGCGGCGCTCGACGTCGTCGACCCATCGGGGGCAGCGCCGGAACTCGCCAGCGGCCCACCCTGGTGCGGCGCCGCGGCGCGCAGCTCGGGCTTGGTCACCTGGTCCTTCTGCCGCTTCACCACGCGGACGACACTACCCAACCGGAGCATGCCCGCGAGAACCCGATTCGAAGCCTGTGGATAACCCAGACCCGGCTGTCCACAGGGTGAATTCTTGTCAGTCGGAGGCCCTACTCTTCTTCCATGCCGCGTTACGAGTTCCGCTGCCGCGCCTGTGGCGACACCTTCGAGGTCAACCGCCCCATGCGCGAGTCCTCCGAGCCCACAAGCTGCCCCCAGGGCCATGCCGACACGGTGAAGCTCCTGTCAGCGGTCGCCGTCACCGGCCGTACAGGCGGCGCCCCCACCCCAGGCCCCTCCGCCGGCGGCGGTGGCGGTTGCTGCGGAGGCGCTTGCGGCTGCTGACCGCCCGCGCGCCAACCAAGCTGCGCCGTCGAGCCCCATCCGCCCGACCTCGCGCTGGCCGATCCTGCGCTGCCCGATCCGGCGCTGCCCGCCTCGCGCTGCCCGACCCCGCGCTGCCCGCCTCGCGCTGGCCGATCCGGCGCTGCCCGCCTCGCGCTGCCCGGCCTCGCGCTGACCATCCGGCCCTGCCCGGTCTCGTGCTGACCATCCGGCCCTGCCCGGTCTCGTGCTGACCGATCTGGCCCTGTCCGGCCTCGCGCTGCCCGATCCTGCGTTTGCCGACCTCGCGCGGGCCGATCCGGCGCTGCTCGACTCCGCGTTAGCCAATCCAAGTCGGCTGCCCCTGCCCCGCCGATTCCGATCGGCCGGGCCTGGGTTGGCCGGGCCCTGGGTTGGCCGGGCTCTGGGCCGGCGGAGCCTGGGTCGGCCGATACTGCGTCGCTCGATTCCAGGCCGCTGACCGAGGGTCTGACGACCCCCAAGCGGCTGCCCCCGCGCCTGTCCGATCTCGAGTCGGCCGATAGTACGTTGCTCAATGTCAGGCCTGCTAACCGTGCGCCTGCCGGAACCCCAGTCAGCCGATGCTGCGTTGCTTGACGTACGCCGGTCGGCCGGCTCTGCGCCTGCCGACTGCACGCTGCGCTCGGTTGCGAGATGAGTGTGCAGCCGGCGACGGCGAATAGGGAGCGGCATCCCCGGCCGTCCGGCCGCGCTGTGGCTGAGTGGCGGATTGACCGCATGAGGCGGCCGCGAAAGACGGCTCGTCGTTCTGGCCGACAGAGTGATCGAAGGCGCGCCTTGATCGTCATCCCGTGCGGTGTCACGTACGACTGGTGGATTAATCCGACATGAGGGAAGCGCCCCGGGTCTGAGCTCGTGGTGGGGTGGGCGTCTGGCCTGGTCGGACGCTTGATTGTGGGCAATTCCACGACCTTGGTTTTCGGTGTACGCCCATGGGCCGCAGGCGGCGGGAAATGGCGTGACGGGATGCCGCCAGAGCTGTTAGCTGGGCAAACGCCGTGACCGAGCGAGTCGGTGGCGGTCAAGCGGGCGTGTTGGAGAGGTCGCACAAAGCTACTCGCGCGAGGGCGGCCGAACGGGCGGGCGGAAGTGGTCGATCGCGGCGTGTCTTGGCTCGATCCATTTCGTTACGTCACGCGTAGTGCCGTGTGGAAACGTCGATGACCCCTACGGGTGTCCTCCGTCCGGGGTCGGCCGCAGCGGGCGGATGGTTACCGTCCGTTTCTACGATGGCCGGTGACGCTGTGATACGGCAGCATGAGATCGCGACTTGCCGAAGGGGGCGGAGGTTCCACCGTGTCGGGACGGACCGAGCTGCCGAGTGGGCTGGTGACCTTTGTGTTCACCGATATCGAAGGCTCGACACGATTGGCCCGGATGCTCGGCGACGACTACGGCGCGGTTCTCAATGATCACCGCTCAGTGATGCGCGCTGCTCTGCGTGACTTCGGTGGTGTTGAGCTTTTCACTGAGGGTGACTCCTTTTTCATCGCTTTCCAGGATGCGGTCGCGGCCGTGGCGGCGTGTGTGGAGGCGCAGCGGCGACTGTCCGCACACGACTGGCTCAGCCCGGAAGTCGCACCGCGAGTGCGGATGGGCATGCACACGGGTTGGGCTCGGCCCACCTGTGGCGAGCGCGGCGGTGAATACGCCAGCGTCGAAGTGCATCGTGCCGCCCGCGTCTCCGCCGCGGCCCACGGCGGTCAGATCCTCTGCTCCGGCGCCACGGCCCGCGCCGTTCGGCTCACATCCGAAATATCGGTAACGCAGGCCTATACCGCGCCGACTCTGGTAGGCGCCTCCCCGCACCCACGCCCTGCGGCGGAAGTAGAAAGCCGCAAAGGCAAGGCGCGCGGGTCCGGGCCGGGTGATGGCGAGGCGCGCGGGTCCGGGCGGCCGGGTGATGGCGAGGCGCGCGGGTCCGGGCCGGGTGAAGGCGAGGCGCGCGGGTCCGGGCCGGGCGATGGCGAGGCGCGCGGGTCGGGGCCGGGTGAAGGCGGGGCGCACAGGAACCGGCCGCACGAAGGTGGGGCACACGCAGGCGGGGCGCTCGAAGGCGGGAAGTACCCAGGCGGGAATCACGCAGGCGGGGCACACGAAGACGGGAAGTACGCAGGCGGGGCGCACCGCAGCGGGGCGAAAATAAGCGGGGCGAAAGTATGCGGGGCGGAAATCAGCGGCGCGGGAACGCGGCGGCTTGGGGATGACCTGTGTGGGGTGCGCCTGCTAGATTTGGGGGAGCATCGCCTGCGGGGCTTCGACGACCATGAGCGGCTTCTTCAGGTGCTCGCCCCGGGGCTGGACAGCGACTTCCCGCCGCCCCGTACTCAGAAGGCGCCCGTCCACAATCTTCCCGCCGAGCTCAGCCCTTTCGTCGGGCGGCGGGCCGAGGTGGCCGAGGTGGCCGATCTCGTGTCCCGCCACCGGGTTGTCACGATCACGGGGGGCGGTGGGGCCGGCAAGACCCGGCTGTCGCTTGCCGTCGCGGAGCGGGTTCTCACCGCGTACCCGCAAGGGGTCTGGACCGTCGAAGCTCTCGGCGCCGACGAAGGGCTCGCCTCGGTTCTCGGCGTGCGCCGCGAGCCGGGGCGCCCGATTCTCGACTCGCTGCTCGAGCATTGCGCCGAGCGGCGGATGCTTTTCATTCTGCAGGGCAGCGAGGTTGCGCAGTGCGCGCCTCTGATCCGGCGGCTGCTCGCCCGCTGTCCCGGCGTCGGCGTGCTGGTCACCGGACGGGCTCCGGTCGGCGTGCCCGGTGAGGTGGTGTGGCGGATTCCGCCCATGTCGCCGGCTGATGTCTTCGCGTTGCTCAGTGAGCGGACCGCCGCCGCGCGCGGCGGTCAGGCCGCCTTCGGTGAGGACGGCGTCGATCTGGCGCAGGTCGCGGCCCGGATGGAGGGCTCGCCGCTGATGGTCGAGCTGGCGGCGGCCCGGTTGCGGCTTCTCTCCGCCTCGCAGCTGGCGTCCCGCCTCGACGACCCGCTGGCCGCGCTGGACCCGGTGACCGCGGCCGGCCACCGGCACGCGAGCCTCGAGGCCAACCTGGACTGGTCCTATCAGCGGCTCAGCGAGCGCGCGCGGGGGCTTTTGCGGCGGCTCGCCGTCTTCGCCGACTCGGTCGATCTCGGGATCGTGGAGTGGTGCGGCGTCGATGCTCTCGGCGCGCTCGGGGAATTGGCCGACAACTCGCTTGTCGACGTCGTACCCGGTCCCCGCTATCGGCTCTCCCGGCAGGTCAAGGCGTTCGCCTCACGGCGGCTCGTGGCCGGCGGGGACGAGCGTGAAGCTCGTGACCGGCATGCCGCCTGGTCGCTGCACACGCTGGACAGTGTCGCCGTGGACACCGACGGGCAGCCGCGGACGGTGAGCCTGACCGCCTTCGCACCCTACGTCGCCGAATGGCAGGCCGCCCTGCGCTGGGCCGCCACTCACGGCAGTGTGCGGGCCGGGCTGCGGCTCGCCATCGCCCTCGACCCGTGGTGGCGCGAGCACGGCGGCGCCGGCGAGGGGCGTGACCTGCTCTTCCGGCTCTACCGGCGGCTCGACGGGGCCGACGTCGAGCCGGCCGTCGTGGCCGACGCCTATCTGGTCCACGCCGGCCTGGCCGCCGACAAGACCGAACGGACCCGGTTCCTCGAACGGGCGGGGGAGTTGGCGGGGGACGATCCGGCTCTTCTCGTACGGGCGATGGCCGGCCACCGGGCCACACTGCTCGACGCCGGGCGGTACGACGACGCCGAACTCCTCTGCCGCACCGTGATCGCGACCGCCGAGCGGCTGGGTGTGGCCGAGGCCGCCATGCCCGCCGTCGTCGCCCTGGCCGAGCTGCTGTGGCGCCGGGACGCGCTTGACGAGGCGGCCGAACTGCTCGGCGGTGCCCGCCAGTGGGAGGCCGGCCGCCCCGAGGATCGTGGCCGGCGCACCGTCGACTGGCTGCTCGGCATGGTCGCGCTGCGCCGCGGTGACCTGGTCGCCGCGCACGATCACCTGGTGGTGGCGCTGCGCTCCCGGCTCCGGCACGGATTCCGGGGCGCCGCGGCCGACGCGGTCGCCGCCATCGCCGTGCGCTGTTCGCTCGGCGGCGACCCCACGTCGGCCGCTGTGCTGTTCGGCGGGGCCGAGGCCGCGAAGGGCGCCCGCCGCACCGAGATGTTCGGGCGGTTCTGGTCGGCGCGGCAGTTGTCGCTGCGGACGGCCCTGGGGGATGCCGCCTTCGACGCCGCGTACGCCGAAGGGGTCGGTCTGGGTTTCGACCGGATCGTCGCCATGGCGCTGGCCGTCGACCACCCGGATCTCGAGGACGGCGCGGCAAGGTTCGCCCAGGTCAGCGCATGATGCGAGCCGCCCGGTCGAGGTCGGCGCCGCGAACCTTGGCCAGCGAGCCGAAGACGTGCACGGCCTGGTAGTAGATCCACGCGACGCTGTGGCAGGCCGAGCGGGCCACCGAGCGGTACTCGGCGCACACCCGCCGCATGTCGGCGTAGAACGTGTCGTCGACGCGCGCCTTGTTCTGGTCGAACAGGCCCTCGTCCCGGTAGTTGCGGTAGCCGAAGTCGTGGTGCGCGCACGCGTTGGTGAAGTCGAACCCGAGCGGTCGCTCCGGGCTGGCCGAGCAGTAGTCGGTGGTCCAGTCGAAGCCGTACGCCGCCCACTTGTCCCGGTTGAGCCGGGCGTCGTTCCAGGCCGCGGTGCTGGCCGCGGTCGGCTGGGTCCAGGAGTCGAGGACGGGGAGGCGGTCGACGGCGGCCGAGGCGGGCAGCGAGGGGATCAGCACCGCGGCCACGAAGGCGAGAACTACCACTATGCGTCGCAACATGACTCAGACTTTTCGATCGGCGCCGGTGGATACAACGACGCGCCCGCGCATTTTCGGATCCTGCCGAATCGAACTTTGCCGGGCATCGGTCGCTATGGTGTGGGACGTGCGGGGAGTCACATGATCCATTTACCTCGGGTCCGGCAGGGGCCCCTTCGTGCGCTCGCTGTCCGGCTCGCGCTGGCGGTGGCGCTCGTCGTCTCGACCGTCGTGGTCATCTACGCCGGTCGCAACGGTTACCGGGACGTCAACGAGGATGGTCTGACCCTCCTCGACTGTTTCTACTACGCGGTCGTGTCGCTCTCGACGACCGGATACGGCGACATCACGCCGGTCACCCCGCACGCCCGCCTGGTCAACATCCTGATCATCACCCCGGCTCGCGTGCTCTTCCTGATCATCCTGGTCGGCACCACCCTCGAGGTGCTCACCGATCAGTACCGCAACAGCCTGCGCGTCAGCCGGTGGAGGCGAAAGTTGAAGGACCACATCGTCATCTGCGGCTACGGCACCAAGGGCCGGGCCGCCGTCGCCGCCCTGGTGGAGACCGGTTACGACAAGTCGCGCATCGTCGTGGTCGAGAACCGGCCCGACGGCGTGCGCCAGGCCGCCGCGAACGGGCTCGCCACCATCGAGGGCAACGCCACCCGCTCGGCCGTGCTGCTCGAGGCCGACGTCAAGAACTGCAAGGCCGTCATCATCGCCACGGACAGCGACGAGGCGTCGGTTCTGATCACCTTGACCGTACGGCAGCTGACCGCCGGACAGGTGCGGATCATCGCCGCCGTCCGTGAGCAGGAGAACTCGGCGCTGCTCAAGCAGAGCGGCGCCCACCACGTGATCGTCTCGTCGGCCACCGCCGGCCGCCTGCTCGGCCTGACCACCACCGCGCCGCCGCTCATCGACGTGGTCGAGGACCTGCTCACCCCCGGCCAGGGCATGGCGCTGGCGATGCGCAGCGCCGAGCGGGCCGAGGTCGGCCGGAACCCGCGCGAGCTGCGCACGCTCGTGGTCGCCCTGATCCGCCGCGGCAAGGTGCTGCCGCTCGGCGGTGAGCAGTCGCTGAGCATCGACACCGGCGACATGCTCGTCTACATACGAGACGACGAAGCCAGCGTCGATGTAGCCGTCTAGAGAATGGTCCAGGTGTCGCCGGCGTTCAAAAGCTCGTCGAGCATCTGATCAGGGCTGCCGTCGGTGCGGGCGTCGTTCAGCTGCTTGGCGATCAGCTCGTCGTAGGTGGGCCGCTGCACGTCGCGGAACACCCCGATCGGCGTCGTGCCCAGGTCGGATCCGGAGAGGCGGGACAGGGCGAAGGCGTACGCCGGGTCGTCCACCGAGGTGTCGTGGACGATGGCCTCGCCGCCCTCCTGGACCTTGAGCCCGAAGCCGCCCGCGGGATGGATCACGGAGAACTGGTTGTCGGCCCCGAAGGTGACCGGCTGCCCGTGCTCGAGGCGGATCAGGTGATCGTCCCGGCTGCTCGCGTCCTTGATCAGTTCGAACGCGCCGTCGTTGAAGATGTTGCAGTTCTGGTAGATCTCGACGAACGCCGAGCCCTGGTGGTCGGCCGCCGCCCGCAGCACCGACTGGAGGTGCTTGCGGTCGGAGTCGATCGTGCGGGCCACGAAGGTCGCCTCGGCGCCCAGCGCCAGCGACAGCGGGTTGAACGGCGAGTCGGCCGAGCCGGCCGGCGTCGACTTGGTGATCTTGCCGAGCTCGGACGTGGGTGAGTACTGCCCCTTGGTCAGCCCGTAGATCCGGTTGTTGAAGAGCAGGATCTTCAGGTTCACGTTGCGGCGCAGCGCGTGGATCAGGTGGTTGCCGCCGATCGACAGCGCGTCGCCGTCGCCGGTGACCACCCAGACCGACAGGTCGGGCCGCGACGCTGACAGGCCGGTGGCGATCGCCGGCGCCCGGCCGTGGATCGAGTGCATGCCGTACGTGTTCATGTAGTACGGGAAGCGCGACGAGCACCCGATGCCGGAGACGAAGACGATGTTCTCCCGCGGGATGCCGAGCTCGGGCATGAAGCCCTGCACGGCGGCCAGGATCGCGTAGTCACCGCAGCCCGGGCACCAGCGGACCTCCTGATCGGATTTGAAGTCCTTGGCCGTGAGCTTCAGATCAACCATTCTTGACCACGTCCTCCAGCATGTTCTCCAGCGTCGCGGCCGTGAACGGCAGGCCGTTGACCTGGTTGAAGGGCAGGACATCGACCAGGTACCGCGCCCGGATCACCTGGGCCAGCTGCCCGAGGTTCATCTCCGGGACCACGACCTTGTCGTACGCCTTCAGCACCTCACCGAGATTCGCCGGCAACGGGGACAGATGCCGCAGGTGCGCCTGGGCGATCGGCAGCCCCCGCTGGCGCAGGGCACGGCAGGCGGCGCCGATCGGGCCGTACGTCGAACCCCAGCCCAGCACCAGCACACGCGCCGCCTCGTCGGCGTCCTCGACCTCGACGTCGGGCACCTCGATGGCCTCGATCCGCGCGGCCCGGGTGCGCACCATGAATTCGTGGTTGGCCGGGTCGTACGAGATGTCGCCGGTCTTGTCGGCCTTCTCCAGGCCGCCGATGCGGTGCTCCAGCCCCGGCGTGCCCGGGATCGCCCACGGGCGGGCCAGCGTCCGCGGATCTCTGAGGTACGGCAGGAAGCGCCCGTCCTCGCCGTTCGGAGCCGTCGCGAACTCCACCGACAGGTCGGGCAGCTCGCTCGCCGACGGCAGCAGCCACGGCTCGGAGCCGTTGGCCACGTAGTTGTCCGAGAGCAGGATGACCGGCGTGCGGTAGGTCAGCGCTATCCGGGCCGCCTCGATGGCCGCGTGGAAGCAGTCCGACGGGGACTTGGGCGCGACCACCGCGAGCGGCGCCTCGCCGTGCCGGCCGAACAGGGCCATGTTGAGGTCGGCCTGCTCCGTCTTGGTCGGCATGCCGGTCGACGGGCCGGCCCGCTGCACGTCGACCACGACCAGCGGCAACTCCAGCGCGATGGCCAGCGAGATCGTCTCGCCCTTGAGGGCCACACCGGGGCCGCTCGTGGTCGTCACACCCAGGGCGCCGCCGTACGAGGCGCCCAGCGCCGCCCCGATCGCCGCGATCTCGTCCTCGGCCTGCATCGTCGTGATGCCGAACTTCTTGTGTTTCGACAGCTCGTGCAGGATGTCCGAGGCCGGGGTGATCGGGTACGCGCCCAGGAAGAGCGGCAGCTTGGAGCGTACGGCCGCCGCCACCAGACCGAGGGCCAGCGCCTGGTTGCCGGTGATGTTCCGGTAGGTGCCCGGGCGCATCTTGGCCGGTTTGACCTCGTAGCGCACCGCGAAGTCCTCGGTGGTCTCACCGAAGTTCCAGCCGGCCTGGAAGGCGGCCTTGTTGGCCGCGACCAGCTCGGGCCGTTTGGCGAACTTACGCTCCAGGAACCGGATCGTCGACTGGTGCGGCCGCGAGTACATCCAGCTCAGCAGGCCGAGCGCGAACATGTTCTTGGCCCGCTCGGCGTCCTTCTTCGAGATGCCGTGGTCGGCCAGGGCGCCCACTGTCATCGAGGTCAGGGCGACCGGATGAACCGCGTACTCGCGCAGCGAGCCGTCCTCGAGCGGGTTGGTCGCCCACCCGACCTTGGCCAGGCTGCGCTTGGTGAACTCGTCGGTGTTGACGATGATGTCGGCGCCGGCGGGCAGGTCGGCCAGGTTGGCCTTGAGGGCGGCCGGGTTCATGGCGACCAGCACGTTCGGCGCGTCGCCGGGCGTGAGGATGTCGTAGTCGGCGAAGTGCACCTGGAAGCTCGACACGCCCGGCAAGGTGCCTGCGGGGGCGCGGATCTCGGCCGGGAAGTTGGGCAGCGTCGATATGTCGTTGCCCAGCTGGGCCGTCTCGGATGTGAATCGGTCACCGGTCAGCTGCATGCCGTCGCCCGAGTCGCCGGCGAACCGGATGACCACCCGGTCCAGTTGCTCGACCCGTTTCGCTCCAGCGGACACGTTCCCAACCTCCAAAGGTTGCCGGCCGGCCGGGGATGGTCATCTATGAGCCGGCCCGCAGAACTCGTCACTTCCAGACTACGTCGGCGCTCCTTACTCACCGGGCGTGAGCCGTTGACCACAGTAGCCACGTGAGGCTTGCGTGAACCAGCAGAGTCCACTATCCGGCGGGCGAGTGCCACTTACGGGGTTCGACTAGGCTCCGTGGTTGTGGACGGGTATCTCGGGTCGTACGCCACGCTCGGGCTGGTGGCGGCCGTCGGCGTGCTGGTCTTCGTCGGCGCGTTCGCGGCCAACCGGCTGTTGCGCCCGGCCGACCCGGCCCAGCCGGCCGGCAAGTACGTCTCGTACGAGAGCGGCATCGACCCGGTCGGCGGCGACTGGGCGCAGGCGCAGATCCGGTACTACGTGTACGCGTACCTCTATGTGCTTTTCGCCGTGGAGGCTGTTTTTCTCTTCCCCTGGGCGGTCGTGTTCGACCTGCCGGGTTTCGGGCTGACCACGGTGACCGAGATGGGCGTGTTCGTGGCGGTGCTGGCCCTGGGCATCCTCTACGCCTGGCGTAAAAAGATCCTCACCTGGACCTGAGATCACGCCCGCGTACCGGTCGGGGTGGCGGGCTCGCCACGCTGCGCGCGCCGTGCCAACATCTTGCGCATGGGCCAGCTTTTCCTCTTCATCGTCGTGGCGTTGGTCGTGGCTGCGATCGTGTTCGGTGTGACCGTGATGATCGGCGGCAACGACAGCGCGCTGACGCCGGTCGAGCCGGACGGCCGGGCCGTGCCGCTGCCCAGCGACCGGCCGCTCGGTGAGGAGGACGTGGTGCACACGAAGTTCGACACCGCCTGGCGCGGCTACCGGATGGCCCAGGTCGACCAGGCGCTGCAGCGCGCGGCGTACGACATCGGATACAAAGGCGAGCTCATCGGCGTGCTCGAGGCCGAGGTGGCCGCCCTGCGCGAGGGCCGGGTGGCCGACGCCGACGTGCTCCGCCGCGCCCGCGAGGCGGCGATAGCCCCCGTCACGCCCGCTCCGGCCGCCACGCCGGCTCCCGCACCGGCCCCCGCGCCCGAACTCGATGCCCCGCCGGTCATCGAGATCACCGCCGTGCCCGCCGACGAGCCGGTGGCCAAGCAGTGAGCGCGACCGAGCCCGGTCTCGGCGACGCCGCCACCCCCGGCACCGGCGAGGTCACCGCCACGGTCATCGTCAACGCCCCCGCCCAGCAGGTCTTCGCCGCGTTCATGAGCTGGGAGAAACAGTCCGCGTGGATCCCGTTCACCAAGGTGCGCGTGGTCGAGGGCGACGGCGGCGAGGGCAGCCTGGTCGAGGCGATCACCGCCATCGGCCCGGCCGCGCTCCGCGACGAGCTGCGCGTGGTCAAGGTCAACCCTCCCTATGAGGTACAGGTCGTGCACTGCGGCCGCTTCCTCCGCGGGCCCGGCGCGATGCGCTGCACGGCGATGTCCGGCAACCGTACGCAGGTGGTCCTGCACGAGTGGTTCCACCTGCCGGCCGGCCCGGTCGGCAAGATCGCCTGGCCGGTGCTCTGGCCCGGCTCCAAGCTGAGCTTCACCGGCGCCCTGAAAAAGTTCGGCCGCCTCGTGGAGCAGGGCAAACTGCCCTGAGGAATTATTGTCGTACGCCCGTTCTACGGTGGTCGCCATGACAGATGACCCCGGCCTCGTGATCGGCCTGGACGGGCGCGCCCGTTGCTTCTGGGGCGGTTCCAGCCCCGACTACGCGGCCTACCACGACAACGAGTGGGGCAAGCCGGTGCGCGGCGACGACGCGCTCTACGAGCGGCTGTGCCTGGAGGCGTTCCAGTCCGGCCTGTCCTGGATCACCATCCTGCGCAAGCGCCCGGCGTTCCGGGCCGCCTTCGCCGGTTTCTCCATCGACAAGGTGGCCGCCTTCTCCGACGCCGACGCGGCCCGCCTGATGACCGACACCGGCATCGTCCGCAACCGCATGAAGATCGAGGCGGCCATCGCCAACGCCCGCGCCGCCGCCGACCTGCCGGACGGGCTCACGGAGCTGCTCTGGTCGTTCGCCCCCGACCCGCGCCCGGCCCGGCCCAAGACCCGGGCCGACGTCCCGGCCATCACACCGGCGTCCACGGCCATGGCCAAAGATCTCAAGAAGCGCGGCTTCCGCTTCGTGGGCCCCACCACGGCGTACGCGTTGATGCAGGCCACAGGCATGGTCGACGACCACGTGGCCGGTTGTTGGGTCCCACCGCTCACCGCCCACCCCCGCGCATGATGGGATGGAGCCCATGGGTCAGTGGGCGGTGATCATTCCGGCGGACAGGTGGGCCGACGAGCGTTTGTTCCACCACGACACCGTCACGGTGTCGGCGGGCGCGACCGCGGTGGCGGCGGACGACGAGGTGTTACTGGTCGCCGACGGCAACGTGGTGGCTCTGGCCCGAGCCGCCAAACCCCACGGCGACGAGCTGGTGCTGACCTACCTGCGCCGCTCCTTCGACAACCCGCTCCCCGCTCCCACCCTGACCGACGGCGAGATCACCCCGGTCGACCCGGAAACGTTCCGCCGCTTCGCGACGGCCCTGGGCGCCGACCCCACCGGCCCGCACCGCCCCACGTGGCTGGTCAGCGTGGCGCTCCCCATCGAGGCGACAACCCCCGCCGAGGCCGTACGCCAGTTCTGGTCCCACGTCCTGGAGCTGGGCCCCGCCGAGCTCCCCACCTACGTCTGGCCCTCCGGCGACGAACTGGCCATGCAGGCCTTCGTCCTGGGCGCCGAAGCCAACCAGGACCCCGAAGAAGAAGACGAAGACTGAGCTGCTGGCCTCGCTTCGCTCGGCGGGCACTTCGCCCCTAGAGGTCGTTGTCGAGGACACCAAAAAGCACCTCGGCTGCGCCTCGTACTTTTCGGCGCCCTCGACAACGACGGGCGAAGCGCGATCTGGGTCGCGGTCGAACCACGGGGTCGGGCAAGCCCTCGGCTCAGCCGCCCAGGGAGGTGGCGGCGGAGCGGATCGCGGACGCGAAGTAGCTGACCTGGGTGTAGACGCCCGGCTTGTTCGGGCGGGCGCAACCGTCGCCCCAGCTGACGATGCCGACCTGGATCCAGGCGTTGTTGGCGTCGCGGCGGAACATCGGGCCGCCCGAGTCGCCCTGGCAGGTGTCGACGCCGCCGGAGGTGTAGCCGGCGCAGATCTCGTCGGTGGCGATGATTTCGCCGCCGTACATGGACGAGGAGTTGCATGTGGTGTCGCTGACGAACGGGACCGTGGCTTTCAGCATGTAGCGCTGCTGCGAGCCGCCTTCGCCGGCCGCGCCCCAGCCGGCGATCGTGAAGGTGCCCGAGTCGTACGCCGTGGTCGTCGCGATGGGCAGGGTGGCCAGGCCGGTGATGGGGCTGGACAGGCGGATCAGGGCCCAGTCCTTGCCGGAGCCGGTGTATCCGGGTGCGCGGTAGACGTAGTTCGACTTGCGCGTGATTTTGCTGGTGGAATTCAGGTCGACCACCCCGGCGGTGGCCGTGATCGAGGTGTTGGTGCCGGTGCGGCTCACGCAGTGGGCCGCGGTGAGGACGAGCGTCGGGCTGTAGAGGGCGCCGCCGCAGCCCATCGACAGCCGCACCATGAACGGGAACTCACCCTGCGCGGCGCGCGTGCCGCCGACGACGGACGGTGCCGGGTCGGCCGACGCCGCGGCGGCCGGGGACGCGATCGCGCCGCCGGCCGCCATGGTCAGCGCGGCCATCGCCGCGCCGAAGAAGATCCGCCACTTGACCATTCGGTCCTCCCACGGGGTACGCGCGCCCGGTAGGACGCGTCAGGAGGAGCCTATGTATCGAGACCTATGAATTTGGCGATCCCAAATGGGTAATATCAGCGGCCTTCGAAGGCGGGCTTCTGCTTGGCCACGAAGGCGTTGACCGCGTTCTTGTGGTCGGCCGTCGCCCCGCAGATGGCCTGGGCCTGCGCCTCGGCCGCCAGCGCGTCCGACAGCGTGCCGGCGTCGCCGATCGAGAGCTCGCGCTTGATCGCCCCGTAGGCCACCGTCGGACCGGCCGCGAGCCGCGCCGCCAGCTCCTGGGCGACCGGCAGCACCTGCTCGTCGTCCTCGGTCAGACGCGAGAGCAGGCCCATCTGGTACGCGGCCTCGGCCCGTACCGGCTCGGCCAGCAGCAGCAGCTCCAGCGCCCGCGCGTGCCCCACGATCCGCGGCAGCGACCACGAGACCCCGCTGTCGCCGGCCAGGCCCACGTTGGCGAACGCCATCAGGAAGCCCGTCTTCGGCCCGCCGATCCGGAAGTCGGCCAGCAGGGCCAGCGAGGCGCCCGCGCCGGCGGCCATGCCCCGCACCGCGGCCACCACCGGCTTGGGCATGCTGGCCAGCCGCTGCGCGATCGGGTTGTAGTGCACCCGGACGGTGTCCAGGTCGGTGCGCCCCGACTCCAGCTGCTCGGCGTGCTCGCGCAGGTCCTGGCCCACGCAGAAGGCCGTGCCGGCCCCGGCCAGCACGATCGCCCGGCAGGACTTGTCCGACTCCAGGGAGGCCAGCGTGTCCCGCAGCGCTTCCTTGAGGTCCACATCGAGGGCGTTCATCGCCGACGGCCGGTTGAGCGTGAGGGTGACCACCGCGTCGCTGCGGTCGACCAGCAGGGAGTCTGTCATGAGTCTGAGAATCCCACACGGGAGCGAGTCACGGACTGCAGGCAACGTTCCACATAGCGGTCGGCCGCGGGGCGCAGCCGGGCCGCGTGCCGGTCGAAGAAGCCGGCCGCGCTCGTGCCCGGCCAGGGTGCCGGCAGCAGGGAGGTGGGCAGCTGAGGGTCGCGGAACAGGAACGAGCGCCACGAGTGGACCAGGCGGAAGCGGGCCGCGTACGCCTCCTCGTCGCTGCTCCGGGCGTTCACCGTGGTCACCACCGGTCGCAGGTCGGACACGAAGTCCTCGTAGGAGCGGGCCAGCTCGGGCAGGTCCCACGCCTTGCCGACGACCTCGGCCGCGCCCGGGGAGCCGGCCGCGTGGGCGGCGCTGAACCGCTCGTACGGCACCCCGGCGTCGGTCAGCACCGTGTCCGCCTCCTCGACGGCCCGGGGCGCGACCCACGCGTGCTCGCCCAGCGACCCGTAGCCGAGGTAGGCCAGCCGGGCGGCGTCCCGCTTGGCCAGCGGGCCGTGCAGCAGGATCAGGTCGAATTTGCCGTCCCAGCTCACCCGCCCGGTCCGGTAGATTCGCGCCCCCGCCTCGTCGAGCCGCCGGGCGGCTTTCGGGGTCAGGAGATATCCCGGTCCTGAGACCAATCGCATAGGGTGCAACCAGCCTTGGCGCACCATGCGGGACACCGCGGTGCGCACAGCGGGAGGAGCGATGCCGAGTGGCGCGAGCAGCTTGACCAGGGCCGCGACCGGCGCACGGCCCCCTCGGGGACGGAGGTAGTCGCCGTACAGGTCGAAGAGTGCGGACCGCGCCTGCATGACCGCACATTGTGACAGCCCAAAAGACGATATGCTAGACGCTGTCACATCCGCCCGGGCTGGGTTTGGGTTCGCCGGTGTTCATCAGGGAAAATGTTTGATCGGCACGGTGGGCCGCTCTGCGTGATGACGCGCAAAGGCCCCTCGGCCGCCGGTCGGATACGAGGTACCACGTCACGTGGGGCTGAGCACGTGACCGTTGACAAGTGGCTGTGGGGTAACCCACCGACACCCTGATGTGGGTCTGAGGGGAGACAAGATGGCGGCGATGAAGCCGCGGACGGGCGATGGTCCGCTGGAGGTCACCAAGGAGGGTCGGGGCATCGTCATGCGTGTCCCGCTGGAAGGTGGTGGCCGTCTCGTCGTTGAGATGACTCCGGACGAGGCCAGCGCGCTGGGTGACGCGTTGAAGTCGATCGCCGGCTGACGTTTCACGCGAGCCCGCCGGTACGGTACCGCCCGTACCGGCGGGCTTTCCACGTCTTCGAGAAAGGTCATGCTCCCGTGTTTCCGATCCGGCTGACCGACCGCCTCGACGACGGCCTGACCCGCGTGGTGCCGATCGGCTCGTCGGGTCCACTGTCGCACGTCGACGGCGCCCTCGGTGACGAGATCGCCGCTCTGGGTGACGGTCCCGATCCGCTGATCGTCCTGCGCCGGCCGCTGAGCCGTCCGGCGAAAGTCCTCCTGGCCGACGTACGCCCCGGCTGGCGTGCCGCCGGCGCGGCCATCGTCCGGCAGGTGGGCGACGAGCCGCTGCAGATCCTCGTCGACGAGGACGTCCGCGACCTCGCCGAGGGCCTCTGGCTCGGCGGCTACCGCTATCGCGACGCCCGCGAGGAACCCCGCACGGCCCCGATCGATCTGGTCACGACCAGGCCTGAGGTGTACGCCCGGAGCCTGGCCCAGGCGCAGATCGCGGCCCGCGCCACCTGGCTGGCGCGCGACCTCACCAACACACCGTCGAACCTGAAGATCCCGGACTGGTTCGCCGAGGAGATCTCCGGCGCGTCCGCCCGGCGGCCCGGCGTCGAGGTACGTGTCCACGCCGGCCCCGGCATCGAGCGCTTCGGCGGCCTGCGCGCCGTCGGCGGCGGCTCCAAGTGGCGCCCGTGCATGGTCGAGATGACCTGGCGGCCGCCCGGCGCGACCACCCACGTGGTGCTGGTCGGCAAGGGCATCACGTTCGACAGCGGCGGCCTCTCGGTGAAGACCCGCGAGGGCATGAAGCGGATGAAGAACGACATGGCCGGCGCGGCCGCAGTGGCCGCGGCCACGCTCGCCGCGGCCGACCTTGGACTGCGGGTACGGATCACCGCCCTGATGCCGCTGGCCGAGAACGCGATGAGCGGCTCCGCGTTCCGCCCCGGCGACGTGATCACCCAGTACGACGGCAGCACCACCGAGACCACCAACTCCGACGCCGAGGGCCGCCTGGTGCTGGCCGACGCGCTCGGCTACGCGGTCGAGGGCCTCGATCCCGACGTGATCGTCGACCTGGCCACCCTGACCGGCTCGCAGAAGGTCGCGCTGGGCCCCGAGATCTCCGCCCTCTTCACCGAGAACGACGAGCTGGCCGGCGCCCTGCGGGCGGCCGGTGAGCGGGCCGGGGAGAAGATGTGGCGGATGCCACTGCCGGCCGAATACCGCGACCTGCTCCGCAGCGACGTGGCCGACCGGCACAGTTCGCCCACGGGCGGCCCCGGCGCCGTCGTGGCCGCCCTGTTCCTGCGTGACTTCCTCGGGCCGTACGCGAACCGCTGGGCTCACGTGGACATGGCCGCACCGGCCTGGAGCGACACCGAGGAGCCGGCGACCCGGCGCGGCGCGACCGGCTGGGGCACCCGGACTCTGCTGCGCTACCTCTCAGCGCTTGACGGCGGTCAGTAACCCGCCGCCGGACGGGATCACCGCGGGGATCCACTCCTCGGACTCGCGCACCGAGCGGACCGTCTCGCGGATGGTGAGCGTGTCGACGTCGCGGGCCGACGGGTCGGCGATCCGGCCGCCGGCCAGCACGCCGTTGATCACAAGCGCGCCGCCCGGGCGCAGCAGTCGCAGCGCCTCGTCGGCGCAGGCACCGAACTCGGTCGGGTCGGCGTCGACGAAGACCAGGTCGTACGCCCCGTCGGCGAGCCGGGGCAGTACGTCGAGCGCCCGCCCGGTGATGATCCGGGTGCGCGACGCCGCGAACCCGGCCTCGACGAAGATCCGCCGGGCGATCCGCTGGTGCTCGTTCTCGACGTCGATGGTGGTCAGCACCCCGTCCGCCCGCATGCCCCGCAACAGCCAGACACCGCTCACGCCCGTACCCGTGCCGATCTCCACCACCGCCTTGGCGCTGCCCGCGGCAGCCAGCAGGCGCAGCACGGACCCGGCGGCCGGGGTGACGCTGAACAGGCCGAGCTCGTGGGCAAGGCTGCGCGCGGTCTGGAGCACGATGTCCTCGTCCGCGTACGCCTCGGCGAACTGGGAACCGTTGGTGGCCGGCTGGGGACCGATGGAGCGGGCTGACGGGACGATGACGAACCTCCGGGAGCGGCTGAGGATGCGCATAAAGAGTAAGACGATGGTCCTCTAGCACGCAGCCGGGCGTCGATGGGATAAAAGGGCCGGGGAGAGGCAGTGCGAGGGATCCGTGTCATTCTGGAGGGGGAGCCGGGCGGAACATGAGTGGAGGCACCGACGTGACCGACGGTTGGAACGCGCGTCCCACTCCGCCGCCTGCCAATGGTCAGCCACCCTCGCCCTGGGGGTCCGACGCGCTGTGGTCCGGGTCGATGGCCGACCCGTGGCGCGACCCGTACGCTCCGGCCGCCGTCGTCGTGCCGAGCGGCCCGCAGACCCCCGGCCCGCCTCCGGAGCCGGTCACCGACCCGGACGCGCCCCGTCGTTCGTACACCCCAATTCTCTTGATCTGCCTGGTCACCGCGCTGCTCGCGGGTGGCCTGGGCGGCACGCTGGGCTATGTCTTCGCCGTGCGCGGCGGGGTCGGCGGCGGTGCCTCGTCCAGCCTGGGCGCGCCGGCCGAGGACGCCCCGGCGGCGGCCAACCGGGCGCCCGACTCGCTGGCCGGCGTGGCCAAGAAGGTGCTGCCCAGCGTGGTGACGGTCCGGGTGACCGGCGCGATCGGCTCCGGCTTCGTGGTGTCCAAGGACGGCTACGTGATCACCAACGACCACGTGGTCGAGGGCGCCGACGACGACACCATGTCGGTCGCGTTCAGCGACGGCTCGACGGCCGGGGCCAAGGTGGTCGGCCGCGATCCCGAGTCCGACATCGCCGTGATCAAGGTCGCCAAGTCCAACCTCACGCCGGTCGCCATCGGCAACTCCGACTCGCTCGCGGTGGGCGACCCGGTGCTCGCCTTCGGATCGCCGCTGGCTCTGGTCAACACGGTCACCGCCGGCATCGTCAGCGCGCTCGACCGGGCCATCGAGGCGGGCGGCGAGTCGGGTGGCACGACCCGGTACTACGCGGCCATCCAGACCGACGCCGCGGTCAACCAGGGCAACTCCGGCGGCCCGCTGGTGAACGCGGCCGGTCAGGTGGTCGGGGTCAACTCGGTGATCCGTTCGGTCGGCGGCACCGAGACCGAGGCCGGCAACATCGGCCTGGCCTTCGCCATCCCGATCAACCAGGCCCGCCGGGTGGCCGGTGACATCATCGACACCGGCAAGGCCCGGCGTACGGTGATCGGCGCCGAGGTCGCCACCGGCGGCACCAGCGCGACCGGCGCCCGGCTGCGCTCGGTCGAGCCCTCGGGCCCGGCCGCCACCGCCGGCCTCAAGGCGGGCGACGTGGTCACCAAGATCGACGGTCACGCGGTCGAGGACGGCACCGACCTGATCGCCCTCGTGCGCAAGTACGCTCCCGACTCGACCGTCTCGGTGGAGTACCGTCGCGGCACCAAGACCCAGACGGCCTCCGTGACATTGGTCGCGGACTCCAACTAGAGGGTTTGTCCTGCAGGTCACGTGGGAGCGACAGGACAAACCCTCGCTCGGGACTGCCACCCGACAGGTTCCGTGCGTAGGCTGGGCGCGGAGACAAGGGAGGCAGCCCTCATGTTCGAAAACCTGAACTGGTGGGAGATCGGCGCGCTGCTGTTGCTCGCGCTGCTGATCTTCGGCGAGCGGCTTCCGAAGGTCATCGGCGACGGCATGCGCATGCTGCGCGGCCTGCGCGCCATGGCGCAGAACGCGACGAGCGACCTCAACCGCGAGCTCGGCACCGACCTGCAGCTGCAGGACCTTCACCCCAAGGCGTTCATCCGCAAGCACCTGATCAGCGAGGACGAGGAAGCGGCGATCCGCAAGCCGCTGCAGGGCCTCCTCGAGGACGTGAAGTCCGACCTGAGCGGCGTGCGGAGCGACCTGGCCGACGTGGCCGACGCCGCCGACATCAAGAAAGCGCCCTCGGCCCCGTCGGTTTCACCGGCGGCACCGAAGGCGCGAACCTTGGACCTGGACGCTACTTAGCTGGCTGGCTCCGCTTCGCTCCGCGGGCGATCGCCGCCGGTGAGATGGCAGGCGATTTTCCGCCACCCGCAAACCCCGCGGGCGTCGAAAAACCGACTGCCATCTCACCGGCGGCGATCGCGTTACTTCTTGGCCATGACCGAGAGGCTCAGCGGCTTGCCGATCAGGGAGTCGCGGCGGACGGCCAGCTTGGCGGCGACGGCGTCGAGGGCCTTGGCCGCCGGCGCGTCGGGAGCGGCCAGCACGATCGGGTCGCCGGCGTCGCCCGCCTCGCGGACCCGGGTGTCCAGCGGCACCTGACCCAGCAGCGGCACCGAGGCGCCGATCGAGGTGGTCAGCGAGTCGGCCACGGTCTGCCCGCCGCCCGCGCCGAACACCTCCATGCGCGAGCCGTCCGGCAGCTCCAGCCAGGACATGTTCTCCACGACGCCGATGACCCGCTGGTGGGTCTGCAGGGCGATCGCCCCGGCCCGCTCGGCCACCTCGGCCGCGGCCGCCTGCGGGGTGGTGACGACCAGGATCTCCGCGTTCGGCAGGAGCTGGGCCAGCGAGATCGCCACGTCGCCGGTGCCCGGCGGCAGGTCGAGCAGCAGAACGTCGAGGTCGCCCCAGTAGACGTCGGCCAGGAACTGCTGCAGCGCGCGGTGCAGCATCGGGCCGCGCCACACCACTGCCGCGTTGCCGGCGGTGAACATGCCGATCGAGATCACCTTCACGCCGTGCGACTGCGGCGGCATGATCATCTCTTCGACCCGGGTCGGGCGGGCCTCGACGCCCAGCATGCGCGGCACCGAGTGGCCGTAGATGTCGGCGTCGATCACACCCACCGACAGGCCCCGCTTGGCCAGGGCGGCCGCCAGGTTGACGGTGACGCTGGACTTGCCGACACCGCCCTTGCCGCTGGCCACGGCGTACACCCTCGTGCGAGAGCCGGGCTGGGCGAACGGAATGACCGGTTCCGCCGAAGCGGAACCACCGCGCAGCGTGGTCTGCAGCGCCTTGCGCTGCTCCTCGGACATCACACCGAAATCGATGCTCACCGAGGAGATGCCGGGGATCTTCGTCAGGGCGGCGGTGATGTCGTTGTTCAGCTTGTCGCGCAGCGGGCAGCCGGCCACGGTGAGCAGCAACTCGACCCGGACCGAGCCGTCGGCGACAGTGAAGCCCTTGACCATGCCGAGTTCGGTGATCGGGCGGCGGATCTCGGGGTCGTCGACCGTGGCCAGAGCGGCCTGAATCGCGTCCTCGATGGTGGAGGCGGGAGCGGACATGGATGCCATGCTACGTCGCTCCTTACTAGTGCTCCGCCTCCCACTCCTTGCGGTCGTCCTCCCACTCCTGCCGCGCCCGCTTGTCCCGGCGGTGTGCCGCCTCGTCCAGTTCGTCGGCCAGCCGGGCCAGTTCCGAGCGCAGGAAGTCGCGGGTCGCGACCTCGCCCAGGGCGATCCGCAGCGAGGCGATCTCCCGGGCCAGATATTCGGTGTCGGCCTTCTGCATGGCGGCCCGCCGCCGGTCCTCCTCCATCGCCAGCCGGTCCCGGTCGGTCTGCCGGTTCTGCGCGAGCAGGATCAGCGGCGCCGCGTACGACGCCTGCAACGACAAGATCAAGGTCAGGAACGTGAACGTGTACGGGTCGAAGCGCAGGTTCGCCGGCGCCAACGTGTTCCACAGGAACCAGACCCCGATGACCAGCGTCATCCACACGATGAACTGCGCCGTGCCCATGTAGCGGGCGATGTTCTCCGACCACTGCCCGAACGCCTCCGGGTTGAACCGGGGCAGCCGCACCCGTCCCGGCTCGACGGGCTGATCCAGGCGGTCCCGCCGAGGCTCCGTCACAGCGTGACCTCGTCCGTCTCATCGGTGCCCAGGCTGTCCCGCTCGCGCCAGTCCCGCGGCAGCGAGTGGTCGAGCACGTCGTCCACGGTCACCGCGCCGACCAGCCGGTGCGTCGAGTCGATCACCGGCATCGCCACCAGGTCGTACGTCGCCATCCGTTTGATGATCTCGGCGAGGCTCGCGTCGGGACGCAGAGGCTCGATGTCGTTGTCCACGATCCCGCCCAGGATCGACGCCGGGGCCTCGCGCAGCAGCCGCTGGAAATGCACCATGCCCAGGTATTTCCCACTCGGCGTGGCCGACGGCGCCCGCGCGACGAAAACCTGCGCGGCGACCACCGGGGAGAGCTCCGGCTCCCGGATGCGGGCCAGCGCCTCGGCCACCGTCGTGTCCGGGGTGAGGATCACCGGCTCCGAGGTCATCACGCTGCCGGCCGTGCCCGGGCGGTAGTTCATCAGCTGCCGGACCGGCGCCGCCTCCTCCGGCTCCATCAGGTCGAGCAGCACTGTCTGCTCGGCCTGGGGCAGCTCGGCCAGCAGGTCGGCCGCGTCGTCCGGATCCATGCGTTCCAGTACGTCGGCGGCGCGCTCCCGGTCGAGCCGGACCAGGATCTCCACCTGATCGTGCTCGGGCAGCTCCTCCAGCACGTCGGCCAGCGTCCGGTCGCTGAGCGCGGCCGCGACCTCGTTCCGGCGGGCGTCCGGCAGGTCCTGCAGCGCGTTCGCCATGTCGGCCGGGCGCATCTGCTCGAGCAGCGCCAGCAGGTTGGAGGTCCCCTGCGTGTCGGTGGGGCCCACGAGCCCGCGCACCCGTTCGTACTCGGCCTGGAAGACGTGCCCGCGGCGGGTCAGCCGCCCGGTGTGCTCCCGCACGGCGACCCGGGTGACCAGCCACTCGTTGTTGCGGTTGAGATCCATTCCGATGTCCACGACCGTGCCCGGCGTGGCCGGGCCCTCGCCGTGCTCGGGCACCACCTCGACCCGGCGGTCGAGCAGCTCCTCGATGACGAGCAGCTCGTTGGGCCGTTTCTCGAACCGCCGCAGGTTGAGACTGCCGCTGCTGAGCACGACGTTCTCGGCGTCCATCGACGTCACCCGCCCGATCGGCAGGAAGATCCGCCGGCGCAGCGCCATCTCCGCCACCAGTCCCACGACCTGAGGCGGCCGGGTCGTGGTGCGCAGGCGGACCACGCCGTCGCGTACCCGCCCGACCCGGTCCCCGTTGGGGTCGAACACGGGCAGACCGGCGAGGCGGGCCACATAAACCCTCGTCCCCATGGTCACGCCTTCAGCCTAGGTTAGGGTCCGGACATGTCAGGTGTGGCGTACGAGATCGTGGACGTATTCACCGATCGCCCGTTCGCGGGCAATCCACTCGCGGTCGTCTACGGCGCGGACCGTCTCGCCGCAGATCAGATGCACACTCTGGCCCGCGAGTTCAACCTGTCCGAGACCGTGTTCGTGCTCCCGCCCACCGACCCTACGGCCACCTATCGTGTGCGGATCTTCACTCCGGAGTCGGAGATCCCGTTCGCGGGTCACCCGAGCGTGGGCGCCGCGGTGACCTCGATGCGCCGGGGCCTGTTCCCGGCCGGCGACGTGACCCAGGAGTGCGGCGCCGGCCTGCTGCCGATCACGGTGACGTCACACGGCGAGGCCACGCTGACCGGCGGCAAGCCGTCGCTGGGCGCTCCCGTGCCGGTCGAGCACCTGCTGGCCGTCACCGGCCTCACGGCCGAGGACCATGCGGGCGGTGCGGCACGGTGGGCCGGGTGCGGCTTGGATTGGGTGGTTTTCCCCGTACGCCGGGAAGCGCTGGCCAAAATCCGCATCGACCCCCACGCCGCCGAGTCACACGGCATCAGCGACCTCAGCGTGGTGGCCTGGGATCCGGAGACGGCGGAGGCCCACAGCCGCGTCTTCATCCCCGGCGGCGCGGTCCCGGAGGACCCGGCCACGGGGTCGGCGGCGCTGGCCCTGGGCGTGTGGCTGGTCGACGCCGGCCTGCTCCCCGCCGACGGCATCTGGTCGTACCGCATCCACCAGGGCATCGAGATGAAACGCCCGTCGCGGCTGGACTGCACGGTCACGGCCCTCGCCGGCGCGGCCACTGCGGCCACCGTCGCCGGCCACGTGTGGCCGGTCGCGGCCGGCGAGATCGCCGTACCACCGTTCGTCGGCTGACGGGTCAGCGCTTGCGGACCTTGTGCAGGCGGAACGGGCGGGTCACCTCGACCCGGGCCGGGGTCTCGCGGGGTGGCGCGGCGCCGGAGTCCTTGGGCAGGTCCGGGCGGCTGAGCGGGGCCTGGCCGGGCGCCGGCGTCAGCCGTACGACCGCGCAGCCCGTCTCCGCCCATCGGGCCACCACCTGCTCGGCGGTGCCCGAGGCGTTCAGGCGTTTGACCGCGAGCTGCGGCGCGACCGTCTCCCACTCCTCGCTGCCCGGCGTCAGCCGCGTCACTGTCGCCTCGGTGACCAGGATCAGGCCGCCGTTGTCGCCGCGCAGCCGCACGGTCGCCCGGGTCGCCTCGGCCAGCCCGGGCGCGAACTGCTCGCCGGGGCCGCTGACCACGATCAGCGTGCCCTCCAGCGGCAGGCACCAGAGCGCCAGCGCCGGCCCGTCCCCGACCGAGATCCAGGCCAGCGCCGCTTTCTTCAGGGCCTCGTCGAGCAGCGGTGAAGTCACCGCGTCATCCTAAGCGGCCGCGGGCTGTGAGACCCGGGCCTGATCGACCAGCCCGACGATCTCGGTCAGCGAGCGGACCGTACGGCCGGCGAAGTTCGTGTCGGCGTCGAAGGTGAGGTGGTTGGCCAGGTCGGGAGCGGCCAGCCGGACGGGCGTCATGCCCACCGCCGCGGCGCCGGTCAGTTCGTGGCTGCCGCCGTCACCGACGTACAGGCAATCGCTCGGCTGGACGCCGAGCTCGTCGCACGCCGCCAGGTAGATCTGCGGGTCGGGCTTACAGATTCCCAGCCGTACGGAGTAGATCGTCGCGTCCAGCAGCGGCGCCACCGGGAGGCTCGGCAGGAAGGCGGGCAGCTCATGTGTGCAGTCACTGATCACCGCCGTGGACAGGCCGCGGCGCTTGATCGCGGCGAGGGCGCTGACCGCGTCGTCGCGCAGCCGGGTGTCGGCCTTGAGCGCCCTGATCCGGGCCGGCACGCCGGCTCGCACCTGGTCGGTCAGGGGGCGGCCACCGGCCTGCTCGATCACCCATCGTAGGGTGGCTTCCGCGGAGCCGTACCGGCCCCGGGCGCGTGCCCGGAACGTCCGGTCCAGCACCCCGCGGACCGCTTCCGGATCGGCGCCGAGGGCCCGGGCGATCTCGGCGTGCTGAGGTCCGCGCTGGACCGAGCGGGTGAGTGTGCCGAAAAAGTCAAACACGACCGCACGGTATGCGGGCATGGTAAATCAGCCTCCGAGGCATCAGGGGTTCAAAGGGGTCATGCGAAACCTCGGTGACTGTAACGACAGCGTCACTCTCAGTTCAATAGGCGTCAATGAACTGTGGTGTACAAGTCCGCAAGAAGCGACGGCCGGGGATGAATAAGCCCTCATCGCGCGTGAACGGGTCGGTTGCCGCGCTGGCCGTCGCCGTCCTCGCGGTGTCCTCGTCGGCGCCGCTGATCGCCTTCGCGGCCGCTCCGGCCCTGGCCATCGCCTTCTGGCGCAACTTCCTGGCGACGGTTGCGCTGACACCCATCACGTACGGGCCCCGGCGCTCCGAGATCAGGGGCGCGTCCCGCCGGTCCGTGCTCTTCGGCGTGCTGGCCGGGGTGGCGCTGGCCGCGCACTTCGCCACCTGGATGCCGAGCGTGCAGCTGGGCTCGGTGGCCACCGCGACGGCGCTGGTCGCCACGCAGCCGGTGTGGCAGGGCCTGATCGCCCTGGCTCAGGGCCGCCGCCCCTCGGCGGCCGGATGGGCCGGCATCGTGCTGGCCGTGGCCGGCGCGGCCTGGGCCACGGGCGCCGACGTCGGCGTTTCCGGGCAGGCGGTTCTGGCCGACGTGCTGGCCCTGTTCGGCGCGATCTTCGCGGCCGCCTACACCGCGCTCGGCGAGCAGGCGCGGGCGACGTTGAGCACGACCACGTACACCTGGATCTGTTACGGCGTCTGCGCCGTACTGCTCCTGATCGTCTGCCTGGTCTCCGGCGTTCAGCTCGGCGGCTACGACGCGCACACCTGGGCCGCGATCCTCGCCCTGGTCGTCGGGGCCCAGCTGCTGGGTCACTCGATGTTCAACTACGCCCTGCAGCGCACGTCGGCCACCACGGTCAGCGTCCTGATCCTGCTGGAAGTGCCGGGTGCCGCCCTGCTCGCCTGGCTCTGGCTGGGGCAGACGCCGCGCCCGGCCGCGCTGCCGGGACTGGTGCTTCTCCTGCTCGGCGTGGCCGTGGTCATCCTCGGCGCCACCCGGGCCACCCGCCCCACCGTCGATCCGGCGCTGACCGACTGAGATTCCCTGAATGCGCGGTTCGCGGCTTTCGGTCGTTGAGCCCTGCGGGTCTCGCCTGGCGGGCAGCGCCGGGCCGGGGTAGAGAGGGGGAATGCGATGTACCGCGCTCGATTCCTGGCCGGACTGGCAGCGACGGTCGGGGCGATCCTCATGATCGCCGGATGCGGCGATCAGCCGGAGGATCAGCCGGTGGACCGCCCGGGCCTGACCGGCGGCTGGAGCACGGCCGGCTGCGAATTCCACCGCCGAGCCGAACACGTGCCGGTGGCCGGCCTGCTCATGCCGGCCACCCCGGCCAAACTGGAAGCCGCGATGGACCGCATCGACCGCGGCGGCCGGACCGAGTTCGCCGACAGCTACGCCGGCCTCGAGGTCGACCAGCAGCGGGTACGGGCGATCGTCTACCGCGTGCCGTCGGCGGCCTTCGACCAGTTCATCCGCCGCGCCGCCGAGGACGCCTGCATCGTCGTCCGCGACGCCGACCATTCCGCAACCGACCTGGCCTTCTGGCACGACCGGGTACTGGCCGACATCCAGTTCTGGAGCCACCGGGGCATCCGCCTGGTCTCCATCGGAGCCCGCCACGACGGCACCGGCCTCGAAATCGGCACCCGCGACCTCGACCGAGCCCGCCTCGAACTGCCGGCCCGCTACGGCGCCCGAGCCCCCCTGCTGTTCATCGAGGAGGGCCCGGTCCATCCCCTACGGAGCCCCACCGCAAAGCCCCACCCCAACTGATCCTGCTCCGCCCCCGTGCCCGGCAAAGTTCCACCCCACGCCGAAGGCCGCCGCCTCCCCGAGCCGGGCACGCGCGCGGAGCCTCTGCCGCCCGCCGGCCTCTCCCGCGGCGTTCCGCCATTCCGCCCGCGGTCACGCCTAGCGCCCCCGCGCCCGGGCGGAGTCATGCCCTCGTCGCCCGCCCCTCGTCGCCCGCCCCTGGTCCATCGCCGCTCGCGCCATCGCGCCTCGCGCCATCGCGCCTCGCGCCATCGCGCCTCGCGCCATCGCGCCTCGCGCCATCGCGCCTCGCGCCATCGCCCCTCGCGCCATCGCGCCGCCGCCGCTCGCGCCATCGCCCTTCACCTCGCCCCGCGCCCCGCGCCTCGCCCCGCGCCTCGGCCTCGTGCCTCACCTCGCGCCGCGCGCCTTGCCCGTCGTGCCTCGCCCTTGGCGCCTCGCCCTTGGCGCCTTGCCCTTGGCGCCTTGCCCGTCGTGCCTTGCCCTTGGCGCCTTGCCCGTCGTGCCTTGCCCTTGGCGCCTTGCCCGTCGTGCCTTGCCCTTG
>NZ_JBEZGO010000003.1:0-136554 GCF_040650035.1 Actinoplanes sp. NPDC048796 | reverse complement strand
TGCCTTGCCCTTGGCGCCTTGCCCGTCGTGCCTTGCCCTTGGCGCCTTGCCCGTCGTGCCTTGCCCTTGGCGCCTTGCCCGTCGTGCCTTGCCCTTGGCGCCTTGCCCGTCGTGCCTTGCCCTTGGCGCCTTGCCCGTCGTGCCTCGCCCTTGGCGCCTCGCCCTCATGTCGTCGCGCCGTCGCCTTGGCGCCTCTTGGCTCGTCTTCGTACCTCGCGGGCTCGCCCCTCCCTCGCGCGCCCCGCCTTGTCGCGGATTTCCATTCCGCGTTCCTTGTGGGCTGAACTTCCTTCCCCAAGCCAGCTGGTGGGTTGGGCGGCGACCGCAGCACGCTGGCGGTGCAATCGGCCGTGGGTAGCGGCGTGAAGGTCGGCTTCAGCCGGAGCACCGCGTAGTGGTCGGACTGGGCGGGAGGATGCCGGTAGTGGAGGAGGGCTCGAGGGAGCAGCATGGTCAGTGGCGCGACGGGAACCGTGTGGTGAGTTGGGCTGGGCGTGAGGATTGTCGGTAGTGGAAGGAGGGCCTGCCGAGCAGCGTGCTGAGTGGCTCGTGGTGAAAGCGGAGAGACAAAAGACGCGCATGTGACAGAAAGCGCGCCGTCGAGGAGGGCTGTCACGCCAGGAGAGCGCGGCGTGGGGTGGTGGCGGCGGGTGCAGGGCTTCATCCCGTACCGCGGAACGTGCGTGAGTGAGACGGGGAGATGGCGTGGCGGGGGTTGAGACTTAGGCGGACCACGGGTGCGCCACGGCGGGGGCGATGTTTGCTCTGGGTGAGGTGACGGGGCAGGATCGCCGCAGGGTTCCGGTGCGGAGCGTGGCGGTGGGGCCGTTACTGGGGGCCGCGCAGGGTGTGCCGGTTTTAGATGTCTGGTGGGATGGGGATCTACGTGGAAGCGACGGAACCGGAAGAGGCGCCGGTCACGCTGCGGCTGGACGGCAAGGTTGCCCTGGTCACCGGGGCCGGCAGTCCGGACGGCATCGGCTATGCGACGGCGCGGCGGCTGCGGGATCTCGGGGCCCGGGTGGCCATCGTGTCGACCACGCGGCGTATTCATGAGCGGGCGTCGGAACTCGGAGTGACCGGGTTCGTGGCCGATCTGACGGATGAGGCCGAGGTCGGTGCGCTCGCCGACGCCATTTCCGACCAGCTCGGTGATGTCGAGGTGCTGGTGAACAACGCCGGACTGGCCAGCCGGGCCAGCCCGGAGGTGCTGCGGCCGGTGGCGCAGTTGACCTACGACGAGTGGAAGTCGGAGATCGACCGGAATCTCAGTACGGCGTTCCTGTGCAGCCGGGCCTTCCAGGGCGGCATGGCCGAGCGCGGCTGGGGCCGGATCGTGAACCTGGCGGCGACCGCCGGGCCGGTGAACGCGCTGCCGACCGAGGCGGCGTACGCGGCGGCGAAGGCCGGCGTGGTCGGCCTGACCCGGGCCCTGGCGATGGAGCTGGTGGCCGACGGGGTGAACGTCAACTGTGTGGCGCCGGGGACGATTTACACGGCGGCGTCGACGGTCACCGAGATCAAGCAGGGTCTGGGTACGCCGATCGGGCGACCGGGCACTCCGGACGAGGTGGCGGCGGCGATCGCCTTCCTCTGCTCGCCGGCCGCGTCGTACATCACCGGGCAGATGCTCGTGGTGGACGGCGGCAACAGCGTGCGCGAGGCCGAGTTCCGCTGAGGACCCCGCGGGCCGGCCGGGTGACCGGCCGGCCCGCGCGGATCACGGCGAGGTGCTTCCGCTGCTCGCGACGGCGATGCCGAGGATGATGTAGCCGACGCAGACCAGCACGCCCAGGGCGGTGAAGATGTAGCCCAGCCACAGGCCGGCGGTGGCGAGGCCGTCGCCCTGCTCGCCGGTCTGGCGGATCTGCTTCTTGGCGATGTGCCCCATGACGATCGCGGCCGGCGAGAAGATGAAGGCGAACACCAGCGCCAGGATGGCCAGCGTGTTGGTGCTGGTCACCGGCTGGTAGGGCGCGCCGTAACCGGGCTGGGCGCCGTAGGGCTGGCCGTAGCCGGGCTGGCCGTAGCCCGGCTGACCGTAGCCGGGCTGGCCGCTGTACGGCTGCCCGCTGGACGGCTGGGCCCCGTACGGCTGGCCGCTGGACGGCTGCGCGCCGTACGGCTGTCCGCTGGTCGGGTCGTAAGGCTGCTGCCCGTAGGGCTGCTGCGGCTGGTATGGGTCCGGCGTGCCACCGGGGGGATAGGTCATCAGGTCCTCCTCGTTCCCCGGCACGGTACTAGCCGGGGTACAGGGGAGAACACGGTAGGTGACTTATTCGAGCTTGGTGAGCTGCCCGACCGCCCGCTCGACGGCGAGGCAACGGTCCTCGATGTAGTCGATGCCCGCTTCCTCGGCGATCCGCCGCGCCTCGGCCGAGGCGATGCCGCTCTGCAGCCACACCGCCGGCGCTTTGATCGCGACCGCCTGGCGGACCACGTCGACCGCGTCGTACGAGGGCCGGAAGACGTCGACCAGGTCGATCGGCTCGTCGATGTCGGCCAGGGTGCGGTACGCCTTGACCCCGAAGATCTCATCGGCGTACGGGTTGACCGGGATGATCCGCCAGCCGTGGCGCTGCATCTGGAGCGGTACGGAATGGGAGGGCTTCCATGGATCGCGGGAGGCGCCGACCACCGCGATGACATTGGCCTCGGCCAGGATCTGCTGTGCGCTCCTCATGCCCTCGACTGTAATGCGATCACAGCAGCGTCAACTGCTCCGGCCGCTCGGTCTCGGCGATCGCCCGGGCCTCGGCCGGGGTGGCCCGGTGCAGCCCGTGCCGGCGGGCCGCCATCCGCACCCGCGCCACCACCTCGTGCTGATACGACTGCGGTGAGTACGAGCCGTTGCCGTACAGCTCGCGGTAGCGCGGGGCGAGTTCCGGATGGGTGCGGGTCAGCCAGGACGCATACCACTCGCGGGCACCCGGCCGCAGATGCAGCGGGAGCGGCGTGACGCTGGTGGCGCCGGCGGCCGCGATGGCGGCGACGGTCTCGTCGATCGACTCGTCGGTGTCGGTGAGGCCGGGCAGGATGGGCGCCATCAGGACGCCGATCGCGAAGCCGGCGTCGGTGAGCCGCCGGACCGCGTCGAGCCGCCGCCGCGGGCTCGGCGTGCCCGACTCGACCGCGCGCCAGGCCCGCTCGTCGACGAAGCCGACCGAGAAGGAAAGACCCACCCGGGTGACCTCGGCCGCCTGTTTCAGCAGTTCGAGGTCGCGCAGGATGAGCGTGCCCTTGGTGAGGATGGAGAACGGGTTCGCGTGGTCGCGCAGCGCGGCCAGGATCTGGGGCATCAGCTTGTAGCGTCCCTCGGCCCGCTGGTAGACGTCGACGTTGGTGCCCATCGCGATCGGGGCGCCGGACCAGCGGGGCGCGGCGAGCTCGCGGCGGATCAGCTCGCCCGCGTTGACCTTGACCACGATCTTGGAGTCGAAGTCGTGTCCGGTGTCGAGGTCGAGGTAGCTGTGTGTGTGCCGCGCGAAGCAGTTGTGGCTGACCACGCCGTCGGCGATGAAGTCGCTCGTGCCGGTCGTGATGTCGAACAGCGGCAGGGTGAGACCGAGGTCCTCGATGTCGACGACGGCGAGTTGACGGCCGGCCCGCACGCCGACCCCGGACGCGTCCAGCGGCGCGCCCTCGACGCCGGTGAGGTGGCGGAACCGCAGGGCGGCCCAGAGGTCACGGTCGAGCTCGACGACGCCGTTGCCGCGCACCGGGCCGCGGCTCGGCAGGCCGAGCTGGGTCAGCGCCTCGGTCACCCGGCTCAGGAACTGGCGATCGGCGCTGGTGAACGAGATGGCCAGCCGGTCGGCGCGGCCCACCGAGCCGAACGCGCCGGCCAGAAAGCCCCGGCGCCACCCGTCGGTGGGCGTCTCGGGCCAGCGCAGCGCTTCGTGCAGCGGAACGTCCTCGAGGTAGCGCTCGGCGCGCTCCCGGGCCCGGTCGAGGCCGGCGGTGTCACCGCGGACCAGGCCGCAGAGGAAACCGGCCTGATAGTCATGTGACTGTTTGGGCGGCTCGGCGAAGCGGCCGACGCCGAACATCAGATCGCCGACGGCCAGCGCGGGCTGGTGGGCCTCGGCCGGGCTCACGTGTCGCCAGCCGCGGGCGGTGAGGAAGCGGTGGTCGCCGCTGGCGACCAGCCGGGTGCCGTCGGCCAGGGTGACCCGGAAGGCCGGTTTGGTGGTCGACCAGTGGTCGAGCACGGTGGTCGGCACATACCGCCGGCAGGCGCCGGCGCCCATGGTGCCCATGATGGCGTCGCCCCGGCGCAGCTCGGCCAGCGGGCGGCTGGTGCCGTCGGCCATCAGGATCGGCGTGTCGCCGGACAGGCAGTACGAGCAGGCGTGCGAGCACCCGCGATAGGGATTGACGGTCCACTCCCACTCGAACGGCACCCGCGAGGCGCCCGGCACTCGGTTGATCAGGCTTTTCGCCTGGACCTCGTAGAACGTCATGCCGGCGAAGCCGGGGGTGTCGAACGTGCGGACGGTGGCACCGGGCAGCGCCAGCGGCAGGGGTGGAGCCGCCGGCGCTGCCCTGTCGAGGAGCGAGCCGTCCGCCGAGATCGACAGGTTGGACCATCGCATGGCGGATATTCGAACACGTGTTCGATGCGCCTGTCCAGTCGAACACGCGTACCAACGAAAAACCCGCCGGCCCAGGCGGGCGGCGGGTTTCCGAGGTATCTATGTGATCAGTGGCTGTGCGCGGCGAGCTGCTGGCGCACCTCGTCCATGTCCAGCTTCTCGACCTGCTCGATCAGGTTCTCGAGGGCCGACTCGGGGAGCGCCCCGGGCTGCGAGAAGACGATGACGCCGTCGCGGACGGCCATGATCGTCGGGATCGAGCGGATGTCGAACTTCGCGGCGAGCGCCTGCTCGGCCTCGGTGTCGACCTTGCCGAACGTGATGTTCTCGTGCTTTTCCGAAGACCGCTCGTAGGTGGGCGCGAAGCGAACGCACGGCCCGCACCAGCTAGCCCAGAAGTCGACCAGGACGATTCCGTCCTTGCCGGTCACCTCGTCGAAGTTCTCAGCGGTCAGCGCAACCGTCGCCATGATGTCTCCGTCCACGGGAATTTGGCTTTCGTGCGGTGAAACCCATCCGTCCCACTCGCCATTCCCGCCTCCGGGGCGGATGACACGTGGTCTGCAGCACGAATTCGGGACACGGGGTGGGCCGTAGGCCACCCATCGTAACGATAGGTGAGGGGAACGCTCTGATTAACCAAGCAACTCGCGGCGCCCGATTTGTCACAGGTTTTAGAGATCCATCTTGCCCAGGGTAATAGGCAACAAACTTAAATGTGACCTGGGTCACAGCTGAGCTTTCTTCACATAGATACGGACGGTAAGGCAGACTTGCCCCACCAAAGCGTGGGCGGCGGGTGCCGGGGAGGGCCCCGCCGCTCATTGCGTCTCCCGGTGGATGGGTACCGTAACCGCCCATGATGATCGGTGAGGACGAGTCCGCCGAAGTGGGCGTCGGCCCCTGGCCCGGGCAGTGGCCCACCGACGAGCGGTACGACCCGGAACTGCTGGCCAACGGCGATCGCCGCAACGTCGTGGACCGCTACCGATACTGGCGCCGCGAGGCCGTGGTCGACGATCTGGACACCCGCCGGCACGGCTTCCACGTCGCCATCGAGAACTGGCAGCACGACTTCAACATCGGCACCGTGGTGCGCAACGCGAACGCCTTTCTCGCCGCCGAGGTGCACATCGTGGGGTCACGCCGGTGGAACCGCCGTGGCGCCATGGTCACTGATCGTTACCAGCACGTGCGGCACCACCCGACCATCGAGGAGTTCACCGGCTGGGCGGCCGGGCAGGACCTGCCGGTGATCGGGATCGACAATCTGCCGGGTTCACGGCCGATGGAGACCACGACGCTGCCCGAGCGCTGCGTGCTGCTCTTCGGCCAGGAGGGGCCCGGGCTCTCCGAGGCGGCGCGGGGTGCGTGCGCGGAGCTCTTCTCGATTGCCCAGTACGGCTCGACGCGCTCCATCAACGCGGGAGTGGCCAGTGGCATCGCGATGCACGCCTGGATTCGCGCCCACGCGGGACCCCCGCCCGGGTGAATCTCGCTGATACGTCCGGGTTCTGCGGATCCGCTTGACGAGGGCCCGCGCGGGCCGCACGGTAGTGGATGTGGGTGTCACGGTGAGTTGCCCCAGGTGTGGTGCACAGGTTCGGAAGCCGGACCTGATGCACAGCGACTGGCGCTGTGACAACTGCGGTGATGTGCCCCCCTTCCACGTGGCCGAGCACATCAACGCGGACATCGTCGACAGCATGCTGCGACGGCAGGGCTCGTCGCCCGAGAAGGTGCCGTTCTGGTGCCCCTGGCCGCTGCCGGCGGGGTGGATGGTCACGGGAGTCGGCTGGGCCGGCGACGACCGCCGCGGCGTGCGCGCCACCGCGGTCGCCTGCAGCGGCCCCGAGCCGCTCGCCGGCGGGCCGGCCGACGTCATGTTGATCGCCGAGCAGCCGGGCGTCGGACTGGGCACCAGATTCGCCGGAATCCCCGGCATCGACCCCGGCTATCTGATCGCCGAAGCGCTGGCCGATCCGAGTGGCCACCCTGGACCGCACGCCAAGATCAAGGCGGCTGGACACCCCACTCCACTGTGGTGCGTCAAGTCCCCGGAGGATCGAAGTGCGTACGTGAGTGAGGCGAAAGGAATGTGGCTCTATGCGGTAGCGTGGCCCGCAAGCGCGGGCTACTTCCTCGCGGAGCACGTCGTGCTGCACGACCTCTCCGAGGGGGTGCCGTCCGAGCTCGTGTACGGAGCGCCGTCACCGTGTCTGCACGGAAAAGCCTGAACGCCGGGCCTTGACCTGCGGGGACGGTATCGGCTTTTCGGCCACATTGTTCACACCGAGCGACGAAGCTGATACCGTCAGTACTGCCGCGGCGCTGACCGTCACCCGCACCCACAGGAGAAGGCCCGCCATGATCAAGAAGGTTCTGACCTGGCTTGGTATCGCGTTCTTGATCTTTTTCATCGCCTTCAACCCGAACTCGGCCGCATCGGTCTTCGAGTCACTCGGAGGCACGATCGCCGATATTGCCCGGGGCTTCGGCACGTTCTTTACGAACCTCGTCGCTTAGCATCACCACATGGGTGGTCCTGCTGAGCCGCGCGAGCCTCGAGGCGAGGGCGCAGGCCGCCCTCCGGAGGACGACGAGAACTACGGGTACAACGACGAGGCGTTCGACGACGTGTCCACGTACGCCCGGCGCCGTGCCTATTCGGACGGTCCTGGCTATTCGCCCGACGCCGGCTACTCGCCTGACGCCGGCTACTCTCCCAGTGCGGGCTACGCCTCCGACGGTGACCTCGGCGACGAGTACGAGCGCCCGGTCATCACCGAGGAGGAACTCGCGGGCCTCGGCCCCGAGGGCGGCAGCGGTCCACGGCGGGTCCTGCCCCTCGAGGACGAACCGACCACACTGGTCGCCCGCTATCTCTTCCCGACCGAGCGCTACCGCGGCGAGTGGAAGAGACATTGGATCAGCCTCTCCACCCCGCTCGGCATCGGCGCCGGCGCGACCCTCGCGCTGGGCTACCTGGCCGGCTTCCTGACCCGGCAGAACGTCAACGGTCTGGTGACAGTGGCCGTCCTGATCTGGCTCGGCGTGATCAGCTGGGTCGCCTGGAAGGTCTTCGACTGGTACTTCGACCGGTTCATCCTGACCAACAAGCGGGTCATGGTCGTCAACGGCATCGTCACCCGCCGGGTGGCCATGATGCCCCTGTTGAGGGTCACCGACATGAAGTACGAGCAGTCGGCGCTCGGCCGCATGCTCAGCTACGGCACGTTCGTGCTCGAGTCGGCCGGCCAGGACCAGGCGTTGCGCGAGGTCAAGTACCTGCCCAACCCGAATGAGCTCTACCTGCGCGTGGTCGAGGAGATGTACGAGCCGCAGGCCGTCGAGGCGCGACTCGGCAAGGACAGCGAAGGCGACGACGCATAGCAGTGCGATGTGACGTACGGATCGGGCTGTCGAGCGGCAGCCCGATACACGCGGCCGGTAGCGTTCTCAGGTGACCCGAATCGACCTGCACTGCCATTCGACCGCCAGCGACGGCACTCTGACCCCCGCTGAGCTGGTCAAGGCGGGCGCCGAGGCCGGTCTGGACGTCATGGCGATCACCGACCACGACACCACCGGCGGCTGGCAGGCGGCCGCGGCGGCCCGGCCCGAGGGCCTGCAACTGGTGCGCGGGGCTGAACTGTCCTGCCGCTGGCACGGCGCCGAGCCGCCGATCGCCCTGCACATGCTCGCCTACCTGTTCGACCCGGACGAGCCGCGGCTCGCGGGCGACCTGGCCCGGCTGCGCACCGACCGCGAGCAGCGGGCCGAGAAGATCGTGAACAAGCTGGCGGCCGACGGCGTGCCGATCACCTGGGAAGAGGTGCACGGGTACGCGGCGGGCGGTTCTGTCGGACGGCCGCACATCGCCCAGGCGCTGATCCGGGCCGGGCTGGTCCGGACGACGACCGAGGCGTTCCATTCGCAGTGGCTGGGCGCGCGATACTTCGTACCCAAATCGGACCTTGATGTTTTTGAGGCCGTGCGGGCCGTGCGGGCCGCCGGTGGGGTGACGGTGTTCGCTCATCCGCGGGCGACGGTGCGCGGGCGTGTCGTGCCGGACCGGCTGATCGTCGAACTGGCCGACGCGGGACTGTTCGGGCTGGAAGCCGACCACGAGGACCATTCGCTCCAGGAGCGGGCGCACGTGCGGGCCCTCGCGGAAAGCCTCGGCCTGGTCGTGACCGGATCGTCGGACTTCCATGGAACCCACAAGACGGTGCGGCTGGGTGCGTTCCTGACGGCTGCCTCGGCGTACGAGAAAATCGTCTCCGCCGCCACCGGCGTGCCTGTGCTGGGGTGACGCTGGACGCATGGAACTGCGGGGCGGCGCCTGAGACCCCTACCTTGATCGGGTGAATCTCAAGTTCCTCGGCGAAGTCTTCGTGACCCTCTTGGTGATCGTCGACCCTCCCGGCATGGTGCCGGTCTTCCTCGCGCTGACCGGGACGATGGCGGCCAAGGACAGGGTGCGGGCCGGATCGCAGGCCGTGCTGCTGGCGCTCGGCGTGATCGTCGGCTTCGCGGTGGCCGGGCAGACCCTGCTCGACTACCTCCACGTGCAGCTGCCCGCGCTGCAGGGCGCCGGCGGTCTGCTGCTCGTGCTGGTCGCGTTGCAGCTGCTCACCGGCAAGACGGACGAGCCGGCCGAGCAGGGCGGAACCAGCAACGTGGCGCTCGTGCCGCTGGGCACTCCATTGCTGGCCGGGCCGGGCGCCATCGTCGCGACCATGCTGTTCGTCCAGCGTGCGGAGGGTTTCGACGAGTACCTGGTGATCGCGATCGGCATCCTGCTCGTCATGATCACGGTCTGGGTGGTGCTGCGCTTCTCCGGCGTAATCGTGAAACTGCTGCGCCCGGCCGGCATCGAGGTGCTGACCCGCATCGCCGGTCTGCTGCTGGCCGCGATCGCCGTGCAGCTGATCGCCGACGCGGTCGCGGCCTTCGTGGAGATGTACGCGGCGGCCTTCTGACGGCGGTTCTGTCGTACCCGCCTGGCAGGATTGCACGGTGCCTCCCACCAGATCCCGCACCGGTGTCCCCGAGCAGCTCGGCTTCGACGGCATGCCCGAGCGGCTGTTCGTGTGCACGCCGAGCAAGCTGGGCGCGTTCACCGACTGCCCCCGGCGGTACAAGTACGCCTATGTCGAGCGCCCGGCCCCGCCCAAGGGCCCGCCGTGGGCGCACAACTCGCTGGGCGCGAGCGTCCACACGGCGCTGAAGAACTGGTACGGCCTGCCGGCCGACCGGCGAGACCCGAGCGTCCTGCCCAAGCTCTTGAAGAGCACGTGGGTACGCGAGGGCTACCGCGACACCGATCAGGAACGGGCCGCCTACCGCGCCGCCCTGGGCTGGCTGGAGACGTACGTGTCCGGCCTCGACCCGGAGGACGAGCCGCTGGGCGTCGAGCGCACGGTGGCCGCGAAGACGGCGGTGCTGGCCCTGAACGGCCGGGCCGACCGGATCGACTCGCGCCCCGGCCCGAACGGCCCCGAGGCGGTGATCGTCGACTACAAGACCGGCCGTACGGGCACGGACGCCGACGACGCGCGAGGCTCGATGGCCCTGGCGCTTTACGCGTACGCCGCCCAACGGGTCTTCCGCCGCCCGAGCTACCGGGTCGAGCTCCACCACCTGCCGACGGGCACGGTGTCGGCCCACGAACACACCGAGGAGTCCCTGGCCCGCCAGGTCCGCCGAGCCGAGGACACGGCCCGCGACATCATGGCGGCCGAACGAGCGGTGGCCGCGGGCGCCGACCCCGACACCGAGTTCCCCACGAACCCGGGCCCGCTCTGCGGTTGGTGCGACTTCCGCAAGATCTGCCCGGCCGGCGCGGAGACTCCCGCCAAGGAGCCCTGGGCCGCGGTCTCCCACCTGACGACTCCCTGACCCGCGCGCTGTCCCTCCCGACCCCTTGGCCTCATTGTTTGCGGCGTTCGGCCTGGCCGAGTTTTGTCTCGCGCGGTATCCCTTAACCCTTGGGCGCGGCGGGCCGCCTTCTCGCCTCGCGGATTCTGCGCCCGTCGGTGGGATGGGGTTCGGGGCGGCGGTCAGGCGGCGGCCGGTTGGGCGGCGCGGGCGAGGGCAGCCTGGCGCATGGAGCTGTCGCGGTAGCGGCGGGGCAGGGTGGCCAGGATCGTGGAGAGCAGCAGGCGCAGCCCGCGGATCGAGAGGTCGGCCGTCACGTCGGTGGTGGGCCAGCCGAGGCCGCCGTACAGGCGACGGGCCCAGGGCGGGAGCAGGGCCACCGCGGTGCCGGCTATGCCGAGGTACGCCCAGCGGGTGGGTCCCAGGGTGAGTCCCAGGCGGAGGGCCCGGGGCCCCCACGTCTGCGGGACCGGCGGAACCGTCAGGAACAGGGCTGTCTCGGCGGTGTCGCGGGTCATGCCCAGCTCGGGGCGGACGGCGTCGTAGTAGGCGGCCACCTCGGCCGCGGTGGCGGGCACGGTGGCGGGGTCGAGGCCGACGAGTTCGGCCGCCCGGAGCTGTTCGGTGTAGTAGCGGTCGATCTCGTCGGGGGTCAGCCGCAGGCCGGCCCGGGTGGCCGTGGTCAGGAACGACTCGACCTCGGTGATGTGGACCCAGCGGAGCAGGTCGGGGTCGTCGACGCGGAACGTCTCACCGCTGCGCGGGTCGACGGCGGTCATCTTGGAGTGCAGGCGGCGCAGGCGGCTGGAGGCCCGCTCGACCTCGTCGGTGCTGCCGTAGATCACCGTGGCCACGTAGGCCGAGGTGCGGGAGAGGCGGCCCCACGGGTCGGCGCGGTAACCGGAGTTCTGCGCGACGCCGGCCACGGCGCGGGGGTGCAGCGCCTGAAGGTAGAGGGAGCGGAGACCGCCGAGTATCAGGATCGGTTCGCGGTGCAGTTTCCAGGTGACCGAATCCGGTCCGAACAGGCCGACGTCGCTCATACATCCAGACTGCCACGCGAACGGCCGAAAGTTGAACCCGTTCAGATACCGGAATTCACGCCTCGTCGTCGCGGCGCCTCTGGCAGGCCGGGCAGAGACCCCAGAACGTCACCTCGGCCTCGTCCAGCTGGAACCCGTGGCTGCTGGCGGGGGTGAGGCAGGGGCGCTCGTCGACCACACAGTCGACGTCGGCGATCTCGCCACAGCCCCGGCAGACGATGTGGTGGTGGTTGTCGCCCACCCGGGCCTCGTATTTGGCCGGGCTGCCGGCCGGCTCGAGCCGCCGGGCCAGGCCGGCGCGGGAGAGAGCGCCGAGCACGTCGTAGATCGCCTGGGTGGAGACGGAGTCGAGGCGTACGCGGGCCCGTTTGGCGATCTCCTCGACCTCGAGATGGCCGCCGCCGGTGAGGATGTCCAGCACGGCCAGGCGCGGCTTGGTGACACGCAGCCCGTGGTCGCGCAGCAGGTCTTCACCGTTCGGCATCGGTCAATGACAGCACGGATCGGTTGAATCCCCAACCATTGTGCGCGGGAATACCTGCGAGAGGTGAACCAGAAGCCGACCATGGGCGTAAGCGGACACGAGGACATTTGCGCCGTCAGATACTTCTAAGCTGTCGGCCGACCCGTTCGATGAGGAGGCGTCGTGTTCGACCAGATCAACGGCCTGCCGGTGCATGCGCTCGTACTGCATGCCGCGGTGGTGTTCGTTCCGTTGCTGGCCCTGGGGGCCATCGCCTACGCGCTGGTGCCGCGGTGGCGTCCCAAGCTGGGCTGGGCGGTGGCGCTGCTCGCGGTGGCCGCGCCGGTCTCGACGTTCGTGGCGAAAGCCTCGGGTGAGGAGCTCTACGACCGCCTGATCGGCCAGGGCCTGAGCGGCCGGGGCAAGGAGATTCTCGACGACCACATGAGCTACGGCTCGCGTACGTTCTGGTTCACGCTGGCCCTGGGTATCGCCAGCCTCGTCGTGGTCGCCCTCACGTGGCGCCGAACCGGCCGCCTGCCCCTGATCGGCGAGGCCGTCAGCGCGGTGGTGCTGGTCGTCCTGGCCCTGATCTCCGGCTACTACGTCTACAAGACGGGCGACTCGGGCGCCACCGCCGTGTGGGGCACCTACTAGCCCGCTCCCCTCAGAAGATGACCCGGGCGCAGAGCAGGCACATGAGGATCAGGGCGATGGCCCCCGCGACCAGGCCGACGCCGTAGGTCACCGTGCGGGCCGAGCCCTCCGACTCGTCGAGCGCGTCCATGTCCTGCCCGGGCATGCTGCGCGGGGGCGGCGGCTGGGAGATCGTGGGCGGCCGCCAGTGCGGTGACGGCGGGGTGGGCCGCGGCGGTCCGGGATAGCTCGCCTCCGGTTTCGGGGCGGTCCCGGAGGGTTCGGGGGCCGGCCCGGGCACGGGAGAGTCAGGATCCGGTCGCTGCCAGTAAGAGTCGTCCGGGACGCCGGTGGGGCTGCTCACGTTCACCGACGGTACAGCCGAAGGGGGAAGACTTCCGCAGGGGCGCGGGCCTACCCTCTTAGGCGTGGACATCCTGGATGAGCCCGAGCGCGACTTGGACGGCGAACGCGAGGTCGACTTCGAGTCCGAGGAGGCGCCTGTCCTCCCCGACCAGACCCGCGACGACACCGAGCGTGGCTGGGGCGAACGCTCCTTCGACAACGACGAGCGCCTGCTCGAGGACCGCCCGCCCCACTGGTGACCGCACGCCCACCGCGGCCGGAGGAGCCTTCGCAGGCCCCGCCGGCCCACCTCGGCGTGGCCGCCCACCGTGTCAGCCGGGGCGAATGAGTACGGCAAAGCCGTGGTTCGGCGTGGCGACTGCGCGTTCTGCCTCGTCGGGGGCCAGGGCCAGCAGCAGGCCGCCCGTCGTAGGGTCCGAGGCGCCTGTGACCGTCAGGACGAGAGCGGCGGCGGCCACCGAGGTGGTGGTGCCCTTCTCGTCCAGGCGGAGCAGGTCGACCCGGTTGCCCGGCTTGACCAGCGAGAGCGCCGTCGGATCGGCCAGCCGGATCGGAACGCCGACAGTGCCGGAGGGCACGGCGCCACCAGCCGTGCCCGAGCCTGGGTTATCCGGCGCCGCGGCAGGGTTCCCCGACCCGGGGATCGGGTCATCCGGCGGGCCGGCCCCAGAGGTGCCCGGCGGGCCGCCGTCTGAGCCGTTCGGCGGGGCGCCGTCTGAGCCCGCCGCCGCAGCGTCGACTGAGCCCCCCGGCGGGGCGCCGGAGGAGTGGGTGCCGTCGGCGGGTGGGCGGGTGGCCACTGCGTTGCCGGGTGGGGCGCAGGCCGGTGGGGGTGACCACGACACCAGGGCGGCGAGGGTCAGTAGGGCCGCGACTGCCGCGAGGCGTAGCAGCGTGCCGCGAGCCGGCCGACGCCGCCGCACGGGATCGAGGCGCCCTTCGCCGCTTTCGCGGCTTGCGGTCCCGTGCGGCTGGGGGATGGCCCGGCCGAGCCGGGACTTGCTCGGTCCGGCCATCGTCCTGTCCCCTCTCGCTCGCCCTGGCGTCGTGGTCCGGCGCCGGGACAGACGTTAGGCGGGAGAAGAGATCGCTCGCTCCGAGCCTGTGGACAGCCCGAGGTTGTGGATAACCAGCGACAACTCAGCTGATTTTGGTAGGGGCGCCTCGTGGAGGTGGCTGAGCGGAGAAAGGCGCGGCGAGGAAGAGGGCGCCGGCCCAGTCGGGAAGGGCGCCGGCCGGGCGGGAAGGACGCTGGTACGGGCGGGAGGGCGCCGGCCCGGGCGGGGGAGGGCGCTGGTACGGGCGGGAGGGCGCCGGCCCAGGCGGGGAGGGCGCTGGTACGGGCGGGGAGGACGCTGGTACGGGCGGGGAGGACGCTGGCACCGCGGGGAAGGCGCCGGCCCAGGCGGGGAGGACGCCGGCCCAGGCGGCGAGGACGCCGGCTTAGGCGGGGAAGGGTCGCCGGCACGTGGCGGGAAGGCCGTGCTGTGGATACGCGGAATCGCGCCAGGGGGGAGCCTGGCGCGATTCCGGATGAGACTCAGGAGGCGGCGGGCGCCTTTGTGGTCGTCGAAGACGAAGACGAGGACGACGACGTCGAAGATGACGACGACGAGGTCGAGGTCGAGCTTGCGGACGAGTCGCTCGAGGAAGCCGGCGTGTCGGACTTCTTCGTGGCCTCGCCGTTGCTGGTGGAGGACTTCTCGGCGCTCACGTTGCCGGAGCGGGAGTCGTTGCGGTAGAAGCCCGAACCCTTGAAGACGATGCCGACCGAGTTGAACACCTTGCGCAGCTTGCCGTCGCAGTCGGGGCACTCGGTCAAAGCCGGGTCGGAGAACGACTGCACGGCCTCGAGCTGGTGGCCGCATTCGGTGCAGGCGTACTGGTAGGTAGGCACGGCTCCTCCGGATCTTTCGGCTGTTGGCACTCGCCAACTCCGAGTGCCAATGTTGCGCCATCGGAGGTCATTTCGTCCACTCGAACGGCGGGTTGAGCGTTGGGCGGACGTCACTTCCGGGTCAGGAATAGACCACCGTGTGGCGTGATGACCCCGTGCACCGGCCGATCGTGCGGCTCCGCCGGCACCTCGTCCAGCAGTTCGCCGTCGTGCAGCAGCGCCACGATCAGCGGCCCCGGGGAGATGCGAGCCAGGGCCCGGTCGTACGACCCTCCGCCGCGCCCCAATCGCAGGCCCTGGCGATCCACCGCCAGCGCGGGCACCAGTACCAGGTCGGCCTGCCGGATGCTTTCCACGCCCAGCCGGGGGCCGGTCGGCGCGAGGAGGCCGCGTGGCCCCCGTTCGAGCGAACCGGAGTGCAGGGCCCAGTCCAGATCTCCGTCCGGCAGCAGCACCGGGAGCAGGACGCGCGCGTGCGCCGCCAGCGCGGTGATCAGTTCCGGTCCGCCGGGTTCCGTGCCGATCGGGACGTAGGCGGCGATGGTGGCCGGTTGCTCACGCCGTACCAAAGCAAGCACTTGATCGTGGAGAAGAGGGGCCGCCGAGGCGGGCGCCTGACGCCGGGCGGTGAGCAGGCGACTGCGGAGTGCGATCTTGGCGGCGCGAGATCCTTCCGCGTCACCGGTTAAATCGGGCATGCAACACCCCCTTTTGAAAAGCGGCAAACGGTGCACACTATGTCAGCATCGCTCCAAAGAGGGCCACTTCCGGGAGGATGCGTGACGCTACGTGGCCGACTCACTACAGCCTTTTTGGTGGTCGTGCTCGGTCCGGTCCTGCTCGGGTCCATCTTCGTCGCCCTGACCGTCACCACGGTGAACCGGGATCGGACGGCCGAGCGGCTCGACCGGGCCGCGACCACCGTGCGTACCAGTGTCTCCGCCGCCTGCCGGCAACTTCAGACGGCGGCCGACGCCGTGGCCGTGGTGCCCGAAAGTGATCGGGCCGCGGTGGCCGGCCAGCTGATCGCGCGCGGTCTGGCCACCGGCATCGACATCGGCGCCCCGGAGACCACCGGGCCGAGCTGCTCGGCGAACGGGCGCGGCGCCCTCACCGCCGCGTCGGTCGTCGGCGACACCACCATCGCCGCCTCGCAGACCGTCGACGGCATGTTCCTCGACCGGCTCAGCGCCGCCAGCCGCACCCGCGTGACGCTGACCGGCCCGAACGAGACCGGCCAGACCCGGCGCGTCGCTCCGGAGCCGGGCCAGCCCCTGCCGCTCACGATCACCGTGCCGACGAACCGGCCCACTTTCCTGTACGCCGTACTCCCGGCCCTCGTGCTGGCCGCGGCCCTGGCCGCCGTCCTGGTCGCGCGCTGGCTCGCCCGCACCACCACCCGCCCGCTCGGCGACCTGGCCTGGGCCGCCGACCGGGTGGCCGACGGCGACCTGGACACCCGCGTGCCGATCCCGCGCCCGGACGAGCTCGGCCGGCTCGCCGCCACCTTCAACCGCATGACCCGCGAGCTGCAGGCCTACGTCCAGGCCCTCACCGCCAGCCGCGACCAGCTCCGCGGGCACCTGGCGATCCTCGGCGAGACGCTTTCCAGCACCCATGACCTCCAGCGGATACTGCAGGTCATCCTGCGCACGGCGCTCGCCGCCACCGGCGCCCGGGCCGGTCTCGTCCTGCTCATCGACCCGGTGAGCGGGCAGCTCGTCCCGCAGTGCGGGGTCGGCCTGGCCGGCACCTGGGACCTGCCCGACGCCGACCTGCCCAAGCAGCGCCTGCCGGTCGGCGAGGGTGTGCTGGGCGGGGTCGCCGCCAGCGGGGAGTCACGCCGCGGGCGGGGCGAGCTCGCCACGGCCGAACCGCCCTGCCTGAGCTACGTCGCCGTGCCGATCCGCGCGCCCGCCGACGCCGAGGACGGACCCGGCACCCTCGGCGTCCTCGCCCTCTACGACCGGGTCGGCGGTGACTGTTTCGACGACGCCGACCTGAGCACCCTGCGGACCTTCGCCGGACAGGCCGGGGTGGCCGTGCACAACGTGCGGATGCACGAGGAGGCGCAACGGCTCTCGTTGACCGATCCGCTCACCGGCCTGTGGAATTACCGTTACCTGCGTGAATCGTTGCGCCGGGAGGTGGAGCGGGCCAGCCGCTTCGGGCGGATGCTCACGGTTCTCGTGCTCGACCTGGACCACTTCAAGGACGTGAACGACACGTACGGGCACGCGGCCGGCGACGCGGTGCTGAGCGAGTTCGCCCGGCGCATCCGGATCGGGCTCCGCGAGGTGGACGTGGCGTTCCGGCAGGGCGGGGAGGAGTTCGTGGTGCTGCTGCCGGAGACCGACGCGTACGGCGGGGCGATCGTGGCCGAACGCCTCGGCGCCGCCGTGCGGGACCGGCCCGTGCCGATCGATCCCCTGCGACCCGACGACATGCTCATCCCGGTCACCGTGTCGATCGGCGTCGCCGTCTTTCCCGAGCATGGCGCCGCCGCGCCGCAGGTGCTGGCCGCGGCCGACGCCGCCCTGTACGCCGCCAAGCGGGCCGGCCGGGACACGTATCGCCTGGCCGAGGCCGCAGATGTGACCAATTCGCGGGTTTCCCCCACAGTTCATGAAGGAAACTTGGATCCCCAGACGGCCGTGCCGACCGGGCCACGGCCGCCGGGGCACAGACATGGCCGATAGTCTCGCTGCATGTCACGGGCTCGATCGACTTGAAGGTGCGGTGATTCGATGACCTCGAACGCGCAAGCGTCCGGCCGCCGGGCGGTGAAGGCTGTCATCCCCGCGGCGGGTCTGGCTACGCGATTCCTGCCCGCCACCAAGGCCGTACCCAAGGAATTGCTGCCCGTCGTCGACCGTCCCGTCCTTCAGTACATCGTGGAGGAGGCGGCCGCCGCCGGCATCACCGACGTCCTGCTGGTCACCGGCCGTGGCAAGACCTCGATGGTCGACCATTTCGACCGCCGGCCCGACGTCGAGGCGCGTCTCGAGGAAAAGGGCGACAAAGAGAGGCTTGCGGCCGTACGCCGTACGAGTGAGCTCGCGGACATCTACACCGTCCGTCAGGGCGAGCCGCTGGGTCTCGGCCACGCGGTCGGCACCGCCGCCTCGCACGTCGGCGACAACGCGTTCGCCGTCCTGCTGGGCGACGAGTTCCTGGAGGAGGACAAGCCGCTCCTGCCCGCCATGCTCGACCTGCAGGCCCGCACCGGCGGCATCGTGCTCGCCCTGGGCGAGGTCAAACCCTCAGAGACTTCGCGGTACGGCATCGCCTCCGTGCAGCCGTCGGACGAGGGCGACGACGTCGTACGGATCACCGGCCTGGTCGAGAAGCCCGCGCCGGACGAGGCGCCCAGCAACCTGGCCGTCCTCGGCCGCTACGTCCTGCCCGCCTCGATCTTCGAGGCGATCGCCGACACCAAGCCCGGCAGCGGCGGCGAGATCCAGCTGACCGACGCCATGGCCCAGCTGCTGGCCGACGGCACCCCGGTGCACGGCATCGTCTACCGCGGCCACCGGTACGACACCGGCATGCCGCTCGGCTACCTCCAGACGGTCGTCATGCTGGCGGCCAAGCGCGACGACCTGGGCGAGGAGTTCCGGAGCTGGCTGGCCGAGTTCGTCGCCGGCGGTGCGAGGGGATGACGGCCACGGCCGATGCCGAGGCGGCCGCCAACGAGCTGAAGCCTCTCGCCGAATACCTGGGCAGCGTGCTGCGCAGGCTCCGGCCGCTGCCTCCGCTCGACCTCGACCTCACCCAGGCACACGGCAACACCCTGGCCACCGACGTGCTGGCGCCGCACCCGTACCCGGCGTTCGACCAGGCGGCGATCGACGGGTACGCGGCGCGCTGGGAAGACCTCAGCGGCGCGGGCCGGGTCGGCTCGCACCCCTCCTCCTTCGGCCGGGTCGAGGGCCGGCCGGTCCGGCTCAACGTGGTCGGCGACCTCGGCGCGTCCAGCTGGCGCCCGGTCCGGCTCTCCCCGGGCACGTGTTTCTCGGTGGCGGCCGGCGCGCCGCTGCCGATCGGCGCCGACGTGGTGGTGCCGGTGCACTGGACCGACCAGGGCATGGCCGCCGTGGAGATCCTGCACGCGCCGAAAAGGGGCTCGGGTGTACGCCGGGCCGGCGACGAGATCGCCGTCGGCCAGGTGCTCGCCCCCAAGGGCGCGTACGTCACCCCGGCCATGGTGGCGACGTTCGCCGCCTCCGGCATCGGGCACGTCGTCGTCCGGCCCAGCCCCCGCGTGGTGGTCGTGGCCACCGGCGACGAACTGGTCGACGTGGGCCGCCCCAGCCAGCCCGGGCAGATCGTCGACGCGAACTCGCACGCGCTGACCGCCGCCGCGGTCGAGGCCGGCGCCCTGGCGTACCGCATCGGCATCTGTGACGACGACCCGGAAGGCCTCCGCGGCCTCCTGGAAGACCAGACCCTGCGGGCCGACCTGATCATCACCACCGGCGGGACCGGCACCGGCCCGGGCGACATGCTGCGCCGGGTGCTCTCCCGCCGCGATCCCGGCCGCGGCGCCGTCGAGTTCACCGACGTGGCCCTCTGCCCCGGCAGCACCCTCGGCTTCGGCACGGTCGGCGGCGAGGAGGTGCCGGTGATCTGCCTGCCGGGCGAGCCCGGCTCCGCCCTGATCGGCTTCGAAGTGCTGGCCCACCCGGTGATTCAGCTGCTGGCGGGGGCCGAGCCGGTGTTCCGCCCGAGCGTCAAGGCCCACCTGCTGGAGACCATCTCCTCGCCCGGTGGCCTGCGCGAGTTCCGCCCCGCGTTCGTCACCGAACGGCGCGGCGGGGGACACACGGTGCAGCCACTGGCCGGTGGGCCGTACACTCTCTCCGGCCTTGCCGAGGCCAACGGCCTGCTGGTCCTCGGTGAGCGCGTCACCACGGCGGCCGCCGGCTCGACCGTGGACGTGTTGCTCCTCGACCGGAGGCGATGATGCTGGGGTCCACGCCCGGATGGCCTGCCGTCCTGGCGGACGGACCCGTCGTGCTGCGCCCCTACAAGCGCAGCGACGGCCGCGCCTGGTCCGAAGTGCGCACGGCCAACCAGAAGTGGCTGGCGCCCTGGGAGTCCGCCCCGCCCGGCCCGTGGGCCGAGATGAACTCGGCGCGCGCCTTCGGCTACGTCTACCAGGACATGAAACGCTCGGCCCGGCGCGGTGAGAGCATGCCGTTCGCGGTCTGCCTGCAGGAGAACGGCCGGGAAAGCCTGGTCGGCCACCTCAACCTCGGCAACATCGTCCGGCGGGCGTTCAGCTCGGCCTACGCCGGCTACTGGGTCGACCACCGCGTCGCCGGCCGCGGCGTCATCCCGACCGCGCTGGCCCTCGCGGTCGACCACGCCTTCGGCCCCGGCGGACTGCACCGCATCGAGGTCAACATCCGGCCGGAGAACAAGCCCTCCCGCCGCGTCGTCGAAAAGCTCGGCTTCCGCGAGGAGGCCTACCATGAGCGCTACATGCACATCGACGGCAGCTGGCGAGACCATCTCGGATATGCCCTGACCAGCGAGGAAGTGGCCGCCGAGGGCGGTCTGCTGGCCCGCTGGCGCCGCGTGCGCGCCTGAGGAGGCCCCTGACACGCCCGGCGCGCCGTGACCATTTCCGCAGCTCGCGCCCGTAGCCTCGGGGAGATTGGGTCTTGCGGTCCGTGGCCGGGAGTTGTAAAGCGGACCGCCCGTAGCTGACGGGAGGGGTGAGGGTGCCGACCTCGGTGCTCCTCGCCGTCCTCACCGCGGCCGGTCTGCTCGCCCTCGCGCCCGCGCTCGTGCGCCGGTACGACGCCACCGAGCGACTGGCCGCGGAGCGGGCGTCGTCGACGGCGAGGGTGCTCCAGCGCCACCGCCGTCGCCGCACCGTGCCCGGACGCCGACCGATCAACCCGGGCCGGCTGGTCTCGGTTACGGTCTCGCCGTCCTCTTCGCCCCAGAAACCCAAGCTGCGCCTGGTCAAGCCGGGCCGCCGCCCGGTCCGGCGCCCGCCGGCCCGCCGGCACACCCCAGCGGTCGTACGCCGTCGCCGGGTCTTCGCGGCGCTGATCCTGCTCAACCTGATCGAGCTGATCGGCGTGCTCGCGGTCGGCCCCGGCTTCTGGATCGGCTTCGCGGTCACCTTCACGCTCCTGGTGATCGACCTGTTCCACCTGCGCAACCGAGCGATAGCGGACCGCCGACGCCGCCGCGAGGAGGCCCGCGAGGCAGCGTGGCTGGCGGCCCGCCAGGCCGAGGTACGCCGCGAACAGGCCCGCCGCCAGGCGGCCCGCCGCGAGGCCCAGCGCCGCTTGGCGGCCCAGAAGGAGGCGGTACGCCGCGCGGCGATGGGCCTGGACCAGGACCTTCCCCCGGCCGCGACAGCGTCGGTCTCCTACCGCCGAACGGGCGGCCTGCGGGGCCGGGCCTACGAGGCGGGCGGCCGCCACCACACCGCCTGAGCGGCGTTGTGGGGGTCGGTTCGCGGGAAGCCTGCGCAACCTGTTAGCCTTGCTGCGGTTCCACGGACAGCGTCCGAGGGATCGGTAAGGGGCTGTGGCGCAGTCTGGTAGCGCACCTCGTTCGCATCGAGGGGGTCTGGGGTTCAAATCCCCACAGCTCCACGAGACGCTGGGCGCCCTCTGTCCGCTGAAAAGCGCGGACCGGGGGCGTCTCGTCATATCTGCTCCGGGGCCGAGCCCCGGAAACCCCACGGTGTCGGCGTTGCGGTTACCGGTCTGCTCCGGGGCCGAGCCCCGGAAACCCCACGGTGTCGGCGTTGCGGTTACCGGTCTGCTCCGGGGCCGAGCCCCGGAAACCCCACGGTGTCTGCGTTGCGGTTACCGGTTTCGTCGCGGTTCTGTTCGTGAAGGCTTCCGCTGGTTCTCGGCCGGGTTGCGCGGTCGTGTTGCGCTTCCTTTGCCCCTGGCTCTGCGGATGGCTCGGCGTCGTCGCCAGTCCCGATAGAGCGGCTGCACGGATGGGGCCAATCTCCGCCATGGCGCCAACTCCAGGGCGAGGATCATGAGGGAGCCGGCCAGACCGGCCGCGACCCCCGCGATGAAGAACGAACGCTGGTCGGTGACCGCGAGCGCGTCCGCCGCGAAGATGGCGCGTGCTGCCAGACGATCGTTCGCCTCCCACTGAAGTGTTGCCGTGTCCTCGAACTCGGGGACCGCCTCTTCGGTTCTGGCCCCTTCCAAGCGGTCCCCTCGGTGCCGGTGATCCGCAGTCGTTCAGGCCCGGACCCCTTCAGGTCCACGCATGACCCACAGTCCCGTTCCCGACTGCGTTCGAGCTCCTTGAGGTCGACCTGACCTTCGAGAAGCCGAACGTCGACGGTACGGATTCCGGAGTCAGTACGAGGGCGGACCGGCTCTTGCCGTATGACCAGATGCTGTCGACATCCGATCCCTCAGCGGAGACTTCCCCAGGTCGACCACGGCGTCGGCGGTGACATTGCCGATGAGGGAGCTGGTGATGACCGAGATGACCGGTGGGTCGGAGGGAAGTGAGTAGTTGGCGGCGCTCGACTGGGAATAGACCGCCGCGCTGTACCAGAAGAGGATCAGCGCCGCGGTGAAGGCAGCCGTTGCCGCAGCCGCTCGTCCTCGCCAGTTGCCCGACTCGCGGGCGCGTCGCGGTTGCTTTGCTCCCCGACCCGGCAAGGGCTCCCCCTGTCGCGTGGCGCGTCCACACTGGTGTGCTCTTCGCCAGTCTCCGCGGCAGTGACTCCACGGGAAGGCGGTCGGGGCACTGGGCCGAAGTGGCCGGCTGTCAGGCGGCGGGGGCGTTGGTCCTGGGGCAGATGATCAGTAGGCAGGGGTCCACCCGGACGTCGTCGATGACGGGGCCGTAGCCGGCTGGGGTGGTTGTGCTGGCGAACTCCAGGGTGAAGGACGTGCCTTTGGCCAGGACGTACGCCGTACGTCGAACGAAGCCCATGTTTGTCGCCGTTTTGCCTGTCGTGTCGAAGGACAGGGGCTGGATGAGCTTGCCGTTGACGCGGAGTTCGCCGGTCTTGACCGCCGGTGGGCCCGCGTAGTTGCCGGCCAGGTCGTAGGAGATGCGGTAGGTCAGCAACGGCTCGGTGGGGAAGGTGGTGGCCACCGCGCCCTGCTGGCCGCCGTCCAGGTCGAGGTTCTGGCGGCCCTCGGTGACCTGCCAGAGGGCGTTGCTCGCCAGGTCGACGTCGCCTCTGGTCACCGTCCACGGGCCTAGTTGGGTGCCCGCGGCGTACCGGTAGTAGGCGCCGTCGACGTACGGCTGCTCGAAGCCGCCTGCGAAAGTCGCCGCCAGCAGGACGGCCAGGAGAGTGTGCACGATCATTCAACGGGCATATCGGACAAAAGGTGTGTTACCAGGCGGTCCAGCCGCCGTCGACCACGACGTTGGTTCCGGTGGTGAAGCTGGAGCGCGGGGAGGCCAGGTACAGCACGGTGGTCGCGATCTCGGCGGCGTCGCCGACGCGGCCCAGCGGGGTCTGCTGAGCCAGGCGTGCCACCAGTTCCCGGTCGCCGCCCTCGCCGGGGAACGGGCCGGGCGTCACGCAGTTGACCCGGATGCCGGCCGGGCCGAGCTCGACCGCGGCGTAGCGCGTGAGCTGCACGATCCCGGCCTTCACGGCGCCGTAGTACGGCGGGTTGCCCGCCTCCGGGTTGGCGTAGAGATGCGGCTTGGGGCTGACCACGCCGTACATCGAAGCGACCGTGATCACCGAGGGTGAGCTGTCGGCGGCCGCCGTCTCCAGCAGGTCGCGGGTCGAGCCGAGCAGGCGCTGGAACGCGCCGAGGGCCAGGTCGGCGGCCTCGATGTAGTCGGACGGGCGGGCGGTGCGCAGCGAGCCGCCGCGGCCCACGTGGGCGTTGTGCACCAGCACGTCGAGCCGGCCGCCGGCCTCGCGCAGCCGGTCGCCGAGCGCCGCCACGTCGTCGTCGGAGGTGACGTCGCAGCGGGCCGGCACGCACTCGCCGTCCAGACTCGACGCCAGCGCGTCGAGCCGGCCCTGGTCGCGGCCCACCAGCCAGGTCGTCGCGCCGGCGCCGGCCAGCGCCGCCGCCATGACCTGGCCGAGGCGCCCGGTCGCGCCGGTCACCACGGCCACCTTGCCGGTCAGTCCGAAGAGGTCGTTCGGCGTGATCACGCGGACCACCGGCTCGGGTCGAGCAGATCCACCGGCATCTCGGGCAGCTCGCGCAGCACCTGGTCGCGCTCGTCGCCGGTCAGCGGCTTGCGGGCGATCAGGTCGGCGTTGCGCCGCAGCTGCTCCTCGGTCTCGGCACCGACCACCAGCGAGGTCACCCACGGCAGCGACAGCAGGTAGGCCAGGCAGAGGTCGGCGCGGTCCTCGCGCCCGAGGCCGGTCGCCAGCCGGTCCAGAAGGGACACCACCGCGTCCCGCCGGTCGTCGGAACAGTGCGGCCAGCGCACGCCGCTTCCGGCGGCGAGCAGACCTTGGAGGTACGCACTGCGCACGGTCACCACGAGCTCGGGCCGCTCGGCGAGGGCCGCGGCGAGGTCGCCGGCCAGCCAGCGCCGGTCGAGGATGTTGCAGGGCAGCTGCACGTAGCCGAGGTCGGGAAGCGTGAGCACCTGGCGCAGTTCGTCGGGGGACTGCACCGACACGCCGACCCGGTCGGCCTCGCCCGTCTCCAGGCAGCGGCGCAGGTCGTCCCAGCCGGCCGGAGCGTCGGCCGCGCGGTGCAGCAGGATCGTCAGCGGGCCGGCGACACGCAGGGCGGCCCGGCTCGCCTCGACGCTCTCCGGGACCGCGCCACCGGGCGCGATCTTGGTGATGACGGCCAGATCAAGGTCGCCCAGCGCCGCGCCGATCCGCCGCTCGCTCTCGCCGTAGGCGCGCGCGGTGTCCAGGTGGGTGACGCCCAGGTCGCGGGCCGTGGCCAGCATGCGGGCCGTGGCGTCGTCGTCCGGCACACCGGTGCGGTTGGCGATGCCGTACGCCCCGCCGAGCTGTGCCGTGCCCAGCACCAGCGCCGATTGGCGGTACGCGCCGCGCCGGCGGACCGGCACGACCGGTCCCGCGTGGTCCTTCATCGGTTGCCCTTCGTCGCTTGTGGCGGTGCTAGGCTTGCGCCCCGACCGACCGTATTAGATCCGTCGTCGCGCGAAATCACAGGGTGGACATGCACCACGCCAATTACTACTACGGCCACGCTCACGTGCTTGCCCGTTACGCCCAGCTCGACGACTGGATGCACCCCCCGCGCATGCAGGGATACCTCCAGCACGGCTGGAACATCGGCGACGGCCTGGCCCCCGGTGTGCCGTTCGTCGAGGGCAGTCGCCTGTGGGTCTGGTCCGAGCAGGTGCGGCGCCGGGCGTGGTCGCAGGGTCGCCGTGACGTGGTCGCCATCGGCTCCCCGTTCGCGTACCTGCTCGAGATGAACGAGGCTCCGGTCGACGAGTCGAAGCGCGAGGGCACCATCTTCTACCCCTTCCACGGCTGGGAGGGGCAGCAGGTGATGGGCGACCACCAGCGCCTGATCGACGAGCTCAAGGCGCACGAGACCGGCCCGATCACCGCGTGTCTGTACTTCAACGAGCACAAGGTCCGCAAGATCCGCAAGCTGTACGAGGACGCCGGCTTCCGGGTCATCTGCCACGGCTACCGCGGCTTCTGGTGGCGTGACCACGACCGTGACTTCCTGGTCCGCCAGCTGGCCGAGCTGCGCCGCCACAAGCGCGTGGTCTCCAACCGCCTGTGCAGCGCGATCTGGTACGGCCTGCTGGCCGGCTGCCAGGGCGCCGTCTACGGCGACCCGATGGTGCTCGAGGGCGCCGACCCCACCTTCGGCGGCGAGCCGCGGCTGCGGCGCCAGTGGCCCGAGGTGTACGGCTACGACCCCGACCCGGTGGCCGCCCGCGAGATCGCCACCATCGAGCTCGGCGCGGACATCCTGGCCACCCCCGAGGAACTGCGGACGCACCTGGGCTGGCCGGTCGCGACCAAGCCGCTCCGGTCATGGAAAAAGTCCGAAACGGTCGGGTAGCTACTTTCGGGTGGTACCTCTGAAGCAAGTCTTCGGAGGTGACGGCATGAAAGCTCCCCTGCCCGACAACGAGATCGACCGGCTCACCGCGCTCTACGCGCTCGACATCCTCGACAGCGCGCCCGAGCAGGATTTCGACGACATCGTCGCGCTCGCCTCGAACGTGTGCGGCACGCCGATGTCGCTCGTGACCCTGGTCGACACCGACCGTCAGTGGTTCAAGGCGAAGATCGGCACCGAGGCGACCGAGACGGACCGGGAGATCTCGTTCTGCTCACACGCGATCCTCGGCCGTGACCTGCTCGTGGTGCCGGACGCGACCAAGGACCCGCGGTTCGCCGACAACCCGACGGTGACCTGCGACGACGGCGTCCGCTTCTACGCCGGGGCGCCGCTGGTCACCACCGACGGCTTCGCGCTGGGCACGCTCTGCGTGGTCGACAACGAGCCCCGCAAGCTCGACGTGGAGCAATTGCAGGCCCTGCGCGCGCTGGCCCGGCAGGTCACCTCGCAGATGGAGCTGCGCCGGCACGCGATCGCGCTGGCCAACACCACGGCCCGGCTCCAGGAGCTGGAGCGCCGCAAGGACGACCTGGCCGGCCTGGTCGGCGGGGATCTGCGGGCGCCGCTGCGGCTGATCTCGCAGTACCTGGGCAAGCTCGGCAAGACCGGGTACCACGACGCCGAGTTGGCCGACCTGGTCGGTCACGCGGTGTCCGGTCACATCCGCGGCTTCATCGACCTGCTGCACCACCTGACGACGATGGCCGACGCCGGGTTCGGCAGCGAGAGCCTGCACATGCGGCAGATCGACCTGACCCGGATCACGCAGCGGGCGGTCGAGGCGGTACGCCCGATCGCCGCCACCAAGCAGATCTGGATCCTCAACCAGGCCGGCGGGCCGGCTCTGCCGATCATCGCCGACCCGGTGCGGCTCGAGCAGGTGCTCACCCACCTGCTGTTCGCGGCCGTGAAGTACACGCCGTCGGGCGGGCGGGTCCGCGTCGGCACCGAGATCGAGTCGGGCCCGACGGTGCGCCTCGACGACATGGACATGCCCGACGGCATGCGCCCCGACCTGTTCCCGCACCTGTACTACGGCGCGATCGCCAACCCGTCGACCTCGCCCGGCCCCGACCGCGGGCTCGCCGTCGCCAAGAAGATCCTGGACGCGCACCACGCCACCGTGGCGCTGTCGGACCGGCCCGGCGACGGCACTTCCCTGCACGTGGTGTTCCCGTTCGCCGACCTCACCCCGACCGACACGATCGAGGATCTGATCGCGGCGTAGAGGTCAGCCCTTCAGCTTCTTCTTCACCGCGCGGGCGAACTGCTTCGGGTGGCGGATCTTCGCGACCTTGCGGGCCGTGTCGTGCAGCTTGAGCACCGGCGAGTTGCGGTACTGCCGCAGCTCGTCGCGGAGCTTGCGCAGCTGCGCCTCGCGGGTCTTGAGGCTCTGGTCGCGGAAGCGCAGCGTCCGCTCGAGGCCGAAGACCTTGCCGGCCAGCTCCTTGATCCGCTTCTTGTCCTCGTCGACGTCGGCCAGCGCGGTGGCCACGTCGGGACCCTCGGCGGCGGGCGGTGCGAACCCGTCGGCCAGCTCCCGTCCCCGCGCCAGCAGCTCGGGGGTGGCCTCGACGCCGGACATGCCGAGCCAGGTGGTCACCAGGTCGTCGCTCTCGACCATCCACGGCGGCCACGGGTGGCGGCGGTGCGCGGCGATGAGGCGGTCGCGGAACCGGAACCAGGAGGCGGCCAGCAGCTCCTCGCGGCTCGCACCCTCCGGCGCCTCGGTGAGGCCCCGGACGAAACCGTCGGCCGCCGGGTAGAGGTCGTCCAGCGGGAAGCTGTCGACCCGGGCCGCGTACTGCCGGAAGCCGGGCACGTCCTCCGCCGCGGCCAGCCGGAACAGCTCGGCCTCGGCCGAGACCGTGTCGGGGATGACCCGGTCGCCGACGGTCCAGCCGGCGTCGCCGAGCTCGAGGCTGTGGGTGGCCGTGTACGCCGTGCGGGTCGCGCCGGCCGGGCCGAGCACGGCCAGCCAGCCGGGAGCCACCGCGCCGAGCAGGCCGGCCCGGGCCGCGGCGTCGGCGCCGGTGGCGATCGGGGCGACCAGCGGGGTGTGCGCGGCCGTGGCGGCCAGGCCCTCCAGGGCCAGGCGGGCGCCGGGCCGGCCGGGGCGGGTGCCCGCGGCGGCGGCCGCGTCGAGCAGCGTGTGGGTCTCGCCGGCGGCGTCGAACGAGGCGTACAGGCGAGCGCCCGGAAGGGCGGCCAGCACCTGGTCGGGCGAGGTGGGCCGCTCGGGGTCGTCGTGCAGCGGGCGCCACTCGTCGTCGCCGTGCCGGGCGTCGACCGGGCGCCGGTCGTAGAGGCCGGTCAGCCCGAACTCGTTCTCGACGCCGATCAGCACCACCGCGTCCGGGCCGGCGAGCCCGGTGACCAGGGCGGCCCGCTGCGGCCAGTCGAGCGCCGGCGAGTCGTAGCCGAGGACCCGGTCGAGGCCGTCGGCCGCCACCACCAGGTCGTACGGCCCGTTGGCCAGGCCGTCCAGCGCGCCGGCGATCACGGTGATCTCGGCGCCCGGGAATGCCTCACGCAGGTCGGTGGCGTCGCTGACCGAGCGGATCAGCACGGTGACGTGCTCGCTGCGAGCCGCCACCAGCCGGATCAGCTCGTGGCTGTGCGGGCCGGCGACCAGCGCGCGCGCCGCCTTCGCGGGCAGCGCGTCGGCGAGGAAGGCCAGCAGCGCGTCACCGCCCGCGGGCTTGCGGTAGCTGGCGTAGTCGGTCCAGGGCTGGATCTCGCCGCGGACGACCTCGATGTCAGTCATGGTGGTTCCAATCGAAGAGAGACCGCATCTCGGCGGGCGACATCATCCAGGCTTTGCCGAGTTCGTCGTCGGTGATCGCGCGGGCGGTGGCGAGATCGATGTCCTTGCCCAGCATGTCGGGCCAGAGCCGGGCGATGCGGGACTGGCCGCCGAACAGCGGGTTGTCACCCTCGAGCGCCATCGCGTCGCCGTAGACGGCCGGCTCGCACCCGGCCGCGACACCGTAGAAGATCGCCGTGGCGAGCCGGTTGGAGGCCACCCGCTTGAACCGGCGGAACGCGGCCAGCTGCTTGTAGAGGAACTTGCGGTCGGTGCCCTCGTAGTTCCATCCGCGCTTGCCGAAGCAGATGACCTTGAAGCCGGCCTCCTCGTACGCGCGGCGCACGTCCGGCCGCTCGTACTCGGTGTAGTACAGGCTGATCGTGACCGGCTCGGTCTCGGTCTCCTTGATCTCGCTGATCAGGCGGGCGTGATCGCCCTCGATCTTGGCGCCGAGGCCGCCCGGCGCGTCCCAGCCGTGGAACAGGAACCAGAGCGTGCCCTCGCGGTCCTCCTCCCTCACCTTGCCCAGGTCGGGCTCGAGATCCATGAGGTAGAGCATCGGGGCGCCGGTGACCGCGTAGTTGCGGCGGCTCAGCGCGTGGCCGCGCCGCCGGGGGGCGTCGCTCCAGACGAACCGCCAGGCGCCGTCGAAGAACTCGTGCACCGGGTTCCAGCCACAGCCCACGTTCCAGCCGTGCTGAAGGTAGCCCGGGATGCGCGGCGGGAACTCGTCGTCCAGGCCGCAGTGCCGGGCCAGGATGTGCGTCAACCCGTAGTAGTGGTTGTGGTGATGCATGGGATCAGTCCATCTCCAGGTGCAGGATGCCACTGCGGGCCCGCAGGATCAGCTTGCCCAGCCGGCGGGGGAGCCGGCTCACCAGGAAGCTGTCGGCCTGTACGGCGTACGGCGTACCGCCCTCCGGCGAGGCGAACAGGGCCCAGTTCAGATCCTCACCCTCGGACAGGTCGTCCAGTCTCGTCGACACCGTCCATCGCTCGTCATCGAGGGTGACCTGTGCCGGCGCGTCGATCCCGTCGTCCGAGTTCGGCAGGAAGCGGCGCCAGGTGATCCGGCTGTAGTCGGTGCCGGCCCAGCGCGGACCGGACACGCTCAGATAGGTGGCGTCCGGAACCGCCACGACGTCGTCGGCGAAGACCTGCGCCGGCGCCTCGATCAGGTTGAGGTACATGCCGGGGGAGCGGCTCACCGCGACCACCCGGCCCCCGCGCTCGGCCAGCACACCCCGGTCGAGGCCGGTGATCGACATCATGAACTGGTTCTTGCCGTCGTGCATGCGGGGCACCAGGACCGTACGCAGCAGGAACGGGTCGTCGGGCTCGGTCACGCCGATCAGCTCGTCCAGCGGCACCCGGGCCGTGAAGTCGTCCATGGCGCTCTGCCGGACCCGCTGGATCGGCACGTTGATGGCGCCGAGCGAGTGGCTCAGGCGCAGCTCGGGCTCCTCCAGGCGGGAGGCCAGCCGGCCGGTCAGCACCAGCTCGTCGTCCTCGACCTCGGCCGTGGTCAGCTCGACCGTGTTGCGCCGGAACTCGAGGAAGACCCGGCCGTCGCCGCCGTTGAGCGGCTGCACCCACACATCGCCGACCCAGTCGCCGACCGGGTACTGGAGGCCGCCGGCGGACAGGGCGCCGCGGCGCTTGAGGCCGTGCGAGCGGACCTCGACCGTGATCTGTGCTTTCTTGACCGAATCGGCGAGCGAGGCGAGCAGCTTGCGGGGGATCTGGGTGATGAAACCGACGGGGCGGTCGTCGCCGTGGGTGTCGTGCTCGACGAGCCGCTCCACCGGCAGGTCCCGCGAGTTCCGGCCCCAGGTCAGCGCGACCCGGATCTCCGACTTGGCCGTGCTGGGCAGGTGGGCGATCTCGGCCGTGCCGTGCAGCACCAGCGCGTCGTCGGTCCAGGAGAGGTCGCGCACCGCGGTGCGGACGTCGAGCTCGGCCCGGGGCAGCGTGTAGAGCGACGGGTCGACCTTGGAACCGTCGCGCAGGCCCGGGTACTGACCCTCGTACCGCCAGGGGAGCCGGGGGTGCCGGCGGGCCCGGACACCGCCGCGCAGGCCGCCGTCGGCCCGGAAGCGGGCCAGGCTCTGGAGCAGTTCGGCGTCGCCGGCCTGCAGGGCCTCGTACTCCAGCCGGGCGAAGGTCGACGACTCGGCCAGCACCGCCGGGTCGAGCCGGCCGCTGAGCCGCTTGCCCAGGGCGAGCAGCGGGGTCATCTCGTGGTCGGCCGCCGAGGCGAACGACTGCACGATGGTGGTCAGGTCGACCGTGGCCAGGTGACGGTGCACCTCGCCGCGCAGTTCGGGAGCGCGCTTGTCGACCAGGTCGAGCACCATCTCGGCCGAGACGACCCGGTCCTCGATGTTGGCGAACTGGAACTTGAGCTGGGTGATCGACTCGCCCGACTCGCGCTCGCGCCAGTAGTAGACCGGCACGGCGAGGCAGTCGACGGTCACGGCGTCGAGGTGGGCGCGCAGGGTGACCGGGTAGTCCTCGTAGCGGATCGCCGGGAACTCGTACTTGAACTGGTCCCAGAAGCTGCGGCGGTAGACCTTGTTCCACACCATGCGGTCGATGGCCAGGCCGGGGTGGTCGAAGATGTGCGTGGCCGGGCGCAGCTTGCCGTAGCCGGCGCGGTGCACGTACGACTGGCGTACGCCGTAGGTGTTGTTGAACCGCCGCGCGTTTCCGCCGGCCAGCGACGAGGCGGTCTCGTCGAGGGAGCGGACCATGATCTCGTACGCGTAGCGGGGGATCAGGTCGTCGCTGTCGACGAACGTCAGGTACTCGCCCTGCGCGTGCTTGACGCCCGTGTTGCGCGCCGGGCCGAGACCCTGGTTCTCCTGGGTGACGATCCGGAATCGGGGGTCAGCCTCGCAGTGTGCCCGCGCGATCTCGGCGCTACCGTCCGGTGAGCCGTCGTCGACGAGGATGACCTCGAAGTCGGTGAAAGTCTGCCGGGACAGCGAGTCCAGGCAGTCCCCTATGTACCGCTCGACGTTGTAGAACGGGACGACGATGCTCAGCCGCGGAGTCACCTCGCTCCCTCACCGGGACGTGACAGAGACGGTGAGCAGAGGAGCGGCAGCATGACACCAGTTCCTGCGAGGAGCGCGGGGGACTTGGCGATGTTGCCTGGCCCAGCCAGACAGAAACAGGGCCTGAAGATGAATTCTGAATGAACTTGTACCGTACGGCAGGCGAAGTGAGGCGTACATATCCATAAACATCCGATACGTCTGGTTTGTGGATCAGCGAACCCCCCGTCTGATTCGGTCGTTCTGTGAGCACATCGGCTCGTGCCCCGCCCGGCTGCAGATCCAGCGGGGCACGAGCCGACGATCACCCGGTGCGTACCGGGCCCGAGCCGCCACCCGGGGGCGAGCCGGCTGACGGAAGATCGCGGGGGTCGAGCTCGGCCGTACGGGCCGGCTGCGACGGGACCACCGGACGGGCGAGCGCGCGGCCCGACGCCGGATGCTGGTCGCCGCGACCCTGGCCGAGCGTGGACGGCCAGGTGTCCACGACCGGGGCGACGTCCCGGCCGGCCGGCACCACCACCGCGTCGGCCCGGGCGCCGAGCCCGGCCCGGTGCAGCTTGTGCCAGCGCAGCCGGCCGCCGGTCAGCGCGGTGGTCGCCGACTGCATCAACACCAGATACATCAGCTGCCGGTAGGCGAACTGCTGAAGGGGCAGCCGCCACAGCGGTTTGAGCGACTCCCGGTCGAAGCGGAACGCCACCGCCGCGGTGAACAGCTGGAGGGCGAGCATGCCGAGCCAGGCGACCACGGTCTCCTCGAGCTCCCAGAAGACCAGGCCGTAGACAAGCATGATGTCGACGACCGGGGCCAACATCGGCAGAGCCACCCCGAACAGCGCCAGGAACGGCAGGCCGACCCGCCCGAAGCGGCCCGACGGGCCGGAGTCCCACAGCGCCCGGCGGTGCTTCCACATCGCCTGCATGGTCCCGTAGCTCCACCGGTAGCGCTGGCGGTAGAGCTGCTCCAGCGTGGCCGGGGCCTCGGTCCAGGCCTTGGCCTTCTCGGCGTAGACGACCTTCCAGCCGGCCCGTAGCAGCGCGATGGTGACGTCGGTGTCCTCGGCCAGCGTCTCGTCGCTGATCCCGCCGACCTGGGCCAGCGCCTCGCGGCGGAACGCGCCGATCGCGCCCGGCACGGTCGGCATGCAGCCCAGCACCTCGTACAGCCGCCGGTCCAGGTTGAAGCCGATCACGTACTCGATGTGCTGCCAGGCCGCGACCATCCGCTCCCGGTTGCCGACCTTGACGTTGCCGGCGATCGCGCCCACCTTCGGGTCGGCGAACGCCTGGACCAGCTCGCGGATCGAGTCCGGCTCGAAGATCGTGTCCCCGTCGACGGTCACGATCAGGTCGTGCTTGGCCAGTGCCACGCCGGTGTTCAGGGCGTTCGATTTGCCGCCGTTGGGCACCCGGACGACCCGGACGTTGGGCAGCCGCATCTGCTCGACCAGGGCGGCGGTGCCGTCGGTCGAGCCGTCGTCGACGACCACCACCTCGATGTCCGGGTAGTCGCCACCGGCCAGCGAGCGGACGGCGGCCTCGATGCCCTCCTTCTCGTTGTACGCGGGCACGATCACCGACACCGGCTCGACGACCGGCGGGCCCCAGCTCCAGCCGGGCTTGCGGCGCTGCCGGGCATGCCGGGTCGCAAGCAGCAACAACAACGCCGTACGGCCGATGGTCAGCGTCCCGACCAGCAGGAACAGACCCGCGATGACCCAGACCAGCCCGTCCGCGAGGCGGACCGTCCAGATCACCGCCAGGCCGCGCCAGACGTCGGTGCCGGGGGCCTCGGGGTTCTCGGCCAGCAACGGCACCGGAGCGGCCTTGGCGGCGGCGGACTTGTTGCTCTCGGCGATGGTCCCGTTGAGGCCCTCGGTGACAGTGGTGAAGCGGTAGCCCCGGGCCTGCATCATCGGGATGTAGCGCTCCAGCGCCTGAACGGTCTGCGAGCGGTCGCCGCCGGCGTCGTGGAAGAGCACGATCGCCGACGCGCCGCCGCTCGGCGTCGCGTTCTTGACGATCGCCGGCACGCCCGGCCGCTGCCAGTCCTCGCTGTCCAGGTCGTTGACGACCACCAGGTAGCCCTGCCGGCCGGCGTCCTTGACGATCCTCCAGTTGGTCTCGTCGATCGCCGCCGTCTTCGACGAGTAGGGGAAACGGGCCAGGTTGGTGTGCACGCCGGTGGCGCGGGCGATCGCGACCTGCGTCTGCGACAGCTCCAGGGTGCGCCGCCACGGCGCGATCAGCTGCAGGTTGGGGTGGGTGAACGTGTGCAGGCCGAGTTCGTTGCCCTCGTCGGTGACCCGCTTGGCCAGCGCCGGATGGCGGGACACCTCGGAACCGACCACGAAGAACGTGCCGTGCGCGTCGTACCGCTTCAGCACGTCGAGGACCCGGGGCGTCCAGGTCGGGTCGGGACCGTCGTCGAAGGTCAGCGCGATGGTCTTGGCCGGCATGCGGCTGGTGCTCTCCTGGCCGCCGGTGGTGTTGATGACCGGCCCGCCGCCGAGGATCTCCCGGGGTACGCCGGCCTGGTCGCCGACCTCGGACTCGGCGTGGTCGCCCTTGAACTCGGCGTTCACGTACGCCTGCACGATGAGCACCGCGATGAAGACGCCGAGCAGCAGCGTGCCGAGCAGGACGCGGGGCGCGGGCAGCAGCCGGCGGCGGACGGGGCCGCGAGCGCGGCCGCGGCCGCGCCGGGTGGGCATGGCGGGAGGGGTCACGAAGGCACCTTGGGAGTGAGTACGTCGGAGGGGGGTTCCGGCGCCGAGGTCGTGGCGCCGCCCGAGGAGGTGCCGGATCCGCCACCGCTCGTGCCCGACCCCCCTCCGCTGCCGCCCGAAGTCGAGCCGCCGGAAGTGGAGCCACCGGAAGCGGAGCCGCCCGAGGACGAGCCGCCCGAGGATGAGCCGCCCGAGGATGAGCCGCCCGAGGATGAGCCGCCGGAAGTGGAGCCGCCGGAAGTGGAGCCGCCGGAAGTGGAGCCGCCGGACGACGAGCCGGAACCGGAGCCGGAGTTGGACGAGCCCGAGCCGGTCTGGCTCGGGCTCGGGTCGTCCTTGACGGCGCTTCCGCCGCCGCCACCGCCGGTCCCGCCGCCCCCGGTGCCCGTGCCGCCCCCGGTGCCCGTGCCGCCACCGGTTCCGCCGCCGGCGCCTGTGCCGCCGCCGGTGTTCGGGGCGGGGGGCTCGGGCGCGGCCGGCGGCTTGGTGGACGGCGGCGGAGTGGTGGGGCCGGGGCCGGTGGTGGTCGGCGTCGTCGGCGGGGTCGTCACGACGCCCGACTCGAGCGGCCGCGAGGTCGTCGGCTTCGGCTTCGGCGCCGGCTTGGTGGTCCGGGCCGGCTTCGAGGTGGCCGACGGCGGCCGGGACGACGCCGTCGGCACCCGGGCCGACTCGAGTCGCGGCGCGAGGCGGCGCTCGGGGGTCCGGCGGGCCTCGGCCACGAAGACGGCCGTCGCCTTCGGGCTCGGCGTCGGGCTGGGCGCCGGTGGCGCCGGGGCCGGCGCCTTGGTCTCCTTCTCCTCGGGTTCCAGGCCGGGAAGGGGCAGCACCGCGCTGGAGCGGACCGGACCGCCGGCCAGGCTCACGCTGATCAGGCCGCCGTACACCATGACCAGCGCGCCGAAGGCGTAGGCGAGCCGCCGCAAGAACCTGCTGCGGCGCCCGGTGCTGTCCACGAACACCGGGGCGGGCTGCGAAACAGAGATCACCTCGGTGTCGGGGATTTCGTTCGCGGCGAATTGCGGGTTTTCTGGCTCGTGCGAAGTCACGCGGCGAGCTTAAAAATATTTATGGCGATCTTGAGGGCCCTCACTCTTGAGGGTGACGGATGATCGCCGTACAAGAATCAGCCGAAATGATGAGCGTCTACGTTTGACCAGATGGGGGCTGGTATGTGCCGCTGGAAAAGGCAACGCTCTGAGCAGCGGTGCAATGGCGAATGAATTGAGGTTACGCGAGTTCGGACAACTGTTAACTGTCGCTTTGACGACAGTGAAAGAGGCTAAAAGCCGAAGCCTATTCGCGAGTCGATATGCCGTACTAAATAAGCTTATTGGCCTTTGTCCGGTTTGTCCAAACGGCTTGATCGAAATTTGAAAGTTCGGCACGCGACCCGTTGTGCCTGACATCGGAGGTCGTTAAGCTTTGAGGTGCGCGCCCCTATCGCCCGCTTCCCCCGTGGCAGGCGATCGGGGCGCGCTCTTGCTTTCTCTCTGTTCCGGCGCTTGAGACGACTCGCGCCGGCAGTGTCGAGCACTACCGGCGCGGTGGCGAGGTCCGGACGACCGCCTAGATCCAGCGGCCGCCCAGCCACATTCGTTGCGACCAGCTGTCGTACGGAAGAATGTGGCCCACGAAGATCGGATAGAAGTAGGCGAAGCAGACCGCCACCAGGACCACGTACGCCGTGACCGCGATCGTGCCGATCAGCTGCCGGTCCGTGCGGCCCCGACCGGTCGCTATGCCCTCCCGTGGCGTCATGATGGCGCCGAGCACGTAGACGACCGCCAGGATCAGGAACGGCAGGGCGGGCAGGACGTAGAACGAGAACATCGTCCGGCCGTCCTTGATGGCGTAGTAGAACCAGGGCAGGATGCCGGCCACCGCGCCGGTGCCGATCGCCCAGGCCCGCCAGTCGCGGCGGGCGAAACCGAACCAGACCAGGGCGGCCAGCGCCGGCAGGAACGACCACCACAGGATCGGCGTGCCCAGCAGCAGCACCTCGCGGGCGCAGCTCGGCGCACCGCAGTCGCCGCCGTTGTTCCAGTAGAAGGCGACCGGCCGGCCCAGCAGCAGCCACTGCCACGGCCACGACTGGTAGACGTGCCGCTCGGTGAGCCCACTGTGGAACTTGTACGCCTCGGAGTGGTAGTGCCACAGGTTCATCAGCGCGCCCAGGAACGGTGGTTCGCTGAGCCCGTTCGCCTCCCGGTAATGCCGGAAGTAGCCGTCGTCGGTGACGAACCAGCCGGTCCAGGCGGCCAGGTAGATCACGAAGCTGATGACCAGGCTCAGGAGCAGCCAGCCGAGATCACCGATGATGCCGGCCAGGAACGGGCCCTTGATGCCGGCCGAGCGGCGGCCCTGCACCCGCCAGACGATCACCAGCGCCGCGAAGAACGGCGCGAAGGCCAGGGCGCTCCACTTCACGCCGCAGGCCATCCCGAAGGTCACCCCGGCCACCAGCAGCCACCACGGCACGATGCGGGGCACCGCCGCCGTCTTCTCCGGATCGAACCCGTTCTCCAGCGCCCGCAGCAGGCTCCGCCGGTAGTGGTCGCGGTCGAGCACCATCGCGGCGAAGGTCATCAGCACGAACAGGCCGAGGAAGATGTCGAGCAGCGACGTGCGCGAGAGGACCAGCTGGAAGCCGTCCAGCGTCATCAGCAGCCCGGCCAGGCCGGCCAGCAGCACCGAGTGGAACAGCCGGTAGGCGACGCGGATCAGCACCAAGATCATCAACGTGCCGGCGATCGCCGGCATGAGCCGCCAGCCCAGCTCGTGGTTGCCGTAGATCATCTCGCCGACGGAGATCAGCCACTTGCCCAGCGGTGGATGCACCACGTACGCCGGGCCGTTGGTCTTCTCGTCCCACTCGACGCCGTGCTGGAGCATGTCCCAGGCGTCGGTCGGGTAGTACACCTCGTCGAAGATGTACCCCTTCGGGCTACTGATCCCGTTGAGCCGCAGGATCGCGGCGATCACCACGATCACGCCGGTGACGATCCACGAATGCGGATTGAGCCAGTTGTCGAGCGTGGCCAGCCGCCGCCGGACGACCTCGGGAACCGCGCGCACGCCACCGGACTCGGGGGCCGCAACGGGCGGTTCCGGGGTGATCTGTTTCTCCGCTGTCGCCGCCGTAGTCACCCCAGGATCGTAGAAGGTACGTCTGAGAGTCGACGCCCGCCGTCGCCGCGGCGCGTCATGTGATGGACTTTCCGTCGTGTCATCCGCAGAGAACGCTTCCGGCCGGGTCGTGCTGCTCGGCGCGCCGCTGGGCAACGTCGGCGACGCCTCCACACGACTGCGCGAGGTCCTCGCCACGGCGGACGTGATCGCCGCCGAGGACACGCGCCGACTGGCCCGGCTCACCCGCGATCTGGGCGTCACGGTCTCCGGGCGTGTCGTCTCCTATTTCGAGGGCAACGACGAGAGACGTACGCCCGAACTGGTCGAAGCCCTGGCCGGCGGCGCCGTCGTCGCGGTGGTCACCGACGGGGGCATGCCGAGCGTCTCCGACCCGGGCTTCCGGCTGGTCCGCGCGGCCCTCGACGCCGGCTACCCGGTGACCGCGGCGCCCGGGCCGAGCGCGGTCACCACCGCTCTGGCGCTCTCCGGCCTGCCCAGCGACCGCTTCGTCTTCGAGGGCTTCCTTCCCCGTACGGGCTCGCACCGTCGCTCCCGGCTGCGCGAACTCGCCGGCGAACCGCGCACGCTGGTCCTGTTCGAGGCGCCGCACCGCATCGCGGGCACCCTGGCCGACCTGGCCGCGATCTTCGGCGCGGATCGGCCGGCGGCGGTCTGCCGCGAGCTGACCAAGACGTACGAGGAGATCCGCCGCGACACGCTGGGCGCCCTGGCCGAGCACGCGGCCCGCGACGAGTTCCGGGGCGAGATCACCCTGGTCGTGGGCGGCGCGCCGGCCGGGCCCGCGGAACGCCCGGCCGACGAGGACCTGCGCGCGGCGGTGGCTGCCCGCGAGGCCGCCGGGCAGTCGCGCCGGGACGCGATCCAGGCCGTGGCCGACGAGTACGGGGTGAAGAAGCGCGAGGTGTACGCGCTGGTGCACCAGTAGGCCTCTTAGTACGCCGCCGCGAGGAAGCCGGCGAGCAGGGCGAGGGGTCCGGCCAGGCTGAGCAGGATGGCGGCCCGGCGCGCCCGCGCCGACGGCAGCTGACGCGCCCGGGTGACGCCGGCGATGGCGTACCCGCAGAGAAGCACCAGGGCGAAGCCGAGCAGCCAGCGCAGTTGCAGCAGGGCCCCGGTGCCGCCCAGGTAGGCCTGCTGGCTGTCCGGGCTGACCATCTTGGCCGGGGTGACAGCGCCCGGTTGCCGGCCGGTGCCCTCCACGCCGAGCAGGGTCACCCGGGCGATGGTGTAGCTGCCGTCCTCGGCGGTGAACTGGCCGGCGCAGCGCTGGGTGACGCCGGTGCCGGTGCAGACGGTGGTGGTGGCGTGGCCGAGGTCGCCGTGGCCGACGGCGAGCCAGAACGGTTCGGCGCTGACCCAGGCGAAGAAGGCGGCGACCAGGCCCAGAGCGACCAGGGAGACCTGGGCCGAGAGGGGCAGACCGGCCGAGCGGCGGCTGTGCCGGGGCCGGCCGGGAAGGCGGCGGGGCTCCTCGGGCATGACCTCGATCGTGTCGTCGACCCGGTCGTGCCAGAAAGGCGAGTTCTCGAGCCGTTCCAGCCGCGCGTCGGTGGCCGGCGACCCGGTCGGCGGCGGCAGCGGTTCGGTCGGCCGGACATGGGCGCCACCCTGCCGGGGCCGCCGCACAACCGGCGGCCGGGCGGGCGCGGCCCCGGGCTCGAGCGGCACGGTGGGCCGGTTGCGCGCGCTCGGCTCGGGCAGAACCATCACATCCTGATCGGCGGGCGGCGGCGTCACGGTGCCCGGGGCCCGGGCACCGGACGGCCCGGCTTCGGCAGCGGGGGGCGCGGTGGCAGCATCGGCCGCGGGCGACCCGGCCTCGGCACCGGCGGACGCCGGCTCGGCGGCAGCGGGCGGCTGCTCCACTACGGCAGCGGCCGCCTGTGCCGCTGAGCCGGTGGACGGCTGTGTGATGGCGATGTCAGGTTGCTGCCCCACGGCGGCGCCCGGCTGCTCCGCCGCCGTCTCGGCGGACGGGAGAGTGCCGGCGGCCGTCCTCTTGGGGGTGTAACCGGCGGGCGGGCGCAGCGGGTCGTAGCGGTGCGGGTCCGGGCGGTCGTGGTCCCGCTCGACGGCGACGAAACGGGCGACTGCCTCGGCCGGCGGACTGGCCGACGCGACGACGGGCGCCGGGGCGGCCGAGGGTGGGGCCTCGAGGGGCGGGTTCTCGACCGGTGGAAGCAGGGCCGCGGCGGTCGCTGGCGCGGTGAGTTCCGCCGCGGGTGTGGTGGGGCGAGGGGACGCGGTCGGGTCCAGCGCCTCGGCTACGTCCTGGGCGGCGGCCGCGTGGGCGTCGGCTGCCTCGCCGGTGTGTGTCTTCGTGCCTGGTGGCTCGAGGACCCCCGTACCGCCGGAACTCTCTTGGTCCTTGGTGGCGGACGGAGGGCGGCGGCGCGGGTGGCGGGGGCGGGAAGGCCGGTCGGTCTCGCCGCGCCACCAGGCCGCGTCGGGATCGGCGAACGACCACGGGTCGCCCTCGCTGCGCGGCGTTTCCCCAGGCTGTGGCGTGTCTCCGAGCACGTTTCCATTGGACTACGAGGGCGAGCGGTGATCGCGTTCAAATTCGGGCGTGTCGTAATAAATAAGGATCTCGCTGAGGGCGGAGCGAATCCCGTCGCAGTGTGATGGGGCGGCTCACTACGCTTGTACCTCATGAGTCACGTTCTCGCCGCGGTCGCCTGGCCCTATGCCAACGGCCCGCGCCACATCGGTCATGTGTCCGGCTTTGGGGTGCCCTCCGACGTCTTCAGCCGTTACATGCGCATGGCCGGTCACGACGTGCTCATGGTCTCCGGCACCGACGAGCACGGCACGCCCATCCAGGTGCAGGCCGACGCCGACGGGGTGACCCCGCGCGAGCTCGCCGACCGGTACAACCGGGTCATCGTCGAGGACCTGCACGGCCTCGGTCTGTCGTACGACCTGTTCACCCGCACCACCACGCGCAACCACTACGCCGTGGTCCAGGAGCTGTTCGGCGCGCTGCACCGCAACGGCTACATCGTCGCCCGGACGACGCTGGGCGCGAAGTCGCCCTCCACCGGCCGTACGCTGCCCGACCGCTACATCGAGGGCACCTGCCCGATCTGCGGCTACGAGAGCGCCCGCGGCGACCAGTGCGACAACTGCGGCAACCAGCTCGACCCGGAGCAGCTGATCAACCCGCGCTCCAAGATCAACGGCGAGACCCCGGAGTTCGTCGAGACCGAGCACTTCTTCCTCGACCTGCCGGCCTTCGCCGAGGCGATCGGCAACTGGCTCGACCAGCGGGAGAACTGGCGGCCCAACGTCCTGAAGTTCTCCCGCAACCTGCTCGACGACCTCCAGCCCCGGGCCATCACCCGCGACCTGGAGTGGGGCGTGCCGATCCCGCTCGACGGCTGGCGCGACCGCAACGACAAGCGCATCTACGTCTGGTTCGACGCCGTCATCGGCTACCTGTCGGCCTCGATCGAGTGGGCTCGCCGCTCCGGCGACCCCGAGGCGTGGCGCAAGTGGTGGTCGGCCGACGGCGCCGGCAAGGACTCCCTGGCCTACTACTTCATGGGCAAGGACAACATCGTCTTCCACTCGGTGATCTGGCCGGCGCTGCTGCTCGGCTACTCGGGCGAGGGCGACAAGGGCGGCGAGCCGGGCGAGCTGGGCCGGCTCAACCTGCCGACCGAGGTGGTCAGCAGCGAGTACCTGACCATGGAGGGCAAGAAGTTCTCCTCCTCGCGCCGGGTCGTCATCTACGTGCGCGACTTCCTGGAGCGCTACGACGCCGACGCCCTGCGCTACTTCATCGCCGCCGCCGGCCCCGAGTCCAACGACACCGACTTCACCTGGGCCGAGTTCGTCCGCCGCAACAACGACGAGCTGGTGGCCGGCTGGGGCAACCTGGTCAACCGGTCGATCTCGATGGCGGCCAAGAACTTCGGGGCCATTCCCGAGGCCGGCGAGCTGACGGCCGAGGACGAGGCGCTGCTGGCGGTGGCCCGGGCCGGTTTCGGTACGGTCGGTGAGCTGATCGCCAAGCACAGGCAGAAAGCGGCCATCGGCGAGGCGATGAAGGTCGTCGCCGAGGCGAACAAGTACCTCTCCGAGCAGGCGCCCTGGAAGCTGAAGTCCGAGGAGGACAAGCCCCGCCAGGCCACCATCCTGCACGTGGCGCTCCAGGTGGTCAGCGACGCCAACACGATCCTGACCCCGTTCCTGCCGCACTCCGCGCAGAAGGTCTTCGAGCTGCTCGGCGGCGAGGGCGTGCACGCGCCGATGCCGCGCATCGACGAGGTGGACGACCTGGACGGCGGCCCGTCGTACCCGGTCCTGCGGGGCGACTACACGGTCGGCGCCCGCTGGGAGTCCGTCCCGCTGGTCGCCGGCACCCCGCTCAGCGCGCCGAAGCCGGTCTTCAAGAAGCTCGAGCCGTCAGTAGTCGAGGAAGAGCTGGCCCGTCTGGGCTAGAGGGCATAGGGGATGTCGGCGATGTGGTGGTCCGCCAGCTCGCCGACCGGGGCCCAGGCCTCGTACACGCCCCGTTCGTAGCAGCGGGCGCCGGTGTTGTTGAGGGCATCGGCGTCCGGGCGGATCAGGCGCAGCCGGGCCCACGCGTCGTCGCGCTGCAACACCCAGCAGGGCACGCCGCGCCACAGGGCCTGCTCGGCGCGGCGGCTCAGCGTCGACACCGGGTAGCGGGCGGCGCGGGTCAGCGCGCGGACGCGGAACTCGTTCGGCGGATCGGCCACCGCCTCGTACTCCTTGTCCTTGATCGTGCCGACCAGCTTGGCCGAGCCGGGCGTCGTGCAGGGCACGTACTCCCGGTCCGGGCTCACCCCGGGCAGGTTGTCGAGCAGGCCCCGCCAGCGCGGGCCGGCCAGGCGCAGCCACCCGTGCTGCTCCGGCTGATACGTGTAGAGCAGCACCTCCTCGCCGCCCGGCACGTACGCGATGATCTGCGCGTTGGCCGGCATCGGCAGGTCGGCGAAACCGGCGGTGACGTACTCCGGTACAAGATCCTCATTGCTCGGCGTGAAGCCGGTGCCGAGAACCATCGCCCCGACGCGCGAGTGCGCCGGCAGCATCGGCAGCCCCGGCTGGGCCGGCCCGGCCGGCACCTCGTAGTCGATCGGGTCGGTGGCCCGCCAGCGCAGCGCGAACGCCACCTCGTCGTCGGCCGTGCCGTCGGTGCGCAGCAGCGCCAGGTCGCGCGGATCGCTGAGGTGGGCGATGTCGCAGGAGCGGTGGCAGAAGCCGTACGGAAGCCAGCCGCCGAGATGACCGGCGACCTGAGCCGCAGACAGCACCTTGGTCATCCGGGTGCCCCGGTGGATGGCGGCCGTCGCCCGGATCTGGCGCAGCAGCGGGTCGTTGCGGTGGTCGGCCGACTGGGCCATCCGCAGAACCTGCTGCCAGCTGAGGTCGCGGCGCAGCGGTGCGGACAGGGGCGGCTCGAGCGGATCAGAGCCGATCACACTGTCCTCGCCGGTCACAGTCACGGTCAGTGAAGGTAGGGGACACCGGTTGACCCCAGGTGAACAAACGGTGTCGCCCGGGTCCAAGTGCAGAATGTCTCACATGTCAACGTCACCGTCAGAATCCCGCCGGAAGAAGGCCGCCCGGCGCGCCGGCGAGTTCCCCGCCGCCCCGGAACCGCTCGCCGTCCCGGTCTTCGACAGCCACACCCACCTGGACATCACGATCCAGGAGGCGGGCGTGCCCGGAGGTCCCGGCGCCGACCCGGTCGAAGCCCTGATCACCGCGGCGGCCAAGGCGGGCGTCGACCGGATCGTGCAGGTTGGCGTCGACGAGGCGTCCTCCCGCTGGGGCGCCGAACTGGCCGCCCGCCACCCGTCGGTGCTGGCCGCGGTCGCGCTGCACCCCAACGACGCGCCCCTGCTGGCCGACCTGGACGAGTCGCTGCGGGTGATCGAGGCGCTGGCCGCCGAGCCGCGGGTGCGGGGCATCGGCGAGACGGGGCTGGACACGTTCCGTACGGGCGAAGAAGGTCGCGAAGCGCAGGAGAAGAGCTTCCGGGCGCACATCGCCATCGCCAAGCGGTACGGCAAGGCGCTGATCATCCACGACCGGGACGCCCACGACGACGTGCTGCGGGTGCTCGACGCCGAAGGAGCGCCGGACACGGTGGTCATGCACTGCTTCTCGGGCGACGCGGCGTTCGCCGGCGAGTGCGTACGGCGAGGCTTCTACCTGAGCTTCGCGGGCACGGTGACGTTCGCCAGCGCCGGCAACCTGCGCGAGGCGGCCGCGTTGACCCCGCCTGGGCAGATCATGGTGGAGACGGACGCGCCCTACCTGACGCCGGTTCCGCACCGGGGCCGCCCGAACGCCTCGTACCTGATCCCGCTGACGGTCCGGGCCCTGGCCGAAACCCGCGGCGACGACGTGGACGAGCTGTGCGCCGCCATCTCCGCCAACGGCGACCGCGTCTTCGGCCCGTGGAGCTAGTCGACCCAGGCCTTGGCGTTGAGCTCGGTGCCCAGGCGGGCGAGGAGGGCGGCGAATTCACGCGGGGCGGCGTTGATCGGGCCCCGGGAGACGAAGCGGACCGCCCAGCCGTTGCCCTGAGCGATGTTGAACATGCGGAAGCGGACCAGGCTGCCCCGGTCGTCCGGCTCGACCGAGGTGACCCCTCGGTACCACCAGGCGCCCTCGATGGTCACCGAGCGGGCCGCCCGGTCGACCGCCACGGTGATTTTGCTGCCGTCCTGGACGACCTCGAACTGGTCACCGATGTCCGTCTCCTCGATCGTGCCCGTGACGGCGATCGGGGAGCGGCCGCCCGGGCGCACGTCGAGCAGGACCGCGGACACCGCCTCAGGGGTGGCTTCGACCACCCCGCGTAACGCCAGCAACTCGCTCATGGCTCGTTTGTACCCCGCGGCGGCCTTCCCCGTACGCTCTGAACCCATGGCTGACGCACTTCTCGGCCCGGCGGAGATCCGGGACCTGGCCGCCCGTCTCGGCGTGGCGCCGACCAAGAAGCTCGGCCAGAACTTCCTGCACGACCCGAACACGATCCGGCGCATCGTCGCCGCGGCCGGTCTGCGGCCCGACGACGTGGCGCTCGAGGTGGGTCCGGGGCTGGGTTCGCTCACCCTCGGCCTGGTCGGCGCGGTTCGGCACGTGCACGCCGTGGAGATCGATCCAAGGCTGGCCGCCGCGCTGCCGGAGACCGTCTCGGACGCGCACCTGTCCGTGCACCAGGCCGACGCGCTGCATGTGCGGGCCGCGGATTTCGAGCCGGCGCCGACGATGCTCGTGGCCAACCTGCCGTACAACGTGGCGGTTCCGGTGGTTCTGCACCTGCTCGCCGAGCTGCCGACACTGCGCGGCGGCCTCGTCATGGTGCAGAAGGAGGTCGCCGACCGGCTGGTCGCCGGTCCGGGTTCCAAGGTGTACGGGGTTCCGTCGGTGAAACTGGCCTGGTACGCCGAGGCCCGGTCGGCGGGCAAGGTGCCGCCGGCGGTGTTCTGGCCGGTGCCCAATGTGGACTCCGGGCTGGTCGCCTTCAGTGCGCGCACTCCTCCGGGTGACATCGATCGGCCGGCGGTCTTCGCAGTCGTGGACGCGGCGTTCGCCCAGCGGCGCAAGACCCTGCGGGCCGCACTGTCGGGCTGGGCCGGCGGCGCCGACCGGGCCGAGAAGCTGCTGGTGGCGGCCGGGATCAGCCCGCAGGCCCGCGGCGAGTCGCTGACCGTCGAGCAGTTCGCCGCGATCGCCGGGGCGGCGAGACAGTCGCCCTCCGGCGGTAAGCTCAGCCCGACCGACGCACAGGCCGAGGAGGTGGACTCATGAGCGCCGAGCCGACGGGTCATGTCATGTGGTCGCCCGACCCCATCAGGCAGCGTTTGGCCAATCACTACCTCGAGGACGTCCTTGCCCTGCCGGACGACGCCCCCCGTGTCGAGCTCCGCGACGGAGTCATGATCGTGGTCCCTTCCCCGACCTTCGGTCACCAGACCATCGGGAACCTGCTGTGGATGTGGTTCCGGCAGAATGCTCCCGCTGACATGTTCATCCCCGGCACAGCCGTCGGCGTCGCTGTCGGTCTACGGGACAGTCTCGAACCGGATGTCCTGTTGCTGCGGCATCCCGTTCCGACCGTCAATCATTTCTTCCTTCCCGAGCAGGTGGTCATCGCGGTCGAAATCGTCTCGCCCGGTACCAAGCGACGGGATCGATTCGAGAAGCCTTCGGAATATGCGGCGGCAGGTGTCTCGCATTTCTGGCGTATCGAGCAGGATCCGGTCCATGTGTACGCCTACGACCTCGTCGACGGCCGTTATGAGTTGGCTGCCGACTCGGACACCGAGCTGGAGCTCACCATGCCGTTCGAGATCAAGCTTCCTATCCGGGAAATCACTCCGTGACGGAGGCATGGGGGCCGGACGATGACGAGCCGCGGCGGCATCACGGGCCGGTGCGGGTGCGGGTTCCTGCGAAGATCAATCTTCATCTCGGGGTCGGGCCGCTGCGGACGGACGGGTTCCATGAGCTGAACACCGTCTATCACGCGATCAGCCTGTTCGATGAGCTGACGGCGCGGGCCGGGGACACGCTCACCCTCACCATGGAGGGGGAGGGCACCGGCGCGCTGGAGCTGGACGAGAGCAACCTGATCATTCGGGCGGCCAAGGCGCTCGCGGCGCGGACGCGGATGCCCGCGTACGCGCGGTTGCACCTGCGGAAGACCATTCCGCTCGCCGGTGGGCTGGCCGGGGGCAGCGCCGACGCGGCGGCCGCGCTGATCGCCTGTGATCTGCTCTGGGGGACCGGGCTGTCGCGTGACGAGCTGGCCGAGGTCGGTGCCACTCTCGGGTCCGACATTCCCTTCCTTCTGCACGGCGGTACGGCGCTGGGCACCGGGCACGGTGAGACCGTCAGCCCGATCCTGGCCCGGCCCACCACCTGGCACTGGGTCGTCGCCATCGCCGACGGGGGTCTCTCCACGCCGGCCGTCTACCGCAAGCTCGACGAGCTGCGCGACAGTTCCTTCCCGCCGAAGGCGCTGGGCGATCCGGACGAGCTGATGACCGCCCTGCGCCAGCGTGACCCGGCCGTGCTCGGCGCCGCCCTCGGCAACGACCTTCAGCCGGCCGCGCTCGCGCTGCGGCCCGAGCTGACCGAGGTGCTTCAGGCTGGTCAGCGGGCCGGGGCGGTCGCCGGCCTGGTTTCCGGGTCGGGACCCACCTGCGTCTTCCTGGCCACCGACGCGAAGCACGCGGCTCAGGTCGCGGCCGCGATCAACGCGGCCGGGGTGTGCCGGGAGGCGGTCACCGCGCGGGGGCCGATGCCGGGCGCGCGGGTAACCTAGACCGCATCGTGGCAAACATCATCAACCTCGACCGGGTCTCCAAGGGCTACGGCGCCGCCGGTCAGCTGCTCACCGACGTCTCTCTCGGCCTCGACGACGACGCCCGCGTCGGCATCGTCGGCCTCAACGGGGCCGGCAAGTCGACCCTTCTCCGCATGCTCGCCAAGAGCGAGGAACCCGACTCGGGCCGGGTCACCCACCGGCGCGACGTGCGGGTGGCCACCCTTCCGCAGACCTTGACGCTCGCCGCCGAGGCGACCGTGCGCGATGTCGTGCTCGGCACCGCCTGGCTGTCCGAGGGCATGGGCGCCGAGCACGAGTGGGCCGGCGACGCCGGGGTGCGTGCCATCCTCGACGGCCTCGGCATGGGCTATCTCGGCCTCGACACGCCGGTCGGCCCGATGTCCGGTGGCGAGCGCCGCCGGGTCGCGCTGGCCGCGCTGCTCGTGCGCGAGAGCGACCTGCTGATCCTCGACGAGCCCACCAACCACCTCGACGTGGCCGGTGTCGACTGGCTCGCCCGCTACCTGCTGTCGACCCACCGCGGCGCGCTCGTCGTGGTCACCCACGACCGCTGGTTCCTCGACGCGGTCTGCACGGCGACCTGGGAGGTCGTCGACGAGCAGGTGCACACGTACGAGGGTGGCTACGCCGCCTGGACCCTGGCCCGGGCCGAGCGGCAGCGGGTCGCCGCCGTCGTCGAGGCCCGGCGGCAGAACCTCCTGCGCAAGGAGATCGCCTGGCTGCGGCGGGGCCCGCCGGCCCGTACGTCGAAGCCGCAGTTCCGCATCGACGCCGCGAACGCGCTGATCGCCGACGTGCCGCCGGTGCGTGACACCGTGAGCCTGCAGAAACTGGCCACCAGCCGGCTCGGCAAGCAGGTGTACGACCTCGAGGACGTGACCCTCAACGCCGGCCCCAAGCCGATCTTCAAGGGCCTGACCTGGCAGGTCGGGCCGGGTGACCGGTTCGCCATTCTGGGCGCCAACGGCGCCGGCAAGACCACGCTGCTGCGCCTGCTGGCCGGGGTCACCAAGCCGGACGGCGGGCGCCTGGTCACCGGCTCGACCGTGCGGGCCGCCTTCCTGTCGCAGGAGCTCAAGGAGCTGCCGGGCGAGCTGCGCCTGCTCGAGGCGGTCGAGGAGGTCGCCAAGCGGGTCAAGCTCGGCGACCGGGAGCTGTCGGCCGGTCAGCTGGCCGAGGTGTTCGGTTTCACCGACAAGCGGATCTGGACGCCGGTCAGCGACCTGTCCGGCGGTGAGCGCCGGCGGCTGCAGCTGCTGCGCCTGCTCGCCACCGAGCCGAACGTGCTGCTGCTCGACGAGCCGACGAACGACCTCGACACCGACACCCTGGCCGCGCTGGAGGACCTGCTCGACTCCTGGCCGGGCACGATGATCGTGGCCAGCCACGACCGCTACCTGGTCGAGCGGGTCACCGACACCGCGTACGGGATGTTCGGCGACGGCCGTCTGGTGCACCTGCCCGGTGGCATCGACGAATACCTGTCGCGGGCCGCGTCCGGCCTGGGCCCGGCGGCGGGCGTGGCCACCGGCGTACCGCAGAAGAGCGCGGAAAGCGCGAGTGGCCTCTCCGCGGCCGAGGTGCGCCAGGCTCGCAAGGACCTGGCCAAGCTGGAACGGCAGCTGGCCAAGCTCGACGAGCGCGTGCTGAAGATCAACGAAAGCCTGGCTCAGCACGGCAGCGACTACGGCAAGATCGTAGAGTTGGACGCGCAGCTCAAATCGGTACAAGAGGAGCGCGCCGCGGTCGAGGAGGCCTGGTTGGAGCTCGCGGAGCAGGTGCCCGGTAACTGATCCGGGGGGTGTGCCTGCGCCGCTTGACCGGGATACGCGAGAATCGGCGTGTACAACACCTGACCTTGGAGACGGACACCATGGCGCACACCCCGGTAAACCACCCGCTGCGGCCGCTGTACCGCGCGCTCGGCCTCCTGGTCGGCGCGTACCTCGTGGTGTTCGCGATCGTCGGGTTCATCCAGACCTCCGGCGAGAGCTTCACCGGTGACAACACCGAGCGGGCCCTCGGGCAGGGCACCAACCTGCTGTGGTCGATCATCTCGCTGATCCTGGGCGCGATCGTCCTGGCCACCAGCGCGATCGGCCGCAACCTCGACGTCGAGGCCGACAAGTACGTCGGCTGGACGCTGCTGGTGATCGGCAGCTACGAGCTGGCCGCCAGCCGTACCGACGCCAACTTCTTCGGCTTCACGGTGTCCACGGTCGTCGTCACCTACCTGGCCGGCGTCATCCTCATCACCGCCGGTCTGTACAGCAAGGTGGCCGCGCCCAGCAAGGCCGGCGCCCCGCGCCAGGTGCGCGAGGGCCGTACCGCCTGATCTTCGCCGGAACAGAAGGCCCGCCGATCGGCGGGCCTTCTGTCATTTCACCTTGCGGGTGATCAGGGCCGGTTTCGGCTCGAGGTTGGACAGGCCGTTCCAGGCCAGGTTGACCAGGTGGGCCGCGACCATCTCCTTCTTCGGCTTGCGGGCCTCACGCCACCACTGGCCGACCAGCGCCACCATGCCGACCAGCGCCTGCGAGTAGAGCTCGGCGAATTTCGGGTCGAGGCCGCGGCTGCGGAACTCGTCGCCCAGGATGTGCTCCACCTGGTGGGCCACGTCGTTCATGACACTGGAGAAGGTGCCGGCCGGGGCGAGCACCGGCGACTCGCGCACCAGCACCCGGAAGCCGTGCGGCTCGTCCTCGATGTAGTCGAGCAGGGCCAGCGCGGCCTGTTCCAGCAGTTCGCGCGGGTGGCCCGCGGTCAGCGCGGCCGTGATCCGGTCGAGCAGGGCGCGGACCTCGCGGTCGACGACCACCGCGTACAGCCCCTCCTTGCCGCCGAAGTGCTCGTAGACCACCGGCTTGGAGACCTTGGCCCGGGCCGCCACCTCTTCCACGCTGGTCGCGTCGAAGCCACGCTCGGCGAACAACTGGCGGCCGATCGCGATCAGCTGCTCCCGCCGCTGCGCGGCCGACATGCGGACCCGGGGGGCCGCCGGCGGCCGCTGGCGGCGGGTGCGGGGGCGCTCGTCGTCGAGGGGATCCGTCACCCGGCCATCCTGCCAGCCTGTCAAGTCTTCAGTCCGGTCAAGGGCGGTGGCGGGGCGGTCGGATGGGGACTGTCGGGATTGCGGCCGATGAGCATCGCGAGCGTGCCGCTAAGATGTGACCGGTGGATGGATCCCCAGTGGGAAAAGTCCGAATGGTCCCGGATCGTCTAATGGTAGGACCGCGGCTTTTGGTGCCGTTTATAGGGGTTCGAATCCTCTTCCGGGAGCAGTCTCTCCGCGGCTGTGTTTGGCGCCGCCTCTCTGCGTAAATCTCTCTACTGCGAGCAATGGAGTACCGCGTGAGCCAGGCCCCTCGTCGTACCGTCGTCGTTCTTGCCGCCGGTGAAGGTAAGCGGATGAAGTCCGCGACGCCCAAGGTCCTGCACCCGATGCTGGGCCGCACCCTGGTCGGGCACGTGCTGGCCGCCGCCGAGCCGGCCGGCGCCGAGCAGGTGATCGTCGTCGTCGGCCACAAGGCCGACCAGGTCAAAGCGCACCTCACCGAGATCGCCCCGAGCGCCGTGCCGGTGCTGCAGGCCGAGCAGAACGGCACCGGTCACGCGGTGCGCATCGCCCTCGAGGCCGTGCCCGAGGCGACCGGAACGGTCGTCGTGCTCAACGGTGACGTGCCCCTGCTGCGCCCCGAGACGGTGTCCAACCTGATCGAGGCGCACGAGGCCGGTGAGCGCGGCGCGACCGTGCTGGCGGCCGAGGTGCCCGACCCGACCGGCCTGGGCCGCATCGTGCGCGACGCCGCCGGCAACCTGGAGCGCATCGTCGAGGAGCGCGACGCGTCGGCCGAGGTCAAGGCGATCCGCGAGATCAACGCGGGCATCTACGCGTTCGACGTGGTTTCCCTGCGCGAGGCGCTTTCGAAGCTGTCCACCGACAACGACCAGGGCGAGGAATACCTCACCGACGTCTTCGGCCTGCTGGCCTCGGCCGGCGACCCGGTCGGCGTCTTCGTGGCGCCCGACGCGCAGGAGACGCTGGGCTGCAACGACCGGGCCGAGCTGGCCAAGCTGCGGGCCCTGCTGCGTGACCGGGTGAACGAGGCGTGGATGCGCCGCGGGGTGTCGATCCTCGACCCGTCGACGACCTGGATCGACGTGACGGTGACGCTCGAGCCGGACGCCGAGATCGACCAGAACTCGCAGCTGCTCGGGGCCACCACTGTGGCCGCCGGGGCGATCGTGGGCCCGGACACGACGCTCATCGACACGACAGTGGGCGCGGGCGCGGTGGTCCTGCGTACCCACTCGATCGGCGCCCAGGTCGGCGACGAGGCGACGGTCGGCCCGTTCTCGTTCCTGCGCCCGGGCACCCGGCTGGGCCGCAAGGCCAAGGTCGGCGGCTTCGTCGAGACCAAGAACGCCGAACTCGGCGACGGGGCCAAGGTGCCGCACCTGTCGTACGTGGGTGACGCCACGATCGGCGCCAAGTCCAACATCGGCGCGGGCACGATCTTCGCCAACTACGACGGCGTCAACAAGCACCACACGACCGTCGGCGAGGCCGCGTTCGTCGGCTCCGACTCGGTGCTGATCGCGCCGGCCACGATCGAGCCGGGTGCGTACGTGGCCGCGGGCAGCGCGATCTCGGGCACGGTGCCGGCGGGCAGCCTGGCCGTGACCCGGGCGCCGCAGCGGGCCGTGGAGGGCTGGGTGGCGCGCCGCCGGGCCGGCACGGTGTCGGCCGAGGCGGCCGAGCGCTTCGAGGCGGCCCAGGCCGGCGAGGGTGAGATCTCCGAGGCGGAGTAAAGAGGCTTGAGACGTACGGCCCGGGCGGCATCCGCCCGGGCCGTCGCTGTGCAAAGTCCGGGCGGTTCCTGTGCAAAAAGCGAACGCCGTGCGGCCGTGCGGTAACTAGGGGAGGCTGGTGGGTACACCGGCCGGTGGCGGCTATCCGACAGGACGGTCCGTCGGCGCGCTCGAACGGTGATGATCCAGGTGCGCTCGGTGGTGCGGTAACGGCCGGGTGAACCCGTTCTGACCAGGAGTGATCCGCTGGGGGTGAGGCATCCCACCCGGTGCCCGCGTAACGTGGCGCTTCGGTGGCCCCGGGGGATACTTCACTCGATCACATCCCCACCCCCTCGATCCAACGGGAGTAGCGAGCCGATGGGCAGCATCGTCGCGGAGAACCGTAAGAGTCTGATGCTTTTCTCCGGACGTGGTTTCCCGGAGCTGGCGGACGAGATCGGCCAGGTGCTCGGCGTCGCGCCGACCCCCGCCGACTCGTACGAGTTCGCCAACGGTGAGATCTTCGTCCGGTTCAAGGACTCGGTCCGTGGTTCGGACGCGTTCGTCGTGCAGTCGGTGACCGAGGGCGTCAACCGCTGGGTCATGGAAACCCTCATCATGATCGACGCGCTGAAGCGCGGGTCGGCCAAGCGCATCACCGTGGTGCTGCCGTTCTACCCGTACTCGCGGCAGGACAAGAAGCACCGCGGCCGCGAGCCGATCTCGGCCCGCCTGGTGGCCGACCTGCTGAAGACCGCGGGTGCCAACCGGATCCTCACGGTCGACCTGCACACGGCGCAGATCCAGGGGTTCTTCGACGGTCCGGTGGACCACCTGTTCGCGATGGACATCCTGGCCGAGCACGTGCAGAAGAAGTACGCGGGCCGGCCGATGACAGTGGTCGCGCCCGATTCAGGTCGCGTGCGCGTGGCCGAGCGGTGGACCGACCGGCTGGGCGGCTGCCCGCTGGCGTTCATCCACAAGACCCGTGACCCGCTCAAGCCCAACCAGGTCGTGGCCAACCGGGTGGTCGGCGAGGTCGAGGGCCGGGTCTGCCTGATCGTCGACGACATGATCGACACCGGCGGCACGATCACCAAGGCGGCCGACATCCTCTGGGACGAGGGCGCGGCCGACGTGATCGTGGCCTCGACGCACGCCCTGCTCTCCGACCCGGCGACCGAGCGGCTGAAGAACAGCCGGATCAGCGAGCTCGTGGTGACGAACACGTTGCCGCTGCCGCCGGAAAAGCGGCTCGACAAGATCACTGTGTTGTCCATCGCCCCGCTGCTGGCCCGGGCGATCCGTGAAGTCTTCGACGACGGCTCCGTGACCACGCTTTTCGGTGGCCTGAGCTGAAACCTCTTCCGGGTGAAGTTCGCACGGAGCGGCGCAGCGGACCGGACCCGCTGAGGAGTGCGCTCAGGCTGTGGGTAAGATAGTGCGGTTGCCACGGCGAGGGTGCCCCGCGGTCTGCTGAGGTTCGCAGCCATTCGGGGGCACCGTCATCGACGCGGTGCTCCGGGCCTGTGCCCAGCGCGCCCCCTTGCCCGGCAGCGCCGACGACGGCCTCCAGCACTTTCCGGTGGCCGATCAGCACTGCCGCAGCCCGCCGACTTAGACGCAGCCCGATCGAAGAGTTTCAGGAGTTTCCCCGTGTCCGAGGTAAAGATCAGCGCCGAGCCCCGCACCGAGTTCGGCAAGGGTGGTGCCCGTCGCACGCGCCGGGCCGGTTTGGTGCCCGCCGTGCTTTACGGCCACGGCGAGAAGCCGCAGCACATCGCGCTGCCGGCCCGTGAGTTCGCCGCCGCGATCCGGCACGGCGGTCTCAACCAGGTTTTCACCATCGACATCCAGGGCGCGTCCGCCGCGACGCTCGCCCTGCCCAAGGCGATCCAGCGTGACCCGATCAAGGACACGTACGAGCACGTGGACCTGATCATCGTCAAGCGCGGCGAGAAGGTCCAGGTCGACGTTCCGATCAACCTGACCGGCGAGGCCGCCCGCAACACGCTCGTCGTGCACGAGTCCAACACCCTCGCCGTCGTGGCCGACGCGCTGCACCTGCCGAGCGGCCTCGACGTCTCGATCGAGGGCCTCGAGGCCGGCGCGCAGGTCACCGCCGGCGACGTGACCCTGCCGAACGGCGTCGAGCTGGCCGTCGAGCCCGACTTCGTGCTGGCGATCGTCTCGCAGGCGCAGACCGCCGAGCAGCTTGAGGGCGAGTCGGCCGAGGGCGCCGAGGCGTCGGCCGAGGGCGAAGAGGCTCCCGCCGCGGAGTAACAAAGTTCGGGCTGTGATCGGGGAAAGTGCCATGGCACTTTCCCCGAATTGCGTTGTCTTCAGTCCGATCTAGGGCGGCGGGCGGGGCGGTCGGATGGATGTGGGGAGAAACGTGACTGAGGACGCGCCGTGGCTGGTCGTCGGGCTGGGTAACCCGGGCAAGGAGTACGCCGGGAACCGTCACAACGTGGGCTTCATGGTGGTCGATCTGCTGGCGTCCCGGGTGGGGGCCAAGTTCGGCCGGTCCAAGCGTGCGCAGGGCGAGGTGGCCGAGGGACGGCTGGGCTTCGGCGGTCCCAAGCTGGTGCTCGTCAAGCCGCTGACCTTCATGAACCTGTCCGGCAACGCGGTGGTCTCGCTGGCCCAGTTCTTCAAAGTGCCGGTGTCGAACGTGATCGCCGTGCACGATGAGCTTGATGTGCCTTTCGGTCAGGTACGGGCTAAGCGTGGCGGTGGTGAGGGTGGCCACAACGGTCTGCGATCCATGTCGAAATCGCTGTCGAGCAAGGAGTACGCCCGGGTCCGTTTCGGGGTCGGCCGTCCGCCCGGACGGCAGGATCCGGCGGATTTCGTGCTCTCCGACTTCTCCGGCGTGGAACGCAAGGAGCTGGACTTCCTCATCGACCGGGCGGCCGACGTGGTGGAGGCGATCGTCCTCGAAGGCGTGGAGTGGGCGCAGAACAAATACCACGGCGGTTGATCTCACGGGGCTGGAACGGATAGATCATTTGGGCGGTTTTGTCCGCCTCGCGGTCCCGTGACGCCTTCCGCCGTCCGTCCGTTGGTCACACGTACGCACCGGTTCGGTGCGTTTTGACCGGCGTACGGGGGAGGATTGGTATGCGGCAGGACCTGTCCGCGCACCAGGAGTCGGTGCTCACCGAGCCGACCGTGCTGCTGCCGACGGTGCTGCTCGAGGAGGGCCAGCCGCCGGAAGAATACGGCGAGGCCAACCATCCGCCGGCCAACCGCGGGCCGCACCCCGGGATCCGCAAGGCCAACTCGAAGATCCCGGCCCCCGTGGTGCCGCTGAGCCCGCCGCCCGCCGGCGCGGGCTCGCGCTCCCGCACGGAGTGGCCGGTGAACTCGGCCACGAAGCCGGCCCGGAAGCCCGCCCAGGCGCCGGCGGAGGCGGGTGGCGAAGGGAAGGTTCGGGCGCCCAAGCCGGGCAACGCCCCGCCCCGCGCGGGACGGGAAGCGGCCGACCCCGGGCGGAACCAGGCGATCGACCGGCACTGGTCGCAGCGGCGCAACCGTTCGGCCGCGGCCCGGCCCGCGGCGCGGCCTTTCCTGCGGATCCGGGGCCGGCACGCGGCGATGTCCCGGCGGCAGCGCTGGGAGCGCAGCTACGTCCGCTCGCTGGTGCTGTGTGACCTGCTGGCCGGCACCGCGGCCGGCGTCACCGCCTTCGGGCTGCGCTTCGGCGACGAGGTGACCACCTACAACCGCGCCTACATCCTGCTCTCGGCTTTCCTGCCGGTCCTGCTGCTGGTCGTGCTCGCCGTGTCGCGGGCCTACGAGCGGCGCTATCTCTTCGTCGGGACCGACGAATATCAGCGCGTGCTCCGCGGCGGGGTCGGCCTGATCGCGGGGGCGGCCCTGGTGTCGTACGCCCTCGATCTCGATCTGGCCCGCAGCTATGTCCTGGCCGCCCTGCCGACGGCGATCGGCGCCTCGGCGGTGCTGCGTTTCGCGTTGCGCAAGCGGCTGCATCTGGCCCGCGCCCGGGGCGAGAACCTGCGCCGGGTGATCCTGGTCGGCCACGAGCTGTCGATCATCGGGATGGCCCGGCAGCTGCGGCGGGAGCGCTACCACGGGCTCGAGGTGGTCGGCGCCTGCCTGCCGCCGGGCCACGACGGCGCCGGGGTCAACGGCCTGGTCGTCTACGGCACGTTCGACGACGTGGCCGCCGCGGTCGAGCAGGCCGACGCCGACACCGTGGTGGTGCTGAGCTGCCCCGAGCTCGACGGCGAGCAGCTGCGGCGGCTGGCCTGGCGGCTCGAGCGGGACGAGGTCGACCTGGTGGTGGCCAGCGCCCTGGTCGACGTGGCCGGCGCCCGGACCACGATCCGGCCCTTCGACGGGCTGCCGATGCTGCACGTCGAGCATCCCCGTCTGCACGGCGGGTCGCGGCTGGTCAAGGAGGCGGTGGACCGGCTCGGCGCGCTGGCCCTGCTGGTGCTCTTCGGGCCGCTGCTGCTGGGCGTCGCACTGTGTGTGCGGGTCACCTCGCGCGGGCCGGTACTCTTTCGTCAGGTGCGGGTGGGTCGTGACGGCAGTCACTTCCGCATCTACAAGTTCCGCAGCATGTATGTCGATGCCGAGGCCCGCCTGGCCGAGCTGAAGCATCTCAACGAGCACGACGGCGTGCTCTTCAAGATTCGTGATGATCCGCGGGTCACCCCGGTCGGGCGATATCTGCGCCGGTTCTCCCTGGACGAGCTGCCTCAGCTGCTCAACGTGGTGCTGGGGCAGATGTCCCTGGTGGGGCCGCGTCCGCCGCTGCCGGCCGAGGTCGCGGCGTACGCCGACGACGTGCGGCGCCGGCTCGCCGTCAAGCCGGGCATGACGGGCCTGTGGCAGGTATCCGGACGTTCGGATCTACCGTGGGAGGAAGCGGTCCGGCTGGACCTGCGCTATGTGGAGAACTGGTCCCTCAGTTTGGACCTCGTCATCCTGTTGCGCACGATGACGGCTGTGGTGCGGTCGTCCGGGGCGTACTGAATCAATGGGGAGACAAGAGCATGGGCGAGCGGACAGAGACGTCGGCGCGCGTGACTTCGCAACGGGAGACCCTGGACCTGGGCCACGCGCCGGTGACCGACGGCGCCTTCGCCCGCTGGCTGGCCGACAAGGCCGGCCAGGTGCTGCTTCGGGTGCGCGACGAGATGGGGTACGGCGACGCCGCCGCCCTCAAGGCGGCCGGCGACAAGGCCGCGCACGACCTGATGCGGGCCGAGCTCGCGCGGTGGCGCCCGGCCGACGCGGTGCTGTCCGAGGAGGACGACCACGCGCGGGCGGCCTGGCGTGACGGCGAGCCGGGCAGCGTACGCCCGGAGCGGCTGAGCGCGGGCCGGGTCTGGATCGTCGACCCGCTCGACGGCACCCGCGAGTTCTCCGAGGAGGGCCGATCCGACTGGGCCGTGCACGTGGCTCTCTGGACGGCCGACTGCGGGAGCCCGGCCTGCCTGGCCGCGGGCGCGGTCGCGATGCCCGCGCAGCACCGGACGATCGCCACCGACCACGCGCCGGCCTACCCGCCGCTGCCGCTGGAGTCGGCGACGGGCGGGCCGATCCGGATCGCGGCCAGCCGGACCCGGCCGCCGGCCTTCGTCACGGCCCTGGCCGAGGAGCTCGGGGCCGAGCTGGTGCCGATGGGCTCGGCCGGCGTCAAGATCGCCGCAGTGATCAACGGCGACGCCGACGCGTACGTGCACGCCGGCGGACAGTACGAGTGGGACTCGGCCGCGCCGGTCGCTGTGGCGCTGGCCACGGGTTTGCACGCTTCCCGTATCGACGGTTCTACGCTGAGATACAACGAGGCCGACCCTAAGTTGCCGGACCTGGTGGTGTGCCGTAAGGATCTCGCTCCTCGGTTACTTGCAGCGTTGCAGCGTCACCTTCCGTCACAATGACGGTTCCCCCTAGGTAACACTCTCAACCGCAAGCCCCGGAAAGGTCTGGATACCACCATGAGCCAGACGAAGCCGTACCGCGTCTCGCATCTGGATGCCCTCGAAGCCGAGGCCATCTTCGTGATGCGCGAGGTGATGGCCGAGTTCGAGCGTCCCGTCCTGCTCTTCTCGGGTGGCAAGGACTCGATCGTCATGCTGCGGCTGGCCGAGAAGGCCTTCGCCCCGGCCCGCATCCCCTTCCCCGTCATGCACGTCGACACCGGGCACAACTTTCCCGAGGTGCTGGACTACCGCGACACCCGGGTCGCCACCCTCGGCCTCAATCTCGTGGTGGCTAGCGTCCAGGAGGCGATCGACACCGGCCTGGTCCGCGAGCTGCCCGACGGCACCCGCAACCGCATCCAGACCCCGGTGCTGCTGGCCGCCGTCGAGAAATACCGCTTCGACGCCCTGTTCGGCGGCGCCCGTCGCGACGAGGAGAAGGCGCGCGCCAAGGAGCGCATGTTCAGCTTCCGCGACGAGTTCGGCCAGTGGGACCCGAAGAACCAGCGTCCCGAGCTGTGGGCGCTCTACAACGGCCGGCACCACCCGGGCGAGTCGATCCGGGTGTTCCCGCTCTCCAACTGGACCGAGCTGGACATCTGGCACTACATCGCCAAGGAGCAGGTCCCGCTGCCGAGCATCTACTACGCGCACGACCGTGAGGTCGTCGAGCGCAACGGGATGTTCTACGCGGTGAACGAGTTCATCCAGCTCCGGGACGGCGAGACCTCCGAGGTGCGCCGCGTCCGCTACCGCACGGTGGGCGACGCCTCGCAGACCGCCGCCGTGCTCTCCGAGGCCGACACGGTGGAAAAGGTGATCGACGAGGTCGCCGCGACCCGGATCACCGAGCGGGGCGCGACCCGCGGTGACGACAAGGTCAGCGAGGCCGCGATGGAAGACCGCAAGCGAGAGGGTTACTTCTGATGAGTCAGGCCGTCCTGGACACCGAGACGGCGCCCGCGGCGCGCATGGACCTGCTGCGGTTCGCCACCGCGGGCAGCGTGGACGACGGGAAGTCCACCCTGATCGGGCGTCTCCTGTACGACACCAAGACGATCTTCGCCGACCAGTTGGAGGCCGTCGAGGCGGCCAGCGCGTCGCGCGGCGACGAGTACACCAACCTGGCGCTGCTCACCGACGGCCTGCGGGCCGAGCGCGAGCAGGGCATCACCATCGACGTGGCGTACCGCTACTTCGCCACCCCGCGGCGCAAGTTCATCATCGCCGACACCCCGGGGCACATCCAGTACACCCGGAACATGGTCACCGGCGCCTCGACCGCCGACCTGGCGCTGATCCTGGTCGACGCCCGTAAGGGCCTGGTCGAGCAGTCCCGCCGGCACGCGTTCCTGACGTCGCTGCTGCGGGTGCCGCACCTGGTGCTCTGCATCAACAAGATGGACCTGGTCGACTGGGACAAGGCGGTCTACGACCGGATCGCCGACGAGTTCACCTCGTTCGCGGCCAAGCTCGAGATCACCGACCTGACGATCATCCCGGTGTCGGCGCTCAACGGCGACAACATCGCGTCGCGGTCGGAGAACAGCCCCTGGTACGACGGGCCGTCGCTGCTGCACCACCTGGAGCACGTGCACATCGCCAGCGACCGCAACCTGGTCGACGTGCGCTTCCCGGTGCAGTACGTGATCCGCCCGCAGTCGACCACGGTCACCGACTACCGCGGCTACGCCGGTCAGGTCGCCTCCGGTGTGCTCAAGCCGGGCGACGACGTGATGGTGCTGCCGTCCGGTCTGACCAGCAAGATCGCGGCGATCGACACCGCCGACGGTCCGGTCGACGAGGCGTTCCCGCCCATGTCGGTCACGGTCCGGCTGGCCGACGAGATCGACATCTCGCGCGGCGACCTGATCTGCCGCCCGCACAACGCGCCGGCGGTCGCCCAGGACATCGAGGCGATGGTCTGCTGGATGGACGAGTCGGCGCCGCTGCGCGTCGGCGGCAAGTACGCCATCAAGCACACCACCCGGTCGGCCCGGACGGTCGTGCGCGGTCTTCAGTACCGGCTGGACGTCAACACCCTGCACCGGGACGAGGCGGCGGGCGAGCTGAAGCTCAACGAGATCGGCCGGGTGCGCCTGCGTACCACCGTGCCGCTGCTCGCCGACGAGTACCGGCGCAACCGCACCACCGGCGGTTTCATCCTGATCGACGAGAGCACCAACCGTACGGTCGGCGCCGGAATGATCATCGAGGCTCAGTAGCGGCCCGAGGCGGCTGGAGCGTTGCCCACACCACCTTGCCGGTGCGGGTGGGCAACGCGCCCCAGGCCACGGCCGTCTCCATGACGAGCCGGAGCCCCAGCCCGCGCTGGTCCAGGGGCCGGCCGCGACGGATCCGGGCCGGCTTGATCAGGCGCGGCATCTCGGGGGACCGGTCGGCCACGCACACGTGCAGTCCCCGGCCACGCAGGCTGACCATCACCGTCATCTCGCTGCGGGCGTGCTCGACCGCGTTGGTGACCAGTTCCGAGGTGACGGTGCGGCTCGGGTGCAGCAGGTGGGCCAGGCCCCAGGCCAGGCAGGCGTCGCTGACCAGGTTGCGGGCGGCGCTGGGCGCCTCCGGTTCGGGGGGCAGGGTCAGCATCAGGCGTTCGACCAGCGGCAGGCGGCTCGCGATGGCGACCCGGGCCTGGCGCACCTTGGCGTAGACGGGCAGGAACCGCGGGGCGCCGAGGCGCTGCATCCTGTCGGCCAGGGGCAGATCGGGCGGGATGCACAGGGCCAGCTGAACCGGCGGGTCCATCTTGGCCGCCATGTCGCGGGCGGTCATCCAGGCCGGTGCGGAGCGCCCGGACGGGTCGTCGAGCCCGGTCAGGTCGACGATGAGCGCCTCGGGATGTTCGGCCAGGCATTTGCGCAGGGTCACGCTGGCCGTCTGCCAGAGCTCCTTGTCCCAGACACCGTCGACGGTGAGGAGCGCGACGGCGGCGTCGACGTCGCTCTCGATGCGGACGGACGCGGGAACCGGCAGACACGCTGCGCTCATGGACATGACGTCACGGTAACCGCGAACGCAGATCGACTAGTCGGGCCTTAGCTCCGCCGGGTGATCGGACTTAAGTACTGCAACGTTGTATAGTCCACATTCGTGCCGCCGGGCCTCAAGGATGTCGCCGCGCGGGCCGGTGTGTCGATCAAGACGGTCTCCAATGTCGTCAACGGTTATGTGCACGTGGCCCCGGCCACGCGCGCCCGGGTGCAGGCCGCCATCGAGGCGCTCGGCTACGTGCCCAACATGGCCGCCCGTCAGCTGCGCAGCGGCCGTTCCGGGGTGATCGCCCTGGCCGTGCCCGAGCTCCAGTCGCCCTACTTCGCCGAGATCGCGGGCCTGATCGTGCAGGCGGCCGAACAGCGTTCCTGGACCGTCCTGATCGACCAGACCGACGGGCACGCGGAGCGTGAGCGCAACCTGGTCGCCGGTCTGCGCCGGCACGCCATCGACGGGCTCATCTTCAGCCCCTTGGCCCTGGCCGGCGAGGAGCTGGCCGTCGAGAGCGGGACCCCGATGGTGCTGCTCGGCGAGCGGGTGTGGCACGGTCCGGCCGATCACGTGGCGATAGACAACACCGCGGCCGCGGCCGACGCGACCCGGCATCTGCGCTCGCTGGGCCGCCGGCGCATCGCCGCGATCGGCGTGCAGGACAGCCCCTCGGCCGTGACCTCGCACCAGCGGCTGGCCGGCTACCGGTCGGTGCTGGCCGAGGCCGGGCTGGAGAGCGTCGAGACGCCGGTGGAGAGCTTCCACCGGGCCGACGGCGCGGCCGCGATGGCCCGTTTGCTGGACGAGGGCGAGCCGCCGGACGCGGTCTTCTGCTTCAACGACCTGCTCGCCCTCGGTGCCATTCGCACGCTGCTGGAACGTGGCCTGAGCGTGCCCGGCGACGTCGCCGTGATCGGCTTCGACGACATCGAGGACGGCCGGTTCTCGACGCCGACGCTGAGCACCATCGCGCCGGACGCCCCGCGGATCGCCCAGCTCGCCGTCGACCTGCTGGCCGAGCGGCTCGGCGACGGCCCGGCCGCCTCCGGCGCGCCGCGGGAGCTGCGCGTCGACCACCGTTTGGTGGTCCGCGAGAGCACCACCGTCGGGTAACAAGTTACAGCCATATTTCGCAACGTCGACCGCGGTCTCTTTACAACGATGAATGCAACGTTGTAAAAACGTGGCATGGCAGTGGCGCACCTCACTCTCGATCCCGCCTTCTCCGTCGCACCGGTCGACCGCCGGCTCTTCGGCTCCTTCGTGGAGCACATGGGCCGCTGCGTCTACACCGGCATCTTCGAACCCGGTCACTCCACCGCCGACGACGACGGCCTGCGGGGCGACGTGCTCGAGCTGGTCCGTGAGCTCGGCGTCAGCACCGTGCGCTATCCGGGCGGCAACTTCGTCTCCGGTTACCGCTGGGAGGACGGCGTCGGCCCGCGCGGCGACCGTCCGCGCCGCCTCGACCTGGCCTGGCGCGCCCTGGAGAGCAACGCCTTCGGGCTCAACGAATTCATGCGATGGACCGGCCTGGCCGGCGTCGAGCCGATGATGGCGGTCAACCTCGGCACCCGGGGCGTGGAGGCCGCGGCCGAGCTCGTCGAGTACTGCAATCTGGCCGACGGCACGGCCGCGGCCGATCTGCGCCGCAAGCACGGCGTGGCCCGGCCGCACGACGTGAAGCTGTGGTGCCTGGGCAACGAGATGGACGGCCCGTGGCAGATCGGCAGCCTCACCGCCCTCGAGTACGGCCAGCTGGCGGCCCGGGCCGGGCACGCCATGAAGCGGGTCGACCCGAGCATCGAGCTGGTCGCCTGCGGCAGCTCCAACTCGGGCATGCCGACCTTCGCGTCCTGGGAGGCGACGGTCCTCGAGCAGGCGTACGACCAGGTCGACTACATCTCGCTGCACAACTACTACGACCCGGAGAAGTACGACGAGGCCACCTTCCGGGCGTCCGCGGTGGACCTCGACGGGTTCATCGACGACGTCGTCGCCACTGCCGATTTCGTACGGGCGAAGCTGCGCCGCAGCAAGCGCATCAAGCTCTCGCTCGACGAGTGGAACGTCTGGTACCAGAGCCGCTTCACCGAGCCCGAGGACCGGGACATCGAGGAGCTGCCGGCCCTGATCGAGGACGACTACAACGACACCGACGCCATGGTGGTCGGCAACCTGCTGATCAGCATGCTGCGCCACGCCGACCGGCTGGCCGTCGGCTGCCAGGCCCAGCTGGTGAACGTGATCGCGCCGATCCGGACCGAGCCCGGGGGCCGGGCCTGGCGGCAGACCATCTTCCACCCGTTCGCGCACACCGCCCGGCTGGCCCGCGGCACGGTGTTGCGGCCCGCGCTGACCGCGCCGGCGATGACCACCGGCCGCTACGGCGAGGTGCCCGCGGCCGACGCCGTCGCCACCCACGACGAACAGACCGGCGACCTCACGATCTTCGTCGTCAACCGCGGCACCGAGCCGCTGCCGCTCAGCCTCGACCTGCGGGCCTTCCCGCGGCACCGCCTGGCGCGGCACTTCACGCTCACCGGCGAGACGGCCGTCTCCCCGGCGAGCGAGCTCGTCCTCCCGCCCGTCTCCTGGCACGCCCTGTGCCTCACTCCCGAGGAGTCATAGTGAATCTTCAGTTCTCTCGTCGAGGCCTGCTCGGCCTCGGTGCCGGCGCCGGTGGAGCCGTGCTCCTGAGCGCGTGCGGCGACAGCGGACCGAACGAGAAAGTCACCGGAGGCGGGCAGAACGCCGCGCCGGCGCCGACGGCGTACACCGGCCCGAACGTGGCCCTGGCCTTCTGGAACGGCTTCACCGGTGGTGACGGCCCGTTCATGAAGAAGCTGGTCGACCAGTTCAACACCGAGCACCCGAACATCAAGGTCTCGATGAACACCTACCAGTGGGCCGACTACTACCAGAAGGTGCCGGCCGCGGTCGCCACCGGCAACGGCCCCGACCTCGGCATCATGCACGTCGACAACGTGGCCACGAACGCCGCGCGAGGCGTGATCCTGCCCCTGGAGGACCTGGCCAAGGCGCTGAACTTCAAGGCTGAGGACTTCTCGCCGCCGGTGTGGAACGCGGGCGTCTACAACAACACCCGCTACGCGATACCGCTCGATGTGCACCCACTTGGCTTCTTCTACAACAAGACGGTCATGGAGAAGGCCGGCCTCGACCCGTCGAAGCCACCGGCCACCGACGAGGAGTACAAGGCCGCGCTGGAGCAGATGAAGGCCAAGGGCATCCAGGGCGACTGGGTCACCCCGTTCGAGTTCACCGGCAGCATGCAGTTCCAGTCCCTGCTCTGGCAGTTCGGCGGCAACCTCTTCGACGAGCAGGCGACCAAGGCGCTCTACGCCGAGCAGCCCGGAGTGCAGGCGCTGACCTGGATGACCGACCACGTCAAGAACGGCTGGAGCCCCAAGAACGTGGCCCAGGACGCCGACCTCGTGGCCTTCCGCAACGGCAAGAACGCCTTCAACTGGAACGGCATCTGGACCATCAACACGCTCAAGGAGGACAAGAACCTCCAGTGGGGTGTGGCGCCGCTGCCGCAGATCGGCACGCAGAAGGCGGCGTGGGCCGGCTCCCACCAGTTCGTGCAGTTCAAGCAGAAGGCCAAGGACGAGAACAAGCTGGCCGCGGGCAAGGTCTTCATCAACTGGATCAGCCAGCACTCGATCGAGTGGGCCAAGGGCGGCCAGGTGCCGGCCCGGGCCGAGATCCGCGACAGCGCCGAGTTCAAGGCGCTGCCGGAGCAGGCGGCGATCGGCTCGCAGATCGACGACCTGCACTTCCTGCCGCCGAAGCCGGGCATCGCGGACGCGATGGCCACCGTGGTCACCGCGATCAACGAGGCTGTCCTGGGACGTAAGGAGCCGGCCAAGGCGCTGTCCGACGGCGCCGCCAAGGCCAACCAGCTCCTGGAGCAGAACGCGAAGAAGTATGGCAGCTGACCTGGCAGTCAAGGAGCAGGCGAGGACGGAACCGCGTGCCGGGGGCCGGATCCGGCGTACCGGCACGCTCACCCCGTACCTCTTCGTCCTGCCGTACTTCGTGGTCTTCGCGACGTTCGTGCTGGCTCCGGCGGTCTACGGATTGTGGATCAGCCTGCACGACTGGGACTACCTGCTGCCGGGCAAGCCGTTCGTGGGGCTCGACAACTACAAGGCGCTGTTCGACTCGAGTTCGGCCGTCTTCAGCTTCTTCTGGGAGAGCATGTCGGCGACCGGGATCTTCACGGTCCTCAGCGTGCCGCTGCTGCTGACCGTGCCGCTGGCGATCGCGTTGATGCTCAACCGCCGCTTCCCGGGGCGGACCTTCTTCCGGGCGGTCTACTTCGCGCCGTACGTCCTGGGCGTGGCCGTGATCGGTGTGCTCTGGCGTTTCCTGCTCGACCCGAACCTGGGTGTGGTCAACGCGATCCTGCCCGGCGCGGCGCCGTGGACGACGGCGCTCCCGTGGGCCTGGGTCACGCTGGTCGGTGTCACGGTCTGGTGGACGCTCGGCTTCAACGCGGTGATCTACCTGGCCGGGCTCCAGGACATTCCGCGCGAGCTGTACGAGGCGGCCCGCATCGACGGCGGCGGCAAATGGGCCGAGTTCCGGCACGTGACGCTGCCCGGCCTGCGCCCGGTGCTGCTGTTCGTCACCGTCAACACGATCCTGGTGTCGGCCAACATGTTCGGGCAGTCGTACCTGATCACGCAGGGCGCGCCCGGCACCGAGACCCGCACGGCGATCATGTACATCGCCCAGGTCGGCCTGGCCGACTACAAGATGGGCAGCGCCGCCGCCATGAGCTACCTGCTCACCGTCGGCCTGCTGCTGATCAGCGCGATCGTGTTCCGCCTGTTCCGGGAGAAGGACGCATCATGAGACGCGTACGGCCCATCGCCTGGTACACCGTCCTGATCGGACTCAGTCTGGTCTTCATCGCGCCCCTGGTGTGGATGCTGCTCACCGCGTTCAAGACGCCCGGCGAGGCGACCCGGGTACCGCCGACGGTGTTCCCGCAGGAGCCCACCACCAGCGCCTTCGACACGCTGATGGGCAACGACCAGACGCCGGTGCTGCGCTGGTTCCTCAACAGCGTGCTGGCCGCGACCGGGCAGGCACTGCTCGTGCTGGCGATCGCCTCGATGGCCGCGTACGCCCTGGCCCGCCTGGAGTTCCGGTTCAAGCGGCTGATCTTCGGCATGATCATCGCGACGCTCTTCATCCCGAGCTTCGTGCTGATCATCCCGAACTTCCTGATCGTCGACCGGTTCGGCATGCTCGACACCCTCTGGGCGCTGATCATCCCGGGGGCGGCCGGCGCATTCGGCGTCTTCTTCCTGCGGCAGTTCTTCCTGGGCCTGCCCCGGGAGTTGGAGGAGGCGGCCGTGCTCGAGGGGGCCAACTCCTGGCAGATCTTCACCCGGGTGGTGCTGCCGCTGTCGAAGCCGGCCCTGGCCACCCTCGCGGTGATCAGCTTCCTGACCAACTGGAACGACTTCATCTGGCCGATCTACGTGCTGTTCAGCCCCGACCAGTTCACGCTGCCGCCCGGCCTGGCGATCCTGCAGGGCGCCTACACGATCAACTACCCGGTGATCATGGCGGGCGCGCTGATCGCCAGCATTCCGGTGCTGCTGCTGTTCGTGGTGGCGCAGCGCTACGTCATCGAGGGTGTCTCCCGCTCCGGCCTGAAAGGATGACCATGCGACGCCTGGTCGCCGCGGTTGCGGCGCTGCTGCTCCTGCCCGCTCTGACGGCCGCCGGAAAGCCCCGGCCGCAGAACCCCGTTTCCGCCTCCTTCGCCGACACCTTCGCCGACCCGGTCATCGTCCGGGGAGACGACGGGCTCTATTACGCGTACGGCACCTCCGACCCGTTGCGTGAGGGCGAGCGCACGCCGCATCGCATCCCGATGGCGCGTTCGGCCGACCTGGCGAACTGGAAGTACGTGGGCGACGCCTTCACCGGCCTGCCCTCCTACGCGGCGGAGGGCGCCTCCCTCTGGGCTCCCGACGTTCGCAAGATCGGCGGCCGCTGGGTCATGTACGTGACCGTGACCGAGACGTCCCCCGGGGCGTCGGCGATCGGCGTCGCCACCGCGCCCACGCCGACCGGACCGTGGACCTTCACGGCCGAACCGGCCGTGCCGCCGCGCGCGGCCCCCGGCGGCGGCTGGTGGTGGACCTTCGACCCGGCCCAGCTGACCACGCCCGACGGCCGCAAATACCTCTACTACGGCAGCTACTTCGGCGGCATCTGGGTCAGCGAGCTCACCGCCGACGGCCTGCGGATCACCGGCACGCCGACGCGGGTCGCGATCGACAACAAGTTCGAGGGCGCGTACGTCGTCCGGCGCGACGGCTGGTACTACCTGTTCGCCTCCTCGGCCAACTGCTGCGCCGGCCCGACCACCGGATACTCGGTCTCGGTGGGCCGCTCGCGCAGCCCGCTCGGCCCGTTCACCGACCGCGACGGCCTGCGGCTCGACGTCTCCCGGGCCGGCGGCACCCCGGTGGTCGCGCCGAACGGCGACCGCTGGGTCGGCACCGGCCACAACGGACTGATCACCGACCGCTCCGGCCGGGACTGGCTGGTCTACCACGCGATCGACCGCGACGATCCGTACCTCGACGAGCCGTTCGGCATCAACGAGCGCCCGATGCTGCTCGACCGGCTGTACTGGGTCGACGGCTGGCCCACCGTCGACCGCCGGCCGGTGCCGCGGCCCGGACGGCCGCTGCCGGCGTACTCCACCGAGTTCGCCACCCTCGGCACGAACTGGGACTTCGTCCGGCCTGACCCGGCCGTCACGGTCAGCGGGGGAGCGCTGCGCTGGCCGGTGCAGGGCGCCGACCTGACCGGCACGTCGAACAACGCGGGCGTGCTGCTGCGCGACCCGCCGCCGGGATCGTGGATCGCGGAGACGAAGCTGACGCTTCCGCTGGGCGAGGACACGGTGCGCAACTACCAGCAGGCCGGCCTCATCGCGTACGCCGACGACGATCTTTTCGCCCGGCTCAGCGCGGTGGCGATCTGGAACACGCGGCAGGTCGAGTTCGGCAAGGAGATGCCGTACGCGGGCGCGCTGTCCTACGGGGGCACGATCGCCGGCACTCCGGGACTCGAGACGACGTGGCTGCGCCTGGCCCACCGGATCGACCCGGCCAACGGCGAGCACGAGTACCGGGCCGGGGTCAGCCGCGACGGCAAGCGCTGGACGTGGGGCGGGACCTGGACCCTGCCCGCTGACAGCTCGCCCCGCCTCGGGCTGGTGGCGCACGGCGGGGCCGAGCCGGCGGTCACGGCGTCGTTCGACTACCTCCGGTTCTACCGGTGGTGAGATTTTGGTTGGTGGCGTCGCTCGTACTGCTGGCCGCGTGCGGCGCCGACCCGCCTCCGGAGGGGAACAAAGTGGACACCTTCACCAATCCGGTCTTCGACCAGAACTTCCCCGATCCGGGCGCTCTTCTCGTGGACGGAACCTGGTACGCGTACGGAACCAACAATGAGACCCAGAACGTACCGATCCTGACCTCGGCCGATCTCGTGCACTGGACCGCCGCGGGCGATGCCCTGCCGCGGGTGGGCAAGTGGGCCGAGCGCGGGCACACCTGGGCGCCCGAGGTGATCGAGGGCCCGGGCGGCACCTACCTGCTGTACTACACGGCCCGGGCGACCGCGACCGGACGGCAGTGCGTCGGTGTCGCCGTGGCCGGCGCGCCCGCCGGCCCGTTCGCCGACGACTCGGACGAGCCGCTGGTCTGCCAGGCCGACGAGGGCGGGTCGATCGACGCCAGCCCCTATGAAGACGAGTCCGGCGGCCGCTGGCTTTACTGGAAGAACGACGGCAACGCGATCGGGCAGCCGACCTACCTGTACGGCGCCCGGCTCGACGACTCCGGCCGCGCGATCGCCGGCGAGAGCAAGCGCCTACTGCGCAACGACGCCGACTGGGAGGCGCACGTCATCGAGGCACCCCAGATGGTGCGCCACGACGGAAAGCTCTACCTCTTCTACTCGGCCAACGCGTTCGACGCCGACGCGTACGCCCTGGGCTACGCGATCTGCGACGGCCCGCTCGGCCCGTGCCGCAAGGCGCCGGAGAACCCGATCCTGCGCTCGTCGGCCGCCGCGGCCGGACCCGGCCACGGCTTCCTCGTCACCCTGCCCAGCGGCGCGACCTGGATGCTCTACCACGCCTGGCCGGACGGCGCGGTGGGCAGCGTGGTCCCCGGCCGGCAGCTGTGGCTCGACCGGGTGGAGTGGATCGACGAGCGCCCGGTGGTCAAGGGGCCGACCGCCGAGGCGCAGCCGGTGCCCTAGGACTCGTCCTGGTGGTGGTGGCGGCCCTCCGCCGCCTCCTCGATCGCCTCGACGATCGAGCCGGTCAGGTCACCGGCCGGAACGGCGATGCTCTCGCCGAAGCCCTCGGCGGGCTCCCGCTCGGGCTGCGGTGCGGTGCCGGCCCCGGCGAAGCCGAACTCGTTCGGCTCGTTCTGCTCTGTTTCCCGTGGAGTGGTCATGCCCCCGCACATACCCGCGGGGGCATGACCTGAAGCGTTCCTAGGCGGTGATCGCGGTCGCGCCGGGCCCGGCCGTGACGGTCCAGCAGGTGGGCGCCTGGAAACCCCGTTCGGCGTACGCCGCCTCGACCGCCCCGGTGGTCACATCGGCCTGGCCGGCCTCGATGAGGGCCAGGACGCAGCCGCCGAAACCGCCGCCGGTCATCCGGGCGCCGAGAGCGCCGGCCGCGATCGCGGCCTCGACCGCGACGTCGACCTGGGCCACGGTGATCTCGAAGTCGTCGCGCATCGAGGCGTGCCCGGCGGTCAGCACCGGGCCGATCTCGCGGACGCGCCCCTCGCGGAGCAGGGCGACCGTGTCGAGCACCCGCTGGTCCTCGGTGACGATGTGGCGCACCCGACGGCGCATCACCTCGTCGTCGAGGCGGGACAGGGCGGTGTCGAGGTCGGCCACCGAGATGTCGCGCAGCGCGGGGACGCCCAGGATCGCGGCGGCCTCCTCGCACGACTTGCGGCGGGCGCCGTACTCGCCGTCGACGTGCTGGTGCGGGGCGTTGCTGTTGATGACCAGGATGGCCAGGCCCTCGGCGGCCAGGTCGAACGGGATCTGGTCGACCTCGAACGAGCGGCAGTCGAGGAAGAGGGCCTTGCCCTCCTGGCACCGGATCGAGGCCGACTGGTCCATGATGCCGGTGGGCGCGCCCACGTAGACGTTCTCGGCCCGCTGGGCGATCGACGGCCGCCGCTCGAGCGGCACGTCCAGCCGGCCCAGGTCGATCAGCGCGGTCAGCACGGCCGACTCCAGGGCGGCCGACGACGACAGGCCGGAGCCGAGCGGCACCTCGGAGGCGAGCGCGATGCGGGCGCCGGGCACCTCGTGGCCGTCCTCGGCCAGCGCCCAGACGACACCGGCCACGTAGGCGGCCCAGCCGGTGACCTCGCCGGGCCGGGTCAGCCCGAAGGAGACGGCCTCGTCGGTGAAGGTCGAGCAGACGGTCCACTCGCCGGCCGGGGCCGGGCTGACCGCGGCCACGGTGCGCTGCGGCAGCGCGAACGGCAGCACGAACCCGTCGTTGTAGTCGGTGTGCTCGCCGATCAGGTTGACCCGGCCGGGCGCGGCCCAAAGGCCTTGAGGTTCGGAACCGAACTGCTTGCGGTACGCCTCGACGGCGTCAGTCACGACACTCATGTCAGCCTTCAGTCCGGTTAAGGGCGGCGGTGGGGTGGTCGGACAGGACGTGCTTTCGGTAGAAGGTCCAGGCGTCGCCGATCATGTCCTGCAGGGTGTTCTTTTCCGGCACCCAGCCCAGGTCCTCGCGGGCGCGAGCGGACGAGGCGACCAGGGTGGCCGGGTCACCCTCGCGGCGCGGGGCGATCTCGATCGGCAGCTCGGCCCCGGTGACCTCGCGGGCCGCCTCGACGACCTGGCGGTTGGAGAAGCCGTTGCCGTTGCCCAGGTTGTAGATGCGGTGCTCGCCGGGGGTGGCGGCGTCCAGCGCGAGGAGGTGGGCGCGGGCCAGGTCTTCCACGTGGATGTAGTCGCGCACGCAGGTGCCGTCGGGCGTCGGGTAGTCGTCGCCGAACAGCTGGAGCTTGTCGCGCTTGCCGGCCGCGGCCTGCAGCGTGATCGGGATCAGGTGGGTCTCGGGGTCGTGCCGCTCGCCGATCTCGTGGCCGTCGCGGATGTAGGCTCCCGCGACGTTGAAGTACCGCAGGGAGACCGCCGCCAGGTTGTGCGCGAACGTCTCCGAGGTGAGCGCGTAGTCGAACGCCAGCTTGGTCGCGCCGTACGTGTTGGTGGGCGCCTTGGCCGCGTTCTCGGTGATCGGCAGCTCGACCGGGTTGCCGTAGACGGCGGCGGTGGAGGAGAAGATGACCCGCGGCACCCGGGCGGCGCGGATCGCGTCGAGCAGGGCCAGCGACTTCACCACGTTGTCGTGCCAGTACAGCTCGGGCTTGCTCATCGACTCGCCGGCCTGGATGAGCCCGGCGAAGTGCAGCACCGCGTCGAAGCCGGCCTCGGGGGTCAGCACCTGGGCGGCGTCGGCGATGTCGGCCTGGACGAAGGTGGCGTCGGGCGCGACGGCCTCACGGAAGCCGCGGACCAGACTGTCGAGGACGACAACCTCGTGTCCGGCGTCGAGCAACAGGCGGCTGGTGATGCTGCCTACGTAGCCGGCACCCCCGGTGACGAGCAGTTTCACGGTGCGGTTCCCCCTAGCTGGGCTTTTCAGTCAAGCCTACGTTCCACCACTTTCGATCAAAAGTCAACAGGTTCGAACATGCGACAGGGCCCGCCGGGGTGTTCGCGCCTCGCCGTGGGGGACTGACACAATGGGCTCATGTCCGATCTCGCCCGTCGCCCGCGCGTGCTTTCCGGCATTCAGCCGACCGCCGATTCGTTCCACCTCGGCAACTACCTCGGCGCGGTGCGCAACTGGGTGGCGATGCAGGAGACCCACGACGCGTACTACTGCGTCGTCGACCTGCACGCGATCACGATGGGCCACGACCCGGCCGCCCTGCGGGCCCGGACCAGGATCTCGGCCGCGCAGCTGCTCGCCGCCGGGCTCGACCCCGAGCGCTGCACGCTGTTCGTCCAGTCCCACGTGCCCGAGCACGCGCAGCTCGGCTGGGTGCTCAGCTGCATCACCGGGTTCGGCGAGGCCGGCCGGATGGTCCAGTTCAAGGACAAGTCGGCCAAGGCCGCCGACTCCACCACCGTCGGCCTGTTCACGTACCCGATCCTCCAGGCCGCCGACATCCTGCTCTACCAGGCCGACCAGGTGCCGGTGGGCGAGGACCAGCGGCAGCATCTCGAGCTCACCCGCGACCTGGCCCAGCGGTACAACACCCGCTTCGGCAAGACGTTCACGGTCCCCTCGGCGTACATCGTCAAGGACACCGCGAAGATCACCGACCTCCAGGACCCGACGTCGAAGATGTCGAAGTCGGCCTCGTCGCCGAACGGCATCATCGAGCTGCTCGAGGACCCGGCCCGCTCGGCCAAGAAGATCAAGTCCGCGGTGACCGACACCGGGCGCGAGATCCTCTACGACGAGGAGAACAAGCCGGGCGTGAGCAACCTGCTCACCATCTACGCCGCGCTCACCGCGCGGACCATAGACGATCTGCTCGAGGCGTACGAGGGACGCGGCTACGGCGACCTCAAGAAGGACCTGGCCGAGATCGTGGTCGAGTTCGTCAAGCCGATCCAGGAGCGGACCCGCGCCTACCTCGACGACCCCGGATACCTCGACAAGGTGCTCGCGATCGGCGCCGAGAAGGCGCGCTCGGTCGCGTCGGGGACGCTCGCCGAGGCGTACAAGAACATCGGTTTCCTGGCCCCCGCCCGCGAGGTCTGACCAACGGTGCTCACTACCCGCATCGGTGTGGCCATCGACATCCCCGAGCCCTGGGGCGAGCAGTTGACTCGCCGCCGGGCCGAGGCGGGCGATCCGCAGGCGGCGTACACCCCGGCCCACGTCACGCTGCTGGGGCCGACCGAGGTGCGCACCGAGGCGCTGCCGGCGATCGAGCGTCACCTCGAGAAGGTGGCCGCGGCCCAGCCGCCGTTCACCATCCACCTGCGCGGCACCGGCACGTTCCGGCCGGTCACCGAGGTGGTGTTCGTGACGCTGGCCGTCGGCATCAGTGAGTGTGAGCTCCTGGCCGAGGCGATCACGTCGTCCGACGAGGTCAACCGCGACTCCCGCTTCCCGTACCACCCGCATGTGACGGTGGCCCAGGACGTGCCGGCCGAGGCCCTGGACGCGGCGTTCGAAGATCTGGCCGGCTTCTCGGCGAAGTTTCCGGTGCCGGCCTTCACGCTCTTCTCGCACGGCGGCGAAGGGCCGTGGAAACGCCGCCGCGACTACGCGTTGGGTTCGTAGTTTTTCGGCTACCTTCAGCGCGTGAATCCGATCGATCGGGCGTACGACACCGCGGAGATGCAGATTCTCCGCCTTCGCCGGCGCTCGAAGTACTTCGATCACCTCAGCCGGGCCCTGCTGCGTTTCTGGGAGGCGCAGGGTGGGCGACTGGCCGCGGCCATCGCCTACTACGGGTTCTTCGCGGTCTTCGCGCTGCTGCTGATCGGGTACTCGATCTTCGGCATCCTGCTGAACAACAACAAGGAGCTGTTCGAGGTCGTCAGCGACTTCCTCCGGCAGAACCTGCCCTTCCTCGACGTGCCGGCGATCCTGGCCAGCGGCAAGACGGTCGGCATCGTGGGCATCATCGGCCTGACCTTCACCGGTATCGCCTGGGTCGAGGCGATCCGGTCGTCGCAGCGGCTGATCTGGCGCCTCAACGAGCAGCCCGGCTACATCGGGGTGCGGCAGGCGCTCGACCTGCTGGTGCTGCTCGGCATCCTGGCCCTGCTGGCGCTCAGCCAGCTCGCCGTCTACGGCCTGGAGAAGCTGCTGGCCTGGATGGCCGACGGCATCGTCCAGTCCGGGGTGAGCTGGATGCTCACGGTGGCGGTCAACATGCTGCTCGCGGCGGCGCTGCTGGCCGCCGTGCCGCGCCTGCGGATGACGGTGCGCCGGATGGTCCCGCCGGTCCTGCAAGTGGGCATCGGTGTGACCCTGCTCAACACCGTGGGCAAGTCCTTCGTCGGCCTGGTCCAGCGCAACCCGGCCTACGGACTGGTCGGTTCGGCCGTCGGCGTGCTGGTTTACCTGTACGTCTTCAACCAGCTGCTGCTCTTCGGGGCGGCCTGGGCGGCGACCAGCCCGCACGGCCGCGTGATCGACCTGTCAGCTGACGATAAAAGTGCTCCGGTGGGGCAAAATACCTGGATTCGGCACAGCCGCCCGGAATGATGTGCCCGTGGGCACTCTCGTGACGCTCGACCTGCCCGCCGGATCGCCGGTGGCCGACCTCCCCTGGGTCATCACCATCGGCGCGCTCGGCGACGAGGAGGACTGGGAACCCGTGGTCTGCGGGCCGTACGAGCGCGCGCACGCGCTCGCCCTGGCCCAGGCCGTCGTGGCCGACGAGGACCTGATGGCGGTGGTCGAACCCCTGCTGCCACGGCCCGACGCCGAGTCCATCCGGGAAGAGATCGCGCTGGCCCGGGCGGTCGCCGAGGCTCCCCTCGACGAGAAGGACGACCAGGAGGAGTACGAGACCAGGCGGGTGCGCCCGGGCCGCCCGCCGACCGAGGCCGAGGTGCGCGAGGGCTGGTCCCGGATAGCGGCCCGGCTGACCGTCCCTACCGGTTGAGCAGCTCCCGGACGCCCCGCATGTAGGTCTCCTTGTCCGGCGAGCCGGTGAGGATCCGCTGCAGGGCATAGCCCGGGACCAGGGAGAAGAACGCGGTGGTGACCGCCGCGCCGGCGGGTCGGCGGCGGCCGGTGCGGGCGGGGCCGTGGTGAAGGACGTCGTGCCGCTCGACGCGGACGACCCGCGCGGGGCCGGGTTCGGGGCGGCCTTCCTGCCGCTCGCGATCACCAGCATGATCGCCGGGATCATGGTCTTCCTGCTGCTCAAGCACCGCACGGCCCGCGTGGCCGGGCTGCTCGCCTACGGCGCGTTCGCCGGGCTCGGGGCCGCCTGCAGCACTTCTGGCTCGGCATCGTGCCAGGTGACTACCTGGCCGTGGCCGGGGCGCTGGGCCTGTTCGCGCTCGGGATGTCGGCCGCGGTGGCCGGGCTGGCCGCCCTGTTCAGTGAGCCGGGCAGAGTTCTCGGCGCGCTGACTTTCTTCCTGGCCGGTAACGCGATCTCCGGCCTCTCGGCGGCGCCCGAACTGTTGCCGCAGCAGTGGGGAGCGGTCGGGCAGTGGTTGCCGATCGGCGCCGGCGGGTCGTTGCTGCGCTCGGCCTCCTACTTCGACGGCTGCGGGGCGAGCTTCCCGGCCGCCGTGCTCACGGCGTACGCCATCGGGGGCCTGGTCCTGGTGTTGATCGGCCGCAAGCGGCTCGGAACGGCCCCGGCGGAGGTCGTGGAGGAGACGGTGGCCTCACCCGAGCTGGTCCCGGCGAGGTGAGTGACCGGCCCGCTGCGATAGTGGGCGCATGGTGATCTCGCGGCGATGGGCGGTCTTCCTGACGGCGGTCGGGGTGTGGACCTGGGTGATCTGGCCCCGGTTCGGCCTGGCGATCTGGCAGGACGACCGCTCGTTCGCCGATGGGCGGCCGACGTCCTTTCTGATCGTGCACGCCGTGTTGATCGTCACTTCGCTGGCGGTCGGCACGGTCGTCGGCGTCCTGGGAATCCGGGCATGGCGGACTTGCCGCAAGTTGTCCACTGTCTCGGCCGGTGCGCCGAAAGATTAAGGGCTTGTTACCGCCCGGCCCGGGAAATTGCCGCAGTATCGGATACAAGCGACGGCCAGTGTGCCTTGCGATTGCGGGCAGATAACGGTGCGCCAACAGTCCGGACCAAACTGCCTCCGCCGTCCTGGCCTGCGGCTACGCTCCCGCGTTGAAGACTCACCGACATGTGTCGGTGTGCGTTGGAAGGAGGGCGTCTTGCGCCCAGTACGTGGGAAGCGGATCGTTGCGATTCTCGCGGCAGGTGGGCTGACGCTCGCTGCCGCGGCCTGTGGCGACGCCCCTGACGAGACTCCCGCCGGCGGCAGCTCGAACGCTGCCGCCGCCGCATACAAGGCCTGCATGGTCACCGACACCGGCGGCATCGACGACAAGTCGTTCAACGCGTCCGCGTGGGCCGGAATCAACGCCGCGAAGAGCCAGGCCAGCAACGTCGACGCGAAGGTCGCGGCGTCCTCGAGCGAGGCCGACTACGAGCCCAACCTGCGCGGCTTCGTCACGCAGAAGTGCAACTTCACCCTCGCGGTCGGCGGTCTGATGATCGACGCCACCAAGAAGATCGCGTCGGAGAACACCGGCGCGCAGTTCGGCATCGTGGACGGCGTCGTCGCCGGCCAGAGCAACGTCTACCCGATGCAGTTCGCCACCGACGAGGCCGCGTTCCTCGCCGGCTACCTGGCCGCGGGCTACTCGAAGACCAAGAAGGTCGCGACCTTCGGCGGCATGAAGCTGCCGACCGTCGCCATCTTCATGGACGGCTTCGTCGACGGCGTGAAGTACTACAACGAGCAGAAGAAGGCCAACGTCCAGGTCCTCGGCTGGGACAAGGCCAAGCAGGCCGGCTCGTTCACCGACGACTTCGCCAGCCCGGCCAAGGGCAAGGCGCTGGCCAACACGTTCGTCGCCCAGGGCGCCGACGTGATCCTGCCCGTCGCCGGCGGCACCGGCCTGGGCGCGGCCGAGGTCGCGCAGGGCTCGTCCGGCAAGGTCTCGATCGTCTGGGTCGACCAGGACGGTTGCAAGAGCGCCGCGCAGTTCTGTGACGTCTTCCTGACCACCGTCGTCAAGAACATCACCGACGCGGTCGAGAAGGCGGTCGTCGCCGGCGCCACCGGCAAGCCGCTCGCGGCCACCCCGGGCTACCTGGGCAAGCTGGAGAACGAGGGCGTCTCGCTGGCGCCGTACAACAAGTTCGACAGCAAGATCGACGCCACCCTGAAGTCCGAGGTCGACGCGCTGAAGGCGGACATCGTCTCGGGCAAGGTCAAGGTCGAGTCGACCAACGCGCCGAAGTGACGTTGCGCTAGGTAACATTTCGCCGCCGCCGGTTGTGAGCCTCGCTCGCAACCGCGCGGCGGTTTCCCCTGTTCTGCAGCTGAGCGCTTAGGAGATTCCGCTGAGACTCGAATTGCGCGGCATCACCAAGCGCTTCGGCGACCTGGTGGCCAACGACCACATCGACATCACCGTCGAGCCGGGCGAGGTCCACGCCCTGCTCGGTGAGAACGGCGCCGGCAAATCGACGCTGATGAACCAGCTGTACGGCCTGCTCCAGCCGGACGAGGGCGAGATCCTGGTCGACGGCGAGAAGAAGGTCTTCCGCAGCCCCCGCGACGCCATCGCCGCCGGCATCGGCATGGTCCACCAGCACTTCATGCTGGTACCGGTCTTCACCGTGGCCGAGAACATCGCGCTCGGCGCCGAGGAGATCCGGGGCGGTCCGCTCGGGATCCTCGACCGCCGGCGCAGCCGCCGCGACGTGCTCGAGACCTCCCAGAAGTACGGCCTGCCGGTCGATCCCGACGCGCTGGTCGAGAACCTCTCGGTCGGCGCCCAGCAGCGCGTCGAGATCGTCAAGGCCCTGACCCGCGACGTCGACCTGCTCATCCTCGACGAGCCGACAGCGGTGCTCACCCCGCAGGAGACCGACGAGCTGCTCGCGGTGATGCGCTCGCTGGCCGAGACCGGAAAGTCGATCGTCTTCATCACCCACAAGCTGGGCGAGGTCAAGGCGATCGCCGACCGGATCACGGTCATCCGCCGCGGCCGCACGGTGGGCACCGCCACCCCCGACACCTCGGAGGACGAGCTGGCCGCCCTGATGGTCGGCCGCGACGTCAGCCTCGAGGTGGTCAAGGGACCGGCCCAGCCGCAGGGCGAGGTGCTCAAGGTCGCCGGCCTGATCGTCGACGACGACCGCGGCGTGCGCGCCGTCGACGGCGTCGACCTGACCGTCCGGGGCGGTGAAGTGCTCGGCATCGCGGGTGTGCAGGGCAACGGGCAGACCGAGCTGGTCGAGGCGATCATGGGCCTGCGCCCGGCCCGGGCCGGCACGATCCAGCTCGAGGACGAGTCGCTGATCGGCAAGAGCACCAAGCAGGTGCTGCGCTCCGGCGTCGGCTACGTGCCCGAGGACCGCAGCCTCGACGGCGTGGTCAAGGACTTCTCCGTGGCCGAGAACCTCGTGCTCGACATGTACGACCGCGAGCCGTACGGCAGCGCCTTCAAGCTCAACCCCAAGGCGATCGCGGTCAACGCGGCCCAGCGGGTCGAACAGTTCGACATCCGGGTCTCGTCACCGCAGTCGGCGGTCGGCAACCTCTCCGGCGGCAACCAGCAGAAGGTCGTCGTGGCCCGGGAGATGTCCCGGCCGCTGCGGCTGTTCATCGCCGCCCAGCCGACCCGCGGCGTGGACGTCGGCTCGATCGAGTTCATCCACAAACAGATCATCCACGAGCGGGACAACGGCACCGCCGTTCTCGTGGTCTCCAGCGAGCTCGACGAGGTGGTCGGCCTGGCCGACCGGATCGCGGTCATGTACCGCGGCCGGGTCCTCGCCATCGTCTCGCCGGACACCCCGCGCGAGGAGATCGGCCTGCTGATGGCCGGCATCACGGGCACAAACGACGAAGAGGACGGCCAGTGACCACCGAAGTAGCACCTCCCGAGAAGAAGGAGGAAGAGAAGCGGGAGACGTTCATCTCCCTCTTCCTGCAGAACCTCTGGTCGGCCAACTCGGTCACTGTCACCTTCCTGTCGATCTTCCTGGCCCTGGTCATCGGCGCTGTCCTGATCGTGGTCTCCGACTCGCAGGTGCTCTCCTACTTCGAGTACTTCACCTCCCGGCCCAGCGACGCGCTGAACGCGAGCTGGGACCTGATCAGCCAGGCCTACGCCGACCTGTTCAAGGGCGCGATCTTCGACCCGGCCGCGTTCCAGGCCTGGTTCGACGGGACCGGCACCTGGCAGGCCGCGTTCGGCCCGATCTCCGAGACGCTGACGTACGCGGCGCCGCTGGTCTTCACCGGCCTGTCGGTCGCGATCGCCTTCCGCGGCGGCCTGTTCAACATCGGCGGTCAGGGCCAGGCGGTCATCGGCTGCGTCACCGGCGGCGTGGTCGGCTTCGCGGTCGGCCTGCCGGTCGGCCTGCACCTACTGGTGGCGCTGGTCGCCGGCTTCCTCGGCGGCGCGCTCTGGGGCTTCCTGCCCGGCCTGCTCAAGGCCCGCACCGGCGCCCACGAGGTGATCACCACGATCATGCTCAACTACATCGCCACGCTCTTCCTGAGCTGGCTGATCCTGCAGAACGGCGTCCGCGACCCCGACCGTACCGACGCGATCAGCAAGACCATCGAGTCGTCGGCCCAGCTGCCCGCCCTGCCCTCGCCGCTACGGGTGCACCTGGGCATCGTGCTCGCGGTCGTCGCCACCGCGGTCGTGGCCTGGCTGCTCAACAAGTCGCCGTTCGGCTTCGAGCTGCGCGCGGTCGGCGTCAACCCGCCCGCCGCCAAGACCGCCGGCATGAGCGTGGCCAAGACGTACACGCTGCTGATGGTCATCGCCGGCGGCCTGGCCGGCCTCGGCGGCGCGGTCCAGGTGCTCGGCACCGCCGACAAGCTGACCGCGCAGGTGGCCGGCAACATCGGCTTCGACGGCCTGCTGGTGGCCCTGCTCGGGCGCAACAAGCCGTGGGGCACGCTGCTCGCCGCCATCCTGTACGGCGCGCTGCGCGCCGGCGGCAACCTGATGCAGGTCGACGCGGGCATCTCGCTCGAGCTGGTCACCGTGCTCCAGGCCCTGATCGTCATCTTCATCGCCGCGCCGGCCCTGGTGAAGGCGATCTTCCAGCTCCGCGCCGCCCGTTCCGCACGGCTCGGCGCCACGATGGCGAAGGGCTGGTGAGCCACATGTCGACAGCGACAGTGGAAGACCTGACCGAGATCACCGCCCCCGACCGCTTCTGGAACCGGCAGCGCCGCCTGGGCGCCGCCCTGGTGATCATCGGCCTGATCGCGGCGGTCGTCTTCGGCTCGCTCGCCGACTCGAAGACCGCCAAGTTCACCCTCAGCGACGACGCCGAGGGCGCCGCCCTGTCGATCAACGGCCAGTTCGGGGCCATCCTGTTCGGCGTCGTGACCATCGCCGCCGGTGCCGCCCTGCTGGCCGGCGTGGCCAAGCGCTGGCAGACGTGGCTGCTCGGCCTCGGCATCGTCACGTTCGTCCTGTCGTTCCTGTGCTGGCAGGTCGCGGGCAAGTTCCTGCCGCTGGTCGACACGGCCAGCGGCTCCCTCGAACTGGCCCTGCCGCTGATCCTGGGCGCGCTGGCCGGCGTGCTCTGCGAGCGCTCCGGCGTGGTGAACGTGGCCATCGAGGGCCAGTTCCTGATGGGCGCGTTCGGCGCGGCCCTGGTCGGCACCCTGGCCACCAGCGTCTGGGCCGGCCTGATCAGCGCGGTCGTCGGCGGTGTCATCATCGCCGCGATGCTGGCCTGGCTCGCCATCCGCTTCCTGGTCGACCAGGTCGTCGTCGGCATCGTGCTCAACCTGTTCGCGCTCGGCGTCACCGGCTTCCTGTACGAGCGGCTGATGCAGCCCGACGCGCTGAAGTACAACTCGCCGCCCCGCCTGCCCGAGTGGAAGATCCCGGGCCTGGCCGACATCCCGGTGGTCGGCCCGGTGCTGTTCGACACCAATCTGCTGGTCTGGATCGCCCTGATCCTGGTCTTCGTCATCCACTTCGCGCTCAAGCGCACCCGCTGGGGCCTGCGCACCCGGGCGGTCGGCGAGCACCCCACGGCGGCCGACACGGTCGGCATCCGGGTCCGCGGCCTGCGCTACATGAACGTCCTGCTGGGCGGCGTGGTGGCCGGCCTCGGCGGCGCGTACTTCACGCTGGTGTCGACCAGCGCCTTCAACAAGAACATGACGGCGGGCGCGGGCTTCATCGCGCTGGCCGCCCTGATCTTCGGGCGCTGGACCCCGTTCGGCGCCCTGGGTGCGGCCCTGTTCTTCGGCTTCGCCCAGAAATTGGCGAACTACCTGAGCGCGGTCGGCAGCCCGGTCCCGAACCAGTTCCTCAACATGCTCCCGTACATCGCCACCATCATCGCGGTGGCCGGCCTGGTCGGTCGCGTCCGCGCCCCCGCCGCCGACGGCGTCCCGTACGTGAAGAGCTGAGAACGCTGGACGACCGGCATACTTTCAAACTATTTTGAAAGTATGCCGGTCGCCGAGGCTCCGTTCTCCGAGCTCATCAACAAGCCCAAGTCGACCCTTCAGTCGCTCACCGGTTCGCGCGCCCACGCGATCCGGTTGCGGCGCCGCGACGACGTCGACCTCGTACTCACCACGGCCGACCGCTACGAGCAGGACCACGCGGTGGTCTCCGCCGCGCTCCGCCTGTTCCGCACGATCGTGCTCAACGGCCAGACCGACGCCGTGCTCGACCTGTTGCCTGAAGTCTTCCCCTGGTCGCGGTTCCTCCCCGCGGGTGACAGGCACACCTTCCTGATCGAGTTCGTCGATACGCTGCGCGCCGTGGAAGATCTCGACACACTCGCGCCCGTCACCCAGCTCCTCGCCGAATGGCGGCACACCGCCGAGGCCCACGCCGACCCGGCCGTACTGGCCGCCTTGACCGGAGGCGCCGATGACTTCGGCCCGGTGCCGGACCCTCCGAGCGCATGACCCCTAAGCGAGGCGAGCGGGTGGCGCCGCCGCCGGGCCCCGATGAGTACGACCTGACCTTCGGCACCAGCGAGGCGGCCAAGGGCTGGATCGACCTCTGCGCCCAGGCACCGGCGAATGCCCTGGAGATGTGGCGAACCCTGCGCGCGAACCCCGCTCCGTCCCCGCCGACCAGCCGCCATCATCAGCTCAAGGGATCTCTGTCGACGGGCGCCTACCGCGGTGCGGTCCTGCCGCAATGGCAGTACGAAGTAACGGCGGGCGGCCGGGTCTGGTATCTCGTCGACGCTGCGGGCAAGAAGGTCTATCTGATGTACGCGGGGACGCGGCATCCCAAGGTGACCGAGTAGCGGAGCTGGGGCGTCAGGCACAATCAGCTGCATGGAGATCGACTGGGTTGGGCTGCGTGCCGCCGCTACCGAGGCCATGCGGCACGCCTATGCGCCGTACTCCGACTTTCCGGTCGGGGCGGCGGCGCTCGTGGACGACGGCCGGGTGGTCGTCGGGTGCAACGTGGAGAACGCGTCGTACGGCGTGGGGCTCTGTGCCGAGTGCGGTCTGGTCAGCCAGCTGCACGCCAGCGGCGGGGGACGCCTGGTGGCGTTCTCGTGCGTGGACGCGACCGGCAACCCGCTGATGCCGTGCGGGCGCTGCCGTCAGCTGCTGTGGGAGCACGGCGGCCCGGAACTGCTGGTCGAGTGGCACACCGGCCCGATCCGGATGACCGAGCTGCTGCCGCACGCGTTCGGCCCGGAGGACCTGGAGCGGGTCAACGGCGCCACCAGCGGCCCCGAGGTGCCGGCCGAGCTGGCCAAGTGGCGTGGCCGCGGAACCGTCTTCGTGCACCCGGACCTGTCCGGTGGCGCCACGGTCTGGACCGCGTACTGGGAGCGCTCCGGCGGCAGCTCGGCCGAGAGCGACGCCGACAAGGGTGTTCTCGAGGAGGGCCCGAACTTCGCCACCACGGCCGAGGCCGTGGGCTGGGGTCAGGCCCGTACCCCACGGATCGTCGTGGTGGACGCCGAGGGTGGCCTGGCCTGGGCCGGGGAGGGTGAAGCGCCGGAGGGCATTCCCTCCAAGTGGACGGAAGGTTCCATCGATGAGTGAGTTCGCCGCCGTCGACGTCATCCGGGCCAAGCGGGACGGGCACGCGCTGAGCGACGCCCAGATCGACTGGGTCGTGGACGCGTACACCAAGGGTGTTGTCGCCGACGAGCAGATGTCGGCGCTGGCCATGGCGATCCTGCTGCGCGGCATGACGCCGGCCGAGATCGCCCGCTGGACCGCCGCGATGATCGCGAGCGGGGAGCGGCTGGATCTCTCCTCGGTGACCCGGCCGACCGCCGACAAGCACTCCACCGGTGGTGTCGGTGACAAGATCACGCTGCCGTTGACCCCGTTGGTCGCCGCGTGCGGTGTGGCCGTGCCGCAGCTGTCCGGGCGCGGTCTCGGGCACACCGGCGGCACGCTCGACAAGCTGGAGTCGATCGCCGGCTGGCGGGCGAAGCTGAGCAACGACGAGTTCAAGAGCCAGCTGCAGGACATCGGCGCGGTGATCTGCGCGGCCGGCGAGGGCCTGGCCCCGGCCGACCGCAAGCTGTACGCGTTGCGCGACGTGACCGGCACGGTCGAGGCGATCCCGCTGATCGCCAGTTCGATCATGAGCAAGAAGATCGCCGAGGGGACCGGCGCGCTGGTGCTGGACGTCAAGGTCGGTTCGGGCGCCTTCATGAAGGACCTGGCGACCGCCCGCGAGCTGGCGAGCACCATGGTACGGCTGGGCCGGGACAGCGGCGTGAACACGGTCGCGCTGCTCACCGACATGAGCACCCCGCTCGGCCTGGCCGTCGGCAACGCGAACGAGGTGGCGGAGTCGGTCGAGGTGCTCGCCGGTGGGGGCCCGGCCGACGTGGTCGAGCTGACCCTGGCGCTGGCCCGCGAGATGCTGGCCGCGGCGGGCGTCGACGCCGATCCGGCCCAGGTCCTCGCGTCGGGCGCGGCCATGGACACCTGGCGGGCGATGATCCGGGCCCAGGGTGGCGACCCGGACGCTCCGCTGCCGGTGGCGCGCGAGACCGAGGTGCTGCGGGCGACGGCCGACGGGGTGGTGAGCGGCGTCGACGCGTACGGCATCGGCATCGCGGCCTGGCGCCTCGGCGCCGGACGGGCCCGCAAGGAGGACCCGGTCAGCTTCGGCGCCGGCATTCAGCTCAAGGTCAAGCCCGGCGATTCGGTACGTACGGGGGACGTGCTCCTGGAGCTTCGCGCGGACGACCCGTCCCGCATCCCGACGGCCCGCGACGAGGCCGCGGCGGCGGTGTCGATCGGTACGGAGCGCCCCGCCCCTTCAAAGCTGGTGCTCGACCGCATAGCCTGACCCACCATGACGAAGGCCGCACCCGATCCGCACGCCGTTCGCGAGGCCAGCCTCGACGAGCTGCGGCGGCTCGGCCTGCCGCTGCCACCGGCGGGCTTCCCTCTGGTCTGGGAGGCGGGCGACGCCATCGAGCTGAGACCGACGGCCGAGATCGAGGCCCGGACGGCGGTGCTGCACGTGGTGGTCGCCCGCTGTTTCGGCATGCCGACCGAGGTCGCCATGAGCTGGCTGCTCGGTTCGCACCTGGTCGATTTCGTCACGCCGCCGGAGTGGCAGTTCGTGATCGGCGCCAAGGGCGATCACCGGTCGTTCGTGCTTCACCACGACGCGGTGTTCGCCCTCGCCTGGTTGCTCGGCCTGGCCCGTCATCTGGATCCGACCGCGCCGCCCGAGGGCCGGATGATGTCTCAGATGCCTGATCTGCCGGCTGGTGAGAGTTTCAACAGCTGGCGGTCGCGCTCCCTGATGTCACCGCGCGACCCGGTCGAGGCGGCCGTCCTGCTCGACCTCTACTACTGCCTCGACTGGGCGTTCCAGGAGGCCGAGCAGACCGGCCTGCCGCTGCCCGGTGAGATCGACGGCAACGCGATCGGCCAGCGACGCTGGGCGCTGGAGTGGGCAGTGGTCTTCCACGGCCCGTATCACGACAAACCGGCCGAGTGGGAAGAAGTCGACCTCTCGGTGTAGGTGGTGATCTCCACCGCCGCCGTGACCGTGACGTCGCCGGTCGGCCGGTCGCCCGGCGGGACGTGCCGGGCGGCGGGGGTCATTCCGATGAGGGTACGGGCCTCGGCCGCGCTCAGGCGCAACGTGCGGCGCTCGGTGACGGCCGGCCCGGCGGTGAAGTGCTCGCCGAGCGCGTCTCCGACCCGCTCCGCCTTGTCCGGGTCGACCCGGATCAGCCCGCGCATCAGCTCCCCCAGGTGGTCGGCGGCCGGGGTGACGACGACCAGCGCCCCGCCGGGGCGCAGAATCCGGCGGTACTCGGCGCCGTTGCGGGGCGCGAAGACGTTGAGGACCATCGCGGCGGCGCCGTCGGCGATCGGCAGCGGGCGCCAGAGGTCGGCCAGCACGGCCGCGGCGCGGGGATGGGCCCGGGCCGCCCGGCGCAGGGCCGGCTTGGAGACGTCCAGGCCGAGCCCGGTCGCCGCCGGCGCCTTCTGCAGGACTTTTCCCAGGTAGAAGCCCGTGCCCGTGCCGGCGTCGACCACGAGGCCGTCCGTTCCCGGCAGCGCGTCCGCTATGAAGTCGTAGTGGCCGGCGGCCAGGAACGCCTCACGGTCGGCCACCATCTCCGCGGTGTCGCCCACATGCGGCATGCGGCCGGCGGTCAGATCCGCGTACCCCTGCTTGGCCATGTCGAAGCTGTGTCCCCGGGTGCAGAGCAGCCGCTTGTCGTCGCGCCGGAGGTGCTGGCGGCAAACCGGGCACCGCAGGTACGGCAATGCGCCGTCGATCATTCGTCTCCTGCCTCTAGGCTCGGCTGATGGCCGCCATCGCTTACTCCGACATCGTTCCGGCGCCCAAGGCGCTGCTGCACGACCACCTCGACGGTGGTCTGCGCCCCTCGACCATCGTCGAACTGGCCGAGGCGGTGGGTCATGAGCTGCCGACGACCGACCCGGCCGCGCTGGCCGACTGGTTCGTGGCCGCCGCCGACTCGGGCTCGCTGGAACGCTACCTGGAGACGTTCGCCCACACGGTCGCGGTGATGCAGACCGAGGAGGGCCTTTTCCGGGTCGCCAAGGAGTGCGCGCTCGACCTGGCGGCCGACGGGGTGGTGTACGCCGAGGTGCGGTACGCCCCCGAGCAGCATCTGGAGCGTGGCCTCACGCTCGATCAGGTGGTCGACGCCGTGAACGCCGGTTTCACCGAGGGCATGGCCGAGGCGGCCGCCCAGGGGACGCCGATCCGGGTGGGTGTGCTGTTGACCGCCATGCGCCACGCCGCTCGCTCGCAGGAGATCGCCGAGCTGTCGGTGCGCTACCGGGACAACGGCGTGGTCGGTTTCGACATCGCCGGCGCCGAGGCCGGTTTTCCCCCCACCCGTCACCTGGACGCCTTCGAATACCTCCAGCGCGAGAACTTCCATTTCACCATTCACGCCGGCGAGGCGTTCGGCCTGCCGTCGATCTGGCAGGCCATCCAGTGGTGCGGCGCCGACCGGCTCGGTCACGGTGTGCGTCTGGTCGATGACATCACGGGTACGCCGGGTGGCGGCGAGACGGTTCTCGGCCGGCTGGCCGCCTATGTTCGCGACAAGCGGATCCCGCTCGAGCTGTGCCCGTCGTCGAACGTGCAGACCGGCGCCGCGCCCTCGATCGCCGAGCACCCGATCGGCCTGCTGCACGATCTGCGGTTCCGGGTGACTGTCAATACCGACAACCGGCTGATGAGCGGTACGTCGATGTCGCGCGAGATGGCGCTGCTCTCCGAGGCCTTCGGCTGGGGCTGGGCCGAGTTGCAGTGGCTGACGATCAACGCGATGAAGTCGGCCTTCATCCCGTACGACGAGCGGTTGGCGATCATCAATGACGTGATCAAGCCTGGTTACGCAAAGTTGATCAGCTGACTCCTTTCGGCAAGCGGCCTTGCCGGTTCGGCGGTGACACTCATCCGTTCGGTCAGAATGGTCCCTACAAAGACTGCGAAATCGGGCATCTCACCTTGCCGATCGGGCCGGACCGCGACATCGTTCATCCCGCCGCGATCCACTACGATCGGGCGCGTTCGACGAGCGTCACCCCCGCGTCTCGTCGATCGACACGAGTGACACTGAGAAACGCACCCCTATACAGCCAGTGAGACGGCCCGGTCCGAGCGCGTAGACATTGCGCCACACAACCGGTCCGTGTTCGATGGCCCTTTCTCTTTGACACTCGTCGTGATGGAATCTCGGGGGCCCGACGCGGCAGTCGGCCGTGTGCGGCGCCCGGCGAGCCGAATGCCGGGCCCGAATCAGGAGGACGGTGACGTGAGCAAGCGCCCCGAGACGGCGACCGGCGTCATGTCGCGTCTCCGTCGGCCGGCCGATCGGCTTAGAGATCTGCCGATCTGGTCGAAGCTCGGCTTGATCATGTTGGTTCCCACCCTGGCGACGATCATCGTCGGCGTCAGCGGTCTCGTGGACCACATCGAGGAAGCCAGCAACGCGGAGCGCGCGCGCAACCTAGCGGTGCTGTCGGAAGCGGCCGGTGGTCTCGTCGACCACCTGCAGAACGAACGCGCTTACGGCATCATCATCGGCACGGACGGCATGAGCAAGCAGGTCAAGGCCAACGCGCTCAAGTCCTACAACGACGAGCACGCCCAGGTCGACCGGGCCAAGGTGCCCTACGCACAGCAGAAGGCCTCGCTGGACGACGTTCCGGACAAGGTCGGCACCCTGCTCCTGCGGCTCGACCGCAACATCGAGGAACTTCCCGCCACGCGCAGCCAGGTCGCCAACGGCCGCATGGACACGGTCAAGGTCGAGGAGACCTACGACCGTCTGATCGACGACTTGCTCTCCGTGCGCGACGTCTCGGCCCAGCTGTCGAACGACACCACGCTCGGCGACCACCTGCGAGCCGTGGCCGCGGTGGCCAACGCCAAGGAGTACATGGCGCAGCAGCGCGACGTCGGCCAGAAAATCATCGGCAAGGGTGAGCTGACGAACGATCTGCGCCGCGAGTACCAGCTCGCCGACACCGGATTCGAGCTCGCCGGCACCACGCTGCAGTCGGTCGGCACGCAGTCCGAGGCCGACATGTTCAAGGCGACCAGCGACACCGAGGCCGGCCGGGCCGCGACGAACTACATCACGCCGCTGATCAGCCTTTCCGGCGCGAACACCAAGGACATCAGGGTCACCTCCCCGCAGTGGGACGCCGCGATGGCCGGCTACGGCCAGCAGTTCCGCGGCGTCGAGCAGAAACTGGACGCCCAGATCGTCACCGAGGCCACCGGCCTGCGCGACGACGTGAACCGGCGGGTCTTCATCGAGACCAGCATCCTGCTCGGCATGCTGCTGCTCGCCATCCTGTTCGCCTGGCTGGTCGCCCGGTCGATGGCCCGCTCGCTGCGCGAGCTGCGGCAGGGTGCCCTCTCGGTCGCCCAGTTCGGCCTGCCCCACGCGGTGAGCCGGCTGCGTGACCCGCAGCTGTCCACCTCGCTCACCCCGGCCCAGCTCGCCGACCAGATCGCCGAGCCGCTGCCGGTGCGCAGCCGTGACGAGTTCGGTCAGGTGACCGAGGCGTTCAACGCGGTTCACCTCGAGGCGGTGCGCACCGCGGCCGAGCAGGCCGCCCTGCGGGCCTCCGTCGCGACCATGTTCGTCAACCTCGCCCGCCGTTCCCAGATCCTGGTCGACCGGCTCATCGGTCACCTCGACCGGCTGGAGCGCGGCGAGGAGGACCCGGACCGGCTGGCCGAGCTCTTCCAGCTCGACCACCTCGCCACCCGAATGCGGCGTAACGACGAGAACCTCCTGGTTCTGGCCGGCGCCGACTCGACCCGTGTGCAGCGCGAGCCGGCCGCCCTGATCGACGTGCTCCGCGCCGCCCAGTCCGAGGTGGAGCACTACACCCGCATCGAGTTCGGCATGATCGACCGGGACATCGAGGTGGCGGCGCACGCCGTCAACGACATGGTCCACCTGGTCGCCGAGCTCTTCGACAACGCGACCGCCTTCTCGCCGCCCAACTCGACGGTCATCGTCGAGGCCCGGCACCTGCCCGAGGGCGCGCTCCTGACGGTCGAGGACCGCGGCATCGGCATCAGCCGGGAGCAGCTCCGCGACCTCAACGAGCGCCTGGCCAACCCGCCGATGGTGGACGTCGCCGTCTCCCGCATGATGGGTCTGGTCGTGGTCGCCCGGCTGGCCAACCGCCACGCGGTGAAGGTCGAGCTGCGCCCGGCCGACACCGACCGGGGCACGGTGGCCGAGGTCGGCCTGCCGCTCGCGGTCCTGACCGGCGAGGCGCAGCCCGCCGCCGGCCGCATGCAGGCCGTCGGCGCCGGCTACGACCAGCAGGGCCGCCAGGGCATGTCCGAGCCGCTCGCTCTCGAGAGCGGCCACGGCGGATACCCGACCGGCCGCCCCTTCGACCCGAACCCGCCGATGAACAACGGCGGCATGCTCGGCACCAACGGGCGCCCGGCGCCCGCCTGGTCCGACCTGACCGGCGCGCCGTCGAACGGCTCGAACGGCTTCGGCTCCTCGAACGGCTCGCTCAACGGCCTCAACGGCGGCGGCGCCAACGGCAGCAACGGCAACGGTGGCTTCTACGGTCCCCGCAGCAACGAGCCGATTCCGCCGCTGCCCGCCGGTCCTACCCAGGGCTTCGACGCCCCGCGCGGCTTCGACGCCCCGCAGGGTGCGAACGGCTTCAACGGCGCCCAGGGTCTGAACGGCAGCCAGGGTCTGAACGGCACTCAGGGCTTCAACGGCTCGCAGAGTCTGAACGGCGCCCAGGGCTTCGACGGGCCGCAGGGCTTCGACGGGCCGCAGGGCTTCGCCGGGCCGGACGGGCTGCCGCAGCGCCGCAACGGCGACGGCGGCCAGCCCCAGGGCGACGCCAACGGCTTCGGCGCGACCATCCCGCGTCAGCTTCCGGCCAACCCGGAGACCCAGGGGCGTAACCCGTTCGTCCCGCCGGTCTCCGCTCCGCCGGTGCCGTCCGCGCCGCCGTACGGTGGGACGCCCGTCTCCACCCCGCCGGCCAACGACCCGGTCTCGGCCGCTCCGGCCTCGCCGCCCGCGTGGCCGCCGGTCGCCTCCGACCGCGACCAGAGCCACACGCCGCACGTGCCGGAAAGCCTCGCCGCGGCCCTCGACATGACCGCCGAGCTTCCCCGGTACCGTCCGGAGCAGCGCAGCGAGCCCCAAGTCGAGCGTCCGGCGAACCCGCCGATCGCGGCGATCCCGTCGTCCGCGCCGCCGGCCAACCCGGTCTCGGGCACGCCGGTCTCGGCGACCCCGATCTCGGCCACGCCGGTCTCCGGCGCGGCCGACCAGGGCGAGTCGCAGCGGGCGGCCGCGGCCGCCCGGGCCGCGCACGAGCTGGCGGCCGCCCAGGCCGCGGAGGCCCAGGCCACCGCCGCCGCGCAGATCGCCGCGGCGCAGGCCGCGGCCCGTCAGCGCGACAACGGTCAGGGCCAGTTCGCCGACGAGACGATGGAGCTGCCGATCTTCCGGGAGCTCGAGTCGGCCTGGTTCACCACGGCGCGTCCGGCCGAGCCGTCGAAGCCGTCCTCCAACGGCATCGACGAGCCGGTGACCTCGCAGCGGATCCCGACCGGGGAGCCGGCGCGGACCGTCGGTGTGCCGCAGCAGGCGGTCTCGCCCGAGTCGCGCGACCAAACGCCCGCTACTGTTGGTGTCGGTGCCTCCAACGGCGCCGGCTCGACCAGCGGCCCCAACGGCAGCGTCGCCACCAACCCGTGGCGTACCGCGGCCGACGAGGGCTGGCAGGCCGCGCAGGCGGCGGCAGAGGCGCGGGTGGACACCACGACCACCGCGGGTCTGCCCAAGCGCACGCCGATGGCGCAGCTCGTTCCCGGTGGTGTCGACCGGGGCAGTGACCCCGCTCAGCGCCGTACCCCCGAGGGTGTTCGCGGGCTCCTGTCCGCGTACCACCGAGGTGTGCAGCGCGGTCGCACCAAAGATTCGACCAACCCGGAGGAGACTCCGGGAGGGCAGCAGTCCTCGCAGGCTGGCAAGGAGCATGAGGCATGACATCTACGCAGGATCTCGGTTGGCTGCTGGCCAACTTCGCCGACCGCGTTCCCGGAGTCGCGCATGCGATCGCGGTCTCCGCTGACGGTCTGCTCCTGGCGGCCTCGCGGGACCTTCCGCGGGACCGCGCCGATCAGCTGGCGGCTATCGCCTCCGGCCTTGTGAGCCTCACCCAGGGCGCCGCGCGGTGCTTCGAGGGTGGCGCTGTTCTTCAGACGGTCGTCGAGATGGACAACGGGTTCCTTTTCCTGATGTCGATCTCCGATGGCTCCTCGTTCGCGGTGCTCGCGGCTCGCAGCTGCGACGTCGGCCAGGTGGGCTACGAGATGGCCCTCCTCGTCGACCGCGTCGGCGAGGCGCTGACCCCCGCGCCGCGTTCCGCGGCCGGGGTGCTCGGCTGAACGGGCAGTGGGCCGGGGCACTCGGCCGCTGTTCAAAGCTTTGACAACAAGAGACACTTCTAAGGGTTCGAGGAAGGGGTGAGCGGTGACAATGCCCGAACGCGATGAGCCGACCGGCGCACTAGTCAGACCGTACGCCGTGACCCGCGGTCGGACCCGGCCGAAGCTTGAGATAGCGCTGGAAGCGCTGGTCGAGACAACCGTCCGCGGGCGTTCAGGAATGTCCCGCGGCGGGCAGGGTGGAAGCGAGCATCAGTACATCGCGGCGATGTGCGACGGCGGCCGTGTTCAGTCGCTCGCCGAGATCGCCGCACGCATGCAACTGCCGCTCGGTGTGGCTCGTGTCATCGTCGCCGACATGGCCCATGACGGCCTGGTCTCGGTGTACGAGCCCACCTCGCTGGAAGACGAGACCGACGCGGTAGGCACGGAACTGCTGGAAAGGGTGCTGAGTGGACTTCGCAGGCTCTGACATGTCGCCCCGTCCCTCCGCGGGACGGGTTACATCGGCGAAGATTGTCATCGCCGGTGGGTTCGGCGTTGGCAAGACGACGCTCGTCGGGTCGGTCTCGGAGATCACCCCGCTGACGACCGAGGCCATCATGACCTCGGCCGGCGTGGGTGTCGACGACAACCGGCAGGTGCCGGGCAAGATGACGACCACCGTCGCCATGGACTTCGGCCGGATCAGCATCGACCGCGACCTGATCCTCTACCTGTTCGGTACCCCTGGCCAGACGCGGTTCTGGTTCATGTGGGACGAGCTGGTCCGGGGCGCGATCGGTGCCGTCGTCATGGTCGACACGCGTCGGCTCGCCGACTGCTTCGCCGCCATCGACTTCTTCGAACATCGCCGCCTGCCGTACCTGGTGGCGATCAACTGCTTCGACGGCATGCAGTATCACAACGCTCAGGACGTTCGGGACGCGCTGGCGATCTCGAGTGACGTCCCGGTGGTGAGCTGCGACGCCCGCAACCGTGAGTCGACGAAAAACGTCCTCATCTCCCTCGTGGAGTATGTGCTGACGATGCGTCGCTCGCGCGCGGTAGCGCCCGCCTGACGATCGGTTGAAGCCCCGCTCCGCGAGTCGGAGCGGGGCTTCTGCATGCTCGAATTCGGTTGTGGCGCAGCCCGGCAGCGGCGATGATCGTCGATCGTGCGTACCTTCCTCACGCTTCCTGACGTGTCCGATGTGGTGGCCGGAGCCCTGGGCCGCCCGCCGGTCGAGCTCGACCGGCTGACCGGAGGCACGACCAAGGGCGTCTACCGGCTGCGGCTCGGCGACGGCGCCACGGCGATCCTGTACGCGTGGGCGGACGCCGAGAACTATTGGCCGCCGGCGGTGAACGTGCCGGACGATCCATTCACGAACGCCATCGGGCCGAACCTGTTCGCGACCAACCACGCGGCACTGTCGGCCGCAGGTGTCCGCGTACCCCACCTGCTGTGGCTTGACCGGGACGCCGGGCTGGCGATCGTCGAGGACGCGGGCACCGAGACGCTCGAGGCGCTGATGGAGCGCGACCCGGCGGCGGCCGCGGCGCCGCTGGCCGAGCTCGGCGATGCGCTGCGGCGGATGCACACCACCACCCGAACCGCCTGGGGGCGGCTCGCCGAGCTCACCGACGCGCGTCCGGCGCACGACGTCATCCTGGACCGGGCGCTGAGCCATCTCCGGCTGACGGCGCCCCGGGACGGCCGCCTGGCGGTGGCGGCGCCGCGGATCGAGGAGCATCTGCGCCGACTGCACACGGCGGTGCGGCCCCGCGCGGTGTACGGGCTGCTGCACGGCGAGCTCGGGCCCGACCACGTGCTGATCGGGCCGGCCGGGGAACCGGTCATCATCGACATCGAGGGGCTGACGTATTTCGACGTCGAATGGGAGCACGCCTTCCTGCAACTGCGCTTCGAATCCTCGTACGGCCGGTTGAAGCCTGTCGAACTTGACCTTGATCGTCTCGAGTTCTACCGGTACGCGCAGGTCCTGGCGCTGATCGAGGGGCCGCTGCGGATCGCCGAGACCGACTTTCCCGAGCGCGACTGGATGCTCGAGCTGGCCGAATGGAACATCGGGAAGGCGCTCGACCTACCCGAGTAGCGGCAACCTGCCGACGATCTTGTCGAGCGGGTTGCGGGGGCCGACGATGCTGACCGCGTAGTAGTCGAGGCTTTCGGCCGGGGACTCCTTCACGGCGTCGAGGTACTCGGTGTAGACACGCGTGTGCTGGGCCGCGGCCGGCATGTCGGCCACGAAGAAATCATCGCGGGCGGCGGCCTTACGGCGGATCGTCCGCAGGGCATCCGCGTCGGCGGCCAGCACAGTGCAGCCCAGCCACGGCAGCCCCGGATGGGTGCCGCCGTCGGCGTCCACCGCGTCGTCGCCGAGCAGCCCGGCCACGGCCTGCGAGGTGGCGGCGGCCGTGCAGATCGCCGCGTTGGCCGCGCGGCCCGGCGCCAGGCCGGCGTCGACCACCACGACCCACTTGAGACGGGCCGCGCGGGTGGGCGCGGTCTGGTCGATCTCCTCGGCGCTGAATCCGATCATCACTTCGTCCGTTCTTCTGCCGGTTGTTCTAGGGAAAGGCTAGGCAGGTATAAGGTCAGTCGACAATCAATCCGTACTAATCTCGGAAAGAGGTCCGTAATGGCGGATCTGGACGAACTTGATACGGCGATCCTCAGCGCGTTGCAGTCGGATGCACGGAAGACGAACCGGGAGGTCGCCGCGGCTGTCGGCGTCTCGGCCACCACCGCCCTCGACCGCACCCGGGCGCTGCGCCGCCGCGGCGTCATCCGCGGCGCCATCCTCGACGTCGACCTGCCGGCCATCGGCCGCCCGGTGCAGGCCCTCATCGCCGTCCGCATCCGCCCGCCGTCCCGGCGCAACATCGAGGCGTTCCGGGAATGGGTCAGCGCCCTGCCCGACACGCTCGGCGTCTACGTGACGACCGGCAACGAAGACTTCATCGTGCACGTGGCGGTCCCGGACAACGACAGCCTGTACGCATTCGTCATCGACCGGCTCACCGAACGGCCCGAGGTCGCCGACGTACGCACGTCGATCGTCTACGAGCACATCCGCAACAACCGGATCGCGCCGGCGAGCTGATGGCGGCAGCATGAGGGAATGACTGTGCTGAACGGTAGGCAGATCGCGGAGGAGAAGCTCGACGGCTGGGTCTACGTGCCGGGCGGCTTGCAGACCCGCATCCATACCGGCGACTTCGCGACCGGGCTGAAGATCGTGAACGCCATCGGCGAGGTCGCCGAGCGCATGAACCACCACCCGGACGTCACCTTGCGCTACACCGAGGTGGACGTGAGGCTGACCAGCCACGACGCCCACGGCGTGACCCAGCGCGACGTCCGCCTGGCCCGCGCCGTCTCGTCGATCGTCTCAGGTGCCGGTGTCCGCATGGAGAGCGCGAGCGTCTCCCGCCTGGAGTGGGCTCTGGACTCGCCCGCATACGGCTCGGTGCGCCCGTTCTGGGCCGCCATCATGGCCATGGAGACCCCGGAGGGCCAGGAGGACCTGGTGGACCCGGCCGACGTGCACCCGGCCATCTGGTTCCAGGAGTCCGGCCCCGAGGAGCCCCGCCAGCGTTGGCATCCCGACATCTGGCTCGAGCCGGCCCAGGTCCAGCCCCGTATCGACGGCGCCGTAGCCGCCGGCGGCACCTTGGTCAGCGACGCCGCAGCCCCGTCTTTCTGGGTCCTGGCCGACCCAGAGGGCAACCGCGTCTGCCTGTGCACATGGCAGGACCGCCGAAGCTGAAAGCGGCCGCCCTCAATGCAAACGAACACACGTCGACAAAATCCGCTCTCCTTAACTGGTTAATTGCCCTCAACTGCCCATGACCCTTTGTGGATCCCTCATCTGAGAATGCCGCTGCGATTCGTTCAGGCGGCGGCTTTACCAAAGCCGCAGATCCGCCGCCACCGATGATGGCGTGCCGATACGCGCGACATGACAAACGCGCACCAAAATGCTCGATCCGAATGGTCCCCGCCGCCGCCCGCGGTTAAGACGAAAGGCGACCCGCGCCGATCCACACCGCCCGGCGTATCCGACCCGCGACCCCACGGCCGGCCGCACCACCGTCTCAGGCTGGCTGCCGCTCCGGCCCGGGCTCCCGCCCCGGGCAGCGCCGCCGTCCTGGGCAGCGCCGCCGTCCTGGGCTGCGCCGCCGTCCTGGGCTGCGTTGCCGTGCTGGGCTGCGTTGCCGTGCTGGGCCGCGCTGCCGTGCTGGGCCGGGCCGCCGTGCTGGGCCGGGCCGCCGTGCTGGGCCGCGCTGCCGTGCTGGGCTGGGCAGCCGATTCAGGCTGTGTCACCACCTCAGGCTGAGGCGCCGCCGCACGCTGGGCTGTAGGAAGGGCTGCCTCTGCTTCGGCGGCCGGTTGGGGCTGCGTGGCCTTGCCGACGGGGGCCGTCACATCTGCCTCAGCCGTGTGCTTCCGAGAGCGCGCTGGCTCTGCGCGCGGTCGGCCTTCCCGGCGAGCCGTGGCTGTCGGCTCGTCGACCGACCCGCCTGCGGGACGCACACACGTGAGCCCTTCGTCCCAGATCAACGGCGGTATCCGTTCGAACGAGTCATGCAAACCCAGCTCGCCGCATTCGCGGGAACAGCCGTGCAGTCGACACAGCTTCAACGCATGACGCTGTTTGAGTCCCCACCGTCGCCGCTTCGCATGATCGCGCCGGAAGCGCACCATGTCCGGCGAGTGACTGGGCACCCCAGTCCAATCCCGCATAGCCGCGATTTCCGACCTAGAAAAGAACCCCAACTGTGCATTGAACCATTATCCCGTACCCGGAAGATCATAAACAAAGGAACTGTCATGCCAATCGCAAAGGATCGGAGGTGGCTGGGAGATCAATTATTGGGTACGTGCAACGCGCATTATCATGTCGCAGGTAAACGCGTGGTTAATGTCGTGATCGGTGATGTTCCGCTGGTACCCACCTATTGTCGTGGAGCGGTCCAAGGTCACGCCGGCCCCTGTGGACAAAGTCGGCGGCCTGTGGACAGCCGAAGCCGTCGGGCAGGCACGATGCGGGGGTCGTCGGCCGCGGGCCGCGAGACCTCGGCGGGCCGGCTGAGGCGATTGCGGGGAGAGTCGGGCGCGAGGCGTGAATGCGACGGCCGCGGCGGGTCAGGCGATCGCTGGGAAAGGCAGGATGTCGGGCGGACAGCGCCGCGAGGCGCAACCACCATCAGATCGAGGGCGCCCGGCGATGGTGGGGCGTAAGACGCCGCCAGATCACGTGCACGGTGATCATGGGGTAGAAGACGACGCCAGCTCGAGGTTGCATAGCGGTGGCGGGGCGCAAGGCGCCGCCGGCTCGTGTTTGCGGGGCGGTGGCGGGGCGTAAGACGGCGCTTGCTCGTGTTTGCGGAGCGGTGGCGGGGCGTAAGACGGCGCTAGCTCGAGGTTGCGGAGCGGTGGCGGGGCGCAAGGCGCCGCTGGCTCGTGGCCGCGAGGCGCGCGTAGGGCGCAAAGCGCCTCTGGCGCAGGGTCGTGGGGTCAGGGCAGAAACGCAGCGGCCGGCGGTCGGGTGGGACCCGAGCGCCGGCCGTTTGGCGTGTCAGCGGGAGCCGTAGCCCGCGTTGTCGTTGCGGAACTCGTTGTCTTCGCCCTGGCCGCCGTCGCGGGTGAAGTCCCAGCCGCCGGCGGACTCGCGGCCCGGGCGGCCGCCCATGGCGAAGCCGCCGATCTCCTGGCCGCGGCGCCAACCGCGGAAGTAGCCCGTCGTGTGGGCGGCGATGCTGGCCGCGTCGCGGACGATGCGCAGCGGGCGCTCCTCGCGCAGCGGGGAACCCGGGACCAGGTTGGCCTGGGGGACCCGCTTCGGGAGGCCGGCCGACGTCTCGGCCGCCACCGCGGGGGTGGCTGCCTTTTCGGCGGCGCGCCAACCCGTGTCGTTCGGGTTGGTCCAGTCGAGTTTGTCGGTCTGCTCGGTGTGGCCGGTGAACCAGGCCGACCTCGCCTGGGCGAAGATCAGCAGGTCGCCGTCGTTGCTGTCGGCCGGGACCGGCGGGGCGATGCTGCGGTCGAGCGCCGTCAGGGTCGAGCCGGCCGCCGTGCCGGTGGGGACGACGCGGCGGGCCGCGTTGCGGCGGGCGGCCTCCCCCTCGACCAGGCGCAGCGCGGGCGGCTCGGTCACCGCGGGCAGGTCGGTCACCGTCGCGTCGAGGCTGTTGCCGGTGTCGACCAGGCGCAGGGCCGGCGGCTCCTTGGGCATGTCCTGCCAGGGCGGGCGCACCCGGCCGTCGGCCGGCGGGGAGCTCGTCGAGGCGGCCGGGATGGTCGCCGTGTCGTCGGCGCCGGTGTTCAGCAGCGGCCAGTTGGCCCGCGAGCCGGGCTCGGCCTCGGGACCGCCCGGGCGCTGGGCCGGCATGGGCAGCGAGTAGTCGGTCGCGCTGTTGTTGGCCGGTGCCGGCGAGGCCGGGCGGGCCGTCGTGGTCGGGCGCGGCGGGATGACCGTGCGCTGGCGCTCGGCGCGGGCGTTGTTGATCGCCGCGTTGGTGAGTGTGGCCCGGAAGGGCTGCCCGGTCTCGGCCGGCGTGGGCGCCCCCGAGGAAGGCGCTGAGGCGCCTGGCGAAACCGGGAACGAGGAACCCGGGCCGGAGGCGGCAGGGAAGGACGGCAGCGACGGTGACGTCGGGGCCGACGGCGACGAGGTGGGGGCCACCGGGTTGCGGGAGCCGGGCACGGGGCGCGAGCCCGGCGTGATCGGCGTCATGCCCGGCGGGGGCGGCGGTGTGGAGATCGGGCGGTTGCCGGGACCGGAGACCGGGCGGCTGCTCGGGGCGGGCGCCCGGTTCGGGAACGCGGCGGCCGGTGCCGACGGGCGCGGGGCGACCGGCGAGGGCGCCAGCGGCGGCGGCCCGATCGGGTCGGGGGCGACCGGCGGTGCGGTGAGCGGCTGGGGCGAGGCCGGGCCGCTGCCGGTGGAGGCCGGCTCGGGGCGGCCGCGGCGGCCGAAGGCGGCCACCGACTGGAGCGAGGCGGGCTCGGCGGTGCGGCGGGCGGCTCGGCGGCCGGCGTCGGCCGGGGGCGTGCTGCGGGCGGCGATGGTGCCGATCAGGGACGCGCAGGCGGCATCGCAGGCGCGGACCGCGGCGACGGCCTGGCGGACCGTCTCGCCGGCGGCCGGGGCGAGCGACTTGTTGATGCCACCCCGGCGCGGCGACTCGCTGATCGCGACGTGCAGCGCGGTGACGGCGGCGATGATCTCGTCCTCGGTGCCGGCGCCGGCCCGGGTGAGCTCGGCCGCGACCTGCTCGGCGGCGCGCTCGGAGTCGCCCTGCCCGGTGAGCCGGCCGGGCTCGGGCAGCGCGTCGAGCACGGCCAGTGCCAGCGGGTGGGACGGGTCGGGGTACGCCCGCAGGGCCGCCGGGTAGAGCTCGCGCAGAACCTCGCGCAGCGCCGTGGCCGAGGCGTGCCGGCCGTTGAGCAGCGCGACGTGCGCGGCCAGGACCGGCTTGTAGCTGATCAGCTCGCGCGAGACCGGCATGCCGCTCGCGGTGAGCGCGCCGGCCTGCAGCGCCCGGGCCAGGCCGACCGCCCGCCGGGCGGCGGGCGGGGCCTGCATCTCCTCGACGGAGTCGTCGTCGGCGAAACGCTCGGCGAAGTCGTCGGTGGTGTCGTCGTCGGCCACGACCAGCGGCCGGCCGGCCGCGGTGAGAAGTGACGTCACCAGGTGATCGTCGCTGTCGGCGGCGACCGCGGCGTCGGTGAATCCACTCGTCCGTTCCACGAGCAGCGATCCGAGCTCGGCGTAACCGCCGGGATCGTCGCCGATCTCGTGGACGCCGAGCAGTCGTCCTGCGTCGTCAACCACGGCGATGGTCAGCTGCGGGGCCGAGACCCCACGTACCGATTCATCAGCCGACGCCAGACCGCAGTACACGCGCACGAGCGCCACGGCGTCGTCCTCCCTCCCCGGGACTTCCCATTGCTGTTTGTGGCCAAGGACTGATGCTCCCTGGTGAGGGGTCAGTCGCGCCAGTCCACAGCGGCAGAGATCTTGCCGATTACCGAGCGCCAGCCCAGACTTGCCTGTTGTGCACCGATTTTCTTCAATCGGCGACGACCGAAGAATCCGCCCATACCACCGCTTTCCGCGGAACGGAGTGACTCGTCCAGGTCATCGAGGGGCGAGCCCGGCGACAGTGCCAGGATCACCGGCTTGAGCCGGAGCGCGTGACCCAGGTCGCGGGCCACCTCGCCGGCGGCGATGAGCAGTGGAAGATCCCACGTGTCGTGCCCGCCGCGCAGGTTTTCCACCACGAGGTCGAGCTCGTAGCGGTCGTCCGGCTGCGGGTCGATGTCCGTCGACTGTACCCGGTCGGCCAGGGTGGCCCAGGAGTCGAGTTGTGCGAGGTCGTGCGGAGCACCCGAACGAATGAAGGAGACCAGCGACTCGGGCGTCTTGAAGGCGAGCAGCCGGCCCTTGTGGCTCAAGAAGAGGGGGACCTCTTCGTCCTCCGCCTGGGCGGTCTCCTCGTCCTCGAAGTCGGCCGGGTCGGGCTCGTCGGCGTCGGCCGCGGCCTTGTCGTCCTCGGCCAGCAGAGCCTGGAACTCCTCGTCGACGATGACTTCCTCGTCGTCGTCCTCGGCCGCGGCGGCGCGCTTGCGCGAGTCGAACACGTCGTCCTCTTCCACACCGGCCTCGGTCGGGGTGATCTCAGAGGACTTGCGGTACGCGCGGAGGGTGATGCCGACACCGGCGGGCAGCGCGATCTCGACCGGCTCGATGCCGACCTCTTCCCACAGCTGAGCGCCGGAGGCCCCGTCAGTGGAGGCGGTCTTCGCCTCGGGCTCGTCGGACTGGCTGGCCACGGTGACCTCCGCGTTGATCGGGCTGTGGGACGGTGAGTCTGCCGACACACCCTAATGGGCGCGCCTGGGCGCTGACTGACCGTCCCCCGCACTTTCGAGATGACCGTTTATCAACGATCAGAAACCTTTCGGGTGCCACACCGTCTTGGTCTCGAGCAGAGCGGTCATCGGGCCCACCCCGGGGTCGGCTGTCCAATCCGGTGACGAGGGCCGCACCACCCGTTTGAGGGTGCCGGCGGCGGCGCGTTCGAGCTCGGTCGCGAGCTCGGCGTCGTCGACGCCGGAGAGGTCGATCGCGTTGACGTCGTCGTGCGAGGCGAGCCACGGCGCGATCTCGGCGGCGTGTCCGGTCAGGACGTTCACCACCCCGCCCGGCACGTCGGAGGTCGCGAACACCTCGGCCAGGGTGACGGCGGCCTGCGGGTTGGCGGCGATCACCACCACCGTGTTGCCGGTGACCACGGCCGGCGCGATCACGCTGACCAGGCCGAGCAGCGACGACGGGGCGACCACGGCGACGACGCCGGTGGGCTCGGGGGCCGAGATGTTGAAGAACGGCCCGGCCACCGGGTTGGCGCCGCCGGCCACCTGGGCGATCTTGTCGGACCAGCCCGCGTACCAGACCCAGCGGTCGACCGCGGCGTCCACCTCGGCGCCCTTGACACCCAGGGCCTTGAACTCGGCCCGGCGCGCCTCGAGCATCTCGGCGACGCGATAGAGGACCTGACCTCGGTTGTACGCCGTGGCGCCGGCCCACTTGGGCTGGGCGGCCCGGGCCGCCACCACCGCGTCCCGGGCGTCCTTACGGGAGGCGAGGGAGACGTTGTCGCCGTCCACCAGATAGGTCCGTCCTGATTCGCTGCGCGGGAACTTCCCGCCCACGTACAGCTTGTAGGTCTTGCGCACGGAGAGGCGCACCGATGACTCAGGCAAGGTACGCCTCCAGGCCGTGACGGCCGCCCTCGCGGCCGTACCCCGATTCCTTGTAGCCGCCGAACGGCGACGTGGGGTCGAACTTGTTGAACGTGTTGGCCCAGACCACACCGGCCCGCAGCTTGTCGGCCACGGCCAGGATCCGGGAACCCTTGTCGCTCCACACGCCGGCCGACAACCCGTACGGCGTGTTGTTGGCCTTTTCGATCGCCTCGGCCGGGGTGCGGAAGGTCAGCACCGACAGCACCGGTCCGAAGATCTCCTCGCGGGCGATCCGGTGGGCCTGGGTGACGCCCGTGAAGATCGTCGGCGCGAACCAGAAGCCCCGGTCGGGCAGCGAACACTCCGGCGACCAGCGCTCGGCGCCCTCACTGGCCCCAATTTCCGACAATTCAGTAATGCGCGCCAGCTGAGCCGCGGAGTTGATCGCGCCGACGTCGGTGTTCTTGTCGAGCGGGTCGCCGACACGCAGCGTGGACATGCGGCGCTTGAGCGAGTCGAGCAATTCCTCGGCGATCGATTCCTGTACGAGCAGTCGCGAGCCCGCGCAGCACACGTGGCCCTGGTTGAAGAAGATGCCGTTGACGATGCCCTCGACGGCCTGGTCGATCGGCGCGTCGTCGAAGACGATGTTGGCCGCCTTGCCGCCGAGCTCGAGCGTGAGCTTCTTGCCGGTGCCGGCCACCGAGCGGGCGATGGCCCGGCCGACCTCGGTCGAGCCGGTGAACGCGACCTTGTTGACGTCGGGGTGTTCGACCAGGTAGCGCCCGGTGTCGCCGGCGCCCGTGACGATGTTGACCACGCCCGGCGGCAGCTCGGCCTGGCGGCAGATGTCGGCGAAGAAGAGCGCGGAGAGCGGGGTCGTCTCGGCCGGCTTGAGCACCACGGTGTTGCCGGTGGCCAGCGCCGGAGCGATCTTCCAGGCCAGCATCATCAGCGGGAAGTTCCACGGGATGACCTGGCCGGCCACGCCGAGCGGGCGCGGGTCGGGGCCGAAGCCGGCGTACTTCAGCTTGTCGGCCCAGCCCGCGTAGTAGAAGAAGTGGGCGGCGACCAGCGGCAGGTCGACGTCGCGCGACTCCTTGATCGGCTTGCCGTTGTCGAGCGACTCGAGGACGGCCAGCTCGCGGGAACGCTCCTGGATGATCCGCGCGATGCGGAACAGGTACTTGGCGCGCTCCGAACCGGGCAGCGCCGACCAGCTCTCGAAGGCGCGCCGGGCGGCCGCGACGGCGCGGTCGACGTCTTCCGGCCCGGCCAGGGCGACCTCGGAGAGGACCTCCTCGTTGGCCGGGTTGACCGTCTTGAAGGTGTCCTTGGCCTCGCTGAACGCGCCGTCGATGAACAGCCCGTAGGACGGGGCGATGGAGACGACCGAGCGGGACTCGGGCGCGGGGGCGTACTCGAACATGGCCACCTCAGTCCAGGGTGAAGTAATCCGGACCGGCGTAATGGCCGGTGGTGAGCTTGGTGCGCTGCATCAGCAGGTCGTTGAGCAGCGAGGACGCGCCGAAGCGGAACCAGTCGGGGTCGAGCCAGTCGTCGCCTACGGTCTCGTTGATCATCACGAGGTACTTGATGGCGTCCTTGGTCGTACGGATGCCGCCGGCGGGCTTGACGCCGACCTGGCGCCCGTACCGGGCGCGGAAGTCACGCACCGCCTCGAGCATGATCAGCGTGACCGGCAGGGTCGCCGCCACCGGGACCTTGCCGGTCGAGGTCTTGATGAAGTCGGCCCCGGCCAGCATGGCCAGCCAGGAGGCGCGGCGCACGTTGTCGTACGTCGCCAGTTCGCCCGTCTCGAGGATGACCTTGAGGTGGGCCGAGCCGCACGCCTCCTTGACCGCGACGATCTCGTCGAAGACCTTGCCGTAGTCGCCGGCCAGGAACGCGCCCCGGCTGATCACCATGTCGATCTCGTCGGCGCCGGCCGCCACCGCGTCGCGCGTGTCGGCCAGCTTGACGTCCAGCGGCGCCTGGCCGGACGGGAACGCGGTGGCCACGCTGGCCAGGTGGACGCCGCTGCCGGCGAGCACCTCGGCCGCGTACGGAACCATGGCCGGATAAACGCAGACGGCCGCCACCGCGGGGCAGCTGGAGTCGGAGGGGTCGGGCCGCAGGGCCTTGGCCGAGAGGGCCCGCACCTTGCCCGGGGTGTCCGCGCCCTCGAGCGTGGTCAGGTCGACCATGCGGATGGCCAGGTCGATGGCGTGGGCCTTGGCGGTCGTCTTCACCGATCGGGTGCCGAGCGCCGCCGCCCTGGCCTCGACGCCCACCTTGTCGACGCCGGGCAGTCCGTGCAGGAAAGTCCGGAGATCAGAGGCGGAATCGGGCAGGCCGGACAGCCTTGACGTCGCTGTCGCAGTCATGAAAGGGATTCTACGCGGGCCCCCGACAGTTGATCTTGAATGACCGGTAGGTTGTGCCCGTGGACGTACTCGTTGTAGATCACCCGCTCGCCCAGACCCGGCTCACCGCGATGCGCAAAGCGGACACCGACTCGGGGGTCTTCCGGGCGTCCCTGCACGAGCTGACCACCATGGTCGTGTACGAGGCGGCCCGCTCCTTCGCCACCGAGAAATACCCGATCGACACGCCGGTCGCGCCCACCGAGGGCACCCGGCTGGCCAACCCGCCGCTGATCGTCCCGGTCCTGCGCGCCGGCCTCGGCATGGCCGACTCGGCGCTGGCCCTGCTGCCCGAGTCGTCGATGGGCTTCGTGGGGCTGGCCCGCGACGAGAAGACGTACGAGCCGCGGGCGTACATGGAATCGCTGCCGGGCGACCTGTCGGGACAGCCGGTGCTGGTCCTCGACCCGATGCTGGCCACCGGCGGCTCCCTGCTGCACTGCTGCCAGCTGCTGGTCGACCGCGGCTGCACCGACGTGATCATCTGCTGCGTGCTCGCGGCTCCTGAGGGGGTTGCGGCGCTCGAGGCCTCGGGGTTGCCGCTGCGGCTGGTCACGGCCTCGATCGACCAGGGCCTGAACGAGAAGAAGTACATCGTCCCGGGCCTGGGAGACGCCGGCGACCGACAGTTCGGCGGCATGCGCCGCTTCTAGACGAGTAAGTCCTGATCCGGGTGAGTGGTCGTCGGCGACTGCTGACCTGATCAGGTCTGACGAGTGGGTTCGAGTAGGTGTTTCACCGGGGTGTGGGGTTCGATCGCGGTAAGACGGGCGCAGCAACCGAGTGAGTAGCCGCGGATCTTCCTCCAGGGCGACGGCCAGGACGTGCCTGAGCTACAGCCATGGTCAGCAGTTCGGCGTCGGAAACGTTGGGACTTAGCCGCCGGGTCCGGGCTCGTCGGCGATCGAATGGCTGTCGCGGCCGCGTACCAGCCGCCATCGTCGCGGCCGGCCGGTCTTCCTGACGCCGGCGGATCAGCTGTCGAGCCAGACCGTGGCGTGTCAGAGCCGCAGCACCGTGGAGGCGGGGCATGCCCAGCAGCGGCGCGAGCCGGCGTGGTCCCCGTGTGAGCGGGGTGCGGTTCACGCTGCTGAGCTGGCTGGCCTCACTTCACCTCATTGCGGGCGAAGTGCGACTTTGGTTGCGGTTAGAGCGACGTGTACGACCAGCTCAGGGCCTTGCCGGAGGAGAAGGGCATGACACCGTGGAAGACGGTGGGGGAAGCGGCGAAGACCAGCGGCAGGAAGTGGCGGTCGGACTCCCACATCGGGATTCGGCCGGCCAGCACGTCGGCCACGGGGATCCAGTGCAGGCTGCCCTCGTCGTTGGAGGGCAGGGGGGTGCCGGTCCACGTCGGAATCCGGAAGATGAAGCCGAACCAGTTGGCGCCGTTGCGGCCGAAGCCGGGCCACGAGATGGTTCCGGCCAGCTCGACTGAGGTGGCGACGAGGCCGGACTCCTCCTTGAGTTCGCGGCGCATGCCGGAGACGACGTCCTCGTCCGGGTCGAGCTTGCCGCCCAGGCCGTTGTACTTGCCGTAGTGGAGGTCGTCGGGGCGGGTGTCACGACGGATCATGAGCACCTCGTCGCCGGCGGGGGACAGTACGTAGCCGAGGGTTGCGATGATTGCCTGCACGAGCGCGACTCTATAAGGAAGCAACCGGGATATAACCGTCCTGACGATCGGTCTGCGTGACTGGGGACACTATCGTTTCGAGCCATGACCTCCATCGCGCTCGCCGAGGAACTGCTACTCCTCGCGTACGACGACCAGACCGGCAAGGCGACCGGATCCCGCATCGGGCTCGACCTCGGCATGGCCGCGGCTGTGCTGGTCGATCTCGCCTTGGCGGGACGTGTCGCGTACGTGGACGGGTACCTCAAAGTCATCGACAACCGGCCGATCGGCGACCCCATCGCCGACGCCGTCCTCGCCAAGGCCGCCGAGGACGAGCCGCACACCCCGGCCCAGTGGCTGCAGCGGCTGCGGCACCGCCTGCGGACCCGGGTGCTCGAGGACCTGTGCGCCCGCGGCGTCGTCCAGGACGTCGACGAGACCCAGCAGGGCTTCATCCACGTGCACCGCTACCCGACGACCGACCCCGCCTTCGAGGCCGAGATCCGGGGCCGGCTGGCCAAGGCGCTGACCACCGACGGCCCGACCGACGAGCGGACCGCCGCCCTGGCCACGCTGCTCGTGGCGACCCGCATGGAGCCGGCCCTGCGCCTGCCCGCCGAGCAGGCGGCCCAGGCGCACGAGCGTCTGGAGCAGATCGCCGCCGGCGCCGGATTCTCGGGCAGCGCCAACCTGGAGGACTCGATCGTCCGCCCGTCCGTCGCCCTCGTGGTGGCGACGCTGGGCCGGGCCATCACGGCCGCTCTCGGCGCTCCCAAGCCGGCATGACGGGTGACGCCGGGCGCGCGTGAAAAGGCGCGCCCGGCGAAATCTCAGACGCCCAGCACGGCGGCGATCTCCTGCCGCAAGGTGACCAGGGAAGACGCCGCGCGGGTGCGGGCCGCGGTCAGGTCACCCTCGCCGGTCGGTTCGACCACTTCGAGGTACGCCTTGAGCTTGGGTTCGGTGCCTGACGGGCGGATCACCGCGCGCGCCGACTCCGTGCGGAAGGTGAGCACGTTGTTGGTCGTGTCATCGGTTGTGGCCACCGGGGCGCCGAGCAGGGTCGCCGGCGGCGCGCTGCGGGCGCGTCGCATCGCCACCCCGATCTCGGCCAGGTCGTCGACCCGGACCGAGAGCTGGTCGGTGGCGTGCACCCCGAACTCGGCGGCCAGCTCGTCGAGCCGGTCGGCCAGGGTGCGCCCTTCGGCCTTGAGCCCGGCGGCCAGCTCGGCCACCGTGAGGGCGGCCGTGATGCCGTCCTTGTCCCGCACGAGCGACGGGGCGACGCAGTAACCGAGCGCCTCCTCGTATCCGTAGGCCAGGTCCTCGGCGGCCCGCACGATCCATTTGAAGCCGGTCAGCGTCTCCGCGTACGGCACGCCCCGGGCCGCGCACAGGCGGCCCAGCAGCTGCGAGGAGACGATCGTGGTGGCGTACGTCCCGGGGACGCCCCGCCGGATGAGGTAGTCACCGAGCAGCACGCCCAGCTCGTCGCCGCGCAGCGGCCGCCACCCGCCGCCGGCGGTGGGGACGGCCACCGCGCACCGGTCGGCGTCCGGGTCGTTGGCGATGGCCAGGTCGGCCCCGGTGCCCTGGGCGAGCGCGAGCAGCAGGTCCATCGCCCCCGGCTCCTCCGGGTTGGGGAAGGCGACGGTGGGGAACTCGGGGTCGGGTTCGGCCTGCTCGGCCACGACGGCCGGGGCCGGGAAGCCGGCCGCCGCGAAGGCGGCCCGGAACGTGCCGCCGCCCACCCCGTGCATCGGGGTGTAGGCGATCGCGAGGTCCCGGGGGCCGCCCTCGCTGAGGGTGGCGGCGGCGCTCCGGGCGTACCCCTCAATCGTCTTGTCCTCGATCAGCGTGCCCGGACCGCCCAGCGGGACCTCGGACAGGGGCCCGACGGCCCGGATGGCCGCCTCGATGCCGGCGTCGGCCGGCGGGACGATCTGCGCGCCGTCGCCGGCCGGACCGCCGAGCCCGCGGCCCAGATAGACCTTGTAGCCGTTGTCCTGCGGCGGATTGTGGCTCGCGGTCACCATCACCCCGGCCACCGCGTCCAAGGCCCGCACGGCGTACGCCAGGACGGGCGTCGGCAGCGTCCCGGGCATCAGCAGGGCCTCCCGCCCGGCGCCGGTCGCGACGCGGGCGGTCTGCTCGGCGAACTGGCGGGAGCCGTGCCGGGCGTCGTACCCGATCACCAGCGGCCCCTCGCCGCCCTGCTCGGCCAGCCAGGTGACCAGACCGGCCGCGGCCCGGGTGACGACCGCGAGGTTCATCCCGTTCGGCCCGGCCCGCAGGCGACCGCGCAGCCCGGCCGTGCCGAAGGTGAGCGGGCCGGCGAACCGGTCGCTCAGCTCGGCGGCGGTGCCGGGCAGGCCGTCGATGAGCCGGGTCAGCTCGGCGCGGGTGGCCGGGTCGGGGTCGTCCGCCAGCCAGGTCTCCGCGAGGGATCGCAGTTCGTCAGGTGCCATCCAGACTTGATAGCACGACAGCGGATCGTCAGGCGGAGCCCAGGGCGTACGACTTGATCATCTGGTCGAAGATCGGCTTGCTGGTCTCGAACTGCGATTCCTTGGTGGTCAGGTAGAACGAGTACGCCTTGCCGCCGGAGACCACCGCGCCCCAGAGGCCGTGCCGGCCCTCCGCGCCGCTGCCGCACTTGTACTCCAGCACCGCGCCGTCCCGGCCGGAGATCTTGGTCTCGGTGAGACCGACCCGGCTGTACGGCGTGGTGCAGGACGTCGTGCCCTTCTTCAGGTTGCTCTCGGCCACACCCAGGAACGAGGTCGGCGTGCCCTTCGATTTCTCGATCAGGATGCGGACCTTGCGCTTGGCGTCCTGCGGGTCGGCGTAGTCGACCCAGCTTCCGGCGGCCTTGCGGGTCCAGCCGGCGGGCACCAGCACGCTGATGCCGCGGTCCTTGTACGCCTGCGTGGCGAAGGTCGGCGCGACGTTCTCGACCGCCGACGGCGGCGCGGCCGCCGGGGTCTTGTCGTCCCCGCCGCCGCCGGTCAGCGAGAAGACCAGGACCAGCAGGAGTACGACACCGAGGGCTCCGCCGCCGGCGATGAGCTGCTTCTGCCGCGGCCAGCCCTTGACCGTGGTGACCGCGCGGCCGGTGACCTGCTTGGCGGTGCCCACGGCGTTGTCGATCATCGCCTTGCGCTTGGCCGCCGGGCTCTGCACGACGGTGCCGCCGGCCATCGGCTCGCGGGCCGCGCGGGCGCCGTTCCACGCCTCGCGGGGCGGCAGCACGCTCGTCGTGTCGCCGGTGGGCCGCGGCGGCGGCGCCTGCATGGTGCCGGTCGGCGGGAGCTCGCCCGGGCCGCCGCGGCGGGCCGGCGCGGTGTTCTCCTGCTGGAGCTTGGCCAGGTGGTCGGTGAGCGAGTCGCCCGGCGACAGCATGGCCCGGCCCCCGATCTGGCCGCTCGGCTGGGGCGGGATCGGCTGGGTCTCGGCCGGCGCCGCCGGCGGGCGCGGCGAGGGGACGACCGAGTAGGGGTCGGTCATCATGTGCGGCGGGCTCTTGCTGGCCAGCGGGCCGGCCAGTTGCTGACGCAGCATCGTGCGCGCGGTCAGCACGTCCATCCGCCGGGCCGGGTCCTTTTCGAGCAGGCCCATCAGCACGGGGGTGAGCGATCCGGCCCGCACGGCCGGGGCCGGCGGGTCCTCGACCACCGCGTGCATGGTCTCGATCGGGTCGCCCTTGTCGAACGGGGGCCGGCCCTCGACCGCGGTGTAGAGCGTGACGCCGAGCGAGAACAGGTCGCTCGGCGGGCCGAACTCGCTGCCCATGGCCCGCTCGGGCGAGATGAAGTGCGGCGAGCCGAGCACCATGCCGGGCGTGGTCAGCTGCACGTCGGTCGGCATCCGGGCCACGCCGAAGTCGGTCAGCACGCAGCGGCCGTCGGAGCAGATCAGCACGTTGGCCGGCTTGACGTCGCGGTGCAGCACGCCGTGCGCGTGGGCCACCTCGAGGGCGCCGAGCAGCGCGATACCGATCTTGGCGACGACGCGGGGCGTGACCGGCCCGTCCTCGATCACCATGTCGGCCAGGCTGCGCGCGTCGAGCAGCTCCATCACGATCCAGGGGCGGCCGTTCTCGTGCACGACGTCGTAGACCTGCACGACCGCCGGGTGCTGCAGGGCGGCGGCCGCGCGCGCCTCGCGCATGGTCCGCTCGTACATCGCGTCGCGGTCGCTGGGGGCGAGACCGGGCGGGAGGATGACCTCCTTGATCGCCACGTCACGGCGCAGCAGCGTGTCCGCCGCGCGCCAGACCGTGCCCATGCCACCGTGGCCCACAGCGGCACGGAGTGTGTACCGCCCGCCGATGAGCGTGCCAGGGGCTGCGCGTCCGCTGGTGGGAGCCGTGTTGCCGCCGCTCCACGTCGGAATCTGAGTCACTGAGGATGCCACCGAGGGGGTCTAGGGGCCGTCGACCAACCCCGCCATCTTGCCGGGTTCGCACCCCTAATTGAAAGTCGCGGGGCTCGTGTTTACCTGAACTCGACGGTAGGTGACGGGGAAATCGCATTCGGTGGACGGATTCGGACGCTGAGTGCAAAAGTCCTCACTCGTTCGCATTGAACGAAGCCTTAGGATCACCGGTGTGAACGCGGAGTCGGGATTCGAGATCAAGCCGGTTTACCGTCCGGGCGACGTCGGCGACGCTCCGATCGGCGAGCCCGGCGAGTTTCCGTACACGCGGGGTGTCTATCCCACGATGTACACCAAGCGCCCCTGGACCATGCGGCAGTACGCGGGCTTCGGCACCGCGGCCGAGTCGAACGCGCGCTACCACCAGCTGCTCGCGGCCGGCACCATGGGCCTGTCGGTGGCCTTCGACCTGCCCACCCAGATGGGTTACGACTCGGACGAGCCGATCGCGCACGGCGAGGTCGGCAAGGTCGGGGTGGCGATCGACTCCATCGACGACATGCGGCGGCTCTTCGACAAGATCCCGCTCGACCAGGTGTCCACCTCGATGACGATCAACGCGCCGGGCTCGGTGCTGTTGCTCCTTTATCAACTGGTCGCCGAGGAGCAGGGCGTCGAAGGTTCGGCCCTGCAGGGCACGATCCAGAACGACATCCTCAAGGAGTACATCGCCCGCGGCACGTACATTTTCCCGCCGAAACCCTCGTTGCGGCTGGTCGCCGACACTTTCGCGTACTGCCGTAAAGAGATCCCGAAGTGGAACACGATCTCGATCTCCGGCTATCACATGGCCGAGGCCGGCGCGTCGCCCGCTCAGGAGATCGCTTTCACCCTCGCCAACGGCATGGAGTACGTCCGGGCGGCGCTCGCCGCCGGCCTGGCCGTCGACGATTTCGCGCCCCGGCTGTCGTTCTTCTTCGTCGCCCGCACCACCCTGCTCGAGGAGATCGCCAAGTTCCGGGCCGCCCGCCGCATGTGGGCCCGGATCATGCGCGACGAGTTCGGCGCCAAGGACCCGAAATCGCTGATGCTGCGATTCCACACGCAGACGGCCGGTGTGCAGCTCACCGCCCAGCAGCCCGAGGTCAACCTCGTGCGGGTGGCGATCCAGGCGCTCGGCGCGGTCGCCGGCGGCACCCAGTCGCTGCACACCAACGCGTACGACGAGGCCATCGCCCTGCCGACCGAGAAATCGGCCCGGCTCGCCCTGCGCACCCAGCAGGTGCTGGCCTACGAGAGCGGACTGACCGGCACGGTCGACCCGTTCGCCGGCTCGTACGCCATCGAGGCGCTCACCGACGAGGTGGAGAAACAGGCCACCGAGCTGATCGACCGGGTCTTCTCGTACGGGTCCGCGGTGGACGCGATCGAGCAGGGCTTCCAGAAACAGGAGATCGAGACGTCGGCGTACCGCATCGCCAACGAGATCGACAACGGCGAGCGGGTGGTGGTGGGCGTCAACCGGTTCGTCGCCGACACCGAGGAGCGGTACGAGCCGCTGCGGGTCGACCCGGCGATCGAGGCGGCCCAGGTGGCCCGGCTGGCCACGCTGCGGGCGGAACGCGACAGTGTGGCGGTCGAGACAGCCCTGGCGGATTTGGCGAAGGCCGCCGGTGGGAACGACAACGTCCTACCGTTGATGAAAGAGGCGTTGCGTCTTCGTGCCACAGTGGGCGAGGTATGCCACACCTTGCGCGGCGTGTGGGGGGTCTACCGCCCCGTCGAGCGCTTCTGACGGCTCTCATCCCGTGATCCGGGCTGAATCGTCGGGTCGCAGCCGTTGAACCGCGTCACCTCAACGGTCCGTAACCGTTTGTAGGCGTGTGCGGGAAAGGCGTTGCACAGCGTTACGTAAAACGGTCTAAGCTGTCGCGCGTCATAAAAACCCGGCAAAAACTTCACTAGTGATACGGAAGCCGACGTGACTACTGCTCTGACGGAGCCCGAAGGGGCCCAGACGGAGTGGCCCGGGCCGTTGCCCGGTGCCGAGCCCCTGCCCGGCCAGCTCGACCGCTGGCTCGCCTCCCGCGGCGCGGAGCTCGTAGCGATTCGACGGCACATTCACGCCCACCCCGAACCCTCCTATCGCGAGTTCGAGACGGCGGCGCTGGTCGCCCGCGAGCTGGCCGTGGCCGGCCTCTCGCCCCAGCTGCTGCCCGACCGCAACGGCGTCATCTGCGACATCGGCCAGGGCGACCGGGTGATCGCGTTCCGGGCCGATCTCGACGCGCTGCCGTTGCAGGACCTCAAGGACGTGCCGTACCGCTCGACAGTGCCCAACGTGGCCCACGCCTGCGGGCACGACGTGCACACCACCGTCATGCTCGGCCTCGGCCTGGCCCTCGCCCAGCTCGACGAGCGCGGCCAGCTGCCCGGCCGGGTCCGGCTGATCTTCCAGCCGGCCGAGGAGTCGGTGCCCTCCGGCGCGCCGCACGTGATCGCCGCCGGTGGCCTCAAGGACGTGGCCGCGATCTACGCCCTGCACTGCTACCCGCAGCTGCCGGCCGGCCTGGTCGGCGTCCGCTCGGGCCCGTTCACCGCGGCCGCCGACATGATCGACGTCAAGGTCACCGGCCCCGGCGGGCACACCGCCCGGCCGCACCTCACGGCCGACCTGGTGCACGCGCTCGGCCGGATCATCGTCGACGTGCCGTCGCTGCTGAGCCGCCGCATCGACCCGCGGGCCGGAGTGTCCATGGTGTGGGGCTCGGTGCACGCGGGCGAGGCGCCCAACGCCATCCCCGGCGTCGGCGAGGCCCGCGGCACGGTGCGCATCCTCAACCGGGACGCCTGGCGCCAGGCCCCCGAGCTGATCACCCAGCTGATCCAGGACGTGGTGGCGCCGACCGGGGCCCACGTCGAGGTGGGTTATCACCGCGGCGTTCCGCCGGTGATCAACGACCGGATGGCGGCGGCCGTGATCGCCGGGGCGGCCGGCGCCGCTCTCGGCGCCGACCGGGTGGTCGAGGCCGAGATCAGCATGGGTGGCGAGGACTTCGCCTTCTACCTCGACCACGTGCCGGGCGCGATGATCCGGCTCGGCACCGCCCGCCCCGGCTCGGACGAGAAGCACGACCTGCACCAGGGCGACTTCGACGTGGACGAGAACTGCATCGGCTACGGCATCCGCGTCATGGCCCACACCGCCCTCGCCGCCCTGGCGACCGGCGCGTTCTGAGCCGGAGCCGTCAGTCTTTTTCGGCCGGCGCCGGGGCCGGGGTTGCCAACGCCGCGGACGCCGGCCCGGTCGGCCGGCGCCGCAGCCGCCGGACCGCGTACAGGACAGCCCACGCCGGCAGGCCGATGGCGATCACCCACGGCAGCAGGGCGCCGAGCACGGTCAGTAGCACCCTCAGCGACGCCAGCAGCGCGTCCCACCCGGCGCCGAGCCCGGCCAGAAAGCCCGGCGGGTCGTCGTCGGCTCCGGCCACCGGGTCGGCGTCCGGGTCGAGGAAGGTGACGGTGATCGTGGAGAGCGCGGTCAGGTCGGCCAGGTTGCGCTTCTTGGCCTGCAACGACGCCAGGTCGGACTCGCGGGTGGCCACCTCGCGCTCCAGCATGACCAGGTCGTCCAGCGACTTGGCCTGAGCCAGCAGCTTGCGGCCGCTGTCGACCCGGGCCTGCTGCACGGCGATCCGCGCGTCCAGGTCGACGACCGCCTCGGTGACGTCCTCGGTGCTGATCTGACGCTGCTCCTCGTCGCCGAGCTTGGCCAGCTGGTCGACGACCTGACCGAACTTGGCGGCCGGGATGCGCAGCTCGAGGGTGGCGCTGCCGGCGCCCGAGCCGCTGGTGCGGTTGTCGCCGCCGACGAAGCCGCCGGCCGTGGTGGCGATGCCGGTGGCCTGCCCGGCGGCGGCGTTGACGTCCTTCACCCGTACCGAAAGAGACCCTCGGTAAATGATCGAGCGTTGCTCGACGCGCAGGTCGGGCGCCTGCGCGGTGGTGTCCTGGCCCTGGGCCGGCGCGGCCTCTCCCTTGGCCTGGTCCGGCGCCTGGTTGGGCGCCGCCGCCGGAGCCTGGGCGGCGCCGCTGGTGCTCTGCGAATCGCTGGAATCGGCGCTGCATCCGGCGACCAGAAGGCCGGTGATCAGGACGGTCGCCGCGAGATATGTCTTCCGGTTACGGATAGCACGCATAGTGTGTCTCCCTGTCCCCGCTAGAGATGTGGGTTTGGGACGTGCGGCACCGCCTTCACGGTTCCGGCAGACTGGTCACGAATCGGCGGCGACGGAGGGTCCCATGCGCATCACCAAGTTCGGGCATTCCTGCCTTCGCGTCGAGGGCGAGGGCGTCCTCGTCATCGACCCGGGCAACTTCAGCGAGCGGTCCGCGGTCGACGGGGCGGACGCGGTACTGATCACCCACGAGCATCCCGACCACGTCGATCACGAGACCATCGCGTCGGTGTCGCGGATCTACGCCCACCCCGCGGTGCTGGCGACGCTGACCAGCTTCCGGGGCGAGACGGTCGCGGTCGAGCCGGGTCAGCGTCTGGAGGTCGCCGGCTATCAGGTCACGGCCCACGGCGGGCAGCACGCGGTGATCCACCCGGACATCCCGCGGATCGTCAACCTGGCCTATCTGGTCGCCGACGCGAACACGAACCTCTACCACCCGGGTGACTCGTTCACCGTGCCGGAGGACACGACGGTGGACACGCTGTTCGCGCCGATCAATGCTCCGTGGATGAGGGCGTCGGAGTCGATCGACTTCATCCGGGCCGTCCGGCCCGGACGGGCGTTCGCGCTGCACGACGGTCTGCTCAACGCGAACGGCCGGAAGATCTACGGCGGCCTCTCGGAGAGGCTGTCCGGCACGGCGTGGGCGCACGTGGCACCCGGCACGGTCATCGACTGACTTACATGAGCACAGCCACCGAGGAACTGATCCAGCGGTTGTACGAGGCGCCGCCGGAAGGCTTCGTGGCGGCCCGCACGGCCGCGGTCGAGGACGCCCGCAAGGCCGGGGACAAGGCCACCGCCAAGCGGCTGGCCGCGCTCAAGAAGCCGACGGTGGCCGCGTGGGTGGTCAACCTGCTCGCGCTGCGCCGCCCGGAGCTGGTCGAAGAACTGGCCGACCTGGCCACCGCGCTGCGCGAGGCCCAGCGGGGCCTCGACGGCGACGCGCTGCGGGAGCTGACCGCCCAGCGCCGGCAGGTGGTGTCGGCTCTGGTCAACGCGGCCGGCAAGCTGGCCCGGGCCGAGGAGCCGGGCCTCAAGCTGCCGCTGGGCGAGGTGGAGGCCACGCTGACGGCGGCCATGGCCGAGCCGGAGGTCGCGGCCCAGGTGCGTACCGGCCGGTTGATCCGGGCCGCCACCTACGCCGGCTTCGGCGAGGTGCCCCGCCCCCGCCTCCGTCTGGTCACCGACGTGCCGGACGAGGACGACGACGAGGCCGAGGTCATCGAGCTTCCGCAGCCGTCGGCGCGGGAACGGGCGGCCGAGGAGCGCCGCCGCCGTGAGCGGGAGCAGCGCAAGCGGGAGCTCCGCCGACGGTTGGGCACGGCCCAGTCGGCCGAGCGCCGGGCCGACGAGCAGCTCGAGAAGGCCGAGGGCGCGGAACGTGACGCTGGTCACGTCGTGGAGGACCTGGACGCCGAGCTGGCGGAACTGGAACGCCGGCGTACCGAAGCGCAGGCCGAGGTCGCCCGCCGCAAGCAGGCTCGTCGCGACGCCGAACGGGCCGCCGCGGCGGCCCGGCGCGAGGTCGGCGACGTCCAGGCCGCCTTGGAGGATCTTGAAGCTGACGAGTCGGATTGATCCGTTTGGCCGCCCCAAGCGGGAAGATTATTTTCCGAAACGGTCCGAGGAGAGCAGAATCGGGCGGGTGACCCCCGAACAGGCTGCCGCCACTGCCAAAACGGGACTCGCCACCATCGTGGGCGCCTTTGCCGAGTCGCCGCAGACACTTCGCCGGGCCCGCCTGCTCGGCCTTTCCGGCTGGGCCTACCACGTATCGGCGCGCGCCGGCGCGCTCGGTGACGTCCGCCCGGAGACCGTCGCCGCCGCCATCGGCTTCATCGCGCCCGAGGCCGTCATCGACGGCTGGGAGGCGACCGCCAAGACCTCCGCGCCCATGGAGGTGGCCACCTGGCACCTGCACGAGCTCTGCACCTGGGGCGCCGAGCAGCTCGGTGGCTTCCCCCGGCTCGGACGGCTGCACGAGCTGACCCACCGGGTGGTGAGCGCCGTCGACTACGCCGGGTTGCCGCTGTTCGCCGCCTGGCGAGCCATGCCGGTGCCCGAACAGAGCGCCGGCGCCCAGGCCGCGGTGCTGCTGCACCTGCTGCACGAGCACCGGCTCGGCGTGCACCTGGTGGCCGTGCGGGCCAGCGGGCTCACCCCGCTCCAGGCGATCATCGCCGGGCCCGAGGGGGAGACCGGCGCCGTCGCGTTCGGCTGGCAGCCGCCCTACCCGCCGGCCGGCCCGATCGTGCGCCGGCTCATGTGGGCCGACTCGGTGGCCGACGCGATGGCCGGCCAGGCCTACGCGTCGCTCGACCTCGCCGAGCGGGTCGAGCTCATCGGCCTGCTGGAGTCGCTGCGGCACCGCCTCGCCCCGTGACGTAATTCGATGGCCCGCCGCGGGCGCCTCGTGGTCGGATGCTCCGATGACCGAGCTTCCCGACGGCTGGAGCCTGCGCCGGCCCACCCTCGACGACGTGCCCGCGATCCTCGAGCTCGTGCACGCCAGCGACATCGCCGCCCTCGGCTACCCCGACTTCAGCGCCGAGGAGGTGCGCGAGTCGCTCACCGAGCCGAACACCGACATGGCCCGCGACGTCTGGCTCGCGCTCGACCCGGGCGGCAAGGTCGTCGGCTGGGCCTTCCCGGTGAACGCGGCCGGTATCGACCGCGACTTCGTCGAGGTCTACGTCTGGCCCGAGCTCGGCCGGCCGGCCATGGTGCCGCTGCTCGAGATCATCCTGGCCCGGGCGGCCGAGCGGGCGGTCGAGTTCGGCCACAGCCCGTACGAGGTGCGAGCCGGCGCCGTGCCGACCGAGGAGCCCTACATCCAGGCGCTGCTCGACCACGGCTTCACGTTCCTCAAGCAGCACGCCCGCATGCAGATGTCGCTCGACGGGGTGCCGCACACCGCGCCCGAGCCGCCCGAGGGCGTCATCGTCCGCCTGGTCCGCCCGGACGACGACGCCGACATGCGCGCCGTGCACAGCGTGATCAGCGAGGCGTTCCTCGACTCCGACCACCGGACGGCCGACTACGACGCGTGGCGCAAGATCCTCGACGAGGAGCCGGTGCACGTGTACGACGAGTGGTTCGTGGCCGAGGTCGACGGCCGGGTCGTGGGCGCGCTGGAGTCGTCGGCCGACAGCGGCGACGCGCACGACGAGGGCTGGGTGAAAAGGCTCGGAGTGCTCTCCTCGTACCGCAAGCGGGGTCTGGGAGAGACGCTGCTGCGCCATGCCTTCGCCGTGTACGCGCGCAAGGGTTACGCCAAGGCGGGACTGGGCGTCGACCTGGCCAATCCGACCCAGGCCGCGCGCCTCTATCTCGCCGTCGGCATGAAGCCGCTGTACGAGGCGAACGTCTACCGCAAGGTCATTTAGCTTCCGGCGGCGGCGTGCTGGTGGGCCGCTGCCGAAGCTCGGCGACGTAGTCGTCGGGGGCGCCGGCCTTCTCGGCCGCGTTGGCGATCTCGGAGAGATACCACGCGGTCGGCAGGCCGCCCTCGTAACCGGCGAACACGTACACCCAGGCGCTGAACTCACCCTCGAGCGTCGAAACACGCACGGTGACCTTTTGATACGCCTCGGCGGTCACGCCCTCGACCTCGTCGAGCTGCGCGGCGTCCCAGGGGTGGACGTCGTAGAGCGAGACGAAGACCCGGTCGCCGGGCGACTCGACGATCGTGGTGACCGCCCCCTCCCAGCCTAATTCCCCCTCACCGGCGAAGGTCAGGCGCCAGCCTTCTATCCACCCCACGCCCACCATGGGCGAGTGCGGACAGTAGGCCCGCATGCGGGCGGGGTCGAGGTTCGAGCCATACGCGGCGTAATGACGCACGGCGATGACGATAGCCCGATCGGGCGGTGGTGGAGAATACAAGGAGTGCGTGTCGGCACATTGGCAGCGTGGAGGGAAGCGTCGTGAGTCGGATCGTGATCATCGGTGGGGGACCGGGTGGGTATGAGGCCGCGTTGGTGGCGGCCCAGCTCGACGCGGACGTCACCCTCGTCGAGGCGGACGGCCCGGGCGGTGCCTGCGTGCTCACCGACTGTGTGCCGAGCAAGACCTTCATCGCCAGTTCCGAGGTGATGACCGGCTATCGGCACAACGAGCGGTTCGGGATCCGCTCGGCCGGCCTGGACGGGGTCACGGTCGACGCGGCCGCGGTCAACGAGCGGGTCAAGCGGCTGGCGCTGGCCCAGTCGAGCGACATCCAGGCCAAGCTGATCAAGGCGGGCGTCGACGTGGTGCACGGCCGGGCGCGGCTCGGCGAGGACACCCTCGGCCACACCCACCAGGTGCTGATCACCCCGCACGACGGTCTCGAATATGCCGTCGATGCCACAACGGTGCTGCTGGCAACGGGTGCGACGCCCCGCGTGCTGCCGACCGCCAGGCCCGACGGCGAGCGGATCCTCGACTGGCGCCAGCTCTACGACCTCACCGAGCTGCCGTCCCACCTGATCGTCATCGGCTCCGGTGTGACCGGCGCCGAGTTCGCCAGCGCGTACCTGGCCATGGGGGTCAAGGTCACCCTGGTCTCCAGCCGCGAGCGGGTCATGCCGCACGAGGACGCCGACGCCGCGATGGCGATCGAGCGGGTCTTCCGCGAGCGCGGGATGACCATTCTCAGCCAGGCCCGCGGCCGTTCGGTGGAGAACACCGGTGACGGCGTGAAGGTCACGCTGGGTGATGGCAAGGTCATCGAGGGATCACACGCGCTCATCGCGGTCGGCGCGGTTCCCAACACGGCCGATCTCGGGCTTGAGGAGTACGGGGTCCAGGTCGGCGACGGGGGCTACGTGACGGTCGACCGGGTGTCGCGCACCAACGTGCCCGGCGTCTACGCGGCCGGCGACTGCACCGGCGTGCTCGCGCTGGCCAGCGTGGCCGCCATGCAGGGCCGCATCGCCATCTGGCACGCGATGGGCGAGGCCGTCGCCCCGCTGCGCCTGCGTACCGTGGCCGCGAACGCCTTCACCGACCCCGAACTGGCCACCGTCGGCGTCAGCCAGAACGACGTGGACGCCGGCCGGGTTCCCGCCCGCCAGGTGATGCTGCCGCTGACCGGCAACGCCCGGGCCAAGATGGCCGACCTGACCGACGGATTCGTCAAGCTGTTCTGCCGCCCGGCCACCGGTCAGATCGTCGGCGGCGTGGTGGTGGCGCCCAAGGCGAGCGAGCTGATCCTGCCGATCACGATGGCGGTGGAGAACAACCTGACAGTGGACCAACTGGCCCACACGATCACTATCTACCCGTCGCTGTCGGGCTCGATTGCGGAAGCGGCCCGTCAGCTGATGCTTCACGAGCTGCAGTAACGGTTTCCTCGGCGTCTTTGCGGCCGCCGAAGATGGCCAGGATCCACCCCGCCGTGCCGAAGACCACGGCGGCGGTGGCGGCGACCGCGAACAGGCGCCAGGCCGACTGGGTGATGGCCGTGCCGCCGACGTGGCCGACCAGCCCGCCGTACGAGCCCCAGGCCAGCGCGGCCAGGCCGTCGTACAGGATGAACAGCTTGATCGGGTAGCCCCGGCGGCCGGCGTGGAAACCGGCCGCCATCCGGCCGCCCGGCACGAACCGGCAGAGCAGCAGCACGAGCGGGCCGGGCCGGCGCAGGCCGCGAGTGAAACGCTCGGCCGCGCGGCGGGTCTTGGACTCCTCTTTGGCCTCGTCGTCGTGCTTGGGCCCGTAGCGGGCGCGCAGCGCGGCCAGCCGGCCCGAGCCGAGGTCGGCGCTGGACCGGCCGAGGCTGCTGGACCGGCCGAGACTGAAGGCGATCGAGTCGCCGGTGAACATGCCGAGCGCGCCGATGGCGATCACCAGCGCGAGATTGAGATTTCCGTAGACAGTCAGCGCGCCGGATGTGATCATGATCGCCTGGATCGGGACCACCGGAATCATCGCGTCGACCGCGAGGAAGCCGAAGAGAGCAAGGTACGCCCACGCCGGTGTTGCCATCATGGTCAACAGTTCGGTCATGGGTCCTTTACCTCACGGGGTGTTAGGGGCCTCTCGGGAATTGTCCGGGGAGGCACCTGAGAATGTGCTGTGTTTCAGGATGCTCCTGATCAGGGCCGGTCGGCGGTGATGCCTGACACGGTATTGTCTCGATCTCCCCGGCGCTCGCGGTTTTTCCTCCCGCCACCGCGTCTTGTCCTATTTGTCACCGGGCAAGTTTTCCGCTGAGCCCCCTCGGGCGTACCGTGAGGTGGCCGGAACTCCGGGTCCCCCGTTCTCGGTGTGCCGGCCGGCGGGCCGTCGGTAGGTCCCGTACCGGCGGCCCGTCTCCTGGCCCACGCTGGGCCTCCCCACGCTGGGCCTCCCCACGCTGGGCCTCCCCACGCTGGGCTTCCCTATGCCGGGCCTCCCCACGCTGGGCCTCCCCGTGCTGGGCTTGCCTACCCTGGGCAGATGCCGGTTCTCGCAGCTCCCGTCTACGACGTCCAGAAGTCCTTTTTGGAGGCCATGGCCGAGTACGAGGCGGAGGGCCGAGGCTCGCCCGGCGACCACAGCAACATCGGTAGTGACCTGCGGGTCTGGTCGGCCACGTGGTCACAGCCGGCGGGTTTCCGCAGCTTCGTCGACGCGTTGCGGGCGCAGGCGCTCGAGGCGACGCCCCGCCCGGCCTCGTTCGTGCCGACCACCGTGCTCTGGTGGGTCGAGGGCGTCGACTACCTGGGCCGGCTCAATATCCGCCAGCGCCTGGCGCCCGGGGTTGCCGGCCAGCGGAACGGGCATATCGGTTATGACGTACGCCCGTCGGCGCGCCGCCAGGGCCACGCCACCGCGATGCTGGCCGCCGCGCTGCCCATCGCGGCGTCGCTCGGCCTCGACCGGGTGCTCGTCACCTGCGACGTCGACAATGTGGCGTCCCGGCGCACGATCGAGCGCAACGGCGGTGTCGCCGCCGCGCCGATCGACGAAAAGCTTCGTTATTGGATCGTGACCGCTCGCTGAGCCTCGGTCAGTCGATGGTGCAGACGACAGTGCCGGCCGTGACCGTCTCGCCGACCGCGAGGGACAGCCCCGACACGGTGCCCGCCTTGTGGGCCTGAAGGGGCTGCTCCATCTTCATGGCCTCGACCACGACGATCACGTCGCCCTCGGAGACCGTGTCGCCGTCGGCCACCGCGACCTTGACGATCGTCCCCTGCATCGGCGCGGTCAGGGCCGCGGCCCCACCCGCCTGGGCGGTCGCGCCACTTCTGGTCTTCCTGGCCGCCGGCGCCTTCGGCCCGGCCGGGCGGCTGGTCAGGAGCTGCGACGGCAGCCGGACCTCGAGCCGCTTGCCGCCGACCTCGACCACGACTGTCTCGCGCGCCTCGGGCTCGTCGCCCGTGGCCGGGGTGGTGAAGGGCTCGACGCCGCCGGCCCACTCGGTCTCGATCCAGCGGGTGTGCACGGTGAACGGCTCGCTCGTGAAGGCCGGGTCGCGCACCACGGCCCGGTGGAACGGCAGCACCGTGGCGATGCCCTCGACCACTGTTTCGTCGAGCACCCGCCGCGAGCGCTCCAGCGCCTCCTCGCGGGTCGCGCCGGTCACGATGATCTTCGCCAGGAGCGAGTCGAAGTTGCCGCCGACCACGCTGCCCTTCTCGACGCCCGCGTCCACGCGGACGCCGGGGCCGAGCGGCCACGCGAGCTCGGCGACCTGGCCGGGCGCCGGCAGGAAGTTGCGGCCCGGGTCCTCGCCGTTGATCCGGAACTCGATCGAGTGCCCGCGGGGCACCGGGTCCTCGAAAATGTCCAAAGTGGCGCCATCAGCGATACGGAACTGTTGGCGCACGAGGTCGAGCCCGGCGGTCTCCTCACTGACCGGGTGCTCCACCTGAAGGCGGGTGTTCACCTCGAGGAACGAGATCGTCCCGTCCTGGCCCACGAGATATTCGACCGTGCCGGCGCCGTGATAGCCGGCTTCCCGGCAGATCGCCTTGGCGCTGGAGTGGATCGAGGCGCGCTGCTCGTCGCTCAGGAACGGCGCCGGCGCCTCCTCGACCAGCTTCTGGTGGCGGCGCTGAAGCGAGCAGTCCCGCGTGCCGACCACGATCACGTTGCCGTGAGTGTCGGCCAGGACCTGCGCCTCCACGTGGCGGGGCCGGTCGAGGTAGCGCTCGACGAAGCACTCGCCGCGCCCGAAGGCCGCCACCGCCTCGCGGGTCGCGCTCTCGAACAGCGACGGGATCTCCTCCATCGTGCGGGCCACCTTGAGCCCGCGCCCGCCACCGCCGAACGCCGCCTTGATCGCCACCGGCAGGCCGTGCTCCCGGGCGAACGCGATGATCTCGTCGGCGTCCGCCACCGGCTCGGCCGTGCCCGGCACGAGCGGGGCGCCCGCCCGCTGCGCGATGTGCCGGGCGGTGACCTTGTCGCCCAGGTCGCGGATCGCCTGCGGGGTGGGGCCGACCCAGGTCAGCCCGGCGTCGATCACGGCCTGGGCGAAATCGGCGTTCTCGCTGAGGAAGCCGTACCCCGGGTGCACGGCGTCGGCGCCGGCCCGTTGCGCGATCTCGATCAGCTTGTCGATGCGCAGATAGGTATCGGCGGCGGTCTCTCCGCCCAGCGCGTACGCCTCGTCGGCGAGCCGGGCCGGTAATCCGTCCCGGTCACTGTCGGCGTAGACGGCGACGCTGGTCAGCCCGGCGTCCTGGCAGGCCCGGATGACCCGGACGGCGATCTCGCCGCGGTTGGCGATCAATACCTTGCGCACGAGGTGAGCCTAGCGGCACTTTTATGCTGACAGGGTGTCCGCTACGCGCATGATGATTCTCGGCCTGGTCCAGTGGATGCAGCCCGTGCACGGCTACGACGTCCGCCGCGAGCTGCTGAGCTGGAACGCCGACAAGTGGGCCAACGTCCAGCCCGGTTCGATCTACCACGCCCTGCGCAAGTTGAGCGAGGAAGACCTGCTCCGCGAGGTGGCGACGGAGCAGGTGGGCGCCCGTCCGGCCCGGACCACGTACGAGATCACCGACAAGGGCGCGGCCGAGTTCCAGGCGCTGCTGCGCAAGGAGTGGTGGAACGTGGCGCCGACGACCGACCCGTTCATGGCGGCCTTCTCGTTCCTGCCGGCGCTTCCGCCGGAGGAGACGGCGGCGGCCCTGCGCAGCCGGGCGACCCAGCTGACGGCGGCGGCTCAGCAGCTGGACGCGGCGATGAAGGCCGAGTGGGCGGACAACAAGCCGGAGTACGTGAGCTGGATGTGGGAGCGCAGCGCCGTCATCTTGGAAGCGGAGATCGCCTGGTGCGAACGAACCGCCAAACGCATCACTGATCAAATTTGACTACTAAAACTTGACGGTCGTACGCTTCCCGCATGATAGAGACTCGCGGGTTGCGCAAGTCGTTCACCTCGCGCCAGGGGCGCGACAAGAAGACCGTCGAAGCCGTCCGCGGCGTCGACCTGGAGGTCGCCGCGGGCGAGATCTTCGGCTTCCTCGGCCCGAACGGGGCCGGCAAGACCACCACCCTGCGGATGCTCGCCACCCTCATCGAGCCCGACGGCGGCACCGCGACGATCGCCGGGGCCGACCTGCGCTCCGACCCGGGCGAGGTGCGCCGCCGCATCGGATACGTCGCCCAGGGCGGCAGCACCTGGGACGACTCGACGGCCCGGGAAGAGCTGGTGCTTCAGGCCCGGCTCTACGGCATCGGCAAGGCGGAGGCCCAGCAACGGGCCGAGCGGGTGCTCGACGGCTTCCAACTGAGTGAGTACGCCGACCGGAAGTGCAAGACGTACTCGGGCGGCCAGCGCCGGCGCGTCGACATCGCGCTCGGCATCATCCACGAGCCCAAGGTCGTCTTCCTGGACGAGCCGACCACCGGCCTGGACCCGCAGAGCCGGGCCCACATGTGGGACGAGATCCGACGGCTGCGCGCGGAGGGCATGACCGTCTTCATCACGACCCACTACCTCGACGAGGCCGACGCGCTCTGCGACCGGATCTCCATCATGGACAACGGCGAGATCGTCGCCTCGGGCACGCCCGCCGACCTCAAACGGGAGATCTCCGGCGATGTGGTCCGGGTCGGCCTGCCGGTGGACGCGGTGGCGGCCGCGGCGCAGGCCTTGACCTCATACAAGCTTGAGACGTACGAGGACAACGTGCGCCTGTACGTGGAGGACGGCGCCGTGGCGATCCCACAGATCCTGCGCGCCCTCGACGCCGCGTCGGTTCCGCTCGGCACGATCGAGCTGCACCGGCCCAGCCTCGACGACGTGTTCCTGACCAAGACCGGCCGATCGCTGCGGGAGAACTGACATGAAGCTGCTGCGCGACACCTCACTGATCTTCAACCGGCAGATGCAGCTCCTCCTGCGCAACCCGGTCTGGATCTTCGTGGGCGTCTTTCAGCCGGTCATGTACCTGCTGCTGTTCGCGCCCCTGCTGAAGCCGGCCCTGCAGGTGGGCTCCAACGCCGAGGCGTACCAAATCTTCGTCCCCGGTCTGCTGGTCCTGCTGGCCATCTTCGGCGGCCTGTTCCAGGGCTTCGGCCTGATCGCCGAACTGCGCGCGGGCGTGATCGAACGGTCCCGGGTGACCCCGGTGAGCCGCCTGGCCCTGCTGCTGGGCCGGTCGCTGCGCGACGTGGTCTCGCTGATCGCCCAAGCAGTGATCATCACCCTGCTCGCACTCGTCTTCGACCTGCGCGTGTTCCTGGGCAACCTGCTCCTGGCGTACCTGATGCTGGCCCTGATCTCGCTGATGACCTCGGCGCTCAGCTACGGCGTGGCGCTGGTGGTGAAGAGCGAGGACGCGCTGGCGCCGCTGATGAACACGGTGGCCCAGCCGGTGCTGCTGCTCAGCGGCATCCTGCTCCCGTTGACGTTCGCGCCGGGTTGGCTGCAGGGGGTAGCCGACTGGAACCCGTTCTCGTGGGCGGTGAACGGCACAAGGGCCCTGTTCCGGGGCGACCTGGGCGCGCCGGACGTGTGGCAGGGCCTGCTCATCATGGCGGTGCTGGCGGTGGCCGCGGTGGCGTGGGCGGCCCGGGAATTCGCCCGAAGCGTCCGCTAGCTAGTCCTTGCTCCACAACTCGATGATCGGAACGCCCATCTCGGCGAGGAGCGTGCGGAGCAGCGGAAGCGAAAGCCCGATGACGTTACCCGGATCCCCTTCGATCCGGTCGACGAAGGCTCCGCCGCGCCCGTCGAGGGTGAAGGACCCGGCCACGTGCAGCGGCTCCCCGCTGGAAACGTAGGCCTCGATCTCCGCGTCACTGATATCGGCGAAGTGCACGGTGGTGGTCCCGACGGCCTCAGCCTGCTTCCCGCTGACCAGGCTGGTCAGGTGATGCCCGGTGTGCAGAACACCGGACTTGCCCCGCATGCGAAGCCACCGTTTGGTCGCTTCCTCGGCGTTGGCCGGCTTCCCGAAGATCTCCCCGTCAAAGGCCAGAACAGAGTCACACCCGAGCACGACAACCCCCGGGTCGGCGTTGAGCTGGGCGGCGATGGTCCGAGCCTTCATACGGGCAAGCGCAAGACACAGCGAAGACGCGTCCTCAGCCTCCACCACGGACTCATCAACACCACTGACCATCACTTCAGCGTCAATCCCAGCCGCGGCAAGCAGCTGCCGCCGAGCCGGACTGGCCGACGCCAAAATCAGCCGATACGCAAGGTCCTGTTCCTTCTGCACGCCCCGAGGCTACAAGTCAAACACCCGCAAAAGCAGCACACACGACGGCGTTTCCCCCGCAGACCTACACACCCTCACGCCGCCGCCGAAGGACCACAAAGCCCAAAACACCCCCAAGCCCCACCACAGCAGCAATCCCGCCGTAGAGGAGCCCACGCCCCCTCCCACCCTCCTCAGCACCTTGCTGAGCCGCCCCCGCAGCACTGGTGGCAGGCGCAGCAGCGGCAGTAACAGGAGGCGCAGTGGTAGGAGACGCCGGAGTCTGACCCCCAAGAGGTGGCACATCAGCCGTAAGAGCCTTAACGATATTCAGCCGCCCATACCCACACTCATCATCCCGCCCAGGCGCCCCAATGTCGTCAGCAGTAGCGGTAATTCGATGAACAACCTCTTCGGCCGAAATCTGAGGGAATTTAGCTCGTACAAGCGCAGCGGCTCCTGACGCGACAGCGGTCGCTGCGGACGTGCCGCTAGTATCGACGTATTTTCCCTGTGTTTGAGTTGTGGTAATTTCATCGCCTGGTGCACAAATCTGTACGCGGCGGCCTGTGATTGAGAATGAGGCGTATTTTCCGCGGCGGTCGACTGCTCCCACGGTCAAAACGCCGTCGATCGCCGCAGGGTAAGCCATGATTGCTTGCTTACTTTTGTTTCCTGCGCCTGCAACAACGACTATGTCGTTAGAAATCGCTACGCTGACAGCGTCCGCCAAGCCGAATGCAGGACTCGTTTCGGCGGATATGTTGATCACCTTAGCGTCGTTCCGCATCGCCCACTCGACGCCTTTTGTCATCGTGGCGGCGGGCATGCTGCTTCCTCTATTGGTGATCTTTATCGGTAGAACTTTGGCAGATGGTGCTATGCCAAGTACTCCGTCGTCTCCTCTGCCGTGTGCGGCGATGATGCCTGCCATGCCGGTTCCGTGACCGTCTTGGTCCTTGCGTCCATCGCCGCCACCCGAAGCGAGGTTGACCCCAGGGAGAAGGTTGCGTCGCAGATCGACATGTGGGTATACGCCAGTATCGATGACAGCAACGGAAATCCCTGCGCCTTTTGAGATGGCGTGTGCTTCCGAGATGTTTAAGGTTTTCAGATACCACTGATCAATACGGAAGCTGTCTGCATGTGCGGGCTGCGCAGGAATTGCGATTAAAGTGGCGGCGGCGAATACTCCGATGGCGCCGAGACCTGTTTGCATGGTTCAGTCAAGTCCTATCGCAGGCCCCGGGTCGATTTTCCGATCCCGAGGCGGCATCACGATGGGATCGACACCTTGAGCAGTGGCCCAAGGATTGTCCGGGTCCCAACGGTTGTCCTCAGGCTCGCCGAGCCGGGCCGACGTGCGTCCGCCAGTGTGGCCGTACGGGCCAGCGAAACTTCCTGAATGACCAGTGGTTGAACCCGTTCTATTGTTGAGACCATTAACTCCGGCAGCGCCATTCGGGCTGCCGATTATCCCGCCGACAGGGTTCACTCGTGTCGGTCCTGATCGGACACCGCCCTGCTGACCAACCCCTACGCCGGGCATGCCTCCAATCAATCCGCCTGGGGGCATGGCGTGTAGGCCGTTCGCCCCGTTGGCGGTCGGACGATTAAGGATTTCGCGCGGCAAGCTAACGCCCCGAGTGGGTCCGGTGACCGTAAGCGGGTTCGTCGAGGTTCCGCCTACAGGAAAAGGAGTGTTGGCTACTGGAGGGAAGGGGCCGGGCGATGTCACCGTGCCAGGAGGACCACTCGGCAGCGGTGTAGCAATCGGATTTGTGACTGTTGGTGGGGGAGCTTGAGGGTTTGTTGCGCCCAAGATGAGTCCGGGCTGTTGCCCGAGGTTAGGGGAGGTGGCCGCAGGTGGGTTTAGTCCGGGTGATGTAAGCGCCGGCGATGTTGCTCCAGTCGATGGGCCTCCAGCCGTTGGGAACGTGATCGCGGGTCGTGAAGAGCGTGCCGCTTCCTCGCTGCCGAGAAAAGCCGGCGTGATTGGGGGAAGGGGAGGTGCGGTGTAGACGGACCCATCATTCGCTGAGATTTTCTCGTCGATCGTGTTCGTCGGCTGATATAGCTTTGGGGTTCTTATGCTGACCTGGGCCAGGGCCAAATCGCTGCTTACGGTGCTTAGTAGGGCGGCGGCCTTTTGGCGTAGCTGCTCCTGGTGGCCGTCTGGTACGGGGGGCTTTTCGGTGGGGGTGCGGTCTGGGTCTGCTTTTTGGGCCTGCAGCTGCTCGGTGTTGAAAGTGGTCAAGAGCTGGGCGTTGGCCATGTACTCGTCGTGGATGGCCTGGATGTCTTTTTGGGCCAGGCTGATCGACAAGGTGGCTGAGGCGAAGGCGTCGTGGTTGGCCAGGGCTGCCTCGTACGTCTCGTCCAGGTTTTGGATCAGCTCGTCCAGGCGGGTCAAGTAGGCGAGGGCGGCCTCGTTCTTTTCCGGGGGCCAGACGGCGGCCAAGTTGTCGCGGTAGTTCTGGACCTGCCAGCGGTGTTCGGTGATCAGGTCGGCTGACTGTTTCCAGCCGGTCAGCAGCTCGTAGTGCTTTGCCGTGTCGGGCTGCTGGATCAGGTTCTGCATGTCGGGGATGGTCATGGCGTACCAGTTGGTGCCGCCTCCGCCGTCTGCTGCCAGCATCAGAGGTCTCCCTCGACGGTTGTGGTCTCGGGTATGCCGTACTTGTCGAAGGCCTTGTCGACGTCGCTGACCTTGGCGTGGGAGAAGGCGTCGGAGCCCGCGTACTTCTTGCTGATGTCGGCGGCGGCCGAGGCGAAGCCCTGCGTGCCGTTCGCGTAGTTGTAGACGTTCTGGTGGGTCACGTCCTGCGCCTCGCGGTGGGCCGTCAGGAACGAGGCCAGCTCGGCGAAGGAGACGTGCAGGGGCGCCAGCGGGGTGCCCATCGAGGCGGACACGCTCTCAAGATGGGGGGCGTAGCTGTCCTTGACGTTGGCGGCGAGCTTGGCCGCGAACTGCTCCATCGCCCTGATGTCGGCCTCGATCTGGCCGAAGTCGGTGGTGCCGTAGTCGCGCAGCCACGCGGGGCCGAGGTCCTCCTCAGGAATCATCGCCATCCTCCCCCGAAGATCGGAACAAAACCGGACCAGCGAGGGTGAGAGTAGTCGGTTGCCGCCAGCCTCGGGGGTGGCTGTGGACAGTGGCCGGCGATGATCTAGCGGGGCAGGGCGGAGGCGCGCCAGGAGGCGGGACGCATCGACGGGCGTGCGGAGCGGGTCCACTCCGACGAGGTGATCCGCGGGGGCTCCCCATCCACTGCGCCCGATGCCGCGGCCAGTACCGTGACCAGCGCGGCCAGCTCAAGATCGGTCGGTTCGCCGCGCACGACGCTGACCAGCGGTTCCTTATCCATCGACCGAGCGTACGACGTGACCAGGGAGATCCGGTGACACGTATCCCACACTCGGCTGATCGATTCGCTGTGGCTCGACAGGACCGGGTATTTTCTCCGTGATGTCTTCCTCGCCCCCGCTCATCGTCGCAGACCGTTACCGGCTCGTCGCGCCGCTCGGTCAGGGCGGCATGGGCCGCGTCTGGCGGGCGACAGACGTCGTCCTGCACCGGGACGTGGCCATCAAAGAGCTCGTCCCGCCGCCCGGTCTGACGCCCGGCGAGCGGCAGGAGATGCGTGAGCGGTCGCTGCGCGAGGCGCGCGCGATCGCCCGGCTCAACAACATCAACGTGGTCCGTGTGTTCGACGTGCTGCGCACCGACGCCGACCCGTGGATCGTCATGGAGTACGTGCCCTCGCGCTCGCTCCAGGACACCTTGGCCGCCGAGGGTCCCTTCAACGCCGTACGGGCCGCGGAAATGGGCCTTGGTGTTCTCAACGCTCTGCGCGCCGCCCACCGGGCCGGGGTCGTGCACCGCGACGTCAAGCCGGGCAACGTTCTGATCGGCGCCGACGGCCGCGTCGTGCTCACCGACTTCGGTCTCGCCACCGTGCCGGGCGACCCCAATGTCACGCGTACGGGTCTGGTGCTCGGCTCGCCGGCGTACATCGCTCCGGAGCGGGCCCGTGACGGCTCGGCCGGTCCCGCCGCCGACCTCTGGTCGCTCGGCGCGACGCTGTACGCAGCGGTCGAGGGCGCGTCCCCGTTCGCCCGTCCGTCGGCGATCGCGACTCTGGCCGCCCTCGCGACCGAGAACCCGCCGCCGGCCCGTAACGCCGGTCCGCTCAAGCCCGTACTCAATGGTCTTCTGCGTAAGGACCCCGCACACCGCATCAACGCCGAGGAAGCGGAGCGCCTGCTGCTGCGCGCCGCCGGTCGTCGCGGCAAGCTGACGTTCCCGATGAGCCCGACCATGCGCCGCCCGGGTGTCGGCCGCGACCGCACCGGCCTGCCCAACACGGGTACCACGCCCGTCGTGCCCGGTCCCCGCCCGCCGGTCCGCCCGACCAACCCGCCCCCGCAGCCTCCTGTGGTGAGTGGCCGTCCGGCGGCCGGCGACGGCCGGCCGCCGATCTTCACCCCGGGCAAGGCCACTGTGGGCCGTCCGGCCGCCGAGACGCCGACTCGTGTCGATCGCCCGGCCAAGCCGCCCCGTACCGATCCGCCCAAGACCGACAAGCCGCGCCTCGACGCCACCCGCGTCGACGGTCCCCCGGTGCGAGACGACAAGACCGCTTTCTTGAGTACGCGTCGGGGACCGGCCCCCGACGCCGGGCGTCCCAACGCCGTGCGCCCCGAGGCCCCGAACGGCACACCGCCGCGGACGACCCGGGCCGGGCACGCGGGTTTCACCGCGGCCGACGTCGCCGCCGCGCGCAGGGGCCGGCCGGCCCCCGCCAACGACGCCACCACAGTCGTGCCCACCCCGAAGCCGATGCCGGCCGACGCGACAACGGTGATGCCGCGCGTCGTCGGCAAGCCGCCGGTGGACGCCACGACGGTGGTGCCGCCGCCGGCCGACGCCACGACCGTGGTTCCCGCGCCGAAGCCGTCGATCGATGCGACCACCGTGGTTCCTCCGCCGAAAAAGCCGGTCAAGGCGCCCGCGAAGAGCGCGCCCCCGGCCACGGCTGAGGCGAGTGCGGTCACTGAGTCTCCTTCCGGGTACGCCGGAAGCCCGGCGACCGGGAAGCCCGAACAGGTCGCCGCGCCCGAGCAGGTCGCCGCGCCGGAGCAGGTCGCCGCGCCGGAGCCGAAGACGGAGCCGCACGCCAAGGTCACCGAATCGCCGGCAAGGGTCAGCGAATCGCAGGCGAAGGTCAGCGGGACGCAGGCAAAGGTCACGGACTCGCCGGCGAAGGTCAGCGGGCCGCAGGCGAAGGTGGCGCAATCGCCGGCGAAGGCCGGCGAGCCACAGGCTGAGGTCACCGAGTCGTCGGCCGGGGTCAGCGAATCGCAGACGGAGGTCAGCGAGCCGCGGGCCAAGGGTGAGGTGTCGCAGCCGACGAAGGGCGAAGCCACGGATTTAACGGATGAATCCGTTAAATCCGGCACCTCGTCGGCTGGGGTGATCGCGCCCGCAGCGGACCCCAAATCGAGTAGCGGTGCCGACTCGAAGCTCGATTCGGACGTGAAGGCCGAAGGTTCGTCGGCGGCAGTGGACAGCGCGGCGGCTGATTCTGTGACCGCGGTTGACTCCCCGACGACGGTTGACTCCGCGAGGGCGGCGGCTGACTCTGCGGCGGCGGCTGACTCCGCGAGGGCGGCGGCTGACTCTGCGGCGGCGGCTGACTCCGCGAGGGCGGCGGCTGACTCTGCGGCGGCGGCTGATTCTGCGACGGTGGATTCCGCGACGGTGGGGGCTGGCTCTGTCGCGGCGGTGGAATCTGCGGTGGCGGGGACTGGCTCTGCGGCGGCTGACTCCGTGACAGCAACCCACTCGGCGACGGCGGCGGAGTCCGGGACGGTGGCCGAGACGGCGGCGGCTGTGGAAGCGGCGGCACCGGCTTCGGCGGCGGGCTCCGCGACGGATGTGGATGGTGCTCCGGCCGGGGGTGGCTCGACCAGCAAGAAGGTTGAGAAGCAGGACGTCGAGTCGGTTGACGCGTCCGCATCGCCGGAGAGGGGCGAGGCCGCGGCGTCTCGGACGGACGCCGGCGTCGCGGTCGAATCCACCTCCAGTCCCGCGGCTGGAGGGCCCACGTCGGAAGAAGCTCCGGCGGCTGAAGCCTCTGCGGTTCAGGCGACCACGCCAGAAGCGCCCACGATGTCGCCGGCTCCCGCGTCGGGAGCATCGACGTCGTCGGGTGCCCTCGCAGCGCCGGCGCCTGCCTCGAGTGCTTCGGCGGCGGCGAAACCGGCTACGGAAGCGGCCGCGAAACCGGCTGCGAAACCGACTGCGAAACCGGCTGCGAAACCGGCTGCGGAAGCGGCTGAGGAAGTGGCTGAGGAAGTGGCTGCGAAAGCGGCTGAGAAGTCCGTGGCGAAGTCGGCGGCGCGGAAGTCGGCGGCCATGCCTCTGGGCAAGCCCGCGGCTCCGGCCGTGGGTGAGCAGGCCGGTGGCGCTTCGGACGACAAGAACGCCACGCGGCTGGTTGCCGATCTGGGTGGAACCGACAAGACGGCGGTGGCCGGGATGCTTCCGCCGCGGCGGAAGAGCTCCGACATGCCGGCCATGCCGGGGGTCAACCGGTCGAACCGTCCCGCGTGGACGCCCATGCCGGTCACGCCCGCGTATTCGAGCAGCCCGGGCGTCACCGTCTTCGGTACCCGGCTCACCTATCGCCAGGCCGCCGTCGGGTTCGGCGTACTGCTGCTCATCGTCGTTCTGGTCGTCGTGCTCGCCGTTCAGGCCTTCGGCGACGACGACAAGCAGCCCGACCCGAACGCGGTTGCCCCGACCACCTCGGCTGCCGCTGCCCCGCCCGCCTCGGCGCCGGCCGGTGCCGTCGCCTCGCCGAGCAAGCCGCCGACCACGACGGCGGCGGCGAGTGGGTTGCCGGCCGGCTGGACCCTGCGTACCGACGCCACGGGTTTCAAGGTCCCGTTGCCGCCGAATGCCACGCGGCGGGTGACCGCCAACGGCATCGAGTACAAGTGGAACAACCGCCTGCTCATCGTGTCGCAGACGACCAGCCCGCAGGCCGACGCGTACGACGACTGGGTCGAGCAGGAGAAAGACCGCTCGGGCAGCATCTACGAGTACCAGAAGGTCCGCGTCGACCGGGTCACCGGCTTCTTCAAGAACGCCGCCGACTGGGAGTACTACTACACGACCAGCACCAACAACCGGCAGCACGTGATCAAGCGGAACTTCGTGGTGAACGACCACCAGGCGTACTCACTGAACTGGTATGTCAGCCCCGACGACTGGGACGCGTCCCAGGCCGACATCAAGGCCATCTACGCCGGATTCAAGTCGAAGTAGTCCCTCGGGCGCGTGATTCGCCGGATGAATGGGTAGTTCACGTCGTATCACCGAGGAGGTGCGACATGAACTGCCGACGGTACGGCAGTAAGCCCAGCGTTGGATTCTGGGTGCTGATCGGGTTCGCGGATCTCGTTGTGCTGACCGTGACCATCGGCCCCCTGGCCATGGTCGCCATCATCGCCCTGCTGGCCGTGTTCGCCGGCGGTGTGTACGCCGCCCGCACGCTCACCAAGCGAACCGAAGCCCCGGCGAAGGCGGTAGTGCGGCATCACCCATAGCGTGATCGGCTACAGTTCGGCGCTGTGTCGATCGAAGGTGTGACTGACTTCTGGGACAAGCTGCTCGGCGCCCAACCGGACCCGCCCGGTCTGCTGGTCCTGCTCACCGCGCTGGCCGGCCTGCTGGCCGTGTCGTTCCGTCCGGTGTGGCGCATCGCCCGCAACGCCGTCACGATCGCGCACGAGGGCGGTCACGCGCTTTTCGCGCTGCTGACCGGCCGCCGGTTGCGCGGCATCCGGCTGGAGTTCGACACGTCCGGGCTGACGCTTTCGTCGGGTCGCCCGACCGGCCCCGGCATGATGTTCACCCTGCTCGGTGGCTACATCGCGCCGTCGCTGGTGGGCCTGCTCGGTGCCTGGCTGCTCGGCGGCAACCGGATCACGCTGCTGCTCTGGCTGGCCGTGGTTCTGCTGCTGCTCATGCTGATCAACATCAGGAACCTGTTCGGCGTGGTCTCCCTGGTGGTGACGGGCGCGATCGTCTTCGTCGTCTCCTGGTACGCGTCGCCGCAGGTGCAGGCCGCGTTCGCGTACGTGGGCGTCTGGTTCCTGCTGTTCGGCGGCGTCCGCCCGGTCTTCGAGCTGCAGAGCCTCCGGCGCCGAGGCCGCATGCCCGAGTCGGACGCCGACCAGCTCGCCCACGTCACACACGTCCCGGCGATCTTCTGGGTCGGCGTCTTCCTGGTGGTGAACCTGATCGCCCTGGTCGTGGGCGCCTTCCTGCTTGCCGGCCAGTGGCTCCCCAGCAACGCCTGACAAGCGCCTACAGCGGGATGTTCCCGTGCTTTTTCGGCGGCAACGTCTCCCGCTTCGTGCGCAGCATGCGCAGCGCCTGCACCACCTGGGCTCGCGTCTCCGACGGCTGGATGACCGCGTCGACGTAGCCGCGTTCGGCCGCGATGTACGGGTTGGCCAGCGTGTCCTCGTACTCCTGGATCAGTTCGGCCCGCCGCCCCGCCGGGTCCTCCGCCGACGCCAGTTCGCCCCGGTAGAGGATGTTCACCGCGCCCTGGGCGCCCATCACCGCGATCTGCGCCGTCGGCCACGCGAAGTTCATGTCGGCGCCGAGGTGCTTGGAGCCCATCACGTCGTACGCGCCGCCGTAGGCCTTGCGGGTGATCACCGTGATCTTCGGGACGGTGGCTTCGGCGTACGCGTAAATCAGTTTGGCTCCTCGCCTGATGATGCCGTCCCATTCCTGCGTCGTTCCCGGCAGGAAGCCCGGCACGTCGACCAGGGTCAGCACCGGAATGTTGAAGGCGTCGCACGTACGGACGAATCGGGCCGCCTTCTCCGAGGCCGCGATGTCGAGCGTGCCCGCGAAGTGGGTCGGCTGGTTGGCGACCACGCCGACCGGGCGCCCCTCGACGCGGCCGAAGCCGACCACGATGTTCTGCGCGTAGAGCGGCTGCACTTCGAGGAAGTCGTCGACGACCGTCTCGACGACCTTCTTGATGTCGTACGGCTGGTTGGCCGAGTCCGGGATCAGGGTGTCCAGCGCCAGGTCGTCCGCGGAGGGGGACAGATCGGCCGGCATCTCGAACACGGCCGGCTCGTCGAGGTTGTTCGACGGCAGGTAGGACAGCAGCGCCCGTACGTAGTCGATCGCGTCGTCCTCGTCGGCGGCCAGGTAGTGGGCGTTGCCGCTGCGCGTGTTGTGGGTGCGCGCGCCGCCCAGCTCCTCCATGGCGACCTCTTCGCCGGTGACCGTCTTGATCACGTCGGGGCCGGTGATGAACATGTGTGAGGTCTGGTCGACCATCACGGTGAAGTCGGTGATCGCGGGGGAGTAGACCGCGCCGCCGGCGCACGGGCCCATGATCAACGAGATCTGCGGGATGACTCCGCTGGCTCGTACGTTGCGGAAGAAGATGTCGGCGTAGAGGCCGAGTGCGACCACGCCTTCCTGGATGCGGGCGCCACCGGAGTCGTTGATCCCGATGATCGGGCAGCCGGTCTTCATGGCCAGGTCGAGCACCTTGACGATCTTCTCGCCGAAGACCTCGCCGAGGGAGCCGCCGAAGACGGTGAAGTCCTGCGAGAAGACGCAGACCTGCCGGCCGTCGACGGTGCCGTAGCCGGTGACCACACCGTCGCCGTAGGGGCGGTTCTTCTCGAGCCCGAAGTTGGTCGAGCGGTGCCGGGCGAGCGCGTCGAGTTCCACGAAGGAGCCCTCGTCGAGCAGCATGGCGATCCGCTCGCGGGCGGTCTTCTTGCCCCGGGCGTGCTGTTTCTCGACGGCACGCTCGCTTCCGGCGTGCACGGCCTCGTCCGTACGGCGGGTGAGGTCGCCGATCTTGCCGGCGGTCGTGTGGATGTCGTCCCGGGCCGTGTCCGGCTGCGTCGTCACAGTGGTTCCTCACGTTTTCCGCGAAGGGTGGAAACAGCGGACTTGATCGTAGTGCGAGATCGGCTCGCGCGCCGCTACGGGTGCGTTTCGCACTCAATGCCCCATTCGTTACGCCTCACGTGACGAACTGGATGACCGCGGCCGGGATCGCCCTCATCGCCGGCGGCATCGCCACTCTGATCTGTTTCCGCAGCGTGCTGTTCCGTGTCGGAGGCCGCCGGGCGGGTCGGAGGGCGGTCCGTGAGGCCACGCGCACCGCGGTCCTGGAGGCCGAGGCGAGGGCGCCTCGCGGCGTGCGGGGAAGCCGGCGCCGGGGCCGGACCGCGGCGCCGGAGGAGGACGAGCGCGGCGGCCTCGCGATGATCGGCCTGGCCGCCGAGGAGGACCTCGAAACCCCGGCGGCTCGGCCCAGGCGCCGGCGTCGCCGTCAGGAATCGATTTCGTACGCCGATGGGCACGGCCAAGCGCACGAGCCGGTGGCCTCGGAGCTCGCGGAAGACGTCTTCCCGGAGTCCGCCCTCGAGCCGGTGCCGGCGGCCGCGCTGGAACCCGAGCTCGATCCGGAAGGTGAACTGGAGCGGGACCGGGAGTTCGAGCGCGAACTGAGATTCGAACGCCAGCGGGAGTTCAGGCGCGGCCTGGAGTTCGGCCCCGAGCCGGAGCTCGATTTCGGTCGAAAGCCGGAGCCGGAGCCGGAGCCGGAGCTCACGTTCGCGCCGGAGCCGGAGCCGGAGCCGGAGCCGGAGCCGGAGCCGGAGTTCGAGCCGGCGCTGGAGCGCGAGCCGAGCCGGGATGCCGAGCGGGACTCGGCGACCGGAGCCGGCGAAGAAAACGCGCCGGAGCCCGCGCCCCGATCCGCCGCCCGTCTCGGTCACCGGGTCGAGGGCTGGGTCCGCCCCGAATACCGGCAGACCCGCGACGAGTTGCCCTCCGGCGAGTACTGGACGCCGATCCCGGTCGAGCTCGACGCCGACCACGAGCCCTCCGCCAAGGGCTACGGCTGGCCGGTCGCCGTGGAGCGGCTTCCCCCGGTTCCCGACTACGAGCCGGCCACCGGCTTCGACCTCACCCCCGTCGAGATGGAGCCCACCCAGGCCGTGCCCGCCTGGCCTCTCGACGACGGCGACCGCTCCGGCCGGATCCGTCTGCCGCGCAGCTGGCAGACCCGCAACGACAAGCGCCGCGCGGCCCGCGACCAGCCCTCCCCGCCCCGCGAGTGGCGGCCGGAGAACGAGGCGGTCCCGGCCGAACGCCGCCCACGTCCGCGCCCGCGACCCCGCCCGGTCGACCCCCCGCCGTCCCATCCGAGCCGCGTCTACGTGAGCCGCCACGCCGCCGACCCGCCGCAGTGAAGCGGACTAGGTGTTCTGACCCGTGAGGTTGGGGACGCGGCTGGCGGGTGGTTGGCCGCCGAGTGCGGTGTGTCCGCGGTGATGATTGTAGGAGTGCAGCCAGGCG
>NZ_JBEZGO010000002.1:547654-1122485 GCF_040650035.1 Actinoplanes sp. NPDC048796 | reverse complement strand
GTGGACAGGCAAAACGCAGGTCACGCACAACAGTGCACGTAGTACCAACAGACTCGTAATGCGTAGGTCGTCGGTTCGATTCCGACAGGCGGCTCAGAGAACGGCCCTGACCAGGGTTAAAGCTGGTCAGGGCCGTATTTCGTTACACGACTGTCGTTTGTCCGCCGGCCGGTTGCATCGGGGTACCTCGCCCGTCCGGGAGAACGTGTCGGGGCCTCCGAACGCTTCCACGTCGAAGGCGGTCAGGTGCGCGACAGGTTCGGGCCGACCGCGTCCTCCAGGCGCCGGACGCGTTTCGGCAGCACCGGTTGCGACAGGTGCGAAGCAACCGCAGCCTGACTCATGCTGGACCGCTCGGCGGTGGCCACGAAGGCGCACTTGTGCCGGTCCAGCTCCATGACGTCCACGATGGCCCTGAGGGTGACCGGCCGGGACAGCCCGGCGGGCGGGCGCCGAGCCGGTGTTGCACTCAGCGGCCCGCCTCGGCGGAACCTGCCGTGTAATTCCGTATCTAGGCATTCTTGGCGATCGCCGACAGCAACTCGCCGCAGAAAGCCGGCAGATCGTCGGGCTTGCGGCTTGTGATGAGGTGGTCGTCGACGAAGACCTCCTCGTCGACCCAGGTGGCGCCGGCGTTGGCCAGGTCGGTGCGCAGGCTGGGCCAGCTTGTCATGGTGCGGCCGCTGACCGCGCCCGCCTCGACCAGGGTCCACGGGCCGTGGCAGATGGCGGCGACCGGCTTTCCGGTGGCCATGAAGTCGCGGACGAATCGAATGGCGTCATTGTCGACGCGCAGGAAATCCGGGTTGGCCACGCCGCCGGGGAGGACCAGGGCGTCGTAGTCGGAGACGTCGGCCTCCTTCACCGACTTCTCCACCCGGTACGTGCCGGCCTTGTCCATGTGGTTGACGGCCTGGATTTCGCCGTCCTTGATGGAGACGAGTTCGGCCGTGCCGCCGGCCGATTCCACCGCCTTGCGCGGCTCGGTGTATTCGACCTCCTCCACGCCGTCGGTCGCCAGGAAGGCAACGCGCTTGCCCTGAATCGAGGTGGTCATCCGGTTGCCCCTTTCAAAGAGATCAGTAACCGCGGTTCCCCAGAGCGGCCCGGGCAAACGCCGGAGTGTGGCCGTTGGCCACCTGGCCGGTGAACCAGGCGCCGAATCCGCAGATGGCGAGGGCGATGATCTCGAGGAGATAAAGGCCGGTCCCGGCGGCGCGGTCGGGAGTGCCGATGCGGACCATGAGAATGACGGCGAACAGGATCAGTACGCCCATGTTCATCAGGGCCCGCAGTACGCCGAGGCGTTTCGTGTCGGCGCGGCGGACGAAAGCGAGATCAATAGCGCCCGCGGTGGCGGCGAGAACACCGGCGAGCAGGCCGGCCACGATGTTCCAGTAGGCCAGCGTTCCCAGAATGCTAGGGCCGCCCAGTTGATTCGCGGTGTCGAAGATGAAGGCCATGGCGAACAGGCCCAGAGGGAACATCACCAGGATGGGCTGTACTGCCTGGCCCGCGATCTTGAGTCGGCTCTCCATGCGGGTTCATCGCCCTTCCACCTGCGCTTTTGCAGGATTGACAGTGACATCCCTCGGTGGCCTACCCGGCCCGTTCGTCGATGAAACGCCTTCGGTGGGGCCGAGTGACGGGCCTCTCGATGGCAGTCGGCTTGTACGCAATCTGCAACATGGCAGATTGATGTATGGCGGACAGCCGTGTGGCGTGCTCTACTGCTAGTAGAGCAACAAGGGCGGAGAGATTAGAAGGGGAGACAAACAAACGGCACCCGGCGGCAACCGGGTGCCGTTCCTGCCTCTGCTCCTTGCTGCGTCCCATCATCTGCGTGGAAAGGATCTGCCCGGGACGGATCAGTTGGGGCGAGGATCTATCAGTCTCTGCAGCCATCGTGGCCCCAATTCCCTCTCCTCGCAAGCCTCAGTCGAGAGGAGTGCGCCATGAGCAAACGTACCTACTACCGTGGGCCGGACGCCGTGGTAACCGACGATTACTTCGTTTGGCGGACCACTCCGGTGCGCAGTTACGTAGTTCGTGATCTCCGTAATGTCGGCCAGGTTCGAGCGGTCTCCGAGCCGGGGTCACCGGTACGGGTCTCGATGGCCGCCGCCGCCACCGTCGGGGTGATCGGAGCCGGCTGGACTTTGCTCGAGCCACCGCACGCGTATGCCATCGGCCTGGTTGCCGTGACGATTCCCGTGGCTTGTGCTCTGCCGTCGATGTTCCGCCGGGGTGGCCGCGCGTGGGAGTTGCACGCCAACTACCGCGGCGTGGAGGTGGTCCTCTACTCCTGCGGGGAGGAAAGGCAGTTCAACCAGGTCAAACGAGCTCTGCGCAGAGCCATGGAGGACGCGCGACCACCGGCCGGAGATCTCACGTTCGCCACTGCATGAAGTCCCCGGCGGAGTGACGGGAACGTTTGGATCAAAACCGCACGCGGTTCCCGTCGTTCTGGTATCACGGAAGATGAGCCGCCTCGCTGATGGCCAGTAGGCAATCAGCGAGGTAGCATCCTGCACCGACCCATCCACGCCGCCGCTTCAACGTTGAAGGACTCATGGCCGAGGGCGATTCGCCGACGATTGCACGCCTGCGCGTACGCGTTGCGTTGCGTGAGGCTCGCGAGGCCGCCGGTCTGACCCAGTTGCAGGTGGCCGAGGAGATGGAGTGGTCGAACAGCAAGGTCATTCGGATCGAGAAGGGCGATGTCACCGTCTCGATAAATGACCTGCGCGGCCTGCTCACGCTGCTCGGCGTGCGCGACAAAACAAAGATCAACTCCCTGCTGGCCGACGCGCGGATCGCCCGGACGAGGCAGAAGCCCGAGTCGGTGTGGTGGCAGGAGGCGCGCTTCCGCGACCAGATGTCGGAGAGCTTCCGCAAGCTGGTGGAGTACGAGGCGGAGGCCTCGCAGTTGCGCTCGTTCAACATCTTCTACATCCCCGGTCCGCTGCAGACCGCCGAGTACGGGACGGCGTTGACCGGCACGTGGATGGAAGAGGCCGACTTCTCCCAGGAGAAGGTCGACACCATGGTCGAGGCTCGGGCCCACCGCCGGGAGGCCCTGGCCCGCCGGGGCGACGCGCTCGACTACATGGTCCTGCTCGACCAGTCGGTACTGATGAGATCGTTCGGCGGCCCGACGGCCTTCGTGAGGCAACTCCGCCTGCTCATCGACCTGTCCAAGAGCGGGCTCTACAGGCTGCGGATGCTGCCGTTCAGCCTGGAGATCGCGATTGCCAACAACGGTAGTTTCGAACTGGCCACGGTGGGCGTCGGTCGCGCGAACAATGAGATCATGTACCGCGAGACCGGCTTGAACGACGAGATCATCGAGACTCGTGTCGAGACCGCGCGGCACCGCAGACGTTTTGATCAACTTTGGAAAGCCGCAGACAACGAAGGCGACACGATCGCCTACGTGCAGAAGCGTATAGACGAGCTTGAGGCCAACCCTCATGACGTAAAAAGTTGAATTTTCCTTTTGTTTCTTGAAAATCACAGGAGTAGAGACATGCGCGAGTTGGAGTGGCGCCGGAGCAGCCGGTGCACTGCGAGCAACTGCGTCGAAGTTGCCAGGGTTGACGGGCAGTACCTGATCCGGGACAGCAAGAACCCGCAGCTGCCCCCGCACTCGTTCACCGAGGACGAGTGGCTCGCGTTCGCGGCGGGCGTGAAGGCCGGCGACTTCACGTTCTGATTGGACCGCAGTGCCCGCCGCCCTGCGTGGGCTCCTACGCAGGGCGGTTCATAGAACTGTCGGCTAGCCGACTAGCCTCGGCCGTAAAACGGCCTGAGCCGCATATAAGCGGATAAATTTCCTCGCCCTCGGCATTCACTCCTGCCAAGCCTCGAAACGGTCCCTTACCGTGGAGTTCGGGAACCGGCACGGAGGTGTGCAGATGAGCTACTGGACCGACGAACCCCGATGGCAACGCTCGAGATCCTGTTCGCAGAGCACCTGTGTCGAAGTGGCACGGGCGGGCGAGACCATCCTGGTCCGCGATTCCAAGAATCCCGGTGGAGCTGTCCTGTCCTTCACCCCCTCGGAGTGGAGGGCGTTCGTGGAGGGTGTCAAGCGGGGCGAGCTCTCCTTCGAATGAGGCGGGATCCGGCCGATCCCCTGGTTTGCCGCTGGCCGAGAGCGGCATACTGCGCGAGTGAGGGCCGACCCGCACGTATCCGGCGCCAACCGCTTCGCTGTCCTGCACGACGCGGCTGAGGCGCTGCTCGACGAGCTGGACCAGCGCTACATGGTCGACCGCAGGGAGACCAAAGAACAGCTGGGGCCGGCCGAAGGCCTGGTACGGATGGAGCGGCTCATGCCGCGTACGCCCGCCGCCGCGCCCCTCGCCGTCGCCTTCACCGATTTTCCGGGCCTTGTCGTGCGCCTGGGACGGTGGTGGGTCGAGGCGCTGCCCGCCTGCGGGTGCGAGGTCTGCGAGGAAGATCCGGCCCACCTCGTCGACATGCTCCGCAAACAGGCGTTCGCCCTGGTCGAGGGCGGTCTGTGGGAACGGGTGCGCCGCGGCGTGGACGGTTCGTGGTTCGAGACCAGGTTGATCGGGGTCGGCGTCAACGGCCGGCGCGAGGGACCACTGGCCCGCCGGGACGCCCGCGACGCGCGTCGCGGCGGCTTCGCGGCGCCGGTGTTGTGGGCGCCGTGGCCGACGCGCGGTCTCGCTGACTAAAGGCGCGCGGTCTCGCTGGCTAAGGGCGCGCGGTCTCGCTGGCTAAGGGCGCGCGGTCTCGCTGGCTAAGGGCGCGCGGTCTCGCTGACTAAGAGGGCTCGGCCTCGCTGACTAGGAACGGAAGAGCGCGAGCACTGCCCGGACGCCTCGGCGCTCGAGCACGCGCGCCATCGAAAGGTCACCGCGGCAGAACGTCTCGAACGCCCGCCAGCCCAGCGGCGTACCCATCGCGAGGTGAGCCACAGCGGGATGGCGGGAGAAGGCGCCGAGCAGTCGCCGGCCCGCGGCCATCTCCGGGGCGAGTTCGCCCGCGACCCGCCGCTCGTAGGCGCCGAGATCTCCGGCGGCCGCGGCCTCGCCCGCCCACGCGCCGGAGCGCAGCGCGTAGCTGATGCCCTCGCGGGTCCACGGCTCGAGCAGGCCCGCCGCGTCGCCGGCGACCATGACCCGGCCGCGCCGCAGCGGTGAATCCGGCTTGCGGCACCGGGTCAGGTGGCCGGAGTCGCGGACGACCTCGCGATCGCCGAGGCCGAGCCGGTCGACGAAGGCGCCCAGATAGCGCTTGGTCTCGGCGCCGTTGCCCTTCGCCATGATCACGCCGACGGTCAGTTCGTCGTCCTTGGGGAAGACCCAGCCGTACGAGCCGGGGAACGGCCCCCAGTCGAGCAGCACCCGGCCGCGCCACCGAGCCCGGTCGGCCTCGGTGGCGGCCAACTCCACCTCGAGACCGAGATCCTGCTGGTCGAGGGTGATTCCGACGTAGCGCGAGGTGATGCCGGCCGAGCCGTCGGCCCCGATCACCACCTTGCCGGTGACCTGCTCGCCGTCGGCCAGCGTGACGGTGGCCGCGTCGTCGTCCTGGTCGATCGAGCGGACCTGGCTGTTCTGCCGGACGGTCGCGCCGGCCGCGGCGGCCGCCTTGGACCAGGCGAGGTCGAAGTCGTCGCGGCGGACCATGGTGAGCAGCGGGCGGCCGCTCGCGTGCCGGGTGAAGGAACGCCGGCCGTCGCGGGTGAACGTGATCGACCCGATGGTGTCCCGGCCGGGCACGTCGATGAGCGGGGCCGCGAGGGCCAGCGAGCTGCCGAGGAGGCCGCCGCCGCACGTCTTGTACCGGGGGTGCTCGGACCGCTCCAGAACGATGGTGCGCGCGCCGGCGGTCGCGGCCGCGTGCGCCGCCGACAAACCGGCCGGCCCGCCGCCGACCACCACGACATCCCAAGCCGGCTTCGCGATCACGGCCGCATTCTATCCAGGGTTCTATGTACGATCGTACGCATGGCTTCCATGCGCGATCGGATGCTCGCCGGCGAGCTGTACCAGGCCGACGATCCCGACCTGGCCCGCGAGATGCTGCGCGCGGCCTCCCTGACCCATCGCCTCAACCAGGCCGACCCGGCCGACGGCAAGCTGCGCCGTGAGCTGCTCACCGAGCTGCTCGGATCGTTCGGCGAGGACAGCGAGATCCGCCCGCCGTTCCGCTGCGACTACGGCTATCAGACCTTCGTGGGCGCCCGTACGTTCGCGAACTTCGGTCTGATCTGCCTCGACGTCGCCCCGATCACCATCGGCGACGACGTGCAGATGGGGCCGAACGTGCAGCTCCTGACCGCCTGGCATCCGGTTGCGGCCGGTACCCGGCGGGACAAGTGGGAGGCGGCCACGCCCATCGTGATCGGCGACAACGTCTGGCTCGGCGGCGGCGTGATCGTCCTCCCCGGCGTCACCATCGGTGAGAACACTGTGGTCGGCTCCGGCGCGATCGTCACCAAAGACCTGCCACCGAACGTGGTCGCCGTGGGCAACCCGGCTCGCGTCATCCGCGAGGTGGAGCCGTGACGACCGTGCCGGCGGCGCGCTCGCCGCGGCGCTACGACCCCGAGCGCAAGAGCCGCATCATCGACGCGACGATCGACGTGGTGGCCGACCACGGCGTCGCCGGCACTACCAGCCGGCGCATCGCGGCCGCGGCCGACGTGCCGCTCGGCTCGATCACCTACCACTTCGACAGCATCGACGACCTGCTCGCGCAGGCCTTCCGGCGCCTGTCCGACCAGATGTCGCCGCGCTACGAGGCGCACTTCGCGCAGGTGCGCGACCTCGAGGGCTTCGCCGACGCGGTGGCCGACCTGATCAACGGCGACGCCGGCGGCACGGCGCGGGACTGGGTGGTCTCGTACGAGCTTTACCTGGCCGCGCTGCGGGACCCGGCGCTGCGCAGCGTCACCGAGTCGTGGATGCGCCGGTCACGTGCCGTACTCGAACGCTTCATCGATCCGGTGACGGCCCGCGGCGTCGACGCGCTGATCGAGGGCCTGGTCATGCATCGCACGCTTTCCACGGCATCCTTCGACCCCACCGAGACCCGGACGATCGTGCGCCGCCTGCTCGGAGTCGCCGAATGACCACCACCGCTCCCGCCACGCCGGAGGTGCGGGCGGCGGCCCGCGCCGTCTACCTGGCCTTCATCTTCGCCGGCGTCGCGGCCGCGAGCTGGGCGTCCCGCATCCCCCAGGTGCGCGACGAGCTCGGCCTGAGCCCGTCCCGTCTCGGCCTGGTGCTGCTCTCGCTGGCCGCCGGCTCGATCGTGTCGCTGCTGCTCGCCGGCCAGATCGTGTCCCACTTCGGCTCGCGGCGCACGGTCGGCGCGATGGGCGCCGTGCTGGGCGTGGCCATGCTCGGCGTCTCGTTCGGCTACCTCCACGGCGTGTGGGCCGTGGTGGCGTCCCTGTTCGTCTTCGGCTTCGCGAACGGCGCCTGGGACGTCGGCATGAACGTGCAGGGCGCCATCGTCGAACGCCGCCTCGGCAAGGCGATCATGCCGCGCTTCCACGCCGGCTTCAGCGTCGGCACGGTCGCCGGCGCGCTGGTCGGTGCGGCCGCTGTCGCTTTGGACATTTCGGTCACCCTGCATCTGGCGGTCACCGCAGTCGTCATCGCGGTGGTCGTCGTCCTGTCCGTACGAGCTTTCGGCCCGGACGACGACGGACCCGCGCCGGCCGTCACCCCCTCCGACCCGACAATGGTGGGTTCCACGGCCCCGGTGACCACCACGGAGAGTCGCCTGTCCCGCGCCTTGGCGACGTGGCGTGAGCCTCGCACGATTCTGGTAGGCGTCTTCGTCCTGGCCTTCGCCTTCACCGAGGGTGCCGGCATCGACTGGATCAGCGTCTCGATGATCGACAGCCACGGCGCCTCAGCGGCCGTCGGCACCCTCGCCTTCGCGGTCTTCCTGGCCGCGATGACCGCCGGCCGCTGGTTCGGCCCACCGCTGCTCGACCGCTACGGCCGCGTGCCGGTGGTACGGGTCCTGGCCGTGATTTCCCTGGCCGGGCTGGCCCTCTACATTCTGGGCCCGAACACGCCGGTCGCCTTCGTGGGCGCCCTCTTCTGGGGCCTGGGCGCCTCCCTGGGCTTCCCGGTCGGCATGAGCGCCGCCGCCGACGACCCGTCCCAGGCGGCCGCCCGCGTCAGCGTGGTCGCCTCGATCGGTTACTGCGCGTTCCTCGGCGGCCCACCACTGATCGGCTTCCTCGGCGACCACGTCACGGTCAAGAACGCTCTGGTAGCGGTAGCCGTCCTACTCATCGTGTCGATCACCCTGGCCGGCGCGGTCAAGCCACTGCCGGGTTCGGCTGACGACAAAACCCGCCATTAAGTACGAATCCTCGAAGGGTGGCCGAGGAGCTAGGGCGGGCCCGTGCGGGCTCGCCCTCCTCACCCGGCTGCCGGGCTGTCCTGCATGGCGTCCCGAGCTCGCGGGCTCCGCCCGCCTCGCGCTCCGGCGCGCCACTCGACGCCCGCCCGCCTCGCCCGGCCCGTTGCCCGGCCGACGTCGCCGGGCTCGCGTCGCCGGGTCCGTACTGCCCGGCCTAGGACGTATTGACGGATAGTGATGCTGGGCCTGGCCGCGGTCCTCGATCTTTCCGCCATGGTGCGGGCTGCCGTCCTCGATGAACTTCGGCGAGGAGCGAATCTCGAACGATGCTCAACTTCATGCGTCCATCCATTCAGGACTGATTCGCAATCAGGCTTCACCGCCCGCTCCTTTGACGCCCCAACTCTGGCGGCCCGCCGGCCCCATCCTTGGCGCGCGAATGGGTCCCAGGGGAGCGCTCGACCTGTAGAGGATCGACTTAGCCCGATGTATTCGGTATAGCCCCGGCGTCCCGGCGCGAAGTAATGGGAGCAAAAGCTAGGCGACAGGTAGAAGTATGTCGCTCGGCGTGAGACCCTCGGAGGCGACGGCGACGGCCCGGTTGCAGCCGGGCCGTCGCATTACTCGCCTATGAATCCGCCTCGGTAGGGCACGTCTCAAGGGGGAGCAATATGGCTACGGTAACCATCCTGCCGCGGCAGGACCAGGGGAGTGGCGGTCCTCGTCCCAGCGTGATCATGAGGGCGCTCGCAACTGCCGGCGGAAGCGCCGCCAGCATCTGTGGCATCCTCGTTGCTTCTTCCTATGGGGCCGCCCCCACAGCTGTCGCCATTGTGGCGCTCGTGGTGTTCGGAGTGATCATGCTGGTTCCTTTGATCATCTCCGGTATCTACGGCGCCGGGGGATGATGCGGCGCGGAGAAGCCGACCGCCGCGTTACCCCACGCTTCAGAGGCGGGAAGGCGAGCTAACGCACTCGGCGGACATGAGGAGCGGATCCCCTCGGATAGCGCCGGCGACCCGAGGGTGACAGCCGCCATGGGCCGGGATCGCATCGGCGATCGGCGTAGTCCTCGGCTTCAGGTCGTTCGGGCGGTGGCTGCGGCGGCCCATGCCTCGTCGGCGGCTTTCTTCAGGGCCATGCCGTCTTTGCCGTTGTAGCGGAGGAAGCGGGGGAGGGCCAGCGCCAAAGCGGCCGTGCCCGCTACGCAGAGGAGGCCGCCGAGCCAGATGGAGCCGGTTACGCCCAGGCGGGTTCGGGCCATGGCGCCGGAGCGGAGCTGGCCCAGTAGAGGGCCTGTGGTGTAGCTCAGCATTTCTATGCCGGCCAGGCGGCCTCTCAGGTGGTCGGGGATGGTTTGGCTCCAGATGATGGCTCGGAAGATTCCGGAGATCATGTCGGCGGCGCCGGCGAAGGCCAGGCAGAACAGGGTCAGCCAGAGGGTGGTGGAGAGGCCTACGCCGATGATTCCTATGCCCCAGAAGGCGGCGGCGATCACCACCATCAGGCCGTGGCGGTGGACCTTGGCCGTCCAGCGGCTGGTCAACGTGGCCAGCAGGGAGCCTACGGCGGGGGCCGCGTAGAGCAGGCCGAGGATGCGGGGGCCGCCCAGCTGGGTGGCCAGGAACGGGTAGAGGGCCTGGGGCATGCCGAAGAACATGGCGTTGATGTCGACCAGGTACGTGCCCATCAGTTCGGGGCGGGACTTGGCGTAGCGCAGGCCGGTCACCACGGCTCGCAGGGACGGGCGGTCGGCGTCGGGTGGTGGCGGTACCGCCCGGACCAGCGTCAGGCAGGTGAGCGAGACGGTGAAGGTGAGCAGGTCGAAGGCGTACACCCAAGCGAGATCGACCGAGGCGATCAGGAGGCCGGCCAGCGCCGGGCCGCCGAGCTGGGCGATCTGCATGCCGAGCGATTGCAGGGCCATGGTGGCGGGCAGTTCCTCGGGGCGCACCAGGCGGGGGACCATCGCCTCCAGGGCCGGGCGTTGCAGGCCGTCGACGGTGGCGGTCAGCGCCGCCACCACGTACAGCAGCCACAGGTGCGGTGCCGAGGAAAGAGCGTTTATCAGCAGTACGCCCGTGAGCGCGGCCAGCGCGAATTCGCCGCCCCGGACCAGCAGCCGGCGGTCCAGGTAGTCGGCCAGGGCGCCGCCCACGAACGCCATCACCAGCAGCGGGACCAGTTCGCAGACGCCGAGGAGGCCCACCATCAAGGGGTCGTTCGTGAGGTGGGCGACCTGGAACGGGATGGTGACGTACGTGATGAAGGAGCCGAAACCGGAGACCGAGCCTCCCGCGAAGACCAGGCGGTAGTCGCGGGAGGTGCGCAGCGGGGTGAGGTCGAGCACTCGCGGATCGTGCCCGAACACACCGGCTAGGCGCGACTCATTTCAGGACGAGGCGGCCGGTGGCCTGGAACGACGCGAGGTCGGCCAGGGTCTCGTCGATCACGAAGGATTTCGGGCCGGGCAGCGCGTCGAGCGGGAAGAAGCCGGCGTCGACCGATTCCTCGGTCTCGCGCAGCAGTTCGCCCTCCCAGGTGTCGATCTTGAACGACATGAGGATCTGCTGGTAGGTGTGCCCGTAGTCGTTCGTGTACGTGTACGCCGTGTAGAAGGCGAACGGCGTCAGGGAGGTCGCCCGCAGGCCGGTCTCCTCCCACACCTCGCGGATGGCGCACTCCTCCATGCTCTCGCCGAGTTCCATCGCGCCGGCCGGGATCGCCCAGCGGTGGTTGTCGGACCGCTGGATGAGCAGCAGCCTGTTCTGATCGTCGATGATCACGCCGCGCGCGCCCACGAACAGGATCGTGTCGGTGTCCCCGACGCTCGCGCGTACCTTGCCCAGATAAGACTCGTCCCACGTCAGTGCCACGGGGCAACTGTAATCATGCGGACTTACGAGCAGCCTTCTTCGCGGGTGTGGCAGTTGTCTTCTTCTTGGCGGGGGTGGCCTTCTTAGCCGGCGCCGGCGCGGCTTTCTCCCCGCGAGCCGCCTTGGCCCGCTCGACCGAGGCCTTCAGCGCGGCCATCAGGTCGACGGCGGCGGCCGGCGCCTCCTCGGCCTCCTCGGGCTGCACCACCTCGCGGCCCTCGACCTTGGCGTCGATGACCTCCTGGAGGGCGGCCCGGTAGTTGTCGGTGAACTCCTCGGCCTTGAAGCTGCCGGCCATCGAGTCGATCAGCGACGACGCCATGGCCAGCTCGGCCGGGCGGGTCTCGATGTCCTCGTCGAGGAAGCCGAAGTCGGGGGTGCGTACCTCGTCCGGCCAGAGCATGGTGTTCAGCACCAGCACGTCCTCGTGCACCCGCAGCGTGGCCAGCTGCTCGCGCTGGCGCAGCGCGATCTTGACGACCGCGACCCGGTCGGCGTCCTGCAGGGCGTCCCGCAGCAGCACGTACGGCTTGGCCGCCTGCCCCTCGGGCTCGAGGTAGTAGGTCTTGGCGAACAGGATCGGGTCGATCTGCTCGGCCGGCACGAACTCCAGCACGTCGATCGCCCGGGACGTGGTCAGCGGCAGGTCGGCGAAGTCCTCGTCGGTCAGGATGACCATCTCGCCGCCACCGATGTCGTATCCCTTGGCGATGTCGTCGTAGCTGACCACCTCGCCGTCGATCGAGCAGGTGCGCTGGTATTTGATCCGGCCGCCGTCGGTGCGATGCACCTGGTGGAACCGGATGTCCTTCTCCTCGGTCGCCGAGTACAGCTTCACGGCGATGGACACCAGGCCGAAGGAGACGGCGCCCTTCCAGATCGCTCTCATGAGAACCCCCTGATCAGAATGGCATTAGTGAGACGCCTGCGTAAGGTGTTCGGCCCTGCCTAAGGTGATCGGGTGCCCGGTGCGCCGCTGTCTCCCATGCTCGCCACCGCCGGCGCGCTGCCGGCCGGGCCGGAGTGGAGCTACGAGTTCAAGTGGGACGGTGTCCGCGTTCTCGCGCTCTTCGCCGGTGGTGCACCCGACCTGTTCGCGCGCTCCGGCGCCGTGGTCACCGCCGCGTACCCGGAGATCGCCGACCTGCGCCTGCCGGAGGGCACGCTGCTCGACGGCGAGATGGTGGTGCTCGACGCGAAGGGCCGGCCGTCGTTCACCGCGCTGGCCGAGCGCATGCACGTCCGCGACAGCTCCAAGGCGGCCCGGCTGGCGGTGACGGCCCCCGTCACGTACATGATCTTCGATCTGCTTTACCACGACGGGCTGGACTACACCGGCCTGCCCTATCTGGCCCGCCGGGAGAAGCTGGAGGAGCTGGGCCTGGCCGGGCCACGCTGGATGGTGCCGCCGTCGTTCGGCGACGGCCCGGCGACCGAGGCCGCGGCGCGGGAGAACAGCCTGGAGGGCGTGGTCGCCAAGCGCACCGACTCGGTTTATCTGCCCGGAACCCGCTCTGGAGACTGGGTCAAGGTCAAATTTGACCGTACGGGCGACTACGTGATCGGTGGGTGGCGGGCCGGCGCCCGGAGGCTGGGCGGGCTGCTGGTGGGCGTACCCACGCCGGATGGGCTGGTCTTCCGGGGGCGGGTCGGCGGTGGCATCGGCGCCGCGGCCGAGAAGGAGCTGCTGTCGCGGTTGGAACCACGCGCCGCCAAGAGCTCACCGTTCGTGGCGGGCGCGGTGCCGCGTGAGGATTCGCGCGGGGCGCACTGGGTACGACCGGAGCTGGTGGTCGAGATCCGCTACGGCAACCGGACGCCGGACGGGCGCTTGCGCTTCCCCCGGTTCCTGCGGTTGCGGGACGACAAGACGCCGCCGGAGTGCGCGGAGGAGGACGAGGATGGCCGGTGACCGGCTCCCGGTCTCGATCGACGGCCGTGACCTGGAGCTCTCCAACCTCGACAAGGTGATGTACCCGGCCGCCGGGTTCACCAAGGGCGAGGTCATCGACTACTACTCGCGGATCGCGCCGGTGATGCTGCCGCACCTGGCCGGGCGCGCGGTCACCCGCATCCGCTTCCCGAACGGCGTCGACGGCGTCCACTTCTTCGAGAAGAACAAGCCCGGCGGTACGCCCGATTGGGTGCGCCTGGAAAGGCTGCCCGTTCCCGGGTCGACGAAGAGCCGCGAGACCATCGACTTCGTCGTGGTGGACGAGCTGGCCACCCTGGTCTGGCTGGCCAACCTGGCCGCGCTGGAGATGCACACCCCGCAGTGGCGGGTCGGCGAAGATCCCGACCTGCTCGTGGTCGACCTCGATCCGGGTGCGCCGGCCGGGCTGCGCGAGTGCTGCGCGGTCGCGGTGCTGATGCGCGATCGGCTGGCCGAGGACGGCGTCCAGGCGTGGCCCAAGACGTCCGGCAAGAAGGGGATGCAGCTCTGCTGCCCCATCTCCGGGACACAGAGTTCGGAGGTCGTGTCGGCGTACGCCAAGAAGGTCGCGGAAGAGCTGGCGGCGATGGTCCCCGGCTCGATCACCGCCAAGATGGCGAAAGCCATCCGTCCCGGCAAGATCTTCATCGACTGGAGCCAGAACGCGGCCGCGAAGACGACGGTGACCCCCTATTCGCTGCGCGCCCAGGAGCAGCCGACCGCCTCCACCCCGCTGCTGTGGGAGGAGGTCGAGGCCATCGCCACCGGCGACGAGGAGCCCCGGCAGTTCCGCTCGGACGAGGTGCTGGCCCGCGTCGAACAGCACGGCGACCTGCTCGAAGGCCTTCTGAATAAGGGGCCTGTCCTGCCGGCATAGACCTACTTGGTGTCGCAAGGTACCGTGTGGCGCATGGGAGATGTCTCGCAGTTGGCGACCGGGCTGCGGCGGGGGACGCTCGAGTTCTGCGTCCTGGCGATGGTCGAGTATGAGGACCGGTACGGCAACGAGATCGTTCGCCGTCTCGGTGACGAGCCCAACCTGGCCGCCGGCGAGGGGACGATCTATCCGCTGCTCTCACGCTTGCGCCGATCGGGTTGGCTGGAGAGCAAGTGGGTCGAGTCGCCGTCCGGGCCGCCCCGGCGCTACTACGGGCTGACCATGGCCGGCCGGTCCGCGCTCGAACACTTCCGCACGGAATGGGTTTCCTTCCGACAGACCGTGGACCGACTCGTGGGAACCGGTGAGGCCGCATGAAGACCAACAACACCGACGTCGTCGCCGAATATCTGCGCGAGGTCGACCAGCGACTGGCCGGGCTGCCCGTGCTCCAGCGCCGCGAACTGCTGGCCGACCTGGCCGCGCACATCGCCACCGAGCGCGACGAGCGCAACCTGGCGTCGGAGGGCGAGGTCATCGAGGTGCTCGAACGGCTCGGCACCCCGGAGGCGATCGCCGCGGCCGCGCACGAGGAGGCCGGCACCCGCCCGCGCCGGCCCGAGACCTTCTACCCGCCGCAGCAGCCGGCCGGCTTCTATCCGCCGTCGGCGCCGCCGGTGCCGCCGGCCCGGGCCCGGTCGGCCAACTGGACGCTGATCGCGCTGCTGGCCGGCGGCGCGATCGTCGTGCTGTTCGTGCTGTGCGGCTTCCTCGCACTCGCCGGTGGCCGCGACAGCGCGCCCGAGCCGGCCGAGATGAACGCCCCGCCACCGCCGACGCCGTCGGCCACCGCCGAGTCGAGGGACGTGCCGGCGCCCACCGTCACCGGCTGAGCCGCACGCCCGGAGGAACACCGTCAGTCGATCTGGGGCAGCGGCGGGCCGAGGACGTCGTCGGCGTCGACGATCGTGTAGGCGTAGCCCTGTTCGGCCAGGAAGCGCTGCCGGTGGGCCGCGTACTCGGTGTCGATCGTGTCGCGGGAGACGACCGTGTAGAAGTGGGCCTGGCGGCCGTCGGCCTTGGGGCGCAGCACCCGGCCCAGGCGCTGGGCCTCCTCCTGGCGGGAGCCGAACGTGCCGGAGACCTGGATGGCCACCGCCGCCTCGGGCAGGTCGATCGAGAAGTTGCCCACCTTGGAGATGACCAGGGTGCGCAGCTCGCCCGAGCGGAACGCGTCGAACAGGCGCTCGCGCTCCTTGTTCGTGGTCGACCCCTGCACGATCGGGGCGTCGAGGTACTCGCCCAGCTCGTGCAGCTGGTCGATGTACCCGCCGATGACCAGCACCTGCTCGCCCGGATGCTTATCGACCAGGGCGCGCACGACCGGCAGTTTGGTACGCGCCGTGGCGGCCACGCGGTAGCGCTCCTCGGCCTCCGTGACGGCGTACGACATCCGCTCGGCCTCGGTCAGGGTGACCCGGACCTCGACACACTCGGCGGGGGCGATCCAGCCCTGCGCCTCGATGTCCTTCCAGGGCGCGTCGTAACGCTTCGGGCCGATCAGCGAGAACACGTCGCCCTCGCGCCCGTCCTCGCGGACCAGGGTGGCCGTGAGGCCGAGCCGGCGGCGGGCCTGGAGGTCGGCGGTGAACCGGAAGATCGGCGCCGGGAGCAGGTGGACCTCGTCGTAGACGACCAGGCCCCAGTCGCGGGCGCCGAACAGGTCGAGGTGGGTGAAGGCGCCGCCGCGGCGCGAGGTCAGCACCTGGTACGTGGCGATGGTGACCGGGCGGATCTCCTTGCGCTCGCCGCTGTACTCGCCGATCTCCTCCTCGGTCAGCGACGTCCGGGCGATCAGCTCCCGTTTCCATTGCCGGCCGGCCACCGTGTTGGTGACCAGGATGAGCGTGGTCGCCTTGGCCGTGGCCATCGCGGCCGCGCCGACCAGCGTCTTGCCGGCGCCGCAGGGCAGCACCACGACGCCGGAGCCGCCGGCCCAGAAGCCGTCGACCGCCTCCTGCTGGTACGACCGCAGCGTCCAGCCGTCCTCGGCCAGGCTGATCTCGTGGGCCTCACCGTCGACGTAGCCGGCCAGGTCTTCCGCCGGCCAGCCGAGCTTGAGCAGCGCCTGCTTGAGGCGGCCGCGCTCGGACGGGTGGACCACGATGGTCTCGTCGTCGATCTTCGCGCCGAGCATGCCGGCCAGCTTCTTCGACTTGGCCACCTCGATCAGCACGATCTTGTCGAGGCCGCGCAGGACGAGCCCGTTGTTGGGATCGTTCACCAGCTGGAGGCGCCCGTAGCGGTCCATCGTCTCGGCCACGTCGACCAGCAGCGCGTTCGGCACCGGGTAGCGCGAGAACTTGATCAGCGAGTCGACCACGCTCTCGGCGTCGTGCCCGGCGGCGCGGGCGTTCCACAGACCCAGGGGCGTCAGGCGGTACGTGTGTACGTGCTCGGGCGAGCGTTCCAGCTCGGCGAACGGGGCGATAGCCATCCGGCAGGCCTGCGCGTCCGGGTGGTCGACCTCGAGGAGAAGTGTCTTGTCGGATTGAACGATCAGCGGTCCGCCGCTCACGTGCACACCCTCCGAAGAGCAAACAACGACCCTCCAGTCTGACACGCGTGCAACCTTTTCGGCGGGGAGCGCGTTTGGGATACACGCGGGCCGCAACAGCATCGGGGGACTGCGGCCCGCGTTACTACTCCTGCTCGGGCACCGCCGCCGTGATCCGGTGCAGCGCGAACGTGTGCAGCGTCTCGGTCCGCTCGTCCTCGGCCCGCAGATATCCGGCACTCAGCGACACGGGCTTGACCAGGCGCGACAGCGTCGCCCCGTGCGAGTCGACATAACCGACCCAGACCCGGGCTTTTTCCCGTACGGCCTGTTGCAGCACCGCCATGGCCTGCCCGTGCTGCTGCACGGGAGTCAGTCCCGGCGTGCCCTGGCCGTTCGCCGCGCGCACGCCGACCGGCGCCCGCCGCGCGGCCCGGGTCGCGATGTCGCCCCGGCGGATCTGCTCCACCACCCCGGCCAGCCGCGGCCCGCCCAGAATGGGCGGCCCGGCGTGGTCGGCCGCCCGCGCCGCCACCGACGTACGGGTCGGAGCGCGCCGGACCTTCGGCCGGGTGAGCACGGCCGACCCGCCCGCGTCCTCGGCCACCGGGGCGAACCCGGCGTCGCGCAGCCCGCCCAGCAGCCGCGCCACCTGCAACGGGCTGACCAGCACGGTCGGCGCGATCTGGCGCAGGCCCAGCGGCAACAGGCGCTTGTCGGCCAGCACCTCGGCGATCAGCGCCTCGTCGTCGCTGCGCAGGTAGGAGCCGGCCGAACCGGCCCGCAGACCGCCGTGCTTACGGGCGGCGTCGTCGATCATGTACGTCAGCGTCTGCGGCACCGGCGTCCGCGACCGCCGCCGGAACAGGGTGTGCAGGTCGGCGGCGGTGTAGCCGACGTCGAGGGCCCGGCGCACGCTGGCCGTGGTCACCCGGAACACGCTTGCGCCACCGGCCGATTCCGGCTCGGCCACGACGTCCAGCTCGGCGGCGAGCTCGGGCTCGGGCGGGCCCGGCACGACCACCGACAGGTCGGCCTGCACCAGCACGTGGTCGACCGGGGCCGGAAGCAGCTCGTCCAGCACGCGGACCCCGTCACCCGGCGCCTCGGCCGCGCTGGCCGGCCGCACGCCCAGCGGATCGCTGTCGTCGATGTCCGGATCCTCGAGCAACAGGCGGCCGTACGACGTGATGGCCCCGAGCGCGGTCACCCCCAGCAGGGCGGCGCCGGTCAGGGCGTCGCGGTGGGTCGCCTCGCGGCCGCGGGCGCGGCGCGGGCTCTGCCAGGCGAGCAGGCCGAGCACCTCGTCGACGGCCGGCACCGTGCCCGGTTTGAGGTCGGTCAGCACCAGCAGGGCCTCCCGCCGGGCCTGCGGGGCGCCCGCCCGCTCGGCGTCCGGGGCCAGCGCGTTGATCGGCCGGTCCCGCTCGTCGCGCTGCCCGACCAGGCCCGGCTGCCGGGTCATCATCAGCCAGGCGCGGGCCAGCGCCGTCCAGCGCTGGGCGATGCTGAGCGCCCGCCACAGGTCGTAGGCCCCGGTCGGCAGGAAGATCTCGTCGACCGGGCCGGTGGCGCGGCTCACCGTCACCGAGCGGCCCGAACCGGCCACGTCGCTCTCGCCGAGCAGCCCCGCCGCGTACGCGATCTCGAGCAGCAGCGCCGTACCCGGCTCGTCCAGGCCGGCCCCGCGGGCCAGGCGCTTGAGATCCCGTACGCCGAGACCGCCGGCCCGCAGCACCGGAGCGGGCTCGGCCGCGAGCGCCTCCAGCAGCGCCTCGGTGCTGCGGACGGCCTCCATCGCCTGGCCCGCGCCGGCCGAGTCGACCGACTTCGGATCACGGGCCGTGCCCTCGGGCAGCGGCGGGAACGGCCGCATCGGCCCGAGCGGCCCGGTGTCGCGGCGCAGCAGCATGCCGACCTCGCGGGGCAGCTCCACCAGCTCGCCGTCGGGGCGCGGGGACCGGCCGGCCTCGCTGATCGGCACCAGAATGTGCTGCTCGACCAGCCAGCGGACCGGCTCGGCGACGTCGGCGACCGAGTTGCGGCCCAGCGCGCCGATCGGGGGGCCCTCGGCCAGCCGGTCGAGCACGGCCCGCGCCGCGGGCGGGGCCGCGAGGACCGTACGCCGCAATTTGGCCTTGTCCGCGCAGAGCGCGGCGGTCCTCGGGTCGAGGAAGTCGGCCGGGCGGCCCAGACCGGCCGGGTAGGGCGAGGTGACCTCGTCCACGGCGCCGGTGACTTCGAGAGCGTCCTCGGGGCCGTGCAGCAGGAACCGGACCCGGAGACGGTCGATGGCGACGTGGACGTCGTCGGCGGCCACCCCGGCGGCCAGCTCGACGATGGCGCCGGCCGAGGTGAGGGCCGTCTCGGGCGAACGGGTCAGCCGGGCGGCGTCGAGGATCTGGAGGGTGAACTCGTCCAGGCCGTCCAGGCAGCGGGCGACCGAGCCGCGGGACTGCGCGCGGACGGCCAGGGCGGAGACGTCGGCGGGAACGGGCACGACGAGGTCGGGGCGCAGCTGAATCAGCGCGCTCAGCGCCTCGTCGGTGAGCGACCGGAGTTGATCGGCGAATGTGGTGGCCATCGTGTTCAACGCTAGCCGTCGTGGGACGATATTGAAGGGACCAGCCCGGCGGGCTGGCTCACTACCTCTCGTTGTTACGTGTAAGGGGAAGACCAGTGGCCGCTCAGAACAAGTTGCCGGGTACCGCCGTCGAGGGTGGCGCCGGACCGCGCCAGACCAAGTCGGCCGCCCCCCAGGGCCACATGGACGTCTCCGAGATCCTGTCCGACCGGGCCGCCGCGCCCTCGCCGTTCGGTGACGACCAGACCTTCCCGCTGCCGGTGAACCGCCTCAAGTACATCCCGTCGACCCCCGCGTGAGGCCGGCGGTCGGTTTCGATCTGGACATGACCCTGATCGACTCCCGGCCGGGCATCCGGGCCGCCTACCGGGCGCTGACCGAGCGCACCGGCGTGTTCGTCGACGCCGATCTGGTGGTCACCCGGCTCGGCCCGCCGTTGCGGACCGAGCTGCGTCACTGGTTCCCGGAGGACCGGATCGAGGAGACGGTCACCACCTACCGCGAGCTCTACGCCCAGTACGCGATCACGCCGACTGTGCCCATGCCGGGCGCCGTCGAGACGCTGGCCGCCGTACGGGACATGGGGTTGCGGGTCGTCGTGGTGACCTCGAAGCTGGGCCGGCTGGCCCAACTGCACCTCGACCACCTCGGCCTGGTGGCCGACGAGCTCGCCGGTGACCTGTTCGCCGAGGGCAAGGCGGCCGCGCTGACCGAGCACGGCGTGCGCTGGTACGCCGGCGACCACATCGGTGACATGGTCGCGGCGCGGACGGCCGGCGTGCCCGGCATCGGCGTGGCCACCGGTCCGTGCTCACCCGGCGAGTTGACCGCGGCCGGCGCCGCGTACGTTCTGCCGGACCTCAATGGCTTTCCGGCCCTCCTGCGTGAGATTGCAGTTGGGTCCGGGCCCACCGCTTAAGTAGCCTTGCGTCGAGCGGTTGTTTCCATTGAGTGAAGTTGAGGTCAGCGGTGCCCACGGGTCGAGTGAAGTGGTACGACGCGGCGAAGGGATTCGGCTTCGTCACCAGCGATGAGGGCGGCGACGTGTTCCTGCCCAAGGGCGCGCTGCCGGCCGATGTGGCCGAGTTGAAAACGGGACAGCGGGTCGACTTCGGCCTGGTGGACAGCCGTCGCGGTCCGCAGGCGATGGGCGTCAAGCTGATCGACGCGCCGCCGTCGCTGTCCGAGCTCCGCCGCCGCCCGGCGGAGGAGCTGCACAGCATGGTCGAAGACATGATCAAGGTGTTGGAGTCGCAGGTACAGCCCGGGCTGAGCCGCGGGCGGTACCCGGACAAGCGCACCGCGCAGAAGATCGCGCAACTGGTCCACGCGGTGGCGAAAGAGTTCGAGATCTAGGGCGCTTGCCCGCGGAGCGAAGCGAAGCCAGCTAGCTCAGCTTCACGGCCGGCGTCAAACCCGCCGCCGCCGCACGCTGCAACAGGGCGTCGGCGGCGGCGAGTCCGTCTTGGCCCAGCTCCAGCGTGAACTCGTTCACGTAGAGATTGATGTGCTGCTGTACGACGTCGGGCTCCATCTCCTGCGCGTTCGCCAGGATGAAGTCGCGGCTCGCGTCCGGGTCGGCCCAGGCCATGCTCACCGAGTTGCGGATCCACTCGGTCGCCTCGGCCGGGTCGACGGTGCCCTTCTTGGCCAGGATCGCGCCCAGCGGAATCGGCAGGCCGGTGTCGGCCTCCCACCACTCGCCGAGGTCGACGATCGAGGTCAGGCCGTACCGCTGATAGGTGAAGCGGGCCTCGTGGATGACCAGACCGGCGTCGTACGTGCCGTCGGCCACCCCCGGCATGATCTGGTGGAACGGAACCACCTCGATCTTCGCCGGCTGCTTGTCGGCCGCCCAGAGGCGGAAGAGCAGGTACGCGGTGGTGCGGTCGCCGGGGACGGCCACGGTCTTGCCGGTGAGGTCCTCGTCGCCGTTCTTGGTGAGAACCAGCGGACCGCAGCCGCGGCCGAGCGCGCCGCCGGTCAGGAGCAGGTCGTAGTCGTCGAGCAGCCACGGCAGGGCCGCGTAACTGACCTTGACCAGGTCGAACTCGCCCCGCTCGGCCGCCGTGTTGGTCACGTCGACATCGGCGAAGGTCAGATTGACCTCCGGTGCGCCCGGGATGAGCCCGTGCACGAGGGCGTGGAAGACGAACGTGTCGTTGGGACACGGCGAAACCGCGAGTGAAAGCGCCACGACGTCCACGCTAAACGGGGGACCGGTGGACAGCGGTGCACGACGCCTGTTCCCAATCCCACACTGAGCGCCACATGTCCCTCACGCTCGCGGTTCGCGGGGCGAGCGGCAAGCGTCACAGATCGTTGCCCACAGCGTTATCCACAGGTTGTCCACAAGGCGGCAGAAGCTGTGGATAACGCGGCGAAGGCCTCCTTGAGGCGCCAGGCGGCGCGGTCCCGGGGGCCGATCGGGTTCGAGATGGTGCGCAGCTCGGCGAAGGGGATGGTGAGATCCTGAGCCGCGGTGGCCACGCCGAAGCCCTCCATGGCCTCGGCCACGGCGTCGGGGAAAGCGGCGGCGAGGCGGTCGGCGGTGGCGGAGGTGCCGGTGACGGTGCTGAGGGTGAGGACGTCGCCGGTGATCGCGTCCGGGAGAGCTGTGGACAACTCCTTGATCAGCTCGGAGTCGGCGGCGACGTGGCTCGTGCCGAAGCCGAGCTCTTCGATCGACAGGAAACCGTCAGGGGACTCGGCGCCCAGGTCGGCGCAGATGCTCCGCACTCCCAGGACGGTCGCGCCGACGGGCGCCCGGCCAGGGAAGCCACCGGCGATCCCGGCCGAGATCACCGCGCGGTAGGTGCCGGTGGCGAGCAGGCGGGCGGTGCCGGCCGCGGCCGCGGCCGGGCCCACACCGACCGGCTCGACGACCACGTGATCGGGGTCGGCTCCGGCGCGTACGGCTTCGGCCTCGGCGGCCACGGCGGTGACCACCAGCAGGCGGCTCTTCTTCGTCAACGGGGGCCTCGCAGATATCGGGTGATCATGTCGACCAGTTCGTTCTCGACCGTCTCGACCGGGATGGCCCGAGGGGCGGCCATGAGCTTGTGGATGTTCGTCTCGACCGTGAATGTGATCAACTCGGCCGCGGTGCCGAGATCGCGTACGTGGACGTCGGGATGCCGCGCGAGGAGGTCGCGCACCTGGCCGACGCGGAGCTTCCCGTGCTGGTCGATCGTGTCGAGCAGCTCCTGGGAGAACGAAGCCTCCTCAATCATGATCCGCAGCAGCTGCGGGTCGTCGCCGTGGTTGTCGATCGCGTCGCGGACCAGCGCCCGCACCGCGGCCTCCAGGGTGCCGGGGGACAGGTCGAGCTCGTCGGCCCGCGTCCACACGCCGCGGTCGATGTGCCGGATCAGCAGCGCGGCCAGGATCGCGTCCTTGTTCGGGAAGTACTGGTACAGCGAGCCGATGGAGACGCGGGCGCGCTCGGCGATGCGATTGGTGGTGCCGGCGGCGTAGCCGTGCTCGGCGAAAACGTGAGCAGCGGCGGCCAGGATGCGCTCGCGGGTGAGCTCGGCGCGAACCTGCCGGGGCGTGCGACGTGGCTGAAGTCGCCGGTCGGCCGACGGCATGGATGGTCCTCCTCGGTGCGCGGAAAGCGAGTAGCCAGAGAGCTGAGCTATTGCTCACAATAGTACTGTGAGCTGGGAAAACAAGAGGCATGTGTTGACTGCTGTCGACGAGGTCGAAGCGGCCGTGGGCCGCCCGGCGCCGATCATCGCGCTCAAACAGGTGAGGGCCCTGGACGACGGGTGCCGGGAAATTCTCGCCCGCTGCCCGATTGCGGCCTTCGGCTATCGGGACGCGGCCGGCACGAGCCGGACGACCTTCGTCGGCGGCACGCCGGGATTCACCCGCGTCCATTCCCCGACGCGGATCTCATTCGCCCGGCCCGAGCGTGGCGAACCGCGCGGCCCGGTTTCGCTCTTCTTCCTCTTACCCGGCGTAGGCGAGATCCTGCGCGTCAACGGCACGGCGACGGCCACGCGCAACGCGCGAACCACGATCGCGGTCGACGAGGCGTACGTGCATTGCGCCCAGGCCGTTCTGCGCTCCCGCCTGTGGCAGCCGGCCGTTCCGGCCGAGCCGGCCCCGGCCGTCGGCGGGGACGGGCCCCTGTACCGGCCCGGGGTCACCGAGTTCCTGGCCGCGGCGCCGTTCTTGGCCCTGTCGACCTGGGACTCCGCCGCTGGCAGCGACACGAGCCCTCGAGGAGACCGGGAGGCGGCGGCCCGCGTGCTGGACGGCCACACCCTGGTCATCCCGGACCGCAAGGGCAACAAACGCGCCGACACGCTGCACAACCTGCTCGCCGACGACCAGCTCTCGCTCGCCGCGCTCGTACCCGGTCGCGGCGGCGTGCTGCACGTCCGCGGCCGCGGCGCGATCACCGACGACCCCGCCCTGCTGGCGACGATGGCCCTGCGGGGCATGCCTCCGCAGCTGGCGCTGGTGATCGATGTCGAGCACGCCGAGGTGGTGGCCAACGACGCCGTGGCTCGCTCCCGGATGTGGAGCCCCGGCACACACCTCGACCGTGCCACCGCCCCCGACCTGATGGCGGTGGGCGCCGCACACTTGGCCGCCAACTCGGCCGGGGCACCCACGTTCTTGTTGAGGGCGGTCCGGGCGATCCCGGGGATGACCCGGCTGATGCAACTGGTCATGAACCGGGCCTACCGCTCCGCGCTGCACAAGGAGGGCTACGAGGAGGTGCGGTCCGCGTTGCCCCCGGCCGGTGGCGGTGGGGCGGAGAGCCCGCTGCGGCCGGTACGCGTGGCCGAGGTGCGCCAGGAGTCGCCCAGCGCCGTCACCGTGGTGCTGGAGGACGCCGGTGGGCGACCGGGGCGGTTCGACTTCCGGCCCGGACAGTTCTTCACGCTCGTGGCCGACCTCGACGGCGGCCAGCTACGGCGGGCCTACTCGGCCTCGTCGGCCCCGGGATCGTCCCGGCTCGAGATCACGGTCAAGCATGTGGAGGGCGGCCGGTTCTCCACCCATGTGCACACAGGGCTCCGGGCCGGGGACCACCTCGGGGTGCTCGGGCCGTCGGGATCCTTCCACTGCGAGTCACCGCCGCCGGCGGAGATGGTGCTCATCGCGGCGGGCGGCGGCGTGACGCCGATGATGAGCATGATCCGCACGCGGTTGGCCGATCCGGAGGACCGGGGCCGGATCGCGCTGCTCTACAGCAGCCGGCGCGCGGAGGAGATCATTTTCGCGGCCGAACTGAGCCGGCTGACGCGGGAATGCCCGGAGCGGCTGTCGGTCACCCATGTGCTGACCGAGCGGGAAGGACGGCTGGAAGCGGGCGGCGTGCGCCGCTGGGTCGCCGGCCTGTCCCCGGGCGCGGACGCCCACTATTACGTCTGTGGACCGGAACCGCTGATGGACAGCGTCCGCGACGTCCTGGCCGGGCTGGGCGTGCCGCCGGCCCAGGTGCGCCACGAGCGCTACACGAGCGGGGCGGAGACCACCATCGCGACGACCGAGCCGCAGGAGATGACCGTCGAGCGGGACGGCCGGCCGGTCGGCGCGGTGATCGTCGAGCCCGGCCGCAGTCTGCTCGACGCGGGACTCGCGGGCGGCCTGCCGATGCCCTACTCGTGCACGGTCGGCAACTGTGGGGACTGCATGGTGCGGGTGCGCGGCGGCGAGATCGCGCAGAACGAGCCGAACTGCCTCACGGCGGCGCAGAAGGCCGACGGCTATGTGCTGACGTGTGTCGGCTTCCCGCTGTCGAAGGTCACCCTCGACATCGCCGAGCCCTGACTCAGCGGTCGTCGAAGTCGTCGGGTGCGGCCGAGCCGTTGGTGGGGTGGTCGGCCGAGGACGGGCGGTAGACGTGGAAGCCCGGCGGGGCGGCCGCGGGCTGCGGCGCCGGCGGCTGGGAGCTGGGTGCGGGCGGCGGGGACGGAGGCGTTGCGGGCTTGTCCTTGCCGCGGCCGAACCAGCGCTTCCTGCCGGCGTCCGGATCGATCTTGGTAAGAGGATCGATCTTGGTGAGGGGGTCGACGCGGGTGGGCGGGTCGGCCTGGTGGCCTCGCGGGGCCGCCGGAGAGTTCGGCCGGGTGTGCTCGGGGATGGTGGGAGCGTCCGGCCACGGGTCGGTGGGCTCGGAGGAGCGCCCGGAGCCGGCACCGGCTGAGCTCCGGGCCGCGGGGCCGGCGGTGGCCGACCGCGGTGCACCCGGGCCGGTGGTGGCTGCGCCGGGGCCCGCGGACGCGGCGACGGGATCCAGGTCGGGGTCGCCGGCTCGGCCGCTCAGGCGTTCGTTGTGGAGGCGGGCCGCCACGAAGCCGGCCCGGGCGGCCGCGGCGACCGCCAGGAGGGCGGCGAGGGCGACGCCGACGCGGCCGGGCAGGGGGATCAGGCCGATGCCGCCGCCCAGGACCCAGGCGATCATCAGGACCGTCTCGGAGTGGGAGAAGGCGCTCGCGCGCAGGCGTTCCGGGACGCGCTCCTGGATGGTCGCGTCGACGGCCAGCTTGGCTATGCCGCTGAAGATGGCCACGGTCAGGGCCAGCAGGGTGACCGTGGCCAGGCTGTAGAAGACCGTGGCCAGGACGCCGGCGCCGGCGGTGACCATCAGGCCGGCCGACTGGAGGGCCAGCGGCCGGCGGATGCGCAGGCGGGTGCCGACGGCCGTGGACAGGAACGTGCCGACGGCCAGAGCGCCGCCGATCACGCCGACCGCGCCCTTGTTGCCGATGTCGTTGCCCAGGACGGTCGTGTCCAGGTCGTTGGCCATGATCACGAAGGCCAGGAAGAGCAGGGTGAAGCCGTACAGCAGGCGCAGGCTGGCGCTGCCGATCAGGGTGGAGATCACCAGTCGGCCGGCGAGCGGGCGGTCTTCGCCGCGGCCCAGTCGCAGCATCGCCCGCCAGGGACGCGGGACGGCCTCGGGTGGCTCGGAGTCGGCGCGGGGTGGCAGGCGCAGGGAGATGACCATGCCGACGATGAACAGGATGGCGGCCACGCGCAGCGGCCACTGTGGGCCGATCTTGAAGGCGAGCAGGCCGAGCGGGGCCACCACGGCCCCGGCGAACGTGCCGTAGACGCTGGCCCGGGCGCCCACCTGTGACAGTCCGACGCCCTCGGGCAGGAGCCTGGGTACGGCGGCCGAGCGGGCCACGCCGTACGCCCGGGAAAGCGCGAGCACCCCGAAGGCCGCCGGATAGAGGCCCCAGCCGAAGAGGTGATCGGAGATCACGTAGGCCAGGAAGGCGCGGCCCAGCATGGTGACCGCGAGCGCGTAGCGGCGACCGTGCCGGAAGTGGTCGAGCAGCGGGCCGACCACGGGCGCCAGTAGGGCGAACGGAACCATCGTGATCAGCAGGTAAAGGGCGACCTTGCTGCGCGCCTCGCCGAGCGGGACGTTGAAGAAGATCGTGCCGGCCAGGCCGATCGCGATCAGGGTGTCGCCGGCGCAGGAGATCGCGTGCAGGTCGAAGAGGCGGATCATGCCGACCTCGTTGGCCGCGCCCTTGGCCCGCGCCGTGCCGACCCGGCGGGTCGCCCACGCCCCGCCGCGCACGGAGCCGCGCACCAGCAGGCGGGCGGCCTTGATGCCGGAGCCGACGGTGCGCCCGAGGGAGGGAAGCACAGGCATGGGTTCCATCCTGACTGATCGAGGCCAGTGCTGTCCCGTTCCGGGTGCGCGGAATCCGGGGGAGTCGTTGCGGATCAGCCGCCCCGGTAGGGGACAATGGATAGGTGACGACTCGGACCACCACACGCGCCGCCCGACTCGACCAAGTTTGCGCCGATGCGGTCGGTGTCGCGCGCGGGGCAATCACCGAGGTGGATCCCGAGGATGTCGGGGACCACCTGGAAGCGATCGCCGAGGGCGACCGCGTGGTGACCCATTTCTTCGAGAGCCACCTGGCGGGCTACCGCGGCTGGCGCTGGGCCGTCACGGTGACCCGCGTGCCGCGCAGCCGGCATGTCACGGTCTGCGAGACCGTGCTGCTGCCCGGCCCCGACGCGCTGCTCGCCCCGGGCTGGGTGCCCTGGAACGAGCGGGTGCAGCCGGGTGACCTCGGTGTCGGCGATCTCATGCCGACCGCGCCCGACGACGAGCGGCTCGCCCAGGGTTACGTGCTCAGCGACGACCCCGCGGTCGAGGAGGTCAGCTGGGAGCTCGGCCTCGGCCGGTCCCGGGTGATGTCCCGCGAGGGGCGGATCGAGACGGCCCAGCGGTGGTATGACGGTGAGTCCGGCCCGGAGGCGCCGATCTCGGTCGCCGCGCCGCGCAACGCCCGCTGCGGCACCTGCGGCTTCTACCTGCCGCTGGCCGGGTCGCTGCGGTCCATGTTCGGCGTCTGCGGCAACCTCTACGCGCCCGACGACGGCCGCGCGGTGAGCTCCGACCACGGCTGCGGCGCCCACTCCGAGGCCCTGCTGGGCACGGCGGAGCAGCCGGTCGAGGAACTGCCCACGGTGTACGACGACAGCGAGGTCGAGTCGGTGGCGGTGAGCCGCGGTCACGGCTCGGTCGAGGACACCGAGCCCGCCGAGGAGCTCGGCCACAGCTAGGAAATGACGCGGAACTCGGCGTTGGTGATCGACCGGCGCCGCTTGCGGTGCCGGTCGTGCACGATCATCGTGATCAGGCCCGGGATGCCGACCAGGAACCCCGCGACGCAGATCTCCAGCCACCTGTCCGGGCCGTCGGCCAGCCACACGATCAGGGCGGCGATGGCGAAACCGGCCAGGCCGGCGAGCGCGAAGGGGACCATGGGTGGGTCCAGTGGCTCGACCGGGGGCTTGCGTTCAGTCACCTCGCCAGGATAGGTGCGCGGAGATCACCGGTGGGGTCTTGTGACCGGGCCGACATCGTTTCGTTTTTGCGCAGGTCATTGTTGCTGAGAGCATGACCCCCGACGTCTTCGATGATCGGGAAGGTTGCGCATGCTGACCGCGTTCGACCGCTTCTTCGAGATCTCGGCCCGGGGTTCGACGCTGGGGCGCGAGATCCGCGGTGGCCTGGCCACCTTCTTCACGATGGCCTACATCGTGGTCCTGAACCCGCTGATTCTCGGCGGCGGTGTCGACGGCGACAACAAGACGCTGCCGATCGCGGCCCTGGCCGCCGGAACGGCCCTGGTCGCCGGCGTCATGACGATCCTGATGGGTGTGGTCGCCCGGTTCCCGCTGGCGCTGGCCGCCGGCCTCGGCGTCAACGCGCTCGTGGCGTACGAGATCGCCCCGGAGATGACCTGGGCCGACGCCATGGGCCTGGTCGTCATCGAGGGCGTGCTGATCGCCATCCTGGTGCTCACCGGCCTGCGCACGCTGGTCTTCCGGGCCGTGCCGACGCAGCTCAAAACCGCGATCGGCGTCGGCATCGGCCTGTTCCTGATGATCGTCGGCCTGGTCGACGCGGGCTTCGTGCGCCGGGTGCCGGACGCGGCGAACTCGACGGTGCCGGTGGAGCTCGGCATCGGCGGCAAGCCGGCCGGCTGGCCCACCTTCGTCTTCGTCATCGGTCTGCTCTTCACGCTGATCCTCTTCGTGCGCAAGGTGCGCGGGGCGATCCTGATCGGCATCCTCGGCAGCACCGTGCTGGCGATCGTCGTCGAGGCGATCGCCCACCCGAAGACGTGGTCGCTGAACGTGCCGAAGCTGCCGGAGAAGATCGTCAGCTCGCCCGACTTCTCGCTGATCGGCCACTTCAACGTTCTCGACTCCTGGTCGCGGGCCGGCTGGCTGGTCGTCATCATGTTCATCTTCAGCCTGCTGATCACCGACTTCTTCGACACGATGGGCACCATGGTCGCGGTCGGCCAGGAGGGTGACCTGCTCGACGAGGACGGCAACCCGCCCCGGACGCGAGAGATCCTGCTCGTCGACTCGGTCGCGGCGGCCGCCGGTGGCGCGGCCAGCGTGTCCAGCAACACCTCGTACATCGAAAGCGCGGCCGGCGTCGGCGAGGGCGCCCGCACCGGCGCCGCCAACCTGGTCACCGGCGTGCTGTTCCTGCTGGCGATGTTCCTGTCGCCGCTGGTCTCGGTGGTGCCGTTCGAGGCGGCGTCGACCGCGCTGGTGGTGGTCGGCTTCCTGATGATCCTGTCGATCCGGCAGATCGACTGGACCGACTACACGATCGCGATCCCGGCCTTCCTGACGATCACGTTCATGCCGTTCACCTACTCGATCTCCAACGGCATCGGGGCGGGCGTCATCTCGTACGCCGTCCTCAAGATCGCCACGGGCCGGGCCCGCGAGATCCACCCGATCCTGTACGGCGTCGCGGCCCTGTTCGTCCTGTACTTCTTGAGGGGCCCGCTGGAGAGCTGGATCCTGTAACGGCGGTTACACGCGAAATCAATGTCGTTAGCCAAGCTCATTAGCTAAGCTAAGAATCGTGATGGAGTGGCCGGTGGCGGCTGAGCGCGGTCAAGAAGCCGAGCAGGGCACAGCTGAGGAGCTGGCCAGGACGCTGCGTGAGGCGATTCAGCGGCTGAACCGGCGCGTCCGGCAAGCCCGCCCGATCGGCGATCTGACGTTCAGTCAGCTGTCCGCGCTGACCAGCCTTCAGTTGGCCGGCGCGCTGACTCCTCGTGAGCTCGCCGATGTCGAGCGGGTCCAGCCGCCGACGATGACCAAGATCGTCGGCAAGCTGGAGGAGCGCGGGCTCGTCGTGCGCTCGCCGCATCCGACCGACGGCCGCCAGGTCATCCTGGCGGCCACGGAGGAGGGCCGGGCGGTGTACGCCCAGTTCGAGAAGGCTCGCAACGAATGGCTGGCCAACCAGCTGGCCGAGCTGACCCCCGGCGAACGGGAGATCCTGGCCCAGGCCACCGAGGTCCTGCAGAAGGTCTCGCGGGCCTGACGGTCCTCCTTCGGCGCGGCGCTTCGTCACGTGACGATGACGCGTACGACCGAACAGGAGGCACCACCCAGTGCGGTCAGTGCTCAACACCACCTTCAGCTCGCTGAAGGTTCGCAACTACCGGCTGTTCACGGCCGGCCAGCTGGTCAAGCTCGTCGGCGTGTGGATGATGTTCACCGCCCAGGACTGGCTCGTGCTGGACCTGTCGAACAATTCGCCGGGCGCGCTCGGGGCCGTGACCGCCCTGCAATTCCTGCCCGTCCTGCTGCTGACACTGTGGGGCGGCAAACTCGCCGACCGCTACGACAAGCGCAAGCTGCTGGTCGCGGCCAACGCCGTCTTCGCGGCCACCGCCATCGTCTTCGCGATCCTGGTCGCCTCCGGGCACGTCGTGCTCTGGCACGTGTTCCTGTTCGCCGGGCTCTTCGGCATCGCGAACTCCATCGAGACGCCGGTACGGCAGTCGTTCGTCTCCGAGCTGGTCGAGATGCCGCTGCTGCCGAACGCGCTGGCGCTCTCGGCGGCCACCTTCAACACGGCCCGGGTCGGCGGCCCGGCGCTGGCCGGCGTGGCCCTGGCGGTCTTCGACACCGGGCCGGTCTTCCTCATCGCGACCGCGCTGTCCATCGCGCCGGTGTTCAGCTACACCGCGATGCGCCCGCAGGAGCTGCTGCGATCCGCCCCGTCCGGCAAGAAGGACACCCGCATCCTGGACGGCTTGAAGTACGCGTACCGCAGGCCCGATCTCATGGTCCCGATCTGCCTGATGGCCGTCATCGGCATGATCGGCTTCAACTTCCCGGTGACCCTCGCGGCCCTCGCGAAAATCAATTTCCACGCCGGAGCGTCCTCCTTCGGGCTGCTCACCACGGCCCTCGCGGCCGGCGCGCTCTGCGGCGCCCTGGCCGGCAGCGCCCGCCGCAAGCGGCCCAGCGTCTACCTGGTCATCGGCGCGGCGCTGATCTTCAGCGTGCTCGAGTTCGCGGTCGGCTTCACACCCAACTTCGTGGTCGCCATGATCGTGCTCTTCCCGACCGGCTTCTTCTCGATCTTCCTGGCCCAGGCGGCCAACCACCGGGTCCAGATGGGCGTCGACCCCAAGTTCCGGGGCCGGGTCATGGCGCTCTACGTGCTGGTCTTCCTGGGTACGACGCCGATCGGCGCCTCCCTGGCCGGCTGGTGGGGCGAGAAGTACGGGGTGGCGTCGAGCATCTGGGTGGCCGGCATCGTCTGCTTCGTGGCCTCGGCGTTCGCCCTGGTGTGGCAGCTGCGCAGCAGCGGGGAACGGCTCGAGATGACGCTGCGGCCCCGGCCGCGCCTCACCCTGGTGCCGCCGTCCACCGCCGACGGCGCGGAGCCGGCGCTCGCCCGGGCCGCCTGACGGGTATTTGGCAGGCCAAGTCCGCCGAACGGGTATTCCAGTTCGGGGGGCCGCCGATTTAGCGTCTTCTGGTGGCCCTCGTGCACATTGCTGTGCTCACGGCGGCCCTCGTCGTTCTGATCTCCGTCCCGTACGCGGTGGCGACAGCGATCCGGCACGACGAGGCCCGCCGGCGGCGAGACGCGGCCCGGCACTCCCCGGAGAGCCGTGAGCTGCACCGTCTCGACCGGCATCTTCAGCGCAACGACCCCGTCGCGGCGCTGGCCCGGCGTGGCCCGGCGCCGATCGAACAGCTCGCCTTCGACCTGCGCCGGCTCCATCGCGAACAGCGGGGAGGCCTATCCCTGGGCTCCCGGAAATGGACGGCGGCGGTGCTGTCGGCGTACGACGAAAGGCTCTGCATGGCCTGCGAATGCCTGGGCGTGCCGGAAAACCTGCGCCCCCTGGCCGGCATGGACCGTGAGCTGGAGCGGGTCCGCGTCGAGTGCGAGCTCGAGGCGGCCGGCTTGGAGCTCCGTTAGAGCGGCCAGGAGCCGATCTTGACGTACTGGCCGTTGTGGCTCAGGACCAGCGAGAAGTCGGTCACCGGCCACGGCTCGCCCACGTAGTTGCCCAGGGCTTTCCGCAGGGCGCTGTCGGCATGGTACGAGACGGTCAGATGCGGATGGAACGCCCGGTCCTGGAGGGCGTACCCGGCCGTGGCCAAATCTTCCCGGATCCGTGTGTGCAACGTGGTCAGCTTGTCCCGGTCGCCGTCGACACCCAGCCACTCGGCGGCGCCGAACCGGCCGCTGCCGGCTAGGCGCAGCGTGAACGGGCCGGGAGAACGCACGGCGGCCAGAACCGCGGCGACCGGCTCCGGGGAGGGGACGTCACCCAGGAAGGCCAGGGTGACATGCCATTTCGCGGTCGGGGAGACCCGCCCGCCGGCCGGCAGCGCGCGCTGAAGGGCGTGCAGCTCGCCGGGCGGAGGGAAAACCGCTACGAAAAGACGGTTCAGGACGACTCACGGGCCGCGGGGCCGCCGCCGAAGAGCACATCGTCCCAGCTGGGGAGGCGCTTACGCGGCTTGGCCTCGTCGGTCTCGGAGGAGGTCTGCTGACCACCGCTCTGCTGGCCGACCGTGCGCCGCGGGCGCAGAACCGCCAGCGACGGAACGGCCGGCACCTCCTTGGGCAGGTCGGAGTCCTCGTCGAAGGCCGAGCCGGAACCCCCACCGAGCAGGGCGGCGGCACCACCGGCGACCGGCCGGCGCTGCTCGGACGGCCCACTGTCGAGGCTGCGGCCGGGCGTCTGGCCCAGCGGACGGTCGAGCGAGGCGAGCAGGGCGTCACGGCCGGCCCGGATCGGGTCACGGGCGGGGCGCTGGCTGGGCGTCTCGGCCGCGGGCAGGCCGTGACCGCCGCGGGTGGGCTCGGCCGACCGCGACGGACCGGGCAGGCCGTGACCGCCGCGCTCGGTGAAAGCCCGCTCGGGCGCGGGCTCCTGGCCGAGAATCTGGGTGGGGCGCTCGGCGCACAGGTACTGCGCCATGTCGTCGTGGGGCGAGACAACCTGGCGGCCCTTGTCGAGGTCCCAGATGGCCTGCGCCGTGGCCTTGCCGGACGGCCAGGTGGCGACGATGCGCCACGTGCCGTCCTCACGCCGGAACGCGTCCCAGGAGATCTTCTCGGTGTCGATGCCGTGCTGGGCCAGGCGGCTATCGACCACCTCGGCCAGCGGGGCACCGGAATCCGACGTCTTCAACCGGGTACGGCGCGCGTGCTGCGCCAGCATGGCGCGCTCCTGGAGCACCGGACCGGCATACCGCAGAACACGGTCGACCGGAACGCCGGCGATACGCGCGACATCCTCGGCGGACTCGCCCTGCCGGATGCGGGCCTGAATGTCACGAGGCGAGAGCGAGGCCTGCTGCGCCTCGGGCGTCATGACGGCCACGGCCGTGCCCGCGGGGGCGGCGTGGCCCTCGTGGGTGAGCGCACCGTGGACCCGGTCGTCGATGGGAAGAGCCAGGAGCCGGCCGACCTCGTCGGCGAGCACCATGGCCTGACCGTCCTCGGAGAGGGCGACGAAGCGTACCGGCCGCATGCGTTGCCTCCGTCCCGTCGCGTTGGCCCGTGCTCCCGAGACTCAGCCACCCGGGCGCGTTTCGGAACACGGTACGCTCCCCGGTCACCCGATGGGGGTAAGCCACGCCGGGCAACTTCGCTGAGCTGCAATGATCATGAAAAACCCGCAGAGGTACGCGTCGCCGAGTGACCAAAAGCACTGGCACTCCACCGTGCCCCACAGCGCGGCGCGCTGCAACTCAAGGCCGCGGCGCGGCTCTCGCGTTGTTGCATGGCCAACCCGGGCCACGGCCCGGCAGCTCGCGGCGTCCCTCGCCGGCGGCACTTACTTCCAGCACTGTCCCGGCTTGCGGTACTTCCTCGTGCGGCGTCCCTTGCTGGTAGCGCTCTCGGCTGCGGTACTGCCCCTCGCGCGTCTCTCGCTCTCGGCGCCTCTGGCTCTCGGCGCCTCTGGCTCTCGGCGCCTCTGGCTCTCGGCGCCTCTGGCTCTCGGCGCCTCTCGTTCGCAGCGCTTGCTTCCGGCGCCGAACCCGCTCGTGTCGTCTCGTCCGCAGCGCTTGCTTCCAGCACCGCCGGCCTTGCGGCACTTCCGTTCGCGGGTCTCTCGTTTCGGGCCGGCCCTGGTTCGCGGCGCCTGCCTTCGGCATCGCCCGGCTGCGGCACTTCCGCTGGCGGCGCCCGTCGTTTCGTGCCGGCTCTGGCTCTGGCTCCGGCTCACTTCCAGCACCGCCCGGTTCGCGGCACGTCCGCTCGCGCCATCCCTCGCTTTGCGACGTCACTGGTTCGCAGCGCTTGCCTTTAGCGTCTCCGCTCGCGGGGCTTGCGCTTGCGGGGCTTGCGCTTGCGGGGCTTGCGCTTGCGCTTGCGGGGCTTGCGCTTGCGGGGCTTGCGCTTGCGGGGCCGATGTTCGCGGTTCGGCTGTCGGTTCGTTAGCGCGTCTTCGAGGGATGCGTGCGGTTATCCACACTCGTGCTTTGTCCACAGGGTGGGGACACGATCTTGGTGGGATCCGCGAAAGTGGCTCTCGTGGTGGGGGTCCCCCTTGGGAGGGCGGGCTGTGTGGGGTGGGGGCGGGTCAGAGGCGCTCGACGACGTAGTCGATTGAGGTGGTCAGGGCGGTTACGTCGGAAGGCTCGACGGTGGGGTAGAGGGCCACCCGCAGCTGGTTGCGGCCCAGCTTGCGGTAGGGCTCGGTGTCGACGATGCCGTTGGCGCGCAGGATCTTGGCCAGGTGGGCGGCGTCGATGTCCTCGGTGAAGTCGATCGTGGCTACGGCCGCTGAGCGCAGCGCCGGGTCGGTCACGAACGGTGTGGCGTACGTGGACTTGTCGGCCCAGCCGTAGATGGCGGCCGCGCTCTCCGCGCTGCGCTTGACCGCCCAGGCCAGGCCGCCCTGTGCGTTCATCCAGTCGAGCTGTTCGGCGGCCAGGTAGACCGTGGCCAGGGCCGGCGTGTTGTACGTCTGCTCGAGGCGGGACTGTTCGATGGCGGTCACCAGGTCGAGGAACTGCGGGATGTAGCGGCCCGTCGCCTTGATCTCGAAGGCTCGTTCGAGGGCGGCCGGTGACATCAGGGCCATCCACAGGCCGCCGTCGGAGCCGAGGGCTTTCTGGGGGGCCAGGTAGTAGACGTCGGTTTCGCGCAGGTCGACGTCGAGGCTGCCGCCGCCCGAGGTGGCGTCGGTGAGGTGCAGGGCGCCCTCGTCGGCGCCGGGGACGCGGCGGACGGGTACGGCCACGCCGGTCGAGGTCTCGTTCTGGACTGAGGCGTACGTGTCGACGCCCGATTCGGCTGTCAGGTAGGCCGCCTGGCCGCCGGGGGCCTTGTGGATCGTCGGGGTGCTCAGGAAGGGGGCGTCGCTGACGGCCTTCGCGAACTTCGCGCCGAACTCGCCGAATTCGGCGAACTGGGCCCGGTCGCGGATCAGGCCGAACGTCGCGACCTCCCAGAACGCGCTGGTGCCGCCGTTGGCGATGATCACCTCGTACCCGTCGGGGATCGAGAAGAACTCGGCGAGGCCGCGCCGCAGGCGGGCCACCTGGTCCTTGACGGTCTTCTGCCGGTGGGACGTGCCGAGGAACGTGCGGGACACCGCGGACAGCGACTCGACGCCCTCGGGGCGCACCTTGCTCGGCCCGGAGCCGAAGCGCCCGTCGACCGGCTTGATCTCGTCAGGAATCCGGATGTCAGTCACGCAGAGCATTATGCGCGGAGCTTGTCCCAGCCTTCGACCTGCTGCGGCTTGCGGACCTGCGGTCCCACATAGTGAGCGTGCGGGCTCACGACGCGGCCGAGGCGTTTCTGTTCGAGGATGTGCGCGCTCCAGCCGGCGACCCGGGCGCAGGTGAACATGGAGCTGAACATGTGGCCGGGTACCTCGGCGAAGTCGAGGATCACGGCCGACCAGAATTCGACGTTCGTCGGCAGGGGCCGGTCCGGCTTGCGGGCCTGCAACTCGGCCAGGGCGGCCTGTTCGAGCGCGATGGCCACCTCGTAGCGTGGCGCGCCCAGCTCGCGGGCCGTGCGTTTGAGGACGCGGGCCCGGGGGTCCTCGGCGCGGTAGACCCGGTGGCCGAAGCCCATCAGGCGCTCGCCACGATCGAGGACACCTTTCACGTACGCCTCGGCGTCGCCGGTCCGTTCGACCTCCTCGAGCATGTGCAGCACGCGGGCCGGTGCGCCGCCGTCGAGGGGGCCGGAGAGCGCGCCGATGCCGGACGAGATGCAGGCGGCCACGTCGGCGCCGGTCGAGGCGACCACCCGGGTGGTGAAGGTGGAGGAGCTCAGGCCGTGTTCGGCGGCGGAGATGAAGTACGCGTCGACCGCCTTGACGTGCTTGGGGTCGGGTTCGCCGCGCCAGCGCCGCATGAAGCGCTCGACGATCGTGCCGGCCTTGTCGATGTCTTTCTGCGGTACGGCGGGCAGGCCGAGCCCGCGCGCGGCCTGCGCGACGAACGACAGCGCGGTCACCGACACCCGGGCCAGGTCGCGGCGGGCCTGATCGTCGTCGATGTCGAGCAGCTGGCTCAGGCCCCAGTACGGCGCCAGCATGGCCACCGCGGACTGCACGTCGACGCGGATGTCGCCCGAGTGCACCGGCACCGGGAACGGCTCGGCGGGCGGCAGGCCGGGCCCGAACCGGCCGTCGACCAGCAGCCCCCAGACGTCACCGAAGGAGACCTGGCCGATCAGGTCCTCGATGTCGACGCCGCGGTACCGCAGCGCGCTACCGTCCCGATCCGGCTCGGCGATCTCGGTCTCGAAGGCCACGACTCTCCCTGGGGGCGAATGCTGTAGGTGTTTCATCTTGCTCGCTGGGTAACGGCAGGTCGACACCGCATGATGCGCTCGGTATGTGCTCTGTGCGACACCCATCCTCACCGACCTGACGTGGCGGGCGAGGGGACTTACGGTCGTTGCGTGACCGTCGAACCTACGCCCGCGAGCATGCGGCGGGACTACACCGCTCGCGAGGCGTTGCTCGAGTCCGGCATGGCCGCCGATTGGACCACACAGTTCGGCGCCTGGTTCATCGAGGCGTCCAGCTTCGGCCTGCCCGAGCCCAACGCCATGATCGTGGCCTCGGCCACCCCGGCGGGTCACCCGTCGGCGCGTACGGTCCTCCTCAAGGAGTACGACACGCGCGGTTTCGTGTTCTTCACCAACTACGAGTCGCGCAAGGGCGCCGAGCTGGCCGCCAACCCGTACGCGAGCCTGGTCTTCCCGTGGTTTCCCATGCAGCGGCAGGTGATCGTGGTCGGTGCGGTGGAGCGGGTGAGCCGGGCCGAGACGGAGGAGTACTTTTCGTCGCGGCCCCGCGGATCGCAGCTGGGTGCCTGGGCGAGCGCGCAGTCCACGGTCGTGCCCGATCGGGAGTCGGTCGACGCCAGTCTCGCCGCGGTCACCGAGCGCTTCGAGGACGGCGAGGTGCCGGCGCCCCCGCATTGGGGCGGGTTCCGGGTGTCGCCGGAGACGGTCGAGTTCTGGCAGGGGCGGAGCAGCCGCATGCATGACCGGCTGCGCTACCGCCGTACCGAAGAAGGTCTGTGGGTTTTGGAAAGGTTGGCACCTTGAGCCAGGACGCTGTCGAAGCGGCCGCGGAGGCCGTCGAGGAGCGCGAACGGAAGTCCTGGTTCATCGATCTCAGGCCGCTCCGCGTCGTCGCGTATCGGCGGATGTGGATCGGAAACGGGGTCTCGTTCTTCGGTTTCCAGTTCACCTCGGTCGCGGTGCCGATCGAGATGTACGCCGTCACGCATTCGTCGGCCTGGGTGGGCCTGCTCGGCCTGGCCGGCCTGGTGCCGTTGCTGATCTTCGGGTTGTGGGGTGGCGCCGCGGCCGACGTGGTCGACCGGCGCAAGCTGCTGCTGGCCAGCTCGACGCTTGCCTGGATCTCCACGCTGGGCCTGCTGGCGCAGGCGCTGCTGCACGTGAACAGCGGTTATCTGCTGCTGGCGCTGGTCGCGTTGCAGTCGGCCGGCTTCGCGATCAGCTCGCCGGCCCGGCAGGCGATCATCCCGCGGATCGTGCCGGGCGGGCTGGTGCCGGCGGCCAACACGCTGGCCTACACGACCACCACCGCCGGCGGCGTCCTCGGCCCGCTCGCGGCCGGCGTGATCTTCGCGGCGGCCTCCACCGACAGCGGCATCATCGCGGCCTACCTGGTCGACGCGGTGCTGTTCACGGTGTCGTTCTGGGCGACCTGGCGGCTGCCGTCGATCCCGCCGGTCGAGCACGACCTGACCGAGGAGCGGCCCAGCGCCGGCCTGCGCGGCGTCCTGGTCGGCCTGCGGTTCCTCATCACCCAGCCGGTGCTGCTGCTGTCGTTCGCGGTCGACATCATCGCCATGGTCTTCGCCATGCCGCGGGCGTTGTTCCCCGAGGTGGCGGCCGACCGGTTCGGCGGTGACCAGGCGGTGGGCTGGCTGTTCAGCGCGATCGCGATCGGCTCGGTCGTGGCCGGGCTGTTCTCCGGATGGATCGGGCGGGTCAAACGGCAGGGTGTCGCCCTGGTCGCCGCCGTGGTCGCCTGGGGCCTCGCGATCGGCTTCGCCGGGCTCGCGCACAGCCTGTGGCTGATCCTGCTGCTGCTCGCCGTGGGCGGCGCGGCCGACCTGGTCAGCGCGGTCTACCGGCAGTCGATCCTGCAGGTCTACGCCCCCGACCGGCTCCGCGGCCGGCTGCAGGGCGTGTTCACCGTCGTGGTGGCCGGCGGCCCGCGCCTGGGCGACCTGCGCGCGGGGGCCACCGCCGACCTCACGTCGACCACCGCGTCGTGGGCCGGCGGCGGCTTCGTGGCGGCCGGTCTGTCGGTCGTATTGGCCCTGGTCTTCCCCGCTCTGATTCGTTACAAGCCGCCGGCCGGCACCGAGGAAAGCGCGAACAGATAATGTCCAAGCCATGACAAGCGTCGTAGCCGCGAAATCCGGCACTCAGTGGTCCATCGAGGCCGACGGGCACAGCGCCGTCGTGGTGGAGGTCGGCGGCACGCTGCGCGGCTTCTCCGCCAACGGCGTGAAGGTGCTGGACGGCTTCGAGACCGGCGAGCTCTCCCCGGCCTCGGCCGGTCAGATCCTGGCCCCGTGGCCCAACCGGATCCGGGACGGCAAGTACACCTTCGAGGAGCAGTCCTACCAGCTCCCGCTGACCGAGCCGGCCCGGCACAACGCCATCCACGGCCTGGTCAACTGGGCCCGCTGGACCGAGGTTTCCCGTACGGCGTCGTCGGTGACCCTGCAGTTCGAGCTGCCGGCCCAGATCGGCTACCCGTGGTGGCTGACGCTGCGCTCGACCTGGACCGTGTCGGCCGACGGGCTGCGCTGCGACCAGGAGGTCGTCAACAACAGCGACTCCAACGCGCCCTGGGGCTACTCCGTGCACCCGTACCTGGAGCTGCCCGGCGTCGCCGTCGACGACATCCTGCTGCACGTGCCGGGCAAGACCCGGATCGTGGCCGACGGCCGGCTGCTGCCGATCGGCGCCAACCCGGTCGCCGGCACGGAGTACGACTTCAACGAGCCCCGGCGCATCGGCGACCTGATCCTCGACACCACCTTCGGCGACATCGAGCACGGCGCGGACGGCATCACCGAGGTGACCATCGCCGACCCGGACTCGGACGCCAAGGTCGTGGTCTGGGCCGACGACAAGTTCAAGTACTGGCAGGTCTTCTCGGGTGACACTCTGCACGGCGAGCGGTTCCGCCGCTCGGTGGCGATCGAGCCGATGACCTGCCCGCCCGACGCGTTCCGGACCGGCCGTGACCTGATCGTGCTGGCGCCCGGCGAGCGGTGGACCGCCTCGTGGGGGATCCGGGCCTGATGGACTTCGAAGACGTCCTGCGCAAGCGGCGGATGGTGCGCAGCTACGACCCCGACCGCCCGGTCGCGCCGGAGATCGTGGACAAGATCGTCAAGCACGGTCTGCGCGCGCCCAGCGCCGGTTTCTCGCAGGGCTGGGGCTTCCTGGTCCTCACCGAGCAGAAGGACCGCGACCTGTACTGGTCGTCGACGACCGATGGCGACCTCGGCGACGCCGCGGCCGACGAGGCGTGGAAGGGCGACTGGCTGACCCGGATGCGGACCGCGCCGGTGATCATCGTCTGCTTCTCGAACAAGTCGGTCTACCTCGATCGCTACGCGCAGGCCGACAAGGGCTGGACGGACCGCAGCGAACAGCACTGGCCGGTGCCCTACTGGGACATCGACACCGGCTTCGCCGCCCTGCTCATGCACCTCAGCGCGGTCAACGAGGAGCTCGGCTCGTGCTTCTTCGGCGTGCCGGTGCCGAAGGTGCCGGCGGTCAAGGACGCGTTCGGGGTTCCGGACGAGTACACCCCGATCGGTACGCTCACGGTCGGCTATCGGGCAACCGACAAGAGGTCTCCGTCACTCAAGCGCGGGCACCGTCCGGTGGAAGATGTGGTGCATCATGGCCGATGGGCTTGATGCAGTGGGGATAGGCTGAGGTTGTTGGTGAGAAAGGGGGCTCCGGGGTGATCTTCAAGGCGGTCCGGGACGGTGCCCCCTATCCCGATCACCACACGACCCTCAAGGCGTGGGCCGAGATCCCGCCACGGCCGATCCGGCTGGCCGATCTCATCACCACCAAGCGTGAGCTGGCCCTCGACAAGCTGCTGGCCGAGGATTCGACGTTCTACGGCGACCTCTTCCCGCACGTCGTGGAGTACAAGGGCGCCCTCTACCTGGAGGACGGCCTGCACCGCGCGCTGCGGGCGGCTCTGCAGCAGCGCAACCAGATCCACGCTCGCGTGCTGGTCGTCGAGGGCTGACTTTCCGCTAGGTTGACGGTCATGGTGACTCCGCTGGATCTCCTGGACGTCGATACGTTGCTCTCCGACGAGGAGCGCGACATCCGCGCCCTCTGCCGCCGGGTGGCTGATGATCGGGTACGCCCGCACGTCGCCGACTGGTACGAGAGCGGCACTGTGCCGGTCCGCGAGCTGGCCCAGGAATTCGGCAAGCTCGGCCTGCTCGGCATGCATCTGACGGGGTACGGCTGCGCGGGCTCCTCCGCCGTGGCGTACGGCCTGGCCTGCATGGAGCTGGAGGCGGCCGATTCGGGGGTGCGCTCCCTGGTCAGCGTGCAGGGTTCGCTTGCCATGTACGCCATCTGGAAGCACGGCAGTGAACAGCAGAAGCAGCGGTGGCTGCCGGGCATGGCGGCCGGTGAGCTGATCGGCTGCTTCGGCCTCACCGAGCCCGACCACGGCTCCGACCCGGCCAACATGGCGACCCGGGCCCGCCGCGACGGCGGCGACTGGATCCTCGACGGCGGCAAGATGTGGATCACCAACGCGCCCGTGGCCGACGTGGCGGTGATCTGGGCCCGGGCCGAGGAGGGCGTGGTCGGCTTCGCCGTGCCGACCGATACGCCCGGATTCGCGGCCCGCGAGATCAAGCACAAGATGTCGCTGCGCGCGTCCAGCACGGGCGAGATAACGCTTGACGGGGTACGGGTGCCGGACAGCGCCCGCCTCCCCGAGGCGCGCGGTCTCAAGGCGCCGCTCTCGTGCCTGACCGAAGCCCGTTTCGGCATCATCTGGGGCGCGATGGGCGCGGCCCGCGACTGCCTGTCGGTGGCGCTCGACTACGCGACCACCCGCGAGCAGTTCGGCCGCCCGATCGGCGGCTTCCAGCTGACCCAGGCCAAGCTGGCCGACATGACCCTCGAGCTGCAGAAGGGCTTCCTGCTCGCGCTGCATCTGGGCCGGCTGCGCGACTCGTCGGGCGCGCTGCGGCCCGAGCAGGTCAGCGTCGGCAAGCTCAACAACGTGCGGGAGGCGATCACGATCGCCCGCACCTGCCGGACCATCCTCGGGGGCAACGGCATCAGCGGCGAATATCCGGTGATGCGCCATGCGAACAATCTGGAGAGTGTCCTCACCTACGAGGGAACTTCCGAGATCCACCAGCTGGTGATCGGCCAGAAATTGACCGGATTGAACGCTTTCGCCTGAGCGTTGACTGCAAGTGTCGTACCCGGCTCGTACCGTGAGGGTATGGCCAACTCATCGGACGTCTCGCCGGGTGTCACCGAGCCCACGCGGGAATATCCCCCCGTCCCCGAGGAGTCGACTCCGCCGGCGCCGCCGGAGCAGCCTTCTCGGCCTAGCGGGTTCGCACGCCTGCTCATCTTCACCGGGTTCGTCTTCGCGCTGCTCGTGGCGGCCTGCCTGGGGCTGCGCGCGATCAACGTGCTGCCCAGCTTCGACAACCCGTTCAGCGACCGCACCACCGACCGCAGTCAGCCGGTTCTGCTGCAGTCGATGCGCGACCTGAGCCGGTACGTGGCGGCCGACGGCACCTTCCAGGTCATCGTCGACCTCCAGGAGGACCGGGAGAACATCCCCGACTTCCTGATCAACCGGCGCACGCTCTTCGTCGGGTCCGGCACCGTCGAGCAGTATGTCGACTTCAGCAAGCTCGCCGACGAGGCGCTGGTCGTCGACAACGAGAAGAAGACGGTCACGATCACGCTGCCGGCGCCGGATCAGGGATCGGCCGCGCTCGACATGCAGAAGAGCTACGTGGTGGCCGAGCAGCGCGGGCTGCTCGACCGGATCGGTGACGCCTTCAAGAGCGACCCGGGCAAGCAGCAGAAGGTGTATGCGCTGGCCCAGCAGCGGATCACCGAGGCGGCCCAGTCGAGCGGGCTGTCCGACCGGGCCAAGCAGAACACCGAGCAGATGCTGCGCAGCCTCTTCACGAGGCTGGGTTACTCGACCGTCACGGTGGCCTTCGACAGTCCGTAGGAAAACACCGGACGCCGCCGGCCCGGGGGCGGGGTCGACGGCGTCCGGCGGTCATCGGCACGCGGAGGGGCTGGGTCCTCCGCGAGCCGGGGGTCATCTCCTCAGACGCGGCACGCGGCCGTTTCGTTGCGTCGGCCGGGTCACTCGTTGGGGAGCAGGGCCCACAGGATCAGGTAGACGATGAACTGCGGGCCGGGCAGCAGGCAGGAGATGACGAAGATCAGGCGGACCACGCCGGCGGAGAGGCCGAAGCGGCGGGCCAGGCCGGAGCAGACGCCGGCGATCCAGCGGTCGTTCCGGGGGCGGGCGAGTCGGCGAGTCACGATGACTTCCTCCTTGACTGACGGCCTCGGCGTTGTGCTGTGGCCGTACTTCGACGGTAGGGGCGCCGTGACCGTGCGCCCTCGGTCCGCAGGTGGAGATGGGCGGCCCGGCTCCCGTAAGGGTGACCCGTACCCCCGCGCCTTCCGCTGTTAACCTGGGTGCCGATTTCCGGCCCTCGGTGTGATGCCGCGGCGGTTCGACGATGTGTTACGCCCGGCTCACGCCGTGGTCGTGACGCCGTGACGAGGAGGCAAGCGGTGACGCTCCGGTGACGCTGGCTGTCCTGCACACCGGCCCCGGCAATGGCCTCGACCCGGCCGGCGCGGCCCGGCTCGCGGACGAGCTGACCGCGGCCCTGCGCGCCGCCGGCGCCACCGAGGTCGAGCGGATCGGCGCAACCGCGTACGTGGGCGCCGATGGCGCCTCCAGCATGAGCGCCGGGGTGCGGCTTCGCGAGATCGTGGGGCGGGCTCAGGCGGCCGGTGAGGCGGTGCTGGTCTGCGAGGACAATCTCGTCGCGCATCCGAGCCTGCTCTGGATGCTGGCCACCGAGCCGGCCAAGCGGACCACCGCGCTGGTGATCGCGGATCCCGCCGGAGACCTGCGGGAGGACCGGGGCAAACTGCTGCCGGCTGGTGACGGGCCGGGAACCGTGCGCTATCTCGGTGCGATCTGTGTGGCGCCGGCCGATCTGCCGGTGCTGGCCGAGGCCGCCGACTCCGGCGATCTGCTTCCGGCGCTGCTCGAGGCGGGGCTTGTTCCGGTGGCCACCCCGGTGCGGCTGCTGCGGGGCGCGCTGGTGCACGACCAGGCCGAGCTGGCCGCGGCCCGGGCCGCCGTCGACGCGGTCGACGAGGACAAGGCTCGCCTGCGGCTGGCCGTCAAGGAGAAGGACGACTTCTTCACCACGTACGCCGTGAGCACCTGGTCGCCGATCGTCACCAAGGCCGCCGCGCGACTCAGACTCACGCCGAGTGCCGTCACCGGGCTCTCCGTGCTGCTCGCCGTCGCCGCCGCGCTCGGCTTCTGGCAGGCCTCCCGGCCCGCGATGATCGCCGGCGGCGTTCTGATCTATCTGAGCTTCGTGCTCGACTGCGTCGACGGGCAGCTCGCCCGCTACACGCGTCAGTTCGGCGCCTTCGGCGGCTGGCTCGACACGATGGCCGACCGGGCCAAGGAATACGTCGCCTACGCCGGTCTCGCCGCCGGCGCCGAGCGGATCGGCCTGCCGTACGCGTGGCCGCTCGCAATCGCCGCGATCGTGCTGCAGACCGTCCGGCACATGACCGACGCCTGGTACGGCGCCCTGCACGACGAGGCCGCCGCCCATCCGAAGCCGCGGGCCGCGAGCGGGGTCGGGGCCCGGCTGACCGCCGCCTCGACCAAGGTGCAGGGCGACACGGGGTCCCTGGCGTACTGGCTGAAGCGGATCGTGGTCTTCCCGATCGGCGAGCGGTGGGCGCTGCTCGCCGTTCTGGCGATCTTCACCAACGGGCGGATCGCGCTGGCCGGCATGCTCGCCTGGGGGGTGCTCGCCCTGGCGTACACCCTGGCTCTGAGGTCTTTGCGGGCCTTCTCCATGCGCGTCGGCGTCCTCGACAAAGTGGACACGGGCCGATTCCGCGACGACGGTCTCCTCGTCCGTGAAGTGATCAGCCGGGCCGGGCTGCCCGCGCCGCTGATCTTCGCGGCGCTGGCCGCGGTCGTGGCGCTGGCCGCCGTGATCGTCTTCCTGGCCGGTGATCCGTCCAAGGTCCTGCTGGCGGTGGCCGCGCTGCTGGTCCTGGCGGCCGGGCTTCCGGCCCGGGCGCGGCACGGCGGTCCGCTCGACTGGCTGATCCCGGCCGGGCTGCGTGCCGCCGAGTACCTGATGGTGGTCGCGGCCGGCATCGCCGGCGACGTACCCACGCCGGTCACCTACCTGCTGATCTTCACGCTCACCCTGAGGCACTACGACCTGGTGGCCCGGATGGAGAAGGGCGCGCCCGCCGGTAAGGCCCGCGGCGCCCTGCTCGGCTGGGACGGTCGTGTCGTGCTTCTGACCGCCGCCGCGCTGGCCGGCCTCGGCACCGCCGGCGCCGCTGTGCTGGCCGCGCTGGTCGGCGGCTCGTTCCTGATCAACGCGATCGCCGACTGGCGGACAGGTGGCACCCGCCCGTGACACTGCTGAGCATCGTCGTACCGGTCTACAAGGTGCAGGGTTACCTTCGGCAATGCCTGGACTCCATGCTGAGCCAGTCGTTCACCGACTTCGAGATCGTCGCGGTCGACGACCGCTCGCCGGACAACAGCGGCGCCATCCTGGCCGAGTACGCGGCGCGGGACCCCCGCGTCCGGGTGGTGACCGCGCCGGAGAACCTCGGCCTGGGCCGGGCCCGCAACCTCGGCCTCGAGCACGCCACCGGTGAGTACGTCTGGTTCGTCGACTCCGACGACTGGCTGTCGATGGGCTCGCTGGCCGCGGTCGCCGCTCGGCTGCGCTCGACCGACGCCGACGTGCTGCTCGTCGGCTGGGACCGGGTCTACTGGGACGGCCGCGTGCAGACCGGCTCGGCCACCAAGAAGCTGTCGGCCGCGCCCAAGGTCTTCTCGGTCGAGGAGTGGCCCCAGGTCCTCGAGATCCTGCACGTGGCCTGGAACAAGGTCGTGCGCCGGGACTTCCTGCTGCGGCTCGGGTTCGTCTTCGAGGCCGGGTGGTACGAGGATGTGTCGTTCAGCTTCCCGGTGATGCTCGCCGCCCCACGGATCAGCGCGCTGCCCCGGACCTGCGTGCACTACCGGCAGCGGCGTACCGGGGCGATCACCCGGACCAAGGACGACCGGCATTTCGAGGTCTTCGGCCACTGGGAGCACGCGCTGGCCCTGTGCGGCGAGTACGCGTCGCCCAGCGACGAGGTGCGCGGCCTGCTCTTCCGCCGGATGATCTGGCACTTCCTGGCCGTGCTGCGGCACGATGCCCGGGTGCCGCGAGGCTCGCGGGCACGGTTCTTCGCGCGGATGAACGAGATGTACCGCAAGTACCTGCCGCCCGCCGGCTACCCGATGCCCTCCGGCGGCGAGGGGGTGCGCTACAAACTGGTCGCCCGTGGCTCGTACGGCGCCTTCAAGCTCTTCGAATCCTCGGTCAAGACGGCGCGCCGTGGTCAGCGGGTGGCCCGCGGCGCGACCGGCTATGTCGGCCGGCGGTCGCGGCAGGCGTTCGGGCGCCTCTACTACCAGCTCCAGTTGCGGTTGCCGGTGGATCAGTCGCTGGCGCTGTACGCGGCTTACTGGTTCCGCGGGGTCAGCTGCAACCCGGCCGCGATCGCCGAGAAGGCGGCCGAGCTGGCGCCGCACCTGCGGCAGGTCTGGGTGGTCGGTCACGCCCGTGAGGCCGCGCTGCCGCCCGGCACGCCGCACGTGGTGGCCGGCACCCTGCCGTACTACAAGGCGCTGGCCCGGGCCCGCTACCTGGTGAACAACGTGAACTGGCCGCACCGCATGGTGAAGCGGCGGGGGACCACGCACGTGATGACCCACCACGGCACGCCGCTCAAGATGATGGGGATGGACCAGCTCGACCATCCGGCCGCGGTGACCGACCACGACTTCGCCGGTCAGATGCGCCGCGCCGACCGCTGGGACTTCAGCGTGACCGCGAACGCGCACACCACTGTCGCGTGGGACTCGGCGTACCCGTGCGATTTCGAGACGCTCGAGGTGGGCTACCCGCGCAACGACCGGCTGGCCCGGGCCACCCCGGCCGAGGTGGCGGCGATGCGCGACCGGCTCGGCATCGCTCCCGGCAGCCGGGTCGTGCTCTACATGCCGACGCACCGGGAGTGGCTGCCCGCGGGCAGCCACGTGCTCGAGGTCGAGCGGCTCGCCGCCGAGCTCGGCTCCGACACCGTGCTGCTGGTGCGGGAGCACTACTTCCACGTGCCGGCCGAGGTGAGCGGGCAGGCGCCGTCGGACGGTGGCCGGATCATGGACGTCTCCGGTCATCCCGTGGTCGAGGATCTCTATCTGGCGGCGGACGTGCTGCTCACCGACTACTCGTCGGCGATGTTCGACTACGCCGTCCTGGACCGGCCGGTGGTCATCTACGCGCCCGACTGGCAGGTGTACCGCGAGCTGCGGGGCACCTATTTCGACCTGCTGGCCCAGCCGCCGGGCGCGGTGGCCACCGACTATCACGCTCTGGTGGAAATCCTTACTTCCCGGTCGTACGCGGACGATTCAGCCACGGCCGCACGGGCGGCCTTCCGCGCGCGCTTCTCCTATCTGGACGACGGACATGCGGCGGAACGCGTCGTTCGCCGGGTATTTCTGGATGAAAACCGGTAATCGCGTAGTTACCCTCAGCAAATGGCACGTTCACCCGATGGCGTTACATCGATACTCCTCGTCGAATAGGGCGGGTCGCGGACCGTAGTGGGACCGGGATCACACTTATGCGCCCGGTAGGGGAGGTAGGCGGTGTCGACCGTCTCGCTCAAAGACGTCACCAAGGTCTGGCCCGACGGCACGGTGGCCGTGGACCACCTGAGTCTCGACGTCGACGACGGTGAATTCCTGGTCATGCTCGGCCCGTCGGGCTGCGGCAAGTCCACGGTCCTTCGGATGATCGCCGGCCTGGAGGATCCCTCCGAAGGGGACATCCTGCTCAACGGCGACCCGGTCCTCGAATTGGCGCCGCGCGATCGCAGCATTGCCATGGTTTTCCAGGATTTCGCGCTATATCCGCACATGACTGTTGGCGACAATATTGGGTTTCCCCTCAAATTGTCCGGTGTGGAGCCGAGTCCTCGCGGCGAGCGGGTGGGTGACGTGGCGTCGGCCCTCGGTATAGGGGACGTCCTGCGGCGCAAGCCGAGCCAGCTCTCCGGTGGCCAGCGTCAGCGGGTGGCCATGGGCCGCGCGATCGTGCGCCGCCCCGGCCTGTTCCTCATGGACGAGCCGCTGTCCAACCTCGACAGCGGCCTCCGGGCCGAGCTGCGCGCCGAGATCACCGGTCTCACCCGTGAGCTGGGCGTCACCACCATGTACGTGACGCACGACCAGGCCGAGGCGCTCACCATGGCCGACCGGGTCGCGATCATGCGCAAGGGGGTGCTCCAGGACGTCGGCACGCCCACCGAGGTGTACGGCCGACCGGCCACCCTCTACGTCGCCGCGTTCCTCGGCTCGCCCCGGATGAACCTGCTCGAGGCCTCGGTCTTCGTGCACCTCGAGCGCTACATCGAGCTCAACTTCGGCGAGCAGGCGCTGTATCTGCCCTGGAACGACATCCGCAGCCGGGCGGTGGCGCACTACCACGGCGAGCGGATCGTGGTCGGCCTGCGGGCCGAGGCGCTCACCCCGGTCGCGCCGGACACGCCGGGCGACGTGCTCCGCGGCCGCATCCGCTACCTCGAGCACCACGGGCACGAGTCGCTGGCCTACCTCGACATCGGCGCCACCGCGATCGTGATCGACGAGCTGGGCCCGGCCGCGCCGAAGGACGTGGCGGAGCCGGGCACCCTCCGGCGGCTCAGCGGGGCCCTCCAGCGCCGGCTCAGCGGGCGCGGGGGCGCCACCGCGGTGCAGACCCGCGAGTCCGAGCCGCACAATGTGCTCGACCCGGGCCGGCACTCCCGCCGCACGGCCGAGCTGGCGGTCCGGCTCGCGCCCTACCCGGCGATCTCTCCCGGCCACCCGCTCAACATCGCCGTCCGGATGGACGCCCTGCACTTCTTCGACGGCCGAGGCGCACGCATAGACGTGGGTTGGCGCTAGTCCCCTTCCGGGTTTTGTTTCGCAGGCGCGTGGTGCCACTGGGGCGGCACACCGCGTAAGCTGCACCACGGTGGAGGAGAGATTGGGCCAGAGAGTGCGTTCGGCTCCGAGCGTGGAGTCGTCGGGCTCAGCCGTCCCTCCATCGGGCGCCGCCGGCCACCTGCTCGACCGCCGTTTCGCCCGGGACGAGATCGCCCTCGTGCGCCACGAGGTGACAGCGCGGTTGCGTGGGGTGGGGCTGACCGGCGACCGGCTTCAGGGTTACATCCTGGCCGTCAACGAGATCGTCACGAACGTCGTGTTGCACGCCGGTGGCTACGGTCGCCTGCTGCTGTGGACGGCCGGCGACTCGGCCTGGTGCTCGGTCACCGACTCGGGCTCGGGCATTCCGGCGCGATACCTGTCCGCTCCCGAGGTTCCCGAGACCTATGAGGTGGGCGGACGCGGCATCTGGCTGGCCTATCAGCTCTGCGACGAAGTCACTGTGGCCACCGGGCCGATCGGTACCACGATCGGCTTGCGGATCGAACTTTGAACAGCGTGTAAACCACCGGACGAATGTGAAGGTGCCCTTCCGGGCTCATCGACGGCGCGGTGCGACTACATTAGGCCGGTGCTCGGACTACCTCCTCACGTAACCGCATGCCTTTTCGATCTTGACGGCGTGCTCACGCAGACCGCTCTTGTGCACAATGCTGCGTGGAAGCAGACGTTCGACACGTTTCTGAAGGCGTGGTCGGCGCAGCACGATCAGGAATTCGTGCCGTTCGACTCCGGCGCCGACTACCACCAGTACGTCGACGGCCGGCCACGAGCCGACGGCGTCCGCACGTTCCTGGCGTCCCGCGGCATCACCCTGCCCGAGGGCACCCCGGACGACGGTCCCGACCTGCTGACCGTGAACGGCCTCGGCAACCGTAAGAACATCCTCGTTCTCCAGAAGATCCAAGAAGGCGCCGTCCAGGTCTACGAGGGCTCCGTGGAGTACCTCAAGGCCGCACAGCAGGCCGGTCTGCGCCGCGCTGTGGTCTCGGCCAGCGCCAACTGCAAAGACGTCCTCGAGGCGGCCGGCATCGCCGACCTGATTGAAGTACGCGTGGACGGGGTAACCGCCCGCGAACAGGGCCTGCCGGGCAAGCCCGCGCCGGACACGTTCCTGTACGCGGCCAAGCAGCTCGGGCTCGACCCGAAGAGCTGTGCCGTCTACGAGGACGCCCTGGCCGGCGTCGCCGCCGGTCGCGCGGGCGCGTTCGGCATCGTGATCGGTGTCGACCGAGTGGGTCAGTCTCAGGCACTTCTGGACAACGGGGCCGACGTTGTGGTTTCGGATCTGTCCGAACTCCTGACGCGTTAGTGCACGTACTCCATTAAGACTTTTCTCCTTCCTCATAGGTACGAGAGGCACCACCGTGATCCGTGAACGGGCATATCCCGTCGACCCTTGGCACATCCGGGAGACTCGCCTCGACCTGGATCTGCTGGCCCAGTCCGAGTCGGTCTTCGCGCTGAGCAACGGACACATCGGGATCCGCGGAAATCTGGACGAGGGCGAGCCGCACGGCCTGCCGGGCACCTACCTCAACTCGTTCTACGAGCTCCGCCCGCTGCCCTACGCCGAGGCCGGCTACGGCTTCCCGGAGTCCGGCCAGACGATGGTCAACGTCACCAACGCCAAGCTGATGCGGCTGCTGGTCGACGACGAGCCGTTCGACGTGCGTTACGGCGAGCTGCGCTCGCACGAGCGCGTGCTCGACCTGCGGGCGGGCACGCTGGAGCGCAACGTCGAGTGGGTCTCGCCGTCCGGCCAGGCCATCCGGGTCCGCACCGTGCGCCTGGTGTCGTTCACCCAGCGGGCCGTCGTGGCGTTCCTCTACGAGGTGGAGCCGCTCGACAGCACGGCCCGGCTGATCCTGCAGTCGGAGCTGGTCGCCAACGAGCAGCTGCCGGCGATGAGCAAGGACCCGCGCGTGGCGGCCGTGCTCGATCACCCGCTGCAGTCCGAGGAGGTCCTCGAGCAGCGCACCGGCGGCCTGCTGGTGCACCGCACCAAGGCCTCCGACCTGCGCATGGCCGCGGCCATGGAGCACCTGGTCGAGACGCCCGGCAAGCACGCGGTGACCACCGAGGGCCACCCCGACTGGCTGCGCACGACAGTGGCCTGCAAGCTGGAGCCGGGTCAGAAGCTGCGCGTGGTGAAGATCGCCGCCTACGGCTGGTCCTCGCACCGGTCGCTGCCGGCCGTGCGCGACCAGGTCGGCGCCGCGCTGGCCAGCGCCCGGCTCGACGGCTGGGAGGGCCTGGTCGACAACCAGCGCGAATACCTGGACGCGTTCTGGGACCACTCCGACGTCCGCGTCGAGGGCGACCCCGAGGTGCAGCAGGCGGTCCGCTTCGGCCTGTTCCACACGCTGCAGGCGGGCGCCCGGGCCGAGCAGCGCCCGATCGGCTCCAAGGGCCTGTCCGGCCCCGGCTACGACGGCCACACGTTCTGGGATGCCGAGACCTTCGTCCTGCCCGCGCTGACGTACACACAGCCCGGCGCGGCGGCCGACGTGCTGCGCTGGCGGCACTCGACGCTGGATCTGGCCCGGGAGCGCGCGCAGACCCTCGGCCTGCAGGGCGCCGCCTTCCCGTGGCGCACCATCCGCGGCCAGGAGTGCTCGGCGTACTGGCCGGCCGGCACCGCCGGCTTCCACATCGGCGCCGACATCGCCGACGCCGTGCGGCGGTACGTGCAGGCCACCGGCGACTACGACTTCGAGCGTGAGTACGGCCTGGAGCTGCTGGTCGAGACGGCCCGGCTCTGGCGTTCGCTCGGCCACCACGACCGGCACGGCCGGTTCCACATCGACGGGGTGACCGGCCCCGACGAGTACACGGCGGTGGTCGACGACAACATCTACACCAACCTGCTGGCGCAGCAGAACCTGCTGACCGCGGCCGACGCGGCCAAGCGGCACCCCGACCTGGCCCGCAAGCTCGGCGTCGACGACGAGGAGACGGCGAGCTGGCGGGACGCGGCGGCCTCGGTCCACATCCCGTACGACCGGGAACTCGGCGTGCACCAGCAGTCGGAGGGCTTCACCCGGCTCCAGGAGTGGGACTTCGAGAACACCCCGCCCGAGGCCTACCCGCTACTGCTGAACTACCCGTACTTCGACCTGTACCGCAAGCAGGTGGTCAAGCAGGCCGACCTGGTCATGGCGATGTACATCCGCGGTGACGCGTTCACTCCGGAGGAGAAGGCGCGCAACTTCGCCTACTACGACGCCCGGACCGTCCGCGACTCGTCGCTGTCGGCCTGCATCCAGGCCGTGATGGCGGCCGAGACCGGCCACCTCGAGCTGGCGCACGACTATCTGGGCGAGGCCGCCCTGATGGACCTGCACGACCTGCACCAGAACTCGCGGGACGGCCTGCACATCGCCTCGCTGGCCGGCACGTGGATCTCGCTGGTCGCCGGGCTCGGCGGCATGCGCGACTTCAACGGCCAGCTGTCGTTCGCGCCCCGGCTGCCCAGCCGGATCAACGCGCTGGACTTCTCTCTGCTCTGGCGGGGCCTGCGCCTGCGGGTGAACGTGACCCCCGAGGAGGTCACGTACTCGCTGCGCAACGGTGGCGGCTCGGCCCGGCTCGTGCTGCTGCACCACGGCAAGGAGGTCGAGGTCACCCAGGTCAAGCCGGTGACCGTGGCCAACCCGCCGGCCATCCAGGCCGGCCCGGCGCCGACCCAGCCCGCCGGGCGCGCCCCGGTGCGGCGCGCCACCGCTTAACCGAAAACGGCCCCCGGGGTTTCCCGGGGGCCGTCTTTCGCCTGTCTCAGAGCATCGACACGTGTACGTGGTCGGTGTGGTCGCTGGGCCCGTGATAGGCGCGCCACTCGCCTTCCGAGGGGAACCAGATCTGCTTGTACCAGATCACGTAATAGATGCCGAGCCGGTCCGCGTTGCGGACCAGGAACGCCATCAGGTTGTTCCCGTACTCCTTCATGTCCGCGTTGTGCGCGACCGAGAAGCCGCTGTTCTGCAACGACCAGTCACAGGCCCGGCCCTTCGGGTGCTCGAACGGCCCGCCGTCGCGGTGACAGCCCACGAACCTGTTGAAGCCCGCCTTCTTCGTCTCTTTGTACATATTCAATGTACGGGCGGTGATGCATCCGCTGGTCGTCGGATCTTTCACGGTGCACGACTCGGGCGAGAAGCCGCCTTCGGAATTGCGCGGCGCGGGTTTGGCCTTCGGCGACTCGGCGAGGACGTGGCCCTGCGTGAGGCCTTCGCCGCCGACCAGGTTGAGGGCCTGGCTGGCCGCCTCCTTCTGCTTCTTCATCGCGACGAGGTTGGTCTGCTGCTTCTTGACCTCGGCGTCCAGTGCCACCTTGGACTTCGTGACCTCGTCGATCGCCTTGTTCAGCTCGCCGAGCTTCCGGTCGTGCTCGGTGTTGATCTCCTCGAGCGACATGGCCCGGGCCAGGAAGTCGTCCGAGCCCTTGCTGCTCAGCAGGAAGCTGGCCGCGTTGAGCTGGCCGAACCGGTACTGCTGGTTGGCGATCGCGTTGACCTCGGGAATCAGCGCGTTGCGGCGGGCCTCAGCCGTCTTGATCTTGGCGGCGAGAGTCTTCTGCGCGGCCGTCGACTTCGCCACGGCGCCCTTGGCCTGGACGAATCGGCGGTTCGAGGACTCGATCAGCTCGTCGAGAGTCAGGTTCTGTTTGCCGGCCGACTCGTCCGGCGCCGCTGACGTGCCGTCGCCGGGCTCGGCGTAGGCCGGAGATATGGGTGACGCCAGGAAAGCGACAGAAACGATCGGCGCCAGGGCAAGCATCAGCCACCGGCGGGGTCGTACGGTCATGCAGGTTCCTTCCGGTTAACCGCCGACCGGGTTAGCTGACGGGTTCGGGACGGAAGCGATCCCTACCGCTGACGCGGATGCACCCCATGACTGACCTGGTTCCCCGGCTCGCCTCACGGCGATTGGGCGGTGGCCGCCGGCACCTCGGGGGCGGTGCCTGGTTAGGCGGACCGGCGGTCAGTTTACCCGAGAACAAGAGAGGCTTCAGGCCTGGCAAAACGTTATTCGCGTAGTCCACCTGTGACATTCAGTAATAGTGGCTACTGTGCGTCGCCATTCAATTGCTTCGCGTGCGATAACTGTCGATCGTTCGATGTCTTCGGTATGGTCGGTGCCGGTCCCCACCCCCCGGGGATCGCCGCCTAATCGTTTCCGGACGAGCCGGGGAACCAATCTTTCCGGGGTGAATCCGCGCCAGCGGTAGGGATCAACTTCCGTCCCGAACCCGTCAGCTAACTCGGTCGGCGGCCGACGGAAGGAACAGGTGTGCGGCAGAAGACTGTCCGGCGACGACTGGCAGCCACCATGGCGATGCTCGTCGCGATCTTTGGTCTCGCGTTAGCGGTGGCCGGCCCGGCGTCGGCCGCGCCGGGCGACACGGGCGACGACGGCGAGGGCGCCCCCAAGACCCTCATCCAGCAGCTCGAGGCCGCCTCCAAGGGGTTCGTCGAGGCCAAGGAGGCGCTGGACCGCTCGCGCAAGCGCCAGACCGAACTGGCGGCCAAGCTCAAGGAGCTCGACAAGCAGCTCGCCCCGCGGCAGGCGGCACTGGACGAGCTCATCCAGCAGTCGTACCGCACCGGGCGCCTCGGCCCGATGAGCGCGCTGCTGTCGGGTGGCTCGTCCGAGGGCTTCCTCGACCGGGCCGAGACGCTCGAGACGATCGCGGTCAAGGAGAACACGGCGGTGGCGGCGCTCAAGAACACCCGCGACGCCCAGCAGGCCGCCAAGGTCGCCATCGACACCGAGGTGCGCAACGAGCAGAAGCAGGTCGCGCTCATGGCCAAGCGCAAGGTGCAGGCCGAGGCCGCTCTGAAGGCCGCCAACACCGGCGGGAACGACAAGACCGGTCAGGACGCGCCGCAGGCCGGCGACAAGGCCGTCAGCTCCTCCAGCAAGCAGAAGGCGGGCGCGGCGCCGCGCGACTCCGACGGCTCGCTGCCCTCCGAGAGCTGCTCCGAGCCTGATCCCACCACGAGCGGGTGCCTGAGTCCTCGGACGCTCAATGCCCTCAAGCAAGCGCAAGCGGACGGCTTCACCCGTTATGTCGCCTGCTTCCGCGAGCAGAACAGCGGTGAGCATCCCAAGGGCAAGGCCTGCGACTTCGCCGCCGACAAGGACGGCTTCGGCGGCGTCGCCACGGGCGCCAGCAAGACGTACGGCACCAACCTCGCGAACTACTTCATCAACAACGCGGACCGGCTGGGCGTTCTGTACGTCATCTGGTTCGAGCGGATCTGGCTACCCAGTAGTGGCTGGAAGGCGTACACCAGAGGAAACGGCGACCCTTCCAGCGACCACACGAACCACGTGCATCTCTCGATGCGATGACATGGCTCCGCTTCGCTCCGCGGGCGATCGCCTTGTAACCGATGAGATGGGGCGCGATTTTCCGCCGTCCGCAAACCCCGCGGCCGTCGAAAAACCGAGCCCCATCTCATCGATGACATGGCTCCGCTTCGCTCCGCGGGCGATCGCCTTGTAACCGATGAGATGGGGCGCGATTTTCCGCCGTCCGCAAACCCCGCGGCCGTCGAAAAACCGAGCCCCATCTCATCGGCGGCGATCGCGGTGTTTTCGGGCTACTTCCGTACGAAGGTCTCGTACTCCTTCATGACGTCGTCAGTCGGGCCGTCGGCACGGATCACGCCCGACTCGAGCCAGATCGACCGCTCGCAGGTGTCGCGGATCGACTGCTCGCTGTGGCTCACCAGGAAGACCGTGCCGGCCTCCTGACGCAGGTCGCGCACCCGCTGCTCGCTGCGCTTGCGGAATTTCGCGTCACCGGTGGCCAGCGCCTCGTCGATCAGCAGCACGTCGTGCTTCTTGGCGGCGGCGATCGAGAAGCGCAGCCGGGCCGCCATGCCGGACGAGTACGTCTTCATCGGCAGGGAGCTGAAGTCGCCCCGCTCGTCGATGCCGGAGAACTCGATGATCTCGGCCGTACGCTCCTTGACCTGGGCCGGCGTCATGCCCATGGCCAGGCAGCCGAGCTCCACGTTGCGTACCCCGGAAAGGTCGTTCATCAGCACCGCGTTCACGCCCAGCAGCGAGGGCTGACCGGCGGCGTAGATCGCCCCGCCGCGCTCGACCGGCAGCAGGCCGGCGATCGCCCGCAGCAGCGTCGACTTGCCGGAACCGTTGGTGCCGATCAGGCCGATCGCCTCGCCCCGGTAGGCGACGAAGCTGACGCCCTTGACCGCGTGCACCTCGCGCACGGCCCCGCTCTTCTTGCCCGTCACGATCCGCTTGAAGCTGGCCAGCGGGCTGTTCGCGCCCGGCGCCACCGAGCCGTAGATGCGGTAGACGATGTGCGCGTCGTCCGCGATGACCGTAGGAACCCGTTCGTCAGCCACGGCCGTAGCCTTTCTCTCCGCGCCAGAAGTACACGTACCCGCCGATGCCCACGAAGACCGTCCAGACCACCGCGTACGCCCAGAGACGCAGCGGCGAGGAGGCCAGCGTCACGTTCTCCATCAGGGCGTGCCGGATCAGCTCGATGAAGACGAGCATCGGGTTGGCTTCGACCAGGGCGAGCTGCCAGCCGCTGAGACGGTCGGAGAAGAACGTGACCGGGTAGAGGACGGCGGAGCCGTACATCCAGATCCGCATGATGTACGGAATCAGCTGCCGGATGTCGGTGACCTTCGCGCAGAGCCGGGACACGAACAGCGCCAGTCCCGCGTTGAAGATCGACTGAAGCACCAGGGCCGGGATGACCAGCAGCCACTCCACGGTGATCGGCTCGCCGGTGATCAGGATGATCGCGACCAGCACAGCGACCGAGGCGATCATGTTCCGGACCTCGACCAGCGAGATCGCGATCGGCAGGCTGGCCCGGGGGAAGTGCAGCGCCCGGATCAGGTTGATGTTCGAGGTGATCGACATCGCGCCGGCCTGGACCACCGATTGGGTGAATCCGAAGATGAAGACACCGGCGCACAGGTACGCGATGAAGTTGTTGGTGTCCTGCTTGGTGTTGAGCAGGAGACCGAAGATCACGTAGTAGACGCCGGCGTTGATCAGCGGCGTCAGCACCTGCCAGATCGAGCCCAGCTTGGTCGTGCCCAGCGAGGCGCTCACCTTGGCGTTGGCGAACGCCGCGATGAAATGCCGGTAGGACCAGAGGTGCCGCGTGTACTCGGCTATGCCGGGGAGTCGCCCGGCCGCCGTCAAGCCGTTCCGCCGGGCCAGCTCCTTGAGCGATTGCCCGGTCTCGGAATCGGCGACCGCCGTCTGAGCCATGGGGTGGTGCTCCGATCTCGTCGGCCCGTGAGGGATGCCGGGCCCTGGAACTTTGCGCGAGAACACTTAAGCAGCATGTCAAGCCGCCGTCGATGGAACGCCTTCGTATCGACGTGCGGAAGGTTAGCCGACCGAACGGCGGAACGCAACCGTTACGTCCTGGCGTATAGTGACCGGGTGGCAACAGGAAAGCGCGCACCAGCCGGAGCGGCTGTACTCAGAGGCGACATCACCGTAGCGATTCGCAACGCCGTGATGAACGAGCTGGCCGAGGTCGGTTACGGCAGGCTCTCCATCGAAGCCGTGGCGCGCCGCGCCGGGGTGGGCAAAACGGCAATCTACCGCCGATGGGGCAACAAACTCGAGATGGTCCTCGAGATTGTTTCCGATGTCGCGGGCCGCAGTGTCCCCCTGCCCGACACCGGAAGCTTCGCCGGCGACCTACAACTGATCATGATGATCGTTCACCGGGCCCTCCAGCACCGCATCGCGTCGCAGATCATCCCCGACCTGATGGCCGAGGCGGCCCGTAACCCGCAGATCGCCGAAACCCTCCAGACGGCGCTGCACACCCACCAGCAGGCGGTCGGCGACAAACTGGTCGGCCAGGCCATCGCCCGCGGCGAACTGCCCGAAGGCACCGACCCCGAAATCGCCGTCGACATGATCCTCGGCCCGCTGTACTGGCGCCTGGCGGTCTCCCGCTCCCCGATGCCGGACGACTACCTCGACAAGCTCACGACGGCCGTCACGGCCGCTCTGAAGTCGACGGCGGCCTGAAAAAGCTCCGATCCGGCGGCCCGTCGCCGAAGGTAGGGGACCCCGTCCCCCCACCCCGGAGCCGCGATGCGCCACCACGCCGAACCCCGCCTCGACCTGACCGTCCTGGACACGGCCGCCCTGCTCGCCATCGCGATGCGCGAGCTGAAGGCGGGCGACGGCCCGCTCGGTGTGGCCCCACCCCGGGCAACCGACCCGGTCGGCTCCTGGCGCAGCGCCGACGGAAGCGTCCGCCTGGACATCAGGACCGACGGCACGTACGCGGGGACGGTGGCCGGGCGCAAGAAGCCGGCACACGGCACCTACCGGCTGGACGGCTCAACTCTCACATTGCGGGATGATTCGGGCCTGAAGACGCCGGTGACAGTGGGCCAGGGAGTGCTGGAGATGGCGGGGCATCGCCTCGGTCCAGCCTGACCGCTGGTTGTCCACAGGCTGCGTTAGTGCTGGGCCGGGGCTTAAGCGGCGGCAGGCTCCGGCTGGCGTTCCGGCTCCTCGGCGGGGATGCCCGGGTCCATGCGGAAGCTCACCGCGGCAAGCGCCAGCCCCGTCAAGGCGAGCAGCACTCCGATCCAGGCCGAGGACAGGTAACCCCAGCCGGCCGCGATGACCGCGCCGCCCAGGGCCGCGCCCGCGCTGTTGGCGACGTTTGAGGCGGACTGGTTGACCGCGGCGCCCATCAGCTGGGCGCCCGGTGCGACGGCGATGAGGCGGGCCTGCAGGGCCGGGCCGATGAACAGGCTGGCCGCGCCGACCAGGAAAGCGCCCAGGAACAACCCGGCCGGGTGACGGGAGACGAGGCCGAACAGGGCGATGGTGGCGATCATCGCGGTGAAGCCGAGCAGGACGCTGCGCCTGAGGTTTTTGTCGGCCGCTACGCCGCCGACCGCGTTGCCGACGGTCATGCCGACGCCCATCACGGCCAGCACCCACGGGACAGCCGACTCGGAGAGGCCCGTGACGTGGGTGGTGACCGGGGCGATGTAGCTGTTCACCGCGAAGAAACCGCCGAAGCCGATGGCCGCGACGGCGGCGGCCAGCCAGACCTGCGGTGAGCGGAAGGCGGCCAGTTCGGAGCGGGGTGAGCCGCCCGGGTTGGCCGGGATCTCCGGGACGGTGGCCAGGACGGCGAGCAGGGTGAGGGCGAAGACGCCGGCCACGGCCAGGTAGGCGGCGCGCCAGCCGGCGGCCTGGCCCAGGCCGGTGATCAGGGGGACGCCGAAGACGTTGGCCGCGGTGAGGCCGCCGAGGACCAGGGCGAAGCCTTTGCCTTCGCTGCCGGGGCCGAGCATGGCCGCGGCGAGCAGGCCGGCCGCGCCGAAGTAGGCGCCGTGGGCCAGTGCGGCCACGAACCGGCCGGCCAGGACGAGTTCGAAGGTGGGCGCGAGCGCGGAGGCCACCGTGCCGACGACGAAGAGGCCGAGCAGGGCGACGACCAGGCGGCGGCGCGGCCATCGGGCGGTGAGGGCGGCGATCGTGGGTGCGCCGGCGACCACGCCCAGCGCGTAGATCGAGATCATCCAGCCTGCCTTGGCCACCGCGTCCGGTGCGGAGTGCGCGTACTCGGTGGGCAGCAGGTCCTGCGCGAGGTTGGGCAGCAGGCCCATGGCGACGAACTCGGTGAGGCCGAGGCCGAAGCCGCCCAGGGCGAGGGCGAGCAGGGCCGCCCAGCGGCGGCCGGAGGTCAGGTGTTCCACGTGATCGACTCTAGAACGTTCTAGTAGCCGTGGCTTTAGAACGTTCTAGTCGTCACAGGTAAAGTTCCGGCCATGAGCCGGACCACGCTGGCCGACGTCGCCGCCGAGGCGGGAGTCTCGGTGGCGCTGGTGTCGATCGTGATGCGGGACGCGCCCGGTGCCAGCGCGGCCACCCGGGCCCGGGTGCTCGAGGTCGCCCGCCGGCTCGACTACCAGCCCGACAACCGGGCCCGCCTGCTGCGCAGCGGGCAGAGCCGGCTGCTCGGGGTCGTCTTCGGCGTCGCCCACCCGTTCCACGACGATCTGCTGACCGGGCTCTACGACGCGGCCGAGCGGGTCGGCTACGAGCTGACGCTCAGCGCCATCACGCCCCGGCGCGACGAGCGGGCGGCCATCGCCGGGCTTCTGCAGGACCGGTGCGCGGCCCTGGTGCTGCTCGGGCCGCTGATCCCGTCGGCCGAGCTGGCCACCCTGACCGGGCGGCTGCCGGTAGTGGCCATGATGCGCTCGGTGCGGCAGCGCCAGGTCGACGTGGTGCGCACCGACGACGCCCGCGGGCTTCACCTGGCCGTCGACCATCTGGTGGCGCTCGGGCACAGCCGGATCGCGCACGTCGACGGTGGCAAGCATCAGCCGAGCTCGGCCGACCGGCAGAAGGGCTACCGCGAGGCGATGCGGCGGCACGGCCTCGAGGCGTACATCAGGGTCGTCGGTGGTGGGCCGGGCGAGGAGGACGGCGCCCGGGCGGCGCGGGAGCTGCTGACCGCCCCGCCGACGGCGGTGACCGTCTTCAACGATCTCAGCGCGGCCGGGCTGCTCGACGTGCTGCGCCGTGAAGGGCTGGCCGTGCCGGGGGACATCAGCGTGGTCGGGTACGACGACAGCAGTTTCAGCAGCATGGCCCACATCGACCTGACCACCGTGGCCCAGGACATCGAGACCATGACGACGCTGGCGGTGGCCCGGGCGGTCGAGCGGATCGACGGCGCGGCCGTGGCCAACCGCGAGGTGGTGATCCCGCCCCGGTTGATCATTCGGGGGACCACCGGGCAGCTCGACTAAGTTCGTCCCTTTTCGCGCCGACCGTAGAGATATGCGGGCTGCGTGGGCGCTGGTGCCGATCCTCCTGCTGGGCGGGTGCGGCAAGTCGGACACGCCGAGCACGCCGGCGACGACCCCGGGAGGGCAGCCATGGGTGCGGGTGTCGTCGGGCAGCCGGACGCCGAGCCCGGTCGTGACCTACACCGGCTCGCCGCGGCCCGGGCTGCCGCCGGTCTCGTTCCTGCCGACCAGCACGGCCTGCGCGGCCGGCTGGCCGGACGCCGACCAGGTGCTGATTCCGATGATCGTGACGCCGGGCGCGGGTTCGTTCTCGGTGCAGTGGCCCAACCGGTTCGGCAACACCTACCGGATCACGGCGGTGCCGCAGGAACTCGTCTCCGGAGCCCAGCCCGATCCGGTATGGAAGACCATCACCACCGGCGCCGAGTGCAACGCCAGCGCGTCCATCACCGGGCTTCAATCGGGCAAGCCGTACGTCATCTGGCTCGACGCCCCGAACACCCCGCGCGGGGTCGACGGATCCAGAAGTCTTTACAGCGGTAAATCAGGAGTAGTCAGGCCGAAATAGTGTTCCGGCCGCTCCACTTGGCCGCGTACAACCGGTCGTCCGCCGCCCGGAAAAGCTCCTCGCCGGTCATGCCCTCCCGCAACACGGCCAGGCCCACACTGACGGTCAAACGCACGCCCGGCAGTACGTCGGAGCGGGCCACCGCCGTGCGGATGCGCTCGCCGACCTCGCGGCCCACCGCGAGATCGCCGCGCAGGAAGACGGTGAACTCGTCGCCGGCGTAGCGGACCGGCACGTCCTCGGCCCGGCAGTGGGCGCGCAGTATGCGGGCCACCTCGCGCAGCGCGCGGTCGCCGGTGCTGTGCGAGTACGCGTCGTTTATCGCCTTGAAGTGGTCGACGTCGACCAGCAGGAGCACCAGCGGCGCGGCCAGCCGGCCCCGGTCGATCCGCTCGAGCAGCAGGTCGAAGCGGCGCCGGTTGTCCAGCCCGGTGAGCGGGTCGCGCAGCACCTCGCGTTCGGCCCGGGCCCGGGCCGCCTCGGACTCCTCGCGCTGGCGGGCCTGGCGCAGCATGCCGAGCCGCTGCAGGCGCAACCGCCACAGCTCGCCGGTCTGCCCCTCGACCGCCTCGAACAGGTCGCGCCCGGCCTGCCCGCCGTCGGCGGCGAGCGCGGTCAGCGCCATCTCGAACCGGATGATCGTCTGCTCGTCGGGGCGCGGGCCGAACGCGCACAGCTCACGGGCCGCGACGAACTCGGTGCGGGCCTCGGTCAGCGCGCCCTGCTCGCGCAGGCTGATGCCGAGCGCCAGGTGGGCCATCCGGGCGTACCGGTAATTCTCGGTGGCCCGCAGCGGCAGCACGGCCTCGCGGACGGTCTTCTCGGCGAGCACGTCGTCGCCCAGCTTGGCCAGGGCCAGGGCCAGCATCGCGGTGGCGGCCAGGTCGTCCGGCCGCTGCTCGACCTGGCGCCGGGTGATGGCGGCGCTGCGGCGCAGCCGGGTCGCGCCCTCGTCGTGCCGGCCGACGTGGCTCAGCCGCAGGCCCCAGTGCAGCAGCGTGGCCGCGTGGACCAGGCCGAACTCGGGGTGGGTGACGCTGAGCCGCTCGTACGCCTCGGCCGCGGTCTCGTACATCTCGGCCGTGGACGCCGCCTCGGCGAACGAGCACAGCGCCGACACCCAGCGGTCACGGTCGTGGTGGTCGCGGTCGAGCAGCACGGCCGCGCGGGCGAGGTTGCGCATGCCGTCGACGAACCGGCCGCGCAGCACGTCGAACTGCGCGAGGTCGCACAGCACCTTGGCCTCGCCGAGCATCGAGCCGGCCGCCCGGTGCAGGCGCAGCAGCCGCCCGCCGAGTTCGGCCGCCTCGGCTATGCGGCCCATGTGCAGGTTGGCGTACATCTTGCCCTGGACCAGGAAGGTGATCGTGCGGTCGTCGCCGACGGCCCGGGCGAGGGCGAGGTAGGCGTCGGCGGCCTCGATCGCCTCGCGACCGCGCCCGGTCGTCGCCAGCCGGTGTACCCGGAGCGCCAACAGGTGGAGCGGCCCGAACGCGGTGACCGGCACGGGAAGCATGTCCCCAGTATCAACAAAAGTTCTCAGATCAACTAACGCCGGAGTACTTGTCGAGACCGTCCACCAGCAACTCGAGACCGAGTTCGAAGCGCTCGTCCACACTGCCGCCCACCAGGGCCGTGGCGTACGTCGCGATATGAGGGTAAATGTCGGCCGGGAGCTGTTCGAAGTAGGCGAGCGTCTCGCGGCCCAGATCCGACAGGAACGTCTCCTTGTCGGAGCCGGCGCCCTTCACCTGGTCGCGCCAGATCGAGTATTCGTACGCGTCGGCGGTGATGTAGAGGAAGATCCGGTCCATCGCCCAGGCGCCGATCCGGGGCGGGATGCCGCCGGCCAGCATCATGCCGAACATCGCGTTCGAGATGCGCAAGGCGTTCGGCCCGGTGGGGATGGTCGCGATCGCGGCCCGGGCCAGGTCGTTGTGCTCGATCATCACCTGGTGGCCGGCGCGGGCCAGTTCCTTGATCTGCTCCTTCCACCGGGGCGGGTCGAGCTCGGGGATCGGCAGCAGCGCGCACATCTCGTCGAACATGAGCCGCAGCAGCTCGTCCTTGTTCGCCACGTGGGCGTAGAGGCTGGACGGGCCGGTGCCGATCTCGGTCGCGACGCGCCGCATGCTGAGCGCGTCGATGCCCTCCTCGCGCACGACGCGCAGGCCGATCCGCACGATCTCGGCACGGGTGATGGTTTTTCTCGGGGGACGTTCCGCAGGCCAGGTCATCGGCGCCTAATTTACGTTGCGCTGAACGCCGTTCGCCAGTAGAACGGTGTTCGTGCTGACGAACACTGTTCAACCCGACACCGCGTACCGATATCGCTGGGTCGCGCTCTTCGTGATCCTCGCCGTCGAGGTCATGGACCTTCTCGACGCGCTCGTCACCAACATCGCCGGACCGGTGATCCGCGACGAGATCGGCGGCAGCTACAGCCTCATCCAATGGCTGGGCGCCGCGTACACCCTGGCCATGGCCGTCGGCCTGCTCACCGGCGGCCGGCTCGGCGACATCTTCGGCCGCCGCCGCATGTTCCTGATCGGCGCCGCCGGCTTCACACTGGCCTCGCTCGTCTGCGGCCTGGCGCAGAGCCCGGCCCAGCTGATCACCGCCCGGGCCGTGCAGGGCCTGTTCGGCGCGGTCATGCTGCCTCAGGGCCTCGGCATGATCAAGCAGATGTTCACGCCCGGCGAGCAGGCCAAGGCGTTCGGCGCCTTCGGGCCGGTGATGGGCCTGTCCTCGGTCGGCGGGCCGATCCTGGCCGGCTGGCTGGTCGACGCCGACTACTTCGGCGCCGGCTGGCGCATGATCTTCTTCATCAACCTGCCGCTGGGCCTGTTCGCGATCTTCGGCGCGGTGCGCTACCTGCCGGAGTTCCGCAGCGCCAAGGCGCCGCGCCTCGACGGGCTGGGCGTGGTCCTGGCCGCGGTGGGCGCCTTCCTGCTGCTCTTCCCGCTGGTGCAGGGCCGGGAGCTGGACTGGCCGGTGTGGTGCTTCGCGCTGCTGGCCCTCGGCGTCGTGGTCTTCGGCCTGTTCGCCGTCTACGAGGCGCGCCGCGAGCGCACCGGCCGGGACCCGCTGGTCACCCCGAGCCTGTTCCGCAAGCGGGCCTTCTCCGGCGGGCTCGCGGTCGGGCTGGTCTTCTTCGCCACCCTGATCGGCACCGGGCTGGTCTTCACCTTCTATCTCCAGATCGGCCTGGGGTATTCGCCGCTGAAGGCCGGTCTGACCACATTGCCGCAGGCCCTGGGCACGGTCGCCGGGTTCGTGGCGGCGGGGGCGGGCCTGGCTGAGCGCTTCGGCCGCCGGCTGCTCCAGCTGGGCACGGTGGTCATGATCGTCGGCACGGCCGCGTTCGCGGTGTCGGTCCGTCTCGCGGGGGCGGACGTGACGCCGTACAAACTGATCCCGGGTCTGGTCCTGGTCGGCGCGGGCATGGGCCTGGCCATGGCCCCGTTCTTCAACATCGTGCTGGCCGGCGTCGACGACGAGGAGACCGGGTCCGCCTCGGGCGCGCTGACCTCGGTCCAGCAGCTGGGCGGCGCGTTCGGCATCGCCGTGCTCGGCACGATCTTCTTCGCGATCCTGCCCGGCCAGGTGGCGTCCCACGTGGACAGCTCGTCGTCCCGGCTGACCACGGTGCTGACCGCGGCCGGTGTCCCGTCCGACACCCAGCCGGCGGTGGCGGCCGGTCTGCGTGACTGCCTGCGTGACCGTACCGCCGAGGATGATCCGGACGTCGTTCCGCCGAGCTGCCAGGGTGCTCCGCCGCCGGCGTCCGTTCAGGACTACGGGCGGGAGCAGGTCCGCGCCGGCTTCGAGGAGGCGACCATCCGCACCACAGGTGTGACGATCGCGCTCCTGCTGCTGGCTCTGTGCCTGTCGTTCCTGCTACCCCGCAAGGCCAGGCCGGAGGTACGGGATTAGCGGGTCACCGGCAGGCCCGCGGCCCGCCAGGCGGCGTACCCGCCGTCCAGGTCGGTTGCCCGGTGCAGGCCCAGGTCCTTCAGCGCGGCGGCGGCCAGGCTGCTCGTGTAGCCCTCCTGGCAGGTGACGATGACCTCGAGGTCGTAGTCGCCCGCCCACGGCAGCCGGGCGTCGCTGCGCGGGTCGAGACGCCACTCGAGGACGTTGCGCTCGATGATCACGGCGCCCGGGATCTCGCCGTGCTCGGCCCGCTGGGCGGCCGGGCGGATGTCGACTAGGACGGCGCCGCGCGCCATCGCGGCGCGGGTCTCGTGCGGGCCGACCCGGCTCAGCCGGGTGCGGGCCTGGGCCAGGATCTCGTCGATGCCGAGTGAGCCCGGCGGCGGGGACTGGAGCGCGGTCGTCACCACTGCACCCCGGCGCGCTCGACGGTCAGCACCTCGAGCGCCTCGGCGCCCACCCGGTACCGGGTCATCGTGGTCAGCGCCGGCCCGTAGACGTGCACGCTGATCGCGGGGCGGCTGGAGCGGTTGGTCATCCGGTGGATGTGGTGGGTGCCGAAGCGGCGGCCGGCGCCCTCGCCCAGCTCACGCGACGTGACGCGCGGGGCCCGGCCGGCCTCGGCCGACACCGTGTCCTCGGTGAGGGTGCCGCTGAAGACGTGGAAGGCGCCGGCCGAGCCGCCGTGGTCGTGCAGGTCGGTGCCCTGCCCGGGAAGCCAGGTCAGCAGCCAGACCTCGTAGTCGTCGGTCACCGTCAACCGGTGGTACCAGCGGTCCACGGGATTGAAGCGCGGGGCCACCGGCCACTGCTCGGGCGCCGCGGCGAAGCGGGTGGCGATGGCGAGATGGTCGAGGCGAGTGTCGACGACGGTCATGGGACCTCCCTTTGCATACATAACCTACCGGCTCTATAGGTTTACCAGCTCAACGTGATCAAGGCTAGTGGAACGCGCGGGCGATCGGGGGAAGTTCCCCGATTACGGACATGCCGGAAACCGTCGCTGCACAGTGGATTGTCGGAAGAGTGAAAGAAGCTCGCGGCCGTTTGCCTCTTTCGGGTCACGCGCGGCGCGGCCGTCTGCGATCGGGCCGATACTCTCCGTAAAAGAAATACACAGAACCATCACCGGATCGGTTCTCCGCCTCAGCCGTTAAGGCGGAAATCGCTCTGAGCAGGTTCTCCTCTATGGAGAAAGCTATATGGTGACGTCGATCCGGAGGTCACCTCGCCCGCCTCCTCGCAATCTCCGACGAAGAACCCCCGACGAACGAGGACGGACACGTGTTGAAGTCACGCCGCGGTCTTCTTGCCGCCGGTCTAGCCGTTGCCGTGGTCGGCGCCTTCGGCGTCGCTTCGACCCTCAGCGCGGGCGCGGACCAGATCGTGCCACCCACGGCCGCCGAGGCGTCCGCCGCGGTGGAGGCGCCGCCGACACCGCCCACCCTCCTCCCCTGGGGCGAGCGTCCTAAGAAGATCAAGCGTGGTAAGGCCGGCGCCAGCGCCAAGTCGCTGCGCGCCGCCGGCCTCTCGGCCGCGGCCAACGACACCAGCGGCTCGGTGATCCCCCAGGACGAGGAGGGCCCCAAGGGCCGCTTCCACACCACGTCCGACGCGCTCCGTACGGAGAAGACCGACATCGCGCCCCCCGAGCCGCCGTCCGACACCACCGGCGACCAAGAGGTCAAATACCTCTACAACGTGGGTGCGCAGGACGCCGAGACCGACGGCGTCTACGCCAACGTGACGATCTCGAAGCCGCGCCTCGAGGAGAGCGACTACCACTCGCTGGCCGAGCTGGCCCTGCAATCCGCCGACGGCCGCCAGATCGTCGAGGTCGGCTGGACGGTCGACCGCCTGGTCAACGGGGACGACGACCCGCACCTGTTCGTCTTCCACTGGGTCGACAAGAAGCCCGCCTGCTACAACGGCTGCGGATTCGTCCCGTACAGCAAGACCATCAAGCCCGGCGACACCCTGTCGTACGACGTCAGCAAGAAATTCGGCATCCAGTACGTCAAGAACGCCTGGTGGATCGCGTACGACAGCGAGTGGGTCGGCTACTTCCCCGAGACGCTCTGGAAGGACAAGGGCATCTCGTTCAACCGCTCCGGCCTCATCCAGGTCTTCGGTGAGGTGGCCTCGACCACCACGACGCCCTGCTGGACCCAGATGGGCAACGGCAAGCGGCCCAAGAAGGACGGCGCCGCCGCCAAGATGGCCAGCGTGACCTACCTCAACGGCCCGACGGTGGAACTGGAGCTCAGCACGACCAACGAGGCCTACAAGCCGTACATCAGCCCGAACACCTTACGAACGTTCCAGTTCGGCGGCCCCGGCCCCTGCGAAAAGGACGAGGACGAGCAGTAAAGGAAAACACCTGAGCACGCCGCCCGGTCCCGGCGAGGGGGACCGGGCGGCGTTTCTTATTGTCGCGTCGTCGAACCGAGTTCACCGCGAAGGTGTAATACCTTGTGGCGGACCGGTACCGGGAGGGCGGGCGCGATGCGGCGACGGGTGAGCCCCGACGAGGAGCTGATGACCGCGCTCTACAACGAGCACTACGCGGTTCTGCTCAGCTTCGTCATGCGCTATGTGCACGACCGCCACCGGGCCGAGGACCTGGTGCAGGAGACGTTGCTGCGGGCCTGGAAGCACATCGACACGCTGGAGACCGACACCGGGCGTACCCGTTCCTACCTGCTCACGATCGCGCGCAACGTGGTGACCAACGCGTGGCGGGCCGAGCAGCGCCGGCCGCATCTGGTCGCCGACGAGGCCGCGGTCAACGCGATGCCGTCGGCCGACAACGTCGACCAGCTGGTCGAGGGGTGGCTGGTGGCGGAGGCGCTGGAACGGCTCTCCGACGAGCATCAGGCCGTGGTCCGGGCCATGTACTACGAGGGGCAGAGCGTGGCCGACGCGGCGCGGAAGCTGTCCGTGCCGGAGGGCACGGTCAAGTCGCGCGCCTACTACGCGGTGCGGGCGCTGCGGACGGCGTTCGAGGAGATGGGGGTGCTGCGATGAGCGCCGATCCCCGCGAGACCCACGACGACCTGCGGCGGCTGCTCGGCGGTTACCTGCTCGGCGGGCTCGACGAGAGCGACACCGACCGGCTCGACGCCCACCTGCGCGACTGCGACGAGTGCCGGGACGAGCTCGACCGGCTCGCCCCGGTTCCGGAGCTGTTGCGGCGTCTGCCGGCCGCGGACAGGTCCCGGCCGCCGGTCAGCATGACGGCCCGGCCCACTCAGGAGAACATCGACGGGCTGCTGCGGCGGATGCGGGCCGAGCGTCATCGGGAAACCCGCCGCGCGGGGGTCCGCTGGCTGGCCGCGGCGGCCGTGGTGCTGATCGCGGTGGCGGTCGGCGCCGGGGTGATCCGCGGAAGCCGGCAGGACAATCGGCCGGCCGCGCTGCCCAGCGCCGAGCTGGTCACGGCCCAGTTCGAGCCGGCGCAGGGCAGCGGCATGTCGGGTCAGGCCGTGCTGACCCCCAAGACGTGGGGGGTGTCGGTCGCCCTGGACGTGACCAAGCTGCGCGGTGAGGGGCCGTTCCACTGTCAGGTGCGCGGTTCGTCCGGCCAGGTCGAGCAGGCCATGGTGTGGGGGCCGACGCCGAGCGGCAACGCCAAGGTGATCGGCGCCAGCTCCTTCCAGATCCGTAACGTCCGGTCGATCGAGGTGGCCGACCACAACGGCCACGTGCTGGGCAAGGCGACTCTCAACTGAGAGTGCGCGCCGCGTCCCAGCGGGCCGACATGGCGACGTAGAGGGTACGGGCCTCGTCCGGCCGTCCGCCCTCCTCGAGCGCCTGCGCCAACTCGAAGACCCGGCCCACCTTGCGGTAGTGCTCGGCCGCGGTCAGCGCCGGCGCCGGATCGCCCGTGAGCAGGGACTGGCAGCGCAGATGGGCCGCGTAGGCGCGGGCCGGGCGCACCTCGCGGTCGGCCTCGGCCGCGCCGATCGCGGCCGCCCGCTCGGCGATGTCGTCGCGGCCCTGGGCGCGGGCCAGGCGCACCACGCCGGGCAGCCACTGGTGGCGCAGCATGATCGGCGCGTAGGCGGGTTGCAGCAGCGGCTGGAGCAGTTCCAGGGCCTCGTCGGCCCGGCCCCGCTGCTCGGCCGCGAGCGCCCGCGCCACCAGTAGGAAGTCGCAGTTCTCGCGTTCCGCCTCGCTGGCCGGCACGGCGTCGGCCGCGCCCAGGTGGGCGGCGGCCAGATCCTGCTGGTCGCGGTGCAGGGCGATCAGCGCGGCCACGCCGTGCAGGAGCATCGTGATCGCGCCCGGTTCGCGCCGGCCGTGGAACGTGATGTCGCCGCTGACCTCGCCCACCTCGGCCAGCGCCTCGTCCCAGCGGCCGAGCCAGTAGTCCTGCACGGCCGCCGTGACCCGCAGCCCGGCCGGCAGGGGCTGCTCGGCGCGGCGCAGCGTCTCCTGCGCCTCCTCCAGGCGGTCGAGGTTCTGCAGGGAGAACAGACGGTTGTCGAGCAGGTCGTACGACAGGGAGGACTCGCCCCGCACCACGGCCAGGGCCCGGTCGGCGTGCTCCAGCGCCCGCTCGTGGTCGCGCCGGATCGAGCTGGTCAACCAGATCGTCTGGAGCGCGAAGGCCGTCTCGTACGGCTGGCCGGCCGCCACCGCCTCGTCGTGCACCCGCCGCGCCCGCTCCTCGGCCCGGTCGAGGTCGTCCAGGTCGCCGCGGCGGAAGTTGGCCAGCAGCACCCGGTGCCGCGAACGCCAGATCGACGGCACCCGGGGGTCGTCGACGGCCTCGCGCAGCATCGCCACCGCCTCCGCCTCCTCGCCCCGGCGGTGCCGCATGGTGGCCAGCAGCTGGCGCATCTCGGCCCGGTCATCCGGGTCGGCGGCGAGGCTCAGCGCCTCCTCGGCCTCGGACATCGGGAAGCGCTCACGCCGGAACTCGAGGCGGACCAGGGCCACCAGCAGCACCCCGCGCTGACCGGCCGAGGGCAGGTCGGTGGCGAGGGTGCGCCGGATCAGGTCGCCGGCGATCTGCGGCGCCCGCCGGACCACCTCGGCGTGGTGCTCGACCAGCCACGACAGCACCCAGGTGTCGACCGCCGGCGCGGACGCGTTGAGCTGCTCGGCGACCCGGGTCAGCGGGGCGCCCCCGGCCGCCAGGACCTCGGCCGCGTGCCGGTGCAGACCCGCGCGCAGCGCCGGCGGGACGCTGGCGACCAGGGCCTGGCGCAGGAACGGGTGGCGGAACGCCAGGTCGCTGCCGCTGTCCACCAGCACGCTGGCCGACAGCGCCTCCTCCAGGGCGCCGACCAGGTCGAGGGCCGAGCGCCCGGTCACCGCCACGACCTCGCTGACCGAGAACTCCGAGCCGAGCAGGGCGGCCAGCCGCAACACCTCGCGGGTCTCGCCGGAGAGCACGTCCAGGGCCGCGTGCACCGCGTCGAGCAGGGTCTGCGGCGGGTCGACGGTCACGTCCGGGCCGATGTCGGCCCGTCCCCCGGCGATCTCGACCGCGTCGCGCTGCCGCAGCGCCTCGACCAGCTCCCGGGCGAACAGCGGGTTGCCGCCGGAGCGGGCGGCCAGCGCGCGCAGGTGCGGGCCGGGCGGGGCGCCGATCATCGTGCCGACCAGGCGGTCGAGCTCGGCCGGGGCGAGCGGTCCCAGGTCGAGCGGCATCCGCTGCCGGGCCCGGACCCGGTTGCGCAGCGCGGCCTGATGCGCGTCCGGCCGGGCCGCGGCCACCAGCAGCAGCGGTGTGCGCGGGATCAGGGCGAGCAGCCGCTCCCAGACCCGCACGGTCGCGCTGTCGGCCCACTGCATGTCGTCGACGATGAGGATCAGCGGCGCCGCGCCGCAGGCCGACCGGACGGCGGCGACGATCTCGTCGTCGGCCGGTTCCGGCCCGTCGGAGTCCCGGGGCTGGCCCAGCGCGCGGAACAGCACCTGCAGCGGCACCCGGGAACCCAGTTGGTCGGCCGCGCCCCAGGCCACCCGGCACCCGGACCGGGCGGCGTCGGCGAAAGCGTGCGTGAGCAGCTCGGTCTTGCCGATGCCGGGCTCGCCGGAGATCCAGACGGCGCCGCCGATGCCGGCCGCGACCGAGCGGACCAGACTCCGGAGGTGATCGATTTCGGCCACCCGGCCCACCCAGGAGCGCCGGGCCAGCCCGTCCCGCAGCGCCTTGGCGATCGGGGTCGGCACGACCGTGCGCTCCTCGGTGCCGCCGAGCACCTGACGCTGCACGGACCGCAGTCCCGGACCGGGCTCGATACCCAGTTCGGCCACCAGCGTGCGCCGGGCCGTGCGGAAGACCTCCAGCGACTCGCCGTGCCGGCCGGCCTGGTGCAGCGCGCGCATCAACAACTCGTGCAGCGGCTCGTGCAGGGGATGGTCGTGGACCAGGGCGGTCAGCTCGGCGATCAGGCCGTCGTCGCCGCCGGCCTCCAGCCGCAGGCGGGCCCGCTGCTCGGCCGCGGCCAGCCGCAACTCGGCCAGCCGCTGCCGGTCGAGCTCGAGGAAAGGGCCGGCCAGGGTGGCGTACGCGTCCCCGCGCCACAGCGCCAGCGCCTCGTCGAGCCGGGTCACCGCGGTGGCGGCGTCGCCCGCCGCGAGCGCGGCGCTTGCCTGCGCACGCAAGGTCTGGAACCGCGCCGAGTCCAGCTGCCCCGGGTCGAGACGCAGCAGATAGCCGCCGGCCCCGGTGCCGAGCATCTGCGGCTCGAGCATGCGGCGCAGCCCCGACACGTACGTGTAAACGCTGCCGACCGCCGTCGCCGGCGGCGAGTCGCCCCAGGTCGCGGTGATCAGCTCGTCGCGCCCGACCGTGCGCCCGGCGTGCGCCGCCAGCACCGCGAAGACCGCCCGCTGGCGCGCCGGGCCCAGATCGATCTCGTCCGCGCCGATCCACGCGCGCACCGGCCCGAGCACACTGACGCGCAGGTCGTTCGCCACGTGTCCTCCCGGGTCGGTAAGGGTCAACTTCGAGGGAGACGGGGCTGGGTGTCAATGGATAACACAAACGGCACGGACGGGCACTGATCGGGGTCAGCGCTTCCCACCCCGCACCAGCCTCTGGTGGACTGTTTCATCGGCCTTCCCGGCCCGATGAAGGTTCCGTGAAGGTTCTCTGAAGGCGCTTCTCACAGACTGGCTCCACCGCCAGACAGGGGAGCAGCCGTGGAACAGATCCGGGTCGCCGTGCAGGCGACAGACCCGCTCAGCCATGCCGGACTCGCCGCGTTGCTCCAGTTCCGGAGCGACCTGACCGTCCTACGCAACGCCCAGCGGGCCGAGGCCGACGTGCTCGTGGTGGCCGCCGAACGGCTGAGCACCGAGGTGGTGGCCAGCCTGCGCCGGGCCACCGGCGAGACCAGCGCGCCGGTCGTGCTCGTGGTGCAGGACATCGACGAGGGCGACCTGCTCACGGCTGTCGAGTGCCGGGTCGTGGCGATCCTGCCGCGCGGCGCGGTGAACCCCGACCGGCTGGCGCACAGCGTGCGGGCGGCCGCCACCGGCGGCGGGGTGATGCCGCCCAACCTGATCGGCGAGCTGCTCAAACACGTCGAGCGGATGCAGCGTGACGTGCTCGCCCCGAACGGGCTGAACGCGTCCGGGCTGAGCCCGCGCGAGGTCGACGTGCTGCGGCTGATGGCCGACGGCTTCGACACCAACGAGATCGCCGGAAAGCTCTGCTATTCGGAGCGCACCGTCAAGAACGTCATCTACGGCGTCACCCATCGCCTGAAGCTGCGTAACCGCTCGCACGCCGTCGCATATGCCTTGCGCGCGGGAATGATCTAACTAGATTCGGCGGCATGGACTCCCCGCCGAAGTTGCAGCCGGGCGACCGGGTCGCCGTCGTCTCACCCTCGTGGGCCGGTCCGGGCGTCTTCCCGGCCGTGCACGAGCAGTCCCTGCGGCGTATCCGCGACGACCTGGGGCTCGAGCCGGTGGAGTACGCCACCACGCGCACCCAGGGAACGCCGGCCGAACGGGCGGCCGACCTGATGGCTGCCTACGCCGACCCGTCGATCCGGGCCGTGTTCGCGACCATCGGCGGCAGCGACCAGATCACCGTACTGCCGCACCTCGATCCGGCTCCGTTCCGGAACGACCCGAAGCCGTACTTCGGCTACTCCGACAACACCAACATGCTCAACTGGCTGTGGACCCAGTCGATCGCGAGTTATCACGGCGGCTCGACGATGGTGCACCTCTCACGCGGGCCGGCGATCGACCCCGAGCACCTGTCGTCGCTGCGGGCGGCGCTGTTCGAGACCGTCGATCTGCCGATCACCCCGGTGTCCGGATTCCGTGACGAGGAGATCGGCTGGGCCGATCCGCGGGCGCTGACCGACGCGGCGCCGGCCGAGCCCAACCCGGGCTGGGTGTGGCACAACGCCGACCGGGTGGTCACCGCGCCGACCTGGGGCGGCAGCATGGAGATCTTCCACTGGAACCTGGCCGCCGACCGCTGGATCCGGCCGAACGAGGCTTACACGGGCTCCATCCTGCTGCTGGAGACGTCCGAGGAGCTGCCCTCCGCCGGAAGCGTCTTCCGTATGTTGCGCAACGCGGGCGAGCGCGGCCTTCTCGAACAGTTCCCGGTCGTGCTGATGGCCGCGGCCAAGGCCAGCCACTTCGGCTCCCGGCCCGATCGCGGCAAACGGGACGAATACCGCGATGAGCAGCGTGCGGCCGTACTGAAAGCCCTGGCGGCCTACAACCCCTCGGCGATGGCCGTCTTCGGCGTGGAGTTCGGCCACACCGGGCCACAGTGGATCCTGCCGTACGGGGGCCGGCTGACCGTCGACGGGCCGGAGCGCCGGATCATCGCCCACTTCTGACCGGTTCGGTGTGGCGCGGGTGCACCGGTGGCGCGCTCGGGTCGCAGAACGCCTTGACCGGCGTGTGCGACGGCAGCCGGCTCGGAATCAGGAACCAGGCCAGCACGCCACCCGCGATCATCAGGCCGGCGCAGATCATCATCGTGTTCCGGTAGACCGGCGACAGCTGCGCCGCGTCGGTCAGGTTGCCGCTGCCCAGGCCGGCCGCGAGGGGCAGCACGGCCACCGACAGCAGACCGGCGGCCCGGGCCACGGCGTTGTTGACCCCGGAGGCGATTCCCGCGTACGCGTCGTCGAGCGCACCCAGCGCGGTGGACGTCAGCGGCGCCACGAGCAAGGTCAGCCCCACGCCGAAGACGATCACCGAGGGCAGCACGCCGGTCCAGTACTCCGCGCCGGCGCCGATCCGCGACATCATCAGCAACGCCAGGGCGCAGATCAGCGGGCCCACGGTCATCGGGAGGCGCGGGCCGATCCGCTGGCCGAGCGCGCCCGAGCGGGCCGAGAACAGCAGCATGAGCACGGTCGAGGGCAGCAGCGCGGTCCCGGCCAGCAGCGGCGAGAAGCCGGCGACGACCTGCAGGTTGATGACGAACAGGAAGAAGACGCCGCCGTTGGCCCCGTAGACCAGGAAGGTGACCAGGTTGGCCCCGCTGAACGCCTTGCTCTTGAAGATCGACACCGGCATCATCGGCTGCCGCGCGCGGCGTTCGGCCAGCACGAAGGCGACCAGGCCGGCCACGCCCAGGGCGAGCGTGCCGAGCACCACCGGATCGCCCGGGCCGCGCATCGGCCAGGCCGTGAAGCCGTACGTGAGACCGGCCAGCCCGATCGCGCCGGTCAGCACGCCCACGTAGTCGATATGGCCGGTGGCGTCCGGATTGCGGGACTCGGGAACGTGCCGCGCGGCGATCAGCAGCACGATCGCGGCCAGCGGCACGTTGATCAGGAAGATGTAGCGCCAGTCGCCGATGCCGACCAGCCAGCCGCCGAGGAACGGGCCCAGCGCCCCGCCGATGCCGCCCAGGCCCGACCAGGCGCCGATCGCCTTGGACCGGTCCTCCCGGTCGAACGACGCCTCCAGGATCGCCAGCGAGCCCGGCGTCAGCAGCGCCCCGCCGATGCCCTGCAGGATGCGGGCCACGATCAGCCAGCCGATGTTCGGCGCGAGACCGCAGAGCAGCGAGGCCGCGGCGAACCAGGCGACGCCCAGCATGAAGATCCGCTTGCGGCCGAACCGGTCACCGAGCGAGCCGCCGAGCAGAACCAGGGCGGCCAGGCTCAGCGCGTAACCGTTGATCGTCCATTGCAGACCGGCGGCGTCCGCGCCGAGATCGCGCCCGATCTCGGGCAGCGCGATGTTGACGACCGTCGAGTCGATGAAGGCCAGGCTGGAGCCGAGCACCGTGGCCAGCAGCACCCAACGGCCGGCCGGCGTGCTGAAACGCACCATCTGATCCATGCGCCCGACACTATCCCCGGCCGGACCGCGCCGGGATCAGTCAGTTGACTGTCAGTCGTTGCGCCGCCGACCAGATCTTCCGGGGTGATTGCAGCGCCGCCGCGGCCACCGCGGCCGGCGGCCGGCTGACACCGGGCCGGTGCCGCAGAAGGCTGTTGAGGCGGGCGCCGAGCACCTCGCGCTGGAAGGGCTTGAACAGGTAGTCGTCGGCGCCGGCGTCGAGCGCGTGCATGATCCGCTGGTCGTTCACGTCGGCGCTGATCACCATGATCGGCAGGAAGGCCGTAGCCGGCTCCGACCGCAGCCGCCGGCACAGCTCGATGCCGTTCTCACCGGGCATCCGCACGTCGAGCAGGGCCGCGTCGACGCCCCCGCCCAGCAGGGCCACCCGAGCCGACTCGGCGTCCAGGGCCCGGATCACGGTGTGCCCCACCCGCTCCAGCGCCAGGCCCATCAGTTCGAGGTGATCGGCGTCATCGTCGGCGATCAGCACGGTAGCCACGCGAACCTCCAGGAGCCAGGAACAGCGATCACAAAGATGTTCGGTCGCGACGTGGGATCGCTGAGCCGTTTAGCCGACGTGGGCAGCCGCCTGCCGTACTACGACGTGTATCGGCCTCGGGGCCGGGACGGCTGGGGGCGGAGGTTAGGGAGCACGTCACACGTTGTCGCGGGGCGCTCGCCACCGGGTAGTCCTAGGGTGGATGGATGCGTGCTGCTGTGTTCCACGAGTCCGGTCCGGCGTCCGTTCTGAAGATCGAGGAGCGGGAGCTTCCGCCCGCGGGGCCGGGGGAGGTGCGGGTGCGGATCGTGCTGTCGGCGGTCAATCCGACCGACACCGGGACGCGGGCCGGTAAGGGGGTGCCGGACGGGGTGTCGCCGCCCCGGGTGCCCAACCAGGATGGGGCCGGTGTGGTCGACGCCGTGGGGGACGGGGTGACCGGGCTCGAGCCGGGGGACCGGGTGTGGGTGTGGGACAGCGGGTTCGGGCGGGAGAACGGGACCGCCCAGGAGTACGTGGTTCTGCCGCGGCGGCAGGTGGTGCGGATGAACGATGACGTGCCGTTCGAGGTGGGTGCGGCGCTGGGTATTCCGGCGCTCACCGCGCACCGGTGCCTCACACTGGCCAGCGACGGGCCGCAGCGGCTGGCGCCGGGAGCCCTGGACGGGCGGACCGTGCTGGTCGCGGGTGGGGCCGGCGCCGTCGGCAACGCGGCCATTCAGCTCGCCAAGTGGGCCGGGGCGAAGGTGCTGACCACCGTCTCGTCCAAGGAGAAAGCCGACCTCGCCGTGGCCGCCGGAGCCGATGCGGTGATCAACTATCGGGAGGAGGCCGTCGTCGCGCGGGTGGCCGAGCTCGCGTCGGGCGGCGCCGACATCATCGTCGAGGTCAGCACCGACAACCTGCCGATCGACCTCGACGTCGTGGCGCCGGGCGGCAACATCGCCATCTACGTCGGTGGCAAGGTGACCATCCCCAGCTTCAAGGCGATGCTCAAGAACGTCAGCCTCGACTTCGTGCTCACCTACACGACCACCGTCGAGGAGAAGGACAACGCCGTGGCCGCGGTCGCCGAGGCGGTCAACTCCGGCGCGTTCCGGGTCGGCGAGCAGGCCGGCCTGCCGATTCTGCGCTACCCGTTCGAGCAGGTCGGCGGGGCGCACGAGGCGGTCGAGCGCAACGCCGTCGGCAAGGTCGTCATCGAGGTGACTCAGCCTTAGCCAGCAGCGCGTCGGCCACCCGGGAGACGCCCTGGCCGTCGACCGCCGCCCAGGCCTTCCGGGCCAGCTCGGTGCGGAGGGCCGGGTCGGTCAGCAGCGTGCGCAGCGTGGTCACCGCGTCGGGGCCGAAGTGGCCGAGCTGCCCGATGCCGGCCGCGAAGCCGCGAGCGAGCGTCCGGTCGTACCCCAGAATCTGATTGTCGACCACCCAAACCAGCGCGGCCGGCAGACCGAGGCAGAGCAGTTCCCAGGTCGACGTGCCGCTGGCGCTGACCGCGAGGTCGGCTCCGGCGAGCAGTTTCGGCAGGTCGTCGGTGGGCGGGATGATCTCGAAGCGCTGGCCCTGGGCCGGTTTCACCGCCTGCAACTCCTGCCGCAGCTCCTCGTTGGCGCCGATGATCGTGGCGTCGAGGGGCGCCTCCGTGCCCGCCAGCAGCCGGGCGATCGCCGGCGCCGCGCGGTAGGCGTCGGTGCCGCCGAAAAAGGCCACGACCTTGGGTGTACGTCCGGAGGTGTGCACCGGGGGCTCGAGCGGCCGCAGCTGCCGTACCGAACCGCGCAGCAGCGCGTAGTCGAGCCCGGCCAGGCCGATCGCGTCCTCGACGTCGATGACCGCGTCCAGGTTCTGGTCGACGTAGATGTCGGCCGACTGCCCGCGGAAGTCGCCGTCGACGATGGCGAGCACCGGCAGCCCGGTCTTGCGGACCGCCACCGTGTGCTGCGGCGGCAGCGTGTACGAGTCGACCACCAGCGCGTCGAGCTGAAGCCGCTCGGTCGCCGCGACCAGGCCGACCTCGTCGAACGGGGCCGGGTGCCACGGCAGCCCGCGCTGGGTGAGCTGGGCCTCGGCCCATTCCACACCGCCCAGGTCGCTGAGGAACCGGACGGACACTCCGCGTGACACCAGCTCCTCGGCCAGGGCCACGCAACGGACCAGATGCCCGACGCCGGTGCGGGCACCGGCGTCGCAGCGGATTCCGACGATCGTCACGGTTACGCCTGTACCAGCGCCTTCTGGAGGACGTGCGCGTTCAGCTCGGTGAGGTCGGGCCGGCCGGCCAGCCAGTCGGTCAGCTTGCGCACCGAGATCGGCTCGTCGCCGAAGTGCTGGACGATCGCCTCGATCAGCTTCCAGTCGTCCTCGGTGTCCAGCGTGAGCCGCAGGTGCGACAGGTCGGGCTGCAGGGTCAGCCCGATCACGTCGAACTCCTCGGAGTGCGTGTAGATGTACGACGTCACGTGCGTGCGGTGGTGTTCGGTGGCCAGCGCGTCGATCTCGCGCAGGACCGGCGTGCGGACCACCTCGACGTCCAGGCCGCGGGGCAGCGTCTTGACGATCGATGTGGTCATGTAGTCGGCCTCGGCGGCCGTGAAGACCCGGTACGCGCGAGCGATCAGTTCCGGGTCGAGCAGCGGCGAGTCCGCGGTGAAGCGGAGCACGACGTCGCTCTCGTGCTCGTCCAGCACACCCAGGAAGCGCTCGAGGACGTCGTCGACCGACCCCCGGTAGCAGGGCACGCCGAGGGCGGCGCACTCGGCCGCGACCGCGTCGTCGTCGGGCTCGGTGGTGGTGGCCACGACGATGGTGTCCAGGACACCGCTCTGCGCGGCGGCCCGGACGACCCGTTCGAGAACACTGCGGCGGCCCAGCTTGCGAAGCACCTTGCCGGGCAACCGGGAGGAGCCCATCCGGGCCTGGATGATGCCGAGGGTTGTCATGAAAGTCCTTTTCGAAGGCGATTGCGAGCCTTGCGGGCTACCCCGAATCCGAGTTTTGCAACGCGGAAACTCACGGAGCCGCTGAAGGCGGCGATCTGCATACGGGCCTTGCGAAGTTCGGCGTCCCGGCGGCCGAGCTCGCGCTCGAACCACTGGGCCCGGGTGGTGGCGTCGGCCAGTTGCCGGCGCAGCGCCCGGATCTGTTCCTCGTGCTCCCGGCGCGCGTCCGGCAGCGGGGGATCCTCGCCCGCGGCCGCGTCGCCGGTTTCCGCGTCGGCGGGCCGGCCGGCGGCGGCGTGCAGGATCGAGGTGAGGGTCGGCAGGTCGACGGCGGCCGGCCAGGGGTGCGCGTAGCCACCGCCGAGCAGCGTCTGCGCGAACCGGCGGATCACGTCGGTCTGCGGCGGGACACTGGGGTCGAGCACTGTGTAAGTCAGCTCTGGGTGAGTCAGCTCTGTGGAGTTGTCCTCGTGGACCACCACGTTGTCGGCGGCGGCGCCGGGGTGCGCGGCGGTCCAGCCGGTGAGCAACCGCCGCACGATCGGAAGATCGTGCCGCAGGCAGGCGGCCAGAAGCAACTCCTCCAGCAGGCGGCCCCGCGGCAGCGGCCCGTTCAGCGCGGACAGGTCCCGACCAGGAACTTCACGGAGTACGCGCCGGGTCCACCCGCCGTCACGACCGGGGGCCAGCTCGACCACCGGGCCGTCTCCGATCAGCACCGGCGGCAGGCTCAGCGCGGCCGCCGGGCGGGGCGCGCGGTGGGCCGCGACGAGCCAGGCCGAGGCGAGTTCCGGCCCCAGGCCGCCGCGCACGGCGGCCGCGGCCAGCCGGCGGGGGTCACTCAGGACCGACCTTTCGGCGTACGCCCGGGCGGCGGCGCTCGCGGTGACGGCGGCCAGCGCGTCGGCCGGCCCGTCGTGCAGCGCGTTCGGCGTGGCGATCAGGGTCGGCTCGTGCGGCACGGGCCACGCCGCGCCCAGCCAGTCGACGGCCAGGCCCTCGGCGGCGAGCCGGCCGGCGAGGCGGCCCGGGTTGCCGGGCTTGGTGTCGAACTCGCCCAGCGGCCGCCAGGCGCTGTCGGCCTGGGACGCGGTGGACGAGGACGGGTCGACCAGCTTGTGCACGCCGAGCTCGTTCTCGACGGCCAGCAGCAGCGTGCCGCCGGGGCGCAGGAGGCGCTGGAGTGCCTGGAGGCTTTCCACCCAGTCGAGCTGGGGTCCCTCGACCGAGCAGAGGCGGTCGAGCCCGTCGAGGGCGACCACGACGTCGTACCGCTCGGTGTCCAGGACCTTGGCCAGGCTGCCGCAGAGGACCCGCACCCCGCGGGCCTCCACCTCGATCGCGTCGGGCTGGGAGCGCAGCAGGCAGGTCACCGTGGCGCGGGCGGCCAGCGCGTCGACCAGCGCGGCGTCGTGCGGACCGGCGACCAGCACCTCGGCGCCGTCGGGCAGCTGATCGGCGAGGTAGCCGAACAGGGCGCCGCCGGCGGGCGGACGGTCCTCGGTGAAGGAGGGCATCTCGCCCCCGATCATCTCCATCACGCGGGCACCCTAGCCTTCTCCGTCCAGCCGAGGAGAACGCGCAGCTCGGCCGGCGAGGCGAGGTAGCCGTCGCCGAGCTCGCTCAGCGCCGACGGCCGGGCGACGGTCATGTCGAGGTGTTTGCCGTGCAGCTCGGGCCACTCGCGCCGGATCCGCTCGGCCATCGGCAGGTCTTCCCGGTCGAGGTGCATCGGGTCGCCGTAGACGGCCGGTTCGCAGCCGGCCGCGACGCCGTGGAAGATCGCGCTGCTCAGTCTGTTCGAGGCGACACGCTTGTGCCGGCGCAGCTCGGCGAGCTGCTTGTCGAGGAAGTGGCGGTCGGTGTCGAGCCACTGCTTGCCGCGGTAGCCGTGGCACACCACGCGGCCGTACTGCTCGTACGACTGGCGGACCTTGTCGTTCTGGAACTCGTTCCAGTAGAGGCAGAAGGTGACCGGGCCGTCCTCGGTCGCCAGGATCTCCTCGACCTGCCGCTGGTGGTCGCCGAGGACCTGCTGGTTCTCCCAGCCGTGGAACGGATAGAAGATGGTGCCCTCGCGCGGCGGGGCGCCCGGGTCCTCGGGCCGCATGGTCAGCAGGTAGAGGAAGGGGGCGCCGATGACCGTGACATGGCGGCGCCCCATCGACCACGCCCGCCGCCTCGTGCGTTCCGAGTAGACGAGGATGGGCCGGCCCGGCACGTAGGGCGTGCCGTAGCCGAGCCCGTCCACCACGTTCCAGCCGTGCTGCACGAAGCCGTCGATCCGGGGTGGATCCTCCGGATCGAGGCCGCAGTACTCCGCGAGGATGTGCGCGTGGCCGTAGAAGTGGTTGGCGTGGTGCACCCGACTAGCTCCCGAGGATGGTCCGCAACGCCTCGACGACTCGGTCCTGGTCGGCATCGCTGAGGTCGACGAAGAGCGGCAACGATAGCTCCTCAGCGTAGAAGGCCTCGGCGACGGGGCACATCCCCCGGCGGTAGCCCAGCTCCTCGAAGGCCGGATGCCAGTAGACCGGGATGTAGTTGACCTGCACACCGATGCCCGCCTCGCGCAGCCGGTCGTACACCTCGCGGCGACGGCCGTCGAGCACCCGGACGGGGTACAGGTGACGCAGCGGGTCGACGCCCTCACGCTGGATCGGCAGGCGCAGGCCGGGCACGTCGGCCAGCAGCGCGTCGTAGCGCGCGGTGAGCTCCTGCCGGCGGGCCTTGAACGCGCCCAGGCGCTTGAGCTGCGAGCTGCCGAGTGCGCACAGGATGTCGGGCAGCCGGTAGTTCAGCCCGAATTCCTGCACCTCGTAGAACCAGCCACCCTCGTCCGGGTGACGCAGCTTGGCCGGATCTTTGACCATGCCGACGTTGTGGAACGTGCGGGCCCGCTCCAGCAGGTCGGGCCGGATCGAGGCGACCGCGCCGCCCTCGGCGGTGGTGAGGTTCTTGGTCGGGAAGAACGAGAACGTGGTCAGGTCGGCCAGCGAGCCGACCGGGCGGCCGTTCAGCGACGAGCCGATCGAGTGGGCGGCGTCGCCGATGAGCACGGCGCCCACGCTCTCCGAGATCTTGCGGAGGGCGTCGTAGTCGGCCGGGTGACCGGCGTAGTCGACGGCGGCGACGGCCTTGGTCTTCGCCGTGACCAGCGACTCGACAGCGGCCGGGTCGATGTTCGCCGTGTCGTCCTCGATGTCGGCGAACACGACCTTGGCGCCGAGCATCATGGCGGTCGAGGCCGTGGCCACGAACGTCATCGGGGTGGTGACCACCTCGTCGCCCGCGCCGACTCCGGCCGCCGCGTACGCCGTGTGCAGCGCGGTCGTCCCGTTGGTGACAGTGACGGCCGGGGCGCCGGCCGCGGCCTCGATGTCCGCCTCGAACTGGGCCACCCGCGGCCCGGTGGTCAGCCAGTCGCTGCCCAGGGCCGCGACGACGGCCTCGGCGTCGGACTCGTCGATGGATTGCCGCCCGTAGGGCAGCATCAGTTCTCCTCGAGCAGGGCGCGCATGTCCTCGACCGACAGCCAGAGGTCGTTGTTGTCGGAGCGGTAGTTGAAGCCGTCCGGCACCTCTTCGCCGCCCTCGGGAGCCTCGTAGCCCCAGCTGGCCACCACCGGCTGGACCACGTAGCGGTCGGGGAAGCGCAGCGTGCGGCGGCTGTCGTCGGAGGCGATCATCTCCTCGTGCAGCTTCTCGCCCGGCCGGACACCCATCTCGTGGGTCGGCGAGTTCGGGGCGACGGCCTCGACCAGGTCGAGGATCCGCATGCTCGGGATGCGCGGGACGAACAGCTCGCCACCCTGCATCACGTCGAACGAGTCGACGACGAACTTGACGGCCTGGGGGAGCGTGATCCAGAAGCGGGTCATCCGCTTGTCGGTGATCGGCAGGCTCTTGCCGTCGGCGGCGAGCTTGCGGAACAGCGGGACGACCGAGCCGCGGCTGCCCATAACGTTTCCGTAACGGACGACGGCCAGGCGCGTCGGGTGGGTCGCGGCGTAGTGGTTGCCGGCGATGAAGAGCTTGTCGGCGACCAGCTTGGTGGCGCCGTACAGGTTGATCGGGCTCGACGCCTTGTCGGTGGAGAGTGCGACGACCTTCTTGACGCCCTTGTCGATCGCGGCGTCGATGACGTTCTGCGAGCCGTTGATGTTCGTCTCGACGAACTCCGACGGGTTGTACTCGGCGGTGTCGACCTGCTTCAGCGCGGCCGCGTGCACGACGTAGTCGACGCCGTGCATGGCGCGCTCCAGCCGGGACTTGTCCCGGATGTCGCCCAGGAAGAAGCGCAGGCGCGGGTCGTCGTTGAACATCTGCCGCAGCTCGTACTGCTTCAGCTCGTCCCGGGAGAACACCACGATGCGCTGCGGGTCAAGGTGGGTCAGGGCGTAGTTGAGGAACGCCTTTCCGAAGGAACCGGTCGCGCCGGTGACCAGGATCGACGATCCGCTCAGAACAGACACTTGATTTTCTCCCGGGGGGTGGGACAGGACGCAGTACGAGCCGGAAGCATAACCATCGGACCTGCCGATTCGCGGGTCAAGCTCAAACGATCACCGTAGTTCACCCGGTGTTCAGCTAGCATTGGCCCGGCCTTCATGAGCCACCGTCAGTTTTAGAATCCTCTGTCCACACCCCCTTGGAGTTACCCCGTGAGCGAACTGCAGAGACTGCGTGAGGCGTTCCGTACCGCCCTCGACCTTCCGGCGGACGCCCCCGTGGACGACCTGCGGTACCAGGACAACGAGAAGTGGGATTCGCTCGCGCACATGTCCCTGGTGGCGACCATCGAGGACGAGTTCTCGGTGATGATTGACACAGACGACGTCATCAACATGTCGAGCTTCCAGGAAGCGATCAGCATCCTCGGCAAGTACGGGATCAACTTCAATGAGTGACCGGGCGGCCCTGGTCACAGGCGCCTCCCGCGGCATCGGCAAGGCCACCGCCACCAAGCTGGCGGAGCGCGGTTACGACCTGGTCCTGCACGGTCACGGCGCCGACGCGGTGGCCGCGGTCGCCGCCGAGCTGGGCGACAAGTTCGGCGTCACCGTGCTGCACGCGCACGGCGACATCGCCGACCCGGCCACCAGCAAGGCGCTGGTCCAGCTCGCCTTCCAGAACTTCAAGCGCCTCGACGCGCTGGTCGTCAACGCCGGCACGCACGCGGCCGGCATGCTCGGCATGACCGACGACGCCACCATCGAGCGACTTTTCGCGGTGAACGCGACCGGCGCCGTCTTCACCCTCCGGGGTGCCGCCCGGCTGCTGGCCCGGGGCAAGAACCCGGCCGTCGTGCTGCTCTCGTCGATCACCGCCAGCCGGGGCATCGCCGGGCAGGTCGCCTACTCGGCCTCCAAGGGCGCGGTGGCCGCGCTGGCCCGTTCCGCCGCCAAGGAGCTCGGGCCGCAGGGCATCCGGGTCAACGCGGTGGAGCCCGGCTTCATCCGTACCGACATGCTCGACACCCTCGACGAGAAGGGCCGCGAGCAGACGGTCGGCGACACCGCACTCGGCCGGCTCGGCGAGGCCGAGGACGTGGCCGACGTGATCGCCTTCCTTCTTTCCGACCAGGCCCGCTTCGTCACCGGACAGGTGATCGGGGTCGACGGAGGACTCAAGCTGTGAACCTGTTCCACCCCGGTGCCCGCGTCGTCGACGCGGCCACCGGCGAGACGCTGACCGAGGAAACCATCGCGGCGGCGGCCGCCGTCCTGGCCGAGGAGCCGGGCGGGGTGGTGTTCCTGCCGATCGAGACGACCATCGCGTCGATCGCCCGTTACCTGGCGGCGCTGCGGCTCGGCCGTCCGGTCGTGCTGCTCGACCCGGACGCCGACCACAGCGACCTGATCGAGCGGTTCAGCACCACCGAGGTGCACCCCGACCTGGCGATCCTGCTGACCACCAGCGGATCTACCGGGAACCCGAAGCTGGTCCGGCTCTCGGCGTCGGCGGTCGAGACCAACGCCGACCAGATCGCCCGGGTTCTCGACATCACGGCCGACTCGGTGGCCATCACGACGCTGCCGCTCTTCTACTCGTACGGCATGTCGGTCCTGAACTCGCACCTGCTGCGCGGGGCCACGATCGTCCTCGAGCGCACCGGCATCATGCAGCGCGACTTCTGGACGGCCGCCGTCGACCACGGCGTCACCTCGATGGCCTTCGTCCCGTCGCAGTACGAGATGCTGCGCCGGCTGCGCTTCGACCCGGCGAAATACCCCACGCTGCGCAACCTCACCCAGGCCGGCGGCCGCCTGCGGGCCGAGCTGGTCACCGACTTCGCCGAGCGGATGGCGAAGGTCGGCGGCCGGCTCTACGTGATGTACGGCCAGACCGAGGCGGCGCCGCGGATGACGACGCTGCCGCCGGACCGGCTGGCCGAGAAGCTGGGCTCGGTCGGGCTCGCCCTGCCCGGCTCGCACTTCACGATCGAGGACGACGAGGTCGTCTTCCACGGCCCGAACGTGATGATGGGCTACGCCGACACCGCGGCCGATCTGGTCAAGGGCGACGAGCAGGGCGGCGTGCTGCGCACCGGCGATCTGGGCCGGCTCGACGACGAGGGCTTCCTGTTCATCACCGGCCGGATCAAGCGGATGGCCAAGGTCTTCGGCGTCCGGATCAACCTGGACGACGTCGAGAAGAACTTCCCGGTGACGGCCGTGGCCGGCGACGACAAGCTCGAGGTCTTCGCCGTCGGTGTCTCCGACGACGACGCTCGCAGCCTCCGCACCAAGATCGCGGAGTGGCTCGGGACACACTTCACCGGCGTGAACGTGCGTAGTGTTGAGGCCTTGCCGCTGCTGCCGAACGGCAAGATCGACTATCGCGCGTTGGAGTCTTCGCTGTGAGTGTCTTCACCCTCCCTCAGGCCGCGAAGGAGGAGGTCCTTCTCAAGGAACTCTCCGCGCTGGTCGAGCACCACCGGGAAAAATGCGAGCCGTACGAGCGGATCCTCGCCGCTTCCGGCTACACCCCGGCCGACTCGATCGCCGGCCTGCCCTGGCTGCCCGTGCGGCTGTTCAAGAACCTCGAGCTCAAAAGCATCCCGGACGACGAGATCTACAAGGTGCTGACCTCCAGCGGTACCACCGGCGAGGTCAGCAAGATCTACCTCGACAAGGAGTCGGCCGCCGAGCAGACCCGCCGCCTCGGCGCGACCGTGCAGAGCGTGCTCGGCCCCAAGCGGCTGCCGATGATCCTGGTCGACACCAAGGCCATGCTGAAGGACCGCAAGTCGTTCAGCGCCCGCGGCGCCGGCGTGCTCGGCATGTCGAACTTCGGCCGCAACCACGTCTGGGCGCTCGACGGCGAGGGTCACGTCGACCTGCCGGCGCTGAAGGAGTTCCTGGAGAAGTACGGGAACGAGCCGTTCCTCATCTTCGGCTTCACCTACCTGGTCTGGCTGCACCTGTACGAGGTGGCCCGCGACAACGGCCTCGACCTCAGCAACGGCATCCTGATCCACTCGGGCGGCTGGAAGAAGCTGATCGACCAGGCCGTCTCGCCCGAGGAGTTCCGCGCCCGGCTGGCCGGCGTCGGCCTGACCAGGGTGCACAACTACTACGGCATGATCGAGCAGATCGGCACGGTCTTCCTCGAGGGCCCGTCCGGCGGCTCGCTCTACGCCCCCGACTTCGCCGACATCGTGATCCGCAACCCGCAGACGTGGGAGGAGCAGCCCGTCGGCGAGCCCGGCCTGATCGAGGTGATCAGCACGCTGCCCACCTCGTACCCGGGGCACATCATCCTCACCGAGGACCTCGGCGTGGTGCACGGCGTCGACGACGGCGACTGGCCCGGCAAGCGCTTCTCGGTGCTCGGCCGGCTCCCGCGGGCCGAGGCCCGCGGCTGCTCCGACACCTACCGGGAGGCGGCGTGACCACGATCAGGTACCGGTTCGGGGCCGAGGGCGACCTCACCGCGCCGTCGGACGACCGGCTCACCGTCGGCGACCCGCGGGTCATCGACTTCCTCGGCAAACTGGCCCGCAAGCTGCTCGTGCCGGCGGTCGCCCGCCGCCACCCCGAGCTCGGCTCGCTCGGCTTCTTCCTGCGCCCGGCCGAGCTGCACCGCGTGGTCAAGCACATGCAGCACGAGGACGCGCTGGTCTTCCCGCGCGGCAACGTGTTCCACGTGCCGCCGGCGAACGTCGACACGATCTTCGTCTACTCGTGGGCGCTGTCCGCGCTGGCCGGCAACCACAACGTGGTCCGCATCTCGGAGCGCTCGGCCACCGCGGCCGACACGATCCTGGGCGCGCTCAACGAGGTGCTGGCCGACTCCGACCCGATCATCGGCCGCACCCAGCGGATGGTCACCTACGGCCGGGACGACGCCATCACCGGCGCCCTGAGCAAGTGGGCCGACGTCCGGGTCATCTGGGGCGGCGACAACACCGTCGAGGCGATCCGCAAGCACCCGCTGCGCCCGTCCGCGCGCGACCTGACCTTCCCCGACCGCACGTCGTGGGCCGCGCTCTCGGCCGACGGCTGGCGGGCGGCCGACGACAAGAAGCGGCGTGAGGCGGTCCTCGGCTTCACCAACGACGCCTACTGGTTCGACCAGGCCGCCTGCTCGTCACCGCGCACGGTCTTCCTGGTCGGCGAGGACACCGGCGACGTCCGCGAGCAGTTCATCGAGCTGCTGATCGAGGTCTCCGGCCAGCGCGGCTGGGAGATCGACGCGGCGATGGCGGTGGAGAAGAGGGTGAACGCCTACGGCCTGGCCGCGACCGGCGCGATCTCCTCGATGGAGTTCCCGGCCAACTCGGTCACCGCGATGTCGCTCACCACGGTGCCGGACGCGCCGCGCCACTGGATCGGCGCCGGCGCCTTCCCGTTCGCCGAGGTCGGCTCGCTGCTCGACCTGGTGCCGGTCATGAACCGGCAGGACCAGACGTTCAGCCACTTCGGCTTCGGCGCCGACGAACTGCGCGAGTTCGGCCGGGCGCTGGGCGGTCGCGGCGTCGACCGGATCGTGCCCTTCGGCCAGGCGCTGACCTTCGGCTCGATCTGGGACGGTTACGACCTGCCCCGCGAGTTCACCCGATTGACGACGCTTTCCCTGTGACGGGGGCTACGAGCAGCCTCGGTACGTGCCCGGGCTGGCTACGCTCCACCCTGTGACAGCTGTACTCGAGACCGCCGGATCCCCGGCGGTCTCGGCGCGTTCGCGTCTGATCCCCGCCGCCGCCCGTGTGCTGCCGTGGCTCTTCCCGGCCGCGGCGCTGGTCGCCGGGCTGCTCCAGACCGACGTCTCGGGCCGGGACATCGCGGTGTACGCGGTGTACTTCGCCCTGGGCGTGGTGCTTCCGGGCACGCTGGTGCACCGGGCGGTGCGGGGCAGCCGCGGCAACTGGCCGGAAGACCTCGGGCTCGGCGCCGCCACCGGCATGCTGCTTCTGCTCGGCGGGTGGGCGCTGGCCGCCGCCCTCGACTGGTTCTGGCTGCTGCCCTGGTGGCCGGCGCTGATCGGGGCGCTGTTCCTGGCCGTGCCGGGCCTGCGACGGCACTGGCGGATCGCCGAGCCGCGGCCGTTGCCGGCCCTCTGGTCGTGGATCGTCGCGGGCGGGCTGCTCCTGGTGGTCGTCGTCGCGTACCCCAATTGGGTCCGCAGCCCGTTGCCGCCGGCCGGCGGGTCGCTCTATCAGGATCTGCTCTACCACCTCGCGCTCGTGCACGAGATGACCCGCGCCATGCCGTTCCAGGTGCCCCAGGTGGCCGGCGAGACGCTGCACTACCACTACCTCTCCGACGCCGACATCGCCGTCGGCAGCATGATCACCGGAATCGACCCGGCGGTCGTGCTCCTGCGGCTCTGGTTCGTGCCGGTGGCCGGGGTGGCGATCTTCGTCTGCGCCGCGCTGATCCGCGAGCTCAGCGGCCGCTGGTGGGCCGGCGCCGGTGGCGGTGTCGCCGCCATCCTGGCCTTCCCGCTGCTGCTCGGTAGCCCGGTCACCCCGATCGGCGTCATCCCGATCAGCTTCGTCAGCCCTTCACAGACGTACGTCCTGGGCCTGCTCGGTCTTCTGATCGTGTTCGCCGTCGACGTGCTGCGGGGCCGCCCGCTGCGCTGGGGATGGGTGGCGATCTTCCCGCTCGCCCTGGCCGTGGCCGGGTCGAAATCCAGCGCCCTGCCGCCGTTCCTGGCCGGGCTGGCCGCCGCCCTGCTGATCGTGCTGCTGCGCGAGCGGCGCCGGCTGCTGCCCGTGCTCGGCCTGTTCGCCTTGGTGCTGGCCGCGGTGGTGGTCGGCTTCCGGCTCTTCGCGGGCGGCGGCGCGGGCACGCTCAAGCTCGAGCCGCTGGCGGTGCTCTACTGGGTGGCGCCCTACCGGCAGACCCTCGGGCGGGAAGACACGATCGAGGTCCCGTACGGGGTGGAGCACGCCGGCCTGACCGGCGGGGTGTTCCTGGCCGGGCTGCTGATCTGGTGGGTGATCATGCAGGCGCCCCGGATGCTCGGCGTGGCCGGACTCGCGCTCGGGCGCACCCGCCGCGAACCGGCGGCCTGGCTGTTCGCCGGCATGATCACCGCCGGCGCGGGCGCGGCGTACCTGCTGTGGCACCCGTCGGCCAGCCAGAACTACTTCTACCTGTGCGCGATCCCGTTCGGCACGGTCCTGACCGCCTGGCTCCTGGCCGACCAGGCCCGCAGCCTGCGCCCGGTGGTGGCCGGCGCCATCGCCGGCGGGCTGTGGGCGGCGGTCGCGCCCAAGGTGCCGGCGCCGAAACCGGCCACCGAAGCCGGGTGGGCCTGGGCGCTGGCCGAGCCGCTGCTGCTCACCGCGGCCGTCGCCCTGGTCGTCGCCGTGATCGGGCTGTACCTGTGGCGGCGGCGGACCGGCCGCCTGGCCTGGCGAGCGATCTTCCCGGCGCTGATCGCGGCCGTGCTCATGGCCGGGCTCGTCGGCAGCGCCCAACAGCAGGCGCGCGGGGTCGTGAGCGCGGTCAGATGGTCGCACTCCGACCGGCCCGCCCTCGACCGGGAACGGGTCATCCAACCGCAGGAGATGCGGGCCGCGGCCTGGCTCGACCAGCACGCCGGCCGGTACGACCTGGTCGCCACCAATGTGCACTGCCGCCCGATCGCCGGCACCCCCGAGTGCGACGCCCGGGCGTTCTGGGTCGCCGGGCTGGGCGGCCGCCGCACCCTCGTCGAAAGCTGGGGCTACACCGACTCGGCGGTCGCCGCCGAGGGGGTCAACGGCAAGCGCTACATGTACCAGCCCGCCCCCGACCAGGCCGCCTACCAGCTCAACCAGCGGGTCTTCGCCGCCGGCCGGCCGGCCGACGTGGCCGAGCTCAAGCGCCGATACGGGGTGAAGTGGCTCTTCGGTGACGACCGCGCCCCCGGCGGAGTCTCGGCCGGACTGGCCGCCACGGCGACGCTCCGCTACCGGTCCGGGCCGGTGAGCATCTATCAACTAACGTGACGGTAGGGCCAGCCCTACCAAACAGACGGCGGTCAGCGGGATCGGAACGGGGGGCGCCGATGCCTAACGTCAAGGACATGACGACGTACGCCTCACCCGCGCCCACGCAGGCCCCGGCTGCCCGGCTCCTGCGCCGGATCGGCATCGACACGCAGTACGTGCTGCTCGGCTTCCCGCTCGGCCTGGTGACGCTGGTCGTCTGCATGACCGGCTTCTTCGCCGGACTCGGCCTCGTGGTCATCTGGGTCGGCCTGCCCCTGCTGGTCGGCAGCCTGATGGTCTCCCGCGGCTTCGCCACCATCGAACGGGCCCGCATCGGCCCCGTCTTCGGCTACAAGATCCCGCACCCGGCGTACAAGAAGAACCCCGGCGGCGACCTGCTCCGCCGCACCTTCACGCCGCTCACCGACGGCCAGTCGTGGCTCGACATGCTGCACGGGATGTTCCGCTTCATCCCCAGCACCATCGGCTTCAGCTTCGTGCTCACCTGGTGGTGCGGCGCGATCAGCGGCCTCACCGTCCCGCTCTGGGACTGGGCCATCCCGCGCGGCGACGACAACACCGACCTGCCCGAACTGCTCGGCATGGGCGACGCCACCAGCACCCGCGTGATCTTCTACTTCGCCATCGGCGTCTTCTTCGCCGGCACGCTCTACCCGGTCGTCCGCGGCGCCGCCCTGATGGAGGCCTGGTTCGCCCGCGGCCTGCTCTGCGGCGTCAACGAGCTGCGCGAGCAGGTCAACCAGGCCAACGCCGCCCGCGACGTGGCCCAGCAGCAGAAAGCCGCCGCCGTCTCGGCCGAGGCGACCGCCCTGCGCCGCCTCGAACGCGACATCCACGACGGTCCCCAGCAGCGCCTGGTCCGCCTCGCCATGGACCTCGGCCGGGCCGAGCAGCAGTTCGCCACCGACCCCGACGCGGCCCGGGCCACCGTGGCCGAGGCACTGGCACAGACCCGGGAAACCCTCGACGAGCTGCGCGCCCTGTCCCGCGGGATCGCCCCGCCGATCCTGGTCGACCGCGGCCTGCAGGCGGCGCTCACCGCGCTCGCCGGCCGCTGCACCGTCCCGGTCGACCTCGACGCGCCGGTCACCGAGCGGCTCGACCCGCTGGTCGAGTCGACGGCCTACTTCGTGGTGGCCGAGGCCCTGACGAACGTGGCCAAGCACAGCCACGCCAGCGAGGTCCAGGTGACCGTCAAGCGCAACCAGGCCGGCCTGCTGGTCTCGGTCAGCGACGACGGTGTCGGCGGCGCCAGCCTGGCCAAGGGACACGGCCTGGCCGGCCTGGCCGACCGGGTCCAGGCGGCGGGCGGACTGCTCGACGTCACCAGCCCGGCCACCGGTGGAACGCAGCTCACGGCGGCCCTGCCCCTTTGAGCTGAGCGTCATCTGACAGCATGGCGGCATGCGGGTGGTTATTGCCGACGACGCGGTGCTGTTGCGCGAGGGACTTGTGAGGCTCGTCGAGGAGAACGGTCACACTGTGGTGGCGGCCGTCGGCGACGGGCCTTCCCTCGTGTCCGCCATCGCCGAGCACAAGCCGGACGTGTCCATCGTGGACGTGCGGATGCCGCCCTCACACACCGACGAGGGCCTGCGGGCCGCCGTCGAGGCGCGTGGCCTGGTCTCCGGCACGCCCATCCTGGTGCTGTCGCAATACGTCGAGGTCTCGTACGCCGACGACCTGCTGGCCGACCGCATGGGCGCGGTCGGCTACCTGCTCAAGGACCGGGTGTCCCTGGTCGCCGAGTTCCTCGACGCCCTGCACCGGGTGGCCACCGGCGGCACGGTCCTCGACCCCGAGGTGGTCAGCCAGCTGCTGGTCCGCCGGCGCCGCGACGACCCGCTGCGCACCCTCACCCCGCGCGAGCGCGAGGTGCTGGGCCTGATGGCCGAGGGCCTGTCGAACACGGCGATCGCCCGCAAGATGGTCGTCACCGACGGCGCGGTCGAGAAGCACGTCCGCAACATCTTCACCAAGCTCCGCCTCCACCAGGACGACGAACAGCACCGCCGCGTGATGGCAGTGCTGGCCTACCTCCAGGGGTAGGGCTAACCCCACCCTCGATTCGGGGGTCAAGGGGATCGAGTGGCGTTCCCGTTCTTCATAGCGTTTCCCTCATGAAGCACAGGGGGAACGTGAAGGGGATCGCGGCTCGCGCCGCGTTGTGGAGCGCCCGGCACCGGACGCTCGCGATCCTGGGATGGATCGCTTTTGTCATCGGTGTGACTGTCCTGGCCGGGCAGTTCCAGACGGTCGAGGCCACGGGGGCCGATCAGGGGCACGGCGACTCCCAGCGCGCGGAACAGATCATCGACGGGGCCGGCTTCCCGGAGCAGCCGGCGGGCGAGATGGTCATCGTGCAGAACCGGGCCTCGTCCGACCGGGCGGCGGCCGTCGCTCAGGTCAGCGCGGCGCTGAAGAAGACCGCGAACGTGGTGGACGTGCGGCCGGCGATCCAGTCGGCCGACGGGCGCTCGTCGCTGGTCACCTTCGGCATCAGCGGCGATCCCGCCACGGCCTCCGAGCGGGTCGGGCCGTCGCTCGACACGGTCGCCTCGGTGCAGGCCAAGCACCCGGATCTCTACGTCGCCCAGGGCGGTGACGCGAGCGGCGACAAGCTCATCGGCGACGACCTGGACAAGGGCCTGCACACGCTGTCGCTGCTGTCGATTCCGGTGACGCTCGGGATTCTGCTCATCGCGTTCGGCGCGGTGGTCGCCGCGTTCCTGCCGGTGCTGCTCGCGATCATGGCGGTGGTCGCGGCGATCGGCCTCCTGGCCTTCGCCAGCCGGCTCGCGCCGACGGTAGACACCACGATGCACGTGATGCTGCTGGTCGGGCTGGCCGTCGGGGTCGACTACTGCCTGTTCTACATCCGGCGCGAGCGCGACGAGCGGCGCAACGGGGCCGATCCGCACCGGGCGCTGGTGATCGCCGCGCAGACGTCGGGGCGGTCGATCTGGGTCTCCGGCCTGACCGTGATCGTGGCGATGGCCGGCATGTTCCTGACCTTCGACGCGACCTTCACCAGCTTCGCGGTCGGCACGATCCTGGTCGTGGCGACGGCCGTGCTCGGTTCGCTGACCGTGCTGCCGGCGCTGCTGTCCGCCCTGGGCGACAAGGTCGACGCGATCAAGATTCCGGGGCTGTACCGCAAGCGCGGCGACGGCCGGGTGTGGAACGCCTTCCTCGGCGTGGTGCTGGCCAAGCCGCTGATCTCGGCGGTGCTCGCGGTGGCGGCGCTGGGCGCCCTGGCCTGGCCGGCGCTCGACCTGCGGACCAAGGGGGAAGGTATTGAGGATCTTCCGCCGGACGCCGCGATCGTGCAGGCGTACAAGGCGGTCGAGGAGGCCTTCCCGAGCTCGATCTCGCCGGCCGAGGTCGTCGTCGAGGAGCGCGTGAGCCAGGGCAAGATCGCCGAGCTGGAGAAGGCGGTCGAGGCCAGCGGCGGCCGGCTCGCCGGGCCGGTGGAGGTGAAGGTCAACCCGGCCGGAACGGTTTCGGTGGTCTCGGTGGGGCTGGCCGACAAGGAGGCGTTGCCGCTGCTGCGCGAGGACGTGGTGCCGGCCGTGTTCGGACCGTCGGCGCTGGTCACGGGCGAGGCGGCCGGTGAGGCGGACTTCAACGCGCGGCTGAACTCGAGCCTGCCGTGGGTATTCGGCTTCGTGCTCGGCCTGGCCTTCCTGCTGCTGCTCGTGTCGTTCCGGTCGATCGTGGTGGCGATCACCGGGGTCGTGCTCAACCTGATGTCGGTGGCGGCGGCGTACGGCATGCTGGTCTTCGTCTTCCAGTACGGCCACTTCGAGGACCTGCTCGACTTCCACGCGGCCGACGGGATCATCAACTGGATGCCGCTGTTCCTGTTCATCATCCTGTTCGGACTGTCGATGGACTACCACGTGTTCGTGCTCAGCCGCATCCGCGAGGGCCACGACCGCGGCCTGCCGACCCGGCAGGCGGTCCGCGAGGGCATCGGCCGTACGGCCGGCGTGATCACGAGTGCGGCGGTGGTCATGGTGGCGGTGTTCGCGCTGTTCGCGACGTTGCCACTGGCCTCGACGAAGCAGCTCGGCATCGGCCTGGCGGCGGCGGTCCTGCTGGACGCCACGATCATCCGGGCGGTCCTGCTGCCGGCGGTGATGGTTCTGCTGGGCGAGAAGAACTGGTGGCTGCCGCGCTGGCTGGGCTGGCTGCCGCAGATCGCCCACGAGCCGCCGGCGACTCCCGATGCTCCCGCCCCGTCGCGTGAGCTCATCTCGGCCTGATCGTCACCGAAGCGGCGCCGCCCTGGGCGGCGCCGCTTCACGGGTGCAGGAGCAACTCGGAGGCGATGGGGCGGTAACCGGCGGCCTGGAAGGTTCGGACGCTCCGGGCGTTGCCGGGCGACTGCTGGGACCACAGCCACGAGCCGGGTGGGATCAGGTGGCGGGCGGCGGTGGCCAGCAGGCGGCCCAGGCCCCGATGGCGGGCGGGCTCGTCGACCTCGACCGAGGTCTCCCAGCGGCCGGCCACGCCGCGGCCCAGGGTGAGCACGCCACCGTCGGTCCACCACGCCTGGACGTCGTCGCGGTGGGCCTGGGCCCGGCGTACCCGGGAATGGTCTTGATCGTGACGGGTGAGGGTGAGCGGGGGCGGGCCCGGCAGCGCGGGGGCGACCGTCAGCAGGTCGATCGTGTCGGCCGAGCGGCCGGTGCGGGTCAGCAGGGCCGTCAGGAACAGCGGGTGCATGGTCCGGGCCAGCGGGTCGACGTCGATGGTGGCCAGGGTGGCGGTGATCCAGTCGGGGTCCTCGTCCAGGAAGATCACCGTGTGGGCGGTGAAGGCGAGCACGCCCGCGTCGCGCTCGCTGGGCTGCGGGACGACGGTGACGCCGCCGTTCGGGGGCGGGAAGTAGCCCTCGGCCGCGGCTTCCAGGATCTTCGCGAGTTCCATGACCCTATTGTGTGTGGCGGCCCAGGTAGCGGCCGAGTAATGCGGCGCTCAGGCCCAGGATGACGCTGGTCAGCGCGTACACCAGGGCCCGCTGCGGCCGGTCCGAGCGGGCCAGGGTGAGCGTTTCCCAGCTGAAGGTGGAGTACGTGGTCAGCGCTCCGCAGAAGCCGGTGCCCAGCAGCGCGGTCAGCGTGGGGGAGACCGGCAGGCCGAGCAGGAAGCCGAGCAGCAGCGAGCCGGCCACGTTCACGATCAGGGTGCCGCGCGGGAAGCCGGACGGTGACGGGAACGCCCGATCGGTGAGGTACCGCAACGGCGCGCCTACCGCCGCGCCGGCGGCCACCAGGAGGACAGTGGTCATCGGGGCACCCGTTCGGCCAGGACGGACGCGGCCCACACGGCGAGCAGCGCGCCGGCCAGCGTGGTGATCAGGTAGACGGCGCCGGTGACGGTCGGCGCGGTCAGCACGTCGGTCATGGCGGTCGAGAACGTCGTGTAGCCGCCCAGGAAGCCGGTGCCCAGGAACGGGCGTACGAGGCGCTGCTCCGGGCGGAAACGGCCGAGCCAGACGTAGAGGAGGCCGATCAGGAAGCAGCCGGACACGTTGATCGTCCAGACCGCCCACGGGAAGCCGTCGGTTGCATGTGGCCAGGCCAGCGTCAGGCCGTAGCGGGTCAGCGCGCCGAGCACGCCGCCCAGGGAGATCACTGCCAGAACCACGGTGATCACGGTAGCGGGCCGATCGAGGTGGCCGGGGCAGACGTGGCGGCGCCCACCCCGGCCGGTCTCTGGTCGTCCACTGTAGGTGATGATCTTGCAGGTCGCGCGGCGGATGAGCCCCCTGGGGCAAACGGTGACACGCGACACAGGTGATAAGCTCTGGCCGCAGGGGACAACTCGCGCGATCAGGGGCTTTAGGCGCAATTCGGCCCACCGGCGCCGTTTGACCCGCCGGCGCAGTTGCTCGACGGGCCAATGCCGCCCCGACTATCAGAGCAGTTACTAACCTTGAATGGTACCTTTCGGCGTCGACTTGACGGGCCGAGACGGCGACGCCTCCGCGACCCCCGACGACTGGGCCGGCCCGCAGCAACAGAGAGGTCTGAGTGATGTCGGAGCGCGCCTCTGCTCTGCTTCCCACCGACGGCACGAACTTCACGGCCGCGCTGAGCGCGCCGCCGGTGAACAATCTTCAGCGCATCGGTGGCGAGATGTTCAACTGGACCGATCTCGACGAGCGGCAGGGCCCGGCCTTGCCGCGCGGCGCCGTCCTGCTCCACCTGCTGGCGCAGCACGCCGCGCCCGGCCGCACCGTGCTGGTCGCCGGCCCCCACTCGCCCGAGGTCGTCGCCGCGCTGGCCGACAGCGGCGCGGCGGTCACCTGGCTGCTGCGCTCCCTCGGTGACGCCGAGCAGGCCGCGCGCGCCCACCCGCGGGTCACCGTGCTCGGCGGCTCGGTGATCAAGGTCGACCAGGCTGCCACCTTCGACGTCGTGGTCGCCGTCGACGGCGTGGGCCGGCTCAACTCCACCGAGGGTGAGCAGTTGTCCGCCGGTGAGCTGATCGACCGGCTGGCCGCGGCCGTGCGGCCCGACGGCGTCCTGATCCTGCTCCACGACAACAACTTCGCGCTGCACCACACGCTGCGCCTCGAGCCCGGCGCCCGCGAGCGCCAGGACTCGGCGTGGTACCCGGTGGACGAGCACGACACCCACCGCCCGGCCTCGCGCGAGCAACTGGTCTCCCGGCTGGGCGACGCCGGCCTGACCGTCAGCTCCTCGTACGCGGCGTTCCCCGAGCCGGCCACCCCGACCGTCCTGGTCGGCGAGGGTCTGCTGGGCGAGGTCTCGTCGCCGCTGCGGCCCCGGCTCGGCACGGCGCTGTCGCAGGCGTACGCGACCGCCTTCCGTAACCGGCCGGTCCTCACCGACCCCCGCCGCCTGATCCACCGGGCCGTGCGGGCCGGTGCCGAGAGCACCGTGGCCGCGGCCTGGCTGGTCGTCGCCCGCGCGTCCGGCGCGGCTCCCGTCACCGGCGGCCACGAACTGCTCATCGGCGACCCGCGGGGCACCTTCGTCTACGAGGTCGCGTCCGGCGGCGGCGCCGTCCGGACGACCGTTCTCCAGCCGCTTCAGGGCACGATCGAGCGGTACGGCCTGCGCCGCGTCAGCGAGCCGGCGGCCCCCGGGGCCGACCGGGGCTACGTGCTCGAGGAGCGCCTGCTCCACCTGGCCGCCACCGACAACCTGCGGCAGATGCGGGTCGAGCTCGCGCAGTACGACGCGTGGCTGCGCGCCCAGGCCCAGGACGGCGTCCTGACCGGCCCGGCCGGCCTGTCCGGCCTGGCCGATGTGTTCGTCGGCCCGGACGGCCTGGAGCTGCTGCCCACCCGCTGGACCTCGATCGAGCCGGTCGCGCTGGAGACGGCGCAGGTCCGGGCGGTCTGGGCGTTCGCCGTCCAGCTCATCACGTCCGGCCAGCCGCACCCGTGGCCGATCACCTCGCACGCGGTCGACCTGACCGCGATCCTGCTCGGCATGATCGGCCAGGGCGTCGACGCCGAGGAGATCCGCCGCGCGGTCGACCTTCAGGTGATCCTGGAGTCGGCCGAGTTCGAGCTGAACCTGGAGCAGCAGCACGACCGGCGGCTGCAGCTGCTGTCGGTGTCGCCGGGCACGGCCTCGGTCGACGTGCCGGGCTTCCGGGAGCTCACCGAGGCGCTGTGGCGCCAGCGGTACGAGGCCAGCCACCTGCTCGCGATGATGGAGTGGACCGAGCAGATGATCAAGTCGCGGGACCTGGCCGTCAGCAAGATGGACTGGGAGGTCCAGTTCTACAAGAAGACCTGGGCCGGCCGCATCCTGATGGTCGCCAAGGCCGGCTACAAGGTCGTCGGCCGTGACAGCCGCAAGGTGCTCGGCAAGCTGCGACGCCGAGGACAGTGAGAAAAGGGGGGCCCGGCGGGCCCCCCTTTTTTCCTTAGATCAGGTCCCAGGTGAGCGGCGTGCCCTTGGCCGCGTCCTTGGTGAAGGTCCGGCCGATCACCGTACGGATCGCGTCCGGGTCCAGGCCGCCGGTCGGGCGGATGGAGCGGACGTTCTCCTCGGTCACCGGGTCGCCGGCCTTCACGTCGGTCACCACGTAGAGCGACCGGCGGAACCGCAGGCCCTCCTTCTCGGCCTCGGTCGGGCCGATGTGCGTGGTGCCCAGCGCCTGCCAGGCCCGCTCCGACTCGATGCGCATGGCTTTGAGCTCGGCCGGCTCCAGCGAGAAGGCCGAGTCGACGCCGCCGTCGGCGCGGTCCAGCGTGACGTGCTTCTCGATGAGACACGCCCCGAAGGCGACCGAGGCGATCGGCACGCCGATGCCGTGCGTGTGGTCGCTGAGACCGATCGGCAGCTCGAGCATCTGGGCCAGCACCGGGATGCGGCGCAGGTTGGTGTATTCCGGCGGGGCCGGGTACGACGCGGTGCAGCTGAGCACGGTGATGTCGGTGGCGCCGACGCCCTGGGCGGCCTCGACCGCCGCGGCGATCTCGCGCACCGAGGCCATGCCGGTGGAGATGATGATCGGCTTGCCGGTGCTCGCCGCGAGGCGGATCAGGGGCAGGTCGGTGATCTCGGACGACGCGATCTTGTAGAGGGACGCGTCGAGCTTCTCGAGCAGCTCGACCGCCGTACGGTCGAACGGGCTGGAGAACGGCGTGATGCCCCGCTCGCGGGCCCGCTCGAAGATCGGCTGGTGCCAGTCCCACGGCGTGTGGGCGCGCTCGTACAGGTCGTAGAGGTATTCGCCGCCCCAGAGCTCGTGGCCCTGGGAAAGCTGGAAGCGAGGGTGCTTGACGTCCACGGTCATGGTGTCGGCCGTGTACGTCTGGATCTTGATCGCGTCCGCGCCGGCGTCCGCCGCCGCGTCGACCAGCGCCAGCGCCCGGTCGAGAGAGCCGTTGTGGTTACCCGACATCTCCGCGACGATGTACGGCCGCTTGTCGGGCCCGAACTTAGTCATTACTTCCCTCTCTCAGTCCAGACGACCGTCTTCGGAACCCCGTCGACGAGTCGTTCGTAGCGCCGCGTCTCCTTGAACCCGAACCGTCGGTGCAACGCCAGCACCTGCTTGTTCTCTTCCAGGGTCTCGCCGCCGAGCGTTTCCAGTCCCAGTGTGCCGAACGCGTAGTCGATGGCTTCTTTCTCCAGCCGCATCCAGGCGGCCAGCTGCCGGTCGCCCAGGCCCTCGGTGTCGAGATAGAAGGACCACGTGTTCTCGTTGAAGATGACGACGCCGGCGGGCACGCCGCGATCATCCTCGTAAATCAGCACCGTCTGCCAGCGCTTTTCCCACCAGGCGGCGTGCTCCTCGGGCTTGATCTCGTGGGTGGTCAGGCTGACCGCCCGCACCGACGGATGGTTCCGCCAGGGCAGGATCAGGTCGCGTTCGGCGTAGGTCGCGGGTCGCAGCACAGTGTCAAAGTATGGCCGCCCCGCCAAGCCGGCCGCCGGGGACCCAGGTCACAGCGACCCTTTTCTCACCCGGACCCTGCTCGCGGCCGATCCGAGCGGCGTGAGCCTTCTCCCGGACCGCTTGCTCAGGGCGAACGCCCTGTTGCTCCTGGTCACCGTCGTCGCTGTCGGCGTCAACTCGATCAGCCCGGTCATCCCGTGGGCCCTGCTGTGGCTGCCCAGCATCGCCGGCGCCGGGCTGCTCGCGGTGAGCTGCGCGCGTACCGCCCGGGCCGAGCACCTGCCGGCGCCGATCCGCCTGTTCTGGCGGCAGATCTGGGTGGTGTGCCTGCTGGTCGGCCTCGGCGCGACAGCGCAGACGGCCCAGGTCACCCGGGCCGGAAACGCGCCCGACCTGCCGATGGGCGCCGGGCAGATGGTCTTCGACGGCCTGGCCATTCTGATCATCATGTGGGCCCTCATCCGGCTGCCGTTCGGCTCGCGCAGCCGCGGCGAGACGTTCCGCCTGGTGCTCGACGCCGGCACGGTCATGCTGGCCTGCGCCGTCTTCGTCTGGCACTTCGCCACCCGGTACTCGCTGCACGCGGCCGACAGCAGCCTTGTCTACGTCTCGCTCACGCTGAGCGTGGTGGCCCTGCTCGCGGTCTTCGCGGTCGCGAAGTTCCTGCTGGCCAGCCAGTCCCTGTTCGACCGCGGCGCCCTGCGGATGCTGGCGGTGGCGGTGCTCATCGGCGCCGTCGGGCCGATCCTGCGGCCGATCTTCATGACGCTCGACCCGCACCTGTACCCGGACGTCCTCGGCATGCCGGCGGTCTACTTCTTCGGGGCGCTGGCCGCCAACCGCCAGCGCCGGGCCTCGTACGGCCCGCGCCGTGGGGCCAAGCCGAGCCGCCCGCGCAGCTTCAGCGCCCTGCCGTACGTGGCCGTGGGAGCCGTCGACGGCCTGCTGCTGACGGTGGCCTGGCCCGCGAACGGCGAGGACCGCCGGATCGTGGTGGTCAGCGCCGTGCTGCTCACCGCGCTGGTGGTGCTGCGCCAGATCACCGCGTTCCGCGACAACGGGCGCCTGCTGCGCCGCCTCGACCACGGCGCCACCCACGACGCGCTGACCCGGCTGCCCAACCGGGTGCTCTTCCACGAGCGGCTCGACAAGGCCCTGACCAGCCCCGGCGACCGGCCGGTGGCGGTCGCGCTGATCGACCTGGACGACTTCAAGGAAGTGAACGACACGCTCGGGCACGAGGTGGGCGACCTCCTGCTGATCGCGGTGGCCCAGCGCCTCGACGCCTGCGTCCGGGCCGAGGACACGGTGGCCCGCCTCGGCGGCGACGAGTTCGTGCTGGTCCTCGACGGCGCCGACCCGGCCGCGGCCGACCTGGCCGCCCGGCGCATGATCGAGGCTCTGCGCGAGCCGGTGGTCGCCGACGGCCACGAGCTGCCCATCCGGGCCAGCATCGGCATCGCCGACGGCCGCAGCGGCGACGACCCGAGTCTGCTGCTGCGCCGGGCCGACATCGCCATGTACGCGGCGAAGGCCCGGCCCGGCACGACGTTCCTGCACTACGACCAGGGCATGGCGGCCAGCGACCAGTCGCACCTGGGTGCCGAACTGCGCGAGGCGATCCGCGACGACCAGCTGTTCCTGCTCTACCAGCCGATCGTCTCCCTCACCGACGACCGGGTGCTGGGCGCCGAGGCCCTGGTCCGCTGGGCCCACCCGGTGCACGGCACGCTGGCGCCGGACGCCTTCATCCCGGTCGCCGAGCGCACCGGCCTGATCGTGCCGCTGGGCCGCTGGGTGATCCGCCGGGCCGTCCGCGACCTGGCCGGCTGGAACCCGGCGATCGTCCTGAACATCAACATCTCGGCCCGCGATCTGCGCGAGCCCGGATTCGCCTTCTACGTCGGGGCGCTGCTGGACGCGTACGAGATCGAAGGGTCCCGGATCGCCCTCGAGGTCACCGAGTCGATGCCGATCGACGCCGCGGCGTCGGCGGCCAACCTGACCGAGCTGCGGGCGCGCGGGGTGCGGGTCTCGCTGGACGACTTCGGTACGGGGGCGTCGACGCTGACCATGCTGCACGACGTGCCGGTGGACGAGGTCAAGCTCGACCGGGCCTTCACCCAGGCCGCGCCCGACGACCGGGTCCCGGTGGCGGCCGCGGTCCTGCAGGTGGCGGGCGCGCTCGGGCTGGACGCCGTGGCCGAGGGGGTGGAGACGTGTGACCAGGCACAACGGCTGCGTGATCTCGGATATCGGGCGGCGCAGGGCTTCCTGTTCGCCCGCCCGATGCCGGCCGCCGACTTCGCCGGTCTCCTGGAAAGGGATTGGCCGAGCGGAGCCGGGGTAATGCGGACGGCGTAGGAAGCTGACCCTCCGGAGGTAACTATGGGTACCGACGACAAGATCGACAACAAGGCCGAAGAGCTGGGCGGCAAGGTCAAGGAGGGCGTCGGCAAGGCGACCGACGACGAGCGCCTCGAGGCCGAGGGCAAGGCCGACCAGTCGAGCTCCAAGCTCAAGCAGGCCGGCGAGAACATCAAGGACGCTTTCAAGTCCTGACGTACGCCCCCTGAGCCTCACCTATCAGCACAGTGGCCGCCCCTCATGGGGCGGCCACTTGTCTTCACTCCTCTTGCAGGAGGCGCTCGGTCTTGACGGTTGTGGTGCTGACCCTGCGTACGTGACTGTGGCAAGAGTCAGTTTGGCTTCAGCAGCTCCAGGCGGGCTTGCGTGGATTGGGTGTCGGGATGGTCGTCGCCCAGAGTCCGCCTGCGCCCAGAGAGCACGGCCTCGTAAGGGGTGAGGGCCGCCACATGGTCGCCCCGGTCGTGCAGGAGGCCGGCGAGCCGCTCGTGAATGGTCAGCGTGGTGGGGTGGTCGTCGCCGAGGACGCGCTGCTGAGCCGTGAGAACCGCCCGGTACTCCCGCTCGGCGGCGGCCAGATCGCCTCGGTCGTGCCGAACCCGGATCAGATCGAACCGGGTACCTAGCGTCCGCGGATGGCCGTCGCCGAACAGGCGACCCTGGGCCTCCATCACCACTCGGTAAGCCGCCTCGGCGGCGTCCAGTCAACCGCGCGCGTGCCAGACTCGGGCGAGCATGTATCGGCTGTTCAAGGTCAACATGTGGTCCGGCCCGCACGCCTCCTCGTTGACGGTGAAGACGGTCTGCCACTCGGCTTCCGCCTCATCGAGGCGGCTGCGGTCGAAGAGCAGGAACGCCAGCTGGTGGCGGGTGGCCAGGGTGTGCCGGTGCTCGTCGCCCAGCGCGGCGCGGCGGTCGGCGAGGACCTCGCGATAGAGCAGCTCGGCCTCGTCCAAACGGCCGCGGGTATGCAGCAGCGCGGCCAGTGAATGCCGGGGTGCCATGATGCCGATGTGTCGGTCGCCCAGAACCGCCTGGCAGTTGTCGACGATGGTCTGGTGGCACACCGTTGCTTGGGCGTATAACCTGCGGGCTCGCAGGTAGAGGCCTGTCATTTGGGCCGCGAAGGCGGCGTGTTCCACGGTCTGTGCGGTGAGGACGGGCAGATCCGCAATGGCTTCGACCATGTGCAGGGAGTGCGGGGCGAAAGCCTCCCAGAACGACCAGTGCCGGGGATCCTCGGAGGACTGGTAGCCCTCCTCCTCGGCGGTGCTGTGCAGGAGGGCGGCCGCTTGATCGGCGAGCGAACCCTGGTGGCGGCCGACGCGGCGCACCAAGGGATGGAGACGTAGGGTTGCGGGCTCGGTCAGGTCGATCAGTCCCACGTGGGCGAGCGCTCGCAGCAGCTCCCACAGTCGCCGGGCGTCGAGGCCGGCGAACTGCTCGAAGGCGGCCAGTGCCTCGGGGCGCAGCAGCTGTCGGTACGGGATCGGGGCCTCGGCGAACTGTGACAGCAGCCGCAGCAGGGGGCGGGCCTGGATGAGGCCGCGGCGATCGAGAAGGTCGAGCGACAGCTCCCAGGTGCGGCCGATCAGGGCATCAGGCAGGTTTCCGTCCTCGAGAGCGGCTCGGTAACCGCTGAACGTGGCGGCCGGGTCCGGCCAGGGCGCCGCCGCTGTCTCCGCGATGTACATGCCGGCCAGGCGCAGCGCCAGTGGCAGCCCGCCCATGTGCTCGGCCAGCGCTCGGGCGTCGTCGGCCGGGCCCGCCTGCTCGCCCGCGCGATCGAGGAGGAGCCGGGCGCCGTCGGCTGGGGACAGTGGCGGGACCGGGTGTGGCGACGTGACGCATGCCGATGTGCAGGTCGGTCGTCGTGGCGGCTGATACCCACCACACCGCCCTACGCCGCTGAACCGCCCAGCCGGCCAGAACCAACGCGAGCGTGGTCTTGCCACAGCCGCCGAGGCCATGCAGCACATGCACCCGTGGCCCAGCGCGGCGCCTGGTCAGCAGGGTCTTCAGGGCCGTGACCGCCGGGTCGCGGCCCAGCACCGGGGCGTCGAGGCGGCCGAGGGGCGGGTCGACCGTCGAGGTGGCCGGTGTCGTATGGGCGGTCGTCCGAGCTGGGGCGTCGATCATCGCGCTGGTCAGCATCCAGAGGTCGCGTTCCGATGGGCTAGCTGGATGCTGTTCCCGTCGATCAGGCGGAGACCGCCCGGCCGAGGAGACGAAGATTGGTGCGGGGCGCCGTGACCGGCCGGCTGCGGTGCAGGGCGATCAGCATGTCCAGGACGGCCTCGCGGTCGGACGAGGGATGGGGGCCGAACGAACCCGCGGAGCCTGGGACAAAGGGGTGGACCGTCAGTGCGTAGCGGTCTCCGAGGTGCTGGACCAGGGCGCCGCTTGACGCGCGGATCGCGGCCATGACGAAGTTGAGGTTGAGGCGGTCTGCCGCTTCCAGTCAGGCCGGCCGATCGTTCCCGCATGCCGAGCAGTGTCGCTCGTCATTCGCACTCGGTGGGGGGAACGTCAGTCGGGAAGAGCAGGTCGTCGAGGGCGCCGTGGGTCAGCGGCTCGGCGAAGTAGTAGCCCTGGCCCAGTTCGCAGTTGCCGCCGGCCAGCGAGGTCAGCTGGCTGGCGTGTTCGATGCCCTCGGCGATGGTGGACAGCTGCAGGGCGCGGCCCAGCTGGATGATGCCGTGGGTGAGGGCGGCCGCGGTCGGCTCGTCGACGACGTCGTCGACGAAGGACTTGTCGATCTTGATGATGTCGACCGGGAAGCGGCGCAGGTAGGCCAGCGACGAATATCCCGTACCGAAGTCGTCGATGGCCAGGCGGACGCCGATGCTCTTGATCTCGTTGAGCCGGTCCAGGGTCGCCGGGCGGTGTTCCACCAGCAGCGACTCGGTCAGTTCGAGGATCAGGCGGTCGGCCGGCATCCCGGCCGTGGCCAGGGCGTCCCGCACGACGTGGGGCAGGGACGTCTGGTCGAGCTGAACGGCCGAGATGTTCACGCTGACCGACAGCGGCGGGCCGAGCCGCTGGCGGTTCCACTCGGCCACCCGGGTCGTGGCCTCGCGCAGGACCCACTCGCCGATCGGGACGATCATCCCGGTCTCCTCGGCCAGCGGGATGAAGTCCATCGGCGGGATGACGCCGCGTTCCGGGTGCTGCCAGCGGATCAGGGCCTCGACGCCGGTGATCTCGCCGGTGTGCAGGTGGACGATCGGCTGGTAGCGCAGCTCGAACTCGTGGCGCAGCACGGCCCGGCGCAGGTCGGCCTCGAGCGCGATGTTGGCCTGGAAGGCCTCGCGCATGGCCGGCTGGAAGACCTCGTAGCGGTCTTTGCCGTGCTTCTTGGCCTGGTACATCGCCAGGTCGGCGTGGACCATCAGCTCGGCCGCGTCGTGCTCGCCGGGCCGGCCGAAGGCGATGCCGATGCTGGAGCTGACGAACGTCTCCGCCCCGAGGTCGAACGGCAGCCGCAGCGCGTCGAGGATGCGCTCGGCCACGGGAACGGCCTCGTCGGTGCCGTGCAGGCCGGGCAGCAGCACGGCGAACTCGTCGCCGCCGAGCCGGGCCGCCGTGTCGCCGTCGCGCAGGCAGGCCTGTATGCGCTCGGCGACCCCGGTGAGCAGGGTGTCGCCGGCGGCGTGACCGAGCGAGTCGTTGACCACCTTGAAGCGGTCGAGGTCGACGAAGAGCACGGCGCCGCCCAGGCCCTGGGCGCCGAGGGCTTCCTCCATCCGCGTCTGGAACAGGGCGCGGGTGGCCAGGCCGGTCAGGGAGTCGAGGTAGGCCCGGCTCATCTGCTCCTGGGTGCGGGCGTCGGTCAGGGCCAGGCTGATGTGCTCGGCGAACGCGGTGACGATCTCACGGGTCGCCTTGTCCCAGTCGCGGCGGGCGCTGTAGGTGCCCACGGTGAGCGCGCCGACCGACTGGTCGCCCTCGTGCACGGGCACGGACAGCACCGACTGCAGGTTGACCGCGGTCAGGGCCGGCAACGCTATCGGTGAGGTGGCGTAGTCCTCCACGGCGACCAGCTCGTCGCCGAGGATGGCCAGCCCGGTGACGCCGGCCGCGGCGACCGGCACCCGCGCGGCCTGGGCGCGCACCTCGGGGCCGACTCCGACGGCGGCCACCATGGTGCCCAGGTGGGGATCGTCCCGCTCGACCAGGTTGATCGACACCATCTCGACGCCCAGCAGGTCCCGCAGCGACGCCGTGACCAGGTCGAAGACGCTGGTCAGGGGCCGGCGGCGGCCGATGGCCCGCTGCACCCCGGACAGCTCGGAGAAGACGCGGCGGCCCTGGTCGAGGTAGCCGAGCAGGCGGCCGTTCTCCTCGGCGTACCGGCGTTCCGACTCGACGACGTACAGCGACTGGAGGCAGAGCTCGAGGACGCGGGCCATACCCCGCAGCAGGGTGATCTCCTCCGCGGTGAAGGAGGCGCCGATCCGGCCGAGCACCAGGACGCCGGGCGCGGGACCGCCGATCGGGGCGTGGGTGACCGCGTAGCGGCCGCCGTCGAGCTCGAGCGTGGCCCGGCGGCCGGCGGCCACCTCGGCCAGGGCGTACGCGGGCACCTGGTCGGCCGCGAGGCCGATGGTGGCGACCACCCCGTCGTCGATCATCAGCACCGCGACGTCGGCGTCGAGGGCGCGGGCGGCGCACTCGACGGCAGCGTATTGCGCGGCCGGACCGGCGGGCCGGTCCGCCACCGCGGACAGGAATTCTGTCAGTTGCTCCGTCGCTAGCACGGCACTCATGTCGTCCGGCCGGGACCGGACATGAGGAGAACGCCCGAGCTCACATGACCGGGCACCATCCGGTCACGGTTTCCGGCCAAACGGTCGGACGTTTCGCGGAGAAGGTCCGACATGGTGCCGCTTTCGGACCCGCGACGACGACGGGCAAGCGGGCAAACAAACAACGAAGTCGATGACTTTGTGAGCCGAGCCACAGGTTTCCCCGGTGTTACAAATATCGCCATGAACGCTGATGAGCGGCAGCACCAGATAGTCGCCCTGGCCCGCCGGCACGGCGAGGTCGAGGTGGCCAAACTGGCCGCCGAACTGTCAGTCAGCGCCGAGACCATTCGCCGCGATCTGCGGCTGCTGGAGAAACACGGACTCATCCGCCGTACGCATGGAGGCGCGTACCCGGTGGAGACCGCCAAATTCGAGACCGATCTGGCCATGCGCACCGTTCGCGGGGTGCCGGAGAAAAGGCGTATCGCGAACGCCGCGGCCGGCCTCATCGGCGACGCCGAGACCATCTTCATCGACGAGGGCTTCACCCCGCAGCTGATCGCGGAGGCGCTGCCGACCGACCGGCCGCTGACCGTCGTGACCGCCTCACTCAACACCGCGGCCTGGCTGGCCGGGTCCACGCCGGCCACGGTTCTGCTGCTCGGCGGCCGGGTGCGTGGCCGCACGCTGGCCACCGTCGACCACTGGGCGGCCGGCATGCTCTCCGGCTTCGTCATCGACCTGGCGTTCGTCGGCGCCAACGGCATCTCCCGCGAGGTCGGCCTGACCACCCCCGATCCGGCCGTGGCCGACGTGAAGGCGCGGGCCGTGGCCGCCGCCCGGCGCCGGGTCTTCGTCGGCATCCACACCAAATTCGGCGTACGTACGTTCTGCCGTTTCGCCGAGGTATCCGATTTCGAATCACTGGTCACGGACACCGGACTTCCGGCGTCCGAGGCGAACCGCTATTCCCGAATGGGACCGCAAGTAATACGCGTCTAATCGGCACACCGTTTTCGATAAAACGGAGGATGCACCATGCCCAGAAAACTCGCCCTGGCCGCCGCATGCCTGCTGCTGGCCACCGCCGGCTGCTCGGGCGCCGGCTCGACCGACGGCGGCGACGCCGCCGGCGACACCATCACCGCCCTGATGGTCGGCAACCCGCAGATGGAGGACATCCAGCAACTGACCGCCGAGAACTTCACCAAGCAGACCGGGATCACCGTGAAGTTCACGATCCTCCCGGAGAACGAACTGCGCGACAAGGTCACCCAGGACGTCGCCAATCAGGGCGGGCAGTACGACGTGGCCACTGTCGGCGCGTACGAGGTGCCGATCTGGGCCAAGAACGGCTGGCTGCACGAGCTGTCGACGCAGGCCCAGGCCGACTCGGCGTACGACTCGGCCGATCTGCTCAAGCCGATGGTCGAGTCGCTGACCGGCGAGGACGGCAAGATGTACGCGGCGCCGTTCTACGGTGAGTCGTCGTTCCTCATGTACAACAAGGAGCTGTTCGCGGCCAAGGGCCTGACCATGCCGGAGCATCCGACGTGGACCCAGGTCGCCGACTTCGCCGCCAAGCTGGACGACAAGGGCAAGGGCGTGGCCGGCATCTGCCTGCGCGGCCTGCCCGGCTGGGGCGAGCTGTTCGCTCCGCTCACGACCGTCGTCAACACCTACGGTGGCACGTGGTTCGAGAAGGACTGGACCGCGAAGGTCGACTCGCCCGAGTTCGCCCAGGCCACCCAGTTCTACGTCGACCTGCTCAAGAAACACGGCCAGTCGGGCGCGCCGCAGTCCGGTTTCACCGAGTGCCTCAACACGTTCGGGCAGGGCAAGGCCGCGATGTGGTACGACGCGACCTCCGCGGCGGGCACGCTGGAGGACGCGAAGGCGAGCAAGGTGGCGGGCAAGGTCGGTTACGTGTACGCCCCGGTGAACAAGACCGAGTACTCGGGCTGGCTCTGGACGTGGGCCTGGGCGATGCCGAAGACCACCAAGAAGGCCGACGCCGCCTGGAAGTTCATCTCGTGGGCGACCAGCAAGGACTACGAGAAGCTGGTCGGCGAGAAGCTCGGCTGGTCGCGCGTCCCGTCCGGCAAGAGGACGTCGACGTACTCGATCCCGGAATACAAGGAGTCGGCCAAGGCGTTCGCCGACATCACGCTCGGTTCGATCGAGCACGCCGACCCGACCAACCCGGGCGTGCAGCCCCGGCCCGCGCTCGGTGTGCAGTTCGTCGGCATCCCCGAGTTCGCCGACCTCGGCACGAAGGTGTCGCAGGAGGTGAGCGCCGCCATCGCCGGCAGCAGCACGGTCGACAAAGCCCTCGCCGACGGGCAGAAGCAGGCCGAAGACGTGGCGAAGAAGTACAAGTAGTGACCACCATGGTCGCCCGGCCGGACGAGCGGACCCAACCGCCCGTCCGGCCCACCAAGGGCGGAGCTAGAGACCGTTGGGTACGCCGGGCGCCGCTGCTGCCCGCGCTGATCTTCGCGATCGTGATCACTCAGATCCCGTTCCTCTACACGATCTACCTCTCCACGCTGAGCTGGAACGCGTTGCGCCCGGGTGACAAGCCGTTCGTCGGGCTCGACAACTACGTCACCGTGCTGACCGACACCCGGTTGCGGTCGGCGCTGGTGAACACGGTGCTGCTCACGGCGGGCGCGGTGATCTTCTCGATGATCCTGGGGCTGCTGCTGGCCCTGCTGCTCGATCGCAAGTTCGTGGGGCGTTCGGTCGTACGCACGTTGCTCATCACGCCGTTCCTGGTGATGCCGATCGCGGCGGCGCTGCTGTGGAAGCACGCGATCTTCAACCCGGCGTACGGCCTGATCAACGGCATTTTCGGTGGCTCGACCGACTGGATCTCGTCGTATCCGAAGGGCGCGGTCATCGCCACCCTGGTGTGGCAGTGGACGCCGTTCATGATGCTGATCCTGCTGGCCGGCCTCCAGTCGCAGTCGCACGAGGTGATCGAGGCGGCCCGGGTCGACGGGGCCAACGCGTGGCAGATCTTCCGCCGGATGACGCTGCCGCACCTGCGCCAGTACCTGGAGCTGGGCGCCCTGCTCGGCTCGATCTACCTGGTGAACACGTTCGACGCGATCTTCAGCATCACCCAGGGCGGCCCGGGTACGGCCACGACCAACCTGCCTTACGAGATCTATCTGACGACCTTCCGCAAGTTCGAGTACGGCGAGGCGTCGGCGGCCGGCGTGATCGTGGTGCTCCTGACGATCGTCGTGGCGACGTTCGCCCTGCGGGTCATCTCGTCGCTGTTCAAGATGGAGGAGCACCGGTGAAGCGGCTCTGGGGTGTGGTGGCCTGGATCGCCGGGATCGTGTTCGTCTTCCCGGTCATCTGGATGGTGCTGACCAGCTTCAAGCAGGAGCAGGACGCGGCCAGCAACCCGCCGAGCTGGGTCTTCACCCCGACCCTGGACCAGTACGCGCAGGTCTTCGACCGCAACATCACGCCGTTCCTGCTGAACTCGCTGATGGCGAGCGTCTTCTCGACGCTGTTCGTGGTCGCGCTGGCGACCCCGGCCGCCTACGCCCTCTCGCTGCGCCCGGTGGCAAAGTGGACGGACACGCTGTTCTTCTTCATCAGCACCAAGATGATGCCCGCCGTGGCCGCCCTGCTGCCGCTCTACCTGCTGGTCAAGCACCTCGGCATGCTGGACAACATCTGGACCATGGTCGTCCTCTACACCTCGATGAACCTGCCGCTCGCGGTCTGGATGATGCGGTCCTTCCTGCTGGAGGTGCCGCGCGAGGTGCTGGAGGCCGGCGAGGTGGACGGCGCCGGGCTGCTCACCTCCATCCGCAAAATCATCCTTCCGATCGTCTCGCCCGGGCTGGCCGCGACGGCGCTGATCTGCTTCATCTTCGCCTGGAACGAGTTCTTCCTGGCGGTGAACCTGACCGCCACCAACGCCGGCACCGCGCCGATCTTCCTGGTCGGGTTCATCTCCTCCGAGGGCCTGTTCCTGGCCCGGCTCTGCGCGGCCGCGACGCTGGTCTCGCTGCCGGTGCTGGTCGCCGGGTGGCTGGCGCAGAACAAGTTGGTCCGGGGCCTGTCGATGGGAGCCGTCAAGTAAGAGCGAGGTTCGTGCCAAACTTGTCCACGGGTGGTGAGTGAACCGCTACGGCTAGTTGTCAAGCGAGGAACCTTCAGATCAAATAGGTCCGTGGGTACGCCCGAGGAGTTACCGCACACCCTCGCTCCCGGTCGCATCGGCGCGGCCGCCATCGCCTACTTCGCGCTCGCCGCCACCGCGCCGATCGCCGTGCTCGTCCACGTCGTGCCCGCCGCCTACGCCACCGGGGGCGGGCCGCTCGTCCCGCTGAGCTTCCTCGCCGCCGGCCTCGTCCTGATCCTGTTCACCGCCGGATACGCGGCGATGGGCCACCGGGCGCCCTTCGCCGGCGCGATGTACACGTACGTCGCGAAGGGACTCGGCCGGCCGGGCGGCACCGCCGCCGCGTGGCTCGCGCTCACCTCGTACCAGGTCATCCAGCTCGGCCTCTACGGCCTGGCCGGCGTCGCCGCGGCGCCCCTGCTGCGCAGCTGGTTCGACGTCGAGGCCCAGTGGTGGATGGTCGCGGCCGGCTGCTGGCTCGTGGTGACGCTCTGCGGCCCGATCCGGATCGAGGTGAGCAGCGGGCTGATCGCGCTGCTGGTGCTGGTCGAGGGGGTGGTCGTGGTGGGCTTCGCGGCGGCCGACGTGATCGACCCGGCCGCGGGCGAACTCACCGTCGCGTCGATCCGCCCGTCCGGAGTGGACCTGCCGGTGCTCGGGCTCCTGCTCGTGGTTTCGGTGCTCGCCTTCGCCGGCTTCGAAACCTCGGGGGCGTACGCGGAGGAGGCGCTCCGCCCCCGTCGCGACCCCGGGCGCGGCGCCTATCTGAGCGTGGTCGTGTTGACCGTGCTGCTCGCGGGAGCGTCGTGGTCGCTGGCGACGGCGGCCGGCCCCGGCCGGATCGCCGAGCTGTCCCGGGCCCGCGGGCCGGAGCTGCTGTTCGACCTGGCCGCGGCGCGGCTGGCGCCGTGGGCGGTCACGCTCGGGCGGCTGGTGCTGCTCACCGGGCTGGTCGCGGCCATGGTGGCGCTGCACCACACGATCGCGCGCTATCTGTTCGCGCTCGGGCGCGAGCGCGTGCTGCCGTCCGGGCTGAGCCGGACGTCGCCGCGTACTCGGGCTCCGCGGAACGCGTCCCTCGCGCAGTCGCTGATCGCGGGTGTCGCGCTCCTGGCGGCGTACGCCATCGGAACCTCCGGTGTTGATCTCTTGGGCCGGCGCCTGATCGTCGCTGGTGGGCTCGGTGTGCTGGTGCTGCTGATGGCGACCTCGCTGGCGGCGCTGCTGCATCTCAACCAGGTGCCGAACGGCGAGGGCGCGTGGAGCCGGTTCGTGGCGCCGGTGCTGGCGACGGTGTCCCTCGGCGTGATCGGTTATCTGGCCCTCGGTGACGTGCGACGGCTGCTCGGGGTGCCGGCCTGGACCGTTCCGGCCGCCATCGGCGCGGTGGTGTTTCTCGGCGTCCTGCACGCCCTGCTGCTCCGGCGTTTCCATCCCGTCATATATGCGGGAATCGGGCAGGGCGGCGTGCCGGTCGTGGTGACGCCGCCCAAACTGCCCGAACAGCGGCCCCATGCCGAACCCGGTGCGCACCGGCCGGAGCGGGTGAACCGCTGATGAGTGCGCCGGGTCCGCTGCGCGAGTTGCGACGGATCCGTGCGCTCGGCATGGACCCGGCCACCGGCCGCTATCGGGCCAACGAATCGGAGACCGCGCTGCGGATCGAGAGCGAGCTCGGCGTACGGCTGACCCGGGCCCGGCCCGGCTGCCGCGCCGACTGGTTCGACCAGCACGGTCTCTCCTACGACGCCGTGGGACCGTTCGCGGCCCACAGGTTCGACCAGCAATGGGCGCGATTCTCCTTGCAGATCGTGCTGCACCTGAGGAAGGCCGACCTGGTACCGGTGGACGTCTCACGCTTCACCCCGGACCAGGTGGCCCGCATTGAACGGTTCATCGCGGAGCGCGGACTGGCTCCGCGCGTCTTCATCCTGGGGCGGCGGCAATGGCGGCTCTCATCATGGTCCGGCCGGGCATGGACTGGCAGTCGACGGGTGGCCTCTTCGAATGGACGCTGGAGTTCCTCATACCGAGGATCGGCGACCCGAAGACGGCCGACTGGCTCCGCATGGTGGTCACGGAGAATCTCGGCAGCCTCTGGATACCCGACCTCCCCGAGGAGGGTCAGCGGGAGATCTACGCCCTGCTGCGCTCGGGCCTGGTCGCCGCGGCCCAGCGGGAGCTGCCCGACTCGCCGGCCAAACGGGACGCGCTGGCCCAGCTCCGCGACCTGGTAGCTCTGACCTATTAGGCCTCGACCGCTGTGGATCTTTGTCGTACGCTGTCGCGGCCGCGCCGCTGTCTTGCCGAGCGCGGGATTCACGGGAGTCCCATCATGCTTCGCGCTGCCCTCACTTTTGTCCTCGTCGCCGCGACCACCCTTGTCGCGGCCGGCGCCTCCAGCGGCCCGGCCGCCGCCTCGCCCGGGGGATCGCTGCGGATCACCGGGGTCAGCGACGTGCTGGTCGACCCGGCCCGTCAACAGGTCCTGATCAGTGACGCCAAGAGCGGCACCATCGTCGTCACCGACTACCGGGCCGCCACGAAGGCCGTACGGTCCGGGTTGGCCGGGATCGGCGACCTCGTGCTCTCGCCCGACGGGAAGACGGTGTACGCGGCGGTGGCCGACGCGCACTCCATCGTCGCCTTCGACGCCGCGACCATGACCGAGACCGGGCGGCACTTCATCAACGTGGCCGCGTTCCCCCGGACCCTGGCCGTCGCCGGCGGGACGCTGTTCGTCGGATACGACTTCGGAACGGCGAACTCCCGGGGCGCCCTCGGCGCTCTGGACCTGCCCGGCGGGACCTTCCGGCGCAACTTCTTCACCGCGGACGGGTCGCCGCACGAGGCGCCGCGGCTGCTCACCGCCGCCGGCGCGCCCGGCCGGCTCGTCGCCACCGACGTGTCGAGCGACGCGACGACCCAGGGGAACACCTGGGTCTACGACGTCGCCGACGGCGTGCCGGCCGAGATCGCGTCCACCACCGCGGCGCCGGGACCGGTCGCCGACGTCGAGCTGTCCCGGGACGGCTCCCAGATCCTCGGCGTGGGCGGACCCTGCTCGACCTTCGTGGCGCCGGCCTCGGACCCGGCGCGGCGCGTGTCGATGCACGGCGGCTACTGCGGCGCGACGGCCCTCGGCGTGCACCCGGACGGCGGCCGGGCCGCGATCAGCTACGACGACAACCGCGTCATCCTCTTCGCGGCCGGGCTCGACGAAATGCACGGCAGTTTCGACCTGTACGAGGACAAGGCCGACCGGCTCGTCTGGCAGCCGGGCGGCTCGCGTCTCTTCGCCGTCACCCACGACTGGTATGGCTCCTACGAGCTGCACGTGTTCTTCGAACCGGTCACCACGGCGATCTCCCTGAAGGCGACACCGGCCGCCGCCAAGCGCGACACCCCCGTCGAGATCTCCGGCCGGCTCAACGCCTCGGGCCCGATCGGTGAGGCCGTCGCGGGCCTCGACGTGACCCGGACCGACGCCGAGTCGCCCTCGGGCCGCTCCCTCCCGCAGGTGGTCACCGACTCCAACCTGTACTTCTCCTTCTCCGACTACCCGCCGGTCGGCGGCACGGTCACCTACAAGGTGACGTACCGCGGGTCCGGGGTGGCCGCCGGTTCCTCGGCCCAGGTGTCGATCACAGTGGCCCGCTCGACGCCCGCCCTCCAGGTCTTGGCGCCGTCGAGCGCCGCCTACGGCTCGACGGTCACCGTCACCGCGCTGCTCGATCAGAACCTGCGCAACCGGACGGTCGCCATCTGGGCCGACCCGGCGGGGGCGGAGCCGCCGCGGCTGTTGCGCAACGCCAAGGTCGATGCCTACGGCGTCCTGACGACCCCGGTCAAGCTGACCCGTACCACCGCGCTGATCGCCAAGTACGCCGGGGACGCCCGGTACACCCCGGTGTCGAGCCCGGCGAGGCTGGTCTACACGCGGGTCGCGGTGTCGCTCACCAACTCGCGCCAGTACAAGACGGCCAAGCTCGGCAGTCTGCCGACCGCGTACTACCGCAAGACCGTCCACCCGCTGTTCAGCACGACGATGACGCCGTACCCGGGCCGCAAGGAACGGCTCCAGTTCGAGGTGCTGCGCAACGGCAAGTGGGCGGCCTGGCGCAACGTCGACGTGAAGCTCAGCGCCGCGGGCAAGGCGGCCTACACGCTCACCGGCGCCCACGCGACCGGAGTGCGCTACCGCGTGCGGGCCGCCTATCTGCGGGGCACCTCCGGTGACACGGTGAACGCCACGACGTACGGCGCCTACCGCTACTTCACCTTCACGAAGTGAAGAACTCCTCGATCTGAGTGAGGGTGATGTGCTCGGGGTCGTCGCCGACGACGTCGGGCAGGTGCTTGGTGGTGACCGGGACGTCGGGGACGTCGGACGGCAGGTCGGGCACCGGCGGGGTCGGCGGCAGGGCCGGCATGGTCAGGGCCTGACGGATCACCTCGAACATGGCCCGGATCTCGCCGGTCGCGGTGCGGGTGGCCAGTTCGGAGCAGTCCTCCACGGGGGCGCGGGCGGGCAGCGCGCAGGTGAAGTTGGCCTGGAGGCGGTCGTCGAGGCGGCGGATGTCGGCGCTCGGGCGCGGATGGTCGAGCGGGCCCTCGGCGACGATGCCGAGCTCGCACGCGGACAGGCCGGACTGCCTCCACCAGGAGCGCCAGCGCGGGTCCGCGCCGAGCGTCAGCGCCACGTGGCGCAGGGCGACCACGTACTCGCGCGGGGCCGGGCCACCGCTGGTGGTGGCGCCCAGGTGGGGGTGCAGCCAGGAGTCTCGAGCCGTGCAGAGTGTCTGCTCACCCATACCTGCATGGTGACATTCCGGGCGCATTGCGGCGTGGTGGACGCCCGGGCACGTACGGGCGAATTCTTCGGCCGCCGCCTCCATAAGCACGTGATATAAATTCTCTCGTGATGCTGACCTCGGACCATCCGCGCTACAAATGGGTCGCGCTCTCGAACACCACCCTCGGAACGCTGCTGGCGACGATCAACTCGTCGATCGTGCTGATCTCGCTCCCGGCGATCTTCAAGGGCATCGACATCAACCCGCTCGAGCCCGGCAACGTCAGCTACCTGCTGTGGATGCTGATCGGCTACATGCTGGTCACCGCGGTCCTGGTGGTCACGCTGGGCCGGCTCGGCGACATGTACGGGCGGGTGCGGATCTACAACGCCGGATTCGCGATCTTCACCGTCACCTCGGTCGTGCTGTCGCTCGACCCGTTCGACGGTGGCGGTGGCGCGCTCTGGCTGATCGGCTGGCGGGTCGTCCAGGCGATCGGCGGCGCCATGCTGATGGCCAACTCGGCCGCGATCATCACCGACGCCTTCCCGGCCCGGCAGCGCGGCATGGCCCTCGGCGTCAACATCGTCTCGGCGCTGGCCGGCTCCTTCATCGGCCTGGTGGCGGGCGGCGTGCTGGCCGAGTGGGACTGGCGCTCGGTCTTCTGGGTCAACATCCCGCTGGGCGTGGTCGGCACGGTCTGGGCGTACCGCTCGCTGCACGACACCGGCGTCCGCCGCAAAGCGAAGATCGACTGGTGGGGCAACGCGACCTTCGCGGTCGGCCTCACGGCCGTTCTGGCCGCGATCACGTACGGGATCCAGCCGTACGGCGGGCACACGATGGGCTGGACCAGCCCGTGGGTGCTGACCGGCCTGATCGGCGGCGCGATCGTGCTCGTGGTGTTCGGGCTGATCGAGACCCGGGTGGCCGAGCCGATGTTCCCGCTCGGGCTGTTCCGGAACCTGTCGTTCCTCAGCGGCAACCTGGCCAACCTGCTGGCCAGCATCGCCCGCGGCGGCCTCCAGTTCATGCTGATCATCTGGTTGCAGGGCATCTGGCTGCCGCAGCACGGGTACGACTACGAGTCCACCCCACTGTGGGCCGGCATCTACCTGGTGCCGCTGACGATCGGCTTCCTGGCCGCCGGCCCGCTGGCCGGGACGCTGTCGGACCGGTTCGGCCCCCGGCCGTTCGCCACCGGCGGCCTGCTGGTGATGGCGGTGTCCTTCGGCGGCCTGCTGCTGTTGCCGAGCAACTTCAACTACGTGGTCTTCGCGCTGCTCATCTTCGTCAACGGCCTGGGCGGCGGCCTGTTCGCGGCGCCGAACACGTCGCTGGTCATGTCGAGCGTCCCGGCCGACATGCGCGGCGCGGCCTCGGGCATGCGGGCGACCTTCCAGAACGCGGGCCAGGTGCTCTCGATCGGCGTCTTCTTCTCGCTGATGGTCGCCGGCCTGGCCTCATCGCTGCCCGGCACGTTGAGCAGCGGCCTGACGGCCCAGGGCGTCCCGGCCGACACGGCGGCCCAGGTCGCGGCGACCCCGCCGGTGGGCACCCTGTTCGCGGCGTTCCTCGGCTACAACCCGATCGGCGAGCTGCTGGGGCAGCAGACGCTGAACTCGTTGCCGCCGGCGAACGCGTCCCGCCTGACCGGCCTGGACTTCTTCCCGCAGCTCATCTCCGGCCCGTTCCACGACGGCCTGGTCATCGTCTTCTGGCTGGCGATCGCCATGTCGGTGGTCGGCGCCCTGGCCTCCCTGCTGCGCGGCAAACCGGCCCCGGCCCCGGCTGCGGCCTCGTTCATCGCCCACGAGGCCGAGGTCCAGGCCGAGTACGCCGAGGCTCAGCCCCTCAACCCGGCGACCGCCATCGCCGAGCCCCTCGTCACCGAGCCGCGCCGGGATCGCTGATTCTCCTCAGGCGGTGGCGGCGGCCAGGAGGATTTCGGCCATGCCGCGGGCGACCTTGGGGGACATCGAGGGGCGGTCCATCTTGGCGCCGACCGACGCGCCGTCGTAGAGGACGACCATCTGGGCGGCGAACGCGGCCGGGTCCTTGACGCCGGCGTCGCGGGCCAGCTCGACGAACAGGCCGCGCATCCAGGCCCGGGTGGCGTCGGCGACCTCCAGGGCCGGGCCGCCCGGTGTGCCCTCGGCGTTCGCGTTGTAGAACGCGCAGCCGCGAAAGCCGGGGGTGCCGGCCAGCTCGTCGAGCACCTCGAAGACGCCGAGCACCCGGTCGCGCGGGTCCTCGTACCTCTCAAGCCCCTTGAGCATCCGGGTGCGGCGAATCTCGTGCCGGCCCTCCAGGTAGGCCCGGACCAGCTCGTCCTTGCTGCCGAAGGTGCTGTAGAGCGAGGCCTTGGCGACGCCGGCCCGCTCGATGATCCGGTCGATGCCGACCGTGTGGATGCCCTCGGCGTAGAACAGCTCGTCGGCGGCGGTAAGGAGTCGTTCCCGCGCGGATGGCTTACGCGCGGTGGGGAGTGATGCGGCGGACATGAGGTTGACGATACCAGACAGGTCTGTCTACTCTCGTGCCATCAGACAGACCTGTCTGTTCATAATCTGGTAAGGACCCGCGCATGACCGCCGTAGCCGAAGCCCCGCCCGCCATCACGCGCAGCCGCCACTTCTCGCGGCCGCTGGCCTTCGCGGCGATCGCCGCGATCTTCCTGACCTTCACCTCGGCGTCCGCCGCGCCGTCCCCGCTCTACGTGGTCTATCAGCACCTCTGGAATTTCTCCGCGACCACGCTCACGATCGTCTTCGCGATCTACGTGGTCGGTCTCGTCGGCGCCCTGCTGACCCTCGGCGCCCTCTCCGACCACCTCGGCCGCCGCCCGGTGCTGGCCGCCGCGATCGCGCTCGAGGTCGTCTCACTCATCCTGTTCCTCACCGCCGGCGACGTCGGCGTCCTGGCCGCGGCCCGCTTCCTGCAGGGCATCGCCACCGGCGCCGCCATGACGACGCTCGGCGCCGCCCTGGTCGACCTCAACCCGCCGCACGCGCCCGGCCGGGCCGGCCTGGTCAACGGCATCGTCCCCAGCGCGGGGCTCGCGCTGGGCGCACTCGGGGCCGGCGCTCTGGTGCAGTACGCGCCCGCGCCCACCCACTTCGTCTGGGCCCTCCTGCTCGGCGCCATGGTGATCGCCGGCCTGGTCGTGCTGCGCATCCCCGAGACCTCGGCCCGCCGCCCCGGCGCCGCCGCCTCGATGGCCCCCAAGCTGGGCATCCCGGCCCGGCTCCGCGCCGACGTGTTCGCCCTGGTGCCGATCATCGTGGCGAGCTGGGCCATCGGCGGCCTCTACCTGTCCCTCGGCCCGTCCGTGGCGGCCGGCGTGTTCCACCTCGGCAGCCACCTGATCGGCGGCCTGGTCGTCACCCTGCTGTGCGGCACCGGCGCCGTGACCTCGTACTTCATGCGCCGCCTGCCCACCCCGCGGGTCCTGGCCATCGCGGCCAGCCTGCTGACCGTGGGCGCGGTCGTGGCAGTGGTCGGCGTCGAAGCCGACCAGGTGATCGTGGCGGCCATCGGCACGGTGATCTCGGGCGTCGGGTTCGGCGCCTCGGCCCTCGCGTCCTTCGGCACCCTGGCCGTCCTGGCCGACCCGCACGAGCGGGGCAAACTGCTGTCGGTGGCGCTGGTCATCGCGTACATCGCCTTCAGCGTCCCGGCCGTGATCGCCGGCTTCGCGGCCACGTCGGCCGGCCTGCAGACCACGGCGGTCGTCTACGGCATCGTGGTGGCGGTCCTGGGGGCGCTCGCGCTGGCCGCCCAGCACTTGCGCAATCGGCGCGCCGTCACCGTCTGACGGGCGGATTCGGGGTCATCGCGGCGTCAACGCTCGGCTGGGTTTCCCGGCCGAGCGTTTCGCGTTACTCGGGCGCTTCTTTCGTGGTTCCCCGGCGTGGGCAGTGCCCCTGTGGGGCGCCCACACCTCAGCATATGGGGGCGAACCGGACACGAGAGGCAGGCATGAGAAATCTTCTGGCGGCGGCCACCACCATCGCCTTGGTGGCGACGGGGCTTGCGGCGAGCGGCGCTCGGGCCGACGAGCGCAGTGCGCGTTCCGGGTACTCCCGCAGTGCCCAGCCGATCAAGTGGACGGCCTGCTCCGATCCGACGCTGGCCGCGCGTAAGGCGGAGTGCGGCTTCCTCACCGTGCCGATGGATTATCAGAAGCCGGATGGCGCGACCGTTCAGCTCGCCGTCTCGCGGATCAAGCACACCGTGCCCTCCTCCAAGTACCAGGGTGTCGTGCTGGTCAACCCGGGCGGGCCGGGCGGCAAGGGGCGTGGCCTGTCGATTCTCGGGTCGCTGGTGCCGAAGAAGGCCGGTGACGCGTACGACTGGATCGGTTTCGACCCGCGCGGGGTCGGCGAGAGCAAGCCGGCGCTGAGCTGCGACAGTGACTACGCGGGGTACGACCGGCCGCCGTACGTGCCGACTTCCGCCCAGATCGAGCGGCAGTGGCTCCAGCGGGCCGAGCGTTACGCCAAGGACTGTGCCAAGGCCGGCGGCCGGCTCCTCGATCACCTGAAGACGCTCGACACCGTGCGGGACATGGACAGCCTACGGCAGGCGCTGGGCGAACGGCAGATCAACTACTACGGCTTCTCGTACGGCACGTACCTGGGCCAGGTCTATGCCACCCGCTACCCGGAGCGGGTGCGGCGGATGGTGCTCGACGGCAATGTGAACCCGGCCCGGGTCTGGTACGACTCGAACCTGGATCAGGACCTCGCGTTCGACAAGAACATCAAGGTCTACTTCGCCTGGGTGGCCAAGAACGACAAGGTCTACAAGCTCGGCACGACCGCCCGTGAGGTGCAGCGGCGCTTCGACGTCGAGCAGCGCAAGCTCACCGCGAAGCCGGCCGGCGGGGTGATCGGCCCGTCCGAGCTGACCGACGTCTTCCTGCAGGCCGGCTACTACGTGTTCGGCTGGGCCGAGATCGCCCGCTCGTTCAGCGCCTGGGTGCACAAGCGGGACGCCACCGGCCTGCGCAAGCTGTACGACGACAACAACCCGCAGACCGCCGGCGGCGACAACGGGTACGCGATCTACCTGGCCACCCAGTGCACCGATGTGGCCTGGCCGCAGAGCTGGGCCAAGTGGACCTCGGACAACTGGGAGGTGCACCGCAAGGCGCCGTTCGAGACGTGGGGCAACGCCTGGTACAACGCGCCGTGCCGGTCGTGGGCGGCCGAGCCGGGCGTCCCGATCACCGTCTCGGGGGAGAGCGCTCCGCCGATTCTGCTGGTCAGCGAGACGATGGACGCGGCCACACCGTTCAGCGGCAGCCTCGAGGTGCGTAAGCGGTTCCCGCGCTCGGTGCTGATCGAGGGGGTCGGCGGCACCACCCACTCGGGTTCGCTGTTCGGCAACAAGTGCGTCGACGAGACGATCGCCGACTATCTGGCCACGGGCGCGCTTCCCCAGCGTGTACGGGGTGAGCGGTCGGACAAGCGCTGCAAGCCGATCCAGCCGCCGGCGCCGAGCGCGCTCGGACCCGCGGCGAAGCGCGCTCCCGCGTACGCCGAAAGGCTCGAGCTGACCCGCGAACGATGAGATGCGCCACGGCCCCGGCGGAATCGCCGGGGCCGTGGCCTATGCTCGTGTTCGCGAAGGGGAGTAGCTCCCAATGTCGCGGTCGACATACTGATCTTTGTTCAAAAGGTCCGGCCGCGCGGCCTCCATGAGGCGAGCGAGACCTTCGGCCATGGCTGTTTTGACGACGGCCGGGTCGAGGTCGCCCTGAGCAGCTTCGCCCCGGTCATCAGATACCGGGAGCATTTTCAGTGGATGGTTTCCTCGCCGCGACGGCGCTGAGTTTCGCTGTCATCTTCGTGGCCGAGTTGGGCGACAAGTCGCAGCTCATGGCCTTGACCTTCGCGACGCGCTTCAAGCCCGTGCCGGTGCTGATCGGCATCACCGTGGCCACCGCCGTGGTGCACGCCGTGTCGGTCGGCATCGGCTACGGGCTCGGTGCCACGCTGCCGACCGGCTGGATCTCGCTGGTCGCCGGCATCGCCTTCCTCGCCTTCGGCGCCTGGACGCTGCGCGGGGACAAGCTGACCGACGAGGAGAAGACCAAGGCCGAGCGCACCACCAAGTCGGCCATCATCGCCGTCGGCGGCGCGTTCTTCCTGGCCGAACTGGGCGACAAGACCATGCTGGCCACGATCACGCTGGCCACCCAGCACGGCTGGTTCGGCACCTGGCTGGGCTCGACGGTCGGTATGGTCGCGGCCGACGCGCTGGCCATCCTGGTGGGCCGGATGCTCGGTCGTCATCTGCCCGAGAAGGCCATCAAGTGGGGCGCGGCCGTCCTGTTCGCTATCTTCGGCATCTGGTTGATCGTGGAAGCGATCATCGAGCTGCGATAGGGGATCACCGTGCTCCAGTACCGGGCGGAAGTGACCGCCGCCGTGACCCTCACCACCGGCGGCGGCCTGCGGGCCGAGGGGCTGCGGGTGGATGTGCCGCACGCCGACGTGACCACGGCCGAGATAGAGGCGCTGCTGGTCCGCTCGCTCGGGCTGCGTGACGTGGAGCGGGTCGAGCTGACCGGGGTACGTGTGTTCGGCGAGCCGGCCTCGGTGGCGGGCGAGCCGGGCCGGGGCCGGACCCGGTTCGTCGAGCTGAGCCACGTCATCGAGGCCGGGATGACGACCTATCCGGGCCTGCCCGGCCCGGCCGTCTCGGCCCACCTGACCTGGGCCGACTCGCGTTCGCGGTACGCCGAGGGCACCGAGTTCAGCATGGAGCGGATCGAGATGGTCGGCCAGACCGGCACCTACCTCGACTCGCCCCGGCACCGCTACGAGGGTGGGACCGACCTGGCCGGTCTGCCCCTGGAACGCCTGGCCGACCTGCCCGCGGTCGTGGTCCGCACGGCCGGCAGCGGCCGGCGGGCGGTCACCGTGGACGACTTGGAGCCGCTGACGGTGGCCGGGCACGCGGTGCTGCTGCACACCGGTGGGGACAAGGGCTGGGGCACTCCGGAGTACGCGGCCGGCGCGCCCTACCTGACCGGTGAGGCGGCCGCGCTGCTGGTCGAGCGGGGGGCCGCGCTGGTCGGCATCGACGCGGTGAACATCGACGACATCGGCGACGCGGCGGCCGGGGAACGGCCGGCGCACACCGTGCTGCTGGCCGCGAACATCCCGATCGTCGAGCACCTGACCGGCTTGGAGAACCTTCCGCCGCACGGCGCCCGGTTCACCGCGGCGCCGCCCCGGATCACCGCGGTCGGCACGTTCCCGGTCCGGGCGTACGCGCAGGTGCCTTTCTTCGAGGCGCACGACCACAACCGTTCGGCGGGCTGGCAGCCGTCATGAGCGACATAGCCCGGGCCGCCGCGCAGTTCCAGCGGGGCGACGCGGCCGGGGCGGCGGCGCTGCTCGGGCCGGTGCTCGCGGCCGAGCCGGACAACGTGCGCGCGCTCGTGCTGATGACGCACGCGCAGCTCGCGCTCAAGAATCCGCAGCTCGCCCACGAGGTGGCCCACCGGGCGGTGGAGACCGCGCCGGAGTCGGCCGAGGCGCTCAGCGCGCTGAGCCGGTCGCTGACCGCGCTGGAGCGGCACGACGAGGCGGTCGCGGTGGCGCGGGCGGCGGCCCGGATCGAGCCGGAGAACGCCTACCGGCACAACCGGGTGGCGTGGGCGCTGCTCGGCGGCGGCACACAGGTGGTCGAGGCCGAGCACGCCGCCCGGCGGGCGGTGGAGCTCGACCCGGAGGAAGCCGACTTCCGGATCACCTACGCCATGGTGATGAAGCAGCTCAACTACACCGACCGGGCCCGGCGGGCGCTGCGCGACGCGCTGTCCCTGGAGCCGGACAACGCGGTCGCCCAGCACGAGCTGGCCACCCTCGACGTGGTGCACCGCAACCCGTTCGCGCTGGGCCGGCTGGCCCGGGGCGCGAGCGGCCTGGCCGGCGCGCTGCGGGCCGACCCCGGTCAGCAGGCCAGCAAGTTCATGCTCGACGTGGCCCTTCAGCGGTTCCTGGTCTACACGGCGATCGTGCTGGCCCTGCTCGCGTACGTCGGGTGGCGGGTCCTTGATTTCTCGGTGTTCGGGGCGCGGTTGCTCGCGGCCGCGGCGGCGCTCGCTCCGGTCGGCGTCGCGGCGTATTTCGTCCTGCGCCTGGATCGCGGGCTCCGGGCGTACCTGATCACGGTCTTGACCTATGGCCGTCAGCGGGTGGCGGCGGTGCTGGCCGGCGTGAGCCTGGTTCTGCTGCTGACCGCGACTGTCGCCCCACGCTCCTGGATGGGGTGGCTGCTGGGGCTGGCCGCGGCGGGCGGTTTCGCGGCCCGGCTGCTGACCGTCTCGGCGTCGAACGCGCACGTGCGGTCGGCCGGCATCGCGGTGCCGCGCGGGCTCAGCACGCCGGCGCTGTGGATCATCATGACCGGCTGCGCGGTGATCGGCACGCTCTGCCTGCTCGGCGCGGACGACCTGACCCTGCTCGGGATCGGCATGGGACTGTACGCGTGTACGGCGGCCGCCCTGGCCACAATCATCAGACGGAAGCGAAAAGTCTCATCGGTGAGCTGAATCTGCCGAATATCACCGTGTGACCCCCGACCTCCAGCGTGCGCTACCGACCGTCGGAGTGGCGCGTGCGGCCATGCTCTTCGAGCAGCTCGACCTCGAGCAGGCGGTGAGCGTCCTCACGCCCGTGCTGACCGACGACCCGTCCGCGATCGAGGCCTGGATCCTGATGGCACGCCTGCGGCTGGCCATGGACGACGCGGCCGCCGCCCTGGACGCGGCCGACCACGGGATCAGCCTGAATCCCGGCGAGCCGCGGCCACTGGCGCTGGCCAGCCGCGCGCTCACCATGCTCGGACGGCACGAGGAAGCGGTCACCATGGCCTACCGGGCGGTCATCGCCGACCCGCGCAACGCGCTCTGGCACGACCGGGTCGCCTGGGCGCTGCTCTCGGCCGAACGGCACACCGCCGACGCCGAGCAGGCCGCCCGCACGGCGATCGGGCTCGACCCGAACGAGGCGCACTACTACTACACGCACGGCGTCGCGCTGGAGCGCATGGGCCACGTCGACCAGGCCCGCCAGGCGTTGCTGATCTCGCTGCGGATGGAGCCGGAGAACCCGGTCGTCCAGCATCGCCTCGCGGTGCTCAACGGCGAGGCCGAGCGGGAGACCACGGTCAAGAAGAAGGGCTGGCGGCTCTTCAAGAAGGGCTGATCAGCGCGTGTAGGCGATCAGATCGAGGTCGCGGACCGACGCCGGCTCGGTGGCCTGGACCTTCAGCGTGTTGTCCGGGCCGAACAGCGACAGTCTGGTGACGTCGTCGTCGCGGGAGCGCACCAGCAGGTTGCCGTCGGCGTCGAAGACCGCGCCGACGATGGTGCCCGGAACCGGCAGCTGCACCAGATCGCCGGTGGCCGTGTCGACCACGGCGTCGGCGGCGTCCGTGCCGGCCGCGTCCTCGCCGGTGCTCTGCAACGGGACGGTCACCCGCTCGCCGGTGGCGTCCACACTGGTCGGCTTGCAGGCGGCCAGGCCGTCCGGGTTGTCGGCGGTCTGCGTGTCGCCGAGGACCGGCACCGAGGTGCCCGACTCATCGTGGGCGCCGGCGATGCCCAGGCCGCAGTGCGAGGTGGCGTACACCAGCTTGCTGCCATCTCCCGACCAGCGGAAATGCTGCCCCTCGGTGAGGGCCGCGGGCAGCGGGGTGATCTCACCGGAGGCGAGGTCGAGCACGGCCGGCGACTCGACTGTCACCACCAGACGGTCGCCGGTCGGCGACCACGCCGGCGCCTGGTCGGGCGAGGTCACGCCGGTGGCGACCTGTTTCGGCGTGCCGTCGGGCGAGGCCGGGCCGACCATCAGGGCGCCGTTCTCCTCGTACGCGACCCGGGCGCCGTCCGGTGAGATGCCGACCGCCGAGGTGGTGTCCCGCAGCACGGTCTGGGTCTCGCCGTCGGCCGGTGACAGCTTCACCAGCGTGCCGCCCTCGCGGTAGAACGCGTGGCCGGGCAGGTCGGTGATGGTGCGCGAGAGCGGCGTGGCCGTGGTCGCCCTGGTCTTCGGCCGGCCGCCCCGATGCGGCGGGCGGACCTCGTCGGCCACGGGCGAGGTCGCCATCGTCGGCGCCGGGCGGGGCGCTTCCCTGGTCACCGGCCGGGAGGGGCTGACGGTGGCCGGGGGCGGCGACGAGGCGACGGCGGCCGCCGACGGCGCCTCGTCGTCCGAGCCGTGCGGCAGACCCCAGAGGCCACTGCCCAGCGCGGCCAGCACCACGACCGCGGCGGTGGTGCCGACCGCGGCCTCCCGGCGGCCGATCCGGCGCGACCGCCGCACCGCACGGTCGTACAGGTCGGTGGGCTCGGCGATGTCGGCCAGGTCGTGCAGCGAGGCGCGGAGCCGATCGTGGTCGCTCATCGGCCCGGCTCCGGGAGCATCCGGGTGTCCGGCATCAGCGCGCGCAGCCGGTCGAGGGCCCGCGCGGTCTGTGTCTTGACCGTGCTGACCGAGACACCGAGCAGCTGGGCCGCCTCGACCTCGGTGTGGTCCTCGAAGAAGCGCAGCACGATCACGGCCCGCTGCTTGGCGGTGAGCGTGAGCAGGGCCCGGCGCAGCATCAGCCGCTCGACCGCGGCGTCGGCCGGGTCGTCGGCGCCACGGCGCTGATCGGGTTCGAAGTCGGACGGGAAGACCTCGGCCACCTTCGGCCGCCGCCAGATGGACACCTGAGCGTGGTACATGACCTTGCGGCAGTACGCCTCGGCGTGCTCCGGGCGCTCCAGACGGGCCCAGGCGCGATGAGTGCGAGCTAGCGCTTCCTGCACCAGATCCTCGGCTAAGTGTTGATCCCCGGTCAAAAGGTACGCCGAACGCAGAAGCGCGTGTGAGCGAGCGCGGACGAAACGCGCGTAGTCGGCCTCACGGGCGTCCATCCAAGGGTGTCCGTTCGAGGAGACGAGGGAGACGTGAGCGTACCGAGGCGGCTCAACCACCGCGTGCCCGGTCGTCACGTCTTTCCCCTCTTCCCCCCGCACCGCTCGATGCCTCCCCGTGTGGGCACCGTTCGGCGCATATGAGGACGCGATTCCGTCGGTGCGCGGACGACACCCGTTCGGCCGAATTCGCGGTCCACCGAACGGCCGATCGTTGTCATGCCGCTCACATCCCTGATCAGGCGCGTTTTCGGTAGCGTCGAACGGGCACCGGTCTGTACGCGGGCGCGCGGCGCCCATGACGGAAGGACCCCCGCATGGCACGCCCTCGCATAGTGATCGTCGGGGCCGGGTTCGCCGGCTTCACCGCGGCCCGCACGCTGAGCAAGCTCGCCCGCGGCGGCGCCGAGATCATCGTCATCAACCCGACCGACTACTTCCTCTACCTGCCGCTGCTTCCCGAGGTGGCGGCCGGCATCCTCGAACCGCGCCGGGTGACCGTCTCGCTCGCGGCCGCGCTGCCCGACGTCAAAGTGGTCCTGGGCGAGGTCGAAGGCTTCGATCTGGACGGCCGTACGGTGACCTACCGCGACCCGGACGGCGGCACCGGCACGATCGGCTACCACCGCCTGGTCATCGCGGCCGGCAGCGTCAACAAGCTGCTCCCGGTGCCGGGCGTGAGCGAGTACGCGCACGGCTTCCGCGGCGTCTCCGAGGCGCTATATCTGCGCGACCACATCATCCGCCAGATCGAGATGGCCGCCGGCGCCGCCGACCCGGCCGAACGCGACGCCCGCTGCACGTTCGTCGTGGTCGGCGCCGGCTACACCGGAACCGAGGTGGCGGCGCAGGGCGTGCTCTACACCGACGCGCTGGTCAAGAAGAGGCCCGAGCTTCAGGGCCGGGTGCGCTGGCTGCTGCTCGACACCGCCGACCGGGTGCTGCCCTCATTGGACGGCCGCCTGGCCGACGCGTCCGACGCCGTGTTGCGGTCCCGGGGCGTCGAGCTTCTTCTGCGTACGAGCGTGAAGCAGGCCACACAGGACGGTGTGCACCTCTCGACCGGTGAGTTCGTGCCCACCAAGTCGCTGATCTGGTGCGTCGGCGTGCGCCCCGACCCGCTGGTGGCCGAGATGGGGCTGGAGATCGAACACGGCCGGCTCGTGGTCGACGAATTCCTCACGATTCCCGGGCATCCCGACGTGTACGCCATCGGCGACGCGGCCGCGGTGCCCGACCTGACCCGCCCCGGCGAGATCACCGGCATGACGGCGCAGCACGCGACCCGGCAGGGCGCGGCCGCGGCCAAGAACATCGCGGCCTCGTACGGCACCGGCCGCCGCCGCCCGTACCGCCACCACGACCTGGGTTTCGTGGTGGACCTGGGCGGCCTCGACGCCGCGGCCAACCCGATCGGCCTGCCCCTGTCCGGCCTGCCGGCCAAGGTGGTGACCCGCGGCTACCACCTGCTCTCGATGCCCGGCAACCGCGTCCGGGTCGCGGCCGACTGGCTGCTCGACGCCGCCCTGCCCCGCCAGGGCGTCCAGCTCGGCCTGGTCCGCGGCGCCGCGGTCCCGCTCGACAGCTCGTCGGCCTAGCAAGAGCCGCCGCCTACCCTGCATTGATGATCCGAGATGCGTTCCTCGAGTCGGCCGACGTCGCCGCGACGCTGCTGCGGGCGCCCGAGGTGTCCGAGCAGTGGTCCGGGCCGAGCGCGCTGACCGGCTACTCCTGCGGTGGCGTCGCCCGCCACCTGGCCAACCAGATCACGTACACCGTGACCTATCTGGCGGCGCCGCCGGGCGACGCCGCCATCCCGGTGCTTGACCACTTCACCGGAAACGACTGGCTGACATCGGGCCCGGACAGCGCCGACAACGTCGACATCAGGAATCGCAGCGAGCAGGCGGCCGCGGCAACGACGGCCGGCGAGCTCGCCGACCACGTCGACGCGGCGATCACCGAGCTGCGGACGGCGGTGCCGGCGCAACCGGCCGGGCGCGTCATCGACCTCGGGGAGTGGGGCCTGACGGTCGACGACTTCCTGCTGACGCGGGTGATGGAACTGGTCGTGCACGCCGACGACCTGGCGGTGAGTCTGGGCCTACCCACGTCGCCGATGCCGGCCGCGGCCACCGAGGCGACGATCGAGCTGCTCGGGCGCATCGCCGCGTGGCGGCACGGGCCGTTGAACGTGATCCGGGCCTTGTCCCGGCGCGAGCGGGCGCCGGGGTCGATCTCCGCGCTCTGAGGAAGCCCGCTCGCGCCGGAAGTCAGGTGCCAGTCACCGCACCAGTTCCGGTTCCGGTTCCCGCGCCAGTTCCGCTTCCCGTGCCTGCGCCGGTTCCGCTTCCCGTGCCTGCGTCGCTTGGGGTCTGGCCCTGTTGCATCTGGCCGCCGCCGGGGAGACCGCCCGGCATGCCGCCGGGCGCCTGGCCGCCCTGCTGCTGGGTGCCGCTCTGTTGAGCGCCCTGCTGCTGGGTGCCGCCCTGTTGAGCGCCCTGCTGCTGGGTGCCGCCCTGGGCGCCCTGCTGTGTCGTGCCCGTCGCGGCCAGGTTGGTGTCGGTGATCGAGGTGGCCGTGGCCTTCGAGTCGGCGCTGGTGGCGATGACGCGCACGGTGTGGCCGGTGGCGACCGAGGCGATCTGGTCGGCGCCGTTGTCGACGGTCGTGGCGCTGGTGATCACGTAGGTCTGGCTGAAGCCGTCGGTGCTCTTGACGGTGAGCGAACTGCTGCTGACGGCCGAGACGGTGCCGGTCTGGGTGACCTGCGTGGTGTAGCCGCCGTTGCCGTCGGAGATCACGTACTCGCCGTGCAGGGCGGCCGAGGCGCCGCCCATCGTGCCTCCGCCACCACTCAAGCCGCCACCATTCAAGCCGCCGCCGGGGAACTGGCCGCCGCCCGGGCCGCCCTGGGCCGAGGCGGAGCTGTCGCCGCCGGTCGCGGCCATCACGCCGGCCGTGATGCCGGCGCTGGCCACGGCCACCGCGACCAGCGCGCCGGCCGCGGCGAGCTTGGCGTTCTTGCGGCCACCCCCGGAACGATCGCCACCACCCTGGTCCTCCGGCGGCGTCCAGAGGGGCGGGGCGTAGTCGGAGGGGCCGGTTGTGGGGTAGGACGCTGTGGGGGCGGCGAAGGGCGTGTGATCATCGGAGTTGGTGATCGGCGAACGGGTCGAATGGTCGTGAACGGTCATCGTCTCGGGTCTCCCTCGGTTCGCTCGTGCGCTGCCGAGGACACTGACCGGCGTGACTATGTACTGCCTGTGGAGGTTTTAGGTGCCCGGTATCAACCCGGACGACGTTCGGGCGGTTCTCTTCGACATGGACGGCACCCTCGTCGCCTCGGACGGGGCGGTCGAGCGTTCCTGGCTGGCCTGGGCCGCCGAGTACGGCGTCGACGGCCACGAGGCGTACGAAATGGCTCATGGCGCGCCCAGCGAAAGCACCGTCCGTAAGCTTCTTCCGCACCTTCAGGAGGCGGCGATCCTGATCGCCTCGGCCCGTCAGCTCGAGTTGCAGTACGACGACCTCAGCGACGTCACCGCCACGCCGGGCGCGTTCGAGGTCCTGGCCGTGCTCGCCGAGCGGAACCTGCCGTGGGCCGTCGTGACCAGCGCCGACACGCGTCTGGCCAAGGCCCGGCTGGGCGCCGCCGGCATCGTCGCCCCGGTTCTGGTGACCACCGACGACATCGCCGCCGGCAAGCCCGACCCGGAGGGCTACCTGCGCGCCGCCGCGCTGCTCGGCGTCGACCCTTCCGCGTGCGTCGTCGTCGAGGACGCCGAGGTCGGGTTGCAGGCGGCCCGGGCCGCCGGCGCGCACACGGCGGCCCTGCGGGGGCTCGACGGCGACGTACGGCTGGACAGCCTCGCCGATCTGGCCGCGCTACTCAGCGGCAGGTAGGTCGTCCAGGAAGTCGGCGGTCGGCACGTAGAACAGCGAACCGGTCATCGCCGTCGAGAAGTCGAGGATCCGGTCGTACGTGCCGTAGGGCTCACCGAGGAACATCCGGCGCAGCATCAGCTCGGGAACGTCCGGAGTGGACGCGTACGCGATGTAGTACGTGCCGAACTCGCCCTCCTTGATCGAGCCGAACGGCATGTTGTCGCGCAGGATCTTCAGCTCGTTGCCGTCCGGGTCGTCTACGGTGTTGAGGGCGACGTGCGAGTTCGGGGCCTTGTCCTCGATCTCGACGTTGTCGAGCTTCGTACGGCCGATCGCCGCCTCCTGCTCCTCGACCTTCAGCGCGTTCCAGGCGGTCATGTCGTGTACGTACTTCTGCACCATGACGTAGCTGCCGCCGGCGAACTGCGGGTCCTCGTCGCCGACCAGGACGGCCCGCGAGGCGGTGGCGCCGGTCGGGTTCTCGGTGCCGTCGACGAAGCCGAGCAGGTCGCGCTCGTCGAAGTACTTGAAGCCGTGCGTCTCGTCGACCACGTCGGCCACGCCGGCCAGCCGCTGGGCGATCTTGGCGGCCATCTCGAAGCACACGTCCATCTGCCCGGCCCGCAGGTGGAACAGCAGGTCGCCGGGGGTGGAGGGAGCGACGTGCCGTGGGCCCTTCCACGACCGGAACTTGTGCAGTTCGGCCGGGCGGGGGCCGTTCGGGAAGAGCCGGTCCCACAGCTCGGAGCCGATGCCGGTGACGCAGGAGAGCTTGGCCGACGGGAGCCGGAAGCCGACCGTGCGCTGGAGCGCGCTGACGTCGGAGAGGAGGTCGCGGACGGCCTGCTCGCCGCCCGGCCGCACGGTCATCACCAGGAAGATCGCCGCGTCGGTGAGCGGCGCGAGCACGGCCTGCGATTCGACCGTGGGAGCGACGGAACGGGGCGCTGTCATGGTCAGCAGCCTACGGACCGTAGGCCGATAATGACCCCATGAGTGATCGGCGTGACGTGTGATGCGGCCCTTCGCGTTTTCGGGGCGGACCTGCGTGGTTACCGGGGCGGCGAGCGGCATCGGGGCGGCGCTGACGCATGAGCTGGCCCGGCGGCGGGCGGTGCTCGTGCTGGTCGACCGGGACGCCGGCGGACTGGCCCGGGTGGCCGAACTGGCGCGGGAGCTCGGGTCGCCGGACGTGTCGACGTACGAGATCGATCTGAGCGACGGCGGCGACCGGCTGGACCTGGCGGCCGAGATCGCCTCGCGCCACGGCGGGGCCGACCTTCTGGTGAACAACGCCGGGGTGACCCTGATGGGCACGTTCGAGCAGAACAGCATGGCCGATTTCGACTGGCTGCTGGAGATCAACCTCCATGCGGTCGTACGGATGACCAAGGCGTTCCTGCCGCAGTTGCTGGCCCGGCCCGGGTCGCACGTGGTGAACGTGTCCAGCCTCTTCGGGCTGATCGCCCCGGCGGGCCAGGTGGCGTACGTGACCAGCAAATTCGCGGTCCGGGGCTTCACCGACGCCCTGCGCAACGAGCTGGAGCCGCGCGGCGTCGGCGTGACGGTGGTGCACCCGGGCGGCATCAAGACCAGCATCGCGGCCAGCGCGCGGCTCAGCGGCGGCGACCCGGGCGGGGAGCAGGCCGCGCAGGCCGAGAAGTTCGAGGAGCGGGCGCTGACCATGCCGGCCGAGGAGGCGGCCCGCCAGATCCTCACGGCCATTCAGCGCCGCCGCCCGCGCCTGGTGATCGGTGGTGTGGCGCGGGCCGCGGACGTGCTGGCGAGGCTGACCCCGACCCGCTACTGGAAGCTCGCCCAGCGGGCCGGGAAACGACTGACTTAGAAGGCCGCGAAGCGCCGGCGGTCGCGGCCGTCGATCGTGGTGAAGTCACCGCCGGCTTGGACTGTGCCCTTGTGCACGGTCAGGACCCGTACGCCGATGACGCCGTTGGCCTTGGGACCCCAGCTCGTCAGGGTGCCGTTGGCGGTGAGCGCGGCCAGCTTGAGCCGGGGCGTGGCACCGTCGACGCAGCCGCCCTTGGCACCGTTGCGTTCGGTTCGGCAGATGGCGTCGAAGTGGCCGCCGACGTAGGTGATGCCCCCGGCCGACGCGATGGCGGCCGCGTCGCCGTCGAAGACGCGCTGCCAGCGCAGGGCGCCCGTGGTCGCGTACGACAAAGCCCGTCCGCCCACCCCGGCCGTGGCGACCTGCACGCCCGAGACGTCGACGGCTATCGCGCGGACCTCGGCCGGCACCCGTGGGCGGAAGACCGGGTCGACGGCCCCGCTCGTGCTGCTCACGGCGGCCAGGCGCAGCGTGCCCTTGACGCCGTTGACGATGTGGAAGCCGCCGCCCAGATAGACGCGCGGCCCGGCGACCGTGAGCGCGTGCACGGTGTCGTCGGTGAGCGGCCGCCAGCGGGTGTCGAGCCGCCCGGTGGTGAGGTCGAAGGCGGCCAGGTTGCCGCGCCGCTCGTCGTCGACCGCGGTGAAGCTGCCGCCCAGATAGAGCCGGTTGCCGGCGGTGCCGAGCGCGTACGCCGTACCGGTGATCTCGTGGGCGAACGACGCGACAGCGCCGCTCGACGGGTTGATCCGGGCCAGTGAGTCCCGGTCCTCGCCGCCGACCTCGTGAAAGTCGCCGGCCGCGTAGACGCTGTCGGCGGTGGTGGCGAGCGCGCGGACCGTGCCGTCCGCCGGCGGCGCCCAGTCGAGCAGGTCGCCGGTGCGCGCGTCGAAGGCGGCCAGCCGCATCCGCTTGTAGGTCTTCCCTCCGGCCGACGCGCTCGTGAACGCGCCGCCGACGTAGACCGTGTCGCCGCGGTGGGCGATCGCGTACACGCCGCCGTTGAAGGTCGGCGCGGTCCGTGGTGTCACCGGGGCCGGCAGGGCCCCGACCAGCATGGCAGTGAGGAAGGGGAGGAAAGGCACAAAGTCCTAACCGTCGTGGGTGCCGGAAAGGCTCGGCGCCTCCTCTTTCACGAGTTCGTGCCGCTCGTCGTCGGCGGCCAGGGTCTGCGTGCGCAGCCCCAGCATGGAGAGCCATTCGACGAGCTGGCGGTGGATCGTGTCCGGCCCGTCCAGCTCGGGCTGGGTGATCGGCCAGCGGGCCGGGTGCACCAGCACCGCGTCGGTCTGCCAGCCGCCCAGGCCGCCGTGCGAGCCGACCAGTTCCTCGAACGCCGCCACCTCCTCGGTGACCGGGTCGACCGAGCTGATCAGCACCAGGTCGCCCAGGTGCACGGACTCCTGGTGGCGCAGCAGATCATGGCGGGCCCGGGGACCGTACGGCAGCAAGGGGTCGATGCCCTCGACGACGCCGTCGGCGAGCCGGTGGGTGCCGGAGGTGCCGAGCACGACCGGGCCGTCGGTGTCGCGGACGATGACCAGGCCGATCCCGGGGTGAGCGACCAGGCCGTTGATCAGGCGCGGGTAGACGCTCTCGATCTGCTCCCGGTCGAGCCGCTGGGGGAACCTGGTCAGGTAGACCAGGGAGAGGTTGCCGGACGAGACCACCAGCAGCGGGGCGACCGGCGGCTCGGGGAAGTCGGGCTCCTTGGTCGCCTCCTCCTCGGCCGGGGTGGACGGCGCGTCGGCCGGGTCGGGCGCCGAGAACCGCTCGACCACCTCGTCCAGGGTCTCGCCGTAGCGCTGCTTGAAGGTGGCGCCCTGGCTCTGCCCGTGGTCGGAGAGCACGACCAGGTGGTATCGGCGGGCCGCCTCGGGGGCGAGCCGTTCGAGCACGCCGAGCATCCGGTCCAGGCTTTCCAGCTGGCGCATCGACTCGGGCCGGGCCGGGCCGGCGTGGTGCGCCACCTCGTCGTAGTCGACCAGGTCGCAGTACACGGCCGGGGCGCCACGGGCCATCTGCTCGGCGATCAGCGACACGTTGACGTCACGCAGCAGCATCGAGGCCGGCCGCAGGGCCAGGAACGAACCGGACCGGCTCACCCGGGGCTGGAGGTTACGGCGGCGCTGGAGGCGGGCCTGGTGCAGCTCGGTGATCACCTCGCCGACGCCGAGGACCAGGGCCCGGGTGAAGCCGTACGGGGACGCCATGAACGCCGCCCAGCCGCGCGCCGACCGGCCCGGCAGCGCCGCGTGGCTGACCGTGAGCAGGCTGACCGCGGCGTCGCCGCTGAACGCGTTGCCGATGCTGACCCCGCCGTCGCGCAGCAGGCCCCGGCCGTCGCTGAGCCGCGGCTCGAGCACGGCGGCGTCGCGCGGCCGGTTGGTGACCATCAGCTTGCCGGTGTCCTTCTCGAACCAGCGGAACGCCGGCACCTGCCGGGTGGCGCCGTGCAGGATGCCGGCCTGCGAGGCGGGCGTGGTCGACGGCAGCCCGGTGTGCCAGCCGCGCATGGTGTGGCTGCCCGAGCGCAGCCAGTGCCCGAGGGTGGGCAGGTTGCCGGCCCGCACGGCCCAGCGCAGGACCGGCTCGGAGAGGCCGTCGAGCTGGATCATCAGCAGACCCGGGTCGGTGCCGGTGCGGGGGCGGCGCAGGGAGAGGAACGGGCCGCCGGCCAGCCGGGCCTGACGGCGCCGCACGCCGCGCATGAGCCGCTTGGACTCGCGGACGAAGGTGTCGTCGGAGCCGCTGTCCAGCATCCAGTCGACGATCGCGGCGAAGACGATGGCCAGGATCGCGGTCAGCACCAGCGAGGGAAGTCCGGTGATCCGGTTGGCCGGGTCGATCTCGAGGGCGACCACGATGACGGTGATCTGGGCCAGGATGCCGAGCAGCATGGCGCCCCAGCCGCCGAGGGCCACGATGCCGACCAGCAGCAGCGGGCGCAGCACGGCGCCGACACCGGCCACCACCAGCACCAGGCCCAGCGTGTCGACGATGTCGTTGCTGTTCACGCCCGGCATCAGCCACAGGGTGAGGGTCAGGACGACGAAGGTGACCAGGGCGCTGCGCAGGACGGCGCGCAGCCGGTTGAGCACCCGGCGCCAGCTGAGCAGCGCGCGCAGATCGGCCCGCCAGTCGCGGGCGGCCGGGGCGGACGGAGGCTCGTGCAGGCTGATGGCCACGGGAAAACGATGTCACAGCTTCCGCCGAATCACGGGCTCCTCGTTAGTGTGATCACTTGGGGTTTGTTTGCCCCCTACGGATAGCTTCGGAGCGGTGCGCGCCCGAATAGTCTTGATCATCCTCATGATCGCCGCCATGTCCGCTTGCAGTGGTCCGGACGAGGAGCCCGTGCCGGCGACGCCCAAGATCGTCGGTTACTTCACGGGCTGGGGCGTCTACAACCGCGACTTCCAGGTCGAAGACCTGGTCACCAGCGGCGCCGCCGACCGCCTGACCCACCTCAACTACGCCTTCGGCAAGGTCGAGAAGGGCCGGTGCGCCGTCGCCGACGCCTGGGCCGACTATCAGAAGCCGATCTCGGCCGGCTCCTCCGGACTGCAGGGCAACTTCGGCCGGCTCCGCGAGCTCAAACGGCAACACCCGAACCTGCGGGTGCTGTGGTCGTTCGGCGGCTGGACCGGCTCGGCCGGCTTCACCGAGGCCGCCCGCGACCCGGGCGCGTTCGCCGACTCCTGCCACCAGCTGGTCACCGACCAGCGCTGGTCCGGCCTGTTCGACGGCATCGACATCGACTGGGAGTACCCGAACGCCTGTGGCCTGCAGTGCGACAAGAGCGGTCCCGGCGCTCTGCCGAAGATGATCACCGCGCTGCGCTCGGCCTTCGGCCCCGGCGCGCTGATCACCGCGGCGGTGCCGGCCGACGTGTCCAAGCTGAAGGCCACCGACTACAAGACCGTTTCCGGTACGGCGGACTGGCTGAACGCGATGACGTACGACTACTTCGGCGCCGGTGGCGACGACGCTCGCAAGACCCCGAAGACGGCACCCCACTCGCCGCTGACCACCTACCCCGGCATTCCTCGCGAGACGTCCACGACGACGGCCACCGTCGACGAGCTCCTCGCCCTCGGCGTCCCCCCGGAGAAGGTACTGCTCGGCCTCGGCTTCTACGGCCGCGGCTGGGACGGCGTCACCCAGGCCGAACCGGGCGGCGAGGCGTCCGGCCCGGCGCCCGGGAGATACGAGAAGGGCCTCGAGGACTACAAGATCCTGGCCCAGCGCTGCCCACCGACCGGCACGATCGCCGGCACGGCCTACGCACATTGCGGCACCCAATGGTGGTCCTACGACACACCGGAAACCATCGAGACCAAGATTGAGTACGCCCGTGGCAAACGGCTGGGCGGGGCCTTCGCGTGGGAACTGTCCGGCGACACGGCCAAGGGCGACCTGCTCGGCGCGGTCAGCTCGGGGCTGGCCGCGCCGCCGACCGAATAATCCCGGCCAGCCGCTCCCGGGCCGGCGACGGCGGTTCGCCGGCCCGCTCGGCCAGGTAGATCGTGTTCAACGGGACGACCGCCGGCTCGTGCAGCCGCACCAGGCGCCCGGCCGCGAGATCGGCCGCGCACAGATATTCGGGCAGCACGCTGTAGCCGCCGCCGGCGATCACGGTGGCGAGCACGGCGTGCAGATTGGGTACGACCACGGCCGCGTCCCGCGAAGGCCGGGCGCCGAACTCGGTCTGCCAGTAACGGCGGACGATCGGAAGGTCCTCGGCGTACGCGACGAGCGGCACCGTCTTCAGGTCGCGCCCCGCCACCTCGGGCGGCCCGACCAGCAGGAACTCCTCGTCGCAGAGCGGCTCGACACGCAGTCCGGCCCCGCGCGGCCGCACGCTGAGCAGCGCCAGGTCGATCGAGCCGTCCCGCAGCCGGGCGGTGAGCTCGGCCGGCAGGCCGAAACTGACCCGCAGCGCAAGGCCCTGGGCGACGAGCGGCCCGGCCGCCGGCAGCACCACGGCGGTGAGGAACTCGGTCGGCCCGCCCAGGTGCACCTCGTCCGCGCCGGCCTCGTCGACCACCAGCCCGGCCAGCTTGTCGAGGGGTTCGCTGACCCGCCGGGCCAGCAGGTCGGCGGCCGGGGTGGGCGCGACACCGCGCGGCAGCCGGGTGAACAGGGGCTTGCCGAGCGCGGACTCCAGGGCCCGCAGCTGCCCGGTCACGGTCGGCTGGGACAGCGAGAGCCGCCGCGCGCCCGCGGTGACCGACCCGGCCCGGTAGACGGCCAGGAAGGTACGCAGCAGGTCCAGGGAGAGCTCCATGGGCGGTCAGCCTATTTGCACCCAGACGTTGTCGAGCGCGCCGTTGAACTGGTCGTTGTCCGCGTAGGCGCCCTTGCCGCCGATGCTCATCGGCCGGTCGTTGGTGATCGACAGCTTGGCCGGGATCGTGGTGCGGCCGCGCAGATAGCCGTTGACGAGCACGAAGAGGTTGGTGGCGACCCGCCGGCACTCGACGGAATGCCACTGGCCGTCGGCCACGCTGACCGAGCTGGTGGCCATCCGGATGGGCGGCCGTTTGTCGTCGACCAGCACACAGCTGGGCCGGCCGGCGGCGCCGTCGATCTGCAGCTTCCACTGGCTGCTGGTGGTCGAGTAGCCCTTCTGCACGACGTTCTGCCCTTTGCTGGTCTGCCCCGGCGTCAGCATGACCTCGGCTCCGAACGCGATGTTGCGCGTACCCGGGTTGAGATCGGCGGAGGAGGTGGCGGTCTGCAGCGCGACATGCGGGCAGACCCGCGCGGTGCAGCGGCTGGGAAAGGCCAGAGCCGACCCTTGCCCATGTACGACCCGCCGAACGGCCCCACCGTGCCCCGAGATGACGCGCAGGGTGTGCCCCCGCCCCGACTCGTCGATGATCGACCCGGCCCGCCCGTTGAACGCGTACCGAGCCACCAGTAGCCCCGTAGTCGGCGTAGGCGCCACCGCGGGCCCTTCTCCCCGAGCCCCTTCCATCCGGCGCGGCACCCCAGGCACCGCCCCCAGCCCGGCGGCCAGGGGCGCGGCCGCCCGCTCGTGCCCCGCCCCGGCCTGGTCCGGCGCGGCGGCGAGGGGTGCGGCTGCCCGCTCCGGCCCCGGCTTGGCCTGCCTCGGCGCGGCCAGAGGCGCGGTCGCTCGCCCCGGCCCGGCCAGCCCTGGCGTGGTGGTGAGGGACGGGATCGCCCGCATGAGCCCCGTCCTGGCCTGCTTCGGCGCGGTGAGGGTCGCGGCCGCCCGCTCTAGCTCTGGCCTGGCCTGGTTCGGCGCGGCGGCGAAGGGCTTGGCGGCGGCGGCTTGGCGCGGGGCGGCGTGCTTCGGGGCGGCGTGCTTCGGGGCGGCGTGCTCCGGGGCGGCGGCGAGGGCCTCGGGCGGCGCTGCGAGGGGAGCGTGCGCGGGCAGCGGATTGGCGATGAGGGAAACGGCCGCCGTCGAGACGGCGACGAGGGCAGCGCCGAACCAACAAGATCGCATGCCCGAATTATCGCCTGTCGGCCCATTCGTCCTGGCGACTTCCGCCCCCTCGAACCGGGCGAACCTGGCCACCAAAAGGACTAATCAGGCCTAAAAGGTACGAAACCGGAATGAACGCTCCCCGCCAACGGCGATCTCCCGTCCCCTGAGGGCTGGGGAGGGCGCCGTCGGCGGGAAGCGAACCTTCGGGCGGATCAGGAGGAGCGGGACGTCGTCTTGCGGGCGGCGGTCTTACGGGCGGTCGTCGTGGCCGGGACCTCGGGCGCCGGGGTGGCGGCCTTGCGGGGCGCGGCAGCGCGGCGGCCAGAGGTGGTGGTCCGGGTCGAGGCGGCCGTGGCCGCCTTGCGGGCCGTGGCACGGGCAGCGGTCGCGCGGGCAGTGGAGGCGCCCTCGTCGGCGGCCACCTCCTCGGCCGGCGTAGCGGGCAGGTCGGCAACCTCGGCCACGGGCGCGGCCGAGGCCGCCTTTGCGGCGCCGGCGGTGGCCGGGGCGGCCTGGGTGGTAGCGGGCGCGGCCTTAGCCCCCGCGGCGGTCGCGGGCGCGGCCTTGGTGCCGGTCGAGGTGGCGCCGGCGGCGGTAGCGGACGCGGCCTCGGCGGTCGAGGTGGCGCCGGCGTCGGTAACAGGCGCGGCCTGGGCGGTCGAGGTGGCGGCGGGGGTGGCCGAGGGGGCCTCAGCGGTTGTGGGGCTGGTGGCGGCGGCGCGGTCGCGGGCCTTCTCGCGGGTGATCAGGTCGGCCAGGACGGCCTTGCTGTATTTCTCCTCGAGGGCGGTGGCGCGGGCCGCGGCCTTGCCCGCCTTGGCGACAGCCTTCTTGTGCGCCTTCTCCAGGCGGGCCTTGTCGCGTTCCTGCGTCTTCAGTGAGCGCTTGAGCCGGCGGGCCTCGGCCTCGGCGTTGCGCAGCGCCTGCTTCTGGCGCAGGGTCATGTCGGCGTTGGTGCGCAGGCGGTTCTCGAGTTCGGTGACGGTGGTCTTGGCGCGTTCGGCGGCTTCGTGGGCGGCTCCGGACGCGTCGCGGCGACGGTCGAGCTGGTTCGAACTCACGAGTGTCTCCTTTCGTCTCACCTTTGGCCGTACCCGCGGATTGACGACGGACGACATGAAGGCGAAGTCAAAGTTACGAGGATTGCTCGACAACTTCGGCCGCGCGAGCCCGGCGGCGACGAATGTGACGTACGTGAAGAGTTATGTAGGACACAAGAGCGATGGTGATGATCCCGATTGCCCACCATTTGTACCGGAGTGCGTGCTCGATGATCTCGACCAGGTGGGTGCCGAAGACGAACGCCACGGTCGTCCAGAAGCCGACCCACAGGGCCGCCCCGATCGCGTTGTAGAGCAGGAACTGCTTCCACGGCATCGCGGTGATGCCGGCGATCACGCCGTTGAACTGGCGCAGTCCGTCGATGAAGCGGGCCACCACGACGATCCGGCCGCCCCGCCGGGCGAAGAAGCCCTCGGCCCGGGCCAGCCGCTCGGGGGTCAGGAAAACGTACTTTCCCCAGCGTAGAGCGGCTTTGCGGCCGCCTTTGACGCCGATCCAGTAGCCGACGTTGTCGCCGAGCACGGCCGCGATGAAGGCGATCGCGGCCACACCGAAGATGTTGAGCCGGCCGGCGCCGGCGTAGATCGCCGCGGCGACCATGATGGTCTGCCCGGGCGCGGGGACTCCGAAGCTCTCCACTCCGATGGAACCCGCGACGGCGAGGTAGCCCCACCGGTCGAGGTACGGAGCGACGCCGTGCAGGAATCCCGGAAGGTCGGCTGAAGGTGGCATCGCTTATCTACGGTAGCCGGGCTTCGGGTGGCGCAACGCACAGAGTGGCGATGGTTGTTCGAACGGGGACCCGGGCGGCCCGTGCCGAACGCGCCGGACGGCGCTGAAGATCGGCCGTTCGGGCCTGGCGCATTCACGGTTCTCTTTGCTTGGCTGCTACGCCGTGAAGGTTCTGTTGCGCGCGCGCCGCAAGTTGCTCGCCGGTGGCGTCATCGCCGCCGTGGTGGTGGGTTTGTCGTCGTTCGCGTTGACCCGGGCCGACGCGGCCACGTTCGTCACCGTCCAACCTGGAACCTTCAAGGGGTACGCCTTCGACGCGTGCAGCGCGCCGTCGAGCGCGGCGATGAAGGCGTGGCGCCAGTCGTCGCCGTTCAAGGCGATCGGCATCTACATCGGCGGTGTCAACCGGGGGTGCGCCCAGCCGCAGCTGACCGCCGCCTGGGTGAAGGAGCAGGTGCAGGCCGGCTGGAAGCTGCTTCCGCTGTACGTCGGGCCGCAGGCCTCGTGCACCACGGTCGGCCGCGGCCGCAACCTGATCACCAACGCGCAGGCCGGCGGTCAGGGCCGGGCCGCCGCGACGGACGCCATCGCCCAGGCGACGGCGCTGGGTCTCGCCCGCGACTCCGTGATCATCTACGACATGGAGGCTTACCGGACGGACGACGCCGCCTGCCGTACGGGCGTGCTCGCCTTCATGAACGGCTGGACGTCCCGCCTGCACGACGGCGGCTACTTCAGCGGTTTCTACAGCAGCGTCAGTTCGGGCATCGCCGACCAGGTGGCGAGCTATTCGGCCGCCGGTCACGCCCGGCCCGACTTCGTCGACTTCGCCCGCTGGGACCAGGTCGTCACGCTGACCGACGCGAAGATCCCGGCCACGGCCTGGCCCGGTCACCGGCGGATGAAGCAGTACCGCGGCGGTCACAAGGAGACGTGGGGCGGCGTCACGATCAACGTCGACAGCAACTACGTCGACTTCGCGCCGCTGTCCCGGACCCGCGGCGCCGACTTCAACGTCAGCGGCTGGTCCGACGTCATCGCCCGGTCGGCCACCGGGTACGTCTCGATGTTCCCGGGCAACGGCGGCAGCGTCGACTTCGCCGCCCGGCGCACGATCGGCAGCGGCTTCGCCGCGATGAACGCGCTGGTCCGCCTCGACCTCAACCGGGACGGCCGCGAGGACGTCGTCGCCCGGCAGAGCAACGGCGACCTGTGGTTCTATCCCGGCACCGGCTCGGGCCTGGGTACGCGCAAGAAGGTCGGCAGCGGCTGGCAGGTGCTGCGCGACATCACCACGATCGGCGACCTCACCGGCGACGGTTACCCCGACCTTCTCGCCGTTTCCAAGAGCAACAACCTTTTCCTGTACGCCGGTCAGGCGGGCGCCAAATTCCGCGGCGCCAAGCAGGTGGGCAAGGGTTTCGGCGGCAAGACGGAGCTGACCGGCGCCGGCGACTTCAACCGGGACGGCTGGCCCGATCTGGTGGCCCGGCTCGCCGACGGCAAGCTCTACCTGATCACCGGCCGCAAGAACGGTTTCGTCCGGCAGTTCCCGCTCGGCACCGTCGCGAGCGGCCTGCGTGACGTGATCTCGGTCGGCGACTTCGACCGGGACGGCTTCCCTGACCTGGCCGCCGTGCAGAAGTCGACCGGCGCGTTGCTGCTGCTGCCGGGCGCGGGCACGACGCTGCGTCCCGCGATCAGGATCGGCACGGGCTACGGCCCGCTGACGCCGATCGCCTGAGAAAGCGCCGGAAACAGTCGTGGCCGGCCCGAACCGGGCCGGCCACGAAAGTCGGTGAATCAGAGCGCGTCGGCCGACAGCTGCGCGCGCAGCTTGGTCAGGGCCTTGGTGAGCAGGCGCGAGACGTGCATCTGGGAGATGCCGATCTGGTCGGCGATCTGCGACTGGGTCAGGTTGCCGTAGAAGCGCAGGGTGAGGATCTTCTGCTCGCGCTCGTCGAGGGTGGCCAGGGCCGGGCCCAGGGCGACGCGGGTCTCGGCGAGTTCGAACTCGGTGTCTTCGCCGCCGAGGGTGTCGCCGAGTTCGGTGGTGCCGTCGGCTGAGATCGGGGTGGACAGCGAGGTGGCGTTGTAGGCGCGGGCGCCTTCGAGGCCTTCGAGGACGTCTTCCTCGCTGACGCCCAGGTGGGTGGCGACGTCGGCGACCGTCGGGGAGCGGCCGAGGCTGTGGGTCAGGGTGCTGTTGGCCTCGGTGATGGCCAGGCGCAGTTCCTGCAGGCGGCGCGGGACGCGGACCGACCACGTACGGTCGCGGAAGTGGCGTTTGATCTCGCCGATGATCGTCGGGATCGCGTAACCCGCGAAGTCGACACCGCGCTCGGGGTCGAATTTGTCGATGGCCTTGATCAGGCCGACGTTGGCGGTCTGGACGAGGTCGTCGGTGGGCTCGCCGCGGCCGGAGTAGCGGTGGGCGAGGTGGCGGGCCAGCGGCAGCCAGGCCTCGATCGCCCGGTCGCGCAGGGCCGCGCGGGACGGGTGACCGGCCGGCATCGCGGCCATCGCGTTCAGCAGCTCGGCGGCGCTGTCGACGGGCGCCGCGGCGCCGGCCGGAATCGTCTCCGCGTCAGCAGAAGTCTTGGTCTCGGTGACGGTCATGCTTGGTCCTCCCTGGCACCTACCGGAGAGCCGGTCCCGCCATCACTGGCTGGACCCGTTCGGTCGGGTGTCCCTTTATCTGGTCGACGGCGATCGATCCGATAACCATCGACCCGCACACGTGGCCGTTCGGATATGAGAACCCTAGCCGAGAGGGCCAGGAAAGACTAGCCGAAAGTATGAGTTACTTTGCGTGATAGCAAATATACGGAGCGGATCTTGCCCGTGGTCGATTGAATCGCTCCGGGGCGGGCACGCCAGGGGCATGACTTTCGCAGTGGTGACGGGTGCCTCGAGTGGCATCGGATATGAGCTGGCACGGCAATTCGCACAGAACGGCTTCGATCTCCTGGTGGTGGCCGAGGACGCCGACATCGAGCAGGCCGCGGCCGACCTCCGCCGCGACGGCGAGCGCCAGGTGACAGCGGTGCGGGCCGACCTGGCCACGTTCGAAGGCGTGGAGCAGGCGTACGCCGCGATCCGCGAGGCCGGCCGCCCGGTCGACGCGATCGCGTTCAACGCCGGCCGGGGCTTGGGTGGCGACTTCACCCGGGAGACCGACCTGGAGGACGAGCTCGAGATCATCGCGGTGAACGTGACCTCGACCGTGCACCTGGCCAAGCGGGTGCTGCCCGACCTGGTCGCGCGGGGCGCGGGCCGGGTGCTGTTCACCTCGTCGATCGCGTCGATGATGCCGGGCACCTACCAGGCGGTCTACAACGCGTCGAAGTCCTTTGTGCAGTCGTTCGCCGAGGCGCTGCGGGCCGAGCTCAAGGACACCGGGGTCACTGTCACCTCGCTGATGCCGGGGCCGACGGACACACAGTTCTTCGAGCGGGCCGAGATGATGGACACCGCGGTCGGCACCGGCAAGAAGGACGATCCGGCCCAGGTCGCCGAGCAGGGCTTCAAGGCGCTGATGAAGGGCGAGGAGAAGGTGGTGGCCGGATCGCTGAAGACGAAGGTGCAGGGCGCCGCGTCGAAGGTGATGCCGGACAAGGCCAAGGCCGAGATGCACCGGAAGATGGCCGAGCCGGGCAGTGCCAAATCGGATTAGTACGTAAGTTGTCCGGTCCAGGTCTGTACGGGCCAGTGTCAGGAGCCGCAGAACGGGCAAGATGGACCCATGACTTCGCTCCGCGTCTCGGCACCCTTTCCGGCCGCGTCCGAGCTGCGGTGCTGGAAGCTGGACGAATTCGGTGAGCTGCGCGGTCTGCGGGCGGCCCTGCGTGAGGCGATCGCGCGGGTGCCCGCGGCGGCGCAGGACGACCTGACCGACAAGGTGGCCGTGGTCGCCACCGAGCTGGCGACCAACGCGCTGCGGCATGGGCTGCCGCCGACCGAAGTGCGCCTGCTCCGGCAGGAGGACCGGCTGATCATCGACGTCGCCGACCACGACCTGGAGGCGGAGCCCCGGGTGGCCGAGGGGCGCCCGCTCGGCGCCGGCGGGCTCGGCCTCCAGCTCGCACGCACCTTCGCGATCGACGTCGGCTGGTACACGACCGGCGATGCCAAGCACGTCTGGGCCAGCTTCCCGGGCTGATCCGATCAACTGCTGGTAGAAAAGGCCCGTGGCTGACTCCTACAACATCGGCCAGGAGCGGACGGCCGATGGTGCGGCCACCCTCCTGCGCATCGACGGCGAACTGGACATCAACGCCCGTGACGACCTGCGGGTGGCGATTCTGACCGCTGTCGACGGCGGTGACGTCGTCGTGGACCTCGGCGGTACGACCTTCCTGGACTCCGAGGCCCTGGGCGCGCTGATCGACGGCTACAACGCCGCGCAGGCCGGTGGCACCGCCTTCCGGGTGACGAAGGCCACCGGCGTGGTGGCCCGCGTACTCGGCGTCTCGGGTGCGGGAGAGCTGTTCGGCTCGTAGTCTCCCGCCGTGGACTTGATCATTGCGGCGCTGCTGCTCGCCGGCGTGCTGGCGTTCGCGGTGATCCGTCCCCGCGGCCTGCCGGAGGCGGCGGCGGCGGTGCCGGCGGCCGTGCTCGCCGTGGTCGCCGGCCTGGTCCCGCTGAGCGCGGCCTGGGACGAGCTGCGCGAGCTCGGCCCGACCGTCGGCTTCCTGGCCGCCGTCCTGGTCGTCGCGCAGCTGGCCGACGAGCACGGCGTCTTCCGGTACGCCGGCCGGATCGCGGCCGGGATCAGCCGCGGCCGCCCGGTGCGGTTGCTCGGCGCGGTCTTCGTGGCGGCCGCGCTGACCACGGCGGTGCTGAGCCTGGACGCGACGGTCGTGCTGCTCACCCCGGTCGTGCTGGTGACCGCCGCCCGTACCGGAGTCCGCTCTCGCCCGCCGGCCTACGCGTCGGCCCACCTGGCCAACTCGGCGTCGCTGCTGCTGCCGGTCTCCAACCTGACCAACCTGCTCGCCTTCGCGGCCAGCGGCCTGACCTTCCTGGGCTTCGCCGGGGTGATGGCGCTGCCCTGGGTGGCCGTGATCCTCGCCGAGTACGTCGTGTTCCGCTGGTTCTTCCGGCGAGATCTGCGGGTACGCGCCGAGCCCGAGACCGACGGCGACGACGGCCCGCCCCCTCGGTACGCGCTGGTGGTGCTCGGGCTGACCTTGGCCGGCTTCGCGGTGGCGCAGCCGCTGGGCGTGCACCCGGCCTGGGTCGCGGTCGTGGGGGCGATCGCGCTCGCCGTACCGCTGCGGTCGTCGCCGTTGACCTTGATCAAGGCCGCAAACCCGGCATTCTGCGCCTTCGTGCTGGCTCTCGGCGTCGTGGTGGCGGCGGTCCGGGTGCACGGGCTCGGGTCGTTGATCGATCATCTCGTGCCGGACGGCGCCGGCCTCGGGGAGATGCTGGCCATGGCCGGGCTCGCCGCCGTACTGGCCAACCTCTTGAACAACCTGCCGGCCACGCTGGTGCTGCTGCCCGGCGTCGAGTCGTCGCCGGGCCTGCTGCTGGCCATGCTCATCGGCGTCAACGTCGGCCCGAACCTGACCTACGTGGGTTCGCTGGCCACGCTGCTGTGGCGGCAGATCCTGCACAACCAGGACGCGGCCCCGGACGCGCGCGTCTTCCTGCGGCTGGGCCTGGTCACGGTGCCGGTCGCGCTGGCCGCGGGCGTGCTCGCGCTGTGGCTCGGCCTGCAATTGACCGGCATATAGGGGCGCACCCCGCGCCGCCGCGGCCGGGACCGGCCCGGGGACGGCCGAGGTGATCCGGTGGGGGATTCGGAGGCGGGGGTGCGACCAACGCAGTCAGTCTTATCGATGCTCGGTGTTACAGGCAAGTAAAACTGGTTACGGAACTGACGCTCTGCTCAGGATGTATGCCGGGCGGCCTGCCGGAGGTCCAGTTCGTCGATGATCTCGCGGGCGGCGTCCTGGCCGACCCGGTGATCGCGGACCGCGGTGGCCAGGGCGAGCCGCTGAGCGTCGAAGCTCGCGTCGAGGTCCGCCGCCGGCTGGGCGGCGGCCTCGGCGACGATCCGCTCGGCCTCCTCGCGGTCGGCCTGTTCCTCGGCGTGCTCGCCGGCCAGGTCGAACTTCAGCTTGCGGGCCAGCCAGCCGATCGTGGTGCCCTGGATCAGCAGGGTGCCGAGCGTGACGATCAGCGCGATGGCCTGGATGGCGTCGCGGCCGGGGAACGGCGCGCCCGACGCCGTGTGCTCCGGGATACCGGCCGCGGCGGCCAGCGTGAGGATGCCGCGCATGCCCGTCCAGCCGACCAGCAGGATCTCCTTGCGCGTCGGCGGCTCCTGCGGCTTCAGGCCGCGCTTGCGGCGCTCCTCCTCGTGCCGCTGCCAGCGGGCGCGGTAGTAGACGTCCTCCTTGATCCGGCGCTTGCGGCGAGTGTCCCGGCGCCGGTAGCGCTCGAACAGCACGAAGACGCCGAACAGCCGGAAGAGGATCGCCACCACCAGCAGCACCCCGGCCGCGACCAGGGTGCGGGTCAGGCCCGGCTCCTCTTCCTGGGCCAGATCCCGCAGGACGAACTTCAATTGCAGGCCGATGTATGCGAAGACGAAGGTCTCCAGCAGGAAGTCGATCACCGGCCAGACGTTGTTCTCCTGGATCCGGGTCAGGTAGCCGCCCGGATACTGGAAGTTGGGGTCGAGCGACAGGTTCAGCGTGATCGCGAAGGCGGCCGCCACCACGGCCAGGATGCCCGAGGCGTGTGCCTCCTCCGCGGCCAGGAACGCGGTGAACGGCACCAGCAGCACCAGCGCCGTCTCGAGCGTCGGATTGCGCAGCCGTTTGCGGATCAGCAGGGCCACCGAGGACAGCGCGGCACCGATGAGCACCCCGAGGGCCGCGTTGCGGAAGAACTCGGCCACACCGCCGCCGAAGGTCGCGTGCTCGCCGTTCACCGCGCCCACCGCGATGGCGAACAGGGTCAGCGCGGTCGCGTCGTTGACCAGGCTCTCGCCGGTGAGCACGGAGGTGGCCCGCTTCGGCAGCCCCATTTCCTCCCCATGCGACACGGTGGTGATCGTGTCCGGCGGCGCCAGCACCGAGCCCAGCACGAAAGCGGTGGCCAGCCCCAGCGTCGGCAGGATCCACGAGGTCACGTAACCGAGCACGCCGGCGGTCAGCACCACGAGGATCACACCGAGGTTGATGATCGGGCGCAGGTTCGCCCCGAACGACGCGAACGACGCCCCGCGGGTCGCCGAGTAGAGCAGCGGCGGCACCACGAGCGCGAGGATCACCTCGCTCTCGAGCTCGAGCCGCGGCACCCCCGGAATGAAGGATGCCGCGGCCGCGAGCACCACGATGATCCAGCCGGGCTCGACGCCCCGCCGCTTGGCCAGCGACGAGACCGCGATGCCGCAGCCGATGATCAGCAGGATCTGTACGCCGTTCACTCCGATCACCCTAGTAAGTGATCGTTTCCACGGGGGTCCCGTCAGCGCCGGATCAGCGCGAACCCGTTCTCGCCCGGTATGCTGGCCCCGGGCCGTGACTGGCGCGTTCGGATGGGCCACCATCGGGGAGCGGCTCCTCTGACCTGCCGTGCGCCTGGGCCTCTTCATCGTGATAGGGAGGTCCTTGTGTCTGCTGAGTTGAACGCCGAATCCGCCGCTTTCCGCTCCGCCCTCGAGGTGGTCCGGTCCGTCGAGCCCCGCATCGCCGACGCGATCGCCAAAGAGCTGCACGACCAGCGCGAGTCGCTGAAGCTGATCGCCAGTGAGAACTACGCGTCCCCGGCCGTCCTGCTCGCGATGGGCAACTGGCTCTCCGACAAGTACGCCGAGGGCACCATCGGCCGCCGCTTCTACGCCGGCTGCCAGAACGTCGACACCGTCGAGGCGGTCGCCGTCGAGCACGCCAAGGCTTTGTTCGGCGCCGAGTACGCGTACGTGCAGCCGCACTCCGGCATCGACGCCAACCTGGTCGCGTACTGGGCCATCCTGGCCGACCGGGTCGAGGTTCCGTACCTCAAGAAGTTCGAGAAGCGGCAGGTGAACGACCTGACCGACGCCGAGTGGGCCGAGCTGCGGGCCGCGTTCGGCAACCAGCGCATGCTCGGCATGTCGCTCGACGCCGGCGGCCACCTCACCCACGGCTTCCGCCCGAACATCTCCGGCAAGATGTTCGACCAGCGCAGCTACGGCGTCGACCCGGCCACCGGCCAGATCGACTACAAGGCCCTGCGCGACACGGCGAAGGAATTCAAGCCGTTGATCATCGTGGGCGGCTACTCGGCCTACCCCCGCAAGGTGAACTTCGCGACGCTCCGCGAGATCGCCGACGAGGTGGGCGCGACCTTCATGGTCGACATGGCGCACTTCGCCGGCCTGGTCGCGGGCAAGGTCTTCACCGGCGACTTCAACCCGATCGAGCACGCGCACATCGTCACCACCACCACCCACAAGAGCCTGCGCGGCCCGCGCGGCGGCGCCGTCTTCGCCCAGGAGTCGCTGGCGTCCCAGGTCGACCGCGGCTGCCCGATGGTGCTCGGCGGCCCGCTGGCCCACGTCATGGCGGCCAAGGCCATCGCGTTCGCCGAGGCCCGCCGCCCCGAGTTCGCCACGTACGCCCAGCAGATCGTCACGAACAGCCAGGCGCTGGCCGAGGGCCTGCTCAAGCGGGGCGTCCAGCTGGTCAGCGGCGGCACCGACAACCACCTGGTGCTGATCGACGTGCACCCGTTCGGCCTCACCGGCCGCCAGGCCGAGCAGGCCCTGCTCGACAGCGGTGTCGTGACGAACCGCAACGCCATCCCGAACGACCCGAACGGCGCCTGGTACACCTCCGGCATTCGCGTGGGCACCCCGGCGCTCACCTCGCGTGGCCTCGGCGCGGCCGAGATGGACACCATCGCCGAGCTGATCCACACGGTCTTGAGCAGCACGAAGCCGGCCGAGGGCTCCAAGGCCAAGTTCCAGCTCGACGAGGCGGTGTCCGAGAGCGTCAGCAAGCAGGCCAACGAGCTGCTCGCGGGCTTCCCGCTCTACCCGTCGGTCGACCTGGGCTGACCCGTGCGACCCGGGTGGGTTCGTCCCACCCGGGTTACCTGCTCCAGGCCTGGGTACCCGCCCGAGATGACAGCTCTGGAAACTGTTCACACCTTCGAGTCGGGCCCGATGCCCACCGGCGTCAGCGTCTCGCACACCGGTCGCGTGTTCGTGAACTTCCCCAAGTGGGGCGACGACGTGCCGTTCACCGTGGGGGAGATCCGCGACGGCGAGGTGCACCCGTTCCCCGACCAGGACTGGAACAGTCCGCGGGACGAGGGCGACGCCGAGGCGCTGGTCTCGGTGCAGAGCATCGTCGTCGACCCGGCCGACCGGCTGTGGATCCTCGACACCGGCAGCCCGATGTTCCAGCCCACGAAGCCGGGCGGCCCCAAGCTGGTCTGCGTCGACCTCACCACCGACCAGGTCGTCCGGACGATCACCTTTTCACCCGAGGTGGCGCTGCCCACGACGTACCTCAATGATGTCCGTTTCGATCTGCGCCGCAACGCCGCCTACATCACCGACTCGTCCGACCAGGGCCCGAACGGCCTGATCGTCGTCGACCTGCGGACCGGCGAATCCTGGCGGCGGCTGCACGACCACCCGTCCACCAAGGCGCTCCCGCCGCCGGAGATGCTGCCCATTGTGGAGGGTGTCCCGTTCCTGGAACGGCCGAAGGACGGGCCGCCGCAGCCGGTGAAGATGGGCTCGGACGGCATCGCCATCGCCGCCGACGGCTCCCGCGTCTACTACTGCCCGCTGATCTCGCGTCGCTGGCACAGCGTGTCGGCCGAGGCGCTGTTCGATCGGGGCTTGAGCGACGCCGACGTGACGGCCACGGTCGTCGACGAGGGCGACAAGGGCGGCGGCTCCGACGGCCTCGAAACCGACGACCAGGGCCGTTTCTATCTGACCGACTGGGAGCACAACGCCGTCCTGCGCCGCCTGCCGGACGGCACGTTCGAGACCGTGGCCCACGACTCGCGGCTGCTCTGGCCCGACACGATGTCAGTGGCCGACGGCTACCTGTACGTGACCGCCAACCAGCTGCACCGCCAGGCCACGTACCAGAACGGCGACGACAAGCGCACCTACCCGTACCACCTCTTCCGCGTCCCCATCGACGCCGGCCCGGTCCGGTTGCGCTGACCCCTCGTCCGCAGGCGCGAGGGGGCGGGGCGTGACCTCGGGCGGTAGCGTCGTCGCGGTGCAGGCGTCCCGTGTTCTTGCTGCCCTGGCCGAGCTGGCGCCGGCGGGTGGTGACCGCGTCCTGGACGTGACGCGGGGTGGGCTGCCGTTCGTGTGGCTGGACGCGGCGCACAAGGCGCCCCGGAAAGCCGAGGTCAACCGGCTCGCCGCGGTGGGCGCCCTGCACAAGGAGGAGCGGCCGCTGCGGGTCGGGTGGGGCTTCCTGGCCGGCCGGGCCGAGGTCGACGGCAAGCTCACCAAGATCCGGGTGCCGTTGCTCAGCCAGCCGGTGCAGCTCGTGCGGGGGCTGACCGGGTACACGGTGGCGCCGGCGGGCGATCTGGAGATCACGCCGCTGATCGGTGACCGGGATCTGGCCGCGGCGCTGGAGGCCGCGCCGGGGCTGGCCCAGCCGGGCTGGCTGGACGCCACCGGCACCAAGGCGTGGCTGTGGTCGGCGGCCCGGGCCACCGGGCTGAGTGTCGACGCGATGGCGACGAGCCGGCGCGCGCCCGGTGATCGTGTGGTGCTGATCCCGTCGGCCGCCCTCTATGTCGCTCGCGATGTCTTCGGCGCCGGTCTGGCCGACAGCCTGCGCAGCTGGGCCGGGCGTGACCTCGGCGGCACGGCCCTGGCCGCCGTCTACGCCGACGAGCCGGCTGATCGGTCCACGGCCGGCGCCGACGGGCCGGTTCTGTCGCCCTTGCCGTTGACGGAGGCGCAGGCCGAAGTGGTGCGGCGGGCCCGGACGGCGCCGATCACGGTGGTGTCGGGGCCGCCCGGCAACGGCAAGAGCCACACCGTGGTCGCGGCCGCCCTCGAGGTGGTGCATCGGGGCGGGTCCGTGCTGGTCGCCACCCAGTCGCCGCACGCGGCCGAGGTGCTGGCCGGGCTGCTCGACCGCTATCCCGGTCCGGTTCCGGTGCTGTTCGGCGACGCCGGCGGGCGGGAGCGGCTCGCGGCCGAGCTGGCCGCCGGCGCCGACCGGGGCGCCGGTGAGGGGCAGCTTCGCGCGGATGTCACGGCCGTTCGGGAGGCGCTTGATTCGGTACGCCGTGAGCGTGCCCTCATCACGGCGGCGCTGGAGGTGGAGCTTCGCGCGGCGGAGCTTCCGGCATGGCAGCCGCTGATTCCCGAGCTGGCGAGCGACGTGCCGGGCGCGTTCTCGGGACGGCATGAGGGGACGCTGGCCGGTGGGAGGCCGGCGCGGTGGTGGACCCGGCTGCGGTTGGGCGCTCGTCGGGGCGTACCCGACGAAAGGGTCATCGAAGCCCTGAAGGCGGCGACCGCGCAGCGGGCGGCGGCCCGGCTGGCCGCGACCGGCGGCACCGACCTGGAACCGCGGTGGGCCGCCCTGCACGCGGCCGAGGCCCGGCTGGCCGAGGCGGTCGGCGCGGCCATGCGCCGGGCCGCGCGCAGTGAGAAACGCTGGGATCGTGAGGCCCGGCGCGGGGCGGCGGCGCTGGCCACGGCGCTGCGGGCGGGCCGGAACCGGCGGCGGGAGCTGCTGGCCCAGCTCGACGCGCCACCGCTGGTCCGGGCGCTGCCGTTGTGGATCGGCACCGTGGCCGACGTGGAGGACCTGCTGCCGGCCGCGCCCGGCATGTTCGACCTGGTGGTGCTGGACGAGGCGTCCCATGTGGACCAGGTGCGGGCGGCGCCGGTGCTGGCCCGGGCGAAGCGGGCGCTGATCGTGGGCGATCCGCGGCAGTTGCGGTTCGTCTCGTTCGTCAGCGACGTCGACGTGGCCGACGTGCTGGCCCGGCACGAGGCGGACGAGAGACTGGACGTCCGCCGGGTCAGCGCCTTCGATCTGGCGGCGGGCGCGGCCGCGACGACCTGGCTGGCCGAACACCATCGCAGCACGCCGCATCTGATCGGCTTCTCGGCGCGGCGCTTCTACGGCGACCGGCTCTCGGTGATGACCCGGACGCCGGCCACCGAGAACATGGACGCCATCGACGTCGTCCGGGTCGAGGGCGACGAGGTCGGCGCCGTGCTCAAACTGGTCGAGGAGCTGGCCGGGACGGTGCGCGGCGGCATCGGGGTGATCTCGCCGTTCCGGGCCCAGGCGGAGGCGCTGGAGGCGGCGCTCGTCGACGCGTACAGCGTGGAGCGGATCGAGGAACTGGGGCTGCGGGTCGGCACGGTGCACTCGTTCCAGGGCAGCGAGGCCGAGGTCGTGATCGTGTCGCTCGGGTTGACCCCGGGCGATCCGCCCGGGCGGCGGCGCTTCGTGGCCGACCCGAACCTGTTCAACGTGATGGTGACCCGGGCCCGGCAGCGGTTGATCGTGGTGACCGCCCTGACCGAGGTGGACGGGCTGATCGGGGAGTTCTTCGAGTACGCGGCCGCGGGGGCGCCCGACCTGACGGACGCGGCCGAGGCGGCGGGGTGGGCCGCCGAACTGGCGGCCGAGCTGGGGCGACTCGGTGTGCGGGCGCGTCCCGGCTACGCGGTCGGCCCGTGGGTGGTCGACCTCTGCGTGGGCGAGCTCGGCGTCATCTGCGGTCCGCACCCCGACGGCGTCGAGGCCCACCTGGCCCGGCAGGGCGCGCTGCACCGGGCCGGCTGGCGCCTGATGGACGCCTTCGCGAGCCGGTGGTCGGAGGATCCGCGCCGGGCCGCCCTCGAGATCACCGCGGCGGCAGCAGGTGCAGTTCCACCTTCGTGAGCCGGCCGTCCTCGACGGCGGCCGTCATGTACGTGCAGTGCGGCTGCCGGCGCCGGTCGGTCGGTGAACCGGGGTTGAGCAGCCGCAGCCCGGTGCCCGCGGTGGTGTCCCAGGAAATGTGCGAGTGCCCGAAGACCAGCAGGTCGACGTCCGGGAATCGTTGCGCGCACCGCTGCTCGCGCCCGTGGGACGGGCCGGTCTCGTGGACGACGGCGAGGCGGAGGCCGTCCAGGTTCTCGTACGCGATCTCCGGAAGCCGGGACCGCAGCCCGGTTCCGTCGTTGTTGCCGTAGCAGGCGATCAGCCTTTTCGACCGTGCCTCGAACGCGTCGAGGGCCGCCTCGTCAACCCAGTCGCCGGCGTGCACGACGACGTCGGCCGCCTCGATCGCCGCCCACAGCGGGGCCGGCAGGTCGCGGGCGCGCTTGGGCAGGTGGGTGTCGCTCGTGAGGACCAGCCGCATAACGACCCAGGGTAGGCGGGAAGCGCTTTCCGAACCAAGATCTACGGAATTGCCGCTTTTCCCGGAGCGTGGCGGAACCGGTTCCGGACTCTTGGTTATCGGCCCTTTTACGGCCGAACGGGCAACCGCCGCACGTCATCGAGCTGCGCAAATGCCCGAAGGGGCAGAACGGCCCAGCGAGGCGGTGTTACGACCGCAAGTCCGTAACAGTTCCGGAACCGTGACGAGCTATGGACAACTGTTAATGACCGTCCTTAGCGTCGATGCCGGGGGAGCGCTCTCCCCGTACTTCCCTGTCAAGCGCAAGCAGTCCCCCTTGCGCCATCCCCGTCCTAGGAGAAGTAATGACCACACTGCGGAGACGCTCCCCCTGGCGCCTCGCCGCCGCCGGCGGCCTGGTGGCCGTCGTCGTGGCCGGCTACGGCGCCGTCACCTCGGTCGGCGCCAGCGCCGCCGAAACCCTGCTCTCGCAGGGCAAACCGGCGACCGCGTCGTCCACCGAGGCGTCCGGCGCCTACGCGGCGTCCGAGGCGGTCGACGGCAACACCGGCACCCGCTGGTCGTCGGCCTTCTCCGACCCGCAGTGGCTGCAGGTCGACCTCGGCAGCTCCCAGGCGATCACCCGGGTCGAGCTGAACTGGGAGACCGCGGCGGCCAAGGCCTTCCAGATCCAGGTGTCGGACAACGCCAGCACCTGGACCAACGTGTACTCGACGACCACCGCGACCGGCGGCGTCCAGTCGCTCAACGTCAACGGCACCGGCCGGTACGTGCGGATGTACGGCACCCAGCGGACCACCGCCTACGGCTACTCGCTCTGGGAGTTCAAAGTCTTCGGCGGTGGCGGCACCACCAACCCCGACCCGATCCCCGGCGGCGGCAGCCTCGGCACGAACGTCGTGGTCTTCGACCCGTCGATGTCGTCGGCCAGCATCCAGGCCCGGGCCGACCAGATCTTCGCCCAGCAGGAGAAGGCCCAGTTCGGCACCGGGCGCTACGTGCTCGCGTTCAAGCCGGGCACCTACAACGGCCTGAACATCCAGGTCGGCTTCTACACCTCGGTGGTCGGCCTCGGCCAGAACCCGCAGGACGTCCGGATCAACGGTGACATCACCGTCGACGCCGGCTGGTTCCAGGGCAACGCCACCCAGAACTTCTGGCGCTCCACCGAGAACGTGTCGGTCTACCCGGTCAACGGGGCCAACCGCTGGGCCGTCTCGCAGGCCGCGCCGTTCCGCCGGATGGACATCCACGGCGACCTGAACCTGGCCCCGAACGGCTACGGCTGGGCGTCCGGCGGCTACATCGCCGACTCGCGGATCAGCGGATCCGAGGGCCAGTACTCGCAGCAGCAGTGGTTCACCCGCAACAGCCAGATCGGCTCGAACACCAACGCGGTGTGGAACCAGACCTTCGTCGGCGTGCAGGGCGCTCCCGCGGCCAGCTACCCGACCCCGCCGTACACGGTGATCGGCCAGACCCCGGTGATCCGGGAGAAGCCGTACCTCTACCAGAGCGGCAGCGACTACGCGGTCTTCGTGCCGAACCTGCAGACCAACGCGGCCGGCGCGACCTGGGTCAACGGCAACACTCCCGGCTCGTCGATCCCGCTCAGCCAGTTCTACGTGGCCAAGCCCGGTGACAGCGCGGCCCGGATCAACCAGGCGCTGGCCCAGGGCCTCAACCTGATCTTCCAGCCCGGCATCTACCACGTCGACCAGACGATCAACGTGACCCGCGCCAACACGGTCGTGCTCGGCCTCGGCTACGCCACGATCATCCCCGACAACGGCGTCACCCCGATGCAGGTCGCCGACGTCGACGGCGTGAAGATCGCCGGCATCCTGTTCGACGCCGGCACGACGAACTCGGCGAACCTGCTCGTGGTCGGCCCGTCCGGCTCCTCCGCGTCGCACGCCGCCAACCCCACCACCATCCAGGACGTCTTCTTCCGGATCGGCGGCTACGTCGCCGGCAAGGCCACCAACAGCCTGCTGGTGAACAGCAACAACGTCATCATCGACCACATCTGGGCGTGGCGCGCCGACCACGGCAACGCCGGCACGTACGGCTGGACGATCAACACCGCCGACAGCGGCCTGATCGTCAACGGCAACAACGTCACCGCGTACGGCCTGTTCGTCGAGCACTACCAGAAGACCGAGGTCCTCTGGAACGGCAACGGCGGCCGCACGTACTTCCTGCAGAACGAGCAGCCGTACGACCCGCCGTCCAACGCGGCCTGGCGCTCCGACGGCGTCCTCGGCTACCCCGCCTACAAGGTCGCCGACTCGGTCACCAGCCACGAGGCCTGGGCCATGGGCAGCTACGCCTTCTTCAACGTCAACCCGGCCGTCCACTCGGCCAACGGCTTCCAGGCCTCCGCCAACGGCGGCGTGAAGCTCCACAACATCTTCACCATCTCCCTGGCCTCCGGCACGATCGACCACGTGGTCAACAACATCGGCGCCCCGGCCCAGGCCAGCAGCGTCACCCCGTCGACAGTCACCAACTTCCCCTGATCGTCTTTCCCCTCCGAGTGCGGCGCCGCGGTTCCTACCGCGGCGCCGCTACTTGCTAGAGGGCGCTGACCGGGACCGCACGCAACTTGTCACCGAACGGCAGCGTCGAGGTGCCGGTGTACAGAACGACCCGGCGACGAAGTCTGTGTCGCGGTAGTGCGAGAGGTCGGCCTGCTGTTCGGACCATGTGAGCTGCCGGGACAGCTCGGACAACACGAACGACTCAAGCAGTGGGCCGAACGGCGCACCCGGCCGCAGCAGCGCGCGAGCATCGACAGCGACCTCGTTCGCCGCTATGCCCGAGTCGACGAAAAGGCCACCGCGAATGATTCTTGCCGCGTCGTCGGCGCGCGTCACGGTCGACTCGTGCCGCAGGGCCGGTCCCAAGGCGAAGATCGCGTCGACGAAGCCGTCCGGTTCGCCGTCGATCTCACCTTGCGAGAACGGCCAGAGCTCGATCGTCTCCATCCTTCCGGGCAGGGCGCCCGGCGCCGCGACCATCCCGAACAGCCGGGACGAACCGGTGAGCAGATAGCGGCCGGGCCGGGGGTCCTCGTCGACGGCGGCCTTGATCGCCAGCAGAAGCTCGGGAACGCGCTGGATCTCGTCGATGACGAGCAGCTCCGGGGAGTCGACGAAGCCCACCGGATCGGCGTTCGCCGCCGCACAATCCTGCGGACGATCGAGATCGCGGCGCAGGGCGAGGCGGTCGCCGGCGACAAGGCGGACGAATTCCAGCGGCGAACTTTCGATTTGCCGACGTGGAGACTTTCGATTTGCCGACGGCTGGGCTTTCGATTTGCCGACGGTCAGGTGTTCGATCTGCTGACGGAGTCGGAGGGCTCGACGGCGAGCGGGAAACCGGACTCCAGGTAGCTCAGAGCCCGGGCGAGGGAGTCGCCGGTGGGGGACGGGAGTTGGAGAGCGGCGTGCAGGGCGCCGGTCAGGGCGCCCAGGAAGATGCGGGACTCGAAGTCGGTGGCGGGGCGGCCGGTGCGGGTCAGGAGAGCACGGGCCAGGGCGGTGATGACGCGGTCCAGCTCGGCCGACTGGGCCTCGCGGAGGGACGGGATCTCGGCGATCAGCGTGCGGCGCTGGGCTTCCGACTGGCGTTCGGTGCGGGACAGGCCGGTGCGGACGGCCTGAAGGAAGACGGTCAGCAGCGGAAGGTCGGTGGGTTGTTCGGCCAAGGCGGCCAGCATCGTCTCCTCCAGGTCGTCGGCCAGGACCAGGCGTTCCTTGGTGGGGAAGTAGCGGAAGAACGTGCTCGGAGAGACGTCGGCGGCGGCCGCGATCTGCTCGGTTGTGGTGGCGGCGTAGCCCTGCTCGGCGAACAGGCGCATGGCCTGGGCGCGGATCTCGGCGCGGATCCGGGCCTTCTTGCGCTCGCGAAGGCCGGGCTGGGGGTGGTCAGGCGCGGACACGGTCGATCAGCTCCTCGGTTGTCTCCCACAGTCGGCGCTCCAGGTTGGGGTTGCCGGCCGGGGCCACCGGGGTGATCGGTTGTCCGGTGCGTGCGGAGAAGTATCCCCCGGTCACGGTGGCCAGGGCGGGGTCGGTGGCCAGGCGGACGATGCCGCCCGCGCCTCGCCGTGGGTCGCCGATGTGCAGAGTCTTCAAGAGCTTTTCCAGTACGGCGGCGCCCGGCAGCTCGCGGCCCAGGCCGGTGGTGTTGAAGCCCGGGTCGAGGGCGTTGGCCGTGGCCGTGGTGCGCCGGGCCAGCTCGTTGCTGAACATGATGTCGAGCAGCTTGGTCCGGCCGTAGACCGCCGAGGAACCGCGCCGGGTGAACGGTGTCGTGTCCGTCAACGCCGTGGGCAGCGTGAACGTGCCGTGGTGGCGGGACGCCTCGGAGGCGACCGTGACGATCCGTTTCAGCGACGTGCCCAGCAGCTCATTGGTCAGCAGCCACGGCGCCAGGTAGTTCACCGTCACCATCTCGGGCAGGCCGGCGGCGGTGGTGCGCGCCTCGAAGCCGTGCCGGCCGGCGTTGTTGATCAGCACGTCGATCCGTGGATGCCGTTCGCGGATCACCCGGGCCGCCGAACGAACCTGCTCGAGGTCGGTCAGGTCGGCCGTGACCACGTCGGCGCCGGGCAGCGCCGGGGCCCGGGCGGCGTCACGAACGATCAGGACGAGCTCGTATCCCTGGGCGGCCAGCTCGCGGGCGGCGATCGCCCCGAGGCCCCTGGTCGCGCCGGTCAGTACAGCCTTCATATTTTGATAGTACTGTCAAAAGGCAGAACTGCCACTTAGTGACTCTGCGAGGTGCCGACGGGCGGTTCGCTGCGGCTGACGCCCATGCGGTCAACTCCGCGATGATTTCGCTCTCCGGGCGGGGGTGGGCACGGCTCGCCGGGGCGGGACAGGTGAGAGCGGTCCGGTGGCGCCGGGGACGGCTGTGCGCAAGAGGAGGCAGTCGGTGTTCGAGGCGTGTGCGGCCCGGGCCGGAGGCCCGTCGCGTCGGCCAGCGCGGTGGTCGCGGCGCGCAGGTCGGGGGAGTCGGCGCGGCCGCTCGTTTCGCCGGCTGCCGGTCGTCGCCCAGGTTGCGGAGCCGGCGTTGGCGGTAGCGGAGACCGAGCAGCGCCGTGCTCGACGAGGGGCCGAGCAGCGCCGGGCTCGACGAGGAGGCGGGGCGAGCCGACGACGCTGATGGGTGCCCCGGAACCCGGAACGCAGTGGCGCGAAAGGCGCGCTGCGGCCTCGCGCCGCACCCCCGTCGCGCTGAGAGGTGGGTGGCGGTCAGTGCGGTGGGGTGGCCGACGCCGCGTACCTCTAGATCTCGCCCGAGCCTCTCCGGATGAGCGTCGTGGGGATGCGGATCTCGCGGGGCGGGCCGTCGTGGCCGTCGATGCGTTCGAAGAGGGCGGCGGCGGCCGTGCGGCCCATGCGGACGGGGTCCTGGGCGACGACGGTGATGGCCGGATCGAGCAGGTCGGCCAGGGGGAAGTCGTCGAAGCCGACGAGGGCCACCGAGCGCTGGCGGTCGAGGCGCCGGAGGGCGCGGACGGCGCCGATGGTCAGGGTGTGATGGGCGGCGAAGACGGCTGTCGGTGGGTGTGCGGCGCGCATCATCGTGACGACGGCGCGTTCGGCGGCGGCCGGATCGTGCAGATTGTGCACCACCGGGCCCGGGCGGCCGCCGAGGGCGCGCAGGTAACCGCGGAAGCGATCGCGGGAGGTGGGCAGCGTTTCGGCGTCGCCGAGGTAGGCGATGTGGCGGTGGCCCTGGGCGATCAGGTGGCGGACGGCGGTGGCGGCGCCGGAGACGTTGGTGGACACGACGGAGTCGACGGGGGCGGTGGTGGCCTCGACGACGACGGTCGGCGTGCGGGTCGGTACGGGCTCGGTGGAGGCCAGGATCAGGCCGTCGAACGACTTGGTGAGCGGATCGTGCGGTTTGCCGGTGAGGACGTGGGCGTTGTGGGCCCGGGCCTCGTCCTCGATCGCCCGGTGCAGGGCCGCCGAGAACGGGTCGGAGACGTCGTCGATGAAGACGCCGATGGTCCCGGTCATATGGGCCTCCGTCGATGTCGATCACTGTCCGCAACGCATCGTTGACATGTAGTCAACCTCGGCGTCTACTGCGGAAGCAACAGCTAAATCGGTGGAGGAGGCATGTCTCGAGGACGAAGGATGGTGGCCGCGGGCTGCGTGATGACGGTGATGCTCGTGCCGACGGCCGCGTGCAACAGAGGGTCCGGCGAGGAAGTCGTCGGGCTGATTACCAAGACCGACACGAATCCGTTCTTCGTACAGATGAAGAAGGGCGCCGAGGCGGCGGCCGAGGAGCAGGACCTCGAGCTCCAGAGCTTCGCCGGCAAGCAGGACGGCGACAACGAGGCCCAGGTGCAGGCCATCGAGAACCTGATGTCCTTCGGCGCCAAGGGATTCCTGATCACCCCGAACGACTCGAAGGCGATCGTGCCGTCGATCGACCAGGCGCACGAGCAGGACATGCTGGTGATCGCCCTGGACACCCCGGTCGACCCGCCCGACGCGGCCGACGCCACCTTCGCTACTGACAACTACCAGGCCGGCAAGCTGATCGGGCAGTGGGCCAGGGAGAAGTTCGCCAAGGACGGCAAGCAGGCGAAGATCGCCATGCTGGATCTCAACGCCAACCAGGTGTCCGTCGACGTCAAGCGTGACCAGGGCTTCCTCGACGGCTTCGGCATCGAGATCGGCGACCCCAACCGGATCGGCGACGAGAACGACCCACGGATCGCCGGGCACGACGTCACCGACGGGGCCGAGGACGGCGGCCGTACGGCGATGGAGAACCTGCTCCAGAAGGATCCCTCGATCAACCTGGTCTACACGATCAACGAGCCGGCGGCGGCCGGCGCCTACCAGGCGCTCAAGTCGGCCGGGCGCGACAAGGACACCGTCATCGTCTCGATCGACGGTGGCTGTCCCGGCGTGGACAACGTCTCCAAGGGAGTCATCGGCGCCACGAGCATGCAGTTCCCGCTCAAGATGGCGCAGATGGGTGTGGACGCCATCGCGGCGTACGCCAAGGACGGCACCAAGCCGCAGGCGACACCCGGGAAGGACTTCTACGACACCGGGACCGAACTGATCACCGACGACCCGCAGGCCGGCGTGGAGTCCAAGGACTCGGCGTGGGGCAAGCAGAACTGCTGGGGATGACACATGGCGACAACTGCCACTGCTGACTTCGACGTACGCAAGAACGACTCGCTCGGACTGCGCGTCCAGCACCTCCTGCACGCCAACCCGGTTCTGGGGCCGCTGGCCGTGCTGGTCGTCGCGATCATCGCTTTCTCGATCGTCAACGGCCGCTTCCTCACGGCGACCAACCTGTCGCTGGTCCTTCAGCAGGTCACGGTCATCGCCACGCTCGCCCTGGGGCAGACGCTGATCATCCTGACCGCCGGCATCGACCTGTCGGCCGGCGCGATCGCGGTCTTCTCGTCGATCCTGATGGCCACCTTCTGCGTCGACGCCGGGATGCCCGGCGTCATCGCGCTGCTGCTCGGCTTCGCCTGCGGCACGGCGATGGGCGCGATAAACGGCTTTCTGGTCACCCGGATAAAGCTGCCGCCGTTCATCGTCACGCTCGGCACGCTGACCATCTTCTTCTCGCTCAACTCGGTGGTCAGCAACAGCGAGACCGTGCGCGGCACCGACATGCCCTCGCTCATGACGTGGACCGGCAACTCGATTCCGATCGGCAACTTCCGATTGACGTACGGGTCGATCATCATGCTCCTGCTGTTCGCGTACTTCTTCTACGCGCTCTCCCGGACGGCCTGGGGCAAGCACGTGTACGCGACGGGCGACGACGCCGAAGCGGCCCGGCTCGCCGGGATCCAGACGGGCCGGGTGCTGTTCTCGGTCTACACGGTCGCCGGCCTGCTGTACGCGATCGGCGGCTGGATCCTGATCGGCCGGCTCGCCTCGGCCAGCCCGAACGTCGGCGTCGAGTACAACCTCGACTCCATCACCGCCGTCGTGCTCGGCGGCACCAGCCTGTTCGGCGGGCGCGGCAGCGTGATCGGCACGCTGATCGGCGCGCTCATCGTCGGCGTGTTCCGCAACGGCCTGCAGCTCGGCGGCGTCGAGGTGGTCTGGCAGGGCTTCGCGATCGGCCTGCTGGTGCTCGTCGCGGTCTCCCTCGACCAGTGGATCAGGAAGGTGAAGACGTGAACAACGGATCCCCGGTCCTGCAGGCCAAGGGCCTGACCAAGAGGTACGGCCGGGTCGTCGCGATCGACGGCAGCGACCTCGAGCTCTATCCCGGCGAGATCCTGGCGGTCATCGGCGACAACGGCGCGGGCAAGTCGAGCCTGATCAAGGCGCTCTCCGGTGCGCTGATACCGGACGAGGGCGAGATCTATCTGGACGGCCGCCGGGTCCGTTTCCGTACGCCGATGGATGCCCGCACGGCCGGTATCGAGACCGTCTATCAGACCCTCGCGGTGGCGCCCGGCCTGGACATCGCCGACAACCTGTTCCTCGGCCGCGAGGAACGCAAGGCCGGCCCGCTCGGCTCGGTGTTCCGGATGCTCGACCGCGGGCACATGCGCGCCGAGGCGAAGAGGCACATGTCGGAGCTGGGCGTGGCCACGCTGCAGAACATCGGGCAGGCCGTCGAGTCACTTTCCGGCGGTCAGCGGCAGGCGGTGGCGGTGGCCCGCTCGGCCGCCTTCGGCAGCAAGGTGGTGATCCTCGACGAGCCGACCGCGGCGCTCGGGGTGAAGGAAGGCAACCGGGTGCTGCAACTGATCCGCGACGTGCGGGACCGGGGCCTGCCGGTGATCCTTATCAGCCACAACATGCCGCACGTGTTCGAGGTGGCCGACCGCATCCACATTCAGCGGCTGGGCCGCCGGGCCACGGTGATCACCCCGAAGTCGCACTCGATGTCGGAGGCTGTGGCGATCATGACGGGGGCGGCCGAACCACCCCCGCACACGTCCTAGAGGAATGAGCCGGTCGCCGCGCGGCGACCGGCTCGTCTCACACTATTTCCACTTGTGGTTGTTGCCGGTTCCACACGTCCAGATGTCGAGCTTCACACCATTGGCCGTGTTGTTGTTCGGAATGTCGAGGCACTTGCCGGAGTTCGGGTTCCGAATGGTGCCGTCGCTGTAGAAGAGCCATTTCTGAGCGACACCGTTGTTGCAGCCCCACATTTGCACCTTCGTGCCGTTGGCCGTGCCGCTGTGGTCGACGTCGATGCACATGCCGCCGAAGCTGATGAAGCTGTCCTTGAACAAGAACTGCTGGCTGGCGCCGCCGTTGCAGGGCTGCATCTCCAGCTGCACGCCCTGGGTGAAGGAGGGCGCCGTCACGCACTTGTTGTTCAGGACGCTGGTGATCGCCCGGTCCCAGAGGTCGGTCGACCAGATGGCCGCTCCGGTGTCGTTGCGGTAGAGGACCAGGTTGCCGTCGTTCTGCAGCTTCAGCGTGCTGGGACCCTGGCCGTACGTCTTGGACGACCAGATGGCCGCCCCGGCCGCCGTGTAGAGCACCAGGTTGCCGTCGCGCTGGTTGACGAAGCGGGTGCCGGTGGTGGTGTTCGTCGCCCAGACCGCCCGCGGGCCCTTCGAGACCACGACGTTGCCGTCGCCCTGGAGCCGGGTGGTGTGCCCGAACAACGAGTGCATGAACTTGGCCTCGGAGAGCTCGGCCCCGGACACCAGCTTGGTGTTGGCGGGGGCCCACTGCTGGTTGGTGCCGTTGTTGACGTCGTACGTGATGGTGAGCGCGCCGGCGGCCTTGCTGGCGCCCTGGACGGTGATCGCCCGGTTGGTCAGTTCGTTGACCCACACGTAGTTGTCGCCCTGCTTGGCGTAGTAGAAGTACTGGTCGGCGCCGCCGTCACAGGAGCGGATGACGAAACCGATGTTGTTGGCGGCGGTCTTCTCGGCCAGGCTCACACACTTGTTGCGGTCCCAGGCGTTGATGATCCGGTACTGGCCGCCGGTGTTGTAGACGCGCATGCCGATCCAGCGGTACTTCTCGTTGTCGACCGAGCAGGTGGTCTGCACCAGCGGCTTGCCGTTGGTGACGCTCTCCGCCTCGGCGGCCAGGCACAGGCCGGAGTTGAGGTTGGTCCAGTGCCACTGCTTGGCGCTGGGCCGGTTGGCGGCGTCCGGCGCCACCCGGTACTGCCCGACGCGGATGAAGTCCGACACGACCAGGGCGTCGCCGTAGAGCGACTGGGTGGCGGCGGTGACGATGTTGTCGTTGCCGTCGGCCTGGGCCTTCGTCCGGATGCTCTGAACGGCGGCACGGTCGGCCGCCTCGCGCTCGGCCAGCTCACGGACCAGGTCGCGGCGGTCGGCCTCCCGCATGCCGGTGTCGATGAACGCCCGCCACACGGCCTGGTCGCTGCTGCGCAGGGCTCGCTCGGCGGCCGCCCGGATCTCGAGCCGGTTCTCGTCGGTGTCGACCTGCTCCCAGATCCAGCGGATGAAGTTGTCGTCGGTCATGGCGAGCTTGCCCGGGTCGGCGACGATGCCGAGGATGGCCGCGGCCGCCTTCATGGCGCCCTCGCGGGCCAGCCGGGCCTGCTCGGCGGCGCCGGCGTCCTCGGCCGCCTTGATGGCGTCCTGGACGTCCTGCTCGGCCGCGGCCTTGACGCCGGTGGCGAGGAACTCGTGCTGCTGGGCGGCCGTGCCGTTGATGACGGCCACCGCGGCCGCCTTGACCCGGGCGCCGGCGGCCTTGGTCCAGATCTCGATGACCACGTCGCGCTCGGAGAGCGTCAGCATGCGACCGGTGGTGTCGAGGGCCAGGCCGGCCGCGGCGTAGGCGGCCCGCTTGAGGTCGCGGGCCTCGCGGGCGGCGGCCTCATCACTGATCTTCTTGGCGTCGTCGGCCAGCTTCGCGTCGAAGATGCCCTTGAGGATGAACTCCTTGCAGACGTCCTCGACGGTGGCGTTGTCGGCGCCCAGCGCGAGCTCGGCGGCCACCCGGATCAGCGGGAAGTTCTCCGAGTTCTGCCAGATCTTGAAGACGAAGTTGCGGTCGGTCTGGCTGAGCCACTCGCTGTCGGCCACGATGCCGATCTCGTTGGCGGCCCGGACCTTCTCCTCCTCGCTGGTCGGCAGGCCGTCGTCGACGGCGAGAGCCTCGGCCGCCTTCGCGGTCATCGGCACCGCGGAGGTCGCCTTGGCTGATGGCTGCGCCTTGGACTTCGCGCCGGCGGCCGGCGCCGGCGCGGAGGAGGGCGGCGTCACGGGAGTCGGTGTGGGGGCGGCGAGGGCCGGCCCGGCGAGCAGTGTCGTCAGGGTGGCGGTCACGGTCACGGTGAGCAGTCCACGTAGGACACGCGGATGCCTCATGGCTGTATTCAATTCAATCCCCGTTGTAGTGCCAGATGTGCCGGCGCCACGCGGCGGCCGAGCACGCGGCGGTCACCTAGAGTGCCGCCGGATTTTCCCCGCGTCACGGCGCGGGTTGACGAACCGTAGCCATACGAATACACGATCGTCAAGGTCCCGCAGCGATTTTTCAGAGATGTACGTCGATAACACGGGTCACCTCGCGAACGGGGTGGCGACGGTTGCGGTGCCCATGCTAGAAACCTCGCGGATTCGGTGGCCGTCGATATCTGAGCATTATGGCCTTATCTATTTGCTCGGGGCGCCGGAACCGTAATTTCAACGGGGGATGGTGCAATTGAATACGCGTATGCGGACTCGGTCCGCAGCGATAATGGCTGCTGCGCTCATCTTGGCGCCGGGCCTGGTGACCGGTTTCTCCGCGCCGGCCTGGGCGGGCGGCCCTGCCGTCAGCGCCATCACGACCACGACTTTCGATCAATTCGAAGAGGACCGCCTCTACGTCCGCTACCTGGCGAGCTACGACCCTCGCTCGCTCGTGCGCACGGCCGCCTGGAACGCGCTGGTGGCCAGCAATGTGCCCGCCGCCATCGAGCGTTTCCTCAACTCAGGCCTGGCGTACGCGGTCACCCGCTCCCAGCAGCTCGCCGCACGCAACGCCGATTTCGCGCGCCGGATCCTGGCCACGCACACGGCGGAGTACTCGCCCGAGGTGCACGCGGCCGCGCAGTACGCGCTGAACAGCGGCACCTCCGCGCTGGACGCCTTCGCCAAGACCGGATACGCCGCGGCCAAGGAACGCGACCGGGTGGCCCGCGAGGCCGCCGGCGAGCAGGTCGCCGCGCTGCTCGAGACCGACCGGCTCTTCGTCGCCCACCTGCGCGACCACGACCCGGGCGCCCAGGTCCGGGCCGCGGCGGGTTACGCCCTGCGGGTCGGGGCCACCGACGCCGACCTGGTCGAGTTCTACGCCTACGACTGGGCCGCCGCCGCCGCGGTCGACCTGCAGAACCAAAAGATGCAGTGCACCAACAGCGACATGGTCTGGCGGGCCAAGGTGAAGACCCTGCTGGCCGACGCGCTGGCCGCGCAGAAGGCCGCGGAAGAGGCGGCGGACGAGGCCCGCGAGCAGGCCCGCGCCGCCGCCGCCCGGGCCTGGCACGCGCTGGGTGAGCAAGCCGCACCGGCCAAGTCCACGTGGGACACGGCCGTCGTCGTGGCCGAGCAGCAGGCGGCCAACTGGCAGGAGGTGGCGCTGGCCGCCGCCGCGGCCGCCGACAACCCGAACTGGGACTCCATCGCGCTCAGCGCGCAGACCAACGGCCAGCAGTGGACCACCGAGCAGGCCAACGCGGCCAAGCAGGCCGCCTACTGGACGGCCCTCTACGAGATGGCCCTGGCCGGCGAGCAGGACATGCAGGCGGGTGCCCGATGAGAAATTCGATCCGTGCGTGGCTGGTGTTTCTGCTGGCCCTGATCGTGCTCGGCAGTGGCGTCCACGCGCCGCCCGCACTGGCCGCCCCGGCGCCGGCGCAGCAGCAGGAAGATCCACCCTCGATCCCGGTCCCCGACCTGGTGACCGAGCCGTGGAACGGCACCACCGGCGTGGTGACCTCCAACGAGCGCTGGGTCACGGCGGTCACCGATCTGGCCAAGCTCACCGAGGAGCCGGAGATCCGCGACGCCGCATTGGCCATCCTGGCCACCGGCGACGCGGCCAAGATCCGGAGCTGGGCGCTGACCCAGATGCCGGTCATCGAGCAGCAGGTGAGGGACCGCAAGCGCAAGGAGGCGGCCGACCGCCTGGCCAAGGTCAAGACCATGGTCGGCACGGGTGTGCCCGGCGGGTACTTCAACGCCGAGGTCCAGCGGGTGCTGGCCGGCACCGACAACGACCGCAAGGCCTTCCTGGCCTACGGGGCCGACATCGCCCGGGCCCGCGACGAGAAGGTCGCCGGCGACGCGCGCGAGCGTGCCGCCCAGCTGCGTGAGCGGTTGCGGGTCTTCGCCGCCGCCGCCCCGGCCGGCTCGCAGGTGAAGCTGGCGGCCGAACAGGCATTGGCCGGCAACGACGCGGCGGTGGCCGCGTACTTCGCCACCGGTTATGCCGCGGCCGCCAAGGCCGACGCCGAGGCGCGGGAACGCTACCTGGCCGATCTGGAGGCGCGGAACAAGGCCGCCGAGGAACTGTCCGACCTGGCCAGGAAGGCCAAGCGGGCGTCCGAGGCGCGGACCCAGATGATGGTCGCGCACGGCAACAGCGTGCACGCGCTGCAGCGTGCGGCCAACGCGATGGCCGGCGCGGCCAACGCCGCCCGGCACAGCCAGCGGGTCCTGGCCGGCTCCGGCACGGTGGCGAGCAAGGCCGGCGATCTGGCCATCGACAAGCAGCTGATCGCCACCGAGCTGGGCACCGCACAGCAGGCGGCGCAGCAGGCGCAGGCCGCCGCGACGTCCTCCCGCAACGCGGCCGAGGTCCTCGAGGAGACGGGCCTGACCTACGGCCTCGAGTGGACGGCGATCGCCCAGGGAGCGAGCGAGGCCGCAACCGCCGCGGTCGGCGCGACCACGACCGCCGGTCACGCGGTCGACGCCACCATCGCCACCAACAACGCGCAGGGCGCCCAGGCACAGGCCGAGGCGCATGCCCGGCTGGCGATCGAGTGGCGCCAGCACGCGGCCGACCACGCGGCGGCCGCGGCCAAGCTGGCCGCCGCCGCCGCGAAGCAGGCCGCCGCGGCCAAGACCGCCGCGGCCCGTACGAAGACCGCCAAGGAGCAGGCACAGGCGGCCGAGGCCAAGGCCTGGGCCGAGGCCGAGAAGACCCGCCAGCAGAAGGAGATCGCCCAGGCGAAGGCGGCGGAGGCGAAGGAACACCGCCAGACCGCCGAGACCGAGCGCGCCAACGCGGAACGCCATCGGGCCGAAGCCGAGCAGCAGGCGGCCATCGCGCGTAACGCCCGGGCCGCCGCCGACGCCGAGGCCGCCGTAGCGGACCAGGCCCGGTCGAAGGCCGAGTCATCCGAGTCGGCCGCCCGCGCGGCCGAGACGCGGGCGTGGAACCAGGAAGGCGTCGCGCGGCAAGCGCGCGACGACGCCATGGCCGCCGAGCGGGCCGAGCAGACGGCCAAGGCGAGGGCCCAGGCGATGCGCGCCGCCGCGGCGTCGGCCGAGACGGAAGCCGAGCGTCAGGAAGCTCAGGCGGAGGCCGACGAGGCCGACCGGCAGGCGGGCATAGCGAGCTCGGCGGCGCGGTCAGCCCGTGCACACGCGAACACGGCCACGGGTGCCGCCGCCAACGCTCGCGCCGCGAGCACCCAGGCGCAGGACGCCGCCAACCGGTCCCGGGCCGCCGCCGAGAAGTCGCGCGCGGCGGCGGCCGCCGCCGACTCCGCGGCCGACAGGGCCGAGGCGACGGCCCGAGGCGCCCACTCGGCGCGGGTGCGGGCCGACGCGAAGGCCGCCGAGGCCACCGCGCAGCAGGCCAAGGCCGCGGAGGCGGCGACCTCGGCCCAGCGGCTGGCCGGTCAGGCCGCCGAGGAGTCGGTGCGGTCGCTGTGGGCGGCCGACCGGACGAAGTCCGAGGCCGAGGGGGCCGCCCGCGAGGCGGTGGCCGCGAGCGAGCAGGCCGAGTCCGCGGTGCGGGCGGCCACGGCGGCGGCGAGCTCGGCGGCCGGGATCGCCCAGCCCGCGAACACCGCGATCGGCATGGTCAGCCCGTTCACCGGTGCCGACATCGACGCCGACTTCGTGGCCCAGGTCGCGGCGCAGGCCCTGGTCATCGGCAACGAGCAGGCCGACCAGGCGCAGGCGCGGGCGGCCGAGGCGCTCGAGGCGGCGCGGCGGGCCGACGATGCCGCCCGTGACGCGGCCGACCAGGTTCGGCCGGCCTATCTGTCGGCGGCGGCCGCGGCGCATTCGGCGGCCGACGCCGCCGAGTCCGCGGCCCAGGCCCGGCGGTCGGCGGCTCAGGCCGCGGCCGACGGCGCGGCGGCCCGGACCGCGGCCGCCAGCGCGGGGCGGGCCGACGCCCAGGCCCGCGCCGACGCCGCCGCGGCACGGCAGGCGGCCAACGAGGCCGCCAACGACGCGGCGATCGCCGGGCGCAGCGCGCAGCAGGCGCAGGAAGCGGCGAACCAGGCCAACCAGGCCGCCAACAGCGCCGAGGCCGACGCCGCGGCCGCCCGCGGCGCCGCCGACCGGGCTGAGGCCGACGCGGCCGCGGCACGGACGGCAGCCACCAACGCGCAGCAGGCGGCCGACAGTGCCGGTACCGCCGCCGCCAACGCGCTCCAGCACGCCATCGACGCGCAGAAGGCGGCCGACCGGGCCGAGGAGGCCGAGCGGCAACGTGCCGCACAGGAGGTGGCCGACGCCGCGGCCAACATCCCGCCGGACGCCACCGAGGCCGACCTGCTGCAATACCTGACCCCGGACGAGCTGGAGCAGCTGCGCCAGGCCGAGCAGGAATCCGGGATGAGCGTCCTGGACTTCATCAAGGCCGAGGCCTGGGACCTGTTCCTGGACCTGTCCGGAGTCGGCGACCTGGTCTCCTGCATCCGGGACGGCAACGTCGAGGCCTGCCTGTGGAGCCTGGCCGGCCTGCTCGGCGGTATCAAGGCGATCCGGGCCGGTTACAAGATCGTCAAGCTCATCCCCAAGCTGATCAAGTTCTTCGACAAGGTCAAGGACGCCAAGAAGCGCAAGGAGAAGCTGCGCGAACTCGCCCGTCGCAAGAAGAAGAAAAAGGACCGCGACGACGAGTGCGAGGTACGCGCCCGGGCCAACAGCTTCCTGCCCGGTACGCCGGTGCTACTCGCGGACGGCACCAGCCGGCCCATCGAGAAGGTGGCGGTCGGCGATCTCGTCCGCGCGACCGATCCGATCACCGGTCTCACCGTGGCCAAGCCGGTCACGGCCACCATCGTCGGCGACGGGGACAAGAAGCTCGTCGACATCACCGTCGGCGGTGCCACCATCACCGCCACCCACAACCACCCGTTCTGGGTTCCGGAGTTGTCGGACTGGGTCGACGCCGAACGGCTGGCGCCTCAGCAGTGGCTACGCACGAGCGCCGGCACCTACGTCGAGGTCACCGCGGTACGGCACCACGACGCCAAGACGCGCGTCCACAACCTCACCGTCGCCGACTTGCACACGTTCTACGTGGTCGCCGGGGCCGAGTCGATCCTGGTTCACAACAGCCAATGTGAAGAGATCATCTGGAAGAACGGCCGGGACATTCGGTTCCCGCTCCGCGATCCCGACACCGACGAGCAGGATGACCTGCCGGATCCTTCAGTCATCCGCCGAAGCAACGACGGGCGGGGGTCGCTCGCCGACGGGTGCCACCACTTCGTGATCATGCCGAATGACGAGGTCAGGTCGGTGTCCGACGCCATCCTCGAAGCACTGTGGGACAGGAACATCTATCCCGGTCACACGAGCATCGCGGGGAAGAACAGCCAGAAGGTGCCCAACGGTGTCCTGATGGCGGGCGGCCTGAAGGTCAAGGACGGAAAGATCCTCGAGTTCAATCGGTGGTCCGGCCATTACCAGCCGCAGGACTACGGTGACGACAACGAGATGCTGGAAGAGATCACGGCGCGGGCGTTCGCGGCGGCCGGCTACGACGGGCCCATGAAGTACAAGGGCGCCTCGCTTTGCCAGGATTAGGAGAATGACGAGCCGATGGCGGACGGTCTGGGTGACCGGCGAAAGCGACGACCAGATCGTCCGCCTCGGCATCGCTCACCGTGACGTGGTGGTCTCGGCCGACCACGGCGGGGCGATCGAGGCGCGGCGGGCCGGTGATGGTTCCCTGATCGCTCCGCCGACCTACACCGGCGTCACGGGCATCGTCGCGTTGGCGACGTGGAGGGAAGGGGCGGAGGTGCGGGCGGCGACCGGCGCCGGCTCCCTGCACCAATCGCACCGATGGCTGCGGCGATGGGATCTCGTCGCGGGTCGCGAGATCCCGCCGGCCGTCGACATGAACCAACCGCAGGTGAAACACATCGACCCGGCCACGGTCCACGGCGAACAGGTCCTGGTCGTGATCAACCGGGGTGTGCTCGAGATCAGGCGAACCGATGACGGGTCGGTCATCGATCAGGTGGAGAAGCACCGGGAGACGTCGCGTGTCGTGATCGGCTCGACCGATCGCGGGCCGATCGCGGTCACCTCGTCGCACGCCCGGCACCCGCAGCTGTTCTGGCTGGAAGATCTGACCGAGGCGGTGCGCCTTCCGCATGCCGACGGCGAGTTCATGGCTGCCGCGGAGGGTGACCGGTTCGTCTGCGGCAGCTACGCGGAGCCGTGGAACAAATGGCAGACCGCCTGGGCCGGTGATCTGTCCGGTCGCCGTCGCGGACCGGCGGTCACCGGCGAGGTGATCACCGCGGTGGCGGTGGCGGCGTGGCCCCTGGTCTACCTCGCCCGTCAAGATCGCACGGTGTCGCTCGTCGATCTGGAGTCGGGCGCCGAGGTGGTCCCGGCGCTGCGCCTACCGACGGCGGCCCGCACTCTCGCGGTGACCGACGGCCGGGACGTCATCGTCGGGTTCGGTCTGACGGTGGCCCGGTTCCGGCCGCCGTCGCGGAAGGATGAGATCCGATGAGCGATTTGTGGACGCGGGGAATGACCGACGCCGAACAGGTGGCGAAAGGCAAGAGTGAGGCCGAGCGCATACACATCATGTGCGAGGCCATCGACTACGCGATGTTCCGGTCGTTGACGCCGCTCGCCGCGATCCCCGCCCCGGGCGCCCGTGCGCTGATCGAGGAGGCTCTGACCGCCGGGCGGGCGGGTGCCTCGCCACAGAGCGCCTACGAGATCTCGGGGCGGATCTATCCCCATCTGGACACCGAGGGGACGGTCGGCTCGATCATGTTGGACGCCGCGCTGGTCATGCTCTCGGGGCTCAGCGAGGGGGCGAGGCCCGGCGACGTGTCGAACGTCCTGTTCCAGTGCTACGACGCGACGTTGCAGCGGCAGGGGATCGGACGGCGGATCACGATCGACGACGAGCGCGGCAGCCCAGCCTGTGTCGACCTCATCCGGGAGCAGCGAAAACTCCTGGACGCGGCCTGAGGCCGGGTTACTTCTTCTTCTTTTTCGACTTCTTGCCCTTGTTGTCGGCGAACATGCCGTTCAGCATGACTTCGTCCCGTTCGTGGGCCTGCTCGTCGGCGGTTTTGGGCTCGCGGACGGCGATCTTCCAGAAGATCGCGACGGCGACGACGATCCAGGCCCACCACGGGATGCCCGACTCGGGGCCGAAGAGCTGGCTCGTCACGTCGTAGGCAGAGTTCATGTACTGCTCCATGGCCGTAAGGATCGGCCGGTGGGCCCGCCGGGTTGAGGAACCCGGCGGGCCTTTCCGACTCTCAGGCGCCCCAGCCGGCCTGCTCGCCGCCCACGCGCTCGGCGACGATCTTCTCCTGGTAGCCGCTGGCCTTGTACGCGCGTACCGGGTCCGGGTCGAGGCCGGCGTCCGCGCGGACCTCGGCCAGCAGCGGGCGGACGTCGGTGTTGTAGGCGTCCATCAGCACCGCGTTCGCCTCGAGCACGTCGCCCTCGGTCTGCGCCTTGGCCAGCGCGTCGCGGTCGACCAGCAGGGCCTTGGCGGTGGCTTCCTGGATGTTGAGCACCGAGCGGATGATCGCCGGGATCTTCGCCTCGATGTTGTGGCACTGGTCGAGCATGAAGTTGATGCCGTACGCCGGGTCCAGCGCGTCACCCCGGACGATCTCGTACATGATCCGGAAGAGCTGGAACGGGTCGGCGGCACCCGCCATCAGGTCGTCGTCGGCGTAGAACCGGCTGTTGAAGTCGAACGCGCCGAGCTTCTTCTGGCGCAGCAGGAACGCCACGATGAACTCGATGTTCGTGCCGGGCGCGTGGTGGCCGGTGTCGATGCAGACCGTGGCCTTCTCGCCGAGCTCGACGCAGTGCGCGTACGAGGTGCCCCAGTCCGGGATGTCGGTGGCGTAGAAGGCCGGCTCGAACAGCTTGTACTCGAGCAGGAAGCGCTGGTCGTCGCCGAGCCGGTCGTACGCCTCCTGCAGCGCGGCGTGCAGCCGGTCCTGGCGCAGGCGCAGGTCGTCCTGCCCCGGGTAGTTGATGCCGTCGGAGAACCAGAGCTTGAGGTCGCGGGACCCGGTCTGGTCCATGATGTCGATCGCCTCGAGCAGGTGATCGGTGGCCTTGCGCCGGATGCCCGGGTCGGGGTTGGTGACCGAGCCGAGCTTGTAGTCGTTGTCCTGGAAGACGTTGGTGTTGATGGCGCCGATCGCCACGCCCTGCGACTTCGCGTACTCGCCGAGGGCCTGGTAGTCGTCGACCTTGTCCCACGGGATGTGCAGGGCGACGGTCGGCGCGACGCCGGTGAAGCGGTGCACGACCGCGGCGTCGGCGATCTTCTCCTCCGGGGTGCGGGGCACGCCCTCCTGCGGGAACACCTTGAAGCGGGTGCCGGAGTTGCCGAAGGCCCACGACGGGGTCTCGATGCGCTGCGCCGCCAGGGCGCGCTTGACTGCGGCGAGGTCAGTCATGAGGGGCCTCCAAAGGCTCATTCGAAAGGTGGAACACCTCGGTCAGCAACGGGAATCCGTCGGTGGGTGAGGTGCCGGCGAAGAAGGGGGCCATCTCCGCCTGCCACCGGGTGTTGACGTCCAGCGCCGCCATTGCCGCCTGGGACGCTTCGAGATCGTCGGCCTCGACGTAGCCGATCAGGAGGCCGTCTTCTCGCAGGAACAGGGAGTAGTTGCGCCAGCCGGTGGCCCGAAGTGCCGCTTGCATCTCGGGCCACACGGCCTGGTGCCGCTCCACGTACTCCGCCATCCGCTCCGGGCGGACCTGGAGGTTGAAGCAGTAACGCATGTGCCGGCCGACTCAGAAGTTGAACTGGTCGATGTTCGCGGCGGTGAACTCGGTCGGCGGGCCGAGGACGATCTCGCCGTCCTTGCCGACCGTGTACTCGCCGAGCTTGCCGGCCTTGAACTTGTCGCCCTCGGCGCCGGTGATCTGACCGGAGGCCAGGGCGGTGCCCGCGTACGCGGCGAGGTAGCCGATGTCGGCCGGGTTCCAGAGCGCGAACTTCTTCACGGTGTCGTTCTTGACGTACTCACGCATCTGGTTCGGCAGGCCGAGACCGGTGACGGCGACCTTGCCCTTGTACGACGACGAGCCGATGTAGCGGGCGGCCGCCGCGATGCCGACGGTCGTCGGGGCGACGATCGCCTTCAGGTTCGGGTACGACTGGAGCAGACCCTGGGCCTCCTGGAACGACTTCTGGTCGTCGTCGTTGCCGTAGGCCACCTTGACCAGCTTCAGCTTCGCGTACTCGGGCTTGGCCAGTTCCTTCTTCATGACGTCGATCCAGGCGTTCTGGTTCGTGGCGTTCGGGGTGGCCGAGAGGACCGCGATCTCGCCCTCGCCGCCGGCCTGCTCCAGGGCCATCTTGGCCAGGGACTCGCCGATGCCCTGGGTGGTGGCCTGGTTGATGAACGCGTCGCGGCAGTCCTTGGAGGCGTCCGAGTCGAAGGTGACGACCTTGATCTTGGCGGCGCGGGCCTGGTTGAGCGACGGGCAGACCGCGTTGGGGTCGTTGGCGGCGACCACGATGACGTCCTGCTGTTGCTGGATCAGGGTGTTGATGTACGAGACCTGCGACGAGGCCGAGGCGTCGTTCGGGCCGACCAGCTTGTACTCGCCCTTGACCTCGCCGACCGCCACCTTGCCGCCGCCGACCTCCACATCGGAGTACGGGTTGTTCAGCTGCTTGGGCAGGAAGGCGATCTTCAGGCCCTCCTTGGTCGCCGCGTTCGGGTCGGCGGCCGCGGAAGCCTGCGAGCCGCCGGCCGAGTTGTCGGTGTTGTCCTTCGTGGTGCCGCCACAGGCGCTCAGGCCCACGACCAGGAGTGCGGCAGAAGTTACGGAAAGTAGTGTGCGGGGGGAGCGACGAAGCACGGCGTACTCCATTCTTTTCAGGTCCGGGCTATCGGGCTGCGGCTTGGCGCAGGCGCCGGCGGTGCCAGTTGCCGCGAACGGCGGTGGCGATGTTGGGAAGCAGGACGGAGAGCACGAGCAGGGCGCCCGTGACGATGTTGAGCGCCTGCCCGGAGACGTCCTCCAGGCGCAGCGCGTTCTGCAGCGCGGCCAGCAGCACGACACCGGCCAGAACGCCGGGCAGGCTGCCCTTTCCGCCGAAGATCGACACACCGCCCAGCAGGACGGCCGCGACGACGGCGAGTTCGAGGCCCGAGCCGTTGTCGGCCCGGGCGCTGGAGTAGCGCAGGGTCCAGAGCACGCCGACCAGGCCGGCCACGGCGCCGCTGACGACGTACAGCCAGAATTTGGTCCGGGCCACCCGGATGCCGGAGAAATGCGCGGCCTTGTCGTTCGCGCCGATCGCGTAGAGCGCGCGGCCGACTGGGGTGGCGTGCTGCACGATGCCGAAGATCAGGGCCAGGACCACAATCAAGATCAGGACATTGGGTACGGGCGAGGAGCCGATCGTTCCGGTGACCCAGTCGGTGTAGCTGAACGGGAAGTCGGCCACCGCGCCGTCACCGAGCACCACGAAGGCGAGCCCGCGGAACAGCGCCAGGGTGCCAATGGTGACCGCCAGCGAGGGCAGGCCGAGCACCGTGATCAGGAAGCCGTTGAGCACGCCGCAGATCGCGCCGATCACGATGCAGAGCGGGATGATCGTCTCGATCGACAGGCCGTTGTTCCAGAACCAGCCCATCAGCGCGCTGGTGAAGCCGAGCGTGCTGGCCACCGACAGGTCGATCTCGCCGGTCACGATGATCATCGTCATCGGCAGCGCGATCAGGATGATCGGCAGCAGGTCGAGCACCATGAAGGTGAAGTTCCGGCTGGTGCCGAAGTTGTCGACGGTCGCCGACGCGACGATCAGCACCACGATCGTCAGCAGGATGATGATGCTGTCCCAGCTGGTCAGCCTCTTCTTCACTTCAGACATGAGCGTCTCGCTTACGGAGAGAGCGGGCGATCCGGACCGCGACCAGCCGGTCGGCGCAGATGGCCAGGATGATCAGGGAGCCGACGATCGCCTGCTGCCAGAACTGGTTGATGTCCAGGACGGCCAGAGCACTGCTGATCACGGTCAGCAGCAGCGCGCCCAGGCCGGCGCCCCAGACCGTTCCGCTGCCGCCGAAGACGGCCACGCCGCCGACCACGACCGCCGCCACCACGTTCAGCTCGTAGCCGTTGCCGGCCGAGGCGTCGATCGTGCCGAACCGGGCGGCGAACAGCACACCGGCCAGGCCGGCGGCGGCGCCGCTGAGGATGAACGCGACGATCAGGTTGCGGGCGACCTTGATGCCGGCCAGCTCGGCCGCGTCGGGGCTCGAGCCGATCGCGTACATCTCCCGGCCGATCCGGTAGTTCCGCATCATCACCGAGATGCCGCCGACCACCACCAGGGCGATCAGGACCAGCCAGGGAACGCCCAGGATGTCGTCGTTGGAGAAGTCGAGGAAGCGGCCCGGCAGCTCGTCGGCGGTGACCTGGTCGCCGCCGGCCCACGAGTAGACCAGCCCGCGGAAGATGTACATCGTGCCGAGGGTGACGACCAGGGCGGGCACCTTGCCGTACCGCACCAGCACGCCGTTGATCAGTCCGGCGACCGCACCCACGGCGATGCCGACGGCGATCGCGACGATCATCGGCAGACCCGGATTGTCGCTCATCATGGTGGCCACGGTGAACGCGCTGATGCCGAGCACCGAACCGACGCTCAGGTCGATGTTGCGGGTGATGACCACGACGGCCTGACCGGCCGCCATCACCGCGAGGATCGCCGTGTTGAGCAGGTTGTCGCGGATGCTCTGGCCGGAGAGGAAGCGCGGGTTGTCGATGGCGGTGTAGGCGATCAGCACCACGAGGGCGAGCACGATGCCGAGCTCGCGGGTCTTCAGCAGCCCGCCGGCGAAACGCCGGCCGGGCGCGGGCGCGCCGAGCGTAGACGTGGTCATGCCGAAACCTTCTGTCCCATCGCGGCGTACATGACTGACTCCTCGGTGGCCTCGGCCCGGGTGAGCTCGGTCGCGACCTTGCCCTCGCGCAGCACGATGACGCGGTCGGCCATGCCCAGCACCTCGGGCAGCTCGGACGACACCATGACGACACCCATGCCGTCCTTGGCCAGCGACGAGAGCAGCCGGTGGACCTCGGCCTTGGTGCCGACGTCGATGCCGCGGGTGGGCTCGTCGACGATCAGCAGGCGCGGGCCGGTGGCGAGCCACTTGGCCAGGACGACCTTCTGCTGGTTGCCGCCGGAGAGCGTGCCGACCGCGTCGCTGAGCTTGCCCAGCTTGGTCTGCAGCTTCTCGGTCCAGGTCAGGGCCGACCGGCGCTCGCTGCCGCCGAACAGCAGACCCAGCCGGGCCAGCTTGCGGGCCCGCGGCAGCGTCACATTGCGCTCGATCGACAGGTCCATGACCAGGCCCTGCTGGCGCCGGTCCTCGGGCACGAGAGCCAGACCGGCCGCCATGGCGGCCCGGGGCGAGCCGCCCTTCAGCTTCTTTCCATCGACCTTTACGGTTCCTTCGTCGTACGGGTCGACACCGAAGACCGCCTGCATGACCTCCGAGCGGCCCGCGCCGACCAGGCCGGCCAGCGCGACGATCTCGCCTTTTCTCACCTGGAACGAAATATCGCGGAAGACGCCCTCACGGGACAGTTTGTCCACTTCGAGCACTACCTCGCCCGGCTCGACGTCCTGCTTGGGGAAGAGCGCGCTCAGGTCGCGGCCGACCATCTTGCGGATCATGTCGTCGACGCTGAGCTCGGAGACCAGCTCGGTCGCGACGTGCTTGCCGTCCCGCATGATCGTCACCCGCTGGCAGAGCGCGGTGATCTCCTCGAAGCGGTGCGAGATGAACATGATGGCCGCGCCCTCGTCGCGCAGCGAGCGCACGACCGAGAAGAGCCGCTCGACCTCGACCGCGGACAGCGCCGCGGTCGGCTCGTCCATGATCAGCACCCGGGCCTCGGCCGACAGCGCCTTGGCGATCTCGACCAGTTGCTGGTCGGCGATGGACAGGCCGCGCGCCGGGCGGCCCGGGTCGAGGTGCACGCCGAGGCGGCGGAAAAGCGCCTCGGCGTTCGCGGTCATGGTCTTGCGGTCGATCTGGCGCAGCCTGGTCAGCGGCTGGTTGCCCATCGCGATGTTCTCGGCGACCGAGAGGTCGGGGAAGAGCGTGGGCTCCTGGTAGATGACGGCGATGCCGGCCGCCTTGGCGTCGGCCGGGCCGGCGAACTCGACGTCGGCCCCGTCCACCCGCAGCGTGCCGGTGTCGGGCCGGTGCACTCCGGCGAGCATCTTGACGATGGTCGACTTGCCGGCGCCGTTCTCACCGACGAGTGCGTGCGCCTCGCCCGGGTAGAGCGGGAAGCTGACGCCCTGGACGGCCGCGACGGCGCCGAACGACTTCGTGACGTCGGCGACCTCGAGCCGGGCCGGCCCGAGGTCGCCGGCGCGGTTATCGGGCTTGGCCGAAGAGTCCGCCACAGCCACCTCCACGTCGGACTTTGAAATGTTTCAGAGAACGTGTAGAGAACGTAGGTGGCCCCGATCACACGTGTCAAGCATTCGATCGAAACGTTGCGGAAACACGGTCGTTGAGATTTCGACCGGTACCGTTGAGGATGTAGCTTCAACGTTTCAACCGAAGTTTCTCTTACGGGGTACGGTGACCCGGTTCTGCGTTTCCCCGCCGGTGCGGCCGGCAGGTCGAGGAGGTAGCGGTGCTGAACGGCAGGACGCCGTCCGTCAAGGACGTGGCCGCCGCCGCCGGCGTCTCGCTGGGCACGGTCTCCAACGTGATGAACCGCCCCGAGGTGGTGAGCGCCCGCACCCGCGAACGGGTCGAGCGCGCCATGACGGAACTCGGATTCGTCCGCAACGAGTCGGCCCGCCAGCTGCGCGCGGGCACCAGCCGCACCCTGGCCTACGTGATGCTCGACGGGACCAACCCGTTCTTCCACGACGTCGCCCAGGGCATCGAACTGGCCGCCGAGGACGCCGACCTGTCGCTGTTCATCTGCAACAGCAACAGCCGGGCCTCCCGCGAGGAGGTCCACCTCGACCGCCTGCTCCAGCAGCGCGTCCAGGGCATCCTCATCACCCCCGTCGACCCGGCGGCCCCCCACCTGGACGAGCTGTCCCGCCGCGGCGTCCCTTTGGTCGTGGTCGACCGCGTCCGCGGCGTCGACAACTGCTGCTCGGTCGCCGTCGACGACGTGCTGGGCGGCCGCATAGCGGTGGAACACCTGGCCGAGCAGGGCCACGAAAGGGTGGCGTTCATCGGCGGCCCCGACTCGCTGGGCCAGGTGAAGGAACGGCTGCAGGGCGCGCGCGAGATCTGGTCGTCACTCGGCCGTTCCCCCGACGACCTGATCTACCTGCCCACCGACGCGATGACCGTCGCCGATGGACGATCGGCCGGCGAACGCCTGGCCGGCCTGCCCGCCCGGCGCCGCCCGACGGCAGCCTTCTGCGCGAACGACCTGCTGGCCCTGGGCCTGCTGCAGCAGAGCATCGGAGCCGGCCTGCGCGTACCGGACGACCTGGCCATCGTCGGTTTCGACGACATCGAGTTCGCGGCCGCGGCGGCGGTGCCGCTGACGTCGGTGCGCCAGCCGAGGCAGGAACTGGGCCGGGCGGCCGCCCAGCTGGTCCTCGACGAGGCGACGAACCCGGACCACAAGCACAGCCAGCTCCAGTTCACGCCGGAACTGGTGGCCCGCGCCTCCACGGTTTCCCGCGCTAGCTTTTCAGGAGCTCCGAGACGGTGACGAAGCGGTAGCCGCGGGAGCGGAGGCCGGCGATCATCGTCGGCAGGGCGTCCAAGGCGACCAGCCGCCGCTTGGTGCCGGCGTCGTGAGCCAGGATGATCGAGCCGGGGCGCATCGAGTCGATCAAGTCGCGCGCCTGGGCTTCGGGGTCGCTGGCGTACTGGCGTTCGCGCATCTGATGTGACCACAGCACGATGTCGTACCCCATGGCGTCGGCGGCCAGCACCGTCGATCCGCCCAGGTGGCCGTAGGGCGGGCGCATCAGCGTGGGCTCGCGTCCGAGGTACTTCCTGATGGCCTCGTGGGTGCGTTCCAGTTCGCGGCGGGCGCCGGCCAGGTCGAGGGTGGCCAGGTCGTCGTGGGACCAGGAGTGGTTGGCCACCTCGTGCCGGTCCAGGCGATTGCGGACCAGCGACGAGTTGGCCTCCAGGTGGCGGCCGACCAGAAAGAAGGTGGCCGGCACCTGGGCCTTGTCGAGCGCGTCGAGGAAGCGTGGCGTGTAGTCGGGCAGCGGGCCGTCGTCGAAGGTGAGCGCCACCAGTTTCTCGGCGGTCGGCTGGAAGTAGTGGATCTGCACGCCGCCGTGGGCTACCGCGCCCAGGTTGTCGGCGGCCGCGGCGTATCCGCCGCCCAGAGGTGGCCGGTCCCAGCCCAGCCAGTGTTTGACCAGATCGGAGCCGGCGAATGCGGTGGCCGCCCCACCGGCGGTGAGCAGAGCTCCGCGCAGCATCGAACGACGAGTAACCATGAATCCCCCATGAACGTACCGGTCTCATAGCCTCGTTGATCATGGGAAGAAGCGCCTCGGCCACTGGACTGGTTCAGTGCACGCCTCATTCGGCCATAAGTCGTAGAGGTTGAGGGTTCCCTTGGTAGCAGGCCCGTTCACGCGGCCGGGCCGGGCGGCCGCGCTCAGTCGAAGGGGTGCGAGGTTTCCACCCGCAGCAGCCGGGCCAGGCGGGCGGTGACCGGGCGGGCCTCGAGGTGGAGCCGGGCGATGTTCAGTCCGCTGTCACCGATCACGGCCAGCAGGGCCAGCTCGCCGATCGCGTACACCGCCAGATATCCGCCGGTGTTGCGGATCGTCACCTCCTGGAAGGAGCCCTGGCCCAGGGCCGCCCCGCAGGTGCGGCTGATGCCGTGCGCGCCGGCGGCGAGCGCGGCGATGTCGTGCGGCTCGGTCGAGGACACCGTGTCGTGCAGGATCAGCAGACCGTCGACGCCGGCGACGACGCAGCCGCGTACGCCGGTCACCTGATGCCGGAGGGCGGCGAGCTCGCCGCGAACGGCCTGATACGGATCTGGTTGCACGGCTTTCTCCAGGAGGGGGAGCGGATCAGAGGGAGCGTAGGGCGTTCAGGACGCGGTCGAGCACGTCGTCGTCAGCGGTGTAAGGCTGGCCGAGCAGGCCGAACAGGTCGGGGGACTCGTCAGCGGGAGGCGGTGCCACCCGGTTTCGCCGGGGCAGTTCGGCGGGGGTTTCCGCCTCCGGGGCAGTGGAGGGCGCGGCGAGGGCGGGTGCGGTGGCGGCGGTGGTCTGATCGGCCTTTCCCGCGTACGCCTTGATGAGCGACCCGAACTCACGCCGGGCCATCGCCAGGTTGGCGCCGGCCCGGCGCAGGGTCAGATGCGCGACCAGCGGTGCGGTGTCGTCCTCGACCAGTCGCACCACGTGGAAGGCGTCGCTGCTGGTCAGCAGGACGTCACCGAGCTCGTCGCCGGTTTCGCCCAGCATGACCATGCCGGCGGCGGCCGCGGCCAGAGTCACCACGGTCGCCGCCTGCTGCTCGTCCGGCGGTCCGCCGCCGGCCCACCACAGCACGCGCGGGCCGTCCGGATCGAGCAGCGAGACCGCGCTGGCGCCGGGGATGCCCAGGGCGTCCGCCAGCGGCGGCGGGTCCGTCGGCCGGGTCATCCCGCGAGGCCGGCGTCCAGCTGCTTCATGACGATCCGGGCCTGGGCCAGGAGCATGCCGGTGTTCGCCGTCCGGCGGCACACCACCACGGCGACGATGTCCTGGCTGACGGGGCTGCGCAGGAACACGTGCACGAGGTTGTCGCTGTGGACGAGGATCTCCTGGAAGTAGTGGTGATCGTCGTTCGGCACGCCGCGGCGCGCCTTCCAGATGTCCTCGATCATGGTCACGTTGCGGCCCTGGAACAGGTCGAACGTGGCCGCGGCGAGCAGGTCCAGCACCTCGCTGGGGTGGTCGTCGAGCGTGTCCACGGCGAGCAGCATGCCGGTCGACATGTCGACGAGGCCGCTGGCGATGCACTCCGGCACCTGCTGCCGGAACTGCCGGACGGCGTCGCTGACCAGCTGCGACGTGCTGCGGACGTTCAGGCCGCTCTCGTCGAGGGCCGTCATACGTCGAGTTCCGCTTCGATCTTGCGGAGCTGGTGGCGCGCGAGGCCGAGGTTGGCGCGGCTCTTGTTCAGCGCGAGGTAGAGGAAGAAAGCCTCGTTGCCGCGGCCGTGCAGCAGCCGGATCAGGTGGTACTGCGAGTCCAGCGTGATCAGGACGTCCTCGATGCTGTCAGTGAGGCCGAGCATCTCGAGCGTGCGGACCTTGGCCCGGACCACGTCGGTGTTGCCGGCGGCGGCGACGTTCATGTCCATGTTCAGGCCGCCGCCCATGACACCCAGGGTGAGGCCACTGGTGTAGTCGACCAGGGCCACGCCGATGGCGCCCTCGATCGTCATGGCCTCTTTGAGGGAAGTCTCGATGTTCGCCACTTGCTTGTCCTCCAAAAAACGAGCCCCGGATCGCGCCTATGACGGCGAGTGACGAATCCGGTGCTCGGGTGGGCTTTCCGGGCAACAGTGACACGGCCGAGTTTGGTTGAGCACTAAACAAAGGACTAAAGCCCCTAGATCCATCCGAAGATCGTTGTGTCGTAAGTGGACAGCCCGCGTCGGCATCCTCCGATCGGTGCCAGAGAGATCGAATAGTGGGATGGACAAGTCCGAAAAGATGATCTTTGTACGCAGCCCACCCACGGTGATCGCGTAGCGCCTGGCGGCGAATCCCCTTTTGTCCGGCTTCTGAGTACGAAGGAGGGCGGCACGCGCCCCAGACCGGAAACGAGAGCCGGCGCCGCGAGGCGGGGCAAAGCCCGGCATCTCATCGCGAACCCACCCGCCGTACGGGGCCCGGCGCTCAGCTCCCCCCGAACGGTGCGCCCGCCCCTTCACGCCGCCCGGCGCTACCTCCTTCGCCCAGCTCGTCGCCTTCCTTCGCGCCGCCCGGCGTCGCCTCCTTCGCTCAGCTCGCGGCCTTCCTTCGCGCCGCCTGATGTCGCCTTCTTTGCCCAGCCCGCGCCGCCCTTTGGCGCCGCCCGGCGTCGCCTTCTTCGCCCAGCTCGCGGCCTTCCTTCGCGCCGCCTGGCGTCGCTTCCTTCGCCAGCTCGTGCGGTCCTTTTGGCGCCGCGCGGCGTCGCCTCCTTCGCCCAGCTCGCGGCACCGCGGCACCGTCCGGCGCTTCCGCGGTCTGAGCTCGACCCGAGCTTTGCGCCGCCCCTTCACCCGACCCGGCGTTGCCCCCTCACTTCGGGTGAAGGGCGCCGCGAGGTGGGGTTAAGGAAGCGGGCGGTGGGCGGCGTGAAGCTGCGCGGCAAGGCGGCGGGGCGGCGATGCGAGGGACGTGGGTCGCCGGGCGGCGTGAAGCTGCGCGGCGGGGCGGCGATGCGAGGGACGTGGGTCGCCGGCGGTGCGAAATCCGCGCTGCGAGGCGAAGCATGTGGGCGCCGGGCGGTGCGAAATCTGGGCGGCGAGGCGGCGAAGGAAGTGGGCGCCGGGGCGGCGTGAAGGGGCGGCGCGAGGTGGGGTGAAGAACGCCGGCGGCAAGTGGCGAGGCGGCGTGATGGAGGTGGGTGCCGGGCGGCGTGATGAGTGGGTCTCGGCCGCTGGGCCGGGGCGTGAAGTGGCGTGCTGTGCGGGCGCGGATAGCGCGGTCGGCCGCTGGTTCGCAACGTTTCAAATGTGATCTGTGTCTTGACCGGGGACGCCACAGAGCCGTAATGTGTCGGCAACGTCTGAAACGTTTCATGCCATCTCCCCGCGATGAAGGAAACCATGACGAATCCCGCAGTGCGTGAGCTTCTGGAGCGCAGCAATCGGCTCGGGGCCGATCCGCGCAACACCAACTACGCCGGGGGAAACACCTCGGCGAAGGGCACCGAGACCGATCCGGTCACCGGCGAGCCCGCCGAGCTCGTCTGGGTCAAGGGCTCCGGCGGCGATCTCGGCACGCTCAGCGAGAAGGGCCTGGCCGTCCTGCGGCTCGACCGCCTCCGCGCGCTCACCGGTGTCTACCCCGGTGTCGAGCGCGAGGACGAGATGGTCGCTGCCTTCGACTACTGCCTGCACGGCCGCGGCGGGGCTGCCCCCTCCATCGACACCGCCATGCACGGCCTCATCGACGTTCCGCATGTCGATCACCTGCATCCCGACTCGGGTATCGCCATCGCGACCGCCGCCGACGGGCCGGCGTTGACCAAGGAGATCTTCGGCGACAAGGTTCTGTGGGTGCCGTGGCGCCGGCCCGGTTTCCAGCTCGGCCTCGACATCGCCGCCGTACAGAAAGCGAACCCGCAGGCCATCGGCGTGATCCTCGGCGGGCACGGCATCACCGCCTGGGGCGCCACCAGCGCCGAGTGCGAGGCCAACTCGCTCGAGATCATCAAGACCGCCGAGCGGTACCTCGCGGAGCACGGCCGCCCGCAGCCGTTCGGTGACCGGAAGTTCACGTCGCTGCCCGAGGCCGAGCGCCGCGAGAAGGCCGCGCTGATCTTCCCGTACCTGAGGGGCCTCGCCTCCACTGACCGTCCCCAGGTCGGCCACTTCACCGACAGTGAGGTCGTCCTCGACTTCGTCAACAGCGAGCGCCTCGAGGAACTGGGAGCGAAGGGCACTTCGTGCCCGGACCACTTCCTGCGTACGAAGGTCAAGCCGCTCATCCTCGACACCGCGCCCGACGCGCCGCTGGAACAGATCGCACAACGGGCCAAAGAGCTCCACGCCGCCTACCGCGAGGACTACCAGGCCTACTACGACCGGCATGCCACCGCGGACAGCCCGGCCATCCGCGGCGCCGACCCGGCGATCGTGCTGGTGCCCGGCGTCGGCATGTTCTCGTTCGGGGCCAACAAGCAGACCGCCCGCGTGGCCGGCGAGTTCTACGTCAACGCGATCAACGTGATGCGCGGGGCCGAGTCGGTGTCGACGTACGCGCCGATCGACGAGGCCGAGAAGTTCCGCATCGAGTACTGGGCGCTCGAGGAGGCCAAGCTTCAGCGCATGCCGAAGCCGAAGCCGCTCGCCACCCGCATCGCCTATGTGACCGGCGGCGGCTCGGGCATCGGCCGGGCCATCGCGTTGCGGCTGGCCGCCGAGGGCGCCGTCGTGATCGTCGCCGACCGCGACTTCGAGGCGGCGAAGAATGTGGCGGCCGAGATCGGCGGGACCGACGCCGCGATCGCCGTGGGCGCCGACGTCACCAGCGCCGACGCGATCGTCCAGTCGCTGCGCGAGGGTGTGCTCGCCTTCGGCGGTGTCGACCTGGTCGTCAACAACGCCGGCCTGAGCATTTCGAGGCCGCTGCTGGAGACCACCGAGGCCGACTGGGACCTCCAGCACGACGTGATGGCCAAGGGCTCGTTCCTGGTCTCCCGCGAGGCCGCGCGCGTGCTGATCGCGCAGGGGATGGGCGGCGACATCGTCTACATCTCCAGCAAGAACTCGCTTTTCGCCGGCCCGAACAACGTCGCCTACGGCGCCACCAAGGCCGACCAGGCCCATCAGGTACGCCTCCTCGCGGCCGAGCTGGGCCAGTACGGCGTCCGTGTCAACGGCATCAACCCCGACGGCGTCGTACGCGGCTCCGGGATCTTCGCCGGCGGCTGGGGCGCCAAGCGGGCGGCCGTCTACGGCGTGCCGGAGGAGAAGCTGGGCGAGTACTACGCGCAGCGCACCCTGCTCAAGCGCGAGGTGCTGCCGGAGCATGTGGCGAACGCGGTCTTCGTCCTGACCGGCGGCGACCTGACCCACACGACCGGCCTGCACATCCCGGTGGACGCCGGCGTGGCCGCCGCGTTCCTGCGGTGACGACCCGATGACGAAGGATTTCGCCGCGGTCGACCTCGGCGCGTCGAGCGGACGCGTCATGGTCGGCCGCGTCGGCCCCAGCGAGATCACGCTGTCTGAGGCGCATCGCTTTCGCAATGAGCCAGTCCGGACGAATCACACCCTTTACTGGGACATTCTCGGGCTCCACCGCGGCGTCCTGGAGGGGCTGAGGCGGGCCGGCCCGGTCGAGAGCATCGGCATCGACTCGTGGGCGGTCGACTACGGCCTCGTCGACGCGACCGGTGAGCTGCTGGGCAATCCGGTGCACTACCGCGATGCCCGCACCGACGGCGTTCCCGAGCGGGTCGCCGAGACGATCGGCGACGAGCGGCTGTACGAGATCACGGGCCTCCAGAAGCTGCCCTTCAACACGATCTATCAGCTGGCCGCGGCGAAGAAAAGTCCGCAATACGAGGTTGCGCAGCAACTTCTGCTCATCCCCGACCTGCTCGCGTACTGGCTGACCGGGGAGACCGGCGCCGAGTACACGAACGCGTCGACCACGGAGCTGGTCGACGTGCGTACCCGGGAATGGTCCTCGCCCCTCATCGAGAAGCTCGGCCTGCGGCCTTCGCTCTTCCCGTCGATTCGTCACCCCGGGTCGGTCATCGGCGATTTCGGCGGTACGCGGGTGGTGGCGGTCGGATCGCACGACACGGCCTCGGCGGTCGTGGGGGTACCGGCGGCCGGCGACAATTTCGCGTACATCTCCTGTGGGACCTGGTCCCTGGTGGGCCTGGAGCTGACCGGGCCGGTGCTGAGCGCGGCGTCGCGGGCGGCCAACTTCACCAACGAGGGCGGCGTCGACGGCACGATTCGCTATCTGCGCAATGTGATGGGGCTTTGGCCGCTTCAGGAGTGCATGCGCGAGTGGGGTTCGCCCGACATCGTCGAGCTGCTGCGGGCCGCCTCCCGCGAGAAGCCGTTCGCACATGTCGTCGATCTGGACGATCCGGTCTTCCTGCCGCCGGGCGACATGGCGGACCGGCTGATCAAGGCGGCCGGGCTGTCCCCGGACGCGAGCCCGGCCCTGCTGACCCGGTGCATAGTGGACAGTCTCGCCTTGGCGCACAAACGGGCGATCGTTCAGGCACAGGAGCTTTCCGGCAAACACGTCGACGCGGTGCACATCGTCGGCGGCGGCGCCCGCAACGAGCTGCTCTGCCAGCTCACCGCCGACGCCTGCGGGCTGCCGGTGCTGGCCGGCCCGGTCGAGGCGACCGCCCTGGGCAACCTGCTCGTCCAGGCCCGCGCCGCCGGCGTGATCGACGGCGACCTGACCGCACTGCGCGCCGTCCTGCGAAAAACCCAGCAAATCGTCCGGTACGAGCCCAGGTAGCGCCGGTGGAGCGAGAAGGCAGCCGATCGCGCGGTACGAGCCCAGGTAGCGCCGGTGGAGCGAGAAAGCAGCCGATTGCGGTACGAGCCGAGTAGCACGCGCGGTGCTCGCGGTACGAGCCGAGTAGCGCGCGCGGTGCTGTGGAAGCGCAGCCGATTGCGCGGTACGAGCCCTGTGGCCTGCGCGGGGCTGTGGGAACGCAGCCGATTCGCGCGGTATGGCCCAAGTAGCGCGCGGTGCTGCGGAAAGCCCAGTCGGCCGCGCCGTACGAGCGCAATCACCGCTCCCCAATAGCGAGCCCGATTCAAACGAGTCCAGTTAGGAGGTTGCGGTGCGGATCGCGTTGTTTGCCACCTGTCTGGCCGACACGATGTTTCCGGCGGCGGCTAAGGCGACCGTCCTGCTGCTGGAGCGGCTGGGGCACGACGTCGTCTTTCCCGAGGCGCAGACGTGCTGTGGGCAGATGCACATCAACACCGGCTATCAGAAAGAGGCTTTGCCGCTGGTACGGCGTTACGTGCGCACCTTCGAGCCGTACGACGTCATCGTGGCGCCCTCCGGCAGCTGCACCGGCTCGATCCGGCATCAGCACCGGATGGTGGCGAACGCCGCGGGTGACAAGGGCCTGGCCGCCGGGGCCGAGCAGGTCGCGAGCCGCACGTACGAGCTGTCCGAATTTCTCCTGGACGTGCTCGAGGTCGAGGACGTGGGCGCCTACTACCCGCACCGGGTGACCTATCACCCGACCTGTCACTCCTTGCGCATGCTGCGCGTGGGTGACCGGCCGTTGCGGCTGCTGCGCCGGGTGCGCGGGCTCGACCTGGTCGAGTTGCCGGCGGCCGAGCAGTGCTGCGGTTTCGGGGGCACGTTCGCGGTGAAGAACGCGGACACGTCGACCGCGATGCTGGCCGACAAGATGCGGCACGTTCTCGACACGGGCGCCGACGTCTGCACGGCCGGCGACACGTCGTGCCTCATGCACATCGGCGGCGGATTGTCGCGATTGCGGACGGGCGTGAAGACCGTACATCTGGCCGAGATCTTGGCTTCGACGGAGACGGCGGGCGTATGAGCACCTTCTTGGGCATGCCGGTGGCGTACGCGCCGCGCGGGGTCGGTCATCTGCGCGGGGACGAACCGTTCCCGGCGGCGGCCCGGACGGCCCTGGCCGATCCGCAGCTACGCCGGAATTTGCAGCATGCGACGGCCACCATTCGCGGCAAGTCGGGGCGGGTCATCGCCGAGCTTCCCGACTGGCAGGACCTTCGTACGGCCGGGTCGGCGCTCAAGGCGTACACCATGGCGAATCTGCCCCGCCTGCTGGAGCAGTTCGAGGCCAAGGTCACCGAGGCCGGCGGGGTGGTGCACTGGGCGGCCGACGCGGCCGAGGCCAACCGGATCGTCACCGATCTCGTGCGGGCCACCGGTGAGCGGCGCGTCATCAAGATCAAGTCGATGGCGACCCAGGAGATCGGGCTCAACGAGGCCCTGGAGGGCGCCGGGATCACCCCGGTCGAGACCGACCTGGCCGAGCTGATCGTGCAGCTCGGCCAGGACAAGCCGAGCCACATCCTGGTGCCGGCGATCCACCGCAACCGCTCGGAGATCCGCGAGATCTTCCTGCGCGCCATGCCCGGTGTCGACCCGGCCCTGACCGATGACCCGCCGGTGCTCGCCGCGGCGGCCCGCCGCTATCTGCGCGAGACGTTCCTGACGACGAAGGTCGCGGTCTCCGGGGCCAACTTCGGCATCGCCGAGACGGGCACGCTCACCGTCGTCGAGTCGGAGGGGAACGGCCGGATGTGCCTGACCCTGCCGGACACCCTGATCACGGTGATGGGCATCGAGAAGATCGTGCCGACCTGGCAGGACCTCGAGGTCTTCCTCCAACTGTTGCCGCGCGCGTCGACCGGCGAGCGGATGAACCCGTACACCTCGATGTGGCACGGGGTGACGCCGGGCGACGGGCCGCAGAACTTCCACTTGGTGCTGCTCGACAACGGGCGCTCGGCCGTGCTGGCCGACGAGGTGGGCCGGTCGGCGCTGCACTGCATCCGCTGCTCGGCCTGCCTCAACGTGTGCCCGGTCTACGAGCGGACGGGCGGGCACGCGTACGGCTCGGTCTATCCCGGCCCGATCGGCGCGGTGTTGTCGCCGCAGCTCACCGGGGTCGAGGACAACGCTTCGCTGCCGTACGCGTCGTCGCTCTGCGGCGCCTGCTTCGACGCCTGCCCGGTGAAGATCGACATCCCGTCGATCCTGGTCCACCTGCGTAACCGGGTGCCGCACCCGGCGGCCGAGAAGGCGGTGATGGCCGCCGCCGCGTACACGATGGACCGTCCCCGGCTGTACGCCCGCGCGCAGCGGGCGGCCAAGTTCACCAAGCTCGTCGGCAAGCGCGGCCGGGGCCTGCCGCCGCCGCTGAACGGCTGGTCGGCCGCGCGCGACCTGCCGGCCCCGCCCGACGAAAGCTTCCGTGACTGGTGGCGAGGGCGATGAACAGCAAAGACCTGATTCTGGGCCGGGTACGGGCGGCGCTCGCGGACGGCCCTGAAACAACCGACATTCCGCGCTCCTACCGCCGCGAGTTCCCGCCGGCCGACCTCGACGTGCTCATCGACCGGCTCGTCGACTACAAGGCAGTGGTCCACCGCGGCGCCGACGTGGCCACCATCGTCGCCGGCATCATCGGCGCCGGCACCCTCGTCGTCCCACCGGGCCTGCCCGAGTCGTGGCTGCCGCCGGAAGCGGCCCTGACCGGCGTGGAAAGCGCCGACGGCGTGCTGACCGGGGCGGCCGTGGCGATCGCCGAGACCGGCACCATCGTGCTCGACGCCTCGCCCGACCAGGGTCCGCGAATCCTGACCCTCTTACCCGATCTGCACATCTGCGTATTACGGCCCGAACAGGTCGTGGCGTCGGTGCCCGAGGCCGTCGCCCGGCTCGACCCGGCCCGGCCCCTCACCTGGATCAGCGGCCCCTCGGCGACCAGCGACATCGAGCTCAACCGGGTCGAGGGGGTGCACGGCCCTCGACATCTGCACGTCATCCTCTGGGAGGCAGCATGATCTTGGAAAGTAAAGCGCGCCGGAAGGTGCGCATCGGGCTCGTGGCGGGCGGCCTGGGCACGTACTGGCCGCAATTCCCCCATCTCCTCCCGCAGCTCGAGGAGTCCGCCCGCTATGTCAGCGAGCGCTTCCAGGAGATGGACGCGTCGGTGACCGACGTCGGCTTCATCTCGGACGCGACCGACGGCGTCCGGGCGGCCGAGGAGCTGCGCCGCGCCGACTGCGACCTGATCGTCCTGTTCCTCACGACCTACCTGACCTCGTCGATGGTCCTGCCGATCGCGCAGCGGGCCAACACGCCGGTCCTCGTGATCGACCTCCAGCCGACCGAGCGGATGGACCACGCGAACTTCGACACCGGCGCCTGGCTGGCGTACTGCGGGCAGTGCCCGGTGCCCGAGGTCGGCAACCTGTTCCGCCGGGCCGGCATCCCGTTCCGGTCGGTCACCGGCTGGCTGCGGCAGGAGGCGGCCTGGCAGCACATCGGCCGGTGGATCGAGGCGGCCCGCATCCGGGCCGCGCTGCGCAACGCCCGGCACGGCCTGATGGGTCACCTCTATCCGGGCATGCTCGACGTCTCGACCGACCTCACGCTGCTGCCCACCACCTTCGGCTCGCACGTCGAGGTGCTCGAGTTCGACGACCTGCGCGAGCGGGTCGCCACGGTCACCGACGACGAGGTGGCCGAGCGCAAGGAGCTCGCCCGCAAGATCTTCGAGCTGGACGAGTCGGTGAACGAGGAGGACTTCTCCTGGGGTGCCCGCGTCTCGGTCGGCCTCGACCGGCTGGCCGACGACTTCGACCTGGACAGCCTCGCCTACTACCATCGCGGGCTGGGCGGCGAACAGCACGAACGGCTCGGCGCCGGGATGATCCTGGGCGCCTCGCTGCTGACCGCGAGGGGCATTCCCACAACCGGTGAGTACGAGTTGAGGACCACCGTCGCACAGCTCGCCACCGAGGTCGCCGGGGCCGGCGGCTCGTTCTGCGAGATCCAGGCGCTGAACTTCACCGACAACGTGGTCGAGATGGGCCACGACGGCCCGGCCCACCTCGCGGTCAGCTCGCGGCAGCCGCTGCTGCGCGGCCTCGGCGTCTATCACGGCAAGCGCGGCTGGGGCGTGAGCGTCGAATTCGACGTACGGCACGGCCCGGTCACCCTCCTCGGGCTCGGCCAGGACCGGGACGGTTCGCTGTCGTTCATCGCGGCCGAGGGCACCGTGGTCGACGGCCCACTGCTGGCCATCGGCAACACCACGAGCCGCGTCGACTTCGGCCGCGACCCCGGCGAGTGGGTCGACGACTGGAGCGCGTCCGGGGTCGGCCACCACTGGTCGCTGTCGCTCGGTCACCGGGCGGCCACCTACAAGGCGGCCGCGAGCTTGTTGGGAATCGATTTCCGGAGCGTCTGATGTGGATGAGGGTGTCGTCACGGTCGGCGACACCCGCGTCCACTCCACCCGGCGGTACAACTACCGGCTCGACGGGAAGGACAACTTCGCCGTCGACCGCGAGCCCGGCGACCTGATCGCCGCCGCTTTCCCGGGCGTCCGCATCACGGCCCGGGAGAACTGGTGCGCCGTGACCTGTCGCGCCGGGCCTGGCCTCCCCGGCGCGGCGACCAGCACGGGTGGATGGCCCACTTCCTCGGCATCGTTCCGGCGCGGCCCGGCATGACCTTCACCGAGGAGCTCGAATGGGACGACGACAGCTTCCGGGCCGAGCTCTACGCGGTACGGCCCACGATCTCGACGCACACACGTGGCACCGGCACCGAACTGACCTGCCGCCTCGACCCGGCCTACTTCGGATCGCCGACTCTCAGCGCCCCCACGCGTGATCTCGCCGACGGCTGCTGTGGCCTTCCCGGCCAGCATCACGATGCAGTAGCCCGAGCCAGGACCTGAATTGTGGTGCTCGGTCTTGGTGAACACTAACAACGCTGTTTTGATATGAATTAGCCGCACCGCGCGCTGCGCGCGGAGATAGGTATTGCTCAAATAGTGCGAGCACACGCCGCGCGGGGTCCGCCTACCCCGCCTAGCAGCCGCCCGCCCTGATCGCGAAAGTGTCACCTGCGTGACAGGCAATCCCATCAATACAACCCCAGGGCCTTCAAATCGACCGAGCACCTGGAAAACTTTTCATAGCCAGGATTCGATCTTGGTGGTTAACCTCTGCGCACGTTCACATCGCCTGGTGTGAATGAGCCCTCCGGAAAACGGGGATATTGCCCAATGAGGTTAGTTTCGACAGCCAAAAGGTGGGCCGTCGTCGGCCTGGCCCTGGCCTGCCTTGTCGTCGGATCACCAGTCCGCGCCTACGCGGACGACACCGTCACACCCACCTTGACCGGCACCCTTCGCACACCGTCCGGTGAACCCATCGCCGACGCGCTCATCACGGTTTCCGTGGAGCCGCCCGCCGAGCAACTGCTGGCGCTGCCGGCCGGCGCGGAGATCGAACCGACCGAGGTCGGCTGGGGCTGGTCCTTCGACGACGGCACGTTCTACACCTGGATCGCCGACCCGACGACCCTGCTCGCGTCCAAGGACGCCGACGGGCTGATCTCCCTGGTACTCACCGCGCCGACCGACCAGGGGCAGGTTTTCTACCGCAGCCGCGTCACGATCGGCGACGATGGCGTGATGAAGCCGTTCGCCGATGACGTGGCCGCCGACGGCGACGCCGAGGAGCGCCAGTCGAGCCTGTCGGCGATGGAGGTGGCGCCGAACGGCCGCCCCGACTTCGACCTGGTCTCCACTCAGGTCGAGCCGAACGAGGTGCCGCCCACCGCCACCGTCGAGACCGGCAGTCAGTGCCCGACCGGGATGATCTGCGCCACCGGCGCCGCGATCGAGGCGTCCGACGCGCCGCGGACCGACCGGCCCACGTACGACGCGGCCGTGGCGGCCGCCAACGCCCAGGTTTCCGCCTCCGGCAAGACCTTCGACCCGGACGTGTGGTGCGGCGGGCACCACTGGATGCTGAAGAAGAGCAAGGACGTGATCGGCCGCAACGTGACCGTCTCCGACCAGTCCACCGGCTCGCACACCACCGGCACCTGGGAGTACCGCACCTCCAAGAACACCAGCCTCGAGGTCGGTGTGACCAACCGCAGCGGCAGCCTCGTGACCACGCTGGGCATGACCAAGGGCGCCACCACGACGGCGACCATCAAGGGCACCATTCCGAAGAACACCCGGGCCGAGTGGTACGTCAGCTACGGCTTCAACCTGTACGACGTGTGGTGCCAGAACCGGACGACCGGCGTGAAGTGGTGGTCGGGATACACCGAGTACCGCCCGAAGGGCTTCACCGGCAACTCCAACCGCCGCCTGTGGACGCCGTTCTCCTGCAGCTCGTCCTACAAGAACACCCTCGGCGGCAATATGGAGATCAGCGTCGCCAAGGACAAGACCTCGACGTACACCGGCTCCTTCGGCTTCGGCAACACGACGAGCGGAAACCTCAAGCTGACGCAGACCTGGAGCTCGGGCGTGACGGTCGGCTACAAGGGCGACGCCTCAGGGTTCAACATCTGCGGTTACAAGGGCCGCTGGTACACCGGTGTGGCCAAGACGCGGGAAGTCGCGTGACGAATCAGGTTGCCGGCACGCCTCGGAACGATGTTCCGGGGCGTGCCCCCCGTCGCCGATGGCTGGTGCTCGCCGCGACCGCCGTACTCGCCTGCCTGCTCGTCGCGGCCGGCGCGCTGTGGATGACCGGCCGGGCACCCAGCAGTGTCCCCTTGCGGGCCGGCCCGCTGGAGGGCACCGACTTCGAACAGTTGCGCGCACGCACCCAGCCGTCGCAGGCGGGCCTGCTGTGGGGTTCCCTGCTCCTGCACAACTCGACAAGCAGCGACATCGTGCTCGACGAGATCACCCTGGCCGGTAACCCGCAGGGCCTCGAGCCGACGGCCGGCCCCTACCTGTGGGGTCCGGACCGGGTGGCCCTGCTCGACACCGGCGCGGTGAGCGGCTACGCCCTGCCCCTGCCGAAAGCTTGGAAGATACCGCCCCGGCACGAGGTGGCAAATTTCCGGATAGCGCCGCAGCCCGAGCAGGAAAGCGTCGAGGTGCTCTTCGAGTTCCCCGTCCCGACGCGCACCTCCGAACTGCACGGCATAACCGTGCGCTACCACACGGGCGGCCTCGGCTACCAAAAAACCTTCGACGTCAACCTCACCGTTTGCGCCCCGGACGACCCCAGCCCTTGCCGCCAGTTGTGATGCGACGCCAAAGGAAAGCGGCAGCAGCCGACCCCGCCACAGAAAAACTTCTCGGCCTGACTCAGGGAAGCCGCGGCACTGTCTTGCCCCGTTCGAGGGGCCATGTGGACGCCAACCTTCCCGACAGCGCATCAGCGATAGAACGAGCGCCCTCGGCCGAGTCGGCAAGAAACTGTCATTAGGCAGGCTCTCGGGCTGGTGGGTCAGATGGCGCCCGAAGGACATCGCAATACCGTGGCCGCGCCACCACCCCGAAAGTTGGCCATAGGCAGCCTCATCAACAGCCAATCCGCCAAGTAGGCTTGCAAGCTCGTTCGGGTCGGTATCTGAGGCATGACCAACGAAATACCAGCCTTGCAGGGAGCCCCAAGCTGCAACGTCTTCCAGCATCGCATCTACGGAATCGAACAGCGGCACGAAATCCCGGTTCCAAGAGCAACCGAATCGGCCATCCGACGCCAGCGCAAGGGTGCATTGCACGGTCTCGTGCTGGGCAATGGGCATTATCAGAAGATCGCCCGGTGTGCGCCAGAGGGCCGGCAACCTGGCCCCAGGGTAAGGTGGCCCGCCAGTTCCCCACCCAGCACCGGAAATCGTTTACCGATATAACGGGGGTCGATTGCATCCATCCACGCACCAAGATCCTCGTAAGCCGCCGCCAAGCCATTACGTACCGACTCCGGCACGAGGATCGAAAACTTGTCAAAATACGCTTGAGCCCTGACTGAGAGCGCTTCCCAAGGTTTCGACTCTTTCACTTCAGCGGGCCGCAGTCCAAATAGCAGAACAAACTTTCACACGCCTCATAAAATTCCCATGGTTCTCCATGCTCTTCCAACGTCCATTTTTCACCGTTCGCCACCTTAACGGCGCCGGCGCGGGCTCCTGCAATCGCAGCTCCCTGCTTCTCGATTTCGCATAGCCCGCCAATCTCAGCGCATCCCATGTGATGGTTGGTTGCTTGTGCTGCAACTCGCACGTTCGGGGTCAGGTCGCCGGCAGTTCGTGGCATGCTGACTCCGAACCCACGCTTGCCGTTCGTAGCGACCACTTCACTAGCGACATTCGTCTCACCAATCCTGACGTCGTCGCAATTGTGTACTAGGACGGGCGTGTTTCCGGCGAGCACGCCCGCGACCCGCTTATGCACCACCCTTCCCAGGCAGCCCTCCAGCCTTCCTTTTTCGATTAAATCAGCCCTTGGTCGATTTGAGAAAATATCTTCTGCACACCAGGTGAAGGATCAATGTCCCGCAATTCAGCAAGAACTACGGATTTCCTTCTATCGTCCACGTCGATCTTCTGCAATGTCAGGAGAGCGCATTCTCGAACGTCACTGTCAGTATCCGTCAACCATCCATAGAAAATCCAGATCGCCCCAGAAGCTAGCGATTTACATGCGGTCGCGACGTTCAGATTTCCCAGCTCGACCTCGGAACCGTGCGGTTGCCCAAACGTGATCTGTTGGATTAATTCCGCCAATGATCGACGCGCGGGACCGGGTGACATGGTCGAAGCCATGGATAGAAGAACTTCGAGTGTCGGGACAGCAGCCTCGTAGAGTTCTCCCTGGACAATCGCCTCGTTGTCGATCCTCCAATACGCATCGTCGGCCGCCGCCTCCGAAGTTGCCTTCGACAAGTCATCGAATGCTTGAGGCAATCCGACACCATTACCGGATTCGGTCCTCAACGCAGCCCAGTCCACTGCGCCAATGAGAGCCCGCGTTACTGGGTTCATGGCACAACCTCAATTCCCCACGCTCCACCAGGCTTCACTAGGGTGCCAGACGGGAACTGAGATGGATCGTAGGTTTCCTGCCATCTATGGCAGATCGGAACCTGTCGTCTAGTCCGCGGTCGAATTGCTTCGGTGAACTGAACTGATTTCGGGTCAACGTCAAGCTGGCGCACAACGTCTGCCTCCGCGCATCCAGTGGGGTTGCTGTTGCATCCTGCCGCCACACGGCCTGACGCAGGATCTCGTCCACCAGTCACCGTAGCCTTACTCGCACCTACTTCATCCGCAAGAGCATCGCGCGCTGCACGGGCGTCGTCGAGTCCACCGCAGTTGTGGACCAGTACTGGAGTGTTACCAGCCAGAACATAGTACGTGTGGATGACGTCGACCGTTAGGTCGTACATCGTCCGGAGGTCGGTGAAGTTCTCTACGCGGCTGATCTCAGGAAATCCGAACTGATAAGTGCGCAGAGCGTCGCTGGAGTTCAAGTCGCCTGCGTTGACCCAGCGGTGCTTGGTATCACTCCAGAACGGGTGGTGCTGGGTGGTCCGCAGAACTTTGGTTGTGCCGTTGACACGGACTGTCAGGTCCGTCAGTGCGATGTCGTGGTTGACGTGGATCTTCTTAACAGATTGCTCTCGGCGCTTTCCCGTAATCGGGTCGGTGGCGATGACCTTGTCGCCGACCTTGATCTGGGAGATGGCCTTGGTCTTGCCGTTCGCCATCAGCACGAGGGTTGTTGCTGCGAAGCTGTGAGTCGGGCAGCCGCCACCTGAGGGTGCTTCGTCGGCGGCTCCCTTGGAGGCCTTGGGAGCGGACTTGCCGAAGCCGTTCTTCGTCAGGCCGCTGACTACGTTGCTGGCCTCCTTCTTCGCGCCTGCTGTGGCGGCCGAGGCTGCGGCCTTGGCGCCGGCTCCGGAAATCAGGGCTCTGGCTCCGGCTTTGATGCCTTGGCCGGCGATGACCGACAGGCCGCCGGTCAGGCCGCCGACTATGGCGCCGATGGCGACGTTTGTGGCCAGGCCGCCCCAGCTGAAGTTGCCTTTGTGGTCGATCAGTGTGTCGACCGAGTATTCGACGGCGCTGGCTATGCCGCCGGCGAGGGCACCGCAGGCGACGGCTCCGGCGCCAAGGGTCAGGGCGTCGCAGCCGATGCCGACAGCGAGACCGACAACTGCTCCGGCGACGACGCCTTTGTGGTCGTCGACCCAGTTCGAGCCCTTGTTCCAGGCCTTACCCGCCTTGCACTTCCACCCGCATTTCTTGCTCTTTTTGCCGCTCTTGTGCTCGTCCTTCTCCGAGCCGCGGTGCTCCTCCTGGTACTGCTTGTTGATTGCGTCGACGTCGGCCCCACCGCTGTTGCCGCCGAACTCCTCGTCCATGGCGATCAGGCCGGAGGGGTCGGAGCGGACGACGGGACTGTTGTCGGCGTAGGCGTAGCCCTCGAGCGATTGGGGGTCGGAGGAGTTGAAGACCGGGTCGACCGAGATGAAGCGGCCCAGCGCGGCGTCGTACTCGCGGGCGCCCAGATGGACCAGGCCGGTCGGATCGTTCGTGCCGCCGACGAAGCCCTTGGTGTTCTGCCACGTGACGGCCGGGCCGCGGGCGGTGCCGAACGGGGTCTGGCGGCGAATGGTGTCGGTGAGGGTGTCCTCGTCGACCGACACGTTCTGGGTGCCCTGGTGGTCGCTGGCCAGCCAGGTGATGCCCTTCGAGGTGCGCTGCGCGAGCGTGCCGCCGCCGAAGCCGAAGTAGCGGGTGCACGACGAAGCGGCGGTGCTGTTGGTGTAGCGGATCTCCTGGTTGGGCAGGTAGAGCGTCTTCCCGGTGGTGTCCTGGCTGATCAGCCGGTTGCCGTCAGCGTCGTACAGGTAGCTGACGCTGCCGGCCGTGTCGGTGACCGACTGCAAGGTGCCTCGGCGTCCCAGACCAGGCTCTGCGTGCCGTTGGGACCGGGCCGGGTCTTGGTGTTCCCGCCCTTGTCGTAGCTGTAGGTGACGGTCTTGCTCCCGCTGCTGTCTTTTTTCGTGGTGCTGCGCAGGGCGTGCGGCTGGCCGGTCGTCGGGTCGTTCGGCGTGGTGTCGGCGTACCTGTACGTCGTAACGTGCGCGGTGAACACGAGGTCGACGCCGGGAAGCACCTCCGGGTAGGTCACGTCGTCACCGTCCAACTTCGGTGCCGGCAATGCCGTCGGCCAGGTGAGACTCAGCTCGGCGGCGCCCTTTCCGAGTGTCACAACCGGCCCGGTTCCCCCGCCCGAGAACGACAGCGCCATCGAGGTCGCACTCGGCACGACTCGGCCGCCTGAGGCCTTGAGGGTGGTGTCCGGCTTGACCCACGTACCCGCCGCATTGCGTACCCGCTGCACCTCGACGGCCGTCTGGGAAGTGAACGAGCCCGTCGCGTTGGCGAAGACCTGGGTGCGCTCGTCGCGAGCCGACGCCACCTCGACCCGGCCGTGGCAGGCGACCGCGGCCTTCGCGGCGGCAGCCTCGGTGGGCGCGGTGCCGGGACATTTCACCGGCGTCTGCGCCAGCGCGGCCACCGGCTGACCGGCCACGACAACGCTCGTCGCCGCCAATGACGCGGATGCCACAAGGGCAAGAAAAGAACGCGCAGACCGCAGCCTGAACACAGCCTCGTCTCCCCGATTTGACCTGAACGAAGGCTTACAACGTAAGAACGGCTGTTGTCGATAGTCGAGATCAGCAATATGAACTGGGGATCGTAAATCGGTCCGAGGTGACACCAATGCACTCCGTGATCGTCAATCGGTTGATACAGCGCATGCACTAAAGATGAATCCGCGCAACGACGACGACAGTGACAAGGATCATTGGCTAGCGATCGACCGGGTTCCGCACCGGCAGGCGAAAGCGCTCATGATCCCCTTCGCTCGACACCTCACTGGCGGCCTGTCGTCGGCAGCTGGCCGTTCCGCCAGACCTGGCTGTTTCGGACTGCTGGTGGCCGCGGCCGCCGACGTCGCGGTCTACGGCGTACTGGCCCGCAAGCCCTAAGATCTTGCCGTGACCACACCGATGCGGGTGCCGCCGTCCGAGCCCGAGCGTGAGCGCGCCGCCGAGCTGTTGCAGCGGGCGTGCGGCGATGGCCGGCTCACTCTCGAAGAGTTCAGTGTGCGGGTCGGCGCGGTCTGGGCCGCCGAGGACGCCGACGAGCTGGCCCGGGCCACCGAAGGGCTGGCGGCCACCCCGATCGTCGGCTCGTCGCGCACGGTCGACCGGGTCATCACCATCTTCAGCGAGAACAAGCGGCGCGGCCGGTGGCGGCTGCGCGACTCCGGGGTCTCCATCCGGACGCTGTTCGGCTCGACCGAACTCGACCTGCGTGAGATCGCCACCGACCAGGCGGTCATCGAGATCTCCGGCAGTGTCACGTTCGGCGAGCTCAAGCTGATCGTTCCCGAGGGGGTCGAGGTCGACCTCACCGGTGCCGCCGTCTTCTCCTCCCGTCAGCTGCACCTGGCCCGGGTGCCGCGGGTTCCCGGCACCCCCGAGGTGCGCGTGCACATCACCACGTGGTTCAGCTCGGTCGAGGTCGTCTCGAAGAGGTACTCGCTCCCGCAGTGATTGCGGGAAAAGGTTCGAATTTCCTGACAACGCCCCGGCCGCCCCGGCCGCCACGTCCTCGGCCGCCACGTCCTCGGCCGCCACCTCCTCGGCGCAGCCGGCGCCGCTGGTGCAGCTGGTCGGCTATCTGTCCAAGGCCCAGCCGCCCGCCGGTGACGCGACCCTCGTGCTGCGTGATCAGACGCTGTTCGACGGCAAGCGGGTCAAGGTCTGGGATTTGTGGGCGGACCAGGGCGGCTACTACTTCGCCACGACCCGCGACGGTCTTCCGGCGCAGGTGAGAGGCGGCAAGATCCGCGGCGGGAACTCCTACCGCGAGTACGTGGCGGCGGCGAAAGCGGCGGCCACCGGCGACCTGAACGCCGCCCGCAAGCGCATGATCGTGGCCGGGGCGCCCAAGGGGGCGCCGGTGCCGACCGAGGCCCCCGGCTACAGCCACCCGGCCCCGGCCAACACCAAGATCCCGGCCGCGGTCCGCGAGGGGATGCGGACCAACATCGCCGACAACCGGGTCTGGAACAACGTCCTCGACGCGCTGCACGCCGGCGCCGGCGACCCGGGTCGTGCGGGCCGGCGCGCTGCGGCTGCTCGACCAGATGCCCGAGGTCAAGGTGGCCCCGGGCACCCTCGACGGCAAGCAGGTGCTGAACCTGACCGTCGGCATGCCGGCGATGCCCGGCGAGTCGCCGCAGACCATCACGATCGACGCCGCGACCGGCGTACCGCTGAAGCTCTCCAACGGTTCCGACGGCAGCACGACCTTCGTCGTGACCCGGATCAGCCTGGCCGACGTGAAGAAGGGCTCCTTCTAGCGCTCGTCGACCTCGGCCCGGTGGACGCCCACCTCGTGGCTACCCTCGTGCTCCTTGACCACGACACGGTGACCTTCGGGGTGGGTCTCCGCCGCGTGCCGCCCCTCCTCGTCGCCACGTGCCGCCGGGCCGCTCTGCTCCTCGGCGGCGCGGGCGGCCAGGCCCGACTGGGTGCGCAGGGGGATCTGCGGCAGGAAGGCGAAGATCACCAGCGCGGCCAGGATGACCACGGAGGCGGCCAGGAAGATCATGTCCATCGACTGGGAGAAGCCGGCCTTGAACGGGTACGCGACCACGGCGCTCAGCCCGTTCAGGAACGAGGTGTCGTTCAGGTCGGCGCCCCCGCGCAGGGCCTCGGCCACCGCACTGTTGGCCGGATCGGCGAGCGCCTGCTGGAAGGCGGGGCCGGCCGCCCGTACCTCATCCGCGATGTTCTGACCCACCGTTGAGAACAGCAGCGACAGGAAGAGCGCGGTGCCGGCCGTCGCGCCCATCTGGCGGAAGAACGTGGCCGACGACGTAGCCACCCCGATCTCGCGGGCCGACATCGCGTTCTGCACGGCGAGCGTGATCGGCTGAAGGACCAGGCCGAGGCCCAGGCCCAGCACGGCCATGAAGACACCGGTGCGCCAGAACGGCGTGTCCACCCCGACCGTGTGCAGCAACCACATGCCGGCCGCCGCGAACACGCTGCCGACAACCGGGAAGATCTTGTATTTCCCGGTACGGCTGATCAACTGACCCGAGATCACCGAGCCGACCATGAGGCCGAGCGTCAACGGCAGCAACTGGAGACCCGACTCCGTCGGCGTGGACCCCTGGACGATCTGGAGATACAGCGGCAGCACGGCCAGGCCACCGAACATGCCGAGACCGACGATGAAGCCGCCGACCGCGGTCAGGCTGAACGTCCGGTTGCGGAAGAACCGCAGCGGGATCAGCGCGTCCTCGCCCATCCGCCACTCGGCCAGCACGAACAGCAGCAGACCGGCCACGCCGACGCCGTAGCAGAACAACGCCCGGCCCGAGTCCCAGCCCCACGAGCGGCCCTGCTCGGCGATGGTCAGCAACGGCACCAGGGCCACACACAGCCAGGCCGCGCCCCACCAGTCGATCCGGTGCTCACGCCGCTCCTGCTGAAGGCGCAGCACCTTGGCCACCACGATCAGGGCCACGATGCCGATCGGCACGTTGACCAGGAAGACCCAGCGCCAGCCGGTGATGCCCAGAATCTGGTCGGCCCCGGCGAAGAAGCCGCCGATGACCGGCCCGAGCACGCTCGAGGTGCCGAAGACGGCCAGGAAGTAGCCCTGGTAGCGGGCCCGCTCCCGGGCCGGGACGATGTCGCCGATGATCGCCAGGGCCAGCGAGAACAGGCCGCCGGCGCCGACACCCTGGAAGGCCCGGTACGCGGCGAGCTCGTACATCGACTGCGCGAACGAACAGGCGGCCGAGCCGATCACGAAGATGGTGATGGCGGCGAGGAAGAAACGCTTGCGCCCGTAGATGTCGGAAAGCTTGCCGTACAGCGGGGTCGAGATGGTCGAAGTGATCAGGTACGCCGTGGTCACCCACGCCTGAGCGCTGAGCCCGTGCAGATCGTCGCCGATGGTCCGGATGGCCGAGGCGACGATCGTCTGGTCCAGCGAGGCGAGCAGGAGGCCGAGCATGAGCCCGCCGAGCACCTGCAACACCTGACGATGCGTGAGATCCACGCCCGCCGGTTTCGTAACGGTGGTGCTCATCTCGGGTCCCCCCTGCTAGGTGATACCTCCGACTACCCCCACGCATCAGTCATCGATACGTTTAGGAGAGGCCGATCACCTGCGATCCCGGTCACCGCGCCGGTCCGTGATCCGACTGAGCCGAACCGGCCGGGCTGCGACCATCCGGTCATGCCCGACTCCGCCGCACCCTGGTTGATGAGCAACGCCGACCTGGACGAAGTGATCCGCGCCGACAAACGGCTCGCCCGCTGGACGGCCGGTGCGCTCGCCGCCGTACTGGTAGTGGGGGCAGCCGGGCTGACAATCGTGTCGTTCCGGCTGGATCACGAGGCCCAGGGCGTCCCGCTCGCCTCGATGCTGATCGTCGCCGCGTTCCTCGCGATCTCGGCTGTCGTCGTCCCGCTGGTCGTCCTGGGATCACATCGGTCACGGCGGCGACGGTGGGAACGGCGCGAGCGGGAATGCCGGGAGCTGGCCCACATCGCCAAGTCGATAAACGACCCGGCGCTGGGTGACTTGATCACCTTCAATTTCCGTCTCATGCACAGGTTCGTGGCCGTGGCCATTACGCAGTCCCGGACGTCCTATTTCGCCTGCATCGGTGCCGCGACCGCCGGGCTGCTCGTGCTGCTGGTCGGGGCGACCGCGGCGCTTTCCGTCCAGGATCTCGCCGGCCAGATCACGGCAGCTGTGCTGACCGCCGTCGGAGCGGCGCTGAGCAGTTTTCTCAGTGTGGTCTTTCTGCGGCCGTTCCAGATGACGGCGAAACAGATGAGCTACTACTACGGTCAGCCGCTCGTGCACTGCTACCTGCTGCACGCCGAGTGGCTGGCCGAGCGCTTCGGCGAGGAGGCGGACCCGACGCTCCGGTGGAAGTTGCGGCACGAACTCGTGCGTGCGGCCCTGGACGCGGCGAGGAACGCCCAGGACCATCTTCTCGATCTTCAGATCGGGGGCGGCCGAGCTGGGGCCCGGGTCGTTTCGGGTTGAGGGGCGTCAGCGGTTCGCGCACTCCGGGGGAGCTGTGGGCTCGCCGGCGGTGGCCAGGTTCTCGTTCATCTCGGTGGTGGTGGCCAGGCGGGTGAAGGCGGGGCCGAGGATCAGGTCGATCGTCTTGTCGCCGGCCGGGCGGGTCGGGTCGAAGCGCATCGTGGCGTCGCCGTACACCACCGCGCGCAGCACGGCGGCTGTGCCGATCGCGGCGGGGCCGTAGACGACGGTGGCCGGCGTGGCCGGGCGGGGGCCGGTGGTGCCGTCGAGCACGGTGAATCGGCGGGCCTCGAGCTGGGCGGCCGTCGTCGCCATCCGGGTCGGGGACGCGCCGCCGTCGAGCACCCGGACCCGCACCTGGGGCGGGTCGCTGGGCAGGGTCAGGTCGCAGGTGAGGCCGGGGGTGGCGGGGCGGTCGGCGGGCGCGATGGCGGTGGGGAGCTGCCGCTGTTGCTGCGGCCAGGCGAGCGTGATGCCGGCCGTGGCCGCCGCCACCGCCACGGCCGCCGTCGCCACGGTCACGCGCCGCCGGCGGCGACGGCTGTTGCCGCGGGCCCGGATCGTGGCGGCCGGGGGGACCGGGAGATCCCGTACGTCGGTCTCCAGCTCGTGAAGTCGGTCATGCACCGAACGAGGCATCGCTGATCTCCTGATCGTGGTCGTCGAGTAGGCGGCCGAGAGTGGCCCGGGCCCGGGAGAGCCGCACCTTGACCGTCCCCGCCGGGACGCCCGTGCTGGCGGCGATCTCCTGGACCGGCATGTCCAGCAGGTAGTGCAGCGCGACGGCCTGACGTTGCGCGGCCGGCAGCCGTCGCAGCGCGTCGACGACGGCCACCCGGTCGGGCGACGGCCCGCCGGTCGCCTCGTCGCCGGGGCCCAGGCGGGAGCGGGCGGCGAGCCACCGCCGCAGGCCACGCCAGCGGTTGAGCATCAGGCGCCAGGCGACCGTCCGTACCCAGGCCTCGGGATCCTCGTACCCGGAGACCTTCGGCCAGTGTTGCCAGGCCCGGGCGAAGGCCTCCTGGGCGATGTCCTGGGCGTCGCCCCGGTCACCGCCGGCCGCGTAGAGGTAGAGCACGACCCGCCGGACCGTCGCGATGTAGAAGGCGTCGAAGTCGGCGCTGCCCGTGGATTCCCGCACACTTGAAGACACACCGCACCCCGCGATCCGGTTACATCGATTCCGCGACCGCGTGATGTTTGCCGGCTTCGGCCCACTCCCGCGCCGACCGCCCGCGACCGGCGTCCTCGCGGCGGTCGGGGTCGGCGCCACCCGCGACGAGTTCCCGGACCGTGCCGGCATGCCCCCAGGCGGCGGCTGCGCACAGCGGCAGCCCTTCGTCGCCGCGGCCGCTCTCGCGGTTCGGGTCGGCCCCGGCCGACAGAAGCAGCCGGACGCTGCCGGCCATGTTCTGAACGCTCGCGCGGTACAGGGGCGTGCTCCCGTCGCGGTCGGCCGTGTTCGGGTCGGCGCCGTCCAGCAGCAGCCTCGCCACGTCATGCGTGCTGCCCCAGCCGGCGGCTTGCACGAGCCTGTCCTGCAACTTCTTACGTCGGCGCCTGTTCACGCCGGCCATTGCACCACGCGCCCGGTTGCCGGGCCGTCCTACCGTGCGCGCATGCCGATCCCCGAATTCGTCGTCGCCCTCCGCTCGAAGATCGGACACGATCCGCTTCCGCTACCCGGCGTGATCGCGGTCGTGCTCGACGACCGCGATCGGGTGCTGCTGGTCCGGCGGTCGGACACCCACGAGTGGGCGCTGACCACCGGCTGCCTGGAGCCGGGCGAGCAGCCCGCGGCCGGCGCCGTCCGGGAGGTCCGGGAGGAGACCGGGGTCGACGTCACGGTCGAGCGCCTGCTCGCGGTGGAGGCCCTGGACCTGTCAGTGGCCCCCAACGGCGACCAGATTCACTGGCTCACCGTCGGCGTGCGGTGCCGGGTCGTGGCCGGTGAGCCCCGCGTCAGCGACGACGAGTCGGTGGAGGTCGCCTGGTTCGACCCGGACGCCGTGCCGCCGCTGCCACCGCATCAGGCGCGGTGCCTGGCGATCGCCCTCGACCCGGCGGCCGAGCCGTGGTTCGCGCGTGCGGCACCGGGTGGTCGCTGATCTACCAGGGAACCGTCCCCTCGTCGGAGACGAACGTGGCGGTCGGCGGTTTATCCATCGTGGCCAGACGGATCGCGATGGCGGCGCCGTCGGCGGCCGTGCGCTCCAGCGAGAGGCCGAGATCCTTGGCGAAGTCGGTGCCGCAGGCGCCGGGGGCCACGGCGTTCACCGACATGCCGGGGAAGGCGTTGGCGTACTGGACGGTGACCATGTTGAGGGCGGCCTTCGACGACGGATAACCGGCCATGGCGCCGCGGGCGGCGAAGCCGTGTGACGGGTCGGTGTTCCAGTGCAGGGAGGCCGTGCCGCTGGAGACGTTGATGATCCGGGGATCGGCCGACTCGCGGAGCCGGGGCAGGAAGGCCTCGGTGACCCGGATGACGCCGAACAGGTTGGTCTCGTAGACGGCGCGGATCACCGCCGGGTCGACCTGGCCCGGCGTCTGACCTTCGCGGCCGCCGGAGATGCCGGCGTTGTTGACGAGAATGTCGAGGTGGTCGTGGGGGTAGCGGGACGCGAAAGCGGCGACCGAGTCGTCGTCGGTGACGTCGAGATCGGCGCGGGTGGCCGCGATGACGGTCATGCCGCGGGCGGCGAGTCCTTCCGCGATGGCGGCGCCGATTCCCCGGGCGGCCCCGGTGACCAGGGCGATCTTCGTGTCTGACATGCCTTCATCTGAGCATCGGGCCGCGTCCCATCCCAAGATCGATTGAGTACGCCGGCGATACCCTCGGGGTATGGAGGACGTGGAGACGCGCGAGTTGCGCTACTTCGTCGCCGTGGCCGAGGAGCTGAACTTCGGGCGGGCCGCGGAGCGGCTGGGCATCGCGCAGCCGCCGCTCTCCCGGGCGATCCGGCGGCTCGAGCATCGCCTCGGGGTGGAGCTGCTTGAGCGTACGAGCCATGGCAGCCGCCTGACCCCGGCCGGCGAGGTGCTGCTGGCCGAGGGGCGGACCGCGCTCGACGCGGTGGCCGCCGCCGTCGGGCGGGCGCGGCGGGCCGGGCGGAAGCCGAGCCTGGTGCTGGCGATGAAGCCGGGCGGCGACGCCGGGCTCCTGCCGGCGATCCTCGCCGCGTACGAGAACCGGCCCGATGCCTTGCCCGTCGATTTCGCCTTTTCGCTCGGTGAGCGGGCGGCCATGCTCCGCGACGGCCGGGCCGACGTCGGGCTTCTGCATCACCCGCAGAACGATCTGAGCGGCCTCGCCACCGAGGAGCTGACCGTGGAGCGGCGGGTGCTGGCGCTGGCCGACAGCCACCCGCTGGCCGCCCGGGACGAGCTGCGCATGGCCGATCTGGCCGGCGAGGATCTGCCATGGTTCCCCGAGGCGGCGCGCCCGGGCCCGGGTCCGCGGGTCGGTGACGTGGGCGAACTGATGCAGCTGGTGACGCTGGGCCGGGCGGTCGCGCTGGTCACCGAGTCGGCGTCGCAGCGGCCGCTCCCGGGCGTCACCTACCGGCCGGTGCTCGACGCGGTCCCGGCCACCCTCGTCCTGGCCTGGGCCGAGAGCAGCCGGTCGCGGGAGGTGGCGGCCTTCGTCACCGCGGCCCGGCAGGCAGCTTCTCCAGGAGCGAGCGGTACCACCTGATGCCGGCGAGGTAGGCGTCGACCGTGATGTGCTCGTCGTAGGAGTGGATGGCCTCCCGCTGTTTCCTGGTCATCTCGAACGGCGTGAAGCGGTAGACGCGCTCGCAGATCGCGGTGAAGCGGCGGGCGTCGGTCGCGGCCATCATGACGTACGGCGCCGGAACCGCCTGGGGGAAATGCGACACCGTGACCGCCTCGATCAGCTGGAACGCGTCGTCCAGCGGCGACGGCGGTGACGGCTCGCCGTCGTGAACGACCCGGATCGTCACCTTCCTGTCGCGGATCACCTTGCGGACGTGGGCGATCGCGCCGGCCATGGTGTCGCCGACCAGGATGCGGATGTTGACGCCGGCGGTCGCGTTCGACGCCACCATGTTCAGGGCCGGTGAGCCGCTGAGCGTGGTGACCGCGAACGTCGTCCGTACCATCGCCGCCGCCTCCGGACCGGCGGCCAGGAGCAGCCGGGTCAGCACGGGACGGGACCGGACGGCGGCGCGCAGGGCGACACCGATCGGGCCGGTGGCGTGTTCGGCGGCGCGGCGCAGGAACTCGACCACCACGTCCGGTGTGGTGGCCGGCATCGGCGAGCGGTCGAGCCGGGTGATGGCCCGGGCCAGGCGTGCGGTCGGCCCCATCGGGGCCGGTGTCGACGCGTGCCCGCCGCGGCCGGCGACGCTCAGCTCGATCGAGGCGACGCCTTTCTCGGTGACGCCGATGGCGGCGACCGGCACGGGCACGCCCGGCAGCACGTCGTGGGCGATCGCGCCGCCCTCGTCGAGCACGAACCACGGCTTGACGCCCCGCCGGCGCAGCTCGTCGACGGCGAGCCCGGCCGCGATGCCGGCCACCTCCTCGTCGCAGCCGAACGAGAGCCACACGTCCTGGGCCGGGGTGTGCCCGGCGGCCAGCAGGTCCTCCACGGCCTGGCCGATGGCGGTGAGGCTGGCCTTGCAGTCGAGGGTGCCGCGGCCCCAGACGACGCCGTCGGCGACCACCGCTTCGAACGGCGGATGGGTCCACTCGCCCTCGACCGGCACCACGTCGATGTGGGCCATGAGCACCACCGGCCGCTCGGCCGAGGCGCCCGGCCAGTGGAACAGCAGGCCGTGCGTACCGACCCGGGTCAGTTCGAGCCTCTCGTGCAGCAGCGGGAAGTGCCGTCGCAGCGCCTCGTGGAAGTCGTCGAACGCCGTCTCGTCCCACGCCTCGGTCTCGCGGGTCGAGACGGTCGGGATGCGCAGCAGGTCGCGGAACGCCTCGAGCCGGCTCATCGCGCCATCATGTCAGCCGACGTGCACGTGGGGCCGGCGGTTGCGGTCGTGCTCGGCCCGGCGCAACATCTCGCGAGTCACGGGCGCCACCTCGCCCTGCCCGAACGCCAGGTAGCGCACGAAGTTGGCGACCGGGTTGCCCTCGGTCCACTCGAAGTAGATGTGCGGCCGGCGGCCGGTCGTGTCCCGGATCCACAGCAGCAGCGCGGCCAGCGCGCTCGGCACCGACGAGCTGGTCACCCGCATCACCTTGTAGCGGTGGTGCAGCAGCTCGCCGGTCACCCGCAGCTCGGTCTCGAAGTCGGAGGCGTCCTGCACCGTCACCTCGACGAAGATGACGTCCCGGTCGTCGGCCATGTCGTTGTCGGCCAGAATCTGCGCGATCTTGTCGCTGTACTCGCGGCTGTCCCGGCGGCCGGGCTCGTTGGCGATCAGCCGGATCTGCCGGCGCCGGCAGTCGGCCAGGAAGCCGAGCGCCGTCTCGTCGGCCGAGATGTCGGTGACCCGCAGGTCGAACGCGCGGAACAGCCGGGACAGGAACGAGACGATCAGGATCCCGGCGATGAAACAGGCGGCGATCTTCACGCCGTCCGGTCGCTCCACCACGTTCGCGACGGTGGTGTAGACGAACAGCACCGCGATGACGCCGAAGGCGACGGTGCGGCCCTTCTGCCGCCGGCGGTGCGCCGACAGGGTCACCGCGACGGCGGCCGAGGTGATCAGCACGAGGACGCCGGTGGCGTAGGCGCCGCCCTGCGCGTCCACGTCCGCGTCGAAGATCCAGGTGATCAGGAAGGCCGTCCCGGTGAAGACCAGGACCAGCGGCCGTACGGCGCGGGCCCAGCCCGGCGCCATGCCGAACCGTGGAAGGTAGCGCGGCACCAGGTTGAGCAGCCCGGCCATGGCCGACGCCCCGGCGAACCACAGGATGGCGATGGTCGAGAGGTCGTACACGGTCCCGAACGCATTTCCCAGGTTTTCGTGGGCGAGGTAGGCGAGCGCCCGCCCGTTGGCGTCACCGCCCGACTCGAACTCCCGCTGCGGGATGAGCACGGTGGTGACCACGCTGCTGGTCAGCAGGAAGACGCTCATGATGACGGCGGCCGTGGTGAGCAGCCGCTTCGCGCCCCGGACGCGCCCCCGCAGGTCGCCCTTGATGTGCGGCATGACGGCCACGCCGGTCTCGAAGCCGGACAGGCCGAGCGCCAGCTTCGGGAAGACCAGCAACGCGATCCCCACCACCACGAGCGGATTGCCGTGCTGGGTGGTGAGCGCGGTCGTCCAGTCGGTCACCGCGTGCGGATGGGTCAGCACCTCCCACAACCCGTCGGCGATCACCACCACGTTCAGCGCCAGGTACACGCCGACCAGGCCGACGGCGATACCGACGGCCTCGGTGAAACCCTTCAGGAAGACCGCGCCCAGCAGGGCCACCAGCAGCAGGGTGACGATCACCTGATGGCCGTGCAGAGCTTGCGGGAGGTACGGGTTCTCGTCGACATGTGCGGTGGCGTCGGCGGCCGACAGGGTGATCGTGATGATGAAGTCGGTCGCCGCGAACCCGAGCAGCACGAGGACGAACAGCTTGCCCTTCCAGAACGACAGCAGCTTCATCAGCATCGCGATGGAGCCCTCGCCGTTCGGGCTGTCGGCTGCCACCCGCCGGTAGATCGGCAGCGCGCCCAGCAGCGTGACCAGCACGAGCACGAGCGTCGCGACCGGCGACAGCACACCGGCGGCCAGCGCCGCGATGCCCGGCTGGTAGCCCAGCGTGGAGAAATAGTCCACGCCGGTCAGGCACATCACCTTCCACCACGGGTGCGGCTTCTCCGCCGGATCGGCCGGTACGCCGTGCGGGCCCTCGTGGTGCTTCGCGGTGTCGTTCAATCCGGAAAGCATCCAGTCCCGGAACCCCGTGGTTGTCACCCGCGAATGGTTCCACCGGGCGACCGGCACCTCCCACGATCAGGCGTTAACATCGCGTCAAAATGCGCGCGCATCCTTCGAGGCGTGCCGTCCGTTGACCCGGCGTGCGTCTGTCCCTCGTCGCCGGCTGCGCCCTGGTGCTGGGCCTCGCCGCCGTCATGCCCGCCGCCGCCTCCACCGCCGGCAAGGTCACTGTCCGCTACACCTTCGACGGCCCGTCGCCGCTGGCCGAGGCGTCCGGCCGCGGCTTCGACCTGAGCCCGGTGAGCCGGTACGGCGGCTCCTTCACCACGGTCGCCCACAACGGCGGCCGGGCCCTGGCCTTCCCGCCGCCCTGCCGCACCGAGCCCTGCCCCCGGATCGCCCTGCGCGCGGTGGCGGCCGAGCTCAACCCGGGCCGCCGCCCGATCCGCTACGGCGCCGCGGTCCGGCTGGCCGCGGACGAGACCACCAAGGGCGAGAACGTGCTGCAGAAGGGCTATTCCGCCCGGGGCAGCCAGTACAAGCTCCAGATCGACGGCCTGGCCGGCCGCCCCAGCTGCGTCTTCGTCGACGACCGCGATCCGCGTATCCACACCGTGCTCAGCACGGTGGGCGTGGCCGACAGCCGCTGGCACACCCTGGAGTGCCGCCGCTCCGGCCCGCACCTGACGATCCTGGTCGACGGCGTTGCCCGGGGCCAGACCGCGATCCCGGCCGACCTGTCGGTCCACAACCGACTCCCGTTCAGCATCGGCGGCAAGGGCTCCTTCGCCGACAACGACCAGTTCCAGGGCGTTCTCGACGAGGTGTGGGTCGAGATAGGTTGAGCTCGGGAGGCGGCCATGGAGCTCGAGGACCAGTTGTTCGCGTTGTGGCGGGTGCCACCGCGGGAGCACGGTGACGCCCTGGCCGCGTTCCGGCGGGTCTACACCGACCCGGTGACCATCAACGGCACACCGATGCCGGTCGCCGACCTGGTCGCCCGCGCGGAGGCGCTGCACGCGGCCTTCACCGAGCACGACATCGAGGTGGTCGACCGCGTCGAGGCGCCCGGCAAGCTGACGGTGGCCTTCCGTCACCGGGCCCGCCACACCGGCGTCTGGGTCACGCCTCTGGGTGACTTGCCGCCGACCGGCCGCGAGGTGAACGGCCTGGGAATCGACGTCCTGACCCTGACCGGTGACGGCCGCGTCGCCGCCATCTGGGTCCTGGCCGACGAACTCCAGCGCATCCTCCAGGTCCGCTGACGCGATCTACGAGAACGCCGGTTCCGGCGAGGCGCCGCGGTCGAGGTGGGTGGCCAGGCGGCGCAGCGCGGCGGCGGTCGCCCGGCGGCTGCGGCCCGGTGGCCGCTCCGGCACCACCGGGCTGGCCGGGAGGGCGGAGCGCATCGGGGAGGTGCCGGCGCCGGTCACGAGTGGGGCTAGTGCCAGTTCCTGCATCGGGATCTCCTTCGGATCGATGCGGGCTAAACTCGTTTCACTGGAATCAGTCTTACCACGCCCGATGCGGGTCAAACACGTTTTGGTGGAATCAATGTCCGCGTTCCTGGAGCCCTTCGGCGGTGCCGTGTGTCTCGACTTCGCCAACACGCTCGACGGGCGGGCGACCGCCCAACCGGCGGAGTACCTGCACACGTACGCCGATCTGGCCGGCTGGTCCGCGTTCGCCGGGCTGATCGACGGGGCCACGAGCGCGCGGCTGCGCCGGCACGACGCCGAGGCGTCGCTGCGCGCCGCGCTGGGCCTGCGTGAGGCGATCTTCGAGGTCTTCGCCGCGATCGGCCGTGGACTGGAGCCGCCGGCCGGCCCGCTCGACGAGGTGCGGCGGCGGTACGCCGAAGCGGTCGCCTCCGCCCGTCTCGTGCCCGGAACGTCCTCCGGCGGGAAGTTCATCTGGGAGTTCACCGGTCACGAGCCCGATCGAGCCTGGTGGCCGATCAGCGTCGACGCCGTGCGCCTGCTCACCGAGGGGCCTCTCGACCGGGTCAAGACGTGCGCGGCCGAGGCCGGCTGCATCGGGCTGTTCGTCGATACCAGCAAGAACCGCAGCCGCCGATGGTGCACCATGGACGGATGCGGCGTCGAGGCCAAGGTCCAGCGCCAGGCCCGCCGCCGAGCCGCCCGCGGGTAGCGGGGCGGCTCAACCGCGGGGCGCGGCTCAACCGCGGGGCGCGGCTCAACCGCGGGGCGCGGCTCAACCGCGGGGCGCGGCTCAACCGCGGGGCGCGGCTCAACCGCGGGGCGCGGCTCAACCGCGGGGCCGGCTCAACCGCGGGGCGCGGCTCAACCGCGGCGGCTCAGGCGGGGATGTTTCGGCGGCGGAGGCCGTTCAGGCCGATCGCGGTGAGGGCGGCCGCGATGGCCAGGAGCGCTAGCAGCGGGGTGACCGCGACGTCGCCGCCCGGAAGGTGCGGGATGTGGGTGAAGGGCGAGACGTCCAGGAGCCACTGGTCGAGCCGCACGGTCTGGCCGACCAGCAGGATCAGCAGGCACAGGGCGGGGGCGCCCCAGGCCGCGGCCGACAGGCGGGGGAGCAGTCCGAACAGGAGGACGGTCACCGCGGCCAGGACCCAGACCGCCGGCAGCTCGATCAGGGCGCTCGCCACGATGGCGCCGAGGTCTCCGTCGGTGTAGGTCAGGCCGGCCACCAGACCCTCCGCGAACAGGGCCACGGCCGGGCCGACGAGGCAGAACAGCAGGTGGGATCCGGCCCAGGCGTAGCCGGACACCGCCGTGGCCAGGATCGGCTCGGCGTGGCCGGACTGTTCCTCGTCGCGCAGGCGCAGTGCGGCCTGCACGGCGTAGCAGGAGGCGATCAGGCCGACGATGCCGGCCGTACCGGCGAAGTAGTTGTCGACCAGGCTGGTGGCGCCGCCGAGGCGGGCGAAGATGTCGCCCACCCGCTGGTTGTCCTCGACGAGGTCGACGACGCTGCCGCCGACGCCGCCGAAGATCAGACCGAGCAGGGCGAAGCCGGTCGTCCAGCCGATCAGCAGGCCGCGGTGCAGGCGCCAGGCCAGGGCCAGGGGCGTGCCCAAGCCGGACGTCGCCGGTCCAGGGCGGGCCGGGAGCAGGCCGCCGCCGAAGTCGCGCCGGGCCAGCAGAACCGCCGACAACCCCGAGGCCAGGACCACGAACAGGGCCGACAGCAGCACCGGCCACCAGTCGTTCGCGCCCCACGGGAAGATGTGTGTCGCCCAGCCGATGGGGGAGAGCCAGCTCAGCCACGAGACCGCGCCGTCGCCGACGGCCGAGACGTCCCCCGCCACCCGCAGCGCGTACGCGGCGCCGAGCGCGACCACCGCGATGGTCCGCGCCCCGCGCGCACCGGCGGTGAGCTGCGCGGCGACGGCACCGACGGCGGCGAAGGCGCAGCCGCTGAGGGCGAACTCGGCCCCGAACAGCACCGCCCCCTCGGCCGGCAGGTTCTGCCCGAGCATGGCCGCGGTCAGGATCGCGCCGAGCAGCAGGCTGGCCGCGCACGTCGTGATCAGGGCGGCCGCGAGTGGGGCGTGCCGCCCGACGGCGCCGGCCGCCACCAGCTCCGTACGGCCGAACTCCTCGTCGGCGCGGGTGTGCCGGATGACCGTGAGGGCCGCGAAGAGCGCCACCATGATCGGGATGAAGCCGGACCGCCAGGCCACTATCTCGCCCAGCGAGGAGCCGCTGATCAAGCCGTAGAGGCCGACGAAGCCGGCGTTGGAGCCGCTGACCGTCGCGTATTCGAGGCGGTCGGCCGCGGTCGGGAACAGGCTTTCGAAGGACGTCGCGTAGCCGGCCGGGATCAGGGCGAGGGCGATCACCCACAGCGGCAGGACGACGCGGTCGCGGCGCAGGATGAGCCGGATCAGCCGGCCGGTCCCGGTCATGAGCCGGACCGCGAGTACTGGCGCAGGAACAGCTCCTCCAGCGACGGCGGCTGGCTGACCAGCGAGGTCACCCCGACCTGGACCAGCGTCTGCAGGGCGGGCGAGAGGGCGTCGGAGTCGACGTCGAACCGTACGCGGCCGTTGTCGATCTGGAAGTCGTGCACGCCGGCCAGGGAGGCCAGGCCGTCCGGGGGTCCGGCCAGGTCGGCCTGGATCGTGGTGCGGGTGAGGTGGCGCAGGTCGGCCAGGGTGCCGGTCTCGACGGTGCGGCCGTCGCGGATGATCGTCAGCCGGTCGCACAACTTCTCGACCTCGGCCAGGATGTGGCTGGAGAGCAGGACCGTACGGTCGCCGCGCCTTTTCTCCTCTTTGATCACCTCGCTGAAGACCTCCTCCATCAAGGGGTCGAGGCCGGAGGTCGGTTCGTCGAGGATGAGCAGTTCGACGTCGGAGGCGAGCGCCGCGACCAGGGCGACCTTCTGCCGGTTGCCCTTGGAGTAGGTGCGGCCCTTCTTGCGCGGGTCGAGTTCGAAGCGTTCCAGCAGGTCCGCGCGGCGCCGGGGGTCGAGGCCGCCGCGCAGCCGGCCGAGCAGGTCGATGACCTCGCCGCCGGTCAGGTTGGGCCAGAGGGTGACATCTCCGGGCACGTACGCGAGGCGTTTGTGCAGTTCGGTGGCGGACGACCAGGGGTCGCCGCCGAGCAGGCGGGCGTGGCCGCCGTCGTACCGCATGAGGCCGAGCAGGACGCGGATCGTGGTGGTCTTGCCGGCCCCGTTCGGGCCGAGGAACCCGTGCACCTCGCCGGTACGCACGTGCAGGTCGAGCCCGTCGAGGGCGGTGACCGGGCCGAACCGCTTGATCAGCCCGGTGACGTCGATGGCGTCGCTCATGATGGGGCCTCCCCGAAGATCTTGTCGAGCTGGGCCCGCGCCTGATCTGCCTGCGAGGGCGTGATGAGGGGTTGCGAGAAAAGGTCGAGAGACGCGTTCAGTACGCGCGTCCAGCCCTCGACGGAGCCGACGTCGCTGCCCACGGCGCGGGAGAGAAGCTCGCGCATGGTGAACATCGACATCTTCATGACGGTGAGCAGGCCGATGAACGCCGCGGGGTCGGTCACCTTGAGATCGGGCTGCTGGGCCAGCCACTCCCGGCCGTGGTCGATGATCCGGTCGAACATGGCCGTGCCGGACGGCGAGCCGTCCATGGTCGAGCGCATGAAGTAGCGCTGGAGCAGCAGGATCTTGGGTGTCAGCCGGTCGAGCGACTGGAACTCGGTGAAGTGGGCGTTGACCCGCAGGAGTTCGCTCAGCGCGTACTCGTCGCAGGCGTCTCGTAGCCCCTCTTTGGAGCCGAAGTGGTGACGCAGGAGGCCGGAGGAGACCCCGGCCGCCTGCGCGATGTCACGGATGGTGGCGGCCTCGATGCCACGCTCGGCGAAGAGCTCGATCGCGGCGTCGCGGATGCGCGCTCGTGCGGTCAGGTCGCTACTCACATGTGTAGTTTACTGCACACGTGTGTAGCGTGCCTAGCGTCGATCTGGCAGCAGTCGCTCCTCGTGGTCGAGCTCCCGCTCCAAGATCCGCAGACTCTCGTCGTTGAGGTTGCCCGCGTCCCGCCATCGCAGCAGCTCCTCGCGCTGCGACTCGATCACCATGCGCCTGACCATCAGTGCCGCCTCGTACTCCGGCGAGGTCGGCACCTCGTCCGAGTCGGCGTTCTCGAGCAGGTCCAGGCGCCGGCTGTAGCGTTCGAGCCGGATCTCCAGCTGCTTGCGCATGTTCTCGATGGCCCGGTCCTCGACGTGGTCGTGCTGCTCCTCCTGGATGTCCTCGAGCCGGTCCAGGGCGGCCCGCACCGCGGCCGACCGGGCCTCGTTGCGCTCCCGGGCGTCGTCGGCGTGGTTGGCCCGCAGGCCCAGCATCCGGACCAGCGGGGCAAAGGTCAGACCCTGGCCGAGCAACGTCACCAGCACCACCACGAAGGCGCAGAAGTGCAGCAGCTCGCGGTTGGGCACCGACTCCGGCAGGGTGAAGATGGCGGCCAGACTGATCACGCCCCGGGTTCCGGCCCAGCTCAGCGCGGTCACCTCGCGGCCGGTCAGGGCCTGCTCGCTACGCGGCCCCTCGACGTCCTCGCCGCCCAGCCGGGCGTGCAGCGAGCGTGGCAGCAACTGGGTGAGGATCAGCCACAGCGGGCGCAGGATCAGCGTCACGCCGACCGTCACCGACACCGCGATGATGATCGTGGACATGTCGTAGTTGCTCAGCTCGTCCACCACGTTCGGCAGTTGCTGGCCGATCAGCAGGAAGACGATGCCCTCGAGCAGGAAGTCGACGAGCCGCCAGACCGCGCTGGTCTGCAGGCGGCTGGCCGCCCCGCTGTAGCGGGGCGAGTCGTGCCCGATGATCAGGCCGGCGATCACCACGGCCAGCACACCGGAGACATGGACGGACTCGGCCAGGATGTACGCGGCGAGCGGGGTGGCCAGCGAGATCGCGTTCGCGGTGAGCGGGTCCTGCCGGATGTGTCGGAGTTGCCGGATCACGAAAGCGACCACGACACCGGCGACCACGCCGCCGATGGCCATCAGGAAGAACTCGCCGATCGCCGACGGCACGGAGAAGTGACCGCCGTTGGCGGCCGCGACGGCGACCGTGAGGATGGTCAGCGCGGTCGCGTCGTTGAGCAGGCCCTCGCCCTGGATCAGTGTGATCAGCTTGCCCGGCAGGCCGGCCCGGCGGCCCACCGCGAGCGCGGCCACCGGATCGGGCGGGGCGACCGCGGCGCCCAGGGCGACACCGGCGGCCAACGTCGCGCCACCGACCCACAGATCGATCCCCCAGCCGATGAGCAGGGCGGTGACCAGAACCAACAGCACCGAAAGACTGATCACGGTGCGCATGTGGCGGCGGATGTCGAGCAGCGAGGAATCGAGCGCCGCGTTGTAGAGCAGCGGCGGGATCACATAGGTCATCACGAGCTCGGGTTCGAGCTCCAGATTCGGCCCGGGCAGCAACGCGTACGTGATGCCGGCGATCGTCAGAAGAGCGGCGGCCGGAAGGCCCGTCTTTTCCGCGATCAGCCGTACGCCCACGATCAGCGCGACGCCGCCGAGGATGAGAAGGAGTGTGGTCTCGGCGTGCACACCTCTCATCTTTCCTGGCCGACACAGGGATAACTGTGTCGGCCAGGAAAACAATGATCAGTAGCGGTAGTGCTCCGGCTTGTACGGGCCGTCGACGTCGACGCCCAGGTACTCGGCCTGCTTCTTGCTGAGGGTCGTCAGCTTGACGCCGAGGGCGTCCAGGTGCAGCCGCGCGACCTTCTCGTCCAGGTGCTTCGGGAGCACGTAGACCTGCTTCTCGTACTCACCCGGCTTGGTCCAGAGCTCGATCTGGGCCATGACCTGGTTGGTGAACGAGTTGGACATGACGAAGCTGGGGTGGCCGGTGGCGTTGCCCAGGTTCATCAGGCGGCCCTCGGACAGCACGATCACCGAGTGGCCGTCCGGGAAGCGCCACTCGTGGACCTGCGGCTTGATCTCGACCTTCTCGATGCCCGGCACCTTGGCCAGGCCGGCCATGTCGATCTCGTCGTCGAAGTGCCCGACGTTGCCGACGATCGCGTTGTGCTTCATCGCCTGCAGGTGCTCGACCCGGATGATGTCGGTGCCACCGGTGGTGGTGATGAAGATGTCCGCCTCGCCGACGACGTCCTCGAGCCGGGCCACCTGCATGCCGTCCATCGACGCCTGCAGCGCGCAGATCGGGTCGATCTCGGTGACGACGACGCGAGCGCCCTGACCGCGCAGCGTCTCGGCCGCGCCCTTGCCGACGTCGCCGTAGCCGCAGACGATGGCCAGCTTGCCGCCCAGCATCACGTCGGTGGCCCGGTTGAGGCCGTCGACGAGCGAGTGGCGGATGCCGTACTTGTTGTCGAACTTGCTCTTGGTGACCGCGTCGTTGACGTTGATCGCCGGGAAGAGCAGGGTGCCCTCCTTGGCCAGCTTGTACAGCCGGGCCACGCCGGTCGTGGTCTCCTCGGTGACGCCGCGGATGTCGGCCGCCACCCGGGTGAACCGCTGGCCGTCGGTGGCCAGCGAGGACCGGAGCGTCTCGAGAATGATCGAGTACTCGTGGCTGTCGGCGTCGGTGGTCTGCGGGACCGCGCCGGCCGCCTCGAACTCGACACCCTTGTGTACGAGCAGGGTGGCGTCGCCGCCGTCGTCCAGGATCATGTTCGGACCCTGGCCGTTGCCGAAGTCGAACAGGTTCATCGTGGCCCACCAGTACTCGTCCAGCGTCTCGCCCTTCCAGGCGAAGACCGGAACGCCGGCGGGGGCGTCGACGGTGCCGTTCGGGCCGACGACGACGGCGGCCGCCGCCTCGTCCTGGGTCGAGAAGATGTTGCAGGACACCCAGCGCACCTCGGCGCCGAGCGCGACCAGCGTCTCGATCAGGACTGCGGTCTGCACGGTCATGTGCAGCGAGCCGGCGATCCGGGCGCCGCTGAGCGGCTTGGCGTCGCCGAACTCCTTGCGCAGGGACATCAGGCCGGGCATCTCGTGCTCGGCCAGGCGGAGCTGATGACGACCGGCCTCGGCCAGTGAGATGTCCGCGATCGCGAACTCGAGGCCGTTACGGGTCTGAAGCTTGTCGCTCACGAAGAGGGTCTCCTCCCTCATCAGGAGGCGCCCTTGAGTCAGAAACCCGAGCCGAGCGTGGCGAACCACCCATCAGGAGCTCGGGGGCCCGTCGCAGCGCCTCTCGGACGCGGGCTCTAATACTCTAGCGTGTCCGGTCTGGCAGGGTAGGGGATCATGCGTCTGCGCACTCAGCTCACCCTGGCCGTCACGGCGGTGGTGGCCCTCGTGGTGGCCCTGGCCGGGTTTTTCGTCGTGCTGCGCATCGACAGCCGGGATCAGGAGGCTCTCGACCGCGAGATCTCGTCCCGGGCCGACCGGGTACGCGTCACCGCGTCGAAGACCGGGACCCTCGCCTCGGACGGCTCGTTCGTGGCCCGGTTGATCAAGGACGGCGTACTCGTCAAGCAGGTCGGATCGTCGGCCGGCGTCCCGCTGCCGGTCGCCGAGGGATACACGACGGTGAAAACCGGTGACGGCCAGTGGCGTTCGCTCGGCGAGACGCTGCCGTCGGGCGCCCAACTCCAGATTCTGATGAGTCAGGACGACCTGAACGACCAGCACGGCAGTAACGTGCGCATCGTGGTTCTCCTCGTGGTCCTCGCGGCCCTGTTCAGCGCGGCCGGTGTCTGGTTCGCGACGGGATACATGCTGCGCCCGTTCCAGCGGCTGCTGACCTCGGCGCGGGACCTCGACCCGGCGGACCCGGCGTCGCGCCTGCCCGAGGTGCGCAGCCCGCGCGAGGTGGCCGAGCTGGCGTCGACCCTGAACGGCCTGCTCGACCGCGCCCGCGGAGCTCCCGCCCCGTCCGCCCCGCCGGTTTCCTCGCCGTTGACCGCCGAGACGATCGAGATACCGAAGATCGTCGTGGAGAAGGTCGTGGAGAAGGTCGTCACCACGCCGGGGCCCGACCTCCGCCCGCCGCTGGCCGATCTCGGCGCCAACCTCGAGACCCTGCTCGACAATCCGGACATGCCGGCCACCCAGCGCCACCTCATCCTGGCCGCCATGGCCGACGAGCACCGTCGCATGCTCGCCCTGCTCGCGGAGCAAGCTGACCGGTGACCAGTCCCGCCAGGGGTGGAACAAACATCAAAGACCTTCCATAAGACCTCAAAAACCCCTCATTCTGTACGGCGTGAAGCACCCCCACCGGATCCGCGAGATCGCCGAGCGCGCCGGCCTGAGCCCGGCCACCGTGGACCGGGTGCTGCACGAGCGGGGCGGGGTGCGTGAGAGCACCGTCCGCCGGGTCCACCAGGCCATCGCCGCCCTGGACGGCCGGGAACCGCCGTACCACCCGGCCGTGCCGATCGACGTGGTCGTCCCCCGCCCGGATCCGGTCCGGGCCGCCTTCGCGGCCGAGCCGCCGCCGCTGATCCGCCCCCGCTTCCTCAGCGACCTGGCCCGGGCCGGCCACGCCCGGGGCCTGATCCTGGACGCCCCCGACACGCCGGAGGTCACCGAGGCGGTCGGCCGGCTCGGCGTCCCCGTCGTCACCCTCGGCCGCGACCTGCCCTCGAGCAAACGGATCGCGCACTTCGGGCCCGACCACGGGGAGGCCGGCGCGACCGCCGCGTACCTGATCGAGCAGTGGCTGGCCGACCGGGCCGGCGACGTGCTGCTCGTGGAGGGCGACCGGGACGAGAGCGCCTTCCGGGCCGAGATGAGGTCGCGCGCACCGAACCGGCGGCTGCTGTCCGTGCCGCTCGCCGAGGTGCGGCCGGCGCTGGCCGCCAACCCGTCGGTGCGGGCGGTCTACTCGGCCACCAGCGGCAACGCCCAGGTGGTGGCGGCGTTCGCGGCCGAACGCCGCCGCTACGACGTCTTCGTGGCGTACGACCTCGACGACGAGAACGCCGGCCTGCTGCGCGAGGGCAAGCTGTCCGCCGTACTCCATCATGATGTGCGGTCCGACCTTCGGAACGCGTGCCGAGCCATCCTGCGGGAGCTCGGCCTGCTGCCCGGGCCGCTGCCGGAGACGCCCGCCCCGGTGCGGGTGATAACTCCGATGAACATTTCCGCCTGATGCTGTCCGATAGCCGGTGTCCCCGTTCGTCACCCTGGTGACAAGCGAACAGCGAGGGAGTGGACAGCGATGAAGTACATGATGTTCGTCTGCACCGACACCGAGCCGGAGACCCACGAGTCACGGGTGCCCGACATCGAGGTGTGGGTCGCCGAGAACGACGCCGCCGGCCGCCGGGTCACCGGCAGCGTGCTGGGCGCCACGTCGGCCGCCACCACGGTCCGGGTCCGCGGCGGCGAGGTGCTGCTCACCGACGGCCCGTTCACCGAGACCAAAGAGGTGATCGTGGGATTCGACATCCTGGAGTGCGCTGATCTGGACGAGGCGATCGCCGTGGCGGCGGCCCACCCGATGGCCTACAACGGCCGGATCGAGCTCCGCCCCTTCGCGGACCTGTGAAGGAAGTAGCTGAGGCGGCCCAGGACTCGTACGCCCGGATCGTCGCGACCCTGATCCGGGTGACGGGGAACTGGAGCCTGGCCGAGGACTGCGCCCAGGACGCGCTGACCGCCGCGCTGGAGCGATGGCCGCGCGACGGCGTGCCCGGCAACCCGGGCGGCTGGCTCATGACGGTCGCCCGGAACCGGGCCGTCGACGTGCTGCGGCGCGCCGCGGTCGAAGAGACCAAGCTGCGGGAGATGGCGATGCTTGCGAGCTCGGGGAATTCTGCGCCGTCCGACGACCGGCTGCGGCTCATCTTCACGTGCTGCCATCCGGCGCTGTCGCTGGAGGCGCGGGTGGCGCTGACCCTGCGTACGGTCGCCGGGGTGCCCACGGCCGGCATCGCCCGCGCCTTCCTGGTCTCCGAGGCCACCATGACCCGCCGCCTCACCCGGGCCAAGTCGAAGATCGCGGCCGCCCGCATCCCGTACCGCGTACCGGCCGACCTGGGCGAACGCTTGCCGGGCGTACTGGCCGTGCTCTACCTGCTGTTCACCCGAGGCTACGACGCCGACGGCGAGCCGGCCTTCGCCGACGAGGCGATCAGGCTGGCCCGCATGCTGGCGGCGCTGATGCCGGGCGAGCCGGAAGTGGCGGGACTGCTGGCCCTGTTGCTGTTGCAGCATTCCCGCCGAGCCGCCCGCCGCGACGAGGCGGGCGACCCGATCACGCTCGCGCGGCAGGACCGTTCCCGCTGGGACCGGGCGGCGATCGACGAGGCGGTGAAGATCTTGTCCGGTATGCCGGTGGAAGGTCCATATGCGATCCAGGCGCACATCGCGGCCTGCCACGCGGGGGAGAGCACCGACTGGAGGTCGGCGGCTTCGTGGTACGACGAGTTGGCGCGGGTGCAGCCGACACCGGTGGTCGAACTGAATCGGGCCGTGGCACATGGTTACGCCTACGGCCCGGCGGCCGGATTGTCGCTGCTGGCCTCGGTGAGCGGCGCTCCCGAGGGGTACATGCTGGCCGTGGAGGCCGACTTGCGAGAGCGCGGCGGCGAGGCGGACCGCGCTTTAGACCTGTTCCGCCGGGCCGCGGCCGCGGTGCCTGACGGCCCGGAACGGCGAGCCCTGCTCAAGCGCGTCCACAGCGAGCCGCGTAAGCCCTGATGCCTCAGGCCGCGGCCAGCTTGTTGGTGGCGTCCAGGGCCTTCGTCGACCAGCGCACCGCGTCCATGTACTCGCCGACCAGGTTCACGTCGGCCGGGCCGCATTCGCCGTGTTCGTACGCGTCCACCGCCTGCAGCACCTGACCCAGCGAGCCTGTCCCGTTGGTCAGGGCCGCCGCCACCTGTGGGTGCAGTGGGAACTGCTCCGCCATGTCGGCCGGTGTCATGCCCAGCACGCCCGCCACCCCCGTGATGACTCCCGCCATGAACGCCGCGTCCGACGGGGCGCCGAACGAGTGGGCCACGTTCTCGCAGAGCCGGGCCCGGGTCAGCACGTCCAGCATGTGCTCCTCGGTCGCCCCGCCCACCTCGTCCAGCACCATCAGCATCGCCCACTGGCGGATGTGCGGCAGGCCCACCATCACCACCGCCTGCTGGACCGATGAGACCCGGTTCGCGTGGCCGGCCGCCACCGAGTTGCTCGCCCGCAGCACGCGCAGGGACAGGGCCGGGTCGCTCGCGATGATCGAGACGATGCGGGGGAGGTCGGCGTCGGGCGCGCTCAGCGCCGCCACCAGTTCGAGGCGCCGCAGGCGGGACGGTGACAGGCTGGCCACCGTGAGCACCTGGGGGTGCGAGAGGGCGTACCCCTGACGCAATTCCATGCCGTAGCGGTCGGCCAGGGCGAGCTGTTCGTCGGTTTCCAGCCGCTCGGCCACGATTTTGATGTTGGGGTGTTGCCGGCAGGCGGCCACCACCTCGTCGAGGTTGCTCAGGTCGCCGTCGAGCAGGTCGAGTTTGACGTACGAGGCGATGCCGAACAGCTGCTCGTGCCCGGAGCCCCAGACGAAGTCGTCGAGCGCGATCCGGTATCCGGCCTCGGCCAGCCGGGTGATGCCGGCGACGACCTCCTCGTCCATCTGCACCGTCTCCAGCACCTCGAGCACCACCTGGGCCGGGCCGAACGGGAGGGCGAGCTGCCCGGTGAGGAATTCCCGGGTGAGGTTGATGAAGCAGAGCCGGCCGCCGGCCACCTCGTTGATGCCGAACTCGGTGAACGCGTTCACGATGACCGTGCTGGTGGCGTACGTGTCCTGCCGTCCCGCCGCGACCGCTTCCATGCTGCCGCGGAAGAGCAGTTCGTAGGCGAACACGTCGCCCTGCTCATCGAAGATCGGCTGGCGGCCCACGTGCACGAGCTGGGTGCCGGTCGAGGAGGCGGTGGATGTCACACCGCTGCTATCGGCCACTACTCATCCGACTTGAGCCACCACGGGCTCGAGTAGGCGACGCCCCAGTCGTTGCAGGGATGGCCGAGCGGTCCGGGGGAGTCGTTCTCCTGTCCGGGGTCGGAGACGCGCAGCAGGACCCAGTCGCCGTCGGCGGCGTCGAGCGGGACGGTGAACCGGGTGACCCGGCCGACCTCGACGGCGATCACGTCGGCCACCTCGGGGACCTGACCGCCGGGCCGTAGCACCTGGACCAGCAGTTCCCGGCCTTCCCAGTGGCGGCCCCGGTCGAGGTCGAGCTCGAATTTCACGTCACCCTTGGTGAGGGGCAGGTGCTTTCCCATCCGTACGCCGTTGGCCCGCGCGTCCAGGCGTAGTCCGCTCACCCGGGTGGCGAAAAAGCGGCGGCGCCGCATCGCCTCGAGCACGCCGGCCCGGGTGTTCTCGGTGACCCAGATGCCGGTGCGCCCCCGGCCTTCGTCGAAGCCCCAGTCGGTGCCGTGCTCGTCGGCGACACCGGTGATCCCGGTCCGCCAGCCCGCGTTGAGGCAGGCGTTCAGTGGTGAGCCCTGCAGCGGCCAGCCCTCGAAGAGGTAGTCGTCGCGGTTGTTGAACATCTCCAGGCTCACCATCTGCCGGCGCAGTGCCGGGTGGTAGGCGAAGTTGTCGAAGCGCAGGAACTGCCGTCCGGGGTGGTTGAAGCCGCAGATCCCGGAGGTGTTGGCGATCCAGTCGTAGAGCCGGCGCATGCCGCCGGTCATGGTGGGCTCGGTGTAGTCGTCGGTGAACCAGACGTTGACGTGGCCGAGGGCCGAGTGCGACCACTCGAAGCCGCGGATCGCCGTGTAGGCGCCGGGCTCGTCGGCCTTGTCGGCGAGCTGCCCGGTGCGGCTCCACTCGGCGTGGTTGAGCCCGTCGATGCCGAGGAGCTTGGAGTGGTCGGTCAGCGCGGCCACGTCGAGTCCGGCCGAGCGCATCGAGGCGAAGGCGAGCGCGGGGTCGCCGTGGCCGTCGGACATGAGCGTGTGGTTGTGCAGGTCGGCTTCGACGAGCCGGGTGCCGTGGCTGATCGGGGATCGGCGCCGTCCGGCGACGGCCGCCCGGGCACTGCCGGGTGCGGCCGCGAGCATGAGCATCCCGCCGGCGGCGGCCAGCACGGAGCGTCGGGCGAAATGGTGTTTATGGGGGTGTTCGTCCGATGACATGCAGGCAGCTTCTCAAGATCCGGGCACCCGGCGTGGTTGAACCCCCGCAAGGGGTCGAAAGGTGCAAGAAGGAGATTCGTAGAGCGCAAACACCGAACAGCAGCGCGAAATTAGACGACAGCATCTTGTGCACTTCGTCACACCGGACCTATGGTCACCGGCAAGCTCCCTCCTCCGTAGAGAAGAGTTCGTCGATGTTCCTGGAACTGAGACGTGGCGGCTGGGCCATCGCGGCCGCCACAGCCTTGGGAACCGTCCTCAGCGGGGGCGCGGCCTACGCGGCTCCCGCCTCGCCGGCGCCGAAAGTCACCCGCGCCGGGCTCGACCCCGCCCTCGTCGCCGGCCGGGGCGCAGCCGTCGGCTTCCACGAGCAGGAGGCCGAGAACGCCCGGACGAACGGTGCCGTCATCGGCCCCGACCGCACGGCCTACACGCTTCCCGCCGAGGCGTCCGGCCGTTCCGCCGTGCGGCTCACGCCGGGCCAGTGGGTCGAGTTCACGCTGCCCCGGGCGGCCAACGCGATCACCGTGCGATACAGCCTGCCGGACGCGCCGAACGGCGGCGGGATCACCGCGCCGCTGACCGTGAAGGCCGGCAACCTGACCCGCGCGATGACGCTGACCTCGCAGTACTCCTGGCTCTACAACCAGTACCAGTTCACCAACGACCCCAACGCCGACCTGCTGCACCCGGACTGGTGGATCACCGAGTGCGCCTGCGTGCCGGCCGCCACCACCCCGGCGCCGGTGATCGCCAAGCCGTTCCGTCCCATGCACTTCTACGACGAGCAGCGCCTCCCGCTCGGCCAGACGGTCCGGGCCGGCGAGAAGGTCCGCCTCACCGCCTCGGACAAGGCCGCGTGGACCGTCATCGACCTGCTCGACTCCGAGTTGGTCGCGCCGCCCAAGGTCAGCCTCGTCGCGGCGAACGTCCTCGCCTTCGGCGCCGACCCGACCGGGCGCCGCGACTCCGCCCCGGCCTTCGACCGGGCCATCGCCTTCGCCCGCAAGGCCAAACTGAAGGTGTACGTGCCGCCGGGCACCTTCCAGGTCAACCGGCACATCATCGTCGACGACGTGACGATCGAGGGCGCCGGCAACTGGTACACGATCATCAAGGGCCGCGAGGTCGCGCTGAGCACCCCGGCGCCGGACGGATCCGTGCACACCGGCGTCGGCTTCTACGGCAAGGACGCCAAGGACGGCGGCAGCCGCAACGTGCGTCTGTCCGGCTTCGCGATCGAGGGCGACGTCCGCGAGCGCATCGACACCGACCAGGTCAATGGCGTCGGCGGCGCGATGAGCGACTCGACCATCGACGGCCTCTACATCCACCACACCAAGGTGGGTCTCTGGTTCGACGGGCCGATGGCGAACACCAGGGTCACCAACAACATCATCGTCGACCAGATCGCCGACGGGCTGAACTTCCACACGGGGGTCACCCGCTCGCTGGTGCGCGGCAACTTCGTCCGCAACACCGGCGACGACGCGCTGGCGATGTGGGCCGAGAAGGTCACCAACTCCGGCAACACGTTCGACCGCAACACCGTGCAGACGCCGACGCTGGCCAACGGCATCGCGATCTACGGCGGCCACGACATCACGGTGTCGAACAATCTGGTCGCCGACCCGATCCGCGAGGGCAGCGCGATCCACGCGGGTTCCCGGTTCGGGGCCGAGCCGTTCACCGGCCACCTGTGGATCACCGACAACACCACGGTGCGCGCGGGCACGTACGAACTGAACTGGAACATCGGCCTGGGCGCGATCTGGATCTACGCGCTGGAGCGGAACATCGACGCCGACATCCGGGTGACCGGCGACCACTTCCTGGACAGCACCTACAACGCGATCATGCTGGTCGCCGACTGGCCGGTGAAGGATCTCTACTCGATCACCGATCTGCACTTCAAGGACATCAGGGTCGACGGCACCGGTACGAGCGTTCTCAGCGCCCGGGTGGCCGGCGGCGCCACGTTCGAGAACGTCGACGCCCGCAACGTGGGCGCGGTCGGCGTGAACAACTGCGGCACGTTCCACTTCACGCCCGAGGGGTCGGAGTTCGCACTGTCGGATCTCGGCGGCAACGACGGCGGCTGGCTGGCCCCGTGGATGCTGCCCAACACGATCACCTGCGACGACAGGCCCCCGGTGGTCGCGCCGCCCGCGCCCTCCACCTGGTAGCCCGAAGGATGCCGCCCCATCGGACGATTCCGGTGGGGCGGCGTTTCCTTGGTAGCCTCGCCCGAGTCGGCCGGGGAACGTCGTACGGAGGAAGTTTTGAGTCAAACGCTGCTGGTCACCGGTGGTGCCGGATTTGTCGGTTCCGCTCTGATCAAGTCACTGCTGACCGACTTCCCCGGGGCGGCGATCGTGTCGCTCGACAATTACTTCACCGGTGTGCCGGAAAATCACGTGAACGACCCCCGGGTGACCTACATCGACGGCTCGACGGTCGACCTCGCGAAGATCTGGGCCGGTCGCGGCCTGCCCAGCCCCGAGATCGTCTTTCACCTGGGCGAGTACTCGCGCATCGTGCAGTCGTTCGACGACCACGACCTGACCTGGGAGTTCAACCTCCACGGGACCAAGGAGGTCGTGAAGTTCGCGTCGGCCAACGGGTCCAAGCTGATCTACGCGGGCTCGAGCTCGAAGTTCGGCAACGACGGCCAGGACGAAAACCTGAACCCGTACGCCTGGACCAAGGCGAAGAACATCGAGTACATCAAGAACTACGCCGACTGGTTCGGCCTCGACTTCGCCATCACCTACTTCTACAACGTGTACGGGCCGGGCCAGATCACCAGCGGCAAGTACGCGACCGTGATCGGCATCTTCGAGGACCGCTACCTGCGCGGCGAGCCGCTGCCGGTGGTCTCGCCGGGCACCCAGACCCGCGACTTCACCCACATCGACGACATCGTGCGCGGCATCGTGCTGGTCGCCCAGAAGGGCAGCGGCGACGGCTACCTGCTCGGCGCCGGCCACGAGCGCCCCATCCTCGAGGTGGCGAAGATGTTCGGTGTGCCGTACGAGCTGGTTCCCGCCCTGCGCGGCGAGCGCGTCCGGGGCCAGGCCGACAACACCAGGGCGGCCGAGCTGGGCTGGCGCCCCGAGCGTCACCTGGACGAGTACATCGCGTCCTTCGTGGCGGCCCACCCCGTTTAACGGGTGATCAACCGGGAACGCGCCGCCGTATGGATCAGCGGCGCACCCCGGTGCTGGACGCCATCGAGCAGTTCCGGCACAACGACCAGTACTCCTTCGCCCTGCCCGGCCACCGCCTCGGCCTGGGCATTGACGACCGCACCGCCTCGGTGCTGTCGCGCGGCGCCTTCGAGGCCGACGTCATCTTCGCGAAGAGCGCGGTCTCCGAGGCCGAGGAACTGCTGGCCGATGCCGTCGGCGCTCACCACGCCGTCTTCACCACCTGTGGCTCCAGCATCTCGATCCACACCGCGATGCTGACCGTCACCGGGCCCGGCCGGAAGGTGCTGGTCGACCGGAACGTACACAAGTCGGTGGTGGCCTCGCTGATCCTGGCCGGCGCCGAGCCGGTGTGGCTGCGCCCGCGCTGGGACGCCGAGAACCAGATCGCCCACCCGGCCACCGCGAGCGACGTCGCCGCCGCCCTGAAGCGGGAACCGGACGTCTCGGCCGTCCTGATGATCACACCGACCGAGTACGGCACCGGCGCCGACGTCCGCGGTATCGCCCGGGCCTGCCACAAGCACGGCGTCCCGCTGCTGGTCGACGAGGCCTGGGGCGCGCACTTCCCATTCCACGACGACCTGCCCACCGCGGCCATCCAGGCCGGCGCCGACATCGTCGTGCAGAGCCTGCACAAGGCCGACGGCGGCCTCTGCCAGGCCTCGGTGATCCTGATGTGCGGCGACCTGGTCAACCCGGTCGACCTGCGGCTGCGGCTCGACCTGATCACCACCACGAGCCCGTCGGCGCTGCTCTACGGCTCGATCGACGGTTTCCGCCGCCGGATGGTGGCCGAGGGCCGCCAGCTGCTGGACGACGCGCTGCGCCGGACCAACCACCTGCGAGCCCGGCTCGGCAAGCTGTCCCCGCTGTTGGTCATGGACGAGTCGATCATCGGGCACGACGCCGTGGCCGAGTGGGACCCGATGAAGCTCTCGGTGGACGTCTCCGGCCTCGGCCTCACCGGCTACCAGGTCATGGACTGGATGTCGGAGCGCCGGCGCCTGAGCCTGCAGCTCGGCGACTCGCGCCGGGTGATCTGCTCGCTGACCTACTCCGATTCCGAGGTGGCCATGGAGCGGCTGGCCACCGCCTTCGAGGATCTGGTGGCCGAGCCACCGGCGCCGGACCGGCCGGCGCCCGCCGTGCCGCCGCTGGACGAGCTCGACCTCGACCAGGCGATGAACCCCCGCGACGCGTACTTCGCCGAGACCGAGCAGGTGGCCGACCCGGCCGGCCGGATCTCGGCCGAGATGATCAGCCCCTACCCGCCGGGCGTCCCGGCGATCCTGCCGGGCGAGCGCTTCAACGACGCGGTCGTGAAGTATCTGCGTGCCGGGCGCGCGGCGGGCATGGTAATCCCCGACGCGTCCGATCCGGAATTGGCAAGTTTTCGGGTCGTGCGTAACGGTTGTCACTGAGGCGAACAGGGTGGCCGGCGGGTAGATCAACTGTCGTGCGACGTTCCCTCGTTTTCGTTCTGGCCGTGGCCTGCGGTCTCACCGTGGCCAACCTCTACTACTCGCAACCGCTGCTCGACCTGATCGCCGACTCGTTCCACGTGAGTCAGGGCGCGGCCACCGTCGTGGTCACGCTGACCCAGGTCGGGTACGCGGTCGGGCTGCTCTTCCTGCTGCCCCTCGGCGATCTCGTCGAGAACCGGAAGCTGACCACCCGCATGCTCGGCGGCACGGCGATCGCCCTGCTCCTGGCGGCGGTCTCCCCGGCGTACTCAATCTTCCTGGTCGTCTCGGTCCTGGTCGGCGTGACGTCGGTGGTGGCGCAGATCCTGGTGCCGCTGGCGGCCCATCTGGCTCCGGCCGAGCAGCGCGGCGCGCTGGTCGGCAAGGTGATGAGCGGCCTGCTGCTCGGCATCCTGCTGGCCCGCACGTTCTCCAGCCTGGTGGCCGAGGTGTGGGGCTGGCGGGCGATCTACTTCATCTCGGCAGTCCTGATGGTGGTGCTGGCCGTGGTGCTGCGCCGGATGCTGCCGGTGCGGCCGGCCGACCACACGGCCGGCTACGGCTCGCTGCTGCGCTCGGTCGGCACGCTGGTGCGCGAGGAGCCGGCGCTGCGCCGCCGCGCGCTGAGCCAGGCCACGCTGTTCGGCGCGTTCACCGCGTTCTGGACGGCGATCGGCTACGAGCTGATCGACGAGCACGGCTTCAGCCAGGGCGCGATCGCGGTCTTCGCGCTGATCGGCGCGGGCGGCGCGCTGGCCGCCCCGATCGCCGGCCGGTTCGCCGACCGCGGCCACGGCAAGGCGGCCAGCGGGGGTGCCCTGCTGCTGGCGGCGCTGATGCTGATCCTGGCCGCGGTGGGTCACGGCAGCGTCATCGTGCTTGCTCTGGCCGGCGTCCTTCTCGACTTCGCGGTGCAGGCCCACCAGGTGATGAGCCAGCACGAGATCTACGCGCTGCGCGAGAACGCCCGGGCCCGGATCAACACCGTCTTCATGACCACCGTCTTCTCGGGTGGGGCGCTCGCCTCGGCCCTGACCGGCGTGCTGCACGACCGCTACGGCTGGACCGGCGCCTGCGTACTCGGCGCGGTCCTGGCTCTGGTGGGCCTGGGGGTGTGGGCGACGGGTCTTCGTTCGCGGACGCCCGCCGCTGCCTATTGATTTTCGATAGGTAACGAGCGATAGTCGATGCATGTTCGCGCATCGGGTCGTCGCGCCCCTCCGTGTCTTCCTCGCCCTCCTTTTCGCGGTCCTGATCTTCTTTCAGACCGTGTCGCTCCCGGGTCAGTTCGCCCACATGGCCCGGGAGGCTCCCGAGGGCGCTTACCTGAGATGGCCGGCCACGATCGTCACGATCTTCTGGGTGCTCTGCGTTCAGGCCGTGATCGTGGCGACGTGGAAGCTGCTCACCCTGGTCCGCAAAGACCGGATCTTCACGCCGGCGTCGCTGGTCTGGGTCGACGTGATCCTCTGGGCCTTCGGCGCCGGCTGGGTGACGCTGGTGGGCGTCTTCCTCTACGTCGGCTTCAACGCCGAGGACCCCGGCCTGCCGCTGCTGCTGTTCCTGGCCACCACCGGCGTCACCGTGCTCGGGCTGCTCATCACCGTGCTGCGAGCGCTGCTGCGGCAGGCCACTACGCTGCGGACCGACATGGAAGCGGTCATCTGATGCCCATCGTGGTGCGCATAGACGTCGAACTGGCCAAACGCAAGATGAGCGTGGGCGAGTTCGCCGAGAAGGTCGGGCTCACCCCGGCGAACGTCGCCGTGCTCAAGAACGGCCGGGCCAAGGCGGTGCGCTTCAGCACCCTCGAGGCGATGTGCCGCGTCCTCGAGTGTCAGCCCGGCGACCTCCTCGAATTCATACCGGAGCCGGAGTAGCGATCCGCAGCGCCTCGATCAGGCCGCGGTAGAGCTCGTCGGTGGCCAGCAGCGACTCGTGCGTCCCCTCGGCCCGGACCCGCCCGTCCTGCATCACGATGATCCGGTCGGCGTCGATCACGGTCGACAGCCGGTGCGCGATGGTCACCACGGCGGATTCCGATGCCTTTTCCCGTACGCACCGGTGCAGCGCCGCCTCGGTCAGCGCGTCCACCTGGGCCGTCGCCTCGTCGAGCAGCAGGACCGCGGGGGAGTGCAGCAGGGCCCGGGCCAGCGCGATCCGCTGACGCTCCCCGCCGCTGAGCTCGGTCGCCGAGATCGGACTGTCCAGGTTGTCGACCTTCTCGCGGAGTCTCACCCGCTCCAGCACATCCCACAGCTCACTCTCGGTCACCCCGGGATTGCCAAGCATGAGGTTTTCCCGAATGGTGCCCGGGACCACGGGGGCTTCCTGCTCGACGTACGCCAACTGGTCCCGAATCTCGGCATGCGTGAGGTCTTCATATGGCCGCCCGTGCAGCAGCACCTGGCCTTCCTGGGGATCGAGGAAGCGCAGTATGAGCGAGAAGAGCGAGGTCTTGCCGGCGCCGGAGGGTCCGACGATCGCTGTGTGCCCCCTTGACGAAATGTCCAGATTTATCGTCTTGAGCGCTTCGGTCGACCCGTAGCGCAGGGTGACATCGTGCATGGCCAGAACGGGCGCTTCGGGCATGGCGGCGGAGGCGCGCGGAGTCGAGGTTTCCTCGTCCATCGCGTAGACCTCGCTGATGCGCCGCCCGGCCGCGATGCCGGACTGCAGGGCGGTGACGTTCTGGGTCAGCTCGCCGATCGGCCCCATCAGCTGGAAGGCGTACAGCAGGAACGCGATCAGGCTGCTGACCTCGAGCAGACCCGCGTCGGCCCGCCACGCGCCGACCCCCAGCACGGCGATCACCGAGAAGGAGATGCCGCTCCAGGCGACCGTCCAGACCCAGGCGGCCCGCCTCGCGGCCCGCACGTTGTGCGCCGCCGCCCGCTGGGCGTCGGCATCGATCCGCGCCTCCTGCCGGGACTCGGCCCGGCTCGCCTTCACCGTCCGCATCGCCCGCAGCGTTCCCTCGAGCTCGCCGCCGAGGTTGCCCACCGCGTCCTGGGCCGCCTTCTGCGCCCGGCTGATCGTCGGCAGCAGCGTCGCCATGACGATGCCGATCACGACGACCGCGGCCAGCGTGCACAGCAGCAGCACGAGGTCGAGCGTGCCCATCAGCACCAGGGTGGCGATGAAGGCGAGACCCGCGTTGATCAGGCCGACGATGCTCGACGAAGCCGCGTGCAGCAGGCCCGGGTCGGCGGTGACCCGGGTGACCAGCTCGCCGGCCGGGCGCCCGGTCAGCTCGGCCAGCCGGGCCCGGAAGTAGCGCTGGATGACCGAGACCCGCGCGTCGAGCACGACCTGCTCGGCCAGCGTGCCCATCAGGATCCACTGCCAGAGCCCGATCACCGCGCCCACGACGACGAGCCCGAGCAGCAGCGTGATCGGCCCGGTCAGCGCGCCGCCGTCGCCGAGCGTGTCGATGATCCGCTTGGTGGCGAGCGGGGCGGCGAGGTTGGCCGCGTTGGCGATCAGTCCGAGAAGCAGCCCGAGGGCGAGGACCGGCCAGTGCGGCCGAAGGAGGCGCAGGAGAATCTGCATGTTCTGTAGTGGAACACAGGTGTTCCATCGCGGGCAATGCCAATTCCCGTAAGGTATGCGCGTGACCTCCGGCATCAAGAACCGCACCCGGCAGGCGATCGTCGACGCCGCGATCACCCTGCTCGCCGGCAACCCGTCCTGCTCCCTGGGCGACATCGCCGCCGCGGCCGAGGTCGGGCGCACCACCCTGCATCGGTACTTCGCCGAGCGGGCCGACCTGATGGCGGCCGTGGCCGTCGAGGGCGGCGAACGCCTGACCCGCGCCGCCCGGCTGGCCGAGCTGGACAAGGGGACCGGCGCCGAGGCGCTGCTGCGGCTCTGCCGCGAGTATTTCGACCTGGGTTCGCTGCTGTCGCTGGTCTTCAGCGAGCCCGACGGTGCCTGCTACACCGAGGGGGAGCAGCCCGACCTCGACGCGGTGATCCGCCGCGGCCACGCCGACGGCTCCATCGACCCGGTGCTGCCGCCCGACTGGGTGATCAGCCTGATGTGGTCTCAGCTCTACGCCGCGTGGTCATATCTGGCCGAGCGCCCCGGCGCCTCCCGCCACCACGTCCTGGACCTGCTGACCAGGACGCTGGCCAATGCCGTCCGTGGGCCCGGCGCGATTTGAACGCGCGACCTACCGCTTAGGAGGCGGTTGCTCTATCCACTGAGCTACGAGCCCGTCCTCGCGAGGGTACCAGTGGCGTGTTCATGGGGTCGCGTGCAGATAGACCTCGACGTCGTACAGCAGGCGGACCGGCTCGCCGTTCGTCACCCCGACGAAGACGGGGTCGCTTGCGGGGGTACGGCCGAGCCGGATCACCGCGTCACGGGCCGCCTCCCGCGACGGCCGGTCCACCTTTCCGGCCCGATGGAGGGCGAGCACCTTCTTTGCCGCGCCTCGACTGCTGTCGACCTGAACCCGTACGAGAGGCATGCAAGCAATTTAACGTTGTTAAGTCGGGTTATCATCGTTCGGTGCCGAAGACCGACAGCATCTGGCTCCGCGCCGAGCCGGAGCGCCCCCGCCGCCCGCCGCCGCTCACCCGGGAACGCATCGTCGAGGCGGCGATCGCCCTGCTCGACGCGGACGGCCTCGACGGGCTGACCATGCGCCGGCTCGCGCAGCGGTTCGACGTCAGCGCCACCGCGCTCTACTGGCACGTCCGCACCAAGGACGACGTGCTCGACCTGGCGGTCGACGAGATCTTCTCCGAGGTACGCCTCCCGGCCGCGACCGCCGACTGGCGGGCCGACGTCAGTGACCTGATCCGGGGCTGGCGCGACGCCATGCTGCGTCATCCGTGGTCGGTCACCCTCATCGGCCGCCCGATGCTCGGCCCGAACGTCCTCGCCCGTACCGAATTCCTCCAGGCCACCCTCATCCGCGGCGGCCTGACCGGCCACGACCTGGCAGTGGCCACCCGCCTGCTGGCCAACTTCGTGGTCGGCGCCGCCGCGACCGCCGCCGTCGCCGACCCGGCCCAGGCGCGCCGGCACATCACCGCCGACCCCGGCGCCTACCCGACCTTGACCGCCTCCGGCCACCTCGATCCGGGTGAATGGAACGACGACGACCTTTTCGAGAGTGGTCTCCATGTCCTTCTCGGATAGATGCAACCTCGCCGCCGGCGGAATCGTCATCGGGGCGTGAGACGAGACAGCGGCTCGGGCAGAACCGAGCGAGACGAGCAGTTCCACGAGTTCGTGGTCGGCCGGCGGCCTCGCCTTCTCCACACGGCGACCCTGCTCACAGCGGGCGACACGCACCTGGCGGAGGACCTGGTCCAGGCGGCGCTTACGAAGCTGTACGTGGCGTGGCCGGCGTTCCGGCGCGCGCACAACCCCGACGCGTACGTGCGCCGGGTGTTGGTGAACGCGCTGATCGACGAGCGGCGGCGGATCTGGCGGCGACGGGAACGCCCGGTGGCCGAGCTCCCCGAGGTCGCTTTCGCCGAGGCCACGGGCGATGTGGGCGAGGCCGTGCGGCAGGCGCTGCGCGAGCTGCCGCCGCGGATGCGGGCGGCGGTGGTGTTCCGCTACTTCCACGACCTCGGTGTCGCCGAGACCGCGGACGCCCTCAACTGCTCCGAAGGCAACGTCAAGAGCCAGACCGCCCGTGGGCTGGACCGTCTCCGCACTGCGCTCGACTCGGCGCAGACCACCTTTCTCAGCAGCCAAGGAGCCACCCGATGAGCGACCTGCGCCGTCACTTCGAGAAGATCGCGGGCCCCGCGCCGGAGACCAACCCCACCACCGTCCGGGCTCTCGCCGAGGCCGATGTCGTCCGCGGCCGCCGGGCCCTGCGCCGCCGCCGCACCCTGCAGTCGGTCGCCGGATCCGCGTTCGGCGTCGCGGCCCTGGTCGCGGTGTTCGCGGTGACCACGACCGGCGGTGCCGGCGAGTCCGCCGCGCCGATCGCCGCCGATCGCGCTGTCGATCGCCCCGCCGACCGCCCCGCCGCTCGTCCCGCCGCGAAGGTACAGCTCGTGGCCTACAAGGGCGAGCAGCCCAAGGGCTTCACCGTCGACAAGGTGCCGTCGGGCTGGTTCATCCAGAACGACGACAACTACTCGCTGGTCTTCGCCCCCGAGAAGGCCAAGAACCCGGGCCCGGACGTCGACCCGTCGGCCGACCCGATCTACGACCCGAACCACTTCGCCGACAAGATCGTCGTGATGCTGGAGTCGAAGGACCAGAGCGGCCCGGGCCGCGAGGGCAAGAAGGTCAAGGTCGGTGACCAGGACGGCGTACTCCTCAAGAGCCTCCAGGACATGACCCCCGACGGCCCGGCCCCGACCGCCCCCGGCGGCGACACCGGCTGGGAGCTGTGGGTCAAGCAGCCCTCCGGCATCTACATGATCGTCCAGGTCTGGCAGGGCCTCAGCCTGAGCGAAAGCCAGATCGTCGAGCTCGGCGCCGGCGTCCACGTCCACAAGGGCGCCCAGCAGGGTGTCGGCTGATCGGCCCGTACGGCCGATTTGGCTCGGTTGGGTAGCCTCGGGGCATGTTTCCCGGGCCGGGTGAACCGGTGGCCGGCCCGTGGCAGGCCGAAAGCATGGAAACCGTCGTCGAAGCGCTTCTCGACGACGGTTTCTCGCGTGGCAGCGGCCCCCGCGTCATCGCCGTCGACGGCCGCGGCGGCTCCGGAAAGACGACTTTCGCGTCGTCTCTGGCCGCTTCGATCGACGGCGCTGTCCTCGTCCACACGGATGACGTGGCCTGGTGGCATTCCCGCTTCGACTGGGCGCCAGCCATGATCGACGGAGTCCTGGCACCGCTGCGTTCCGGCGAGGATGTGCGTTTCACGCCACCCGGGTGGGAGGCTCACGGGCGTACCGGGGAGATCTTTGTTCCCGCCTCCGCATCCGCGGTGATCGTCGAGGGTTGTGGCGCCTCCCGCCGCGAGTTGGCCCGCTACCTCGACGTGGCCGTGTGGGTGCAGTCGCCTTTCGACGAGGCCCGCGCGCGCGGCCTGCAACGGGACGTCGTCGAAAAGGGCCTGCCGATGGCCGACGCCGAGCGCGAATGGGACGAATGGATGGCGGAGGAGATTCCGTTCTTCCTGTCCGACCAGCCGTGGCGGCGCGCCGACCTCATCGTGTCCGGCTTCGGCGACCTCCGCGTCGCATAGCCTCGTCGTCATGGTTCCGCATGTAGTGCTGCCGCCATCCGGTGGTCCCCGCCCCGAGGCTCCGGTGGTGGTCGGATATCACCTGCTCGACGCGCCTCGTACGCCGTCCGCATTCGCCGCCGCCGTGCCGCTCGACGGCCTGGACGCGTGGAAGATCTACCTGGGCCTGCCACTGCCCACTTCGGATCGGGACGAGCTTTGGCGCCTGCTCGGCGAAGACGCCGTTCTGAGTCTCTACCAGCACGTCCTTTTCGGCGCGCTCGCCGAGTTCCCGTCCGCTCTCGCCTCCATCCGCCGCGAGAACGGCATCGCCGACGACGTTCCCCTCGGAATGATGGGTGGCTCGATGGGCGGCGCGGCGGCTCAGCTGGTCATGGCGGAGAGCGGTTACGCCGCGCACGCCGCCGTACTGGTCAATCCCGTGGTCCGCATGCGGGACACCATCGACGCCCTGTCGGTCGTTCACGACAACCCGTACACGTGGAGTTCCGCGTCCTCCGCGGTGGCGTCCCGAGTCGATTTCGTCGCCCGCTCAGCGGACATCGCGGATGCCGCCATTCGTTTCATCACCGGCGCCGACGACATGCCGGACGTCATCCTGAATCCGGTGGGCGCCGCCGTCGACGCATTGACCGCCTCCGGTGCGACTGTCGACTGGAAAGTCGTACCGGACATGGCCCACGCCTTGGCCCCGCAACCGGGAACAGACCCGGCACCGCAGACGCCACACGCCGCGGCGGTGGACAGACTGGCCGTCGAATGGTTCGACCGCTACTTGTTCTGAAGCTGCACCCAGGCGCCGGTCGCCGCCGAGCGCTCCATCGCGTCGAGCGCTTCGGCACTGCGAATGGCATCTTTGAGCGTTGCCCCGTACGGCTTCCCCTCGGCGATCGACCGCAGAAACCGAGCCGCCTCGATCACCTTCAGGTCGTCGTACCCCATCGGAATGCCCGCCCCCGGCTGAAACGCCCCGAAGTCGCCGTCGCCCGGCCGCACAAAATAGTCGCCGCCGCCGGCAATGCCCAGCTCACCCATGCGCCGGAAGTCCCAGTACAGCGCTCCCTCGGTCCCATGAATCTCGAACCCGTAGCTGTTCTGTTCACCCACCGCGACCCGGCTGCAGTCGAGCGTGACACGCGCCCCATTCACCATCCGGAGCAGACTGCCGAAGTAGTCCTCGTTCTCCACAACTCCCGCTTCACCGCTGCCGCGTTGATGCCCCTCCGTAGCTCCGGTCGGCCGAGGCCGCTCAGGAATGAAAATCGCGGTGTCGGCAACCAGCGAATCAATCTCCCCCAGCAGATACCGCACCAGGTCGACACCGTGCGCCCCGAGATCCCCGAGCACCCCGTTGCCGCCGCGGTCCCGCTCGAACCGCCAGCTCAACGCCCCATCCGGATGAGCCGCATAGTCACTGAGAAACCGAAACCGCGCATGGGTGACGGACCCGATCTCCCCACCGGCGATGAGTTCCTTGGCCCGCTCAACGGCCGGCGCGTTCCGGTAGTTGAACCCCACAGCGACCTGACCAGTCCCGACGATCGCCCGGGCGTCATCGGCGTTGAGTCCCACCGGTTTCTCGATCCAGATGTGCTTCCCGGCCGCCGCGAACGCGGCACCCATCTCCCGATGCAGAAAGTTAGGCGCGGTAATACTGACCGCCTCAACCGCAGGATCGTCGACGAGTTCCCGCCAGCTCTCCACCGACCGGCCGAACCCGTACCGCGCGGCCGCCGCCTGAGCCCGCCCCGGCACGTCATCCGCCACCGAAACAAGCCGCACCGCCGGCACATCAGCGAAGTGATGAGGCACCCGCGCATACGCCTGCGTGTGCACCCGCCCCATCCACCCGAACCCCACAACAGCGACGCCGACCGATCTTTCCGTCATCCTCGGCTCGCTAACTGGCTTCATCAGCGGAATCGATCTCGCTCAGGGTGCGCCAGGCGAGCTCCGCCAGCGTCTCTCCGGAGCTGACAGTCCATCGAGCGGTTCCCTGATTGGCTACTGGCCGGTTCTCCCAGCCGGCCAGCTCCCAGATGCGAGAGACCAGTCCCGATGGTGAGTAGGGCCGGCCGTCGGCAGCCCAGATGATCGGCTTGCCGCGATGGGGAACCCAGATACCGCGTCCGCGTTTAGGGTCTTCGGCCAGCCATTGGTGTAAGGCCTCCACCTCGCTGGGCACCGAGACGACAAGGGTGAGAGGCTCCCCTTCGGGGAGAACTGCCTTGTCCACCAGAACCGACACCGCGTTGGGGCGACGGGTACGTCCTGGCGGCATCCGGCGATACCTGTTGCTTGACACTTGAGAGGTTCCTTGCGAGGTCAGCACATGTTCGGTGATCTCGCGACAACGTGTGACGTCAGAGCAGACGGCTCGGATCTGCGCACGGTCCGAAAAGAGATCGTCGATGGTCGTGGCCACCCTCGGCAGAAGCTCCTCAATCAGGATCTTCACTTGGTTCAGCGCCTGCCGTGACCACTCCAGCCTCGAATCGGGCTCATCGATCCCATCGGTGTCGAGCCGACGGAACACCAGATGGGTGAGAAGGTACGCGCCGTGCTCGATCAGGGCGGCGCCGCGGCCTTGATACTGCGGCTTCAGTTCGTGCAGGACACGGCGCACCTCCCGCAGAACCAGCACGGTGTTCCAAACGGCATAAACACCGGGCTGCGGCCGGAACAGGATGTCATAGATGCCCTGCGAGCCACGTTCCCAGAGGACATCGAGCGTAGTCGCGATCCGGGCCGCGTACTGGCTGTCCGAGTGAGCGCAGGCCAGCGCGCAAGCAGCTTCGACGACCGAGCAGCCGGTATCGCGCTCCGGCTCCAACTCGCCTCGGCGCACGCTGTATTCGAGACCGAGCTCGGCGCGCATGTCCTCGAGGATGGCGGCCTGTACCGGATCGAGCGCGATGAAGTCGCGTGCCTCCACCCGATTCTGGCGGTTCGTTGCCTGGGTGGCGCGTTTGGCGAATTCCTCCGCCTTGCCGGTCACGATGATGCGCACACCGACCTGGGCGGATCCGGCCTCCTCGTCAGCGGCAACGGCCTCCGCGACGGACCGGACGGTCTGGGCCCCGTTGATGACACTCGCGTTGTGCAGCGTCAGCTTGATCGGCTTCATCTGCGGCGATCGAATCGACTGAGGGACGGCGTCCGCCGACTCGCAAAGGATGGTGATGCCGTTGTTGAAGTACCAGAAGTGCGCCGGCTCGTCGGTCAGAGTCTCGATTATCTCGTTGTTGATCGCGGTGCGCCCGAGAGGGTTTCGGATGTTCAGCTGGAAGAGGTTCGTACCGTGTTCGACCCACCGGGCAACCTGTTCCGCCTCCACTACGCCCTGGTAGGAAATGTACGGCGTGCTGATGGGGAACCACGGGAACAGCTCGGCGTCCAAGTCGACCGGCCGCGTGGACATGTCGTCGCGAACCGATGCCCAGACCTCGGACGCGAGGATGATACGGCTGTCGAGCACGTTGCCGTGACGGTTGAATTCGCGCTCTCCGCCCTGGACCGCATCGAGAAATCCGAGCGGCACGTCATCGGCCCGCATCAGAACGATGACCTGCGTGACCGGCACGGGTCCCTGTGACATGACGTTCTTGGCCTGCTCGGCCAGGATCCGCCCGCGGAGGTTGAACGGTGTGAATTCCTCGTCGTCGATGAGGCGCAGGCCGGCCAGAAGCTCCATCACCCCGGATCGGTCGGCGTTCGCGTTCCCGTTCTTGCTCCACTTCGCCTGCACCAGGAAGACGTGCGGTTCGGGCTTCTCCACCACCGCTATCGCGTCGATGCCCTGATCAGCGACGCCGTCGATGACGGTGAGCGCCGCATCCGGTGCGGCCCACCCGGTGACTATGCGCACGGCCTGGGCGGCGAGCGCCCGCGAAAGAGCGCGAGGAGCGCGCTCCTCCTCCGGCCGTCCCTCGATATCTTCGAGGTTGAGCAGACCCGGGTTGATGTAGACCGAGCGGAGAGCCGCCTCGGTCTGACGGACCTGCAGAGCTACGTCGCGGGCACCGGATCGGTGGCTGGGCGAGCTCAAATGGGCCTCCTCGAGCCGAAGAGCGGAGTGCGAAGTGGATTGTCGCACGCGATAGCGGCCCGAGGCTTTCCTGTCATCCGCGATGACGAACGCGGAGGACGGCTTGGAACATTTGTAGCGGGGACAGGATTTGAACCTGCGACCTCTGGGTTATGAGCCCAGCGAGCTACCGAGCTGCTCCACCCCGCGTCGGCGAATCCAGCATAGTCCGGGTATATCGGGACCCGCCGGCCGACCCCCGAGGGACCCCGTCAGGCGGACGGGTCGCTGCCCAGAAGTGTCGTACCCAGCCCATAGGATGGCTCGGTGCCTGGAGAGAACACGGACTACAACCGAACACTGAGCGGTCCTGAGCACCAGCAGGTTCGTCTGCCCATCATCGAGGAGCTCGCGAAGGCCGGTTGGAGCCGGGATCAGGTGCGCTGGCAGCCCGAGTGGCGTGTCCCCAAGTCTCCGCACGATGCTGCGCAGCGCGAGGGCGGCAAGTCGTTCGCCTCGTGGCCGGTTGACCTGGCCCTCTTCGATGATGCTGCGCACGTCGACGACTGGCAGCACGTCGTGGTTCTGTTCGAGTTCAAGGCACCCCAGCTCGAGCAAGGCATCTCGCAACTCGAGATCTACCTGGCCCGCGAGCCTCGCGCCAAGCTCGGCTACTGGACCAACGGTCAAGAGAATGTGCGGGTCTACAAACTCCCGGACGGGAACTTCAAACACCAACGCAATCGCGGGGTGCCGAAGCCGGCCGAGCAACTCGAGCTGCCGTCCGAGAAACCTCTCACCTACGACGACCTCAGCGTTCCTCAAAACGGCAGCCTTCGCTCGGTCTTCAAGCGTCTGCTCGATGCGGTGGTGGCCCGCGACAGCCGCGCCACGCGGTCCGAGACGCAGTTGAACGAGCTCTGCAACCTTCTGCTCCTGAAGATCGAGTCGGACAAGAGCGCCCAGGCGTCGCCGAGCGAGCCGGTGCAATTCCAGCTTGCCGCAGGCGGCGAAGCCGAGACCGCGAAGAAGATTCGTGGCATGTTCGCCGATTTGACCAGGTTTCAGCCGGACGTCTTCACCGATCCAAACGATGCCGATCTCGACCTGGATGATCACAGTATTCAGGACGTGGTCTACGAACTCTCCGGGCTGAACCTGGTCGACATGAGGCCGGAAGCTATTTCGTCGGCTTTCCAGGTATTTCGGCGGGCCAACCTCAAAGCGGGCGAAGGGCAGTACTTCACTCCGCAGAGAGTGATCGAGGCGGCTGTCCGGCTGATGGAGATCACCCCGAGCGACAAGGTGATCGATCCCGCCTGCGGTACCGGAGGATTTCTGGTGGAGTCCTTCCTTTCCGTGACCGAGTTGATCAGATCAAGCAGCGACATGGCCGACGCTGCGGCGCGCGCGCGGGCTCATCGGCAGATATACGGCGTCGACAAAGACGCGATCAACGTCAAGCTCGCCCGAGCGATCATGCTCAGCCTGGGCGATGGGCCGGTCAACATTCATGCCGGCGACTCGATCCGCGAGGATCGCTGGGAGCGCGACTACCCGCACCTCCTCAAGCCCCTCGCCGATGAGTCGTTCACGGTGGTTCTCACCAACCCGCCGTTCGGCCAGGGCCTCAAGGTCAGCAGCGTGGAGGCGCGTCGCAACAAGTACACGATCGCCCAGCGGGAAAACGGCCAGTATCGGGCGCTCGAAATTGGACTCGTCTTCCTTGAGCGTGCACATCGACTGTTGGTGAGCGGTGGTCGGTTGGGCATCATTTTGCCGGAAACGTACTTCTTCTCGGCGACCTACAACTGGTTGCCGAAATGGCTCGAGAGTCGATTCATCCTGCGTGGTGTCGTCAATATTCCGATGGAGGCCTTCCAAGGCTTCTGCCGAGCCAAGACCAACCTGTACGTCTTCGAGAAGAGGTAGGCGTGATGGCACACCGACCCAGCTGGTTCAGAGACGGCTACGTCTTCGTTTCATACGCGCCCACCGTCGGCATCAACAAAGATGGCGAAGAACTTTATGTCGTCGACCCGCGGACCGGAACTCGGACCGGCGAACTGGACGACAAGGTTCTCGAGGACGTCAACAACGTAATTTGGGACAAGGAAACGACTGCGACTTCCCGGTGGGTCGAACGGGAGAGGCTTGAGCCCGGTTTGCAGGCGGTTCCGGTCTACTTCGACGACCGATCGGTCGCGAACTTCAAGACTCTCCTCGAAGAGCCGGAATTTTCCGGCTTCGAGGCTGTGACTCTAGGTGACCTGATTGACGACGGGCGCGTCGTCGCGCGGCCGGGGCACGGCAGTCCGAGCGCTGACCTCCGGACCGGCATGGTTCCGTACATCAAGGTGTCCGACCTGAGGGCCGGCCAGGTGAACATCAATCCGACCAACCGGGTGACGGATGTCGTCGCTGAGCGGTTCTGGCGCGGAAAGACCTCAGGTCTGTCGCCGTACGACATCCTCACGCCCATTCGGACCAGCAAGAACATCGGCGACTTCGCGGTTCTCATGCCCGGCCAGGAGAGGCTGGTGCTCACCAAGGAGATCCTGGTGCTCCACGCCGCCGAGGACTCCGGCTTCGACAACTTCTACCTGCTGTGGGCCATGAGCCTGCGGGCGGTGCGCCGGCAATGGGACCGGATCGTCTTCATGCAGACCAACCGCGAGGACGTCGGTAGCCGTTACCGCGAAATCCTCATTCCGGTGGCGCCCAGCCGGAACAGGGCAGATGAGGTCAGCGAGTCGTTCCGGAAGTACTACCTCGGAATGCAGGAGCTTCGCCAGTCATTCCTCGATCATCTGAGCGAGTCGGACAAGTACCACATCTTCTTGTCCAGCGCCGAAGCGGTCGAAGAAGAGATCGAAGAGGAACTCGAGGAGCTGTAGCTCGTCACGTAGTGACTGCAGAAGCCACTGGATGGGCGCTACGCGGGGCGTTCGGGCAAACTTTGAGGTTTGTTTACAGAGGGCTTGACTTCGGTGAGCGGGATCTAGTTGAGTCGATGTACCACTCATCCCCCTCGCGCCAGTACGTTCCCCGACGTACGGAAGGTTTGTCATGCCCAGAAAACGGCTTCTGTCCATCGTGGCGGCGGTTGGTGTTGCGCTGGCCGGTGCCGCCGCCGCGGTCATCCCCATGACGGCGTCCAGTGCGGCTGAGGCCTGCGTGGCCGCGTACAGCAGCTCGGCGGTTTACACCGGTAATCAGCGGGCCTCGTACAACGGGCACAACTGGACCGCCAAGTGGTGGACCCAGGGTGAAACGCCCAGCACCGGCGGCTCCGGTGTGTGGGCCGACAACGGCGCCTGCGGCGGTGGCACGACGCCGCCCCCGGCGACCGGTTGCAATTACCCGAACTGGGTCGCTGGGCAGTACTACGCGGCCGGCGCCATCGTGAAGTACACCAACGGGCAGTACTACAAGGCCTCGCATGAGAACCCGGGCTACGATCCGGTCATCAGCACCTGGTACTGGTCCCCGTTCACCTGCTCGGGAGGTGGCACCACGACTCCGCCGCCCACCGGCTCCGGTTCCTTCCCGGTCAGCGAAGCCCAGTTCAATCAGATGTTCCCGAACCGGATCGCGTTCTACTCGTACTCGGGCCTGATCGACGCCATCAAGAAGTTTCCCGCCTTCACCGCCACCGGCAGCGACACGGTCAAGAAGCAGGAGGCCGCGGCCTTCCTCGCCAACGTCAATCACGAGTCCGGCGGCCTGGTCTACGTCGAGGAGATCAACCAGGCCAACTGGCCCCTCTACTGCGACCGCAACCAGCCGTACGGCTGCCCCGCCGGCCAGAGCGCATACCACGGCCGCGGCCCCATTCAGCTGAGCTGGAACTTCAATTACAAGGCGGCCGGCGACGCCCTCGGCATCGACCTGCTGAACAACCCCGACCGCGTCAAGAACGAGTCGTCGGTGGCTTACCAGACGGCCATTTGGTACTGGATGACCCAGCGCGGCCCGGGCACCATGACCCCCCACGACGCCATCGTGAACGGCCGCGGTTTCGGCGAGACCATCCGCTCCATCAACGGTTCCCTGGAGTGCAACGGCGGCAACCCGGCCCAGGTCCAGAGCCGCGTCGACGCCTACAACCGTTTCACCGCCATCCTCGGCGTAACGCCGGGCGGCAACCTCTACTGCTGATCTGGGGGATAGGGCATTGAGGGGGTACGGTCTACGCGCCGTACCCCCTCAATGCTGCGCCCAGCCGGGCGGCGAGACGACAGGCAGATCCGGCTCGCCCGGAATGGGCTCGAAGGCATCGGTCTGTACCTGTCCGTGGCTACCGTCCGCGGTGACCAGACACCACAACCTCGCCGCGACACTGCTGTAATCGAGCAGGGCCCGGGTCCGGGCGACCCGGCAGATCACTTGAGCGAGTTCGAGCTCACTGGCTCCGGTGAGTTCCCGCAACTTGTCACCGCCCTGAACTCTACGAGCGGTTCCTACAGCAGCGGCTGGGGGAGGACCGCCATCGGGAACTGCGCCAGCAGTGGCGCGGTCTCACTGTTCTCTGCCCAGTCGTCCCAGTCGGAGGAGAAGACGATCCCACCTTCTCCGTATTGCAAGACCGCTTCGTCGCCGTTGTACAGCAGTACACCGTTGCCGCCGTGTCGCTGCGCGAACGCGATGAGCGCATGAGCCATCAGGGCGTGGTTGTGTTCGGTGGTTTCTTCGGTCGCCTGGTTGGCGAAGCGGAAGGTGGCACTGAATCGCTCCTTCCAGCCGAATAGCGCGATAGCGGGATTGACGTTGTCACCGGAGACCGCCCGCGCGGTGACGTACATGCCGTCCCGGAAGAGGGTGCCGTCGGCGTGCAGTTCGCCGGCGAGCGCGGTGGCGAGGAAAGAGCGCAGCGTCGGAGTGTCGATCCTCGCGTCGCCGGACCAGTCGTATTCAAGGGCCACGCCACATCACTCTCCGAAGGGGAAGAACGGGATGACCTTACCGTCCTTGACCACGAGAACCTGCTTCAAATCGACGATGGGCTTTCGCCGGAGCATGTCGGCGACCTGGTCGAGAGTCGCCGAGGTGTCGTCCATGTTGAGGACGAGACGATCTGCCTGATCCTCGGAGACCTTGTAACTGAGCCTGGTGCGGATGTTGTCAAGATTGCTCGTCTCGGGCGCGTAGTTGTCGAAGTACTCGCCTTCGATGCGATAGTCAGGCTCTTTGCCGTTGAGTTTCGGCGGTGGGTTCTGTTCGACGTCGTACCCGTGTTGAGCGAGAATGTCGGCCGATTCGTTCTCGCGTCTCAGGCCGCGATCTTTCTTTCTCGTCGGATGCGCCTCTGTGCGCCTGCCAGTAGGCCTACGGCCAGGGTCCGGTTTGCCGGAGGGCGTGGTCACGCCGTTTCCGCGGCCCCGAAGGCGAGACAGAAGCTTCTTGACGGCCTCGAGCACCCTGTTCATCCGGCCGGCCAGACCGCGGAGATTCGACAAGCTGCGGACCAATCCGCGGAGCCAGCCCGCGATGCGCGCGGCCCACGAAGCGCATAGGGTGCTGACCTGCTCGACGACCAGCGGCGTGGCGAAACCGAGCGAGAAGGCCATCTCGGCCGCGTATGACATCAGGCGCGAGACGAGCACCGCGATGGCGTCGCGCACCATCGTCCGCACGCCGGCGACGAGCATGCCGGCGCCTTCCGTGATCGCGGCCATGGTGTCGCTCGCGGTGGCCAGCGCGCCCACCGCATCCCGTTGTTGACCAGTCCAGTTCCGGTAGGCGTCGGAGGCGCTGCCCACCCACTCGCTGGTGTCCCAACGCACCGCCCGGTCCAGTCCCGCCGCCTCGTCACGCAGCGCCGCGGCGACGTTGCGCCAGGTCTGCGTGTGGGCGGCGATCTGGCCGGGGTCGCCGGCCAGCCAGTCCAGTGCCTCGGACAGCGGCTTGACGTGTTCGATGATCCAGGCCACGCCGTACTGGAGAAGGCCGCCGATCGGGTCGGAGATCAACGCGAGGGCGTCGAGCCCCGCGGAGACCGCGCCGAGTGTGGTGTCGATCCAGCTTCCGCTTCGGACGCCGTCCAGAACCGTCTCGATGTCCTCGGCGAGCCACACCCCGGCCCATGGATCTGACGGTCCTGCCGGGTCCGCCGCCGCTACGAGTGGCGGTCGTACCGGAGTCACCTGGTGTTCCGCAGTCGCTCGGCCGCGGCATGGTCAGCGCTGTCGTAGGCGGCGGCCACCGAACGGAGGGCGTTGGCCGTGTCGTGGACCGAGGCGGCAGCTGTCGATATGCCGTCCACCAACGTCGTCTGCAGCGTGTTGAGAATCGCCGGCAGGAATTGGCACAGCTGCCCGTAAGCGTCAGTGCTGGTCTGCACAGTTCGGCCGGCATCGGCAGCCGAAGTCAACCCGGCGCCGGCACCGTCGACAGCGCCGGCATGCGCCGTCAGGGAGCGCGAGTCGACCTGGATCTCCGGCTTGTTCATCCTGACGAGCCAAGCCTGTGGCGTAGCGCCTCCACCAGCATTCGACCGGTCTCACTGTCCGCGCCGACCGTCTCGGCGGTTGCCGTGCCGAATTGCCTGATGAGGTTTTCCTTGGCTGCCTGGAGCGTTTCCACGATGCTGCGAGCGGTAGCCTCGGCGGACTGTCGTCGGATGCCTTCGTCAAGGTGCAGATCCGCGATCTGTCCCTCCGCGTCGACCGTCACTTCGACCAGGCCGTCACCGCTGCGTGCGGTGGCCGACATCATGGACGCGCGAGCTGCCAGCGCTTGCGCTTGTTCGGCACGCCGAGCCAGGGACTGCTCCCAGTCGTCAATGCGCTCGAGTGCACCGTCTACGGACTCACCGTCGAACATTCACCGCATGCTATCGAATTCGTGCACACGGTTACGAGCGGCCTCGCGAGGTTCGGTGGCGGCCGATCGGGACGATCATGGGGGTGTTTGAGACGGGGTCGGGGACTACGCGGCAGCGGATGCCGAAGACGTCGGTGACTACCTCCTCGGTCAGGACCTCGGTGGGGGCGCCGGCCGTGACCACCGCGCCGTCCTTCATGACTACCAGGTGGTCGGCGTAGCGGCAGGCCAGGTTCAGTTCGTGCAGGACGATCACGATGGTGGTGCCCTCGGATTCGTTGAGGTCTGTCAAGACGTCCAGGACCTCGACCTGGTGGCTCACGTCCAGGTACGTCGTGGGCTCGTCCAACAGGAGCACGCCGGTCCGCTGCGCCAGCGCCATCGCGATCCACACCCGCTGGCGCTGGCCGCCCGAAAGTTCGTCCACCGAGCGGGCCGCCAACTCCAAGGTTCCCGTTGCCGTCAGGGCCTGTTCCACTGCCTCGTCGTCCGAGCTGCTCCAACGACGGAACCAACCCTGATGTACGTGGCGGCCGCGGCTCACCAGGTCGGTCACCGTGATGCCGTCGGGGGCGATCGGGCCCTGCGGCAGGATGCCCAGCCGCAGCGCCACCTCGCGGCTCGGGGTCTCCTGGATCGACTTGCCGTCCAGCAGCACCGCGCCCGAGGACGGTGGCAGCAGACGGGCCAGGCCGCGCAGGAACGTCGATTTTCCGCAGGCGTTCGGGCCGATGATGATGGTGACCTTGCCCGTGGGGAGGGGCAGGGTCAGGTCTTTGACGACTGGCCGGTCGCCGTAGCCGAGGGACAGCGACGACGCCGCGAGAGTGGATGGGGCCTGCAAAGCGGTCAGCCTCCTCGGCCGGTGCGGTTCGATGTGGCCAGCAGCCACAGCAGGTACGGGGCGCCGATCACGCCCGTGACGACGCCGACGGGGTAGACGCGGGCGCCGAGCAGGTGGGAGCCGGCGAAGTCGGCTACCAGGACCAGGAGGGCGCCGACCAGGCCGGCCTGCAGCAACACCGGACGGCCGCCGCCGACCAGGCGTACCGCGATCGGTCCCGACATGAAGGCCACGAAGGCGATGGGGCCGGCCGCCGCTGTGGCCATTCCGGCCAGGATCACGCCCGTCAGCAGCAGCGCCAGGCGGCACGTCTCCACCCGTACACCAAATGCTCGGGCCAGGTCGTCGCCGAGCTGCATGCCCGACATGGCGCGCCCGAGGATCAGCGCGGCCGGCAGCAAAACCACAAGGGCCACGAACAAAGGCACGATCTGGGCCCATGTACGCCCGTTGACGCTGCCCGTCAGCCAGATCAGCGCCTCGGCCGCGACCTTCACGTCGGACCGGGTCAGGATGAACGACGTGACGCTGGTCAGGGCCGTGCCCACCCCGATGCCGACCAGGATCAGGCGGTAGCCGCCGACCCCGTTCCGCCAGGACAGCAGATAGATCGCGATGGCCGTGACCAGCGCGCCGGCCAGGCCGATGGCCGAGACCGCCACCCCGGAGAAGCCGCCGGCCATCACCGCCAGCACCGCCGCCGTGGTCGCTCCCTGCGCCACCCCGATCACGTCCGGGCTGGCCAGCGGGTTGCGCAGCAGCTGCTGGAAGATCGCCCCGGCCAGGCCGAACGCCAGACCGGCCAGCGCCGCGACCGACGCCCGGGGCAGCCGCAGCGTATGCATGATGTAGTCCACGCCGGCCGGGGTGGGCTGCCCGAGCAGGGACCGCACCACGTCCGGCAGCGAGATCTGAAAGTCGCCGTAGGAGAGCGTGAGCCCGAACATCGCAACCACCGCGGCAAAGAGCACGAGAGAGACGCGACGCGCCCGCGCGTGCGAGCGGCGACGGGTGGTGGCGACGATGCTCATAGCTCGGCCAGCCTCCGCCTGCGGGCCAGGATCACGAAGACCGGCGCGCCGATGATCGCGGTGACGATGCCGACCTGCACTTCGCCGGGCCGCGCGACGACCCGCCCGATCACGTCGGCCAGCAGCAACAGCAGCGGCGCCAGGAGCATCGAGTACGGCAGCATCCACCGGTGATCCGGCCCGGTGATCGCCCGCGCCACGTGCGGGATCATCAGCCCGATGAACACGATCGGCCCCGCCATGGACGTCGCCGTGCCGCACAACAGCACGATCGCCAACCCGGCGACGAGCCGGGCCACCAGCACGTTCTGACCGAACGAGGTGGCCACGTCGTCGCCCAGGGCCAGCGCGTTCAGGGCCCGGGCCGACGCGAACGCCAGCACCGCGCCGACGGCGAGGAACGGCAGCGACTGTACGACCACGTCCGAGCCCCGGTTGGCCAGCGACCCCACCTGCCAGAACCGGAACTGGTCGAACGTGTCCACGTCGTTGAGCAGCACCGCCGTCGTGAACGAGGTCAGCGCCGCCGTGACCGCCGCCCCGGCCAGGGCCAGTTTGATCGGTGTCGCCCCGCCCCGCCCGACCGAGCCGATCGTGTAGACCAGCACCGACGTGACGGCCGCCCCGGCGAAGCCGAACCAGACGTACCCGGTCAGGGTCGTGACGCTGAAGATGCTGATCGCGATGACCACGAAAAGACCCGCTCCGGCGTTGACCCCGAGGATTCCAGGGTCCGCGAGCGGGTTGCGGGTGACGCCTTGGATCAGCGTTCCGGCCAGCCCGAACGCCGCGCCCGCGAGCAGGCCCACGAGCGTACGGGGAATGCGGGACTGTGTGACGATCAGGTCGTCGCGCGCCGGCGAACCGGGGTTGACCAGCGCGTGCATGACCGTGCCGAACGGGATGTCGCGGGCGCCGACGACCAGACTCAGCAGGGCCGCGCCGGCGAGGGCCACCGCGATCACCACCAGTCCGGTGGCGAGCACGGTGGCCCTGCGGTGACGGGTTTCCTCCGGCACAGGTCAGCCGAGAGCGCTGGCCAGCAGCGGGGTGACCTTGTCGACGGCGTACGAGAGGCCGGCGACCGAACTGCTCGAGAACGCGTTGGAGACGTCCTTGTTGTCCATGTAGGCCACGTGGCCGGCCTTGACCGACGGAACCGCCTGGAAGATCTTGTCGTTCTTGACCTGGTCGAGCGTGGCCTGGATGAGGAAGACCACCGTGACGTCGGCGTCGGCCAGGTCGAGCTGCTCGTTGGAGAGCGGGATGTAGAAGTTGTCCTTCTTCAGCGCCTCGATCTTCGGGGCGTTCTTGAAGCCGAGCTTCTGCAGGAAGTCGACGCGGCCGTCACCGGTCACGTACGCGCCCCAGCCGTCGCCGGTGCGGGCGATCGCCGACGCCGTGGCGCCGCTGAACTTCGGGTTGGCCTGGGCGACCGCGGTGAACTTGGCGTCCAGGTCGGTCTTGAGCTTGGCCGCCTCGGTCTGCTTGCCGAGCGCCTTGCCGATCATGTCGAGCTGCTGCTCCCAGCTCGTCAGGTACATCTCGCCGCCCTTGGGCACGTCGACCACCGGCACGCCCAGTTTGGCCAGCTGGTCGTACCGGGCCTTCTCGCCGCTGGACCGGGTGTCGAGGATCAGGTCGGGCTTGAGCGCGGCCACCTTCTCCATGTCGAGCTCGAGCGTGCCCAGGATGGTCGGCGCCGTCGTGTACTTGCCGGCGTTCCACGGGCCCTGCCCGTCGCCGCCGAAGGCCAGCCAATCGCTGGCCCCGACCGGCTGGACGCCGAGCGAGAGGGCCACGTCGGCGTCGCTCCAGCCGAGCGCGACGACGCGTTCGGGCTGCTTGGAGACCGTCACGTCACCGAACGCGGTCGGGATCGTGACCGGGAACTGCGCGGCGGCCGTGGACGAGGCGGCGGGCTCGGAGGAGTCCTCGGTGCCGGTCGTCGAGCAGCCGGCGAGGGCGACCGCGGCGCTCAGAATGGCGACCGGCAGGAGCCGGCCAAGCGGGAGACGCATCAGAAACTCCAGTGGAAGGGAAAGGTGAGCCTAACCTAATGGGATCGACCTGATCTTCAAACCGGAGAAACACAGGTCACACGTGTCTACTCCTTTATCCCAGCGTTATGAACGGCCGGGACGCGCAGCAGCCGCCACACCGGAAGAATGGTCGTGACCAGGGCCAACACCGTCGCTCCACCGAGAACGACGGCCCAGCCCATGGCCGACACGTAGGGGATCGGGCTCCCGGTTAGCGCGTTCACCACCGCCGTGAGCGTCACCGCCGCGATCAGGGCCCCGATCGTGAGGGCGCCGCCGAGGAGCCCGACCTGCTCCGCGGTCACCATCCGCCGCACCTGCCGGCGGGTCACCCCGGCCAGTTGCAGCACGGCCAGCTCCCGCTTGCGGGCCAGCGCGGCCATCACCATCGTGTTGCCCGCGGCCAGCGCCGCGTAGCCGACCATCACCCCGATGAGCAGCTTGTTCAGCCAGGCGCTCAGGGCCAGATCGCGGCTCAGCTGCCCGGTCAGCTCGGACGCCGGCACCAGCGAGGCGCCGGGATACTGCACGGCCTTGCCCCGGATCAGCACCTGGTCGTCCGGCCCGGCCACGAGGTCACGGGGAAGCAGCACGTCGGCGAACCCGAGCCCACGGTCGTAGATCGCCACCACCTTCAGCGTGACCTGGCGTCCGTCGGGGAGCCACATCTTCGCGTCATCGCCGACTTTCCAGCCGGACGAGTCCGCCCGCAGCTGCGACACCGCGACACTGTTCCCGTTCAGCGCCTCGAGGCTGCCCTGGCTGACCCCGAGATCCATCGTGGACGACAGCCCGCTCACGTCGACCGCCTTGGCGGTGGCCGGCTCGCCGCCGTCGAAGATCGGCGCCACCACCGACGTGTTCCGCACGCCCGTCGCGGCCTCGACCCCCGGCGTACGGCGGATCTTCTCGGCGGCACCGGCCGGCAGCGAGCCCACCAGCGCGTAGTCGGCCTTCATGCCGTCCTGGCTCTGCGTGACCGTCTGCCGTTGCAGATTGTTCTGCAGGAACCAGACCGAACCCCCGAACCCGACGGCCAGCACGAGCGCGGTCAGCACGGCGGCCGAGCCCCGGGCGTTGGCCCGCAGGTTCGCCACGGCCAGGCCGCCCGAGACACCCCAGCCCGCCCGCAGGACAGGGCCGAAGACCCGAGCGGCGAAGGCGTTGATCCACGGAGCGAGCAGGGCCACCGCGATCACGTAGAGATAGAGCAGCCCGATCGCCGACGCCTGCGCGGCCATCCCGGTCGTGCCCAGCGCGAACACGGTCGCCGCGCCACCAGCGCCGAGCGTGAGGACGCCGAACACGAAGCGCACCTTGCCGCCGCCCGGCGGCTCGACCGCGATGTCACCGAGTGCCTCGGCCGGCTTGATCCGGCTGACCCGGCGCGCGGCGATGCGGGCCGCGACGATGGCGACGAGCAGGATGAGGACGACAGCGAAGGCCGCCGCCACCGGCTCACCCACGATCGGAAGGGTCTCGGGCACGAAACCGCGGCTGATCAGCTGGTCGTGCACCCAGGTGGTGGCGGACAGGGCGGCCGGCACGCCGATCACGGAGGCGGCCAGCGCCAGGACGGCGTTCTCGGCCATGACCAGCGCGCGCACCTGGCGTGGGGTCGCGGCGATCGCGCGTAGCAGGGCGAGGTCGCGGCGGCGATGCCGCACGGCCAGCCCGACCGTGCCGGTGACCACGAAAATGATCAACAGCACGACGTAGCCGCCGAACGCGGCGCCGGCCTCCATCAGGAACGATCGTGCGTCACCCGCTTCGGAGCGGTCGGCGAATCCGCGGTCGTCTCCCGCGTACGCCTCCACGCCGTTCTCTTTCGCGAGGCGTTCCACAGCCTTGAGCGCGTCGCCCTTCACACCGAACGCCGCGACACGATCCCTCGTCGGACCGGGGAACACCTGAACGTCGGTGACCCCGGGCAGGGCGCGGAGCTTGTCGCCGAGGTCGGCGGGAACAGTCCCCTCGGGAAGCGCGACGTGGGTCACCGAGTTCTCGCCGTCGAACTCCTTGGTGACGATCTCGACCTGGCGGTGGGCGACCACGACATCCATGGCGGCATAACGGCCGGGATCGGGCTTGTAGACGGCGGCCGAGACGATGAAGACGGACAGGGTCATCAGAATCATGACCCCGGCCGCCAGCGCGACCAGGGTGGCCACCGAGGTGCCGAGGCGGCGGCGCAGCAGGCCAATCGACAGTTTCAGCATCGCTCAGCCCTCCACGGCCACGAGGCGGCGGCCCAGCGAGGCCAGCATTTCGGCGATCCGGTCGGCGCCCGGCTGCGGCGTGTCGTGCACGATCCGGCCGTCGGCCAGCAGGAGCACGCGATCGGCGTACGAGGCGGCCACCGGATCGTGCGTGACCATCACGACGGTCTGCCCGTAATCGGTCACGGCCGACCGCAGCAACGCCAGCACCTCACCGGCCGACGTCGTGTCCAGGGCACCGGTCGGCTCGTCGGCGAAGATCACTTCGGGCCGTACGGCGAGGGCGCGCGCGATGGCGACGCGCTGCTGCTGACCCCCGGACAGCTGGGCGGGCCGATACTTGAGCCGCTGAGTCAGGCCGACCCGCTCGACCACTTCGGACACCCACTCCGGATCGGGCAGGAGCCCGGACAGCCGACCCGGCAGCAGGATGTTCTCCTCGACGGTCAGCGCGCCGATCAGGTTGAAGGACTGGAAGACGAAGCCGATCCGGTGGCGCCGCATCTCGGTCAGCTTGGTCTCGTTGAGCTTCGACAGCTCGGTGTCACCGATCCAGACCCGGCCGGAGCTCGGCCGGTCGAGCCCGGCGGCAGTCTGCAGAAGGGTGCTCTTACCCGAGCCGGAGGGCCCCATGATCGCGGTGAAGGTCCCGCGGGCGAAGGCGGCGTCGACGCCGGCCAGCGCCGTGACCTTCTGGCCGTCCGTGGCATATGTCCGAGTGAGCTGCTCGATCCTGATGACTGCGTCCATGGCGAAAACGCTATTTCGGCGGGCCTTCGCGGGCGATATGGCTAACTACCGACTTGGGGGTATAGCTGGCTATACCCCGGCGCTACCGGGCCGCTTCGAGGTAGCGGAGGACGGCCGTCACCCGGCGGTCGGCGCGGTCGTCCGGGGCCAGGTCGAGCTTGGCGAAGATGCTGCGGATGTGCTTGTGCACGGCGCCCTCCGTCACGACCAGCTTGTCGGCGATCGCGGTGTTGCCCAGCCCCTCGGCCATCAGCGCCAGCACATCGCGCTCGCGCGGGCTGAGCCGGGCCAGCGAGCTCTCCGGCCGCTGCCGGGCCAGCAGCAGGCCCACCACCTCGGGGTCGATCGCCGTGCCGCCGTCGGCGACCCGGTGCAGCGCCACCAGGAACTCCTCGACGCGCCCGACCCGCTCCTTGAGCAGGTATCCGAGTTTGGCCGCGCCGCCGGCCAGCAGATCGGTGGCGAAGGCCTGTTCCACGTACGCCGAGAGCACCAGCACCGCCAGATCGGGCCGGCGCCGGCGCGCCTCGACCGCGGCCACGATGCCCTCGTCGGTGTGCGTCGGCGGCATCCGGACGTCGACGATCGCCACATCGGGCTCGTGCTTGTCGACCGCCTCGAGGAACGGTTCCGGCGAGTCGGTCGTGGCCACCACGTCCAGTCCCTCGGCGCGCAACAGCAGCGCCAGGCCCTCGCGGAGCAACGGGTCGTCCTCGGCGATCACGATCCGCACGGCAGCTCCACCCACATCGTCGTCGGCCCGCCCGGCGGGCTGTTCATGGTCAAAGTTCCGTCGTACGCCTCGACCCGCCGCCGGATGCCCTTGATGCCCGACCCGTTCGCCTCGTCCGCCCCGCCCCGGCCGTCGTCCTCGACCCGGATCCGCAGGGTCCGGTTCTCGAGGCTCGCCGACACCTTCGCGCTGGTCGCCCGGCTGTGCCTGGTGATGTTCGTGAGCGCCTCGGCCACCACGAAGTAGGCGGTCGCCTCGACCGAGGCGGCACACCGGCCGGGCAGGTCGACCTCGAGCTTGCAGGGCACACCGCTGTCGGCGGTCAGCGCCTTGAGCGCCCCGTCGAGCCCACGCCCGTCGAGCACCGGCGGCAGGATCGTCTTCACCACCGTCCGCAGCTCGGCCAGCGCCTGCTCGGCCGCGCCCTGTGCCCGCTCCAGAAGCTCGTCCGCACCCTCCGGGTCGCGGGCGACCTGTCTGCGGGCCGCACCGAGCAGCACGGTCACCGCGACCAGCCTGTTCTGCGCGCCGTCGTGCAGCGACCGCTCGATGCGGCGCAGCTCGGCGGCGTGCGCGTCGAGCGCGGCGGCCCGGGTCGCGGTCAGCTGGGCCACCCGCAGGGACAGGTCGGCCCCGGCCGGCGGAGCGAGCAGCCTGCGCCCGGGCCACGCCTGCACCCGGGCCAGGAACGGATGACCGAAGACGCAGACGGCCAGCCAGAACACCCCGTACAAGCAAACGAGAAAGGCGCCGGGAAGCCCGCGCACGTACCAGAAAACGAGACCCGGGCCCGTGCCCGGCGGCACCAGCGTCCACCACAGCGGGAAGGTCAGATCCTGCACCGCGTACAGCGGCAGGCTGATGCCGAGGAGGCCGAGGACCATGCCCCACGTGGAGTGCACGGCGACCCAGGCGAACTCGCGCCAGACCACCGGATCGCGCGCCGCCCGCAACCCCGGCGGCAGCGGATCGGGCTCGATGATCTCGGGACCCCACCGGGACAGCCGCGCCCGCTCCCGTCCGCCGGCGGCCCGCACGGCCCGGGCCGCGCTGTGCGCGAACGGAAGCCCGACGCCGACCACGCTGGTGACGGCGACGGCGGCCACCCAGATGAGCGTGCCGATGGCCAGGATGGCCGTGCCGAGCCCGCCGACGAGCCGCTCCAGGGCGTCGACGGCCGCGCGGGCCCGGTCCATCAGGTTCACGGGCGTCACGTTAGAGCAAGGGTCCGACGGTTTTCTCCGACCGGCTGGCGGGTCGACCAGATTCCCGCGTTGAGCGCCGCCCAGGCGGCACCGAGCAGCACCGCGGCGACCGTCTCACTGAGCCGGCTCCAGCCCAGGTAGACCCACGACCCGGCGCACACCGTGACGGCGATCGCGGCGACTGTCCACAGTGCTACCCGCGTACGCCGGAACCTGATCTTTCGCATGATGAGCCAGGTGAGCAGGCCGATGACCGCGGCCAGGCGTGCCGTCTCGGCGGCGGCCAGAGTGGCGAGCGCGGATCCGGAGCCGGCGGAGGGTAGCGGCCCGTCGAATTCACCGGGTGACGGCAGAACGAGGGCGCCGGGCTGGGTCCAGTCGACCGGATCGGCCAGTTCCAGGGTGAGCGCGAGGATGACCATCGGCAGCACAGGCGCGAGACACCGCAACAAACCCGGCAGATCGGGCCGCGTCGCGCGCCGCCGATGACCTAACAGCCAGCCGCCGAGGGAGACCGCCGCGGCCACCCCGAGCAGCGCCTCCGGGCTCACCGACGTGGCGAGGTCGAGCGCGAAGCGATAGCCGTCCGAGGTCCACTCGCCACGCGCCCGTCGAGCGACCACCTCGTCCGCCTCGGAGAGGCCGCTGAACCGCACGATCGGCGGAATCGCCACCACCAGCACGAACGCCGCCCCGGCGAGCAGACCCACGCTGACCAGCAGCGGACCCCGGACCCGGAAACCGGGCACCGGCAGCCGCACCGGATGGCGGCCCACCCATCGACCGGCCAGGACCAGGGCGACGATGAGCGCGGTCAACACGGCCAGCGCGCCGCCGGCTCGCCCGGCGCGGGCGGCCAGGACGTCGTACGAGGCCCCGGCAAGATAGCTCGCACCCACCAGCCACGTCGCCCAGAGAAGGACCGCCGGGGTATGAAATGCCGCGAAGCGGCGATAGGGCACCCTTTTTCGTCCCGCCAGCCGCGGAACCAGCGTGCGCGCCCCCACCACCCACTGCCCGAGGAACACCGCACGCCCGCCGTAGCGTTCGAAGAGCCTCTCCGCCTTCTTGTTCGCCTTGGGCGGCTTCCGCTGCCCCGCGAAGTAGGCGAAGTTACCTCCGGCCAGCCCCGCGGCCACCGCGCTGGCCAGCGCCGGGCCGATGCCCACCACCCCCTCGTTGGCGAGCAGCCCCAGCGCCACCAGCGCGGTGGCCGACGGCAGCACAAGCCCCGCGACGAACGCCGCCTCTCCCGCCACCAGCGCCGCCACCACGACCAACACCAGAACGGGCGGGAGAGCCCCCAGGATTTCGTCGACCACCTGCACCTTTGCCAGCGTATGGACGACACCCGATGCCTTGGATCGGTGAGATCCCCCCGGCCGACCCTGATCAGACACCCGTAGTGGCCGGCCTCCGGAGCGGCACTGGAGCTACGCCCACAGACGTACGCGGGGAACTAGCTCCCTCCGGTGAACGACTACCCGGGGACCATCCGTAAAACTACGAAGACCCAGCCCTAGCAGAAGGACTTCCGACTGATGAGCCGTCTCACCTCTCGCCTGGCCTTGGCCCTGGTAGCCACCGTCGCGGTCCTGCTGCCCGGCGCCCCCGCGTGGGCTCACAATTCGCTGGCCGAGGCCAGCCCGGCCAAGAACGCCACGCTGAAGAAGGCCCCGGAAAGCGTGAAGCTCCGCTTCCTGCAAAAGCTGAATCCCACAGCCACCACCATCACCATCACCGGCGCCGCCCCGGTGACGGCCTCCGCCCCGAAGATCGAAGGCGCCACCGGCACGATCACCTTCGACCCACTCCCGAACGGCGAGTACACGGTCGCCTACGACGTCGTCTCCAAGGACGGCCACCCGGTGAAGGGCTCCTACAAGTTCACCGTCACCGCGCCGGCCCCGGTGGCGGCCACCTCCGCGCCCACCGCGCCGTCGCCCTCCCCGGTCACCTCATCGCCGGCGGCCGCCGCACCCGCCCCCACCGCCCTGGTCTCCGACGAGGACAGCTCCTCGTCGACGTTGTGGCTGGTCGCCGCCATCGCCGGCGCGCTCCTGGTAGCCGGCGGAGTGATCGTCACCTTGCGCCGCCGCCGCACCTGACCGGCCGGTGGCAGGCGGCCACGGGTTGATCGCCGCAGCCGGTCAGCGCGGCCGTATCGGCGCCCTGGGAAAGCGCCGCATTCCCCGAGGATTAGGGGGTCGGCTCCGCGGTTCGGTCGGTGTGGCCGAGGCTTCGGCCGGGGGCTATGCGGTCGCGGACCATTCGCTTGAGGTCGGGTAGCTCGGGGAAACCGCCCTGTTCCTTGCGGGACCACAGCAGTTCGTCGCCGAGTGTGACTTCGAAGATGCCGCCGGTGCCGGGGACCAGGGCGACCTCGCCCAGTTCCTTCTGGAAGGTGGTCAGGAGCTCCTGCGCAGTCCAGGCCGCTCGCAGAAGCCAGCGGCACTGGGTGCAGTACTCGATCTGCAGACGAGGTTCCCTGGTCGTCACAATCGACGATTAGACCAGCTCGGGGACCTTTTCCTCGACCTCGCCGGCGGCCGGCTTCACCGTACGCAGCGTCCACAGCGCGATCGGGACGCCCACCGCCACCAGGATCGCGGCCACCACCAGCGAGAACTGGTAGCCGGCCAGGTAACGGTGCAGCTCGGTGCCGGTGGCGGCGTTCGACCGGTTGGTCAGGATCGCGCCGAGGATGGTGATGCCCAGCAGGCCGAAGACCTCGCGCGACACGTTCAGCATGCCGCTCGCGATGCCCGCCCGCTCCTGTGGGAGCGCACCGACGATCACGTTGTTGAGCGGCACCAGCAGGCCACCACCCACCCCGTACACCAGGAACCAGGGCAAAAGCGCCAAATACGAGGTTCCTTCGCCGTACGAGGAAATGCCCGCCACCGACGCCGCCATCAACGCCAGCGCCGCCGCGACCGTCCGGCCCGCTCCGAAGCGTGCCTCGAGCCGCGGCGCGATCGTGGCCATCGCCGCCATGATCAGTGCCATCGGCACGAACGCGGCCCCGGCCGCGGTGGGCGAGAAGCCGAGCACGTTCTGCATGTAGATCGCCATGTAGAAGTAGATGCCGAAGACGCCGAACGCCCACAGCCCCATGGCGAGCAGCCCTCCACTGAAGACCCGCAGCCGGAAGACGGCCAGGTCGATCATCGGATTGGCCGAGCGCGCCTCGATGACCACGAAGGCGATCGCCGAGGCCGCGGCGGCTCCGAACGCCAGCAGGATCTCGGGGGAGGTCCAGCCCTGCGATTCGCCTTCGATCAGGGCGTACGTCAGGGTGAACAGCGCCAGCGACGACGTGATCACGCCGGGCAGGTCGAGCCCCCGTGTGGTGCCGCGACCCAGGGCCGGGATGCTCCAGGCGGCCAGCGCGAAGGTCGCGATCCCGATCGGCAGGTTGATCAGGAAGATCCAGCCCCAGGACACGTGCTCGCTGAGCCATCCGCCGGTCAGCGGCCCGAAGGCCAGGGCGAGCGCGCCCACCCCGCCCCAGATGCCGATGGCCGTCCCGCGTTCGCGCGGGTCGGGGAACAGCGACGTGAGCAGGGCCAGCGCGGCCGGCGTCAGCAGCGCCGCCCCGACGCCCTGTACGGCTCGCGCCCCGATCAGCATCTCCTGGCTCTGGGCGAGGCCGGCGCCGACCGACGCCACCGTGAAGATCGCGAGCCCCGCGTAGAAGGCCCCACGCTGTCCCAGCACGTCGGCGATGCGCCCGCCGGCGAGCAGCAGGCCCGCGAAGACCAGCACGTACGCGCTGGCGATCCACTCCAGGCCCTCGAGCGAGAGGCCGAGGTCCCGCTGGATCGAGGGGAGGGCCACGTTGACCACGTTGTTGTCGAGGTACGTCATGAAGGTGCCCAGGGCCACCGCGACGAGCGCCCACCACCTACGGTTCTTGTCCATTCCACCCTCCCGTACGAGGTACATGTACGGCGTACATGTACCTCGTACATGACACCTGTACGTTGTATGGTTGTCAAGTGGCAGGGGACAAGCTGAGTAAGACCGCGGTGGCCGAACGGGCACTGCGGATCGGTGATGAGCACGGTCTCGAAGCTGTGACGATCCGTCGTCTGGCTCAGGAGCTCGGTGTCACGCCGATGGCCCTGTACTGGCATTTCAAGAACAAGGAAGAGCTGCTGCTGGGCATCGCCGATCACGCGCTGTCCACGGTCCGGGCCGATCGCGACGCCGACGATCCGTGGCAGAAACAGGTCCGCGCGATGGTCGAGGCGCTGCTCGCCGTCATGCGGAAGCACCCGAGCCTGCCCGACCTGCTGGCCATGGTGGAGAAGTCGCGGACGGCGAGCTTCACCCGCGCCTCGAACGACGCCCTGATGCTGCTGACCCGGGCCGGTTTCACGGTGCGGCAGGGCTACTGGATCGCGTCGTACCTGATGCACGGCGTCATCGGCCTGCTCCAGATGCAGCCGGAGGGTCCGCCGCACGCGAGCCCGGAGGAGACGGCCGAGTGGCGGCGGCAGCGCCGCCTGGAGTTGGTGTGCCTGCCGCCCGATCAGTTCCCGATGATGGTCGAGTTCGGTGAGACGTACGCCGATACGCCCGACCAGGAGGCCTACTTCGCGTTCGGCGTCGACCTGCTGATGGCGGCCGTGGAGAAGATGGCGGAAACGGCCGAAGGCCCGGCGGGCGCATCGCCCACCGGGCCCTGAAGGCAGAACGTTTTACGCGCTTTCGAGTGCGCGGTCGCCCGTCGTGGCGGGCGAGGTGTTGATGGCGATCCGGCGCGGCTTGGCCGCCTCGGCGACCGGAATGGTCAGCGTCAGCACGCCGTCCTGCCACGTCGCCTCGATCCGGTCGAGGTCGAGCCCGTCGCCCAGCGTGAGCCGGCGCTCGAACGTGCCGGTCGCGCGCTCGCGGCGAACCCACTGGACCTCTTCGTCGGTGCGCGGCGAACGCTCGGCGCGAATGGTCAGCACCCGCCCGTCGACACCCACGTCGACGGAGCCCGGGTCGATGCCGGCGAGGTCGCAGTGCAGCACGAAATGGTCACCGGAACGGTAGAGGTCGATCGGCATCGCGATGGAGTTACCGCCACCGAGCATCTGGCCCGCCAGACGGTCGAACTCGCGGAAGGGATCGAAAGTCAGCACCACGGAAACCACCTCCCATAGATGGCTCGCCGGCCTGCCCGGCGAGCGCGTGGCGCTCGGCTCAGATCAGTTCTGCCGAGGTCGGTGAGCCTCTGAGCAGCACCGACAAGTCATTTTTTAGCACTGTCGTCAGCCGAGTGCCAAGGGGTTTGGCGAAAAATCCGGCCTGCGTCCCGCGTCATAGTCCGGCCGGCCGGACGGGTGAATGATGAGCCCATGACGTATGTCGTGGTGGGCGGCGGCCTGGCCGGCGCCAAAGCGGTGGAAACCCTGCGCAAGTCCGGCTTCGCGGGCCCGGTCACGCTGATCGGTGCGGAGACCGTCCGCCCGTACGAGCGTCCGCCGCTCTCCAAGGGCCTGCTGCTCGGCAACGACGAGCCCGACAGCGTCTTCGTGCACTCCACCGAGTGGTACGCCGACCACGACGTGGACCTGCGCCTCGGCGTCACCGCGACCGCGCTCGACCGCACCACCAAGTCGCTGCGTCTCGACAACGGCGACGACGTCGACTACGACCGCCTCCTGCTGGCCACCGGCTCGTCCCCGCGCCGGCTGGACGTGCCGGGCGGCGAGCGAGCGCTCCTGCTGCGGACGCTCGCCGACTCCCACCGCATCGACGAAGCCATCGCCAAGGACACCCGCCTCGTGGTGGTCGGCGCCGGCTGGATCGGCCTCGAGGTCGCCGCCGCCGCGCGCAGCCGGGGCGCGCGGGTGACCGTCGTCGGAACGTCGGCCCTGCCCCTGCAGCACATTCTCGGCGACGAGATCGCCCGGGTCTTCGCCGACCTGCACCGCGCCAACGGCACCGAGCTGCGCATGAACACGCACGTCACCGAGGTGACGGCCGACGGCGTACGGCTGGCCGACGGCACCTCGGTGCCGGCCGACGTGATCGTGGCCGGCATCGGTGTGACGCCGAACGTCTCGCTCGCCGCCGGCGCCGGCCTCGAGGTCGACAACGGCGTGCTCGTCTCGTCGAGGCTGGCCACCAGCGACCCCGACATCTTCGCGGCCGGCGACATCGCCAACATCGAGCACCCGCTGCTCGGCCGGCGCCTGCGCGTGGAGCACTGGGACACGGCGATCCGCAGCGGTCCGGTGGCGGCACGGGCGATGCTCGGCGAGGACGTGGTCTACGACCGCCTGCCGTTCTTCTTCACCGACCAGTACGACCTGGGCATGGAGTACACCGGCTCGGCGCCGGCGGACGCCGAGGTGGTGATCCGCGGTGACCTCGCCGCTCGCGAGTTCATCGCGTTCTGGTTGGTCGACGGCAAGGTGGCCGCCGGCATGAACGTCAACATCTGGGACGTCTCCGACAAGATCGACGCGCTGATCCGATCGGGCGCCACCGTCGACCGGACCCGGCTGGCCGCCACGGACGTGGATTTGTCCGAGCTGGCCGCGTAGAGCAGCGCGTTTCGCACTCGGTGTCCGTCGCGCCGGGGCGGATGATCGGCGACGCTTCCGGGGTGGCGGCCTCACAGTGGTGGCCCGCGGAAGTGCTCACCCACGAGCGCCGCGGAGCCGACGTCGTGGTCTTCACCTGCCGCACCCGCCGGGCGATGCCGTTCCGGGCCGGGCAGCACGTGGAGATCGAGTGCCCGTACCGGCCGTGGCAGAGCTCGCCCTATGCCATGGCGAACGCCCCGCGGCGGGACCGGGTGCTCGAGTTCCATGTGCGCGCGGGATCCCCGTCCGGCGTATCGGCCGCCCTCGTCGAACGGCTCAAGCCCGGCGACACGCTCAGGCTCGGCGAGCCGCACGGTTCGATGGCGCTCAACCCGTACTCCCGCAGGGACCTGGTCTTCATCACGGGAGGAACCGGCCTCGCCCCGGCCAAGGCGTTGATCGATGAGTTGTCAAGGTACAACCGCACAAGGTGGATCCATCTGTTCCGCGCGGAGCGGGATGACGGCGCCTTCTACGACCGCGAGCCGCTGGACCGGCTGGCCGTTCGCCATCCCTGGCTGACGATCGTGCGCACGACGGCCGACGTCGCGGAGGCCGTCGCCGCACGTGGCCCCTGGCCCCATCACGACTTCTACATCTCGGGGCCGCAGTCCATGGTGGACTGCATGTTGGAGCGACTGGAGGCGCTGCGGGTGCCGGCGGCGCGCATCCAGTACGACGCCTTCGCCCTGCGCTGACTCACTCCGGGTTCAGATGGGCGAGCAGAGCGCCGGCCTCCGAACGCAGCTGCTCGGCCCGCTCCGGCCGGCCCAGCTCGGCATACTCGGTCGCAGCGCGTTCCCGATCGTCCGCCTCCGCCCGGACGATCTGTCTCACGTCCTCCTCGGTCAGCACTCGGCGTGCCACCTCGGTCGCGCCGACGCCGACAGGCGATGTCTCGATGGCCAGGCTCACCCCCGTACCCTCATCGGTCTGCACTGCTTCGGCGTTGTCGATAGCTGCGAGCGTCGCCCGCAGAACCGCGATCGCGGCACGATCGCGGGCCTTCATCGCGGGTGGAAGCGCCTCTCGAAGCTGTTGCCGGAGCGGTGTCTCAGTCATGCCGAGACGTTATCGAGTTCCGGCGATCGAGGCTTTCGGTTATCCACAGGGGCGCCCTCGGCGACCGAGTTGTCCACAGCGAAGGCCCGCCGCAGGTGCGGGAGCAGGGCCGATAGCGCCGGACTCGCGCGCCGGCGCCAAACAAGCGCCAACAGCGCCGGAATCGGCACGTTATCGATGGGTATGGCGGTGAGGTGGGGAAATGCGGGCGCCATGGACTCGCTCAGCACTCCCACTCCCAAGCCGCGCGACGCGAGCTCGGCGACGGTCCCGGGCGCCGACGCGACCAGCGCGACGTCGGGGATCAACCTCGCCGCCAGACAGGCCTCGTCGAAGGCGGCACGGATCCCGGTGCCTTGCGGCAGGGTGACGATGGGGTACGCCGTGAGGTCGGCCAGACAGATGCGGTCGCGGGGCTCGTCCGGAGGAAAGAGCGCGACCAGGCCCTCGCTGCTGATCACCTGCGTGGCCAGGTGCTCGGGCGGCTCGCCGGCGAGGCCGACCAGGGCGATGTCGATCGCGCCGGCCCGGACTCCGGCCACGAGATCATGGGAGTCGCCCTCGGTCAGTTCGAGCTCGATGCCCGGGTGCTCGCCGTGGAAGCCGGCGATCCCGGCGAACAGCGGTGTGATCTCGCAGCCGCTCACCATTCCGACCGTCACATGCCCGCGAACCAGGCCCTTCACCTCGTCGATGGCCTCGCGCAGGTCGGCTGCGGCGTCGAGCGCGGCCCGGGCGTACGGCAGCGCGGCCACCCCCGCCTCGGTGAGGCGGGCGACTCGTCCCGAACGGTCGAACAGCTCCGCACCGAGCTCGCTTTCCAGCGCCTTGACCTGCGCACTCACGCCCGACTGGCTGATGTGCACCTTCTCCGCCGCCCGGGTGAAGTTCGCTTCCTCGGCGACCGTCACGAAGTACTCCAGCTGCCGCAGTTCCATAACTGCGGATTCTAGCTCCCATGAAAACCATGCGTTGGACTTCTCATCCCGCCTCGAGAAGGCTGGACGCATGACGAAACGAGAGAAGGCCCAGCGCCCCGAAGACCTGACCCGCCTGTTCGTCGAGCGTGCCAACGCCAAAGACGCCGAAGGCCTCGCACTGCTGTACGAGGAGGATGCCGTGATGGCGTACCCACCCGGACGCCAGACCGTCGGCCGCGCCGCCATCCAGCGCATGTGGGAGGAGGCTCTGCCACACATGCCCACCGTCGAGCCCGAGGAGCCGCTGCCCACCCTGCTGAGCGGCGAGCTGGCCCTGACCTCCACACCTCCGCGAGATGGCTCGGGCGCCCGGGCCCAGGTGGTTCGCCGCCAGCCCGACGGCACGTGGCTGCGGGTTCTCGACCAGCCGGAATTCCAGACTCCGCGGTCGTGATCCCGGCGCCGGCGATCAGGCATTCGCCGGCGCCGGGAGCAGCTATTACAGCGCCAGAGGCTGACCCGGGAAGATGCGATGCGGGCTGTTCAAAGCGGCGCGATTCAGGCGGTATAGGGCTCGCCAGCCGCCTTCCACGTTTGCCTTGGCGGCGATTGAAGCAAGGGTGTCGCCGGCGCGCACCACGTAGTAGCGGCCTGTGGATGACGCTGTGGATGGAGCCTTGACGGTGGATTTGCGAGTGACCGTGTTTGTACTGCGATATTGGCGGGTAGAGAAGGCCTTTCGGCCACAAGTCGGCCACGCGCCCAGGCCCTGGGAACGGCGGACCAGCTCGGCGATTTGGATTTGTTCCGCGCGGGATGCCTGGTCGGCGGTGCGAGCGAAACGGTGTCCGCCGTGGGAGCGCCACGTGCTGCGGCTGAATTGCAGGCCGCCGTAGTATCCGTTGCCGGTGTTGATGCCCCAGTTGCCGCCGGATTCGCACTCGGCGATGGCGTCCCAGTTGACGGAACCGCCCTTGGCGAGCGCGACGGCGTGCGCCGGCGCGGCGGCCGGGGGTGAAGCGAGTGCCGGGGCTGCTGGGGCGGCCAGAGTGACAGTTGCGGCGGCCAGGCCCACCATGACGCGGGCAGGTTTGCACATTTGTGCCATGACGAAAGACCCTCCACGCCTGCGAGGTCAGCTGTCGGGTTCGGGCTGAGGTGCCCGGCCGCGCGTGCGCGGCTTCACCCCGAGGCGCGCCAAAGCGCCGAAGAACTCGGGTCCCCCGCTCCATGCCGTAAGTATGTGTTCCGCCGGGCAGCGGCAGGATTCGGCGTTCCGCCCGTACGGACCGGCGGCGACCGCGAAAGGGCACCCGCCGGATTCTTATAGGAATAGGCGAGATCGACGTTATCGTGTCGCGCGCATTTGTGGAGCTTGTTGGAGAATTGGCAACCATGACCGAGCACGACATCGTCGTCTACGGCGCTTCCGGCTTCGTCGGTGCGCTGGTGGCACGGCATCTGGCCGAACATTCCCCCGATGGCCTTCGGATCGCGCTGGCCGGCCGCTCCGAAAGCAAACTCGATGCTGTGAAACGCCGGCTCGGCGTCGAATGGCCGATCCTGGTCGCGGACGCCGGTGACGCCGACGCGGTCGCCCGGCTCGCGCGGGCGACGCGGATTCTCGTCACGACCGTGGGGCCGTACGCGAAATACGGCAAGCCATTGGTGGACGCCTGCGCCCGGGCCGGAACCGACTATCTCGACCTGACCGGTGAGGTTCTTTTCGCACGTCAGAGCATTGACGACAACCACGAGGTGGCCCGTGGCACCGGTGCCCGGATAGTGCATTCGTGCGGGTTCGACTCGATCCCGTCCGACCTCGGTGTGCACGTTCTGAGCGAGGCCGTTCGCCGTGACGGCGCGGGCGAGCTCACCGACACCGCGATGGTGGTGACGAGCCTGCGCGGCGGGGTCAGCGGCGGCACCATCGACTCGCTGCGCCATCAGCTCGACACCGTCAAGAGGGATCCGGCGAAAAGGCGGGTCGCGGCCGGCCCGTACTCGCTGAGCCCGGACCGGGCCGCCGAGCCGGACCTCGGCCGGCAGTCCGACATCGCCACCGTTCGGGGCGAGCGGGTACATCCGTCGCTGCGGGGGACACTCGCGCCGTTCTTCATGGCGTCCTACAACACGCGGGTCGTCCGGCGCAGCAATGCGCTGCGGGGTTACGCGTACGGGCGCGAGTTCCGCTATCGGGAGTTCATGAGTGTGGGCGCGTCGCCCCTGGTGTCCCCGGTGGCCGCCAACGGCGTCAAGCTGGGCTTCGGTGCCCTCGTCGCGGGTCTGATGTTCCCGCCGACGCGATATGTGATCGACCGCGTGCTGCCGAAACCGGGTGAGGGGCCGTCCAGCGACAAGGGGCACTTCACCTGCGACCTCTTCGGCCGCACCTCGACGGGCGCCCACTACACGGCCCGGTTCCGGGACGACCACGATCCTGGCTACAGCGGCACGGCGATCATGCTGGGGGAGAGCGCCCTGGCCCTGGCCGTCGACCTGCCGAAGGGTGAGGGTGGCGTGCTGACCCCGGCCACGGCGCTCGGCGACACGCTCGTGGAGCGCCTTCGGGCCGCCGGCGTGGAGATCTCCACCCGCGGTTCCAGCGTCAGTGATGGTCGCCGTGGTTGAGCAGGTGGGAGCGTTCGCCCTCGTGGTCGAGCACGCACAGGACCTCGGCCGGGCCGTCGAGGGCGCCGAACGCGTGCGGGACCATCGTGGAAAACGAGGCGGCCTCGCCCGTGCGGACGGTGATGGTGCGTTCGCCCAAGCGCAGGATGATCGTGCCCGAGAGCACGGTGAACCAGTCGCGGCCCGGGTGGACCCGCAGATCCTTGGGCATCGCACGGGTCACTCGCAGCTTGGCCACGGTCTGGTTGCTCTCGTGGGAGAGCAACCACGTCGTGATGCCGCGAGCCTCGTCGCGGTGCGGGCGGATCACCACGTCGTCGTCGGCGCCCGACTCCACGAGCTGGTCGAGGGTGATGCTGAGCGCCCGCGCGATCGGGGCCAGCTGGTCGAGGGCGATCCGCCGGTGGCCGGTCTCGATGCGGCTGAGCGTGGACGGGCTCAGGTAGCAGCGGGCCGCCAGCTCGTCGAGGGACCAGCCGCGAGCCATCCGCAGGCCCCGGATGCGCTGGCGGACCAGGGCATCGAGTTCGCCGTCTTGCGTCATACGCAAGATGCTATGTCGCTGACGCAAGATGCGGCTACCTTCGAGACATGGCACATACCGCTTTCGCTGAGCTGCTTGACCTCGACGCCGAGGTGTTGCGCGACTACCACAACGAGGTCATCACCTGGGTCGGCTCGCTGGCCCCGGCCCAGCCGAAGATCATCGACCTGGGTGCGGGCACCGGTGTGGGCAGCCGCGCGCTTCTGCGGGCGCTGCCGGGAGCCGAGGTCGTCGCGGTCGACATGGACGACGAGATGCTCGCCCACATCCAGGCCACCGACCCCGGGATCCGGACGGTCCGGGCCGACCTCGACCAGCCCTGGCCCGACCTCGGGCCGGCCGACCTGATCTGGGCCTCGGCCTCGCTGCACCACCTGGCCGACCCGGTTCGCGGGCTGCGGCAGGCCCTCGACGTGCTGCGGCCCGGTGGGCACCTCGTGGTCGCGGAGCTCGAGTCCTTCCCCAGCTTCCTGCCGGCCGGTCCCGAGGCCGACATCGAGGGCCGCCTCAACGCGGAACTCGACAAGATGCGGGCCGAGCATGGGCTGCACATGCACGCCGACTGGCCGGCCCTGCTGGCCGAGGCCGGCTTCGTCGTCGAGGCTGACCGCCGGTTCGACATCGACCTGCGGCCGCCGTTGCCGGCCGCGGCCGGCCGCTACGCGGAGATCTCGCTGGGCCGCGGGCTGCACCGGCTCGAGGATCGGCTTTCGGCTGACGACCTGAAGGCCCTCGAGGAGATCGTGGCCGGTATCAAGACCCGCGACGACCTGGTCGTCCGTGCCACCCGGACGGTCATCGTGGGGCGCAAGCCCAGCTGAAAGCCGCAGCCGGGCTAAAGGCCGCCGCCGGGCTGGAGGCCGCCGCCGGGCTGGAGGGTTTCGGCCAGTGCGACGGCGATGGTGGTCAGGTGCTCGGCCAGCTCGTCCGGGTCGCCGGTCATGCCGTGGGTGATCCAGTCGATGATCACCTCGCTGACGCCGGCGACCAGGGCGAGCAGGGTGCGCTCGTACCGGACCTGATCTTCCGGGGTGATCAGCGACCGCAGCATGACCGCGACGAACCGGGCGTCCTCGCGCAGCACCCCGCGGCGCCGGGTCTCCATCCGCGGCGCGTTGATGTAGATGACGTGCGCCGTCTCCGGATTGTCGCGCAGCAAGCCGACCATCGTGCGCAGGACCGGCCGGAACAGCTCGGCCAGGCCGGCCGGGCTCGGCGGGGCGGCCGCCGCCACCCGGCGCAGCAGCCATTCGTTCCGCTCCCGCTGCACCTCGATCGCCAAGGCCTCACGGTCGCGGAAATGTTCGTAGAAGTACCTTTTTGAGACCTTCGCCCGGGCGCAGACGTCGGTGATGGTCACCTCGTCGTAGTCGCGCGTGCCGAACAGATACACTGCCGATGCCACGATCCGCTCCCGGCGATCGGAGGAACGTTGCGCGCGCGACCGACCGCCGTACGTCTCCCCGCGGCGGGCCGGAGTAGCGCTCTGTTCGTCCACGACGATTACCGTACGACTTCGTAGATCACCACACACGCCAACGTCCACATTGGGCACTGAGTGTGCAGAATCCATGGCTACCCGCATGATCAACGGCTGCGCGACGGCCGGCGGGAGGATTTCGGGACGCCAGACGACATATCGAGGAGTAACCACCGAGGTGCTCGGGCGGCGGCAGGCGTTCGCGACATGAGCAATCACTCATGAGCCAGATATGGATCGAGACTGGCTGCAACCGGCCCCTTACGGGCAGGATCGAAATCATGGCCGGCCGTCTTCCTTACCCGCTCACCTTGACGGGAGACGGCATCGTGCTGCGCGAATGGCGATCCGACGACCTCGACGATCTGATCGATCTGCTCGACGAACCCGAGATCGCCCGGTGGACGCCCATGCCGTCGCCGTTCGACGTCGAGGCCGGCATCGCGTACCTCAAGCGCTCTCATCAGGGCCGCGTCAGCGGTTCACGCATCCAGCTCGCGATCACCGCCGACGGCGGGCGACCGCTCGGCGAGGTCCTGCTCTTCGGCGTCGACCTCGGCCTCAAAGAGGCCGAACTGGGCTATCTGGTGGGCAAGGACCATCGCCGGCGCGGGCTGGCGTCGGGGTCACTCGCACTGCTTTCCCAGTACGCCCGGAGCGCGCTCGCCTTGAGCAGGCTCCTGCTCCGCATCGACCCGCGTAACACCGCCAGCACCGCCGTGGCCCAGCGCTGCGGTTATCGGCTGACCGGCGAACCGCCGATCCTCCAGGAGGGACCGTACGGCTCAAGCCGGCTCGACACCTGGGAACTCGTCGAGGGCCAGGCCGGCACCCGCCGCGATCGGCTCAAAAATGTCGCAGCCAGGCGGTACGGTCGTCGCACCTGAGCTTCCCTGGAGGTGTGCCATGGTCAGCGTCGATCGTGCACAGGTGACGGCCTACCGCATCGCCGCTCTCGGTCTCGCCGAGCGCGTCGACGCGCGCCCGGCCGACCTGCCCGTCCTCGACCTCGGCGTGCAGGAATACACGCCCGGCTCGGCCTGGGTCGCGCTCGCCGCGCGCACCAGCGGTCCGCTCGCCGACGACCGGCTGATCACCGTGTGGGCCGCCCGCGGCGCGCCTCACCTGCATCGTCGCGCCGACCTGGCGGCCCTGATCAAACAGTTGTGGCCGATCAGCGACGCCGACGCCACCGCGCGCATCCAGAGCGGCCAGATCCCCGAGGGCATGAAGCTGGGTGTCGAGGCCTTCCGGGTCACCGCCGACGCGTTCCGCGAGGTGGTCCACGGCCCGATGCCGCGCGGCGAGGTGAGCGGCGAGGTCAGCAAGCGGGTGCCGCGTGCCCTGACGTATGAGTGCCGGAGCTGCCGGGCGCGACACATCGCGGGCAACGTCTGGCAGCATTCCGGCCTGGCCGGCGGCGTCGAGGTGCAGTCCCGCGGCAAGGACGCGACGCTGGGACCGATCCCTTCCGCGCCTCCACGCCCTCGGGAGAACGAGGGCATCGGCGAGCTGATCCTCACGTACCTGCGGCTCCTGGGTCCGGCGACGCCGCTCGAGGTCGGCAAATACCTGGGCAGTTCGACCGCCGAGATGAAATCGGTCTGGCCGGTCGAGCGGCTGGCCGAGATCACCGTGGACGGTAAGAAGAAGTGGCTGCCCGTCGAGGCGGTGGACGATCTCGCACGAGCGGCGCGGGCCGATGGCGTCCGCTTTGTTCCGCCGATGGACGCGCTGCTGCAAGCCCGCGATCGCGACGTGCTGGTGCCCGACCGCGCTCAGCAGAAAGAGGTGTGGCGCGTCATCGGCAACCCCGGGGCGCTCCTGCTCGACGGGGAAATCGTCGGCGTCTGGCGGGCCAAGCTCGCCGGTCGCAAGCGGGTCGACCTGACGATCACCGCGTTCGACAAGGTCTCGGCCGGCCGCCGTAAGCAGGTCGAGGCCGAGGCCGCGGAGGTGGCGCGGGCCCGCGAGGTTCCGGAAGTGACAGTCGCGTTCGATTGATCTCACGTCGTGGGTGCGGACTCCCGGATCTTGGTTTTCCGGACCTGGGTGGCAGCCTCGTTGGATCTCTTTGGCCTGGTCATATGCGGATCAGCGTGGCGAGCCAGAATCAAGAGGTATCCGGGAGGCAACATCTGAGTAACAATGGCATTGATCGGAGTGCGTGCCGTTCGATCAGGGCCGCTGGCCGAGGCGGAGGTGGCGTCATGTTGAGCAGGGAAGACAGCCGTCGACTGGCGCAGTTGGAGCGCCAGCTGCAGCAGGATGATCCGGAGTTCTGCGCCCGCATGAGCAGCGGGCAGCTCGACCCGCCGCGGTCGAGACGTCCACCCCTCACCTTGATCCTCACGGCGGTCGTCGTCTGGATCGCCGCCGTGACCCTCGGCGTCCTCGGCTGGTGGATCGCCGCCGCGGTTTCCGCCGTCTTCGCGACGACAGTGGTCATTGCCGCCATCACCCAGAGAAAGCCCCGCCACCGGCGCCAGCCCCCGACCTGACACTCGCGTAGGCCCGCCGCTGTGGGGATTCGCGGCTGTGGGGATTCGCGGCTGTGGGGATTCGCGGCTTTAGGGATGAAGATGCCCGCCGGCTGGGGAGAGGCGGCTCGGCCGTGGCGAGGGCGCCTGGCAGTGGGAGAGAAGGCGGCTGCGGGAGAAGGCGGCTGTGGTCGCGGGGCGAGCAGGGGCTGCGGCGGCCTGGCGATTGATGCGTGTGACGTGGAAAAGACGGCGCCGGGTAGGAGTCGGCGCCGTCTCTTCGTTGGGCTGGAAGTGCTGGTATCCCGGCGGCAGGTCAAGCCCGGGCTCGGGAGCGGAAGACCCACACGCGCAGCATCAGGAAGCGGACCGCTGTGGCCAGCAGGTTGGCCGCTACCAGGACGACGAGTTCGAGCGGCTTCGAGTGGGTGGGGGCGGCGGTGTTCAGCGCGGCCAGCGAACCGCTGGTCAGGAGCAGGCCCACGCCGAAGACGATCAGGCCCTGGGCCTGGTGTCGCCAGGCGCCGTCGTTGCCGCGGACGCCGAAGGTCAGGCGGCGGTTGACGGCCGTGTTCGCGATGGCCGTGACGAGCAGGGCGATGAAGTTCGCCCACTGCGGGCCGGCGAAAGTGCGCAGGATCGCGTACAGGGCCAGGTAGGCCAGGGTGCTGGCCACGCCCACGCCGGCGAAACGGATGAGCTGGCCGGTCAGGCCGGTGGGCACACCCGCGACCGGCAGCGGGTTGCGGCCCAACTGCTCGCGCAGCGTGGCCAGCGGCAGCCGGCCCGAGCCGAAAGCGCGCAGCAAGCGGGCGATGCCCTTGAGGTCGGCCATCGCCGTGGAGACGATGTCGACCCGGCTGTCCGGATCGTCCACCCAGTCCACCGGCACCTCGTGGATGCGCAGGCCGGCCCGTTCGGCCAGCACCAGCATCTCGGTGTCGAAGAACCAGCCGGTGTCCTCGACCATCGGCAGCAGGCGCTCCGCCACGTCGCCGCGGATCGCCTTGAAGCCGCACTGCGCGTCGGTGAAACGGGCCGACAGCGTGCCGCGCAGGATCAGGTTGTAGCTGCGGGAGATGAACTCGCGCTTCGCCCCGCGCACCACCCGCGAGCCGCGGGCCAGCCGTGAGCCGATCGCCAGGTCCGAGTGCCCGCTGATCAGCGGGGCGACCAGCGGCAGCAGCGCGCCCAGGTCGGTCGACAGGTCGACGTCCATGTACGCGAGCACGGCCGCGTCCGAATGGGTCCAGACGTATTTGAGCGCGCGGCCCCGGCCCTTCTCGGCCAGGTGCACCCAGCGCACCTCGGACAGTTCGGTCGACAGCAGCCGGGCCACGTCGGCGGTCGAGTCGGTGCTCGCGTTGTCGGCGATCGTGATCCGGAAGCGGTACGGGAAATAGGCCCGCAGGTACGCGTGCAGGCGCTGCACGCACGGGCCGAGATCGACCTCTTCGTTGTAGACCGGGACGACGACGTCGAGCACCGGTGCATCGACGTGGGTCGTGGCAACGTCAGGCGTGGGCTGCGTCGAAAGGCTCATGTCGACAACCATGATCGTGGCGGCTGAGCGGGCTTTGTGCCGTTCCTGTGGCGGCACTGTGAGTCGAGCCAGTCCGAAATGGAACGGGCGGCTCCCCGCGAGGGGGAGCCGCCCGTCCTTCCGGGGTGAATCAAGCAGTCAGGTCGTAGACCGTCGTGTTGCCCACGGTCTTGGCCGTGTAGTTTGCCGCCACCCACTCGGCGATCTGCGAGGAGTAGTTGCTGCCGCTGGAGCTGCCGCCCCGTCCGCCGAGACCGCCACTGCCGATGAAGTAGTGGATCTTGCCGTCGGCGACGTACTGCTGGAACTGGGCCAGCGTGGGGGAGGGATCGGTGCCGTTGAAGCCGCCGATCGCCATCACCGGGTCACCGGTGGCGAGCTGGTAGCCGGACGCGCTCTGCGAGCCGACCGCGGCCGCCACCCAGGTGTACTTGTCGGCGTCCGCTTCGAGCAGCGCCTTCATCTCGTCGCTGACCGTCGCGGCGTCGAGCAGACCACCCATGCCGCCACCGCCGCGCATCCCGCCACGGCCGTCGCCGCCGGGGAAGCCGCCATTCGCAGCGCCGCCGTTGCCGGTGCCGCCGTTGCCGGTTCCGCCGTTTCCAGTGGTTCCGCCGTTGCCGGTGCCGTTCTGGCCGCCCGGGAAGCCGGGGAAGCCGCCCTGGTTGCCGGTGCCGCCATTGCCCGTACCACCAGTGCCGTTGCCGTTCTGCCCGCCGGGGAAACCGCCGCCGCCCGGGAAGCCGCCCTGACCGCCGCCGCCCGGGAAGCCGCCCGGGAAGCCGCCCTGGCCGCGGCCGGGGAATCCGCCCCGGCCGCCGCCGAAGCCGAAACCGCCGGTGGACGGGCCGGCCGACGGGATGGAACCCGTGTGTGCGGTTGAGGCCGTCTGTACCGCGTACGCCGCCGGACCCGCAAGCACCGCGGCCAGAGAGGCCCCCGCCGCCAGAGCCGCGATCCGCGCCGGCAGGCGCAGGGCCGCGAGCAGCGCCACCGCCCCGGCCAGACCGCCCACCAGGACCACCCACCGCAGCCAGGGCAGGAAGTCGGCGCTGCGCGACAGCAGATGGAAGGACCACCAGGCGCTCACCGCCACCGTCGCCGCCAGCGTGAGCGACGCGATCGCGTTCGACCGGTGCTTCCAGAGCAGCGCCACGCCCATGCCGACCACCGCGCCGACCGCCGGCGCCAGGGCGACCGTGTAGTAGGCGTGGAAGATGCCCTGCATGAAACTGAAGACCAGGCCCGTGACCAGCAGCCAGGTGCCCCACACGATCAGGCCGGCCCGCTGCCGGTCGGTGCGCGGCCGGCGGGCCGTCAGGACCAGCCCGGCCACCAGCACGATCAGCGCCGCCGGGAGCAGCCAGGAGATCTGACCGCCCTGCGAGCTGTCGAACATCCGCAGGATCCCGGTCTCGCCCCACATCCCGCCGCCCGCGCCGCCGCCACCGCCACCGACGCTGCCGGTCTCGTCACCGTTGAGCCGGCCGAGGCCGTTGTAGCCCAGCGCCAGCTCGAGGATGCTGTTGTTCTGCGAGCCGCCGATGAACGGCCGGTGTGCGGCCGGTACCAGTTCGACGATGGCGATGTACCAGCCGGCCGAGACGACCAGCGCCCCCACCGCCGCCAGCAGCTGCCAGATCCGCTTGCCCAGCTTGGGCGGGCCCGCGATCAGATAGGCCAGGCCGTACGCCGGTACCACCAGCAGTGCCTGCAGCATCTTGGCCAGGAAGCCGAAGCCGACGAAGGCGCCCGCGAGCATCAGCCACTTCGTGGAGCCGTTCTCGATGGCCCGTACGGTCGCGTATGCGCCGGCCACCATGCAGAGCACGAGCAGCGCGTCGGGGTTGTTGAAGCGGAACATCAGCGCCGCGATCGGGGTGGAGGCGAGCACCGCGCCGCCGATCAGGCCGGCCGCCGGTCCGTACCACCGCTTCACCGTGGCGTAGACCAGCGCGACGCTGGCCACGCCCATCAGCGCCTGCGGGATCAGGATGCTCCACGCGTTGACGCCGAAGATCCGCGCCGAGATCTCCATGAACCACAGCGATCCGGGCGTCTTGTCCACAGTGATCGAGTTGGCGGCGTCGGAGGAGCCGAAGAAGAACGCCTCCCAGCTCTTCGTGCCGGCCTGCACGGCGGCCGAGTAGAACGCGTTGGCCCAGCCGTTCTTGCCGAGGCCCCAGATGTAGAGGACGCCGGTGACCAGCAGCAGGCCGAGCAGGGAGGGCCGGGCCCAGCCCGGGTCGCCGCTCGGGCCGAGGTAAAGCCGTTGGAAGCGCGTTCTCGGCACCGGCGACAAAGCCGGCGACAAAGCCGGCGACAAAGCCGGCGGCAAAGGCGGCGACAAAGGCTGCGGCGCCGCCGTCGGCGGGGTGGGCAACGTCGAAGTCATCGAGGCTCTCCACGGAAGGAGGATCAATACCTCGCCACTGTCGACGCTGCCCCTGTCGCGCCCTTATGTCGTTCCTGTAAGCCCGCTGTGAGTTACGAGGAGCGGCGCTTCGCGGAGGCGACGGCGAGGCGCTCGAGCACACCGACCGTCGGCTCCCAGCCCATGCACGCGTCGGTGACCGACTGGCCGTACGTCAACGGGCCTCCGAGGTTCTGCCGGCCCGGGACGAGGAAGCTCTCCAACATCACGCCGCTGATGCCGCGCTGGCCCGCCTCCATCTGGCCGGCCACGTCCTCGGCCACCAGCGGCTGGCGCAGGTGGTCCTTGCCGCTGTTGCCGTGCGAGCAGTCGATCACCAGGCGCTCCGGCAGGCCGGCCGCCCGCAGCAGCTCCAGCGAGTGCGCGACGTCCTCGGCGCTGTAGTTGGGCTTTCCGCCGCCGCCGCGCAGCACCAGGTGGGTGTCGGGGTTACCCGAGGTGTGCAGGATGGCCGGGGTCCCCGAGTAGTCGATGCCGGGGAAGACGTGCGGCACCTCGGCCGCCTGGATGGCCTCGATCGCGGTGGCGATGCTGCCGTCGGGGCGGTTCTTCATGCCGATCGGCATGGACAGGCCGGAGGCGAGCTGGCGGTGGACCTGCGATTCGACGGTACGGGCTCCGATCGCCCCCCAGGCCACGGTGTCCGCGTAGTACTGCGGCGTGATCGGGTCGAGGAATTCCACGGCGGTCGGCAGCCCGCGGCCCACGATCTCCAGCAGGAGCCGCCGGGCGATCCGCAGGCCGGTGCCGACGTCGCCGGTGCCGTCCAGGGCGGGGTCGTTGATCAGGCCCTTCCAGCCGACCGTCGAGCGCGGCTTCTCGAAGTACACCCGCATCACGATCAGCAGGTCGTCGCTGAGCCGCTGCGCCTCCTTCTCCAGCAGCGACGCGTATTCGCCGGCGGCGGCCGGGTCGTGCACCGAGCACGGGCCCACGACGACCAGCAGGCGCGGATCTCGGTGGTTCAGCACGTCCTCGACCTGCTTGCGGCCGGCCAGCACGGTGTCGTGCAGGTCGGAGGTCAGCGGCAGCTCGTGGTGCAGCAGGGCCGGGCTCATCAGCGGGACGACCTTCTCGATGCGCTGGTCGCGGACGCGCTGAACCTCGGGGGCAGTCATTCGGTCACTCCTTGGACGGTGGCGGAGAAGATGCCGGCCCAAGAAAGGAGCCGGCGGCAAACAAAAAGGCAGCGACGTCAAGTCGCTGCCTCGGGCCGGCTCTGGCGGATGTCTCAGTGCATGGCTGAGGCACCGGCGGGAGCCGGCCCACTAAACCACGAATACCAACGAGACACGTCGGACAGCATAGCGCGTCAGCTGGGAAGTGGAGCCAGCTGCTGCTCAGCAGGTGGGACGGCGGGCCGGGGCGCGTCGTACGGGAGCATGACGCTGAACACCGTACGGCCGGGTTCGCTCTGTACGGCCACCTGGCCCCGGTGGGCGGTGACGACCGCGTGCACGATCGACAGGCCCAGGCCGGTGCTGCCGGCGGCCCGCGACCGGGAGCTGTCGCCGCGGGCGAACCGTTCGAAGATGTGCGGCTGGAGCTCGGCCGGGATGCCGGGCCCGCTGTCGATCACGTGAATCACCGCCGCGTCCGGCATGGTGGTGACGGCCACGGTCACGGTCGTGCCCTCGGGCGTGTGGGTGCGCGCGTTGGCCAGCAGGTTGGCCAGCACCTGGTGCAGCCGGGCCCCGTCGCCGTAGACGATGACCGGCTCCTCGGGCAGGTCGAGCTGCCAGTAGTGCCGCGGCCCGGCGGCGTGGGCGTCGCTGACCGTGTCGACCACGAGCATGGTCAGGTCGACCGGGTCGTGCGCGAGCGGGCGGCCGGCGTCGAGGCGGGCGAGGAGCAGCAGGTCCTCGACGAGCAGGGTCATCCGCTTGGCCTCGGACTCGACCCGGTTGAGCACATGCGCGATCTCCTCCGAGATCGGTGCCCGGCTGCGCCGGCTGAGCTCGGCGTACCCGCGGATGGCGGCCAGCGGCGTACGCAACTCGTGGCTGGCGTCGGCCACGAACTGCCGTACCTGCATCTCGCTGGCGTGCCGGGCCTCCAGGGCGTTGCCGACGTGGTCGAGCATCTGGTTGAGGGCGGCGCCGACCTGGCCCACCTCGGTGCGCGGGTCGGTGTCGCTCTCGGGCACGCGCTGGGCCAGTTCGACCTGCCCGCGGTCGAGCTTGAGCTCGGAGACCTGGGTCGCGGTGGCGGCGACGCGGTCGAGCGGAGCGAGGGTACGCCTGACGATGAACGCACCCGCCCACCCGGCCACACCGATCGCGATGAGGATGGCCCCGGCCGTGACCAGCGCGATCCGCAACAGCGTGTCGTTGACCGGCTTGAGAGACAGCGCGGTGACTCGTACCGCCCCGTCGTATTGAACGCTCGCTGTGGCCCGGTAGGAATCGCCGTCGACGGTGATGTTGACCTTGTCGCCGACCGCGACGGACTTCAGTTCCGCGAGTGCGGTGTCACCGAGGGGTTCGAATTCGGTGCTGTAGCCGGTGGTCGTCTGGACGGTCTTGACCTTGCCGCCGTCGGTGAACTCCCCGTTGACGAAGTAGACCGTGATGGCGCCGGTCTCCAGGCCGGGGTACGGCTTGCTGCGGCCGTTGTCCTCCTGCCCCGGGTTGAAGCTCAGTCGCGGTGTGCCGGGGAAATTACGGCCCGGTACGCCGTCGAGCTTGGCGTCGGTCTGGCTGTAGAGCTGGTCGTGCAGGAAGACGTACGCCGTGGTGCCGACCGCGAGGCCGAGGATCGTGAGCAGCGTGATGATGATGGCGACGATCCGGGTGCGCAGCGGCCAGCCGCGCGGGCTGCGCCACCGGGCCGGATGTTCAGTCCGCGGGCTTGAGGACATACCCGGCTCCGCGCATGGTGTGGATCATCGGGGAGCGGCCCGCGTCGATCTTCTTGCGGAGGTACGAGATGTAGAGCTCCACCACGTTGGCCTGGCCGCCGAAGTCGTAGTTCCAGACCCGGTCGAGGATCTGGCTCTTGCTCAGCACCCGCCGCGGGTTGCGCATCAGGTAGCGCAGCAGCTCGAACTCGGTGGCGGTCAGCGTGACCAGGTCGCCGCCGCGCCGCACCTCGTGGCTGTCCTCGTCCAGGGACAGGTCGCCGACGATCAGCTGCGAGTCGGTACGCATCGGCGAGTGACCCATCCGCCGCATGAGGCCGCGCAGCCGGGCCACCACCTCTTCCAGGCTGAACGGCTTGGTCACGTAGTCGTCGCCGCCGGCCGTGAGGCCGGTGATCCGGTCCTCGACCGCGTCCTTGGCCGTCAGGAAGAGCACCGGCACCTCGGGCGATTCGCCGCGCAGCCGGCGCAGCACCTCGAGCCCGTCGATGTCGGGCAGCATCATGTCGAGGACGACGGCGTCCGGGCGGAAGTCGCGGGCGGTGCGAACGGCCGAGAGACCGTCGCCGGCGCTCTTGACGTCCCAGCCCTCGTAGCGCAGCGCCATCGACAGCAGCTCGGCCAGGGTCGGCTCGTCGTCGACCACGAGGACCCGGACGGGGCTGCCGTCGGGCCGCCGGAGCTCGGTGCTGGAATCTGCGTTCGCCATCGTCATGCCCCTACTTTCGCGGGCCACGCTTTGCGCCGGCTTTCTGATTCCTGTGTACCACCTGTGGATCAGAAGCACAGGAAACGCATGAATTCCGCACAGCGGACAGACACCGTACGCCCTGATCGTGGTCCCTATGACGCAGACGACGAAGCACCTCGGATGGCGGCGGCGCACCGGTTTCCTGGCCCTGGGCACCGCTCTCGCCCTGACCGCGGCCTTCGGGCCGGCCACGCTCGGCACCACACGGTACGCCGCGAGCGAGGTGGCCGGCTACGCGACGGTGACCGCGGCCGACACCATCACCGCCACCCCGGTGCTGGCCGAGGTCGCCGCCGCTGGAGTGTCGAAGACCCCCGAAAGCGTATAAAACGCCCATAATGGTTGCATGCGACGGATACTTGTGATCTTGGCCGTCGCCGCGGCGCTCACCCTGTCAGCGGCGCCCGCCTCGGCCGCCGGCGGAGGCGACGACGTCGTCGAGGTCGGCCTCCACCAGCGGGTCGTCCAGCTCGTGGCCGATGGGGACAGCACCTGCGCGCTGACCGAGAGCGGCGAGGTCTACTGCTGGGGCGCCGGCTATCCGCCCCAGCGGCCGGCCGGCAACACCACGCTGCTGCTGGTCGCGATCGGCGCTCTGATGATCGCCGCCGGCGCGTCGATGCTGCTGGTCAGCCGTTCGTCGCCGACAGCGCGGCGTCGCGCAGCTGCGACGCACCCTGCTTCAGGCGCTCCGTGTAGTTCGGCCGATTCCAGTTCGGCCACTTGACCTGCCCGATCGCCTGCTCGGTGCCGGACGCGGTCAGCGACACGGTCACGCCGGGGCTGGTCGACAAGGTCAAATTCCCGTTCCTGGGTACGGCGACACGGCGCGTGGACGGGTCGGCGAAACCGAGCATCGCCCACGGCACCCGAACGGTGAGACGGTCGTCGTCGAGGTGCCACAGCGCCCGGCTGTCCGCCTTGTCGTCCGACGGATCCCAGCTTCCGTGCACGAGCAGACCGGCGTTCTGGAGCTCCACCGGCTGCTTGGCCTTGGTCGTCGGCACGGTGTGGGCCCGGTTGGTGATCAGCTCGAACGGCTTCCAGCCCGCCGGCGCCGGCCCGCGCGCCGACTCCGGTACGGCGAAGTCCAGCTTCAGCGGGTCGAGCTGGTCGCGCAGGTACGCCTGGCCGGTGTGCCCGACCAGGTTGAGCGCGAAGACCGCGTCCGGCCGGCGGTCGGTGCTGCCGGCCATCGGCGGCCCGGTGACGGCGTCCAGCACGTCGAACCCGACGATCATCGACCCGGGCGGCGACTTCGCGAGCTTGACGTCGAGGGTCACGTACGCCTCATCGGTAGTGGCCTTGACCTCGCGCGCCGGCCAGGCGCCGTCGCTGTCGAGCAACTGCTGCTCGGCCGCGTCCCGGGCGCCGGCCGGATCCATCGCGAGCACCCCGAAGTGTTGCTCGTTGGTGAGCGGGTCGTGCCACAGCTGGCGGCGCGCCCCGTCCTGGTGCCCGACGGTGTTCCACGTGTAGCGGTACCACTCGTCCATCCAGCCGAACAGGAAACCGCCCGCGAGCCCCTGGTTCTTCATCATCCGCAGCAGGTCCGCATTGATCCGCATCGCCTCCTGCTCGCTGTGGTCGCCCTGCGAGCGGCCCAGCGGCCCGCTGTGCGCCGAGCCGATCGAGGACGGCACGCCGAACTCCGTGATCATTGTCGGCATCGTGGAGTGGTGCTTGCGCAGCGCGGCCACATATCCGGCGTACGGATCGGCCTGTCCCTCGTACTGGAAATTGTTGAGATCGGGCTCGTAGCGAAGGAAGTCCGGATAGTACGGGTACGCGTGGTAGCTGGCGAAGGTGCCGGCCGGCCAGTCGGCGGTGGGCAGCACGTGGTTGGCGTCGATCTGGAGCAGGTCCTCCTGGTCGAGCGGCTCCGCCGGATGCCGCAGCGGGTCGGTGGTGGCCCAGTTGACGAAGGCGATCGGCTGGCTGACGCCCTTCTTGGCCACGTAGCCGGCCAGCTCGTCCATCCGGGCCGCGAGCCAGCGCTCGGTCGGCGTGGACTTGGGCGTGTTCCGGAAATACTTGCCGGTGTACCGCTTCACCGACGCGTTGCGCTGGTCGGAGGCGGCGCCGGCGCGCGGATCGAGCTCGGCCCCGATGATCCAGCCGACCAGCCACGGCGTCACATCGGTGTTCCAGACGCCGCCGGGCCGGCCGGGCCGGGTCGAGCGGCTGAAATCGCCCGAGACGGCCCGGGCCGCGGCCTCCAGCTCCTGCCGGAACGTCGTGGTCACCCGGGCGTCGAAGAGGTTCTTCTCGCCGATGTACGACACGTCGGTCATCGACACGCCCTGCACCAGGAAGAGCGGCCGCTCCGGGTTGTCCTGGTTGTAGGCGGCCAGCTGCTCGTAGAAGGCGGGCGGGTGGATCTTGTAGATGCGCACCACCCGGATGCCGAGCCAGCCCATCGCCGCGAACCAGGCCCGGTACTGCGCGGCCGAGATGGCCGGCTCGCCGGGCAGATGGCCCGGCGTGGTGTCGCTCAGATCGACGCCGGGAAGGAAATCCCGGTCGCCGCCCGCGGTGTGCACCTGGAAGGACTGCCCGTCCGTGCTGGCGACCATCCGCAGGCCGCCGGCCTCGCGCGGGGCCGGCGCCCACGAGGTGCCCGACGGCGGCGAGGGGATCTTTCGCATCCCGGAGATCAGGAAGGCGGGCGAGTTCACCGCCGGCGTCGACGTGCCCCCGGCCAGCATCAGGCACAGGGAGATCGCGAAGACACCCACGACTGCCGCCTTGAGCCGCCCGAATCGTGGACGGGCCGGCGCGGACACGAACTGACTCGGAAAGTCCCCCACGCTGGCATTGTCTGACGGCTGGGTTGCCATATGAGCCGTTTTGTCGGGAAGCTTGGATCAACGGAACACTCGCCGTTCGGCCGTTGTTGTGCAAGCGTTGTTGCAGGCGCGTGGGCAGAGGAGCGTGGGACGTGGATCTTCTGGAGGACTACCGCAAGGCGACCTTCTACTTCGAGTCCGGCGACCCGCTCGGGGCCGCGCGCCTGCTCGAGCCGATAGTCGAGGCGGAGCCGCACAACTCGGCCGTACGGCTTCTGCTCGCCCGGGCCTATTTCAACTCGGCCCAGCTCAACGGGGCCGAGAAGCAGCTCAGAGAGCTCGTGGACCATGATCCATCGGATCACTACGCGCACCACGTGCTCGGCCGGACCCTGGAGAGGGCCGGCCGCTTTCGTGAGGCCCTGCCGCACCTGCGCCTGGCCGCCGCGATGAAGCAGCACACCGACTACTCCGAGGCCGTGCACCGGGTCGAGGAGTGGCTGGGCAAGTCCGAGTCGTCGCCGTCGCCCGAGTCATAGGATCGTCAACCGTGAAGCTGAAGCTCGACCTGCACGACATCTTCAACAAGGGTCACGAGATCGACCGCGCACTGCGCGGCGTCATCGACGAGGCCATCCAGAAGAAGGCCGCCATGGTCGAGATCATCCCGGGCAAGGGGAGCGGAGCGCTGAAGAAGAAGGTGCTCCGCTTCCTCGACCAGAAAGAGATCAAGCAGCTCTACCACCGGGTCGAGAAGGACGGCGACAACTGGGGCCGGCTCTTCGTGCACTTCCGCCACGACGCGCCCACCGGCCGTCGCGGCCGGGGCCGCTAATTCAGCGTCCGCCCCATGAGCACCGCCCCGTCGAAGACCCCGTCGGCGAGCACGCGCCAGCCCTTGCGGTGATAGAGCCGCCGGGCCGGCGCGTTCTCGTCATCGGTGGCGGTGAGCAGGGCGACCCGGTGCGGAAGCCCGTCCAGCACGGCGTCGAGCAGCGCCGAGCCGATGCCCCGCCGCTCGTGCGAGGGCAGCACGGCCAGCTCGACGAGCTCGAAGTGCCCGCCCAGCCAGTTGCTGAGCTCGGGCGCGACGAGCGAGGCGATCCGGTCGGTCCACCACTGGCCGAACTCGCCCGTGTAGCCGTACGTGAAGCCCACCATCTCGTCGCCGTCCCACGCGGCCAGGCACTTGAAGCCGGCCCGGCCGGCGTGCGTGGGCAGCGTGTCCGCCGGCCAGGGCTCCCGGAACGCCTCGACGTAGACCTTGGTCAGCTCGGCGGCGTCCGCCGGCCCGGCCGGGGCGATCCTCACGGCTTCACCACGCGGTACCAGAGGCCGGCGACCGGATCGTGGTCGGCCTGAACGATGCGTTCCAGCTGGATCTCGGCCCCGCCGGGCTGGGCGAACAGCCGGGTGCCGTCGCCCAGCAGCACCGGTGAGACGAAGGTCAGGATCTCGTCGACCAGCCCGGCCGCGAGGGCCTGGCGTGCGACGTCGGCGCCGAGCAGGTTCACGTACCGCTCGCCGGCCGCCTTCTTGGCCGCCTCCACGCCCTCACGCAGGCCGGTGACGAAGGTGACACCCGGCACCGGATCCCGCGGCGGCTCGTGGGTCAGCACGAACTGTGGCCCCTCCCAGGCGCCGGACATGGCGCCCTCCTTGTCGGTGCCCTTGTTCGGGTCGTCGCCGCCGAAGGTGCGGCGGCCGACCAGCATGGCGCCGATCCGGTCGACCAGGGCGTCGGCGGTCGGGTTGGGGCCGAGGTGCGGCGCCAGCCAGGACATGTCGCCGCCGGGACCCGCTATGTAGCCGTCCAGCGACATCTGTACCGAGTAGAGGACCTGGGCCATGGTCACAACGTATAGGACTTGGCCACTGCCAGCAGTTCACTGGTGTGCGAGCCGACGGCGCCGACGCCGGCCGGGCGCGCCCGGAATCCGGGCAGGTCGGTGAGGCCGTCGCTGCCGTCCATGGCCCGGAACTTGACCGGTCCGGACGCGCGCACGGTGAGCGTGACCTCGACGCCGCCGGTGGGCGGGGCGTGGAAGGCGAAGCCGAAACCCCACGGGCCCTCGGCGGCCGGCTTGCCGATCGGCACCGCCTGGCCCTCGACGTCGGCCGAGGTCACCGGAGTGTCCGCGCCCACGTGCAGGGTGACCAGCCGGACCTGCCGTTGCGGCTCCAGGCGGAGCTTGATCGTGCGCGTGTCGCCCGAACGGGTGTCGCCGGTGAGGGTGAGTTTCGGCGGAAGGAGAGAAGCCGCCTGGGCCGGGCCGGTGCGGACCTCCTCGGCGCCGAAGGACGGCAGCGTGTCGTCGACCCGGTGAAGGTCGCCCGAGACGTACTGACTCGTCCACTCCTGGGTTTTCGGCTCGTCGCTGACCCATCGGGCCGTGTTGTCGTCGGCGTCCATCGCGTACATCAACTGGGTCGGCGCCGGATGGCCGGCGTCGAACCGGTCGACCGCCAGGCCGACCACGGTGAAGACGATCGCGGCCAGGGCCGCGGCCACGGTGGGCAGCGCGCCGCGCCGCCGGTCGCGGGCCGCCTCCACGCCCCGGCGGCCGCCGGGAACCGGGTGGATCAGGTCGATCACCGGCAGCAGGGCCAGCCCGAGCAGAACCGTGAGGAACACGCCGGCCGCGCCCAGCCGCAGGCCCAGCGCCGGGAAGAGCATGACCACCGTGGGCAGCAGGATCACCACCGCGACCACCCCGCCGGCCGTGACCGCGAGCACCTGGATCCACGGCCGGGCCCGGACGGCGACCAGGCCGGCGACCGCCCCGGCCAGGGCCGGCAGCGCGGCCAGGTAGGAACCGCCGGGCGTGACCGCGGCCAGCACCACCCCGAGCAGGGCCAGCCAGGCCAGCCCGGCGATGGACAGCGCGGCCGGGCCGGCCTTCCGCCGGAACAGCGCGAACCAGGCGAACAGCACGGCTGCGGTGAGGGCCACCACGGCCAGCCGGTACCAGCCCGGCCGGTACGGGTCGATGGGCAGCTCGGCGTACCCCGGCCGGACCGATGTCAGCAGCCACCAGAGGACCTGGGCCAGCGCCGGCGCCAGCAGCAGCGGGATCAGTGTGAGCCCGGCCGAGGCGGCGAGCCGGCGCCCGGTGATCAGACCACGGCGGCGGGCCAGCCAGGCCAGGGCGGCCACCGCGAGCAGCGCCAGCACGGCCAGCGGCCACACCAGCGCGCCGGGGTAGCGCACGAGCAGGCCGGGCACCGGGAAGTAGGTGGCGTCCTGGCCGCTGCTCAGCCCGGTGAGGTCACGATCGCCCAGCTCACGGGTGAGAGCGAGGGTGTTGTCGCCGTGATGCTGAAGGCTGTCCTGGTCCATCACGCCGGGCACGTCGGTCGGCGCGTGATAGATCGCGGCGCCGTCGATGTAGGCCGCGTTCAGGCCGGCGAAGCCCTTGTCCTTGAACGCCGTGAAGTCGGTGTCGTTCGGCATCAGGCGGTAGATCTCGACCGCGAACGACGTGCCGACCGGGTGCGGAGCCGAACCGTAGACGCCGACCAGCCGGCTGTTGCGGTCGGTGGTCTCGAACATGATGGCCGGCCCCGAACTGCCGCGGGCCTCCAGGTTGAGCACGACACCGCCGTCCCGGGCGAGCGGATGCTGGTCGACGAACGCCTTGGCCCCGCACAGGCAGGCCTCCTCGCCGTCGGTGAGCACCAGTACGACGTCGTTGCGCGGGCGTGGACCGGCCAGCAGCGCCCGGGCCGTCTCGAGGACGGCCGAGGTGCCGGCCGCGTCGTCGTTGCCGCCCGGCCCGGTCTGCACCGAGTCGTAGTGCGCCACCAGGAACAGCCGCCCGGTGGAGGCAGTGCCCGGAATCACCGCGACCACGTTGCGTACGTGGGCGAAGCTCGTCCCGCCCGCGCTGGAGGAGAGCTCGGCCCCCTGCACCGACACCGTGTCCTGCACCTCGGGCGACAGCCCGAGCCCGCGCAACGTGGTCAGCAGACGCTCACGCACCTCGTCCTGGGCGGCGCTGCCGACCGGATGGGGCCGGGTGGCGATCGTCTCCACCAACGGGAACGCGCGCCCCGCGCTGAACTCCCCGGCCGGCGCCGACGCGCCCCGCGCCTCGGGCGGCCGCACGGCCCACGCCGCCGCGACCCCGGCCAGCACGAACACGACAATCGCGATCACAGCGGCCGATGCCCGCCGAGCGGGATCGACAAGGGCGGGTGCACGCATGGGTGTCATCTAAGCGCCTGGGTACGGCAGTGGGTAGTCGGAAGATCGTTTGGGGCGTGGCCTAGCGTTGACGGGGTGAGCACGCCGTTCGACCCCGCCGCCGTCGTCGCGGAGTTCATCGACCGGGTCGCACCCTATGACCCCCAGCCGGGAGCCGCGCCGGTCGCGGTGATCGGTGTGCGCACCGCGCTGGGTGAGGCCACCTACGCGGTCGGCGATCACGTGATCCGCGCCATGTGCCGGGCGCTGGAGTCGTACCGCGATCCCGATGACCGGGGCACCTGCGTCGAGTGCGGCGGCCGCCGCCTGGACGCCAATCTGCACTGCCCGGAGTGCGGCCGGCTCCATGGCATCCTTGGTGAGGTCATCGCCCACCACGCCCGCCGGGTGGCAGCCGAGGACGCCACGTGAGACCGCCTCGGTGTTGTGCCGGGCGATCCGGTGGTACACGATCAGCGGGTTGGCGCGGGGTGGGGAGCGATCGGGGTGGGGCATGACTGAGCGGTCCGTCGCGCCGCGCGCCCGTACCAGCAGTCCCGTCCCTCAGGAACGGCTGCGCATCCTGCTGGTCGAGGACGACGAGGGCGACGCCTTCCTGGTGCGTGAGCTGCTCGACGAGGCCGAGGCCCCGTTCGACCTGCGGGTGGCGACCAGCCTGCGCGAGGCCCGCGGCATGCTCCGCGGCGTTCAGTGCGTCCTGCTCGACCTGGGCCTGCCCGACGCCGAGGGCATCGACGGCCTGCGCAAGCTGCTGGCCGTGGCCGGCAGCGCCGCGGTCTGCGTGCTCACCGGCCGCTCCGACGAGCACCTGGGTGTGGCCTCGGTCGCCGAGGGCGCCCAGGACTACCTGGTCAAGGGCCAGGTCGACGGCGTGCTGCTGACCCGCGCGCTGCGGTACGCGGTCGAGCGCAAGCGGGCCGACGAGAACGCCCAGCGGCTGCGCGAGGTGGAGCTGCGCCAGGCCGAGTCGGCCCGTCTCGAGCGTGGTCTGCTGCCCCAGCCGCTCATGTCCACCGAGCAGGTCTCGGTGCACACCTTCTACCGTTCCGGGCGGGCCATGGGCGTGCTCGGCGGCGACTTCTTCGACGTCGTGCAGGCGGGCGACGACAAGCTTCAGGTGATCGTCGGTGACGTCTGCGGGCACGGTGTCGACGAGGCCGCGCTCGGCGTCGAGCTCCGGGTCGCGTGGCGGGCGCTGGTGCTGGCCGGCGTGCCCGACGAGCAGATCCTGCCCTCGCTCGAGCAGGTGCTGATGAGCGAGCGGCGGGCCCGCGAGGTCTTCGCGACCTGCGCCTCGGTGACGCTCGACCTGTCCCGTAACAACGCCGTGGTGCGGATGGCCGGCCACCCGCCGCCGGTGCTGCTCTCGGGCGGCCGGGCGGTTCCGGTGAACGCCCGTACCGGGATCGTCCTGGGGGTGAGCCCCCGGCCCACACCCGCAACCGAGATCGAGTTCCCCGGAGATGACTGGTCCTTGTTGATGTACACCGACGGCCTGATCGAGGGTCACACCGGCGCCGGTAACGAGCGGCTCGACGTGGAGGGCCTGTGCGGCCTGCTCGACGAGGACGTGGCCAAGGCCGTTCCGCTGCCCGCCCTTCCGGCGTGGCTGGTGGGCCGGGCCGAGCAGGCCAACGGCGGCCCGCTCGCCGACGACGTGGCGATGTTGCTGATCTCGCAGGGGAGTGGGCGGTGAACCCGAGCGTGCAAAAGTGGACCTTGCGGCGCCGGGTCGTCGCGCTCTGCATCGCGGTCGCTGTCCTGCTCTCCGGGCTGGCCGTCCTGGCCGCGATCACCGCGACCGCCAACAACCGCCAGCTCGACGACGTGCTCAACCGGGCCAGCCCGATGCGCGCGGCCGGTGAGGCGCTGAACACGGCGTACGTCGACCAGGAGACCGGTATCCGCGGTTACGCGATCACCGGTGACAAGGACAACCTCGAGCCCTACACGACCGGCGTGGCCGACGAGCAGCGGCTGGTGTCCCGCCTCGAGGGCTATCTGCACCCCGAGGACACCGCCATCCGCGAGTCGCTGCAAGTGGTGCTCCAGCGTGCCGCCACGTGGCAGGACGAGGTCGCCACCCCGGTCATCCGGGCGATCGAGACCGGTGGCCCCGACGCGGGCCAGGAGAAGATCAACGCCGCCTCGACGACGCAGTTCGACGAGCTGCGCAAGTCGATCGCCCTGATGCAGGACGACATCCAGGCGCTGCGGCAGAAAGCGGCCACCGCGGCCAAGGACTCGAGCCAGAGCATGGTGGCGATCCAGATCGCCGCCGCGGCCATCATCATCCTGGCCGGCGCCGCGCTCCTGCTGCTGCTCGACCGCCTGGTCACCCGGCCGGTGGTGGAGCTGGCGGCCCAGGTCCGGCAGGTGGCCGACGGCGACTACGACAAGCACATCGTCAGCACCGGCTCGCCCGAGCTGGCCAGTCTGGCCGACGACGTGGACGGCATGCGGCGGAAGATCGCGGCCGAACTGGCCGAGGTCCGCGAGGCCCGTACCCAGATCGAGTGGATCAACGACCAGCTCAAGATCCAGGCGGAGGAGCTGACCCGTTCCAACCGCGATCTGGAGCAGTTCGCGTACGTCGCCTCGCACGACCTGCAGGAGCCGCTGCGTAAGGTGGCCAGCTTCTGCCAGCTGCTGCAACGCCGCTACTCGGGGCAGCTCGACGAGCGCGCCGACCAGTACATCGCCTTCGCCGTCGACGGCGCCCAGCGCATGCAGCGCCTGATCAACGACCTGCTCGCCTTCTCGCGCATCGGCCGCCTCACCGCCGGGTTCACCGACGTCGACCTGGGCCGGGTCCTGCCCGAGGTGAAATCGCAGCTCGAGGCCCGGGCCGGCGAGGACGCCGAGATCGTCTGGACCGACCTGCCGGTGGTCGAGGGCGAGGAGCCGCTGCTGACCACGCTCTTCGTCAACCTGATCGGCAACTCGCTCAAGTTCCGCCGCCCCGACGTGCCACCGGTGATCAAGGTGAGTGCCGAGCGGGACGGCAAGGAGTGGCGGATCAACGTCCGGGACAACGGCATCGGCATCGAGGCCGAGTTCGCCGACAAGGTCTTCGTGATCTTCCAGCGCCTGCACGCCCGCGACGCGTACGAGGGCACCGGCATCGGCCTGGCGATCGTCAAGAAGATCGTCGAATATCATGGCGGACGGATCTGGCTGGACCTCGAGGTCGAGGAAGGCACGTCGATCTACTTCACGCTTCCGGTGCTGCCGGGGACTGACGACGATGACGCGCCCGAGGTGCCGGCGCAGGAGACGCGGAAAGAGGTCACGGCATGACAGGCGCTGTTCGGGCGGATGGCACGCCCATCGAGGTGCTGCTGGTCGAGGACGATCCGGGCGACGTGCTGATGACCCAGGAGGCGTTCGAGGAGCACAAGGTCCGCAACCGGCTCAACGTGGTCTCCGACGGCGCCCAGGCGCTGGCCTACCTGCGCCGCGAGGGCGAGTACGCCGACGCCGTACGCCCCGATCTGATCCTGCTCGACCTCAACCTCCCCAAGCGGGACGGCCGCGAGGTGCTCGAGGAGGTCAAGAAGGACCCCGACCTGGGCCGCATTCCGGTCGTCGTGCTGACCACGTCGGCCGCCGACGAGGACATCCTGCGCAGCTACCAGCTGCACGCGAACGCGTATGTCACCAAGCCGGTCGACTTCGAGCGGTTCATCGCGGTGATCCGGCAGATCGACGAGTTCTTCGTCAGCGTCGTGAAGTTGCCGCCGCGTGCTTGACCAGGTCGCCGATCTCATCCGGGAGGTCGCGGCGACCGAGGTCCTGCCGCGCTTCCGCCACCTGGCCGACGACGAGATCAAGCAGAAGGCGCCGGGTGACCTCGTCACCATCGCCGATCAGGAGTCCGAGAAAGCGCTGACCCGCGGGCTCACCGCGCTGCTGCCCGGCTCGACCGTGGTCGGCGAGGAGGCGGTGGCCGCCGACCCGCGCGTGCTCGACCGGCTCGGCGACGGCGGCGACGTGTGGATCGTCGACCCGGTCGACGGGACGAACAACTTCGCCGCCGGCAAGACGCCCTTCTGCGTGATGGTGGCGCTGGTGCGCGACGGCGAGCCGGCGGCGTCGTGGATCCTCGACGTGGTCGGCGATCACATGACGCTGGCCGAGGCCGGCTCCGGGGCCTACCGCGACGGCGTCCGGGTGAAGACCCGCACCGACGATCCCGGCACCGAGGCGCTGCGCGGGGTCGTCGCGCGGCACTACCTCCCGCAGCACCTGCGTGAGGTGGCCGACGCCCACACGCACGCGTTCGGCGAGGTCACCAACGGTCATCACTGTGCCGGCTACGAATATCCGGCGGTCGCCCTCGACGAGCAGCAGTTCGTGCTCTTCTGGCGGATCCTGCCCTGGGACCACGTGCCCGGCTCGCTGATCATCCGGGAGGCCGGGGGCACTGTGCTGCATCTCGACGGCACTCCCTACAAGCCCACGGACAGCGAGCGCGGGATGCTCGTCGCGCCCAACGACGACGTGTGGCACACCGTCCGGGACACGCTCTTCCCCGATCAGTCGATTCTGTAAGGGGGCCGCGTGTCGGCGTACCTCGAAAGCGTCTTCGGCTTGAAAGATCGCACCGCCGTGGTGACCGGTGGCAGCTCGGGCATCGGCCGGGCCATGGCGGTCGCGCTGGGGCGGGCCGGAGCGCGCGTGATCGTGATCGCCCGCCGGGCCGAGCCGCTGGCGGAGGTCGTCGGCGAGCTGCGCTCGTTCGGCGCCGAGGGGCACGCGATCTCGGCCGATCTGGCGGTGCGGGAGGCGGTCACGGCCGTCGCTTCGGAGATCATTGAGACGTACGGGTCCCCCGACGTGCTGGTGAACTCGGCGGCCGTCAACCGCCGTCCGCCGTTGGACGAGCTCACCGAGGACGACTGGGACGTGACGCTCGCGGCCAACCTGACCGCGCCGTTCCTGCTTGGACAGGCCTTCGGCCCGCTGATGGCCGCGCGCGGCTGGGGGCGCGTCATCAACGTGGTGTCGCAACAGGCCTTCCGGGCGTACGGGAACAGTGGCGCCTACGGAGCGGCCAAGGCCGGCCTGGTCGGCCTGACCCGCTCGCAGGCCGAAGCGTGGTCGGCCCGCGGTGTCTGTGTCAACGCGATCGCGCCCGGCGTCGTCCACACTCCACTGACCGAACCGGTCTTCGCCGACCCGGCGACGGTCGCCAAGCACGCCGCCCGCACCATGATCGGCAGAAACGGCGTACCGGATGATTTCGGGGCATGTGCCGTCTTCCTGGCCAGCGATGCTGCCGTCGCCGTAACCGGCCAGACACTCTTCGTCGACGGTGGTTACTCGGCCACATGATCGATCTGCCGATCCCTTGCCCAGCGCGGTAAAGTTCCCCGCGCTGACGATAGGGGAGGTATCCGTGGCGGCGGTTTTCCTGCGCCGGATCAGCGCTGGGCTCGCCCTGCTCATGGCAGTGGGCGTCCTGGTGCTGACCGTGCCGAGCGCGGCGCAAGCCGATCCCGACGAGGGTGACAGCAAGACCCTGCGCAGCGCGCTCGAGTCCGCCGCCAAGGGTCAGGCCACCGCGATCCAGAAACTCAACGCCTCGAAGAAACGCCAGACCCAGCTTCAGGCGACGGTCAAGCAATCCGAGGCGCAGGCCAAGGCGATGGAGAGTCAGGTCGCCGAGATCGCCAGCCGGTCGTACCGGCTCGGCCGCCCCAGCACGATGTCGATGCTGCTCGACAGCAGCTCGCCCGACATCTTCCTCGAGCGGATCGAGCGCCTCGACATGATGGCCCAGCTCGACAGCCAGGTCCTCAACCAGTACCGCGGCTCGGTGACCAGGGCCAGAGCGGCCAAAGCGGCCATCGACAAAGAGGTCGTCGAGCAGACCAAGCAGGTCGCGGCGCTGACCAAGAAGAAGAAAGAGGCGCAGCGGGCGCTGGCCAGCGTCGGCGGCGGCTCCGGCTCGGGCGGCTTCGTCTCGGCCAACTCGGCGTCGGCCCAGCCGGCCCCGCGCAACTCCGACGGCTCCTGGCCCGACGAGTCGTGCTCGGTGAAGGACCCGTCGAGCTCGGGCTGCCTCACTCCGCGCACGCTGCACGCCTACAAGGAAGCCCGCGCCGCCGGCTTCACCCACTACACGGTGTGCTGGAGCCAGCGGTCCTCGGGCGAGCATCCCAAGGGCCGCGCCTGCGACTTCTCGGCCAACGCGTCCACGTTCAAGAACTCCGCCGCCACCGGCGGCGACAAGACGTACGGGGACCGGCTCGCGGCGTACTTCATCAAGAACGCCGACCGGCTCGGCGTGATGTACGTGATCTGGTATCGACAGATCTGGATGCCAGGCACCGGCTGGACGAGTTACAGCGCGAGCGGCGGCCCGTCCGCGGTCCACACGAACCACGTGCACCTGTCCATGCTGTGATGGTGGCCCGGATAACATCCGGCTGATGGGAAACCCACCGCGTGCCCTGCCGTCCGGTCTCGCCACCGCCCTGGTCTTCGGCGCCAGCGGGGCCGTGCTCGTCCTCGAGATCGTCGCGCTGCGCCTCGTCGGGCCCTATGTGGGCGTGACCCTTCAGGTCAGCAGCTCGGTCATCGGGGTGTCCCTGGCGGCCATCGCCTACGGGACGTGGCTCGGCGGCCGCCTCGCCGACCGCTACGATCCGCGTTCGCTGCTGGCGCCGGCGCTCCTGCTGGGCGCGATCGGCACGGCGGTGACCCTGCCCCTGGTCCGCTACGGCGGCGAGGTGCTGCGCGGCGGCGCCGCCCCGGCGGTGCTGCTGCTGGCGGCGCTGGCCGTGTTCCTGCCCGCGTTCATCCTGTCGGCGGTCAGCCCGCTGGTGGTGAAACTCCAGCTCAGCGACCTCAACCGGACCGGCTCGGTGGTCGGCCGGCTGTCCAGCATCGGCACCCTGGGCGCGATCACGGCGACCCTGGCCACCGGTTTCATCTTCGTGGCGGCGATGCCGTCGTCGTGGATCGTGCTGACCCTGGCCGTGCTGCTGGCGGTCGCGGGCGGCGTGCTGTGGTGGTGGCTGCGCGCCTCGCTGCCCGTCAAGCCCAAGGTCCGGGCCGCGCTGGTCACGCTGGGGCTGGTGGGGGCCGGGCTGGGGGCGTCGTCGCCGAATCCGTGCGATGTGGAGACGGCCTACCACTGCGCGCGGGTCGAGACGGACGCGGCGGCGCCGGGCGGGCGGACGCTGATCCTGAACTCGGCGCGGCACTCGTATGTCGACCTGAACGACCCGCTTCACCTGGAATTCGAGTACGTGCAGTGGATCGCGTCGGTGGCCGACGTGCTGCCGGCCGGCCCGGTCGACGCGCTGCACATCGGCGGGGGCGGCTTCACCATGCCGGCCTACCTGAAGGCGACCCGGCCCGGCAGCGATCAGGTGGTGGCCGAGCTCGACGGCGGCCTGGTCGACCTCGACAGAGAGAAGCTGGGCCTGGTGACGGGACCCGACCTGCGGGTACGGGTGGGCGACGCGCGCGTGGCGGTGGCCGAGCAGGGAACCGGGGCGTACGACTTCGTGGTGGGCGACGCCTTCGGCTACCTCGTGGTGCCGTGGCACCTCGCGACCCGGGAGATGGCCCAGGACATCGCCCGGGTCACCCGGTCGTCCGGCATCTACGCGCAGAACGTGATCGACTACCCGCCGAACAGGTTCATCAGGGCCGAGACGGCCACCGTGGCGGCGGCGTTCCCGCACGTGGCATTGATCGCGCCGCAAAAAGCCATCGACGGGAAGGCGGGCTCGAACTTCGTCATCATGGCGTCGAAGAGCCCACTGCCGCTGGACGCGATCCGATCCCGGCTGGCCACCCAGGCCAAGGAGCCGGTGGTCGTGCTGGCCGGGCCGGAGCTGGACGCTTTCGTGGACGACGCCCGGGTGCTGACTGACGACTACGCCCCGGTCGACCAGCTCCTAGCCGGCTAAGGGGTTCTCACAGCGTCAGGGAGTAGCCGGTGCCCTTGCGAGCCATGGGTGACGGCGAGGCCGGTGCGGTGGGCTTGGGAGTCACCCCCTTCTGGGGTGTGCCCTCCTTCCGGCGTTTCGGGGCCGCGCTCTCCCGCCCATGCGACTTCTCGGCGGCGACCGCCTCGGCCTGATCGCTGCCGCTCCCGTTCCCGTTCCGGCTTTCGGCGGGGGCGCGGTCGCGCCGGCTGGCCGGCGTGCTGCCGAGAACCTCGGCCTGACACTTCTCGCCGTCCACGCTGAACGACAGTGGCAACGGGTTGTAGTCGCGGTATTCGCCACGCAGGGTGAAGCTCTGCTGCTTGCCGCTACCCTTCGCTGTGACGCGCTGCCCCTTCTGGGTGACGGTCTTCGGCACACTGGTGAGACGCTGCGTGCCCGGATAGGAGAACTGAAGCCGCCACCCGGCCTCGGTGTCACTGGTGGCGACGGTCAGCCGGGCCACGTAGGTGCTGCCGGAATCGCTGCGCAGCTGATAACGCACCGAGCAGGTGATCTGGGCCGGCCCGGCCGCGACCACCCCGGCCCCGGCCGCCTGCGCCTCCTGCACGTCGGGGCGGTCGCGGGTGGTGGCCCAGCTGATCCCGGCCGCCGCCAGCACGGCGAGCGTGACAGCACCGGCCTGGAACCGATGCCGGCTCCCGGACGGCTCCGGCCGCCTCCCACGGGCCTGCCCGGCTCGTTGTAGGTGGGGGAGTCGCAAGCCCCCGCCCGCGAAGAGGCCGCCACCCAGCGGCTGCGGACGCCGGCGCAGAGCGGCCCCGATCTTCAACCCCGCCCGCAGCCGTAGCACCGCCGCCGACGGGCGCGCTCCCGACTTCAGCCAGGCCGGCAACGACCGTCCCAGCAACAACTGACCCAGCGACGATCGGCCCAGCGGCGACCGGCCCAGCGGCGACCGGCCCAGCGGCGACCGGCCCAGCGGCGACCGGCCCAGCGGCGACCGGCCCAGCGGCGACCGGCCCAGCGGCGACTGGCCCAGGGCGTGATCCGTCCTCGCCGCTGTGGGCTCGGCCAGTGCTTCGCGTGCCGGCGTGATCGGGCCCGTAGGTCCCAGCCCGTTGACCTCCGCCCCCGCCTCCGGAAGCTCCGCGCGGTCGGTCGAGGGGCGGGCGGTCGAAGGGCTGCCGGTCGAGGGGCGGGCGGTCGAAGGGCGGGCGGTCGAAGGGCTGGCGGTCGAAGGGCTGGCGGTCGAGGAGCTGGCGGTCGAGGGACGGGCGGTCGAGGGACGGGCGGTCGAGGGGCGGGCGGCCGCCGACCCCCGTACCGTCGCCGGGGCGTCGGACGACCGCTGGGGTAGCGCCGGGATGACCGCCTGAACGCCGATGACGGCGGCCAGGGCGTGTGCCACCTCCGCGGCGCCCGGGCGCTCCTCGGGACTCTTCGTGAGGCAGCGCATGCACAGGTCGGCCACGGCCGGCGGCATGCCCGGCAGCGTGGGCAGCGGTTCCGGGTCGGCGTACAAATGAGCCCGCAGGGCGTCGGCGGTCGTCTCGGCCGGCCAGGGCAGGCGGCCGGTGAGCGCCCGGTAGAGCAGCAGCCCGAGCGCGTACACGTCGGCCGACGCCGACACCTGCGAACCGCCGAGCCGTTCCGGCGCCAGGTAGGCGGGCGTGCCGAGCAGGCTGCCGTCGGGTGCCGCGTCGCGCTGGCCGACGATCGCGGAGATGCCGAAGTCGACCACTTTGGCGCCGGCCCCGGTGAGCATGACGTTGGCCGGGGTGACGTCGCGGTGCACGACCCCGCGGGCGTGCGCGGTGGCCAGCGCCGACGCCACTTCGACGGCCAGACCGACCGCGTCGCGCCAGGTGAGCGGCCCCTGCCGGGCGATCCGCGCCGCGACGGACTCGCCGTCGTTGAGCTCCATCACCACGAACGGCACGGTCACCCGGTCGTGCAGCGCCGACTCGCCGAAGTCGTACACGCCGGTGATGTGCGGATGGCAGAGCCGCGCGGCGGCCAGGGCCTCCTGCCGGAGCCGGTCCCGGAAGCTCTGGTCCTCGGCCAGCTTCGACGACAGCACTTTGACCGCCACCGATCGGCCCAGCGTCTCGTCGAACCCGCGCCACACCTCGGACATCCCGCCACTGCCGAGCTTCTCGACCAGGCGGTACCGCTCGGCGATACGAAGCGAATCGTCTTGCCCGTTTCGCTCCGTCCGCCCCATGTGCCGATTGTGACCCGAGGGGCGCCCCGCCCGATGCCCGTCCGCCGAAACCCGCGTCCCTCGTCCCACAATGCCGGATTCGCCAGGCGGCGTTTACCATGAGGCGTCCGATGTCCCGGCTTTCCGGAGGGATCGCATGCGACTCATCAAGGTGACCGTCCCCGCCCCGGCGCGAGGACTCGCCGCTCTCTGACAGCGGCACACGGCTCCTCTCCTCGGGGCGGTCCTCGTGACCGTTTTCCTTCGCTCGAGGAGTACTTTTGCGTGCCCTTCTCACCGCGCCCCTGGGCGCGGACTTCTGGAAGCTCTGGACGTCGTCCGCCGTCACGAACCTGGGTGACGGCATCACCATGGTGGCCGGCCCACTGCTCGTCGCCTCGATCACCGCCAACCCGGCCGCCGTCGCCGGCGCCGTTTTCGCCCAGCAACTGCCGTGGCTGCTCTTCGCCCTGGCCAGCGGCGCCTGGGCCGACCGGCTCGACCGGCGCCGCCTCGTCGTCGCCGTGAACATCATGCGGGCCGTGGCGCTGGGCGCCCTGGCCCTCGCGGTGGCGGGCCGCACCGCTTCCGTGCCCCTGATCTATGCGGTCTTCTTCCTCCTCGGCACCGGCGAGACCCTGGCCGACACCGCCAGCTCGGCCTTCGTGCCGGCCCTGGTCCCGCCCGACCGGCGGCCGACCGCGAACTCCCTGCTCTACGCCAACTTCAACGTCCTCAACCAGTTCGCCGCCAAGCCGCTGGGCGCCTGGCTCTTCGTGATCGCCGCCGCCGTACCGTTCGGCGTCAACGCCCTGACCTTCGCCCTGGCCGCGGCCCTCGTGGGCACGATCCGCTCGGTGCCGCCGCCGGAGAAGCGTCCACCGTCCCGCTTGCGCGCGGACGTCGCCGAGGGCGTCCGCTGGCTGTCCCGGCACCGCCTGCTGCGCACCCTGGCCCTGACGATGGCCGTGGGCAACGTCGTCTTCTGCGCCGCCTTCGCCGTCTTCGTCCTCTACGCCACCCAGCGCCTGGGCCTGACCGACGTCGGTTACGGCGCCCTCCTGGTCGCCTTCGCCGTCGGCGGCCTCCTGGGCACCCTGGTGGCGCCCACCCTGATCCGCCGCCTGGGCTCCGTGGCCCTGCTGCGGGCCGGCCTCCTCGTCGAGGTCGCGCTGCACGCCACCCTGGCCCTGACCCGCGAGCCGTGGGTCGCGGCCCTGATGATCGTCGTCTTCGGTGTACACACCACCATCTGGGGCGTCGTGGTCACCACCATCCGTCAACGCGACGTCCCCTCCTCCATGTTCGGCCGGATAACCAGCGTGTACGCCTTCCTGGAGCTCGGCGGCGCCGCCATCGGCTCCCTCCTGGGCGGCGCCGTGGCCACCGCTTTCGGCCTGGTGACCACCTACTGGGCGGCGGCCGCCGTCATGGCCGTAGTGGCGCTCGCCGCTTGGCGCCCCATCGCGGCGGTTCATCGATAGGGTCGGTGCATGTCGAGGCTTGCGGTGGTCAGCGGGGGCGGAACGGGCATCGGCCGGGCGACGGCCGGCATGCTCGCCGGCGAGGGGTACGACGTGATCATCGTCGGCCGCCGCCCGGAGGTGCTGGCCCGGGCGCTCGACTGGATCGGGCCGCAGGCGTCCGCGGTGACCGCCGACCTGTCCGACCCGGCCCAGGTCGCCACCGTCGTCGAGGCCGTCGGCGACCGCCCGCTGGACGTCCTGGTCAACAACGCCGGCGCCTACGTGACGGGCGCCGGCGCCAAGCTCGACGAGGTCGCCGCCCACTGGCGAGCCAACTTCGACTCCAATGTCGTCACTGCCGTCCTGCTGACCACCGCCTTGCTTCCCTCCCTCCGCCGCCCGGGCGGCCACATCATCCTGACCAGCTCGATCGCCGCCCAGCGCGGTGGCGGCGGTCCGTACTCCGCCGCCAAGGCGGCCCTGCACGGATACGTCCTCGACCTGGCCGCCGACCTGGGCCAGGACGGGATCACCGCGAACGTCGTCTCGCCCGGCTACGTGACCGACAGCGAGTTCTTCGCCGGCCGCATGACCCCCGAGGGCCACGCCAAGCGCGTCGACGCGACCCTGCTCAAGCGCGCCGGTGAGCCCGACGACATCGCCGAGGCCGTGCGCTGGCTGGTGGGCCCCGGCGGCCGCTACGTGACCGGCCAGATCATCAACGTCAACGGCGGCTCGGTCCTGGGCCGCTGACCGTTCCTTCTATTTGGCTCCGCCGGTGAAGCGGCCCTCGCCCTCGCGGTTGGGGCGGAAGCGGAGGCCGGACCAGCGGTCGTCGATGGCGACCTGACCGCAGGGCCGCATGTCGAAGTCGGCGACGATCGGCCACAGGGTGTCGCGGTTGATGTCGGCCTTGTTGCCCTTCGGATAGGCGACCCAGAACACCGCCGGCTTGGCCAGGTCGGCCGAGTGCTCCGCGAGCTGCTTGCGGACGCTCGCCGCGTCCTCGGCGAAGAGCACCGCTGTGCTCGCCGTGGCCAGCATGTCGGCCTCGCGAACCCCGTCCGGCATCGGCGCGAGCACCGGCAGCTGCGCGGGATCGGAGAGCCAGACGGTCGTGTTCGGCTTGATCAGGAGCTTCTCGGCAATCGTCTTCGACATGGTTCCGAGCCTGTCACCGACAAAAAAAGTTGTCAAGGATTCGCCATTTATCCGCGAGCGGGCCCGTGGCCGGCCGGGGCCGATGCCGAGGAACATCGCGCAGGCGCCGACCAGGCGCTGGACGAGGATCGCGAGGGCGAGCGGCCGGGAGGGGTAGGACGGGAAGGTCATGACCTTGCTCCTTCGAGTGCGGGGACGCGGCCGATCCTTCGCCCATCGGCCCGCCCGCCGCGTGCCTTTCTCGTCCGCCTGTGGATAACTCCGGGACTGTGGATAACTCCGGTTCTGTCGGACCGGGCTGATAGACATGCCGGGTGACCGAGACGCGAGCGACGACCGATGTGACGCAGGCCCAGCGGGCCGAGGTGCGCGAGCGGGCCGAGGCGATCCTGCGCCGGCTCGCGGGTGATCACGCCAAGCTGCGCGAGGACCAGTGGCGGGCGATCGAGGCGCTGACCGTCGACCGCCGCCGGGTGCTTTGCGTGCAGCGCACGGGCTGGGGCAAGTCGGCCGTCTACTTCGTCGCGACCGCCCTGCTCCGGGCCGGTGGCGCGGCCTCCGGCGAGGCGGCCGCGGGCCCGACGGTCATCGTCTCGCCGCTGCTCGCCCTCATGCGCAACCAGGTCGACGCGGCCGCCCGCGCCGGCATCCGGGCGCGCACGATCAACTCGGCCAACCTCGACGAGTGGTCCCAGATCGAGGCCGAGGTCCGGGCCGGCGAGGTCGACGTGCTGCTGATCAGTCCCGAGCGGCTCAACAACCCCGACTTCCGCGACAACGTGCTCCCCGGCCTCGCCGCCAGCACCGGGTTGCTCGTGGTCGACGAGGCACACTGCGTCTCCGACTGGGGTCACGACTTCCGCCCCGACTACCGGCGCCTGCGTACCTTCCTGGCCGGCCTTCCTTCCCGTACGCCGGTGCTGGCCACCACCGCGACCGCCAACGCCCGGGTCACCGCCGACGTCGCCGACCAGCTCGGCGACGCCCTGGTGCTGCGCGGCCCGCTCGACCGTGACTCGCTGCGCCTGGCCGTGCTCGACCTGCCCAACCCGGCGCACCGGCTGGCCTGGCTCGCCGACCATCTCGAGCGCCTGCCCGGCTCCGGCATCGTCTACACGCTGACCGTCGCCGGCGCGACCGAGACGGCCGAGTTCCTGCGCTCACGCGGCTTCCCCGTCGCCTCGTACACGGGACAGGTCGAGGACGCCGACCGGCGCGCGGCCGAGCAGGACCTGCTCGACAACAAGATCAAGGCGTTGGTGGCGACCTCCGCCCTGGGCATGGGCTTCGACAAGCCCGACCTGGGATTCGTCGTCCACCTGGGCGCGCCGTCCTCACCGATCGCCTACTACCAGCAGGTGGGCCGGGCCGGCCGCGCCGTCGAGCACGCCGAGGTCGTCCTTCTGCCGGGCGCCGAGGACGCGGCGATCTGGCGATACTTCGCGTCGCTGGCCTTCCCGCCCGAGGAGCAGGTCCGCGCCGTGCTCGCCAACCTGTGGCCCGATCGGCCGATGTCCACCCAGGCGCTCGAGCCCCTCGTCGACCTGCGGCGCAACCGGCTCGAGATGATGCTCAAAGTGCTCGATGTGGACGGTGCCGTCAGGCGTGCCCGCGGTGGCTGGCTCGCCACCGGTGAGCCGTGGACCTACGACACCGAGCGGCTGCGCCGGGTCGCCGAGGCCAGGTCGGCCGAGCAGAAGACCATGGTTGAGTACGCGTCGACGACCGCCTGCCGCATGGAGTTCCTCCGCCGCTGCCTCGACGACCCCGAGGCCGCGCCCTGCGGGCGCTGCGACAACTGCGCGGGCCCGCTGTTCGACGCCGAGGTGTCCGGCGCCTCGCTGGCCGCCGCGGACGCCTTTCTCGGCCGGCCGGGTGTCGAGATCGCGCCGAAGAAGATGTGGCCGACGGGCCTGGCCGCGGTCGGCGTCTCACTCAAGGGCAAGATCGCGCCGAGCGAGCAGATGGAGTCCGGCCGGGCCGTCGGGCGACTGTCCGACCTGGGCTGGGGCAACCGGTTGCGCAGCCTGGTCGCGCCCGAGGCGGCCGACGCGCCGATCCCCGGCGACCTGGCGGCCGCGGTGGTCGAGATCCTCAAGAACTGGGCGCACGGCGACGACGCGTGGCCGGAGCGCCCGGCCGCCGTGCTGGCCGTCTCGTCGCGCCGGCATCCCGAGTTGATCCGCTCGCTGGCCGACCACATCGCCCGCGTCGGCCGCCTGCCGATGCTCGGGTTCGTCACGTCCGGCCACGCCGCCGAGTCGGGTCACCGGGGCAACAGCGCCCAGCGGGTGCGGTCGCTGCACGACGCGTTCACCGTTCCGGCCGAGGTCGCCGCCGAGCTGGCCACCCTCCCCGGCCCCGTGCTGCTGGTCGACGACCTGGTCGACTCCGGCTGGACCATGGCCTTGGCCGGCCGCGCCCTGCGCCAGGCCGGCGCCCGGGGCGTGCTGCCACTGTCCTTGGCGGTGGCCGGTTGAGAGGCCGCGGGAACGGGGACTATACGGGGAGGGGGTATGCTGGGGTCATGTCCGACGAGGCGACGGCGCAGCATGGGCCGCATGGGTATTCCGGTGACAAGGCTGCCCTGCTCGGGCGCCTCAGGCGTATCGAGGGGCAGATCCGCGGCATTCAGCGGATGGTCGACGAGGACACGTACTGCATCGATGTTCTGACGCAGATCTCCGCGGCCAAGAGCGCCCTCCAGGCGGTGGCGGTGGGGCTCCTCGAGGATCATCTGGCGCACTGCGTGGTCGACGCCGCGCGGGCGGGGGACCCCAGCGCCAAGGTCAAAGAGGCGTCCGACGCGATCGCTCGGCTCGTTCGTTCCTGACGGTTGTTCTGAAAGGCTTTGCGATGGCTGTGACCAGCACCTACACCGTTACCGGCATGACCTGCGGACACTGCGTCCAGGCGGTGACCGGCGAGCTCTCCGCCCTGGCTGGGGTGGATGACGTGCAGGTCGACCTCGCCTCGGGCGCGGTCACGGTGACCAGCGAGGCCCCGCTCAGCGAGGACGCGGTACGCGCGGCCGTGGACGAGGCCGGTTACGAGCTCGCCGATGCCTGACGACCCACCGGACAAGCCCGTCGTGCTCGGCATCGTGGGCGCGCGCCGGGCGGCGCGGGACGCGGATTCGCCGGCCGACGTGGATCCGCCCGGCGACGACGGTGAGACGCCGGCGGGGGACCGGGCCGGATTCAAGCTGGCCGCGTTCGGGGCGGTGCTCATCGTCGTGCTGTTCGCGGGCTACGGGCTGGGGCGGCTCAACAACTCGACCGCCTCGGCGTCGGCGCCGCCGACCAGCGGGGCGGCGGCCTCCGGCGGCACGGGCATGGCCGGCATGCCGGGCATGGCGGTCAACGAGAACCAGCCGCACGTGCACAACACCGACGGCACCGTGACGCAGGGCGGCGCCACCAGTTCCGCGGCGTCCATGGGAGCGGCGGTCGGCGGGCTCTCGCTCAGCTCGGGCGGCCTGACTCTCGTTCCGAAGGGGACCACCTTCCCGGCCGGGAAGGCGCAGCGGCTCAGTTTCGAGATCGCCGGCGCGGGCGGGGCCGCCGTGACCACCTTCGCGGTGGTGCACGACAAGCCGTTGCATCTGATCGTGGTGCGGCGGGACCTGAGCGGCTTCCAGCATCTGCACCCCACCATGGCGCCCGACGGCACCTGGAGTATCGACCTGACGCTGGCCGAGCCGGGGATCTACCGGATGATCGCCGACTTCACCGCGGTGGTCGGCGGCCAGCAGATCGCCACCACGCTCGGCGGCGATCTCACCGTCGCCGGCGACTACGCGCCGGCCCCGCTGCCCGCTCCCTCGGTGACCGCGCGGGGCGGGGGCTTCCAGGTCACGTACGACGGAAAGCCCGACACCAGATCCACCCAGCCGATCCTGATGACCGTGACCGGGACCGACGGCAAGCCGGCCCGGCTCGACCCCTATCTCGGCGCCTTCGGGCATCTCGTGGTGATGCGGGAGGGCGACCTCGCCTACGTGCATGTGCACCCGGAGCCGCTGCTCGTCGACGGCAAGGTCAAGTTCTGGTTGGCCCTGCCCAGCGCCGGCGCCTACCGGATGTTCTTCGACTTCCAGGTGGCCGGCACGGTCCACACCGCGGCGTGGACCGTGCGCGTCGACTAGTCGGCGAGCATCTTCTCCAGCGCGGGTGTCACGCCCCACTGGGAAGTGAGCGCCTCGTACTCCGCCCGCTGCGCGTCGGTGGGCGGAGCCGGGGTCCTGCGCGCGCGCAGCAGCAGGTTGCGGGGCGTGTGGGCCGAGTCGATGAACTCGACCACCTCGACCTTGTAGCCGCGCAGGCGCAGCAGGCCCGCCCGCAGCGAGTCGGTCAGCACGTCGGCGAAGCGTTCCCGCATGATGGCGTGCCTGGTCAGCTCGCCGAACGGGGCCGGTGCGGGGCGGCCCTTCAGCTGGGCCGCGATGTCGTGGTGGCAGCACGGCGCGGCCAGCACCCACTCGGCGTTCCAGCTCACGGCCCGGGCCAGTGCCTGATCGGTGGCCGTGTCGCAGGCGTGCAGGGCCAGCACCAGATCGGGGTCGAACGGCACCTGGGCGTCCTCGATCGTGCCCGCCACGAACGTGACGTCCTCGGAACACCCCAGTTCGGCGGCGACCTCGGTGTTGCGTACCCGCTGATCCTCCCGGACGTCGACCCCCACGACCTGGACCTTCGCGCCCCGCCCGGCCAGGTAGCGGTAGGCGGCGAACGTCAGGTACGCGTTTCCGCAGCCCAGGTCGACGACGCGCAGCGGCGACGGCAGCTCGGCCGGCAGCGACGCGGCCAGCGACCTCAGGAACGCGTCGACCTGGCGCCGCTTGGCCGCGTTGCCGCCGATCACCGTGAAGAGCGGATCGCCCGGATCGAGCAGCCACTGCTTGGCCCGGTCGTGCTCGGCGGCCGCCGGAGCCGCCACCGCCGCCGACCGGTGCACCTGAGCGTCACCCTTCTTGGTGACACGCAGTTGCAGCGTTCCCGTGGACGACTCGACGTGCCAGTTGCCGAACGGCTCGCTCAGCAGCTCGTCGATGGCGGTTGAGGACGGTTCGACATTGCGGGTGAACGGCCGGGAGCCGTCGTTGGTGACGATCTGCAACCTCGGTCCGGCCTTGAGGGTCACCGGCCGTACCTCGGCGCGAACGATGGAGGGGGTTTGACCACGACGCTTGCCCGCCGCCACCGCGCGGGTGAGACCGGGAGCAAGGATCATGTCCCGGACCTCGGCCAGGGCGTCGTCGAGCGATTGGGGCATCCCTCAATAATGCCTCGGAGCGCCGGGCACCCTCGGAACTGCTTGCCGCCGCAAAAGACTAGGCTGTCGGCGCGAGAAGCGAGGTGCCACGTCGATGTCGTTGATGGCCGACCCGCCCGGGGCCGACCGGCTCTCCGTCCGCGTGCGCCGCGGTACCAGCGCCTGGCATGACGCGGCTCAGCGCAGCGGCTTCCTCGACGCCCTCGCGGCCGGCCGGCTGACCTGGGAGGCCTACGCCGACCTGACCGCTCAGCACTGGTTCGTCTACGAGGCGCTGGAGTCGGCCGCGACGACCATGGCCGATGATCCGGTGGTCGCCACCTTCCTCTTTCCCGAGCTGCGGCGCCTACCGTCGCTCGAGGCCGATCTGCGTTTCCTGTACGGGGTGAACTGGCTCGACGAGGCGACCGCGCTGCCCGCCACGACCGTCTACTGCACGCGGCTGCGGGACGTGGCGTTCCGCGCGTCGACGGGCTTCGTCGCCCACCAGTACACGCGCTACATCGGCGACCTGTCCGGCGGCCAGTACCTGGGGCCGGCGATCGCCCGGGTGTACGGGCTGCCGAGCCCCGACGGGCACCGGTTCTTCCAGTTCGCCGGCGTCGACCCGTCCTCGTTCAAAGCGCACTACCGCGGTCTGCTCGACGGCGTTCCCTGGTCGTACCCGCAGCAGAACGAGTTCATCGCGGAGGTCGCCGAGGCGTACCGCCTCAACATCGACCTGCTCACCGAGCTGTGGCACAAATGGAGCTGACGAGATGACGGACCCGTTCCCGCCCGAGGTGGTCGAGCAGATCGCCCGTCACATGAACGGTGACCACGCCGGCGACAACCTGCTGATCGTGCGCGCGCTCGGCGGGATGCCCACGGCCACGGCGGCGCGGATGTCCGGCCTGGACGCCGACGCGATGGAGTTCGCCTCGGTGGTCGACGGGATCGAGGTGCCGGTGCGCATCCCGTTCTCGGAGCGTCTCACGGAGCGCCGCCAGGTGCGGGCCGAGGCCGTCCGGATGTATCGGGACGCCTGCGCCGCTCTGGGCGAAGAGCCCCGCCACTGAGTGACGGGGCTCCAAGAGCTTTCGGCCGTACGGGGTCAGGCGGTCGTTCCGACCCCAGCTTCCGAGCCCCCGGTCATCTCGGCGGGCGCGGCGGCCGGAGCGTCGGACACGTCGGACGCCTCGGCGGCGGAACCCGAACCGGATCCGCGGCTGCCCCGGCCCCCACGGCGACGGCGACGGCGCGGCGCGCCCTCGTCATCCCCATCCGCCGTTTCGGAGAGGTCGGGGGAGTCGGAGTCGGTAGCGGTCTCAGTGCCCTCAGCGCTGTCCGAGAAGAGCGGCGCGGACACCCGGCGACGGGTCCGGGTGCGCGGCTTGGCCTCGGCCTGCTCAGCGACGTCGGCGTCCGAGCCCTCAGCCGCGTCCGGCTCGGCGACCGGCGCGGTGGTGCGGGCCTTTCTGGTCGTGGCCCGGCTGGTCACGGTGTCGGCGTCGGCAGCGTCGACGCTGGTGTCGTCGGAGCCGGAATCGCTGGTCAGGGCCTCGTCGGCGCCCGGCTCGGTGACCCGGCGCCGGCGGCGCTGGCGCTTCGGGCGCTCGGCCTCGTCGTCGCCGCTGCCCGAGGGCGCGGGACCCGAGGAGCCGGAGCTCGCGGGGGCGCCGCCGCGCGACGATCGTCCGCCGCGACCACGGCCGCCACTGCCGCCGCTCTCACGGCGACGGCGACCGCCACCGCCGAGGTCCTCCTCGACCTCGGCCGAGAGGCCGGCCCGGCTCCGGTCGGCGGTCGGCAGGGTGCCCGACACGTCGGCCGGGATGTCCAGGTCGCTGTAGAGCGCCGGGCTCGTGTGGTACGTCTCCGGCGGCTGCGGCATGTTCAGGCCCAGTGACTTGTCGATGAGGACCCAGCGGGGCATGTCCTCCCAGTCGACGAAGGTCACCGCGACGCCGGTCGCGCCCGCGCGGCCGGTGCGGCCGATGCGGTGCGTGTACGTCTCGGGGTCTTCCGGGCAGTCGTAGTTGATCACGTGGGTGACGCCGGAGACGTCGAGGCCGCGGGCCGCGACGTCGGTGGCGACGAGCACGTCGATCTTGCCGGTGCGGAACGCCCGCAGGGCGCGCTCGCGGGCGCCCTGGTTGAGGTCGCCGTGCACCGCGGCGACCGCGAAGCCCCGGAAATCGAGGTCCTCGGCGACCCGGTCGGCCGCCCGCTTGGTGCGGGTGAAGATCATTGTGAGGCCGCGGCCGTTGGCCTGCAGGATGCGCGCGACCATCTCGAGCTTGTTGAGCGGATGCGTGCGGTACACGACCTGCTTGGTCAGCGGGGACGCGGCACTCTCGGCGGTGTGGCCGGCGTGGATCGTCACCGGGTGGTGCAGGAAGCGCCGCGAGAGCGCCACGATCGGGTCGGGCATGGTGGCCGAGAAGAGCATGGTCTGGCGCTGCTCGGGGAGCATGGCCAGGATCTTCTCGACGTCCTCGAGGAAGCCCAGGTCGAGCATCCGGTCGGCCTCGTCGAGCACGAGCGCCTTGATCGAGGTGAGCTTGAGCTGCTTCTGCTTGGCCAGGTCGAGCAGGCGGCCGGGCGTGCCGACCAGGATCTCGACGCCCTTCTTGAGCGCCTCGACCTGCGGCTCGTAGGCGACGCCGCCGTAGATCGGGAGCACGCGCACCCCGCGGGTGCTGCCGGCCGCGGCCAGGTCGCGGGCGACCTGGAGGCCGAGCTCGCGGGTGGGCACGACGATCAGGGCCTGCGGCTGGCCGTCGGCGCCCTCGGACGGCGCGGTGACGCGCTCGAGGAGGGGCAGGCCGAAGCCCAGGGTCTTGCCGGTTCCGGTCGGCGCCTGGCCGATCAGGTCGGTGCCGCGCAGCGCGATGGGCAGCGCGTACTCCTGAATGGCGAACGCCCGGGTGATGCCGGCCGTGGCCAGCGCCTCGACGGTTTCGGCACGGACGCCCAGCTCCGCGAAGGTGGGGCTGTCATTGCGGACCGGAGCGCGATCGGTGACTGGTACCAGTGCGGGTTCGTTGGACTCGATGTCGGTCATGAAGTTTTACGGGTGCCTCTCGTGGTGCGCCCGTGGAAGTCTGGGGCGCGGTATGGGTAGGGCGCGGGCCACACGCTGGAAAAGCGGGCCGCGCGCGCGTTGGCCGCGGCGATCGGAGGAGATCGACGTCGACGGCAACTTCGCCATTCTACCTGACTACACGATCGTGCACCTCAGAGCGGATATACGCCGAGGGCGCCCCCTCGAAAACGAAGGGGCGCCCTCGGCGGTGCTGAAGCGGATCTCAGCGCGTGGTGAAGCCGAACGGACGGTTGCTCGACTCGGCGATCTCCACGTACGCCACCTTGGCGATCGGGATGATCACCTTGCGGCCCTTCTCATCTGTGAGCGACAGGACGCTGTCCTTGGCCATCGCCTCGGTCACGGCCTGCTCGACCTCCGCCGGGGTCTGTGCGCTCTCGAGCACCAGCTCACGCGGCGTGTGCTGCACGCCGATCTTGACCTCCACGGGGCCCTCCCTTTTCGCGGGTCTTACCGCTGGCAAGGCTATCCGATTTCCGACGCCGCGCCCCCCGATGTGCCTCCCTGTAGCGGGAAGCTGGCGATCCCGCGCCAGATCAGCGCAGCTACGAGCGCTTCGGCTTCAGCTTTAGGCGTACGCCGGCCGTTCGCCAGCCAGAACTGAGCGGACTGCCCGGCCGCGCCGACCAGGCCCGAAGCGAGCAGTTCGGCCTGGTCGCCGCTGAGGTTGGTGTCCGAGATGATCGTGTCGGTGACGGCCGCGATGCAGCCCTGCTCGACCCGCTCGACGCGCTGGCGCACCTGGGCGTCGTTGCGCAGATCGGACTCGAAGACGAGACGGAACGCCTCGCTCTCGTGGTCCATGAAGTCGAAGTACGCCCGGACGGCGCCCTTGACCCGCTCCTTGTTGTCGGAGGTGGCGAGCATCGCGTCGCGAACCTTGGCGATTATCGCGTCGCAGTGCGTGTCCAGCAGCGCCAGATAGAGCTCCAGCTTGCCGGGGAAGTGCTGGTAGAGGACGGGCTTGGAGACGCCGGCCTTCTCCGCGATGTCGTCCATCGCGGCCGCGTGGTAGCCGTGCGCCACGAAGACCTGCTGGGCGGCGGCCAGCAGCTGCTTGCGGCGCGCGGAGCGCGGCAGCCGGGTCGGCCGTGCCGTCTGGGCTCCGCCGGATGCAGCGGTCATATCTGTCGAACCTCCAGGGGGAGCCTGCTCGGATTGCCCGGATCGGCGTGTGATGCTGTCGTCGGGCAATTGTCGCGCCGCTGCAACTTATCGCCACTGCAACCACACGGTAGCCTCAGCGGGGGCGGAGCGAGGAGCGCGCGGTGGATGAATCAGGGCATTCCGGAGACACCGGAGCCGCGGAGGGCGGCGACGGTGGTGAGTCGCGTGAGCGCACCAGGGTGAACGGCTGGGCGACCTCCGACAGCCCCTGGTCCTACCAGGGCCCCGGCGCCGAACCGGAGTCCGAGGTGCCGGCGTGGCGCCGTCCCGGGGCCGAGAGCCGAGCCTTCCCGCGTAATCCGGCATTTCCCTCATCTGCCGTACCCGCCTCGAGCGCGCCCGCGCCGTCTCCCGCGCCCGCTCCGCCGGGCTTCGTCGACGCCGGCCGGACCGGTGCGATTCCCCCGTCCGTGTCACCCGAGTCGCCCGCCCCGCGCTGGGACAACCGCCCGCGCTACAGCGACCTGATGTCCCACCTGGCCCCGTCCTCCGGCGTGAGTGCCCCCGAGCCCGAGACCCGCCCGCAAAGCCTGTCCAGCTCGCCGCCGCCCGTCGCGCAGACCAGCGCGCCGGCCCACCCCGGCATGACCACCGGCGAGATCCGCGAGCCCGGGCTGCGTACCGGCGACCCGCTCCGGTCGCTGCGCCGCTTCGACGTGCCGACACCCAACAGCGCACCCCCTTACCCGTACGAGGGGGACCTCGACGAGACGCCGGACGCGCCGCCCCCGCCGCCGATCACCCGGCAGCGCTCCGCCGTCCCGATGGTCCGCCCGGCCGCGCCCGACGCCCGGCGGCCGGAGTGGGAGGGCGGCGAGCCCGCGCGGCACGCCCTGAACACCCCGGCGCAGGGCCTTCCCCGCGTCGAGCGGGTCACGCCCCGCCCCGAGGCCGCCGCCGAGGAGCCCGAGCCGTCCCGGCCGGCGTACGACCCGTCGAGCTTCCCGCGCCGCCTGTCCTACGAGTCGCCCACCCCGGCGCCCTACGAGCCGCCCGCCTACGAGCCGCCCTTCGCCGGGTTCGGCACGCGTTCCGGCGAGACCGATTCGCGGGGGCTGCCCCAGCGCGTACCGGCCCAGCCGGACGTGCCTCAAGTTCCGGAGCCGCCATTGGTGGAGCCCACCGCCGAGACGCCCGCGCTGGCGCGGATCGCGACCCATCTGCGCCGAGGTGACGTGTTGCCCGCCGAGGAACGCCAGGAGGGTTTCGACGTGCGAGCCATCCTCGCCGCGGTCCGTGAGGTCGAGGGGGTGCGCGACGCCTCGCTGCGCTCCACCGAGGCCGGCGCGCACAGCCTGCGCCTCGACCTCGCCGAGGGCGCCGACCCGGCCGAGGTCAGCCGCCAGGTCGCCCGCCTGCTCCAGGACCGCATGGGCCTGGACGCGGCGATGCAGGGCGAGGGCCAGCCCACCCCGCCGAGGGCCGACAGCCCGGCGCCCGCGCCGGTCTCGCCGTCCGCGCTGCTGCCCCGCGCCCGCCCGCAGGTGCCCTCGGCCTCGCACGCGCCCACGACCTCACAGGCCCCCGCCGCCTCCGCCCTGAGTTCTCCCACTTCAGCCTCTCCCACCTCGGCCGCTCCGACGCCGGTCTCACCGGCCCGGGCCTCCACCGCTCCGACGTCACCCGCGCCCCCGTCTCGCGACTCCACCGCCCCCACGTCTCCCGCGTGGTCGTCCGCAGCCCCGGCGCCTTCCGAGCGCGCCTCCGCGGCGCCGACGTCTCCGGCCTGGTCCTCCGCCGCCCCGACGTCGCCCGGCCGCGCTCCCACCACCCCGGCGTCAACCGACGCGGCCCCGACGTCTCCGGCCTGGTCCTCCGCCGAGCCGTCAGCTGCCGCCCGGGCTTCCGCCGAGTCGGCGTCACCCGGCCGCGCCTCGGCCGAGCCGGCGTCTTCCGCTCGTGCCTTCCCCGCGTCGGGATCGACGCCGCCGGCGGCCCGGGCGGAGCCGCGGACACCTTCCCCGGCGCCCGTTTCCGCGCCGCCGGACGCGCCGGCGCGCGACAACACGGGGACGCGGCCGGCGGCGCCCGCCCGTCCCGTCGAGGCGGAATCCCGCCGGTCCGAGCTTTCGGCGCAGCACGCCCGGTCGGAGAGCTCCGAGACGCTGGAGGACGCCGAGGTCGTGCCCAGCGGCGCCGAGTGCGGACCGCCCCGCCCGCTCTACCCTGGTGAGCACCCCGGCCCCCGCGTCGTCATCGAGAATGTCCAGGTCAACACGTTCGGCGCGGACGCCACGGTCGAGGTCAAGCTGGCCGTCGGCTCGCGGGCCGCGTCCGGTGTGGCCACCGGCCCGGCCGTGGACGGCTACCTGCTGCGGCTGTGCGCGATGGCGACCGCCGGCGCGGTCGACGAGTTGCTGTCCGCCTCCGATCATCCGGAGGGCCCGGCCCGGTGCTTCGTCGAGCACGCCGCCGCCGTCCCGTTCGGGGCCTCGCAGGTCGCCGTCGTCGTGCTGCTGCTCTCGTGCGGCGGCTGGGTCGAGCAGCTCGCCGGCTCGGCCGTGGTGACCAGCGACGACCGGCACGCCATGGTCCGGGCCACTCTGGCCGCGGTCAACCGCCGGCTTGAGGCACTCTTGACCCGATGAGAGGCGCGATCCTGGCCCCCGACAGCGCACTGCTGCCGGAGGGCGAAGCACCAGCTCCCTGGCCCGCCCGCCGGGTTACCATCGGCGGCGCGATGCTGCACGTCCGGGACACCCCGGGCACCGGCCCCGCCGCCGAACCGGCCGTCTACGTGCACGGCCTCGGCGGTTCGTCACAGAACTTCACCGACGTCGCCGGCCTGCTCGCCGATCGCTTCGACGCCCAGGCCGTCGACCTGCCCGGTTTCGGCTACAGCGATCCGAGCCCGCGCTATTCGATCCCGGCGTTCGCCGCGACGCTGATCGGCTACCTCGAGCACGACGGCCGCGGCCCGGTCCACCTGGTCGGCAACTCGCTCGGCGGGTCCATCGCCGTCCGGGTGGCCGCATTGCGGCCCGACCTCGTCCGCACCCTCACTTTGATCTCGCCCGCGATGCCGTTCCTCGACCCCCGCCGTACGGCGCAAGGACCGGTTCTGCCCTTGCTCGCCCTGCCCCGGGCCGATCGCTTGCTGGCCTGGAGCATGGCCCGGCTGACCGCCGAGGAGATGGCCGAGCAGGTGCTGGCGGCCTGCTTCGGCGACACCAGCAAGGTCACGCCGCAGCGCCGGGCCGAGGCGATGGAGGAGATCAAGCTCCGCTACACCGTGGCCCACTACCCCAAGGCGTACCTCGGGACGCTGCGCGGTCTGGTCTCGAGCTTCCTGCGGGCGTACCTGCCGGGGGAGAACTCGCAGTGGCGCCTCGCCGCCCGGGTCCAGGCGCCGACGCTGGTGATCGGTGGCCTGAACGACAAGCTGGTCGACGCCCGGGTGCCGGTGCAGGTCGCCCGCACGATCCCGGACGCCCGCCTGCTGATCCTGCCCGGCGTCGGCCACGTGGCCCAGATGGAGGTGCCGCGTCTGGTGGCCCGCGCGGTCGTGGGCATGCTCGACGACGTCGGCGCCCCGGTCGCCGGTTAGCGAAACGAATTACACAAGATCCATAGGGCGCGACAGCGTCCGCGCCGTGTGCGAGGCTGACGGACGATGATCCACGAAGCACCGACCACGCCAGGAGACCGTCCGCCGTCGCGTCCCGATGGGTGGCGACGCTGGTGGCTTGTGCTGTTTGCCCTGGTCATCGTGGTCGCCGCGGGTTTCGCGGTGGGCCGGCGCATCGAGCAGGGCAACCCGGCCTCGGCCGCCCCGTCCGTCTCCTCGGCGCCCACTCCGGCCACCTCGGCCTCATCGGCCCCGGGCATCTCGTCCGCGCCGGCGCCCGCCCTGTCGTCTTCGCCGGCGCCACTGGTCGAGGCGACCACCAAACCGGCGACAGCGGCGTCTCCGCCCACACACGGCCCGGGCGTTTTCACGTACGCCGCCACGCGCGGCCCGGTGATCGGCACGAAGGGGCCGCTGCGCCGGTTCAAGGTGGCAGTCGAGCGGGGCAGCGGCGAGAACGCCACCGCGTTCGCGGCCGCCGTCGCCGCGACGCTGGGTGACAAGCGCAGCTGGACCGGCACCGGTCAGCTGCGGCTCCAGCTCGTGCCCGGCGCCGACAAGGCCGATTTCACGGTCTTCCTGGCCACCCGCGACACGGCCGGCAAGATGTGCCTCCAGGGCGGCACCAACATCAAAGTCGGCGGCGTCCCGTACACGTCGTGCCGGACGACCGGCCGCGCGATCATCAACCTCGATCGCTGGCGGCTCTCGTCACCGCCGTACCTCAAAAGCAAGGTCTCTCTCGCCGTCTACCGGCAGTACGTCATCAACCACGAGGTCGGCCACGAGCTGGGACATCACCACCAGAACTGCCCCAAGGCGGGCGGACCGGCCCCGGTCATGGTGCAACAGACATTGACCTTGCGAGGGTGTACGGCGTACGCGTGGCCCACCCGCAACGGAAAACTCTTCACCGGGCCGGCCATCTAAAATTCCCGCATCCCGCATGTCGGGCCGGTGGTGATTGTCATGGCCGTCACCGTCCGGCACGAGCGACAATGGGTGCCGATCCTTACCGTCAACCCGGGGAGTTAACGTGGCACTGCCCCCGCTCGTCGAGCCGGCCGCAGAGCTGTCGATCGATGAGATCCGCCGCTACTCGCGGCACCTGATCATCCCGGATGTCGGGATGGACGGTCAGAAGCGGCTGAAGAACGCCAAGGTCCTGGTCGTCGGCGCGGGCGGTCTCGGCTCGCCGGCGCTGCTCTACCTGGCCGCCGCCGGCGTGGGCACGCTGGGCATCGTCGACTTCGACACGGTCGACGAGTCCAACCTCCAGCGTCAGGTCATCCACGGCGTCTCCGATGTGGGCCGGCCCAAGGCCGAGTCCGCCGCGGCGAGCATCGCGGAGATCAACCCGCTGGTGAACGTGGTCATCCACAACACCGCGCTCGACCGCGACAACGTCAAGGAGATCTTCAGTCAGTACGACCTGATCGTCGACGGCACCGACAACTTCGCGACGCGCTACATGGTCAACGACGCCGCGGTGCTGCTCGGCAAGCCGTACGTCTGGGGCTCGATCTATCGTTTCGACGGCCAGGCCTCGGTCTTCTGGGAGGAGCACGGTCCCTGCTACCGCTGCCTCTACCCGGAGCCCCCGCCGCCCGGCATGGTGCCGAGCTGCGCCGAGGGCGGCGTCCTTGGCGTGCTGTGCGCGTCGATCGGCTCGATCCAGGTCAACGAGGCCATCAAGCTGATCACCGGCATCGGTGAGCCGCTGGTCGGCCGGCTGATGGTCTACGACGCCCTCGAGATGGAGTACCGCAAGATCAAGGTCCGTAAGGACCCGAACTGCGCGCTCTGCGGGGACAACCCCACGGTCACCGACCTGCTCGAGGACTACGAGGACTTCTGCGGCGCCGTCTCCGACGAGGCCCAGGAAGCCACGCTCGACGCCACGATCACCGCCCGTGAGCTGAAGGACTGGCAGGACGCCGGCAAGGACGTGTTCCTGGTCGACGTGCGCGAGCCCGCCGAGTACGAGATCAACCGGATCCCGGGCTCGGTCCTGATCCCCAAGGGCGAGATCCTGTCCGGCGAGGCGCTGTCCCGCTTCCCGCAGGACCGGCAGATCGTGCTGCACTGCAAGTCGGGTGTGCGCTCGGCCGAGGCGCTGGCGGCGCTCAAGGCGGCCGGCTTCAAGGACGCCGTGCACGTGCAGGGCGGCATCGTGTCCTGGGTCAACACCGTCGACCCGTCACAGCCGTCGTACTGATCCATCGCACAGATGTCACGCTGGGGAGTCATCCATCGATTCCCCAGCGTGATTCTGTGTCAAGACGGCACAGCGCAATGCATCGCGTGGTTGTAGCGTCACCGGAGTGGTAGATATCGACGCCGCCATCGGGTACGTCGTGGCGCACGGGGACCCGGTGGAGCGGGCGCGGCTGTCCTACCTGCGTACCGGGCAGCGCCCCGAGCCGCAGGTGATCGAACGCATCGTCGCCGGCCAGACCGAGAGCGGCGGCTGGCCCGCGGCGGCCGACGCCGCGACCCCCTCGATCGACGCGACCGCCTTCCGCCTCAACGAGCTCGACGACCTCGGCGGCCTGCGCGGCGAGCCGGTCGACCGCGCGCTGGCCTGGCTGGCCACCGTGCAACGCCAGGACGGCACCTGGCAGGAGGACGAGTCGCTGGCCGGCGAGGCGCCGGCCTGGGCCATGCCCGGCGACCCCGAGGCCACCCTCTACCTCACCGCCCTCGCCGGTTTCTGGATGACCGTGGCCGAGTTCGAGGCCCACCCCCATCTCGAGGTGCCCGCCCGCTACGGGTCCGCGCTGGCTGCCGCGGCCCGGTGGGTCGTCGCCCAGCTGCGGCCGGACGGCACCTGGCCGTCCTTCCTGGCCGCCGGCTGGCACGCGGCCGGCCTGCTGCACGGCCAGCAGTTCTTCTACGAGTCGGCCCGGCTCCAGCTGGTCCTCGGCGACCGGCTGCCCGAGATGTCACCGGCCGACATCGCCTCGATGGTGGCCGCGCTGCGACGGCTCAACCTGGGCGACGACTGGCTGCTCCAGAGCGCCCGCAAGCGACTCGGCGACACGCAGCGCAACGACGGCGGCTGGGACAGCGCCGAGGGCCCGATCTTCGACGTGAACGCCACCCTGACCGTCCTGCGCGCCTTCCGCTGAGACGTCAAGGGCTGCAACCAAGCTGCACCCCAATGTGCCTGCTCGGCTACCGTCCCGCTACCCGACCGGCATCACTGTGCGTAATAACGGCGTATGGGCTGTCCCGGACAAGACCGGCATAGTGATGGCAGGCCCAGCACGGGCCGAGGCGAGGCGAAGATCCGCTGGGCGATGAAGATGGTCGCTCCAGTCCGGCGGGGAGTCAGTGGCGAAACCGGCGCCTCCTTCTTTCTCCGGAGGAACGCCACCATGCGTCAGTCTGTCAAGCGCGCCGTCATCGCCGGTGTGGCCGTCGTCGCCGTCGGCGGAGCCGCCACCGCCGCCTTCGCCGCCTGGAACGCCACCGGCTCCGGTGTCGCCGGCGCCAACGCCACCACGGCCCAGGAGCTCGAGGTCAGCGCGGCCAAGGTCACCGGCGGGCTGCTCTACCCGACCGGCACCGGCGACGCCGCCGTCACCATCAAGAACCCGAACAAGTACCCGGTGACGGTCAACCGGATCGAGTGGAAGCCCTCCGACGGCGTCCAGTCCGACCGCATGGACGTCTGCTACAACACCGGCGTCTACTTCGGTGACTTCAGCAAGGACGACAACGGCAGCGGCGGCGTGCTGTCCAACCTGGACCTGCACCTGAAGGGCGGCGAGACCCAGACGTTCCCGCTGGCCAAGGCCGTCCACATGACAAACGACTCGCAGAACGGCTGCCAGGGCGCCGCCTTCACCATCAAGGTCAAGGTGACCGGCCTCAGCGCCGCCAAGTGATCGCAAGCCGGCGGTGGGGCGGCGCCCCGCCGCCGGCTGTCTTCGCCCGGAGGGCCCCGATGAGATTGCCCCGATCCGTCCCTGCTGTGAGCTTGATAGCGGCAACGGTGTTCACGGCACCGACAGCGGCGCTGGCTGCCTGGGACACCAGCGCCGGCGGAGCGGCCACCGCGTGGGCGGCCGAGCTGCCGAGGGCGGCAGCCCCGACGGCGGCCGTGCGCGGCACCCAGGTGAAGGTGAGCTGGCCGGACACGACCGGGGTACCCGTCAGCGGCTATCGGGTGACACGCATCGATCAGTCGACAGAACACAGGGTCAGCGCGACCGGAAGCTGCGCCGGCCTGGTGACGACAAGCACTTGCACGGACAGTCACGTGCCGAACGGCCGATGGACGTACGAAATCGTCGCCGTCGCCGGCAACAGCTGGACGTCCGCCCCAGGCACGAGCACACCGGTTCAGGTCCTCAAAGACTCACCGACAGCCGACAAGCCGGCACCAACAGTCGTCTCCCCGACGCCGTCGGCTGTCTCGCCGACGCCGTCAGCTGTCTCCCCGACGCCGTCGGTCGTCTCTCCAGTGCCGTCGGCCGTCTCTCCGGCGCCGTCAGCTGCGTCGCCGGTGCCACCGGCGGCCTCCGTGCAGCCGTCGACGTCGCCCGAACCGCCGAAGTCGCCCGAACCGTTGAAGTCGCCCGAGCCGTCAAAGTCTCCCAAGCCCGGCGAATCCGCCTCGTCCCCGGCGAGTGCCACCGCCGAGGCGCCGGCGAAGCGCGCGAGCTCAGCATCCCCGTCGAGGACCACCGGCCCAGCTGTGACCAGCTCCGCCGCCTGACGAGCAGCCGCCGCAAAAACGGCCACCCACGGAGCCCGCCCTCCCAGGGGGAGCCCCCGCAGGTCAGTATCGCGGCTTTGGGCTTGATCGTGTCGGGAGCCTGTGGACAACCGGCGACTGTGGACAAGCGTTGTGGCGTGGCCGTTCTGTGCTAGCCGCGCGTGTGGCCGTTGCCCGTGACGATGTACTTCGTCGACGTGAGCTCGGGCAAGCCCATCGGCCCCCGGGCGTGCAGTTTCTGGGTGCTGATCCCGATTTCGGCGCCGAAGCCGAACTCGCTGCCGTCGGTGAAGCGGGTGGACGCGTTGATCATGACGGCGGCGGCGTCGACGCGGGCGGCGAAGCGGCGGGTGGCGGCCAGCGACTCGCTGATGATCGCCTCGGTGTGGCCGGTGCCGTAGCGGCGGATGTGGTCCAGCGCGTCGTCGAGCGAGTCGACGACCGCGACCGAGATGTCGGCCGAGAGGTATTCCGTTCCCCAGTCCTCCTCGGTGGCCGGCACGACACTGTCGTCGTAGGACGCCACCCGGGCGTCGCCGTGCACCGTCACCCCGGCGTCGGCCAGCTCGGCCAGGATCAGCGGCAGGAAACGGCCGGCGATCTCGCTGTGCACCAGCAGCGACTCCGCGGTGTTGCACACCGACAGGCGCTGGGTCTTCGAGTTCAGCGCCACGGCCAGCGCCTTTTCCAGGTCGGCCGCCTCATCGACGTACACATGGCAATTTCCCACGCCCGTCTCGATCACCGGCACCGTGGACTCCTCGACCACCGCCTTGATCAGCGAGGCGCCGCCGCGCGGGATCAGCACGTCGACCAGGCCGCGCGCCCGCATCAGCTCTTTCACCGAGTCGCGGGTCGTGGCGTCGAGCAGCTGGATCGTGTCGGCCGGCAGGCCGCTGTCGGCGACCGCCTCGCGCAGCACCGCGACGATCGCCGCGTTCGAGTTGAGCGCCGATCCGGAGCCGCGCAGCAGCACCGCGTTGCCCGATTTCAGGCAGATCCCGGCCGCGTCGGCGGTCACGTTCGGCCGGCCCTCGTAGACCATGCCGACCACGCCGAACGGCACCCGTACCTGGCGCAGCTCGAGGCCGTTGGCCAGGGTCGAGCCGCGCACCACGTCACCCACCGGGTCGGGCAGCGCCGCCAGTTCGCGCAGGCCGTCGGCCATCGCCGTGACCCGGGCGGGGTTCAGGGTCAGCCGGTCGATCATCGCGTCGGAGAGCGAGGCCGCGCGCCCGTTCCGTACGTCCACGTCGTTGGCGGCGACGATGTCGCCGGTGTTCTCCTCCAGGCGGTCCGCCATCAGCAGGAGGGCGCGGTCCTTCTCGGCCCGCGTCGCGGCGGCCAGGTCGATCGAGGCCACCCGCGCGTCGGCGGCCTGCTGCAAGACGGTGCTCATGGTGGCCCTCTCAGAGGAGTACGAGGTCGTCGCGGTGCACTACTTCACGTTCATAGCCTGGCCCGAGCGCCGCGGCCAACTCGGGGGTGGAGCGTCCCAGCAGCGCCGGCAGTTCGACGGCGTCGTAGTTGACCAGCCCGCGGGCGACGGGCGCGCCGGAGCCGGCGTCGACCAGGTCGACCGGGTCGCCGGCGGCGAACGAGCCGTCGACCGCCGTGATGCCGGCCGGCAGCAGTGATTTGCGGCGGGCCACCACCGCCGCCACCGCTCCCGGGTCGAGGTGGAGCCGTCCGCGCGGCGCGGTGGCGTGGGCCAGCCAGAAGAGCCGGGCCGCCGGCCGGTGCGCCGCCGCCCGGAACAGGGTGCCGATTTCTTCACCGGCCAGCACCGCGCCGGCGTGCGGCGCGGCCGTGAGCACGACCGGGATGCCGAAACCGGTGGCTATCCGGGCCGCTTCGACCTTGGTCACCATGCCGCCGGTGCCCACGCCGGACTTGCCGGGGACGGCGATGCTGATGCCCTCGAGGTCGGAGTCGTCGCCCACGTACGAGATCTTGCGGGACGAGGGGTCGGACGGGCTGCCCGTGTAGAGGGCGTCCACATCGGAGAGCAGCACCAGCAGGTCGGCGTCGACCAGGGCGGCCACCAGGGCGGCGAGCCGGTCGTTGTCGCCGAAGCGGATCTCCTCGGTGGCGACCGTGTCGTTCTCGTTGACGATCGGCAGAGCGCCGAGGTCGAGCAGCTTGCGCAGTGTCCGGTACGCGTTGCGGTAGTGCGCGCGCCGGGTCACGTCGTCGACGGTCAGCAGGATCTGCCCGACCGTCAGGCCGTGCCGGGCGAAGCCGGCCGCGTACCGTCCGATCAGCAGGCCCTGGCCGACCGAGGCCGCCGCCTGCTGGGTGGCGAGGTCGCGTGGTCGCCGGCTCAGCCGCAGCGGGGCGAGTCCCGCGGCGATCGCGCCGCTGGACACCAGCACCACCTCGCGCCCGCCGGTCGCCAGACCGCCGAGGGCGTCGACCAGCGCGTCGACGCGCTGCTCGTCGATTCCGCCCGAGGCCGTGGTCAGCGAGGACGAGCCCACTTTGACCACGATCCGGCGAGCTCCGGTCACTTCATCGCGCACCCGGCCAATTCTGCTCGGAGGGGCGCTCGGAACCTGGCCGAGATCCCATATCGTGGCCCGAGTGACACCGCAGGAGTACGTCGAAGAGGTGCTTTCACTCGTGGAGAGGATCCCCGAGGGCCGCGTGATGTCGTACGGCGCGGTCGCCGATGCCCTCGCCGAGCTCTCCGGGCGCAACTCGGCCCGCCAGGTCGGCAGCATCATGGCCCGGCACGGCGGTGGCGTCCCGTGGCATCGGGTGGTCACCAGCGCGGGCCGGATGCCGCCCGGCCACGAGCGTGAGGCCCGTCAGCGCCTGCTTTCCGAGGGTGTCCCCCTGAGGGGTGACCACGTGGACATGGCTCGCGCCAGCTGGCTTCCCCCGGTCAGGTGAGGCCGATGCGGTCGGCTTCGCCGCGCATCTGATATTCGAAGAAGCCCCGGCGGTCCTCGTCGACCGAGTTCTTGAGCTGTCCGAAGAGTTCGGCGCTGATCGCGCCGCCGAGGTGGATGAAGGCCGACATCGCGGCGGCGACCAGGCGGGCCGGCGCGCCGGGGGTGTACTGCTCGGCGACCCGGCCCAGCTCGTCGGCGTACCCGCCGGTGATCGGCTCGCGCTCGGCGACCCGGCCGGCCAGGTACGCGTCTCGCACGATGCCCGCGATCAGCAGGATCACCCTGGTGGCGGGGCCGATGGTGTCCTGCGGGGCCTGATAGCCGGGCACCGGGCTGCCGTAGATAAGGGCCCATTCGTGCGGGTTGGCCAGCGCCCAGTCCCGTACGGCGTGGGTCGCCCGGAGAAAGCGATCGAGGTCGCCGGTCCCTGTCGCGGCCGCGCGCTCGGCCCCTTCACCGACCGCGTTGTAGGCGTCGACGATGAGCGCCGTCAGTAGTTCGTCGCGGCTCGCGAAGTATCGGTAGACCGCTGACGAGGCCATGCCCATGTCCCGCGCGACCGCGCGCAGGGAGAGGTTGGCACCGTCGGTGACCAGGTGGCGTTTCGCCACCGCTTTGATCTCTTCGGTCATTTCGGCCCGTACGCGGGCCCGTACTCCGGAGGCGCTCATGTAGACCAGTGTGCCATAACGAGAGCAGTGCTCTTGCTTTTGCTCGGCGCTCGTGTCATGGTTGGTCCTGTCAGAGAGCACTGCTCGCAAAGGAGAACACCTCATGGCTTCGCATGTGATCGTCGGTTCCGGCCCGATCGGCTCCTCCGTCGCCCGCCTCCTCGCCGACCGCGGGGAGAGCGTCACGATGGTGACCCGCAGCGGCAGCGGCCCCTCGCACCCGCTGATCGAGCGGGTGGCGGCGGACGCCTCCGACGCCCGCCGGCTGACCGAGCTGACCGAGGGCGCGCAGGCGCTCTACAACTGCGCGAACCCGAAGTACACGGAGTGGCAGAAGCTCTGGTTCCCGATGAACGACGCGATGATCGCGGCCACCAAGGCCACCGACGCGGTCTACGTGATCACCGGAAACCTTTATGTGTACGGCCCGCAGCCCGGCGGCCACATGGACGAGAACACCCCGATGGCGGCAGTCGGGCGCAAGGGCAAGGTCCGCATCAAGATGTGGCAGGACGCCCTGGCCAGCGGCGTGCGCACGGTCGAGGTGCGCGGCTCCGACTACATCGGCGCGGGCGCGGTCGGCGTCTTCTCGGCGGTGCTGCTGCCCGCGATCGACAAGGGTGCCAAGTCGGCCTGGGTGCCGGGCGACCCGACCCTGCCGCACAGCTTCACCTACACCGGCGACATGGCCCGCACGATGGTCACGCTGGCCGCCGACTCACGCGCGTGGGGCCGCGCCTGGCACGCGCCGACCGCCCCCGCCATCAGCATCGGTGAGCTCGCCGACCGGTATTGCGCGCTGACCGGCAAGTCCCGCCTGACCTTGCACAAGATGCCGCGCTTCGTGATGCACACCGCCGGCCTGGTCCACCCGATGAGCCGCGAGCTGGCCGAGATGGACTACCAGTTCTACGCGCCCTTCCGCCTGGACAGCTCGCTGACCGAGCGCACGTTCGGCCTGACCGCGACCTCCCTCGACGTCGGCATCCGCGAGACCGCCGACGACGCCAAGTCCATCGCCACCCGCACGATGTGACGGCTCAGAGGAGCAGTCCGACGCCGCCGCGACGAGGATCGCCGGCGGCGCCGGCCTGACCGACAGCGGTCACGCCGCCGAAGTAGTGGTTCTTTTCCGGCCACTGCTGGATCTGGAAGCCCGCGCCGGCCAGCGCGGCCAGTTCGTCCCGGCGGCATCCCGGCTCGGCGTGCACGGTGTCGTCGACCACGTGGTACCGCGACCGCCCGATCGCCTCACCCATGTCCAATCCGTCGACCAGCACCCCGAGCAACGTGCTGATCAGCGCCGTCCGGATCCGCGAGGCCCCGGCCGAGCCGGCCGCGACCGCCAGCTCGCCCTCCGGATCGATCACCACGAGCGGGCACATGTTCGACGACATCCGCCGGCCCGGCGCCAGGTCGCTGGTGATCAGCTCACCCTCGCCCAGCATCGAGTTCAAGTTGATGCCCAGCCCGGGCAGCCAGACCCCCGATCCCAGACCGAGCGTCGTGGTGATGACGCAGGCGTTCCCCTCGGCGTCCACCACCGAGACGTTCGTGGTGTCGCCGATCTTCTGCCGCCCCTGGTCGCGCAGCGCCGTGGCCACCCCGACGGCCCGCTCCGGCTGGCTGAGGCCGTCCGGCAGACCGGCGATCGTGTCGACCGTCCGATTGAGATCGTGGCGGGCCCGCACCCGGTACCCGGCCAGCATTGCGTGGTCGACCGGCGTCTCCAGCACCCGGTAGTCGGCCAGGTCGCGCGGCCCGAGGCAGCCGTTGGCGGCGCGGACGGTGTCGACCAGCAGTTCCGCGTACTCGCCGGTGTAGAAGATTTCCGGCCCGGCCGCCGCCAGCTTCTCCATCGCCGTGCCGAGCCCCTCGTGGCGCAGCAGGTCACCGCCCTGCAAGCGCCGTCCGCCGGGCGTGTAGACGTCGGCGCCCTCGCCCCAGGCCAGCGCCGGCGCGCACGCGTCGAGCGTCTGGGCGTGCGCAGCCGGCACGGCCACGCCGCTGTACGCGATGGCCGTCGCGGGCGCCACCACGTCCGCCCACGGCAGGCGCCCCCAGCGCCGGTGCACCTCGCCGCACCCGGCCGGAACGCCCGGCACCGCGACGCTCGCCCCGCCGATCGAGTAGACCTGCGGCATCCCACCGAAGAACACGTCGACCGCGACCATCGGGCCGGCCTCGCGGTCGCCGTCGGTCCCCGGCACCGCGACGAAGAAGTCGAGGCAGGTGACCTCGCCGCTGGCCGCGTCGAAGTAGGTGGCGAACCCGCCTCCGCCCAGTCCGGTGTAGATGGTCTCGGCCGCGCAGCAGGCGAGAACGGCCGCGACCGCCGCGTCCGCCGCCGTGCCTCCCTCGCGCAGGATTCGTAGCCCGGCCTCCGCAGTCGCCGGATGGCTGGCGGCGACCCCGGCAGGAATCCTTTTCATTTCGCGAAGCGTAGAGCCAAGCGCATGATCATGGTTACCATCCGCATTCATGACGCCTGCGGGTCCCTCTCCCGACGTACGGCCGGTGCCCGCCCTGCCTCGTCGTGTCTTGGCCGGATATTCCGTGGGTTCGCTGGTGACCGGCGCTTTCGGCACCGTGCCGGGTTTGCTCCTCCTGCCCTATCTGACGGATACGTTAGGTGTGGCGGCTGGCGTGGCCGGCCTGCTCGTCCTGCTGCCGAAGGCATGGGACGTGCTGGTCAACCCGATCGCCGGCCGGATCTCGGACCGCAGCGGCGACCGCCGGCCGTTCCTGCTGGTCGCCGGGCTGCTCCTGGCCGTGCTTTTCGCGGCCATGTTCGCCGGTCCCTTCCACGGCGGGGCCGCCGCCGGCGCCTACGTCGCCCTCGCCTTCCTGGTGACCGCCACCGCGTACGCGTTCTTCCAGGTGCCCTACATCGCCATGCCGGCCGAGCTGACCGACGGTTACGGCGAGCGGACCCGGCTCATGACGTGGCGGGTCGCCGTCCTGGCGCTGGCCATCCTGATCTCCGGCGCGCTCGCTCCGCTGGTCGTGGAGCAGACGGGTGGTGGCCTGGTGGGCCATCGGTGGTCGGGCATCTTCGTCGGCCTCCTCATCGCCGTGGGAACGCTGGGCGTCTATTTCGGTACGCGCGGAGCCGCGACCCGCGCCGCGCCGGCGGCCGAGCCCGACCTGCGAACTCAGCTGCGCGTCGCCGTGGCCAACCGCCCCTTCCGCGCTCTGCTGCTCTGCTGGGTGATTCAGGCCGTCGGCATCGGCACGATGCTCGCCGGCGTGCAGTACTTCGCCGACCACGTCGTGGCCCGCGAGTCGGGCGCCACCTTCCTCTTCGCGGCCTTCGTCGGACCGGCGCTGCTGGTCATGCCACTGTGGACGCGCGCCGGCCGTCGATACGGCAAACTGCGGTCGCTGGTGGCCGGATCGCTGCTCTTCGCGGCGGGCGCCTTCGTGTTGCTGGCCGCACCCGCCCTGGCGCCCGTGCCGATCTATCTGATCGTCGCGATGATCGGCGTCGGTTACGCCGGACAGCAGGTCTTCGCGATGGCCATGCTGCCGGACTGCATCGCCCACGACACCGAGCGAACCGGCAAGCGGCAGGCCGGAGTCTTCACGGGCCTCTGGACGGCCGGTGAGACGCTGGGCCTCGCGCTGGGGCCGGGGCTGTTCGCATTGGTCCTCCAACTGTTCGGATATGTCTCGTCGTCGACGGGCGAGGCCGCCACCCAGGACGACACCGCCCGGCTGGGCGTGCTGCTCGGTTTCACAGTGGTGCCGGCCGTGCTGGTCGCGGCCGCGGTCCCGCTATTACGCGCCTATCGGGACATCGCGCGGTAGCTACTTTGGTAGGGGTCCGGCCAATCCTTTGGTCGCTTATCGCCGCGTGGATCGTGGACTAGCGTCAGCGGCATGTTCGAGGCACTGCCCGGCAAGGGCGTCCCAGGTGACCAGATCCTCGCCGAGCTCCAGCAGCTGCGGGCGGCCGATCTGCCGACACACGGTGGCCGCCTGTTCGCCTATGTCTACGACCCGGCGCTGGACGGCCTCGACGAGCTGGCCCGCGCGGCCTATGCGATCTCCGCGCACGTCAACGGCCTCGACCCCACGGCGTTCCCCTCGCTGCTCGCCATGGAAAACGCTCTGGTCGGCGCCGCGGCCGGGTTGCTCGGCGGCGACGAGCGCACGGTCGGCAGTGTCACCAGCGGCGGCACCGAGTCGCTGATCCTCGCGGTCAAGGCGGCCCGTGACTCCCGTCCCGAGCTGGCGACCCCGCGCCTGGTGATCCCGTCCACCGCCCACGCCGCGTTCGCCAAGGCGGCGCACTATCTGCGTGTCGCCCTCGACGTGGTCCCGGTCGGCGGCGACCTGCGAGCCGACCCGGCCGCCCTCGCGGCGGCCATCGGCCCCGACACCGTGCTGGTCGCGGCCTCGGCCCCGTCGTACGCCCACGGCGTCGTCGACCCGATCCCGCCGATCGCCGCCCTCTGCGCCGAGCGCGGCGTCCGCTTCCACGTCGACGCGTGCTTCGGCGGCTGGGTCCTGCCCTACCTGCGCCGCCTCGGCGCCGACCTGCCGCCCTTCGACCTTTCGGTGCCCGGCGTCACCAGCATCTCGGTCGACCTGCACAAATACGCCTACGCGCCCAAGGGCGTCTCGATCCTGCTCCACCGCGACGAGGCCTTGCGCCTCCCGCAGTACTTCGCGTACGCGGGCTGGCCCGGCTACACGATGATCAACCCGATCATCTCGTCCACCCGCTCCGGCGGCCCGATCGCCGCTGCCCTGGCCACCCTCCGCCACATCGGCGACGCCGGCTATCTGGATCTGGCCGCGCGGACCCGCGAGTCCGTGACCGTCCTGGCCGACGCGGTGACGGCCACCCCCGGTCTCCGCCTCTTCGCTCCACCGGAGACCAGCGTCGTCTGCCTGACAGCCGAGGGCAAAGGCGCCGAGGAGGGTGAGGGCGCCGTCGATGTCTTCGTCCTCGCCGACGAGCTCGCCGCGCGCGGATGGCACACCCAACCGCAGATGGCGTACGCCGACCTCCCGCCCACGATTCACCTGACCGTGACCGCCTCCGTTCACGCGACGGCCCCCGACTTCGCCACCGACCTGGCCGACGCCGTGGCCGCGGCCCGGGCCGCCGGTCCCGTCGCCCTGCCCGCCCCGCTGCTCGAGGCCGCCGGCGCGCTGACACCGGAGCAGGTCACCCCCGAGCTCATCGCCGGCCTGGCCGAGACCATGGGCCTGGGCGGCGGCGACTTCACCAAGATGGCCGCCGTCAACTCCTTGCTCAACGTGGCTCCGCCCGCGTTGCGCGAGGCGCTGCTGACCGGCTTCCTGAGCCTGCTCCAGCGTCCCGCCGTGCGGCAGGGGTAGGTTGAGCCTGTGTCCGGTCTGCCAGGAGTCCTCGGGGAGCCCATCAAGTTCGTGTTGAACTGGGGGCGGCGCTACTCGCTCTGGGTGTTCAACTTCGGGCTCGCCTGCTGTGCGATCGAGTTCATCGCCTCCAGCATGAGCCGGCACGACTTCATGCGGATGGGCGTCATCCCGTTCGCGCACGGGCCCCGGCAAGCCGACCTCATGGTGGTCTCGGGCACGGTCACCGACAAGATGGCGCCGGCGATCAAGCGGCTCTACGACCAGATGCCCGAGCCGAAGTACGTGATCTCGTTCGGGTCCTGCGCCAACTGCGGTGGGCCGTACTGGGACTCGTACTCGGTGACCAAGGGCGTCGACCAGATCATTCCGGTCGACGTCTACGTGCCCGGCTGCCCGCCGCGGCCCGAGGCGCTGCTGCACGGCATTCTGCGGCTGCAAGAGAAGATCGCGGCCGAGCAGGCCGGGCCCGGCGGTGTGTCCCGGCCCGATCCGCTGGCGGCCAAGCGGGACGTCGCGTCACTCAGCGCTCCGATCGTGACCCCGCAGGGTGCAAGTGGGGACTAGTCTCCGCAGGTATGACTGAGCAGCGCGCGGACTTCATCATCGAGGTCCTGACCAGGGAATTCGGTGGGTTGATAGCTGTCGATCCGGCCGCTTTCCGCCGCAAGTTCCGGAAGATGGCGGCTTCGCCCTTCGCCTTCTATCGCGGCAGCGCTTCGCTGTTCTACGCCGACCTGTCGGCCGGCTATGCCGACGACAGCTTCCTCGACGAGCACACCAGCCGCGTCTGGATTCACGGCGACCTGCACGCCGAGAACTTCGGCACGTACATGAACTCGTCCGGGCAGCTCGTCTTCAACGTCAACGACTTCGACGAGGCGTACGTCGGGCCCTTCTCCTGGGATCTGAAGCGCTTCGCGGCCAGTGTGGCGCTCATCGGATATCAGAAGGCGCTCTCCGACGACAACATCACCACCCTGGTCACCACGTTCGCCCGCTCCTACCTGACCGAGCTGCGGGCCATCGCGACCGGCGGCGACGACGCGATCGGGTCGATCACCCTGGACACCGCGGACGGCGTGCTCCGCCGGGTGCTCCAGGAGGCACGCCTCAACACGCGCGTCGACCTGCTCAACGGGCAGACCGTCATCGACGATTATGAGCGCCGGTTCGCGCTGCTCGACGGCGTCTACGAGACCGACGAGGCCACCGACGCCATGGTCCAGGCCGCCTTCGAGCAGTACCTGACCACGTTGCCGCAGGCCACCCGGCCGGTGGCCACCCACATCAAGGACATCAAGCTGCGCAAGGGCGTCGGCATCGGATCGGCCGGGCTGCCCAGCTACAACCTGCTGCTCGAAGGGCACACCCAGGCCCTCGAGAACGACGTGATCATCTACATGAAGCAGGCGCAGGTGCCGGCCGTCGCCCGCTGGATCGACGACGAGCGGGTCCGCGCGTACTTCCGGCATCAGGGGCACCGCACCGCCGAGTCGCAGCACGCCCTGCAGGCACACGCCGATCCGTGGGTCGGCTACACCACCCTGGACGGTGTCGGCCAGCTCGTGGCCGAGGTCTCGCCGTACGCGGCCGACCTCGACTGGGCCGACGTGAACGAGCCCGAGGAGCTCACCGGCGTCCTGTCCGACCTGGGCCGGGCCGTCGCCCGCATGCACTCGGTGGCCGACGACGAGTCCAGCCACGACCTCGTCGACTTCTCCACCGAGGAGGCCATCGTGGCCGAGATCGACAAGGATGAGGCCGGTTTCGTCCGGCATCTGGTCGAGTTCGCCCATCGCTACGGCGACCAGGCCCGCGAGGACCACCAGGACTTCGTCGACGTGTTCCGCAACGGCCGGCTCCCCGGACTCTGACGCCGGAGCCCCTAGGATGACGCCATGACGCCTGACGAGGTCGGCGAGCGCCTGGTCGCGCTCCTGACGGACGACTCGCCGGACGCGCCTCCGGGCGAGATCGTCGCCGGTCTCTCCGGTGGCGGCCCCGGCCACGAGCGGGCCGTCGTCGACGTGCCGGTCGCGCGGTGGTGGGAGACGGTCGGCACGGCCAAGCACAACGGCGCCCTCGGCTGCGACTTCTTCGACTGGCTGTCGGCCGTCGACGAGGGCGCCGACGGGTTCCGCGTCGTCGCCCACCTCTACTCGACCCGCCGCCGGCACGCGCTGCTGCTCCGGACGCTCGTGCCGCGCGACGAGCCGGTCATCGAGTCGGTGACCGAGCTGTTCGCCGGCGCCGACTGGCACGAGCGGGAGACGCACGAGATGTTCGGCGTCACCTTCGCCCGCCACCCCGACATGCGGCCGCTGCTGCTGCCGCCCGGCTTCGAGGGTCACCCGCTGCGCAAGGAGTTCGTGCTGGCCTCCCGCGTCGCCAAGGCCTGGCCGGGCGCCAAAGAGCCGGGCGAGTCCGAGGCCGGTACGGCCAAGCGCGCCCCCATGCGGCCGCCGGGCGTGCCCGCGCCCCACGAGTGGGGACCCCAAGCCTGATGCCGCTGTGGCTCGATCTCACGATCAGGGTGTTGGCCGTCGTGGTCGGCTTCCTGGTGCTGCCGCTGGTCGTCGGCCAGGCCGAGCACAAGGTGATGGCCCACATGCAGGGCCGCCTCGGCCCGATGTACGCCGGTGGCTACCACGGCTGGGCGCAGCTGGTCGCCGACGGCGTGAAGTTCGTCCAGAAAGAGGACATCACTCCCGGCGACGCGGACCGGCGGGTCTTCCGCCTGGCGCCCCTGGTCGCCCTGTTCCCGTACCTGCTGGTCCTGCTCGTCATCCCGCTCGGACCGGACGGCCTCGTCGCGCAGGCCCTGGACGTGGGTCTGTTCTTCGTCCTGGCCGTGCTGGGCGTGGGCGTGGTCGCCGTGCTGATGTCGGCGTGGGCTTCGGCGAACAAATACAGCCTGCTCGGCGGCCTGCGCGGCGCCGCCCAGCTGCTCGGCTACGAGCTTCCCCTGGTGCTGGCGGCGGCCAGCGTCGCCATGGCGGCCGGCACGCTGAGCCTGCCCGGCATCGTCGAGGCGTGGCGCCCCTGGTGGCTGCTCTGGCAGGCCCCGGCCGCGCTCGTCTTCTTCATCGCCGGCCTGGCCGAGATCCGCCGCCCACCCTTCGACATGCCGATCGCCGACTCGGAGCTGGTCTTCGGCTACATGACCGAGTACACGGGCCTGCGCTTCGCGTTCTTCCTGCTTGCGGAGTACGTAGGCATCGTCGTGATCGCCGCGCTGACCACAGTCCTGTTCCTGGGCGGCTGGCACGGCCCCTTCGCCGACCACCTCGGCTGGCTCTGGACCCTGACCAAGATCTTCGCCGTCTCGTTCGTCATCATCTGGCTGCGCGTCAGCTACCCCCGCCTGCGCGAGGACCAGCTCCAACGCCTCTGCTGGCTGGTCCTGGTCCCCGTCTCCCTGGCCCAGCTAGTCCTGACCGCCACGGTCAAGGTGCTTACCTGACTCAGAGGTAGCGGGGAGTGAGCCGCTTGAGTGGCACCCGGATCGGCCATGGCTCCGGGACGTCGACTTCGACGTCGAAGGTTATGGCCGGCCTGTATATCCGGACCCGAGAATCCAGCTCATGCGTGTGGACGACGAGACCGTTGTCGGTCTCGATCACCCAGTAGTGTGGAATCCCGCTAGCGGCGTAGAGGGCCTTCTTCGTGATGTGATCCATGCTCTGAGAGGCCGGCGAGACGATTTCGGCGGCGAGCACGATCTCTTGCGGTTCATAGAAAGCCGGGCGGCGACAGGCTGCTTCGTCCGTCGCCACCAGGACGTCGGGACTGAAGCAGCAGCGGCGGCCGATCCGTACCTCCATGCCCTGCGTGACCTGGTAAGCGATCGGACAGGAGCCCTCCAAAGCCGCCATGAGGCGCATCGCGACGATCTGGTGGATGTCGGTGCGGGAGGGCGGCACGAGTAGCACTCCGTCCAGCAACTCGCGCCGCACCCCGTCATCCGGAAAAGCGTTCAGATCGTCTGTGGTCCAACCGTCCTCCGGAGGAAGGTCGCCCACTGCGGTGCTCCCTAGAGATTGCGCGGGCGGATGGAGGCCAGCGGAATCTCGATCTTCCAGGGCTGTTCGGCGCGGAGGGTGTCATCCCCGGAGAAGAATCCGGTCTCGTCGTAGCTCTGGGTTTCTGAGTTCAGCTCGAAGGTGGTGACCTCAAGGCCGTCCAGGGTCTCGATCAACCAGAAGTACGGGATTCCGGCGTGCGCGTAACCGGTCGGCTTGGTTACCCGATCGGTGCCCTTCGTGCTGGGAGACACGATCTCGGCCACCAGCACGACGTCAGAGGCGGGAAATTTCCCTCGCCCCGACTTGGCGGCCTCAAATTTGATCACTAGAAGGTCGGGAATGTAGACCCGATCCGTCGTCAGCTCGACTTCATTCGACTGACTGACAAATAGATGATCAGGGCAGCCACGCGTCAGCGTGGCACCCAAGATCAGAGCTAAGGACTGGTGGATGCTGGATGGAGCAGGGGTCACGTGCATTGCTCCGTCGAATAGTTCGCGGCGCACGCCATCCTCGGGAAACTGCTCAAGATCGCTGGAGGTCCAGTCGTCCTTCGGGGGCGTGTCGCTGGTCATAGCGCTCATAAATCGCCTCCCGGTATTTCCTGCCGCGTTCACCGTACCGGAAGATCTGGTGGGGGTGTGCTCGCGTCACTCGGCCGGACGGGGCAGGATGTCTCTTTGTGAGTGACGACGGGGAGCGCGGCACGCCCGGTAAGGGTCTGGTCCAAGGGCTCGCGGTCACGCTCAAGACGATGACCAAGCGGTCCACCACTCAGCAGTATCCCGATGTCGAGCCCGATCTGCCGCCGCGCAGCCGCGGTGTGATCGCTCTTCTCGAGGAGAACTGCACCGTCTGCATGCTCTGTGCGCGCGAGTGCCCGGACTGGTGCATCTACATCGACTCGCACAAGGAAGAGGTCGTCGTCCCGGGCGCCGCGCGGGCGCGTCAGCGCAACGTGCTTGATCGGTTCGACATCGACTTCTCGCTGTGCATGTACTGCGGCATCTGCATCGAGGTCTGCCCGTTCGACGCGCTGCATTGGACGCCCGAGTTCGAATACTCCGAGGTCGACGTCCTCGACCTGCTGCACGACAAGGACCGGCTGGGCGAGTGGATGCGCACCGTTCCGCCGCCGCCGGCCCACGATGTTCTCGGCGAGCCTTCGAAGGAGGAGGCCACGGCGCAACGCAAGGCCGCCGGTCCGGGTGCGGCCACTGCCGCCAAGACCGCCAGGCCTTCGGTACGCCGGACCGAGCGCCCCACCGCGCAGCGGCCGAACGCGGAGCCGGAGAAGTGACGGTCGCGGACGCGCTGATGCTGGCTCTCGGCGTGATCGCGGTCGGTTCGGGCGCCCTCGTCGTCACCAGCACCCATCTGGTCCGGGCCGGCCTCTACCTGGTGGTCAGCCTGGGCGCGATCGCCGGCCTCTACCTGGTGCTCGGCGCCGAACTGGTCGCCTGGGTGCAGGTTCTGGTCTATGTCGGCGCCGTCGTCGTGCTGCTCTTGTTCGCCGTCATGCTCACCCGGGCGCCGATCGGTCCCTCACCCGACCTGGACCGCCCGGCCGGGCCGGCCGCCCTGATCGGCGCCGGTGTCGGCCTGGGACTGTCCGTTCTGCTCATGGACGCGTTCCGCTGGACCCGCTACGAGCTGCCGCCGCCGGGCACCGGCCGCCGGGTCGGCGAGCAGATCTTCGGCGCCTGGGTGCTGCCGTTCGAAGTGCTCTCGATCCTGCTGCTGGCCGCCCTGGTCGGCGCGATCGTCCTCTCCCGCCCCGACATCGGCGCCCGCGGCGGCCCGGACCCGGCCGCCGTCGCGCCGCCGCCCAGCCCGATCGACGAGTCGCCCGAGGTGGTCGCCCGCCTGGAGCGGATCGCCGCCCGCCAGGCCGCCGCCCAGGCCCGCGTCCGCGCCCAGCACGCGGCTGAGGTCGCCGCGGCCAACCAGGCCGCCGCCGCCGAGAACGGCGCCGCGCAGAACGTCGCCACCGTGGTCGAGGCTCAGCCCGACCAGCGCCGCGACCCCTCGGAGATGACCCGCGACGAACTGCTCCGGCAGCAGGCCCACGACGTCGTCTTCCGCGCCCGCGAGGCCGGCCCGACGCTCGGCGGCGAGGATCCACCCCCGCCCGACACCGGCCCGCGCAAGGTGGAGAACACGGTCGGTGAGCCCATCCCCGACGAGGAGCAGCCGGCCCTGCCACCGCCCCCGCGCGAGCTTCCGAAGGGGGATGACGCCTGATGCACGCCGTCATCCCGTACGTGATCGCCGCTCTGCTCTTCGCCCTCGGGGTCTACGGCGTGCTGCGCCGGCGTAACGCGATCCTCGTGCTCATGGCGGTCGAGCTCATGCTCAACGCGGTCAATCTCATCCTGGTCGCGGCCGACGCGTCGATCAAGTCGACGCTCACCGGCGTCCAACCGGAAGCCTGGGCCTATCCCGCCGCCGAGCCCAAGGCCGGCGCGATCTTCGCGCTGTTCATCATCGTCATCGCGGCCGCCGAGGTCGGCGTCGGCCTGGCCATCGTGTTGCAGTACTACCGCCTGCGCCGCGCCGTGGTGCTCGACGACGTCGCGCTCCATGAGCACGAGCACGAGGACGAAGAGCGGGTGACCGGGTGATCGCCGCCTTGATTCCCGGCGTGCCGCTGCTGCTGGGCCTGATCGGACTGTTGCTGCCTCCGGGCGACGGTGAGCGACGCCGCCCGGCCGCCACCCTCGGTATCGCCGGGGCCGCCGCCGCACTGCTGGTGACCCTGGGCCTGTTGCTCTTCGCGCACAAGCCGATCGACGTGAGCACACGCTGGGTGAGCATCGGCGGCATCGACCTGACCATCGGCTTCAGCGCCGGCGTCGCCGCCCTCTATGTCGCGCTCGCCGTCGCCACCGTCGCCCTCTTCGTGCAGATCTACTCGGTCGCCTATCTGCACGACGATCCGCGCTACGCCCCGTACGCGGCCCAGATCAGCCTTTTCACCGGCGCCATGCTGCTGGTCGTCACGTCCGGCGACCTGATCGGCGTGCTGGTCGGCTGGGAGGTGATGGGCGCCTGCTCGTACCTGCTGATCGGCCACGACCGCCGCCTGCCGGAGGCGCCCGCCGCCGCTGTGAAGGCGTTCCTGGTCACCCGCGTCGGCGACGTCGGATTCCTGCTCGGCGTCGCGATCCTGATCGCCGGGGCCGGCACCTCGCGGATCGCCGACCTGCTCACTCACGACTACTCCAGCGGCACCCTCACCGCCGCCCTGCTGCTGATCCTGGCCGGCGTGGCCGGCAAGAGCGCCCAGTTCCCGCTGCACACCTGGCTGCCCGACGCGATGGCCGGCCCCACGCCGATCTCGGCGCTGATCCACGCGGCCACGATGGTCGCCGCCGGTGTGTACGTGGTCTTCCGGCTCTACCCGCTCTACGACCAGTCGCCGGCCGCGCTGGCCACGCTCGGTGTCATGGCGGCCGTCACGATCCTGCTCGGCGCCCTCAGCGCGACCGCGCAGGACGACCTGAAGCGCGTCCTCGCCTGGTCGACGGTCAGCCAGATCGGCTACATGACCGGGGCGCTCGCCGTCGGCTCGCCCGCCGCCGCCCTGTTCCACCTGCTCACCCACGCCGCGTTCAAGGCGCTGCTCTTCCTCGCGGCCGGCGCCGTGATCCACGCGGTCGGCACCAACTACCTGTCCCGGATGGGCGGGCTGCGCGAGCACATGCCCGTGACGTTCTGGTCGTTCGTGGTGGGCCTGGGTGCGCTCGCCGGCGTACCCCCGCTGTCGGGTTTCTGGTCCAAGGAGAACGTGCTGACCGCGGCCGCCCATGCCACCGAGGGCGGCGAGACGGCGCCGGTGTGGGTCGGCTGGGTGGTCTGGCTGGCCGCCCTGTTCGCCGTTGCGATCACCGCCTGGTACGCGACCCGGCTCCTGCTCCGCGCCTTCTTCGGCATCTCGCGCGCGCACGGGCCCGACGGCCCGGACTGGGAGATCGGCTTCGACGACGCCCGCTACACCGCGCCGGCCACCCCGCACGACCCGCCGGGCGCGATGCGCTGGCCGATTCTGATCCTGGCCATCCCGGCCGCGCTGCTCGGCCTCGTCGCGTACGCGCCCGGCTTCCGCACCGCCCTCGAGATGGAAGATCCGCACTTGAGCGTCGCCCTCGTCCTGCCGTTGGTGCTGCTGGCGGCCGGCGCCGGCGCGGCCTGGTGGCTGTGGCGGGCGGTGCCCGGGGCCGACCCGGCCGAGGCGCTGGGCCCGGCCCGGCAGCTGTTCGCCTCCGGCTTCCATCTCGACGCGGTTCAGGACCGCTTGGTGGTACGGCCGGTACGCGCGCTCGCCGGAGTCGTCACCGCCACCGACGAGAAGGTGGTGGACGCGGCCGTCGAAGGCACCGGCACCGGAACCACCGGCGTCGGGAACGCGCTGGCCCTGGCCCACCGGGTGCCGCTGCCGGCCGCCGCCGTGGCCGTCCTCGCCGGCGCCCTGCTGCTCGGCGTCGTGGCCGTCTGGTTCGGAGCCGCCTCATGACGATCTACCAAGTCGCTCTGGTCGCCGTCGTGGCGCTGCCCGCCCTGGGCGCGGCCGTCGTGGCCCTCCTGCGCGACCGCACCGCCCGCATCGCCGGCACCGCCTTCGCCGCGGTCACGCTCCTGCCGATCATCCTGCTGCCCTTCGCGCGGTCCTCGTCGGGTGGTGGCCTCTGGACCGAGGTGGACGTCTCCTGGGTCCCGGCGCTGCACCTCGACTTCCACCTCGGCGTGGACGGCGTCTCCTACCCGCTCGTCGCGTTGACCGGCCTGTTGACGGTGCTCTGCACGGCGTACCTCCAAAAAAGCTCCGGTCGTGCCCTGACCGCCCTGCTGTTGGTCCTCGAAGCCGGCATAGCCGGCACCTTCCTGGCTTTCGACCTCATCCTGTTCTTCCTGTTCTTCGAGGTCGTGCTGCTTCCCATGTACGCCGTGATCGCCGGCTGGGGTGGCGAGGACCGGCGCCGGGCGGCCCGCAAGTTCGTGCTCTACACCCTGTTCGGCTCGGTGTTCCTGCTGCTCGGCGTCGTCACCGTCGCGGTATCCGCCGGCAGCGCCGACCTGGCCGAGCTGGCCGGCGGGGCCGGACTCGACCGCACCACCCAGTACGCGGTCTTCACCCTGCTCGCCATCGCCTTCGCGGTGAAGGCCCCGCTCTGGCCGCTGCACACGTGGCTGCCCGACGCGCACACCCAGGCCCCCACCGTCGGTTCGGTGATCCTGGCCGGCGTGCTGCTCAAGATGGGCACCTACGGCCTCATCCGGGTCGGCGTCGGCGTGGCCCCGCTCGGCGCCGAGAAGGCCGCGCCCGTGCTGGGCGTCCTGGCCGTGGCGGCGATCCTGGCCGGCTCCCTGATCTGCCTGCGCCAGACCGAACTGAAGCGGCTGATCGCCTACTCCAGCGTCGGGCACATGGGCTTCGTGCTGCTCGGCATCGCCACCCTGAGCGAGACCGGCCTCCAGGCGGCGCTGCTCGGCAACGTCGCCCACGGGCTCATCACCGGTCTCCTGTTCTTCCTGGCCGGAGCGATCAAGGACCGGGCCCACACCGGTGAGCTGTCCCAGCTCGGCGGTCTGCGCGAGACGGCGCCCCGGCTGGCCGGCCTGCTCGGCTTCGCCGCCATCGCCTCCCTCGGCCTGCCCGGCCTGGCCGGTTTCTGGGGCGAGGCCTTCGCCGTGGTGGCCGCGGTCCAGCGCGGCGGCGGCCTGTGGACGACCCTGGCCGTGCTCGCGGCGATCGGCGGCGCGCTGACCGCCGCGTACTTCCTGCGCCTTCTCCGCCGGGTGACCCACGGCCCCGCCTTCGAACCGGGCTCCCTCATGCCGGCCGTCACCGGCCGCGAGTGGCTGGCCTGGTCGCCGCTGGCCGTGCTGACCCTGGTCGTGGGGCTCGCGCCGGCCCTGGTGCTGATCGCGACGAGCGCACCCATGCGAGCCCTGACGGAGGCCCTGCCATGACGGCGCAGACTGTCGATCACGTCTCGCTGCTGCCGCTCTACGCCGCGGCGGGCACCGCTGTCCTCGTACTCCTGGCCGACCTGCTCTTCTCCTCCCGGCCCGCGATCTTCACCGCGCTGGCGGCCGGCGGCGTCGCCACCGCGGTCAGCGCGATCGTCGTCGGCGGCTCCCGGGCCGGCACCTTCTGCGCGGGAACCTCCTGCTCCTGGGTGCCGAGCCCACTGGCCATGGTGGCCGCCGTCGTCTTCGCCGGCCTGACCGTCGGCGTACTCGGGCTGTCCGTACCGTCCCTGAAGATCGGCACGGCCCCGGCGGGGGAGTACTGCTTCCTGCTCGCCTGCTCGATGACCGGCGGCGTGGTGGTCGGCTACGCCGGTGACCTCGTCACCCTGATCGTCGGCGTGGAGACGCTGACCCTGCCGCTCTACCTGCTCGTCGGCCTGCGCCGCTTCGCGCCCGGTGAAAGGATCAGCACGGCCTCGGCCTCCGCCTCGGTCACGTTCTTCCTGATCAGCGTCGTGTCGACGGCGATCGCGCTGCTCGGCGCGGCCCTGAACTACGCGGCCACCGGCGCCCTGCACCTCGACCGCCTCATCGACGGAACCGGCCCGTTCGCACCGGTGGCCGACGCCGGGGTGGCGCTGCTGGTGATCGGCCTGGCCTTCAAGGTGGCGGCGGTGCCGCTGCACGCGTGGGCCCCGGCCACCTACGAGGGCGCGCCCCTGCCGGTCGCGACCTACCTGTCGACGGCCTCGAAGCTGGGCGGTGTGCTGGCCCTGGCCGCGATCGTGTCCCGGGTCGACGCGACCGCGCTGACCGGCGTCCTGGCCGTCCTGACGATGACTGTGGGTAACCTGGTCGCGCTCCGGCAGAGCCGGATGGTGCGCCTGCTGGCGTGGTCGTCGATCGCCCAGGCCGGCTACATCCTGGCCGCGCTGGCGCTGGGCGAGGCCGGGGTGGCGGCCGCGGCGGCGTACTCCGTCTTCTTCGTGGTGCTGGAGCTGATCGCCTTCGGCGCGGTGGTGGCCCTGCGGGCGCCGGGCGCGGACGGCGGGTCGCTGACGGCCTATCGAGGGGCGGGAAGGCGCTCACCGTGGCTGGGGGCGGCGCTGGTGCTGGCCTTCGCGGGCCTGGCCGGGCTGCCGCCGGGTCTGGCCGGCCTGTTCGCCAAGGTCACGGTGGTGGACGCCCTGATCGACAACGGGCACGGGTGGCTGGCCGGGGTGGTGGCGCTGAACGCGGTGATCGGTTTGGCGTATTACGTACGGGTGTCGGCGCTGCTCTACACAAAAGCCGAGGCGCCGGGCATCTCGGTCGCCGACCCGGCCCTGCTGGAGGCGGCCACGCACCCGCGCCGGCCGGTGTCCCGATCCGTCGGCTTCGTCCTGGCGGCGGCCTCGCTGGTGGCGGTGGGCCTCGGCTTCGCCCCACAGCTGCTCTTCGACGCCCTGACCTAGGGTTCCTCAGCGAACTCACAGTCCGTGACGGATGAATTCCCCGGCGGGCGATGTTCCATGGAATGCGGACCTCACCCGGTCCGCATGCCGAAGGAGTTTCTGTTGTCCAGCCATCACAACGGCCTCAAGACGGCCGCTCTGCTGGGTCTGCTCACCGCCCTCATCCTGGGCGCGGGCTACTGGCTCGGCGGCAGCGGCGGCCTGGTGTTCGCGGTGGTCATCTCGCTGGCCCTGAACGCCGGATCGTATTTCTTCTCCGACAAGCTGGCCCTGCGGGCGATGCGCGCGCAGCCGGTCACCGAGGCCGAGTTCCCGGCCCTCCACCAGATCGTCCGTGAGCTGGCCACCGCCGCCGGCCAGCCGATGCCGCGGCTCTACGTCTCGCCGACGATGCAGCCCAACGCGTTCGCGACCGGCCGCAACCCGCGGCACGCCGCGGTCGCGGTGACCACCGGCATCACCCAGTTGCTCGACCGGCGTGAGCTGCGGGCCGTCATCGGCCACGAGCTCTCCCACGTCTACAACCGGGACATCCTGATCTCGAGCGTGGCCGCCGCGCTGGCCGGCATCGTCACGAGCTTCGCGCAGCTGGCGATCTTCCTGCCGCTGGGCGGTTCGGACGACGACGACGGCCCCAACCCGGCCGCGCTGCTGGCGATGCTGATCCTCGGCCCGCTGGCCGCGACGATCATCCAGCTCGCCATCAGCCGCAACCGCGAATACCAGGCGGATGCCGACGGCGCCGCGCTGACCGGCGACCCGCTGGCTCTGGCCAGTGCTCTCGAGAAGATTCAGTACGGGGCTCAGCGCCTGCCCCTGCCGGCCGACAACCGCCTCACCAGCGCCGCGCACCTGATGATCGCCAACCCGCTCAAGGGCGGCGGCATCGCGTCGCTGTTCTCCACCCACCCGCCCATGGAGCAGCGCGTCGCCCGCCTGCGCCAGCAGGCCGGTGCCATCCAGTACCGCTGACCCGTTCCCGCCGAGGGGCCGTCCGCGCGAGCGGGCGGCCCCTCGCTGTGTTTCCCAACACCGGCGCCAGGATTTCGGATGTGTTGCCGCCGCACCCGGCGTTAGGGTCGGGGACCGTATCGGTCGTTACATACCTGAGGGAGCGAAGAAGTGACCGCGTTGCGTCAGTACCTGGGCGTTTGGCACCTGCCGGGCGGACGGGTCCTGCTCAGCGTGGGGATCCTTGCCCGGCTAGGCATCGGTATGACCCCGCTGGCTCTGCTGCTTCTCGTCCAGCAGGAGACCGGCCGCTACGCCGCGGCGGGTCTGGCCGGCGGTGTGTACGCCCTGGCCGGCGCCGCCGTGAGCCCGATCGCCGGCCGTCTCGCCGACCGCATCGGCCCGTCCCCGATCCTCTTCGCCACCGCGATCCTGCATCCCCTGGCGCTCGTGGCCCTGGTCCTCACCAGCCGCTCCGGCGAGTCCGCCCTGCCGTGGATCTTCGTGGCCTCGGCGGTGGCCGGTGCCACGTACCCGCCGCTGACCGCCGCCATCCGCCGGGCCTGGACCGACATGACCGAGATCGGCGGCGGCAACCACCACCTGCGCGGCGCCGCCATGGCGGCCGAGACGTCCCTGTTCGAGCTGGTCTTCGTCCTCGGCCCGATGCTCGTGGCCGCCCTGGTCGTCCTCACCAGCAACCCGGCCACGGCCCTGCTGGGCGCCGCCGGCGCCACGCTGCTCGGCACGCTGTGGATCGCCCGCCTGCCCGTCATGCGCCGCTGGCACCGCCACGAGGCGCTCGACGCCGCCCGCGGCCTGGGCCCGCTCAAGGTCTCAGGCTTCCCGGCTCTGCTGCTGTGCGTGGTGGCCCTCGGAATAGCCTTCGGCGCGGCCGGCGTCATCGTCCCCGCCTACGCCACCCACCACGGCGGCGGCGACGGCCTGGGCGGCGTGCTGCTCGGCATCTGGGGCGTGGGCAGCGCCATCGGCGGCATCTGGTTCGGCACCCGCCGCCCCGCCATGCCCCTGCCCCGCCAGTTCGCCTGGCTGCTGGCCAGCGTCTCCCTGAGCTTCCTGATCCTGGCCTTCATGCCCAGCCCCCTCTGGCTCGGCGCGGCCCTGGTCCTGGGCGGCGCCACGATCGCACCCGCCCTGACCGTCGAGAGCAACCTGGTGGGCCGCCTGGCCCCGCCGTCGATGCTGAACGAGGCCTACACCTGGATCGTCACCGTCTCGGTGACGGGCAGCGCCGCCGGCGGAGCCGTGGCCGGCGCCATCGTCGACCGCCCCGGCGGCCTCCCGTGGGCTTTCGTCTTCGCCTCAGTGGCCCTGCTGATCGCCGCCCTGGTCGCCGCCGTCCCGCACGGCTCCATCGCCCAGGCCGACCGCCGAGCCACCGACCGCCAACGCCAGGCCCTGGCCACCGAGCCGGTCTGACCGCTACAGACGCTCCGCCCCGAGATCAGGGCCCGGATCGACCAGCCGCTCACCGAGCCGGTCTGAGCCCGGCGAGCGGCGCTCAGTAGCCGGGCTCGCCGCCCGCGGCGATTCTTGCCGCCGCCTCGGCCGGGGTGTCGCCGTAACCGGGCCGGGCCACGGCGACGGTCTGGAAGAAGTAGCCCTCCTCCTCGCCGGGATCGTCGTCCGCGACGAAGGGGCGCCAGAACGCCAGATACAGGTCCTTCGCCGCGTAGCCGGAGCCCGACTCGAACTCCTCGAGTGCGGCATGTCGCCGGATGCGTGCGACGACCTCCTTGGCCGGGAGCCCGAAGACGTCGACATCCCGGAAGCGCACGACGTCGTCCGGGACGGAGGGGCGCCAGACCTCGATCGCGTTGACCCGGTGCAGTGTCGGGCCGGCCGCCCCGAAACCCACATCGAACCGAAGTCCGCTCGGCCGGTCCCGGTTCAGGGTGTCCACTGTCGACCTTGCCTCTTCGGCGGTCATGCCGAGGCGCAGCGGCCCTACGCCACGCGGTGGATCCAGCTCGAAGTCCATCCGGTGATCATTCAGTGCGACCCCGCCCGGGGGATCTAGGGGTGGCACGAATCGGTGAGATGCCGGCCACGTTGATCCTCTTAGGATTTCGGCATCGCGGTGAACGAAACCGCTCAATCGAAATCAACCACGGGGGTTGTTGTCATGTTCTTGTTCAACCGTAAGGCGCTGTCCGCCATCGGAATCGCCGCCGCCGCTGTCGGTGCGAGCGCCCTGTTCGTCTCTCCGGCCCAGGCCGCCTCGGGGGCCGGCGCGGCCCGGGTCGACGGCAGTGTTGTTCGGTTCACCGCCGGTCTCGGCCAGGCCAACTCTCTGGTCCTCACCATCTCCGGCCGCACCGTCACGCTCGACGACCGGGTCGCCGTCAAGGCCGGGAAGGGCTGCCAGGCCGTCAAGGGCGACGCCACCAAGGTCCGCTGCACGACTCCCCGGCCGGCGAGTCAGATCCGGGTTCTGCTCGAGGACAAGAACGACAAGGTCCAGAACAAGACGTCCGTACGCATGTACGCCGACGGCAGCTCGGGCCAGGACATCCTGTGGGGCGGCAGTGGCGCGGACACCCTGATCGGCGGCACCGACAACGACACGCTGTCCGGTGGCGGTGGCAACGATCACCTCACCGACGCGTACGGCAGCAACTGGCTCTCCGGCGGCGCCGGCGGCGACACCGTCGTGGGCGGTTACGGCACCGACAAGATCCTGGGCGGGGCCGGTGACGACTTCCTGTACGGCCTGGCCGGCAACGACACCATCTACGGCGACGCCGGCAACGACACCATCATGGGCAACCTGGGCCACGACGTCGCCTACGGCGGCGCCGGCAACGACCAGCTCCACGGCTTCGAGGGCGACGACCGCCTCTACGGCGGCGCCGGCAAGGACCTGATTCACGGCGACGAGGGCAACGACAAGCTGTACGGCGAGAGCGGCAACGACTTCCTCAGTGGCGACCAGGGCAACGACGTCGTCGTCGGCGGCACCGGCACCGACCGGCTCTTCGGTGGCCCGGGTCGCAACACGATCAGCCAGTGACCCATTGACCCGACCATACCCCCAGGGGGTATGGTCGGGTCATGTCTACGGCATCGAAGGAACTGACCCGGTCCGCGATCTCGGCGACTCTGCACTGCCTCACCGGCTGTGCCATCGGAGAAATCCTGGGCATGGTGATCGGAACGGCGCTGGGCTGGGGAACCGGGCCGACCATCGCGCTCTCCGTGGCGCTGGCCTTCCTCTTCGGCTACACGCTGGCCATCCGGCCGGTGCTGGCCGCGGGCGTCGGGTTCCAGCGGGCGCTCGGCGTCGCTCTGGCCGCCGACACCGTCTCCATCGCGGTGATGGAGTTGGTCGACAACGCCGCGCTACTCGTCATCCCGGGTGCGATGGAGGCCGGCCTCGGCGACCCGCTCTTCTGGGGGAGCCTGATCGTGGCGCTCGCCATCGCCTTCGTGGTCACCGTGCCGGTCAACCGGTGGATGATCTCGCGGGGCAAGGGGCACGCGGTCGCGCACCACTACCACCATCACCACTGAACCGGGCGGACCAGCGCCAGCGACTGGTAGCGGACGCCCACCGCGTACACATGGAAATCAAGAATCTCGAAGTGGCGGGCCGCGAGCGACAGCATCTGCTCGTCGGTGCGAAACGCGAAAAAGCGGGGCGGGGTGTGATGGTCCTCGGCCATCACACCCTCTTCGTGCTTCCCGCCGAAGACACCCAGGTGGAACAGCCCTCCGGGGCGCAGCACCGAGCAGATCGACGCCAGCGCCTCGTCCATGGCGTCCGTCGGGACGTGCAGCAGCGTGTTCATCGACCAGACGGCGTCGAACGACTCGGCCGGAAAGCCCAGGTCAAGGACGTCTCTCGGGTACGCCCGTACGCCCTTGGCCGCGGTCCTCTCCACCATCGACGGCGACATGTCGACAGCCGTCACGTCCAGGCCCTCGGACTGGAACCAGGCGCTGTCCTGACCTGTGCCCGAACCCACCTCGAGCAGTGACGACGCCCGCGCGGCGCGGAGCCGGGACAGGAACGCCGAGCGTTCGGACAGCTTCCACGGCTCCTTGGCGAACGTGTCGCGGTCGGCGGCGGCGTCCGGCCCGTACGCCGCGCGGTTGCGGGCCGCTATGTCGCTGTATCTCATCGTGGTGTTCCTCCGTTAGCCTGACCCGGTCGGCGGGGGTGCGTATAAGGAGTGTCCGATGACGAAAGAGGTTCGGACCGACATCGAGACGATGCGTGCCGCCGACGCCGACCGTCACAAGGTCGCCGAACAGCTCAAGGCCGCCCTCGACGAGGGCCGCCTCAGTCTCGACGAGTATGACGACCGCGTGCGTTCGGCGTACGGCTCGAAGACGTACCAGGAACTGCTTCTTCTCCTCACCGACCTGCCACGCCCCGGCCTCAGCGCGACCGAGGTCCGCGCCCGGCGCGACGCCGAGCAGCGCCGCGAGGCGCGCCGGCTGCCGACCGCGATGATGGTGCTCTGGACCATCTGGGCCGCCCTGGCCACCGTCAACCTGGTGGTCTTCGGCCTGGTCGCCGCCACTGTGGACGGCGACGTCTACCCGTGGCCGGTCTGGCTGCTGGCCCCGGGCGCCGCCCTCGCCGCGGTGACGGTCGGCGTCCAGGCCATCCGCCACCAGCAGCGGCGCGGCTAGCGCTCAGTGGGGAACAGTGCCTCGTCCAGGACCGGGGTGAGCGCCCGCGAGTAGGGCAGCGACATGTGGTTGTCGTCCTTGTAGACCAGTGTGTTGCCGACCACGATCGGGCACTTCCGGTCGGCGCAGAACCACGGCGTCGGGTTGATCACCCGGATGCCGTTCTTCGCGGCCTGCTCGGCGACCATCGCGCGCCGTCGCGGCTCGGCGATGGCCCGTACCGCCGAGCGGTCGCACTTGAAGATCTGGCGCGGGTTCGTCGCCGCGCACTCCGGCGCCACGTCCGCCGGGTACGGGGTGTCCTGCAGCAGCACCTTGGTGACGCCGGCGAGCCGGGCCCACGTCTTCTGCCAGCCGCTCACCCAGGCCGGGTCGTCCTGGCGGCCGGTACGTTCGATGATCCGGCCGTGCGCGTCGTAGATGCCGCCGTTGTCCAGGTCGTTGGAGGCCATGACGACCAGGTCGGGCTGGTCGGCGGCGACGCGGTCGAGGATCTGGTCGCGCCAGGCGACGCATTCGGTGTACGGCTTGTCGAGCACCGTGTTGAAGTTGAGCACCGACGGCAGCTGACAGGCCGCCTTGGTCAGCGCGATCAGCTTCCAGCCGTGCCCGCGGGCGACACCCTCCACCGCCGGGAACCACTGTGCCGCGTGCGAGTCACCGATCAGGTACATCGTCCGGGCGCCGTTCGGATCGCCGTAGACGCAGGCCCTGTCCTGTTCGCTTTCGCCGTAGCCGAGGTGGCAGCGGTCCCCGTAGGGGCGGGGGTTGAGGTCCCGCGCCTCGGTCAGTTTCGGCGTCAGGTTGTCCGGTAGGCGCGAGGCGCGGATGGAGCCGCTGATCAGCTGGGCGAGCCGGGCTTGCGGGTCGGCCGCCCGGGCCAGCTCGGCCGCGGTGTCGACTGTGGCCGCCCCGGTCGGGACGGGCGGTGTGAACTGCCCGGCGATCAGCGTCAGGGCGGCCACCCCGGCCGAGAGGATCAGGCCGAGGGCCAGGCCGCGGCGGGCCCGCGAGCGCAGCGCCGGGCGCGTCCGGACCGGGTTTTCGATCAGGTGGTACGTGATGAAGGCGAGCCCGAGCGCACCGGCCGCGACCACGAGGTTCGACGTGACGCCGGCGTCGCGCATGAAGGCCAGCGGCCAGATCATCAGGACCGGCCAGTGCCAGAGATACCACCCGTAGGACAGCTTGCCGATGAACCGGAACGGCGCCGTGCCGATGACCCGGCCCGCGCCCCATCTCCCGGCCGAGGTGCCGCCGGCGATCACGGCGGCCGTGCCCAGCACCGGGAGCAGCGCGGCCGAGCCCGGGAAGGGTGTCGACTCGTCGTAGGTCACGGCCGCCGCGACCACGGCCGCGAGGCCGCCCCAGGTCAACACCGCCGCCGGCGCTTCGGGGGTACGGCCCAGACGCCCGGCCGCCAGCGCGACCAGCGCCCCTGCGCCGAGTTCCCAGGCCCGGGTGTGCGAACCGAAGTAGGCCCAGGGCGCCGCGCCGGCCGTCTGCTGCACGCTGACGATCAGCGAGACCACGACCAGGGCGCTCAGCGCGATCGCGGCCCGGCGGTTCCCGCGCGCGCCGGCACCGACGGCGAGCAGCAGCAGCGGCCAGACCAGGTAGAACTGCTCCTCGACGGCGAGCGACCACAGGTGCTGCAACGGCGAGGGGGCGGCCGTCGCGTTGAGGTAGTCGGTCCCCTCGTACGCCAGACGCCAGTTGATGCCGTAGAAGGTGCTGAACAGGCCGTCCATCGTGATCGACGTGAACCGGGTCGCCGGCACGAAGAGCCAGGCGGCCACGATGGTCGCGACCACGACGACCGTCGAGACCGGCAGCAGGCGGACGGCCCGGCGCGCGTAGAAGCCCGGCAGTGAGATCTTTCCGGTCCTGTTCAGCTCCTTGAGCAGCAGCGTGGTGATCAGGAAGCCGGAGATGACGAAGAAGACGTCCACGCCGACGTACCCGCCGGCGAATGTGCTGAGACCCGCGTGGCTCAGCACGACCAGTGTCACGGCGATGGCCCGGAGACCCTCGATGTCCGGCCGGAAGCCGATGTGGCCCCCCTCGGCCCGGCGGGCGGGCGGAGTGGCCGGGGCTTCCCGGACTTCGATGGTGGAGGACACCATGAGTTGCTGCTCCAGTCGCTGGTCGGCGATCAAGTTGGGTTGGGAGCTGAGCCGGAGGACACCGATGACCTGGTCACAGGTCGACCCGGCGACCGGCGCGGTAGGGTCGGATCGTGACCACCGCGGACCGTGTCCCACTTTCCGTCCTCGACCTGGCCACTGTGCGTGAGGGGCATTCCAGTGCGGATGCCCTGCGTGGCACGGTCGAGATCGCGCAGACCGCCGACCAGTTGGGCTACGCCCGTTTCTGGGTCGCGGAGCACCACAACATGCCGGCCGTCGCGTCCACCTCACCGCCGGTGCTGATCGGTGCGGTGGCCGCACAAACCACAACGATTCGCGTCGGATCGGGTGGCGTGATGCTGCCCAACCACATGCCGTTCGTGGTCGCCGAGCAGTTCGCCATCCTCGAGGCGCTCTTCCCCGGCCGGGTCGATCTCGGCATCGGCCGCGCCCCCGGCACCGACCAGGCCACCGCGGCCGCGCTGCGCGGCGTCTCGCCGTACCTGACCGTCGAGCAGTTCCCCGACCACCTGCAGACGGTCCTGTCGCTGCTCGGCGACGACCGCATCGAGCCGTCATCCTTGCGGGCGACGCCGGTCGCCGAGAGTTACCCGGAAGTGTGGATGCTGGGCTCCTCCACCTACGGCGCTCAGGTCGCGGCTGCCCTCGGCCTGCCGTTCTGCTACGCGTACCACTTCGCGATGAGCTCCGATGTGGACAAGGCGCTCGACCTCTACCGGGCCGGTTTCACGCCGTCGCCGCGCCACCCCGAGCCGTGGGCCATGGTCAGCGCCTCGGTGATCGCCGCCGAGACGGCTGAGGAGGCGCAGTACCTGGCCGGCCCCAGCCGCATCATGGCGCTGAGCCTGCGTACCGGCCGCCTCGGCCCGATCGTCACACCCGAGGCGGCGGCCGCGGTCGAGCTCAGCGACCTCGACCGGAGCCTGCTCGAGTCGCTGCCCGGCACGCAGTACGCGGGCACCGCCGAGGAGGTCGTCGCCGCCCTCGACGAGTTGGTCGAGCGCACCGGGGCGCAGGAGCTGATGCTGGCCGGCACGGTCTACGACCCGGCCACCCGTCAGGACTCCCTGACCCGGATAGCGAAGGCGTGGGGCCTCTAAATTCGGGTGCGGGCGCGGCGGCCGCTGGCGAGGATCACAGGATGAGCTGGGGGCTGACGAACGACCTCGACGAATTCGCCACGGCCGCGGGGGACTTCCTCTCCGCCCGGCCGGTTCAGCACACGGTGTTTCTCACGATCGTCGACGCCTTGCGGCGCCGGGGACTCCGGGCGTTCGGGCCATCGGATCCGCTGTTCGGTTACTGGCGTACGGCGTCAGGCGCCGTCGACGGGGTGTTCCTGCGAACGCCGCCGCACCCGATGCTGGTCAGCGCCGTCCCGCCGGAGGCCGCGGAGGCCGTACCGCAAGCATCGGAAGTCAATCTCCCGGCGGAGGCGGCCGAGATCCTGGCCGCCGCCTGGCAGCGGCGCACGGGACACCGGCCCGCCGAGGGACGCCGGACCCGGCTGTACCGCCTCGAGTCCCTGACCGAGCCGTCCCCACCCGGCCGGGCGCGCTTGGCCACGCCGGCCGACCGGGAACTGCTGATGGAGTGGCACGAGGCGTTCTACGCGGAGACCGGCGGTGAGGGCTTCAGCGGTCTCGGCGACGTCATCGACGACCGCATCGGCTACGGCGGCCAGCTGATCTGGGAGGACGAGGGCCGCCCGGTCGCGATGGCGAGCCATTCCCGCCCCGACTCCGGCATGGCCCGCGTGCTGATCGTCTACACCCCGCCGGCCGACCGCGGCCACGGCTACGCGGCCGGCGCCACGGTGGCCGCCACCCGATCGGCCCAGGCCACCGGCGTCACCGAGGTCGTGCTCAACACCGACGCGGCCAACCCGACCAGCAACCGGCTGTATCAGCGGCTGGGCTACCGTCCCGTCGAAGATCGAGTAATCCTGGAGTTCGCGGCATGACAGACGGCAAGGTCCTCTCGGTGAACGTCGGCGCGATGCGCCCCAACCCGGCGAAGAAGGTCGGAAAAACCGGCATCTACAAGGAGCCGGTCACCCACCCCGTCGACGTGCGCGCCCCCGGCCCCCGCCGCACCGGCCTGCACAGCGGCGTGGTCGGCGACGAGATCGGCGACACGAAACACCACGGCGGCGACGACCAGGCCGTGTACGCCTACTCCCGCGAGGACTACGCCTTCTGGGAGAAGGAACTGAATCGGACCCTCCCCGACGGCATGTTCGGCGAAAACCTGACCACAGCCGGCCTCGACCTCCTGACCACCCAGATCGGCGAGGTATGGCGAATCGGTGACACGCTGGAACTGTCCCCCACCTTCGGCCGTATCCCCTGCGCCACTTTCCAGGCCAAGATGGGCGGCGAAAAGCAGTGGCTGAAACGCTTCGCCCGGGAAAACCGCACCGGCACCTACCTGCGCGTGGTCACCCCCGGCCCGGTCCAGGCCGGCGACGCCATCACAGTCGTCCACCGCCCCACCCGCGGCATGACCGTCACCGAGGCCTTCGCCATCTACATGTTCGACCCAGCCTCCCTCCCGCGCCTGCTGGAGGCCGAGGGCATGTCGGAGCACCTGCGAGCCGAGGTAGAGGAGCGCATCGCCCGCTTGTGACAAGGCGGGCGGTAGTAGTGCGGACGAGGTACGGCGGCGATGGCCGCGGCTCCGACGGCGCACGTTGCGGCGGTTGCCAGGAAGACCCCGGCGAAGTCACCGCTCAGGACGTGCAGTCCCGCGCCGGCGAGTGGAGCGGTGGCCTTGGCAATGGTCATCGGTACGACGAGAACACCGGCGATGGAGGCGTATCTCCGGGTGTCGTATCGCTCCGCCAGCAGCAGTGGCTTGGCGATGCTGCCGACACCGAAGCCCAGGCCGAAGCTGGTCACCGCGACCACAGCGGCGATCGCGTTCCGTCCGGCCAGGGCCAGGACGACCGCGGCCGAGCCTTGCAGAGCGAAGATCGCGGCGACCACGATTGTGGTGCGGAAGCGTCGTTGCAGGCCGGTGGTCACGAGACGGCCGGTGACTGACAGGACGCCGAAAAGGCCGGCGACGGTGGCGGCGAAAGTGGGGGAATGACCCCAGTCGACGAGCGCCGCGATGAGGAGCACTCCGACAGTGGCCACGGCGGCGCTGTGCGCGGTGAAGCCGAGAGTGAGCAGCCAGAAGGGGCGATCGGCAAGAACGGCCTTGAGGCGGAGGGGACGGTGGCGCGCGTCGGCCGGTCGGCCCGGTGCCGGCCGGAGAACCGTCGCGTGGGCGGGGATGGTGAGAAGTGCTTGAACGGCGGCGAGAATGAGCAATGCCGCGCGCCAGCCGTATTGGTTGACCAGCCAGCCGGTCAAGGGCAGGAAGATACTGCTGGCGAACCCCGCGACGACGGTCAGGGCGAGCAGCGCCATGGACCGCTTCTCGGGTGTGTGCCAGGCGATGATGACGGCGAAGGCCGCCTCGTAGAGACACGCGGCGGAGGCGATCCCGATGCCGATCTGCACCGCGTACAACTGCCACAGACCATCCACCTGGGACCAGGCGGCCAGCAGCAGTGTGCCGGCCGTGGAGCCGGCCGTCATCAGTGCTCGGCCACCGTGCCGGTCGAGCCACCGGCCAACGGGTATGGCGAGTGCGGCGGACGCGAGCACGTTGGCGGTGAAGCTGCCGGTGACTGCCGTGGTGGAGGCGTTCAGGTCAGTGGCGAGGGGAACCAGGAAGACCGAGAACGCGTAGTAGAGCGTGCCGTAGCCGACGGTCTGGGTGACCGCCAGCGCCCCGACGATCATCCGGCTGCGGTGGCTGCCGGCGGACCGGCCGGCAGCCATCAGGGGCGAGGTTCCCACTACTCAGCCGCAGCAGCGGCCGGACTGCTCATCCGACCGCGGCGACGCTGTGATCACGGCCAGCGGCGCCCGAAGCAGGCCGCCCTCGACGCCGGTGGCCAGTCCCCGGCCGGCCGGCTCGGCGGCGGGAGTGCCGCAGCAGCCCCCGGACGCGGCGTCGATGCTCTCGGCATCGAGCGGCACGCTGCTGGAGCACACGCCGGTCGCCGGCAGATCGAGGCGGACGTCCCGGGCGGCCTCCCAGTCGCCGGCCAGCGCCGCGACGACAGAGCGCGCCTGCTCGTATCCCGTAGCCATCAGGAACGTGGGGGCGCGGCCGTAAGACTTCGATCCGATCGCGTAGTAGCCGGGCTCCGGGTGGGCGAGCTGGTCGACGCCGTGCGGCGGAACAGTGCCGCACGAGTGCTCGTTGGGGTCGATCAGCGGGGCGAGTGCCCGGGTGGAGCCCATGATCGGGTCGAGATCCAAGCGGAGTTCGCCGGTGATGGTGTGGTCGGGGCGGAAGCCCGTGGCCGACACGATCCGGTCGACGGTCACGGTGCGCGTGCCGTCGGAGACCTCGACGCCGTCGGTGATCTCGGTGACGGCCTGGACCTGGAAGCCGGTGAGAACGGTGATGGTGCCCGCCTCGACGTGCTCCCGGAGACGGGTCCCGAGCGCGCCACGTGCGGGGAGCGCGTCGGCCGTCCCGCCGCCGTAAGTGCGCCCCGGCGAGGCTGTGCGGATCGCCCACGTCACGGTTGTTCCGGATATCTGCTGAGCAAGCTCAGCCAGAACGAGGAGAGTGTTCGCGGCGGAATGCCCGGCACCCACCACCAGAGTGCGGCGCCCGGCGAAGCGGTCCCGGTCGTGTCCGAGGACGTCCGGAAGCGCGCTTTCGATGAACGCGGAAGCCTGGCTCTCGCCGTGAGCCGGTATGCCGGAGGCGCCCAGCACGTTGGGGGAGTCCCAGGTGCCGGAGGCGTCGATGACCGCGCGGGCGAGGACGTCTTCGCCGGTCGCGAGCCGGATCAGGTACGGCGTGCCGGCGCGGCCGGCACTGCGGAGCCGATCGAGCCCGAGCCGGGTAACGGCGGCGACGCGGCTGCCGTAGCGCACATGAGGCTTGACGGCGGGGAGGTCGGCGAGCGGCTGCAAATAGTTCTCCGCGAGCTGAGCACCCGTCGGCAGCTTGTCGTCGTCCGGGTGAACCCATCCGGCCTCGGCGAGCAGACGAGCGGCGGCAGCGTCGATGTTGAAACGCCATGGGGAGAACAACCGGACGCGGCCCCATTGACGCATGGCCGCGGCGGGCTCTTCGCCGGCTTCCAGGACGACGAACGGCAGGCCGCGCTCCGCGAGGTGGGCGGCGGTGGCCAGGCCGACCGGACCGGCGCCGATGACGGCGATGGGCAGGCTGTCGAGCTGAGTGGGCACGGCTCCTCCGGATAAAGGCGAGACAGTTTCGAAGTCTGTCGAGTTCGATGATTGTCGAAACCGAAGCTTGCACACGGTTTCGATATCTGTCAACCTCGACGCATGTCAAAACCGGCGCGGGCCTTGGACGTGATCGACCTCAACGCCGACGGCTGTTGCGCGCCGATGACGCAGAGCCGCATCCCCTCGGAGGCGGCCGGCACGCTGGCCCAGGCGTTCAAGGCGCTGGGCGACCCGATCCGCCTCCAGCTGATGTCCATGATCGCGTCGGCGCCCGGCGGCGAGATCTGTGTCTGTGATCTGACCCCGGCGTTCGAGATCTCCGGTCCGACCATCTCGCACCACCTGAAAGTGCTGAAGGAGTCGGGCCTGGTCACCGCGGAGCGCCGGGCCAGCTGGGTCTACTACCGCGCCCAGCCGGCGCTCATGCGCCAGCTGTCGGGCCTGCTCGACCCTCGGGCTTGACCCTTCAAAAGCTCAGCGACGCTCGACAGTTCAGGAACGCCACCCCATGACCGACGCCACAACCGTCCATGCCCCGCCCGCAGTGGTGGGGCGCCTGTCCCGCCTTGATCAGTTTCTGCCGCTGTGGATCCTTCTGGCCATGGCGGGCGGCCTTCTGCTCGGCCGGTTCATCCCGGGTCTGGACAGCGCCCTGGACGCCATCAAGATCGGCGGCATCTCGCTGCCGATCGCCCTCGGCCTACTGATCATGATGTATCCGGTGCTGGCCAAGGTGCGCTACGACCGGCTCGACACCGTCACGGGTGACCGGCGCCTGCTGATCTCCTCGCTGGTCCTGAACTGGATCGTCGGCCCGGCCGTCATGTTCGCGCTCGCCTGGATCTTCCTGGCCGATCACGCCGAGTACCGCACCGGCCTGATCATCGTCGGCCTGGCCCGCTGCATCGCCATGGTGATCATCTGGAACGACCTGGCCTGCGGCGACCGGGAGGCCGCGGCCGTACTGGTCGCCCTCAACTCGGTCTTCCAAGTCATCGCGTTCGGTGTGCTCGGCTGGTTCTACCTGTCCGTGCTGCCGGGCTGGCTGGGCCTGTCCGGCGCCGAGCTGGAGGTGTCCGGCTGGGACATCGCCCGCAACGTGTTGATCTTCCTGGGCATCCCGCTGGCGGCCGGCTTCCTCACCCGTCGTCTCGGCGAGAAGGTCAAGGGCCGGACATGGTACGAGGACCGGTTCATCCCCAAGATCGGCCCGGTCGCGCTGTACGGGCTGCTGTTCACCGTCGTCATCCTGTTCGCCCTGCAGGGTGACGCGATCACTTCCCGGCCGTGGGACGTGGCGCTGATCGCGGTGCCGTTGCTCGCCTACTTCGCCATCATGTGGGGCGGCTCGTACGCCCTGGGCAAGGCCATCGGCCTGACCTACGAGCGCACCACCACGCTCGCCTTCACCGCCGCCGGCAACAACTTCGAACTCGCCATCGCCGTGGCCGTCGGCACCTTCGGCGTCACGAGCGGTCAAGCCCTGGCCGGCGTCGTCGGCCCACTGATCGAGGTGCCCGTCCTCGTCGCCCTGGTCTACGTCAGCCTGGCCCTGCGCCGCCGGTTCTTCGCTCACGCCACCGTCTGAACCCCATAACTGGAGGCACCCCGGATGTCCGCCAAGCCCAGCGTCCTGTTCGTCTGCGTCCACAACGCCGGCCGCTCCCAGATGGCCGCCGGATGGCTGCGCCACCTCGCTGGCGACGCCGTCGAGGTCCGCTCCGCCGGGTCCGAGCCCGCCGACCAGATCAACCCCGCCGCCGTCGAGGCCATGCGCGAGGTCGGCGTCGACATCACCGCCCAGACCCCCAAGCGCCTCGACTACGAGACCGCCCAGGACTCCGACGTGATCGTGACCATGGGTTGCGGCGACGCCTGCCCGTTCTTCCCGGGCAAGCGTTACGAGGATTGGCAGCTCGAAGACCCGGCCGGCAAGGGCGTCGAGGCGGTCCGCCCCATCCGCGACGAGATCAAGCAGCGCGTCGAGGCCCTGCTCGCCGACCTCGTCCCCGCCCGCCGGCCTTGACCGCCTTTTCCGCCCGCAACCGCTTGTGGAGAGCTGGACTCCGCCCGATCACAAAGAGAACGGCCCCGGTCAGCATTTCCGCTGATACCGGGGCCGTTCTGTCTGCCTGTGGCGGGTAGAGGATTCGAACCTCTGTAGCTTTCGCGACGGATTTACAGTCCGCTCCCATTGGCCGCTCGGGCAACCCGCCTGGGCATGCCACCTCGGTTTCCCGAAGCGGCGGAGAACAGAATAGCCGCACCGCCGGTGCTTCTCGCAACCGGGTACGGTCGGCATGTCGGAGGCCGCTCGGCGGTCTCCTCCTCCCATTGACGTACGCCAGCTTCGCAGGAGTCTTTCATGGCAGCCAGCCCGTCTTTCGACATCGTGAGCAAGGTCGACCAGCAGGAGGTGGACAACGCGTTCCACCAGGCGGAGAAGGAGCTGGGCACCCGCTTCGACTTCCGCGGCACGGGCACGAGCATCGCCAAGTCGGGTGAGTCCGGCGTGACCATCACCTCCGAGACCGAGGAGCGCGCGTCGGCCGCCCTCGACGTCTTCAAGGAGAAGCTGGTCAAGCGGAACATCTCGCTGAAGGCGCTCGACGCGGGGGAGCCCCGGCAGTCCGGCAAGACGTACAAGATCGATTGCAAGGTCGTCGAGGGCATCGAGACCGACAAGGCCAAGGCGATCAGCAAGAAGATCCGGGACGAGGGCCCCAAGGGTGTGCAGGCGCAGATCCAGGGTGACCAGCTGCGGGTGACCGGCAAGAAGCGGGACGACCTGCAGGCCGTGATCGCGCTGTTGAAGGGTGAGGACTTCGGCGTGGCCCTCCAGTTCACCAATTACCGCTAAAAAGGCGCAAACCAGGCCCAGACTGGGCCTATGAGCACCAGTACGTGGACCCTGGTGGTCGGCGGGGTGGCCGGTGCCGTGTTGGCGATCTTCGGAGCGTCGATGCTGATCACCGGGCGCGCCCCGCAGGCCACCGCCCGTGCCTTCCGGAGCGTCCGGGACGCCGGCTTCTACCACCTGCTGTTCGGGGTGGGGCTGGGGCTGGTGTCGCTCGGTACGGCTCTCGACACTCCCGTGGTCACCATTACCGTCACGATTCTGGCGGTGGCCATGGTCGGCGTGGCCCTGGTCCGTTTCCGGCCGCGCGCCCGGCGACGGGAGCACCCGGTGGGCAAATAGCGGAGAGGAACAGCGTTGATCGAGCCGGTTGTCGATGTCGAGTGGGTCAGGGCGCGCCGGGACCGGTTGGTCCTCGCTGACGTCCGCGCTTACCTGGACGGCCGGTCGGGCCGTGACGCCTACCGCCGGGGTCATCTGCCGGGCGCGGTCTTCGCCGACCTCGATCAGGATCTCGCGGCCGCGCCCAGTGCGGCCGGCGGGCGCCACCCGCTGCCCGATTTTCAGGCTTTCGCCGTACGGATGGGGGAGCTCGGCATCGGCGACGGCGACACGGTCGTCGCGTACGACGACGCCGGCGGCGTGATGGCCGCCCGCCTGGTCTGGATGCTGCGGGCCCTGGGCCACGACGCGGCTCTGCTCGACGGCGGTATCGGTGCGTGGGACGGTGAGCTGGAAACCGCCGTACCGCAGCCGCGATTGAAGGTCTTCACCGCGAAGCCCTGGCCGGCCGAGCGGCTCGCCACCATCGACGAGGCGGCCGACGGCGCCGGCGTCGTGATCGACGCCCGCCAGCCCGAGCGGTTCCGGGGCGAGTCCGAGCCGATCGACTCCCGGCCGGGACACATCCCGGGCGCCCACAACGTCTCCTGCCGGGAGAACGTCGACGCCACCGGTCGTTTCCTGCCGGCCGAGGTGCTGCGCGCGAGGTTCGCCGCGGCCGGTGTGACCGACGGCGGCGAGGTCATCTCCTACTGCGGTTCCGGCGTCACCGCCTGCCACAACCTGCTCTCGCTCGAGCGCGCCGGTTTCGCTCCGGGCCGTCTTTACCCGGGCTCCTGGTCGCAGTACGCGGCCACGGACCGCCCCGCGGCGAAGGGCTCATGAGACCTGTTCTTCGGCCCAGCGGTTGTGTGCCTCCCAGGCGGCCTGTTTGGTGCTGCCGAGCGCGGCCCCGATCTGGGTCCAGGACGCGCCGGCGTCGCGGGCCGTGCGCACCATCGCCTGCCGCCCGTATCCGGCCTTGCGGATCACCACTTCGTTGAGGGCGAGCAGTTCGAGCGCCTCGGCCCGGCTCAGCGGCTCGGCCCGGTCGCCGGCCATCGAGGCCAGGGCGGTGCGCATCCTCAGTTCGTCGTATCGCGTTGTAGCCGAGGACAGCGTGTGCTGGCGCTCCAGATCGTCGGGGGAGAAGGAGTACGCGGTCACGGGCGACAGCCTGGCGTCAGGGCGACCTGACGTCAAGATGGCCTGACCGGGCGAGGCGAATTGCCCTCACTTCTCCCGTTATTTCGGTCGTAAAAGCGTCAATTCTGCGCTTGGCGGTGGGGGAGGAAGCTCAACCGTTCGGTCAGGATTTCGGAATGTGCGGTTTCGACCCGCCCGTGGACGCTGCCAGTCGCACAACTGGTGTGGCACCATCATGGGACCCCCCACCGGAGCCTGTTACATACCGCAGGAGTCACACATGTTCGCAAAGAGGCTGGGCCGAGTGGCCGGCTTGGTTCTCGCGCTCGCTGTCGTTTTCGGCGGCGTGGCCGGCTTGAGCGGGCACCCGTCGTCTGTCGGTGCAGGGGCCGTGCAGACCACCAACGGCGTTCTGGAATGGGACTGAAGGTTCGGTGACGCGCTCACCTCGCGTTGCGGGACCGCGTCGACTGACGAGGGAGTGCAATGGTCGGGCGACCGCGGGCAGCGCGTCGTTCCGCGCGTTACGCCTGGTTGATCACTAACCCTCTGGCGCTTTTCGCCGCCATCTGCACTGCCGCGTTCTGGGTGCGCGAGACGGACTGGTACACCGAGTGGCTCGGTGGCCTGGTCGCGCTCGCCGGGATCATCGTCGCGTATATCGGCGTCATCAATGTGGTGATCCGCCGAAGCACGATGAGCTTCTACATCACCGAAGTGCCCTTCCTGCTCGCTCTGTACTACCTCCCGCCGGTCATGGTCATCGTGGTCATGACCCTGGCTGTGTTGATCGTCCAGCTGAGCCGCCGCTCCGAGGTCGTCGCGAGCAAATTGTGGTTCAACGTCGCCAAGTCGTCGGCCGGTGCGGCGGCGGCCGCCCTCGTCGTCGCGGCCGCGCCCCCGATCCGGGGCGCGGGCCCGGGCACGTGGGCCATCCTGTTCGCCGCGGTCGGCGTGAGCGTGCTGGTCGAAGTCCTCGGTCTGGCCGCCGTCATGGCCGTGGTGCAGAACGCGCGCGCCGGGCAGGAAGTGATCCGCGGTTCGATCCCGGTCTGGGCCATGGCCGGCGTCAACGTGGTGATCGGGCTGATCTTCCTGGTCGCGCTGGTCGCCACCGCGTGGTCGGCGGCCCTGCTCGCGGCCCTGGTGATCGCGCTCATCCTGATGCTGCGGTCGTACGCCGAGTTCTTCCGACAGCACCGCACGCTCGCCGACGTCTACGAGCTGACCAAGGCCGTCCGTGACGAGGGCAGCGACGCCGGCCTGCCCGACGTGATGCTGGAGCGGATGCGGGCGCTGATGCGCTCGGAGTACGCGACGCTCTGGCTCTCGCCGCAGGGCCGCCACCCCGAGGTGCTGCTCACCGCCCGCGTGGAGAACAAGGGCCTGCTCGACCTCTCGCCGACACCGGCCGCCATCCGGGAACGCGCCATCGCCGAGGGACACACCGTGGCGGTCGGCAACCAGTTCCCCGACTCCGAGCCGCTGCGCCACGAGCTGCGCAACACCAAGGTGAAAGACGTCATCGTCGTGCCGCTGCGGTCGGGCCACACACCGATCGGCAGCCTCGAGGTGGTCAACCGGCTCGGCGACACCCGCACCTTCCGCGCGGCCGACGTGCAGGTGCTCGAGACGATCGCCGCCCACGTCGCCGTGGCCGTCGAGAACACCCGCCTGGTCGACCGGCTGCGCTACGACGCCTACCACGACCGGCTCACCGGCCTGCCCAACCGGCGGCGGATCACCGACGCGCTCGCCGAGTCGGTCAAGGTGCGCGCCGAGGACGAGGTGGTGGCCGTGCTGCTGTTCGACGTCGACGGCCAGCGCGACGTCAACGAGTCGATGGGCCACGCGGCCGGTGACAAGCTGCTGGCCGAGGTGGCGGGCCGGCTGCGCGGCATCGCCGGGCCGGGCGCGCTGGTCGGGCGCATCGGCGGCGACGAGTTCGTGGTGACCCTGCGTGCCGAGAGCACCGACGCCACCGTGCAGCTCGCCACCGAGATGCGCGAGCAGCTGCGCGGCCCGATGACGGTGGGCACGCTCACGCTCGACCTCGACACCGCGGTCGGCGTCTCCGTCTACCCCGATCACGGCACCGACCCCGAGACGCTGATCCAGCGGGCCGAGCTGGCCGCCAACGCGGCCAAGGTCCTGCCGTACGGGGTCCAGCTCTTCCACCCGGCGCTCGAGTCCCGGGCCGTCCGCCGCCTCGGCATCGCCGCCGACCTGCGGGTGGCGCTCGACAGCGGCGCCATCGACGTGTACTTCCAGCCCAAGGTCACCCTCACCGACCGCCACCTGGTCGGCGTGGAGTGCCTGGCCCGCTGGCAACACCCGGCGCAGGGCGAGGTGGCCCCCGACGACTTCGTGGCCGTGGCCGAGCACACCGGTCAGCTGTCCCGCCTCACCGAGGTCGTGCTCACCGAGGGCCTGCGGCGCTGCCGGGAGTGGGCCGACCAGGACCGCCCGCTGTCCATCGCGGTGAACCTGTCGGTGCGGACCCTGCTCGACTCCCGCTTCCCCGACCAGGTGGCGGCGCTGCTGGAACGCTTCGCGGTGGCCCCGGCCCAGGTCACCTTCGAGATCTCCGAGCCCGGCATGCTCGGCGACATCGAGCGGGTGCTGCCCACCCTGTACCGGCTGCGCGATCTGGGCGTCCGGCTCAGCGTCGACGATTTCGGCACCGGCGCGTCCTCCCTGTCGTACCTGCGGCAGTGGCCGGTGCACGAGGTGAAGATCGACGACAGCTTCGTGCAGGGCATGGCGACCGACACGGGCGATCTGGCGATCGTCCGGGCGGTGGTCAGCCTGGCCCGCGAGTTCGGCCTCACCGTCGTCGCCGAGGGCGTCGAGAGCGAGCTCACCCTCGACCTGCTCGAGGAGATGGGCTGCGAGATCGGCCAGGGCTACCTGTTCAGCCGCCCGCTGCCGTACGAGCGTCTCGAGGCCTGGTTCTCGGCGCAGACCGAGCCGGCCACCACCCCCGCGGGCGAGGTACGCAAGCTCCGCGCGGTCGGGTAAAGATGCTCTGACCTGCGGCTTCAGGGTAATGGGGGAGTCGATTTCACCCCCGGTGCGAGGCCGTGTAGTCTTACTCCTGCGCAACAAGCGAGCGATCGCGCTGGGCTTGAAGTGCGATAGGCCCCCTTAGCTCAGTCGGCAGAGCGTCTCCATGGTAAGGAGAAGGTCTACGGTTCGATTCCGTAAGGGGGCTCTACCGGGTTCGTTCCCGCCGGAGGCGCTGGACTTGAGCCTGGCTCGGCGGTGTAGCTCAGATGGCAGAGCAAGCGGCTCATAATCGCTGTGTCGCCGGTTCAAGTCCGGCCACCGCTACTTGCGAGTAAGGGATCCCGCCCGGGGTCCCACTTTGCATGTCGGCACTCTTAGCGAGTACGCTGGAGCGTCGTTAAGTTTCCCGTTAGCAGGAAGGCAATCCGTCGTGGCCAAGGCGACCGACGTCCGTCCGAAGATCACCCTGGCGTGTACGGAGTGCAAGGAGCGGAACTACATCACCCGTAAGAACCGCCGCAACGACCCGGACCGCATCGAGCTGAAGAAGTTCTGCCCCCGGGACGGCAAGCACACCCTGCACCGCGAGACCCGCTGATCTCAGCATCTCACAGCTTCACTCCTGCGCCGCACGGTCATCGACCGGGCGGCGCAGAGTAGTTTGTGGGCCATGCCCCTCGACCAGTCTTTCCAGGGCCGTAGCTGGCCCGCCACGGAGCCCTATCTGGTCGGCCGCGAGAAGATCCGCGAGTTCGCCCGCGCGATCGGCGCCGCCGACCCCGAGTACCACGATCCCGCGGCCGCCCGCGCCCTCGGCTACGCCGACGTGGTCGCCCCGCCCACCTTCCCGGTCGCGATCACCATGGCGGCCAGCCGGCAGATCATCGAGGACCCGGAGCTCGGGCTCGACTACAGCCGCGTGGTGCACGGCGACCAGAAATTCGCGTACACCCGGCCCGTGGTGGCCGGCGACGCGCTCGTCTGCGTCAACTCGGTCGACGAGATCACCTCGCGCGGGGGGCACGACTTCATCACCACCCGCACCGAGGTCACCACCGAGTCCGGCGAGCGGGTCGTGACTGTGTGGTCCAAGCTGGTCCAGCGGGGCGGGGAGGCGTAAATGGAGCCGCAGACCTTCCGGGTGACCCGGGCCGACCTGGTGCGCTACGCGGGCGCCTCGGGCGATTTCAACCCCATCCACTGGAGCGACCGGATCGCCACCGGCGTCGGCCTGCCCGGTGTGATCGCGCACGGCATGTTCACCATGGCCCTGGTCGGCCGCGCGGTGACCGCCTGGGCCGGCGCGCCCGACGCCGTGGTCGAGTTCAGCGTCCGGTTCTCCCGCCCCGTCCCGGTGCCCGACACCGACGAGGGCACCGAGGTGGTCGTCACCGCCACGGTGAAAGAGACCACCGACGACGGCCTCACCCGGCTCGCCCTGACCGCCACCTGCCAGGGCGAAAAGGTGCTCTCCCTCGCTCAGGCGGTCATCCGCAAACGTTAGGGCGAGCCCGGGTTGGGCAAGCGCCGTGTGAACCCGTACACTGGTGCGCCGTGGGGCAGTGACCCCTCGAACCAGCCTGCCCCGAGCAGGCGAATTCGGGGATCAGCCGTCCCGCGAAGGGGTGTAGCTCAATTGGCAGAGCAGCGGTCTCCAAAACCGCAGGCTGCAGGTTCAAGTCCTGTCACCCCTGCGCAAGCCCTCGAGACGTGCCCGCCCGGTGCGCGGTCCGCACGACGCCGCGCCGGACGCAGCGTGGCGGGGACCCATCACCACCGATGACGGAAGTAGGGCGCCATGGCCGAGAGGAACCGACCCGGTGACGCCGGCGACCCGGCCGACGACGAGGTGTTCGCGGATGCCGTTGACGACGACAAGGACGTCGCGGACGACGACGCCGAGCCGGTAGGCCGCGGCGGAACAGCTGTCGCCGAGCGGACCCCGAAGTCGAAGAAGGAAGCCAGCAGGACCGGCTTCTTCGGCCGTATCGGTGGTTTCTTCCGTGAGGTCGTCAGCGAGCTGCGTAAGGTCATCTGGCCCACGCGCAAGGAACTGCTGACCTACACCACGATCGTCATCGTGTTCGTTGCCGTGATGACCACGATCGTCGGCCTTCTGGACCTCGGCCTGGGCAAGGCCGTCCTCTGGGCGTTCGGCGGCTGATCGCCGCCGGGCCCGGCCCGACGGCCGGCAGGGGCGTGTGCGCCCGCATGAAGACCATGACTTACCTGGAAGTGAGCGAGCGTGCCTGAGTACGACGAGGAGACCGCGGAGTCCGTCGACGAGCAGTCGTCGGTGGCGACGGCGGACGACGACGAGTCGGCCGAGGCCGCCCAGCCCGAGGCCGCGGCGGCGACGCCGGCCGCCGTGGAGCAGGACGAGGACTACGACCCGGTTCAGGAGCTGCGGCAGAAACTGCGGTACGCCCCCGGCGACTGGTACGTGGTGCACTCGTACGCGGGTTACGAGAACAAGGTCAAGACCAACCTCGAGACCCGCATCACGAGCCTCGACATGGAGGACTTCATCTTCCAGGTCGAGGTGCCGACCCGCGAAGAGATCGAAGTCAAGAGCGGCAAGCGCGTTCAGGTCAGCAACAAGGTCTTCCCGGGCTACATCCTGGTCCGCATGGACCTGACCCCCGAGTCGTACTCCTGCGTGCGCAACACGCCGGGTGTGACCGGCTTCGTGGGCGCGACCGACCGGGTCGACCGTCCCGCCCCGCTCTCGCTCGACGAGGTGCTGAAGTGGCTCGCCCCTGCCGTCGAGCAGGAGGAGAAGAAGGCCAAGCCCGAGATCAAGGTCCTCGACTTCGAGGTCGGCGACTCGGTCACGGTCACCGACGGCGCCTTCGCGTCGCTGCCGGCCTCGATCAGCGAAATTAATGCCGACCAGCAGAAGTTGAAGGTTCTGGTCTCCATCTTCGGCCGTGAGACGCCGGTGGAGCTGAACTTCAACCAGGTCACCAAGATCTGACGCAACACAGCAGTCAGTGGGAGGGCTTTCGGTAAAGCCCGCCATCTACCACAGGAGTAAGAACATGCAGCGCAGCAAGGGCTACCGCAAGGCGGCCGAGTCGATCGACGCCAACAAGCTCTACGAGCCGGCCGACGCCATCAAGCTGGCCAAGGACGCGAGCCCGACCAAGTTCGACGCGACCGTCGAGGTCGCGATGCGGCTGGGCGTCGACCCGCGTAAGGCCGACCAGATGGTCCGCGGCACCGTCAACCTGCCGCACGGCACCGGCAAGACCGCTCGGGTGATCGTCTTCGCCCAGGGCGCGAAGGCCGAGGAGGCCGTCGCGGCCGGCGCCGACGAGGTCGGCACGGACGAGCTCGTGGCCCGCATCCAGGGTGGCTGGCTGGACTTCGACGCCGCGATCGCGACGCCGGACCAGATGGCCAAGATCGGCCGTATCGCCCGGATCCTGGGCCCGCGTGGCCTCATGCCGAACCCGAAGACGGGCACGGTCACCATGGACGTGACCAAGGCCGTCAACGAGATCAAGGGCGGCAAGATCACCTTCCGGGTGGACAAGCACTCGAACCTGCACCTGATCATCGGCAAGGCCTCGTTCTCCGAGGACCAGCTGGTGGACAACTACGCCGCGGTGCTCGACGAGATCCTGCGGGCCAAGCCGTCCGCCGCCAAGGGCAAGTACCTCAAGAAGGTCGTCGTCACCACGACGATGGGCCCGGGCGTGCAGATCGACCCGAACGTCGTGAAGAACTTCAAGGCCGGCGCCGAGGCCTGATCGACACAGGTCACCAGGAACGCCCCCGGGGTACACCCCGGGGGCGTTTTCTGTGGGAGGCTTCGGCTCGTGCGTTTCGACGGGGTGTGGTTCCGCTACGGGCGCCGTCTGCCCTGGGCGCTGCGCGCGGTCGACGCCACCGTCGAGCCCGGCCAGACCGTCGTCGTGCTGGGCCGCAACGGCGCCGGCAAGTCGACGCTGCTCCAGCTCGCGGCCGGCGTCCTGCGCCCGGTGCGAGGCGCGGTACGCGACCGTCCGCCGGTCGTCGGCTGGGTGCCCGAGCGCTTCCCGGCCGACCAGCCGTTCACGGCCGGGCAATATCTGCGCCGAATGGCCCGGTTGCGCGGTGTGGCGGAGAGCGCGGCGGGGGAGTGGATCGAGCGCCTGCTGCTCACCGAGCACGCCGGCACCCGCCTCGGCGATCTCTCCAAGGGCACCGCGCAGAAGGTCGGCGTCGCTCAGGCCCTGCTCGCCCGCCCCGGCCTGCTGGTACTCGACGAACCGTGGGAAGGACTCGACGCCGCCGCCCGCACGCTGATCCCCGAGATCGTCGCCGAGGTCACCGCGACCGGCGGCATGGTCCTGGTCAGCGACCACCGCAACGAGATCGCCGGCCTTCCCGGCGCCACCCACTGGACGGTCACCGAGTCGGCCCTGCGTTTCGAGGCCCCGGCGGGCCCGTCCGACGAGGTCGTCATCGAGGTGGCCGTCCGCCGCGCGGAGGCCGACCAGGCGGTGGTCCGGCTGCGTGCCGAGGGTCACCGCGTTCTAGAGGTACGAGACCTCCCCGCACCCCGGCCGCACAGCGGCCCCTCCGGGCCCGACGGGTCCTCCGCGGCCCCGCAGTGGCGAGCCGACTCGTACGCGAAAGACCCCCACATGACAGACCCCCAGACGAACGCCGACCGCCGGTGACCGCGCTCGTCCGTATGCGGCTGGCCGCCTTCGTCCGTGGCGGGCGGGCCCTGGCGCCCCTGATCGCCGTGCTCGTAGTCCTCGGCGTGATCTACGGCGGTGGCTCCTCACCGGCCGCCGTCGCCTACGGCTACTCCGCCGCCGCCCTGTTCCCCGTGCTGGCCTGGCAGTCCAAGCTCGTCCTGGACACCGAGCCCGACGTGCAGCGCCGCCTGGCCCGTACCGCCGTGGGCGCCCGCCGCGAGGCGGCCGCCGGCCTGCTGGCCGCCGTGCTGCTCGCGCTGGCCGTGTGTGCCGCCGCCATGCTCGCCCCGTGGCTCTTCGGCGGCATCGAGACCGAGGGCGCCCTCACCGGCTCGGCCCTCGGCGTCCTGGCCCACCTGCTCGCGGTCGTCCCCGCCGTGGCCGTCGGCGGACTGGCCAGCCGGGCCGTGACCGGCGGCGTCCGCAACGGCGTGGCCGTGCTCGTCGTCGCCGCCGTCCTGGTGGTCGTGCTCGGCCTGCAGGGCTCGATCGCGCCCTGGCTCGTCCCGCCGGTGATGGCCACCGCCCGGGTCCTGAACGACGCCGATCCGCCCCCGGCCGCGACCCTGCTGCTGATCACCGGCTGGGCCGCTCTGTGGTGCGTGGCCGCCCTCGGCGGCTACGGATGGCTCCGCCGATCCAGGGCGTGAGGCCGCCGATTTGGCGCTGGCCGTCTCACCCCGTACAGTTGCTTCTCGAAGTTCCACCCAAAGACCGCTGGTCGCCGCAACCACCGTCGTCACGACGGAAGGTCGCGGTCGAAGGCCCCGCTGAATGCGGGCGGCCCGCGCAGGGGAGAACGGTTCGTGACCGGGTGTTCCATCTGCCCGCTCCGCCCCGTGCGCCCTGCGCCGGGGCGTTTCTCATTCCGCCCCCTCCTTCGTTCCGGCCAGTGGCTCGAGCATTGAGAGAGGAGGGACATGGCGGACAAGCCGGTCCGGGCCGACAAGGCCAGCGCCGTTTCCGAGCTCACGGACGACTTCCGTAACTCGTCGGCCACCGTGCTGACCGAGTACCGCGGTCTCACGGTCAAGCAGCTCACGGAGCTGCGCCGTTCGCTGGGCAAGGACACCAAGTACTCGGTGTCCAAGAACACCCTGGCGAAGCGCGCGGCAACCGACGCGGGCATCGAGGGCCTCGACAACCTGTTTGCCGGTCCTACCGCGCTCGCCTTCATCAGCGGCGACCCGGTCGAGGCGGCCAAGGGCCTTCGTGCCTTCGCCAAGGCCAACCCCGTCCTGAAGATCAAGGGCGGTGTGTTCGAGGGCAAGGCGATCAGCGCTGACGACGTCAACAAGATCGCTGACCTCGAGTCGCGTGAGGTTCTGCTGGCCAAGCTGGCCGGCGCCATGAAGGGCAACCTGTCCAAGGCGGCCGGCCTCTTCCAGGCCCCGCTGTCGCAGGTGGCGCGCCTCGCGGCCGCTCTTCAGGAGAAGCGCGAGAAGGACGGTTCCGCGGAGGCCTGAGCCACCGCGCACCAGCAAGACTTTTTCATCAGTACCTAGGAAAGGTTGCCAGACATGGCGAAGCTCAGCACCGACGAGCTGCTCGACGCGTTCAAGGAAATGACCCTGATCGAGCTCTCCGAGTTCGTGAAGCAGTTCGAGGAGACCTTCGAGGTCACCGCGGCCGCTCCCGTCGCCGTCGCGGCGGCCGGTGGCGGCGGCGCTGCCGCTGCTCCCGTCGAGGAGGAGAAGGACTCGTTCGACGTCGTCCTCGAGGGTGACGGTGGCAAGAAGATCCAGGTCATCAAGGTCGTGCGTGAGCTGACCGGCCTGGGCCTCAAGGAGGCCAAGGACGCCGTCGAGTCCGCCCCCAAGGCGATCCTCGAGGGTGTCAACAAGGAGAAGGCCGACGCCGCCAAGGCGAAGCTCGAGGCCGAGGGCGCCAAGGTCACCCTCAAGTGATCTGACGCTTCACAGTTTCACCTCGTTTCGGCGAGGGCCCTGCTCAAGGGCCCTCGCCGTTCGTGCTTTCGGGCCCGACCCGCTCGGAGGCCCTTGACTGTGTGTCCGCTGACAGGCACGCTGATGGCAGCAAGTTTCCGCGCTTGCGACAGCCACCCCGTGGGTATTCCGGTCTAGCCGGTCCTACGGCCGGCACCGAGGAAGATCGCCGCGTTGAGCGGCCCCGCTTGAAGGCCCTGGCCCAGTCGAGGCGCAGGTCAGAGGCCGCGTGGGCCACGCTCCGCAGGTTTCCTCCGGTGTGGGCTGGACAGCGGTTAGCCGAGCGGCTACACTGCTAGTTTGCGCTGCCTTCTGCCTTGAGCCCTGCCGGAAATTATTTCCTGTGGGCTCGTCAGAGTGCACGCAGACAGTTGCATACCCGCAGCTGCAGCCGCATCAGCAGCACCGGTCCTCGGAAGGACGCATCTTGGCAGCTTCCCGCCCTGCGAAGACCAGCCGTACGTCGAGCGCTTACGCACCCCGCCGTGTCTCTTTCGGCAGGATCACCGAGCAACTAGAGGTCCCCAACCTCCTCGCCCTCCAGACGGAGTCTTTCGACTGGCTGGTCGGGAACGAGGCTTGGCAGGCCCGGTCGACGGACGACCCGCACGCCCAGTCGGGCCTCGCAGAGATCCTCGAAGAGATCAGTCCCATTGAGGACTTCTCCGGCACAATGTCGCTGTCCTTCTCGTCTCCCCGATTCGACGAGGTCAAGGCCTCGATCGAGGAGTGCAAGGAGAAGGATCTGACCTACTGCGCGCCGCTGTTCGTGACCGCGGAGTTCACCAACAACACGACTGGCGAGATCAAGAGCCAGACCGTGTTCATGGGTGACTTCCCGATGATGACCCCCAAGGGGACGTTCGTCATCAACGGCACGGAGCGCGTCGTGGTGAGCCAGCTCGTCCGCTCGCCGGGCGTGTACTTCACCAAGGAGCCGGACAAGACCTCCGACCGCGACCTCTCCAGCGTCAAGGTCATCCCCAGCCGGGGCGCCTGGCTGGAGTTCGACATCGACAAGCGCGACACCGTCGGTGTCCGGATCGACCGCAAGCGCCGGCAGGCCGTCACGGTCCTGCTCAAGGCGATCGGCTGGTCGGCCGACCAGATCCGTGAGCGGTTCGGGTGGTCCGAGCTTCTCATGACCACCCTCGAGAAGGACCACATCGCCGGGCAGGACGAGGCCCTGCTCGACATCTACCGCAAGCTCCGCCCTGGCGAGCCCCCGACGCGGGAGAACGCGCAGACCCTGCTCGACAACCTCTTCTTCAACCCGAAGAGGTACGACGTCGCCAAGGTCGGCCGTTACAAGTTCAACAAGAAGCTCGAGCTCGACCTGCCGATCGACCGCGGGACGCTGACCGAGGAAGACATCGTCAAGACCGTCGAGTACCTCGCCCGGCTGCACGCCGGTGAGGAGGGCTACGAGGCCGACGACATCGACCACTTCGGCAACCGCCGTCTGCGCACGGTTGGCGAGCTCATCCAGAACCAGGTCCGCGTCGGCCTGTCCCGGATGGAGCGCGTCGTCCGCGAGCGCATGACGACCCAGGACGTCGAGGCGATCACGCCGCAGACCCTGATCAACATCCGCCCCGTGGTGGCGGCGATCAAGGAGTTCTTCGGTACGTCGCAGCTGTCGCAGTTCATGGACCAGACCAACCCGCTTGCGGGTCTGACCCACCGTCGCCGCCTGTCGGCGCTCGGCCCGGGTGGTCTGTCGCGTGAGCGCGCCGGCTTCGAGGTCCGTGACGTGCACCCCTCGCACTACGGCCGCATGTGCCCGATCGAGACGCCCGAGGGACCGAACATCGGTCTGATCGGCGCGCTCTCGACGTTCGCGCGGGTCAACCCGTTCGGATTCATCGAGACGCCGTACCGCAAGGTCGAGGAAGGCGTCGTCACCGACGAGGTCCACTACCTCACGGCCGATGAGGAAGACCGGTACATCAAGGCGCAGGCCAACGCCACGCTGCGCAGCGACGGCACCTTCGCCGACGACCGCGTCCTGGTCCGCCGTAAGGGCGGTGAGGTCGACTACGTGCCCGGCACGCAGGTCGACTACATGGACGTGTCGCCGCGGCAGATGACGTCGGTCGCGACCGCGATGATCCCGTTCCTCGAGCACGACGACGCCAACCGCGCCCTCATGGGTGCGAACATGCAGCGTCAGGCGGTGCCGCTGGTCAAGGCCGAGGCCCCGCTGGTCGGTACGGGCATGGAGTACCGCGCCGCGGTCGACGCCGGTGACGTCGTCGTCGCCGAGGTCGGCGGCGTGGTCGAGGACCTGTGCGCCGACTACGTGACGGTCCACCAGGACGACGGCCACCGCCGTACGTACCTGCTGCACAAGTTCCGCCGCTCCAACGCCGGCTCCTGCGTCAACCAGAAGCCGGTCGTGTTCGAGGGTGACCGGGTCGAGGCCGGCCAGGTCATCGCCGACGGCCCGTGCACCGACGAGGGGGAGATGGCCCTCGGCCGCAACCTGCTCGTCGCGTTCATGTGCTGGGAGGGTCACAACTACGAGGACGCGATCATCCTGTCGCAGCGCCTCGTCCAGCAGGACGTCCTCACCTCGATCCACATCGAGGAGCACGAGGTCGACGCCCGTGACACCAAGCTCGGCCCGGAAGAGATCACCCGCGACATCCCGAACGTCAGCGAGGAAATGCTCGCCGACCTCGACGAGCGCGGCATCATCCGGATCGGCGCCGAGGTCGTCCCCGGCGACATCCTGGTCGGCAAGGTCACGCCCAAGGGCGAGACCGAGCTGACCCCCGAGGAGCGCCTGCTCCGCGCGATCTTCGGTGAGAAGGCCCGGGAGGTCCGGGACACCTCGCTGAAGGTGCCGCACGGCGAGACCGGCACGGTCATCGGCGTCCGCACGTTCTCGCGCGAGGACGGCGACGAGCTTCCTCCGGGCGTCAACGAGCTGGTCCGCGTCTACGTGGCCCAGAAGCGCAAGATCCAGGACGGTGACAAGCTCGCCGGCCGGCACGGCAACAAGGGCGTCATCTCCAAGATCCTTCCGGTCGAGGACATGCCGTTCCTCGAGGACGGCACCCCCGTCGACATCGTGCTCAACCCGCTCGGTGTGCCCTCGCGTATGAACATCGGCCAGGTTCTGGAGACCCACCTCGGGTGGATCGCCAAGACCGGCTGGGAGGTCGAGGGCGACGACGCCGAGTGGAAGCGCCAGCTGCGCGCGATCGAGGCGCACGAGTCCCCCAAGGACTCGAACGTCGCGACCCCCGTCTTCGACGGTGCGCAGGAGGAGGAGATCAAGGGTCTTCTCGAGTCGACGCTGGTCAACCGCGACGGTAAGCGGCTGGTCAACGGTGACGGCAAGGCGCAGCTGTTCGACGGCCGCTCCGGCGAGCCGCTGCCGGACCCGATCTCGGTCGGGTACGTGTACATCCTCAAGCTGAACCACCTGGTCGACGACAAGATCCACGCTCGGTCGACCGGCCCGTACTCGATGATCACGCAGCAGCCGCTGGGTGGTAAGGCGCAGTTCGGTGGCCAGCGGTTCGGCGAGATGGAGTGCTGGGCGATGCAGGCCTACGGCGCCGCTTACGCGCTGCAGGAGCTGCTCACCATCAAGTCCGACGACGTGCTCGGCCGCGTGAAGGTCTACGAGGCCATCGTCAAGGGCGAGAACATCCCGGAGCCGGGAATCCCGGAGTCGTTCAAGGTGCTGCTCAAGGAGCTGCAGTCGCTGTGCCTGAATGTTGAGGTGCTTTCCAGCGACGGCGTGGCTCTCGAGATGCGCGAGACCGACGACGAGGTCTTCCGGGCCGCGGAGGAACTCGGTATCGACCTGTCCCGGCGCCCGAACGAGGGCGTCAGCAGCGTCGAAGAGATCTGACGGAAGCGTCCCCCGCTCCTTTGAGGGCGGGGGACGCCACCGCCGGCCTGGAATCCATTCGAGCAAGAAATACGAGGGATAGACCAAGTGCTCGACGTCAACTTCTTCGACGAGTTGCGCATCGGCCTGGCCACCGCTGACGACATCCGGCAGTGGTCGCACGGCGAGGTCAAGAAGCCCGAGACGATCAACTACCGCACGCTCAAGCCCGAGAAGGACGGACTCTTCTGCGAGAAGATCTTCGGTCCTCAGCGGGACTGGGAGTGCTACTGCGGAAAGTACAAGCGGGTCCGGTTCAAGGGCATCATCTGTGAGCGCTGCGGCGTCGAGGTGACCCGGTCCAAGGTCCGCCGTGAGCGCATGGGCCACATCGAGCTGGCCGCCTCGGTCACGCACATCTGGTACTTCAAGGGTGTGCCGAGCCGGTTGGGCTACCTGCTCGACCTGGCGCCGAAGGACCTCGAGAAGATCATCTACTTCGCCTCCTACGTGATCACGAGCGTTGACGCCGAGGCGCGTCACCGCGACATGTCCACGATCGAGAACGAGATCTTCGCCGAGAAGCGCCAGTCCGAGAACGGCCGCGACTCCGAGATCGAGAAGCGGGCCGCCAAGCTGGAGCAGGACCTGGCCGAGCTCGAGGCCGAGGGTGCCAAGGCGGACGTGCGCCGCAAGGTCAAGGAAGCCGGCGAGCGCGAGATGCGCCAGATCCGGGACAAGGCGCAGCGCGAGATCGACCGTCTCGACGAGGTGCTCGACACCTTCCGCAAGCTCGACTCGAAGCAGCTGGTCACCGACGAGCTGCTCTACCGCGAGCTGCGGGACCGCTTCGGTGAGTACTTCACCGGCGGCATGGGTGCCGAGGCGATCAAGGCGCTGCTCGAGAACATGGACCTGGACGCCGAGGCCGAGAACCTGCGGGAGATCATCCGCACCGGTAAGGGCCAGCGGAAGATCCGTGCGCTCAAGCGCCTCAAGGTCGTCGCCGCGTTCCTGAACACCACCAACAAGCCGCTCGGCATGGTGCTGGACTGCGTCCCGGTCATCCCGCCGGACCTGCGCCCGATGGTGCAGCTCGACGGTGGCCGCTTCGCGACCTCCGACCTCAACGACCTGTACCGCCGGGTCATCAACCGGAACAACCGGTTGAAGCGCCTGATCGACCTGGGTGCGCCCGAGATCATCGTGAACAACGAGAAGCGGATGCTGCAGGAGGCCGTCGACGCGCTGTTCGACAACGGCCGCCGCGGCCGGCCGGTCACCGGCCCGGGTAACCGCCCGCTGAAGTCGCTGTCCGACATGCTCAAGGGCAAGCAGGGTCGTTTCCGCCAGAACCTGCTGGGCAAGCGCGTCGACTACTCCGGCCGTTCGGTCATCGTCGTCGGCCCGCGGCTCAAGCTGCACCAGTGCGGTCTGCCCAAGCAGATGGCCCTGGAGCTGTTCAAGCCGTTCGTGATGAAGCGCCTGGTCGACCTGAACCACGCGCAGAACATCAAGTCGGCCAAGCGGATGGTCGAGCGTCAGCGCCCGGTCGTGTGGGACGTCCTCGAAGAGGTCATCAGCGAGCACCCGGTGCTGCTGAACCGCGCGCCGACCCTGCACCGCCTCGGCATCCAGGCCTTCGAGCCCCAGCTGGTCGAGGGCAAGGCGATCCAGATCCACCCGCTCGTCTGTACGGCGTTCAACGCCGACTTCGACGGTGACCAGATGGCGGTGCACGTGCCGCTGTCGGCCGAGGCGCAGGCCGAGGCCCGGATCCTGATGCTGTCGTCGAACAACATCCTCAAGCCGGCCGACGGCAAGCCGGTCACCATGCCCACCCAGGACATGGTCATCGGCCTGTACCACCTGACCCACGAGACGCCCGGCAACAAGGGCGAGGGACGGGTGTTCAGCTCGGACGCCGAGGCGCGGATGGCGTACGACAACGGCGAGCTGCACCTGCAGGCGCCGGTCAAGATCCGACTCCAGGGCGTCATCGGTGTCGACAACGGCGCCAAGGGCGCCAAGTGGGAGGCTCCGGAGGACTGGACCGAGGGCGAGCCGCTCCTGGTCGAGACCACCCTGGGCCGGGTCATCTTCAACGAGACGCTGCCCCCGGGCTACCGCTTCGTGAACTACGAGATCCGCAAGGGTCAGCTGTCGGCGATCGTCAACGACCTCGCCGAGCGCTTCCCCAAGGTCGCCCTGGCCGCGACCCTGGACGCGCTCAAGGAGGCCGGCTTCCACTGGGCCACCTGGTCCGGTGTGACGATCGGCATGGGCGACGTCATCGGCCCCCCGCGCAAGCCGGAGATCCTGCAGCGCTACCAGGTCGAGGCGGACCGGATCGACAAGCAGTACCAGCGTGGTCTGATGACCGCCGAGGAGCGTCGCGGCGAGCTCATCGAGATCTGGACGAAGGCGACCAACGAGATCTCCAAGGAGATGGAGAACTCGCTGCCGCACGAGAACCCGCTCTGGGTCATGATCAACTCGGGCGCCCGCGGTAACCTGCTGCAGCTGCGGCAGATCGCCGCGATCCGCGGCCTGGTGGCCAACCCCAAGGGTGAGATCATCCCGCGGCCGATCACCTCGTCGTACCGCGAGGGCCTGACCGTGCTGGAGTACTTCATCTCCACGCACGGTGCCCGTAAGGGTCTGGCCGACACCGCGCTGCGTACCGCCGACTCGGGTTACCTGACCCGTCGTCTGGTGGACGTCTCGCAGGACGTGATCATCCGCGAGGAGGACTGCGGCACCGACCGCGCGATCCCGATGCAGGTGGCCGACCGCGAGGCGGACGGCACGCTGGTCGTGCACGTGCACGCCGAGACCGGTGTCCACGCTCGTACGCTGGCCGACGACATCGACGACGCCCAGGGCAACCGGGTGGTGTCGCGTGGCGACGACCTGAACTCGATCCTGGTCGACAAGCTCGTCGCCGCCGGCGTCGAGAACGTCCGGGTGCGCAGCGTCCTGACCTGCGAGTCGAAGCTCGGTGTGTGTGCGGCCTGCTACGGCCGTTCGCTGCCGACCGGCAAGTCGGTCGACATCGGCGAGGCCGTCGGCATCATCGCGGCCCAGTCCATCGGTGAGCCCGGTACGCAGCTGACGATGCGTACCTTCCACACCGGTGGTGTCGCGGGTGAGGACATCACCCAGGGTCTGCCGCGTGTCCAGGAGATCTTCGAGGCCCGCGTTCCCAAGGGCAAGGCGCCCATCGCCGACACCCCGGGACGCATCCGCATCGAGGACGGCGAGCGGTCGCGCAAGATCATCGTGGTGCCGGACGACGGCAGCGACGAGATCGTGTACGACAAGATCTCGAAGCGCGTGAAGCTGCGCGCGCACGACGGCGACCACGTCGGCGTCGGCGAGAAGCTCACCGAGGGCACCATCGACCCGCACGAGCTGCTGCGCATCATGGGCCCGCGCGCGGTCCAGGTCCACCTGACCCAGGAGGTCCAGGAGGTCTACCGCTCGCAGGGTGTGCTCATCCACGACAAGCACATCGAGATCATCATCCGCCAGATGCTCAAGCGGGTGACGGTCATCGACTCGGGTGCCGCGGAGTTCCTCCCCGGTGTCCTGGTCGACCGGGCGCTCTTCGAGTCGGAGAACCGCCGGATCGTGGGCGAGGGTGGCGAGCCCGCCGCCGGTCGCCCGGTGCTGATGGGTATCACCAAGGCCTCGCTGGCCACCGACTCCTGGCTCTCGGCCGCCTCCTTCCAGGAGACGACCCGGGTGCTGACCGACGCGGCGATCAACTCGCGCAGCGACTCGCTCGTCGGCCTCAAGGAGAACGTGATCATCGGTAAGCTCATCCCGGCCGGTACGGGCATCAGCAAGTACCGCAACATCCGGGTCGAGCCGACCGAGGAGGCCAAGGCCAAGGTGTACTCGATGACCGGGTACCCCGAGACCGACTACGGCTTCGGGCCGGCCAGCGGGCAGGCTGTGCCGCTGGACGACTTCGACTTCGGGTCGTACCGCTAAGGGTCTCTGAACGCCTGAAGGGCGGTCGCGCACTGCGCGGCCGCCCTTCGGCGTACCTACTATGGGCTGGTGACGCTTCCCGCCCTCACCCGCCACCCGATGGATCCCGACCCGGCGCCGTCGTCGAAGGCACGGGCGGTCTTCGCGCTGGGCCTGGTGGGCTTCCTGACCGGCCCGTTCGTGGGCGGGGTCATCCCGGCCGTCCTGGCGCTGCTGCTCGCGCGCCAGGCCGCGCGGCAGGCGTACGAGGCCCAGGGCTTCCTGACCGGCTCCGCGTGGATCCGCCGCGGCCGCCGGTTCGCCTGGGCCGGCATCGTCCTGGCCCTCACCTCGCTGGTGATCGCCGCGATCGCCGGCCTGCTGCATCTGGCCGCCTCGCCCGGCGGTCCCGACTTCGCCCCGGGTACCGACTGACCCCGTTCGGGTGACATGCTCATGTCATGACGCACCCGCCGGCGGCCATGCCCTATCCGCCTCCGCCTCCGCCGCCCAACGGGCGCTGGCAGCCGGAGCGGGTCGACCCCCTGCCGGGCACCGAGTTCGGCCTGGTCCAGCTGCGGGTCGAGCCGATCACCTCCGGCCTCGCCATCGGTTCCCTGCTCGCCGGCATCGGCTCGATCCTGGTCTCCACGCTGGTCCTCTGCTTCGGCCTGCTCGGCGCCTCGGGCGGCTGGGGCGGCTGGGTCGGCGGAGCCTTCACCGTTCTCAGTGTGCTGGCCGGCGCCGGCGCTGTGATCGTCGGCATGGTGGCCCGGCGGCAGATCCGCCGTTCCGGCCAGGTCGGCCAGGTCCGGTTCACCGGCGGCGGCCTCGGTATGGCCGGGATCATCTGCGGATCGTGCGGAGCGGGAATTGCTCTCCTGTCACTCGCGTTGACCCTGGTGTTGCAGTTGTCATCCTGAGTGACCCGTGTGTCTCTCCGGCCGTGGATCGGGCACCGCGGCGCCGGTTCGTTCCAGCACCCGGTACACTTGCCTCGGAGGTATCCGTCACGAGGACTAGGTGCTCATTTTGACCTGGATGCTTGGGGTGGGTACTCTTTCCCCTCGTGCCCTGGCTTGCCAGGGCAACTCGTGCGTGCGCCCGAGTCGGTAGTACTACGACGGGGTCGACAAGCCGAGCGCGGCGCCTTTCCGGGCGCCGACACAGACAAGACCCGGTGCGCGTTGACAAACGCGCGGCGGGACCGTGAGCCGGACGACACGCCCGACCGCGGGTGCCGGAAGCCCCCCGGGCATGGGGAGCCTTCGGCACACAGAGGCATATCTAAGACGGTGCGGTCGCGGTGAAAGGCGGCCGAAGGGAGCGGAGAGAACCCGGTGCCCACGATCCAGCAGCTGGTCCGAAAGGGCCGCCAGGCGAAGACGAGCAAGACCAAGACGCCGGCGCTGAAGGGAAGTCCCCAGCGGCGCGGCGTGTGCACGCGCGTGTACACCACCACCCCCAAGAAGCCGAACTCTGCGCTGCGCAAGGTCGCTCGTGTGAAGCTCAGCAGCCAGATCGAGGTGACGGCGTACATCCCGGGCGTCGGCCACAACCTGCAGGAGCACTCGATCGTGCTCGTGCGTGGCGGTCGTGTGAAGGACCTCCCGGGCGTCCGCTACAAGATCGTCCGCGGTTCGCTGGACACCCAGGGTGTCCGCAACCGCAAGCAGGCCCGCAGCCGTTACGGCGCGAAGAAGGAGAAGAGCTGACATGCCGCGTAAGGGCCCCGCTCCGCGCCACCCAGTGGTCGCGGACCCGGTTTACAACTCGCCGCTGGTCACCCAGCTGGTGAACAAGATCCTGATCGGCGGCAAGCGTCAGCTCGCTGAGCGCATCGTGTACGGCGCCCTCGAGGGTGCCCGCGAGAAGAGCGGCACCGACCCCGTGGTGATCCTCAAGCGCGCCATGGACAACGTCAAGCCGACCCTCGAGGTCCGCAGCCGCCGCGTCGGTGGCGCGACCTACCAGGTTCCGGTCGAGGTCCGCACCCCGCGTCAGACCACGCTCGGCCTCCGCTGGCTCGTCCAGTACTCCAAGGCCCGCCGTGAGAAGACCATGATCGAGCGTCTCCAGAACGAGCTGCTCGACGCCAGCAACGGTCTCGGTGCCGCCGTCAAGCGGCGCGAGGACACCCACAAGATGGCGGAGTCCAACAAGGCCTTCGCGCACTACCGCTGGTAAGACCCCGCTGCCGGCCCGGTGATTGAACCGGGCCGGGACGCAAGTCGTACCGGTTCACGAGACGACGACGAAGAAGAGTAGGGATTCAAGTGGCCGCCGCAGACGCGCTCGCCAACGTACGCAACATCGGCATCATGGCGCACATCGATGCCGGTAAGACCACGACCACCGAGCGAATCCTGTTCTACACCGGTATCACGTACAAGATCGGTGAGGTCCACGATGGCGCAGCCACCATGGACTGGATGGAGCAGGAGCAGGAGCGCGGTATCACGATCACTTCCGCCGCCACCAAGTGCGAGTGGAAGGGTCACACGATCCAGATCATCGACACGCCCGGTCACGTCGACTTCACGGTCGAGGTCGAGCGGTCGCTGCGTGTGCTGGACGGCGCTGTGGCGGTCTACGACGGCGTCGCCGGCGTGGAGCCGCAGACCGAGAACGTGTGGCGGCAGGCGGACAAGTACCACGTCCCCCGGATGTGCTTCGTCAACAAGCTCGACCGGACCGGCGCCGACTTCTTCCGCTGCGTGCAGATGATGATCGACCGGCTCAACGCGACGCCGCTCGTCCTGCAGATCCCGATCGGCCTCGAGGGCGACCACATCGGCGTCGTCGACCTGATCGGCATGCGCGCGCTCACCTGGCGTGGTGAGACCCAGAAGGGTGAGGACTACGCGGTCGAGGAGATCCCGGCTGACCTGGTCGACTCCGCGAACGAGTGGCGCGAGAAGCTGATCGAGACCCTGGCCGACGTCGACGACGAGGTCATGCTGAAGTACCTCGAGGGCGAGTCGCTCACCGAGGACGAGATCAAGGCCGCCATCCGGCGCGCCACGATCGCCAGCAAGGCCAACCCGGTGCTGTGCGGCTCGGCGTTCAAGAACAAGGGCGTTCAGCCCATGCTCGACGCCGTGATCGACTTCCTGCCGTCGCCGCTGGACATCCCGGCCATCGAGGGCACCGCGACGGACGGCGAGACGCCGATCCAGCGCAAGCCGTCGAACTCGGAGCCGTTCTCGGCGCTGGCGTTCAAGATCCAGACCGACAAGCACCTCGGCAAGCTCACGTACGTGCGGGTCTACTCCGGCACGCTCGAGTCCGGTTCTCAGGTGGTCAACTCCACCAAGGACCGCAAGGAGCGGATCGGCAAGATCTACCAGATGCACGCGAACAAGCGTGAGGAGCGCGCCACCGCGCAGGCCGGCGACATCATCGCCGTCCAGGGTCTCAAGCAGACCACCACCGGTGACACGCTCAGCGACCCGGCCAACCCGGTCATCCTGGAGTCGATGACCTTCCCGGAGCCGGTCATCCAGGTCGCCATCGAGCCGAAGACCAAGTCGGACCAGGAGAAGCTGGGCACCGCGATCCAGCGCCTCGCCGAGGAGGACCCGACGTTCCGGGTCTTCAACGACGAGGAGACCGGCCAGACGATCATCGCCGGCATGGGCGAGCTCCACCTGGACATCCTGGTGGACCGCATGCGCCGCGAGTTCAACGTCGAGGCCAACATCGGCAAGCCGCAGGTGGCCTACCGTGAGACGATCCGCGGCACCGTGGAGAAGCACACGTACGTCCACAAGAAGCAGACCGGTGGCTCGGGCCAGTACGCGAAGGTCGTCGTCAACGTCGAGCCGCTGCCGCTCGAGGCCGACGGCCCCACGTACGAGTTCGTCAACGCGGTGACCGGTGGCCGCATCCCCAAGGAGTTCATCCCCTCGGTGGACGCGGGCGCGCAGGACTCGCTGCAGTACGGCGTTCTCGCCGGCTACCCGCTGGTCGGCGTGAAGTTCACGCTGGTCGACGGTCAGTACCACGAGGTCGACTCGTCCGAGATGGCGTTCAAGATCGCCGGCTCCATGGCGATGAAAGAGGTCGCCCGCAAGGCCGACCCCGCGCTGCTCGAGCCGATGATGTCCGTCGAGGTCACCACGCCCGAGGACAACATGGGCGACGTGATCGGCGACCTCAACTCGCGGCGTGGCATCATCCAGTCGATGGAGGAGCGCTCCGGCGCCCGCGTCGTCAAGGCTCTGGTCCCGCTCTCCGAGATGTTCGGCTACGTCGGCGACCTCCGGTCGAAGACCGCCGGCCGGGCTAGCTACAGCATGCAGTTCGACTCCTACGCCGAGGTCCCGCAGGGCGTCGCGAAGGAGATCATCGCCAAGGCGACGGGCGCCTAGTTCCCGCCGAAGCGTTGAGGCGCGTGCGGTCCGTCGAGGACCGCACGCGCGCGAGCAGTCGACAGAGTCCCCATCGCCTTATCGGGCGTGCCGGGCGAAAGTAAAACCACAGTCCACAGGAGGACACCAGTGGCGAAGGCGAAGTTCGAGCGGACTAAGCCGCACGTCAACATCGGCACCATTGGTCACATCGACCACGGTAAGACGACGCTGACTGCGGCCATCACCAAGGTCCTGCACGACCAGTACCCGGACCTGAACCCGTACACCCCGTTCGACGAGATCGACAAGGCGCCGGAGGAGAAGGCCCGCGGCATCACGATCTCGATCGCGCACGTCGAGTACCAGACCGCGGCGCGTCACTACGCGCACGTGGACTGCCCCGGCCACGCCGACTACATCAAGAACATGATCACCGGTGCCGCCCAGATGGACGGCGCGATCCTGGTGGTCGCCGCGACCGACGGCCCGATGCCGCAGACCAAGGAGCACGTGCTCCTGGCCCGCCAGGTCGGCGTTCCGTACATCGTCGTCGCCCTGAACAAGAGCGACATGGTGGACGACGAGGAGCTCCTCGAGCTCGTCGAGCTCGAGGTCCGTGAGCTGCTGAGCACCTACGAGTTCCCGGGCGACGACCTGCCGGTCGTGCGCGTCTCGGCGCTCAAGGCGCTCGAGGGCGACGCTCAGTGGACCGAGCGCCTCATGGAGCTGATGAACGCGGTCGACACCGCGATCCCGCAGCCCGAGCGTGAGACCGAGAAGCCGTTCCTCATGCCCATCGAGGACGTCTTCACGATCACCGGTCGTGGCACCGTGGTCACGGGTCGCGCCGAGCGCGGCATCCTCAAGCCGAACGAGGAGGTCGAGATCGTCGGCATCCGCGAGAAGTCGACGAAGACCGTCTGCACCGGCATCGAGATGTTCCGCAAGCTGCTCGACGAGGCCCGCGCGGGTGAGAACGTCGGTCTGCTGCTCCGCGGCATCAAGCGCGAGGACGTCGAGCGCGGCATGGTCGTGGTCAAGCCCGGCACCAGCACCCCGCACACGGAGTTCGAGGGCCAGGTCTACATCCTCTCGAAGGAAGAGGGCGGCCGGCACACCCCGTTCTTCCAGAACTACCGCCCGCAGTTCTACTTCCGCACCACGGACGTCACCGGTGTCGTCACGCTGCCCGAGGGCACCGAGATGGTCATGCCGGGCGACTCCACCAGCATGTCGGTCAAGCTGATCCAGCCGATCGCCATGGAGCAGGGCCTGAAGTTCGCGATCCGTGAGGGTGGCCGCACCGTCGGCGCCGGAACGGTTACGAAGATCAACAAGTAAGGTCGATGACCCCGATTAGCAATGCCGCGTTCTTTCGGGCATACTAGTCAGGTTGCGTCCGAGCGGGGTGGGTAGCTGCCTTGGCAGCTGCCCACCCTCGCCGGGTGTCTGGGGTGTGTTTTTGAGCCGCCCGCTGGACACTCCAAGATCCCCGTGATCTGGATAGCTGCTGTGCGCAGATTTCTGAGTGCAGGCGCGACACGCCCGACCGCGGGGGTCGGACAACGCAGGATCAACGGTCCTGCGGGCATGCGAGGGGCACCCCTCTCGCACGTAGCGGCATCGAGAGAAGGAAACAGAAGCCACCATGGCGGGACAGAAGATCCGCATCCGGCTCAAGGCCTATGACCACGAGGTCGTCGACTCCTCGGCTCGGAAGATCGTCGAGACGGTGACGCGTACCGGGGCGCAGGTTGCTGGCCCGGTGCCGCTGCCCACGGAGATCAACCGTTTCTGCGTCATCCGCTCGCCGCACAAGTACAAGGACTCGCGCGAGCACTTCGAGATGCGCACGCACAAGCGGCTGATCGACATCATCGACCCGACTCCCAAGACGGTCGACTCGCTCATGCGCCTCGACCTGCCGGCTGGCGTCGACATCGAGATCAAGCTGTAGGGATCTGCGACTAATGGACAGGGAAGTAAAGGGGATCCTGGGCGCCAAGCTCGGCATGACCCAGGTCTGGGACAACAACAAGGTTGTCCCGGTGACCGTGGTCCAGGCCGGCCCTTGTGTCGTGACCCAGGTTCGTACCGATGAGAAGGACGGCTACACCGCCGTCCAGCTGGCGTACGGCGCCATCGACCCGCGCAAGGTGAACAAGCCCGAGGGCGGTCACTTCGCGAAGGCCGGTGTGTCGCCGCGGCGGCACGTCGTCGAGCTGCGCACCAGCGACGCCGGCGCTTACGAGCTCGGCCAAGAGGTCACCGTCGAGACGTTCCCGGTCGGTACGCCGATCGACGTCACCGGCAAGACCAAGGGCAAGGGCTACGCCGGTGTCATGAAGCGGCACGGTTTCCACGGCCTCAAGAGCAGCCACGGTGTCGAGCGCAAGCACCGCTCGCCCGGCTCGATCGGCGCCTGCGCGACCCCCGGTCGCGTGTTCAAGGGTGTCCGCATGGCCGGTCGCATGGGTAGCCAGCGATTCACCGTGCAGAACCTCACCGTGCAGGCGGTGGACACCGAGAACAACCTGATCCTGGTCAAGGGCGCGGTGCCCGGTCCCAAGGGCGCGCTGATCCTGGTCCGTACCGCGGCGAAGAAGGGCGGTGCCAAGTGAGCTCGGTTGACGTGATCAACGTTGAGGGCAACAAGGCCGGCTCGGTCGAGCTGCCGGACTCGGTCTTCGACGTCCAGGCCAACATCCCGCTGATGCACCAGGTCGTGGTGGCCCAGCTCGCGGCCGCCCGCCAGGGCACGCACAAGGCGAAGTCCCGCGGCGAGGTCGCCGGCGGCGGCAAGAAGCCGTACAAGCAGAAGGGCACCGGCCGCGCCCGTCAGGGCTCGATCCGCGCGCCTCAGTTCACCGGCGGTGGCGTCGTGCACGGTCCCGTGCCGCGCGACTACAGCCAGCGGACCCCCAAGAAGATGAAGGCCGCCGCCCTGCGTGGCGCCCTGTCCGACCGGGCCCGCGACGGCCGCGTGCACGTGGTCGAGTCCTTCGTCAGCGGCGAGACGCCGTCGACCAAGGCCGCGATCGCCACGCTGCGCAAGGTCGCTCAGACCACGAAGGTTCTGGTCGTGCTCAGCAGCACCGACGAGCTCAACTGGCTCTCGCTGCGCAACGAGGTCACGGTTCACCTGCTCGAGGCCGGACAGCTCAACACGTACGACGTGCTGGTCGCCGACGAGGTTGTGTTCACCAAGGACGCGCTCGACGAGTTCCTGGGCACCCCGGCGACGGCCGAGGAGGGGAACAAGTGACCACGATCGCTGACCCGCGCGACATCATCGTCCGCCCGGTGGTCTCTGAGAAGAGCTACAGCGTCCTCGACCAGAACTGGTACACGTTCGAGGTCCACCCGGACGCGAACAAGACCGCGATCAAGATCGCGATCCAGCAGATCTTCAACGTCCGCGTGCTCTCGGTGAACACCGCGAACCGCGAGGGCAAGCGCAAGCGCACCCGGACCGGCTTCGGACAGCGCAAGGCGACCAAGCGCGCGATGGTCAAGCTGGCTGACGGCGACCGTATCGAGGCCTTCGGCGGCCCGGTCAGCTAAGGGGTTAGAAGACAATGGCTATCCGTAAGTACAAGCCGACCACGCCGGGCCGTCGTGGCTCCAGCGTCGCCGACTTCGCCGAGATCACCCGGTCGACGCCGGAGAAGTCTCTGCTGGCTCCGCTGCCCAAGAAGGGTGGCCGCAACGTCCACGGCCGCATCACCACGCGGCACCAGGGCGGTGGCCACAAGCGCCAGTACCGGCTGATCGACTTCAAGCGGGTCGACAAGGACGGCGTGCCGGCCAAGGTCGCGCACATCGAGTACGACCCCAACCGCACGTCGCGCATCGCGCTGCTGCACTACGCCGACGGCGAGAAGCGCTACATCCTCGCGCCGAAGGACCTCAAGCAGGGCGACCGGGTCGAGTCCGGACCGGGCGCCGACATCAAGCCGGGGAACAACCTTCCCCTGCGCAACATCCCGGTCGGTACGACGGTCCACGGTGTGGAGCTTCGTCCCGGCGGTGGCGCCAAGCTGGCCCGTTCGGCCGGTGTCGGTATCCAGCTGCTCGGCCGTGAGGGCGCGTACGCCACGCTGCGTATGCCCTCCGGTGAGATCCGGCGGGTCGACATCCGTTGCCGTGCCACGGTCGGCGAGATCGGCAATGCCGAGCAGTCGAACATCAACTGGGGCAAGGCCGGCCGTATGCGCTGGAAGGGTAAGCGCCCGACCGTCCGCGGTGTCGCCATGAACCCGATCGACCACCCGCACGGTGGTGGTGAGGGTAAGACCTCGGGTGGTCGCCACCCGGTCAACCCGGCTGGTAAGCCGGAGGGCCGTACCCGCCGCAAGGGCCAGGAGAGCGACAAGCTGATCGTTCGCCGCCGCTACGCCACCCGCAAGCGCGGGTAACGGGAGTTAGAAGATGCCACGCAGCCTGAAGAAGGGCCCGTTCGTCGACGACCACCTGCTCAAGAAGGTGGAAGTCCAGAACGAGAAGAACTCGAAGAACGTCATCAAGACGTGGTCGCGTCGCTCGATGATCATCCCCGACATGCTCGGGCACACGATCGCCGTGCACGACGGCCGCAAGCACGTCCCGGTGTTCATCACCGAGGCCATGGTCGGTCACAAGCTCGGCGAGTTCGCTCTGACCCGTACGTTCAAGGGTCACGAGAAGGACGACCGCAAGAGCCGTCGTCGCTAGTCAGTCCACGGATAAGAAAGGGGTCACAGCGATGCCAGTCAAGAACGACGCACCGGCGCTTCCGGGCAGTCGTGCGGTTGCCAAGCACGTCCGCATCTCGCCGAGCAAGGCACGCCGTGTGGTCAACCTCGTCCGCGGTCTGCCCGCGAAGGAGGCTCTGACGGTCCTGCAGTTCGCGCCGCAGGCGGCGAGCGAGCAGGTCTACAAGGTGCTCGCGAGCGCTATCGCGAACGCGGAGAACAACGAGCGGCTCGACCCGGACGCGCTCCTGGTCAGCGAGGCGTTCGTCGACGAGGGCCCGACGCTGAAGCGGTTCCGTCCGCGGGCGCAGGGCCGGGCGTACCGGATCCGCAAGCGCACCTGCCACATCACGATCGCCGTCGAGGCGGTCCAGGTCGCACGGCCCGCCAAGAAGGCGGCCGCGGCGAAGAAGGCGGCGCCGGCCAAGGCCGCGCCCGCTACCGAGTCCCAGACCACGGAGGAGTCCGAGTAATGGGTCAGAAAGTTCACCCCACCGGATTCCGCCTCGGTATCTCCACCGACTGGAAGTCTCGGTGGTTCGCCGACAAGCTCTACAAGGACTACATCGGCGAGGACGTCAAGATCCGCCGCATGATGTCCAAGGGCCTCGAGCGCGCCGGCATCTCCAAGGTGGACATCGAGCGGACCCGTGACCGGGTGCGCGTCGACATCCACACCGCCCGGCCGGGCATCGTCATCGGCCGTAAGGGCGCGGAGGCCGACCGGATCCGCGGCGAGCTCGAGAAGCTCACCGGCAAGCAGGTCCAGCTCAACATCCTCGAGGTGAAGAGCCCGGAGTCGGACGCTCAGCTCGTGGCGCAGGGCGTCGCCGAGCAGCTGTCCTCCCGGGTCAGCTTCCGCCGGGCGATGCGCAAGGCCATGCAGTCCGCGATGAAGAACCCGATCTGCAAGGGCATCCGGGTGCAGGTCTCCGGCCGTCTCGGCGGCGCGGAGATGAGCCGCACGGAGTTCTACCGTGAGGGTCGCGTTCCGCTGCACACGCTGCGCGCCAACATCGAGTACGGCTTCTTCGAGGCCCGCACGACGTTCGGCCGCATCGGCGTGAAGGTCTGGATCTACAAGGGCGACGCCGTTCCGGGTCGCGAGGTCGTCACCGAGGCGCCGGCGCGTCCGCGCCGCGACCGTGGTGACCGCCCCGACCGTCCGCGTCGTGGCCGTTCCGGTTCGTCGGGCACGACGGCCGGTGGCACCGAGGCCGGTCGCGCCGCCGCGCAGGCTCGGGGTGGCGACACCCCGACCGGCGAGAACACGAACGACGCCGCGGTCGCCGCGGCTCCGGCTCAGGCCGAAACGCAGCAGGAGGGCTGACAGATGCTGATGCCGCGTAAGCCCCCGAAGGGCTTCCGCAAGCCGCACCACCCGGACCGCCACGGCGCGTCCAAGGGCGGCAACCGGGTTGTCTTCGGTGAGTTCGGTATCCAGGCGCTGGAGCCCGCGTACGTGACCAACCGGCAGATCGAGTCGGCCCGTATCGCGATGACCCGTCACATCAAGCGTGGCGGCAAGGTCTGGATCTCGGTCTTCCCCGACAACGCTCTGACCAAGAAGCCGGCCGAAACCCGCATGGGTTCCGGTAAGGGTTCTCCCGAGTGGTGGGTGGCGAACGTCAAGCCGGGCCGGATTCTCTTCGAGATGTCCTTCCCGAACGAGACGATCGCGCGCGAGGCGATGCGCCGTGCGATCCACAAGCTCCCGATGAAGTGCCGCATCGTGACACGCGAAGTGGGTGAAAGCTGATGGCAGCGGGCGTTAAGGCAGCCGAGCTGCGCGAGCTCTCCGAGGAGGAGCTGATCGCGCGGCTGCGGGAGGCCAAGGCGGAGCTGTTCAACCTTCGCGTGCAGGGCGCGACCGGCCAGCTCGACAACCACCGTCGGCTGCAGGTCGTCCGCAAGGACATCGCGAAGATCTACACGATCATGCGTGAGCGCGAGCTGGGGCTCTCGGTTGCGCCGGATGAGGTGACAGCATGAGTGACGAGAGCACGGCCACCTCGGCCCGGGCGACCCGCAAGGTTCGCGAGGGCCTGGTGGTCAGCGACAAGATGGACAAGACCGTCGTCGTCGAGGTCGAGGACCGCGTTAAGCACGCCCTCTACGGCAAGGTTCTGCGTCGTACCCGCAAGCTCAAGGTGCACGACGAGCAGAACGCGTGCGGCATCGGCGACCGGGTTCTCCTGATGGAGACCCGTCCGCTGTCGGCCACCAAGCGGTGGCGTGTCGTGGAGATCCTCGAAAAGGCCAAGTGAGTGCGCTGGGCCGGCCTTCGGGCCGGCCCGGCCCACCATCGTTCCGCCAAGCTTCGGCCCCCGGGCCGAAGAACTGGCAGACATAGGAGACAGACGTGATTCAGCAGGAGTCGCGACTGCGCGTCGCTGACAACACGGGTGCCCGGGAGATCCTGTGCATCCGGGTGCTCGGCGGCTCCGGTCGCCGTTACGCGAGCATCGGCGACGTCATCGTGGCCACGGTCAAGGACGCCATCCCCGGCGCCGGTGTGAAGAAGGGCGACGTCGTCAAGGCCGTCGTCGTTCGCACCGCCAAGGAGAAGCGCCGTCCCGACGGCTCGTACATCCGCTTCGACGAGAACGCCGCCGTCATCATCAAGGACGGTGGGGACCCCCGCGGTACCCGCATCTTCGGCCCGGTCGGCCGCGAGCTGCGCGACAAGCGGTTCATGAAGATCATCAGCCTGGCGCCGGAGGTGCTCTGACCGTGAAGATCAAGAAGGGCGACACGGTCGTCGTCATCGCCGGCAAGGACAAGGGTGCCAAGGGCAAGGTCATCGCGGCCTACCCGCGGCAGGACAAGGTCCTCGTCGAGGGCGTCAACCGCGTCAAGAAGCACGAACGTATTCGCACCACGCAGCGTGGTTCGAAGACCGGTGGCATCGTGACCCAGGAAGCCCCCGTTCACATCTCGAACGTGCAGATCGTGGACGACCAGGGCAAGCCGACCCGCATCGGGTACAAGGTCGACGAGAACGGCACCAAGGTCCGTATCGCGCGTACGACCGGTAAGGAAATCTGATGACTGCCGCCACCGAGACCAAGACGCTTCCGCGTCTGAAGCAGAAGTACCGCTCGGAGGTCGTCGCCGGCCTCCAGGAGCAGTACAAGTACGGCAACCCCATGCAGGTTCCCGGCCTGGTGAAGGTCGTCGTGAACATGGGTGTTGGCGAGGCCGCCCGCGACGCCAAGCTGATCGACGGCGCCGTGCGTGACCTGACCACCATCACCGGTCAGAAGCCGCTCGTGCGGCGGGCGACCAAGTCCATCGCGCAGTTCAAGCTGCGTGAGGGCATGCCGATCGGCGCGAAGGTGACCCTGCGCAACGACCGGATGTGGGAGTTCCTCGACCGGCTTCTGTCGATCGCCCTCCCGCGTATCCGTGACTTCCGCGGCCTCGACGGGCGCAAGCTCGACGGGCACGGTAACTACACCTTCGGTCTGACCGAGCAGTCGGTGTTCCACGAGATCGACCAGGACAAGATCGATCGTCCGCGGGGCATGGACATCACGGTGGTCACCACCGCGACGACCGACGACGAGGGCCGGGCGCTGCTCAAGCTCCTGGGCTTCCCGTTCAAGGAGAACTGAGCATGGCTAAGAAGGCGCTGATCATCAAGGCGGCCGCGAAGCCGAAGTTCGCCGTGCGTGCCTACACCCGCTGCCAGAAGTGCGGTCGCCCGCACTCGGTCTACCGCAAGTTCGGCCTGTGCCGCGTTTGCGTGCGGGACATGGCGCACCGGGGCGAGCTGCCCGGCGTGTCGAAGGCTTCTTGGTAACCGACTTTTTGTACTACCGCTTCGCCGTAGGCCCGTCCGCGGGAACCCCGGCGAGAAAGGTTGACGAACACCCATGACGATGACGGACCCGATCGCAGACATGCTGACGCGTCTGCGCAACGCCAACCAGGCGTACCACGACAAGGTGACCATGCCCTTCTCGAAGATCAAGGCGAACATCGCCGAGGTCCTCAAGAGCGAGGGTTACATCGCCTCCTGGTCGGCCGAGGAGCCCGAGGAAGGCGCTGTCGGACGGCGTCTGGTCGTTGAGCTCAAGTACGGCCAGAACCGCGAGCGCAGCCTCGCCGGCATCAAGCGCGTTTCCAAGCCCGGCCTCCGGGTGTACGCCAAGTCCGACGAGCTCCCTCGCGTGCTCGGCGGCCTGGGCGTCGCGATCATTTCGACGTCCCAGGGGCTGCTGACCGACCGGCAGGCCCGCAAGCGGAGCGTTGGCGGGGAAGTCCTCGCCTTCGTCTGGTAACTGGAGACTGAGAAACCATGTCGCGAATCGGACGTAAGTCGATCCCGGTCCCGGCCGGCGTCGACGTCACCATCACGGGCCAGACCGTCAAGGTCAAGGGCCCCAAGGGCGAGCTGTCGCACACCGTCTCGGAACCGATCACGGTCGAGAAGGACGGCGCTGAGCTGCACGTCAACCGCCCCAACGACGAGCGCAAGGCCAAGGAGCTCCACGGCCTGTCGCGTACCCTGGTCGCCAACATGATCGTCGGCGTCACCGAGGGCTACAAGAAGACGCTCGAGATCAACGGCACCGGTTACCGGGTCACGGCCAAGGGCAAGGACCTCGAGTTCGCCCTGGGCTTCTCGCACCCGGTGAACGTCGTGCCGCCGGCGGGCATCAGCTTCTCGGTCGAGAAGCCGACCCAGTTCACGGTCTCGGGCATCGACAAGCAGCTGGTCGGCGAGGTTGCCGCCAACATTCGGAAGATCCGCCCGCCGGAGCCCTACAAGGGCAAGGGCGTCAAGTACCAGGGCGAGGTCATCCGCCGCAAGGCTGGAAAGGCAGGTAAGAAGTGACCGCCACGCTTCTCAAGCGTCGCAACGGCGCGGGTGTGTCCGCCAAGCGGGCTGTCGGGAAGGCGCGTCGCCACTTCCGAGTCCGCCGGAACGTCTTCGGCACCGCCGAGCGTCCCCGCCTGGTCGTCACCCGTTCCGCGCGGCACATCACCGCGCAGATCATCGACGACCTCAAGGGCCACACCCTGGCCTCGGCCTCCACGCTCGACACCTCCCTGCGGGGTGGCGAGGGTGACAAGAGCGCGAAGGCCGGCAAGGTCGGCGCTCTCCTCGCCGAGCGGGCCAAGGCCGCGGGCGTGTCCAAGGTCGTCTTCGACCGCGGTGGCAACAAGTACGCGGGGCGGATCGCCTCGCTGGCCGATGCCGCTCGCGAAGCCGGACTCGAGTTCTAGGAGGAATTGACCAATGCCTGGTCAGCAGCGCCGAGGCGGCGGGTCCGGCGGTAACACCGAGGGTGGCAACCGCCGGGACAACCGCCGCGAGGGCGGCCGCGGCAACGCGCCCGTCGACAAGACCCCGCATCTCGAGCGGGTCGTCGCCATCAACCGTGTCGCCAAGGTCGTCAAGGGCGGTCGTCGCTTCAGCTTCACCGCTCTGGTGATCGTGGGCGACGGCGACGGCACCGTCGGCATCGGCTACGGAAAGGCCAAGGAGGTGCCCGCGGCCATCGCCAAGGGTGTCGAGGAGGCCAAGAAGCACTTCTTCAAGGTTCCGCGGATCGGCGCCACGATCCCGCACCCGATCACCGGTGAAGCCGCCGCGGGTGTCGTGCTCCTCAAGCCGGCCTCCGCCGGTACCGGTGTCATCGCCGGTGGCCCGGTGCGTGCCGTGCTCGAGTGCGCGGGCATCCACGACGTGCTCTCGAAGAGCCTCGGCTCGTCGAACCCGATCAACATCGTGCACGCGACGGTGGCCGCTCTGAAGGGCCTCGAGTCGCCGGAGCAGGTCGCGAGCCGTCGTGGCCTTCCGGTCGAGGACGTGGCGCCGGCGGCCATGCTGGCGGCGCGTGCGGAAGCGGCGGTGCACTGATGGCTCGTTTGAAGGTCACCCAGATCCGGTCCGAGATCGGGCGCAAGCAGAACCAGCGGGACTCGCTGCGTTCGCTCGGCCTGAAGCGGATCAACGATGTGGTGGTCAAGGAGGACCGTCCCGAGATTCGGGGCATGATCTTCGCCGTGAACCACCTCGTCACTGTTGAGGAGGTCGAGTAATGGCGATCAAGGTCCACCACCTCCGCCCGGCGCCCGGAGCCAAGACCCCGAAGACCCGCGTGGGTCGTGGTGAGGGCTCCAAGGGTAAGACCGCCGGTCGCGGTACCAAGGGCACCAAGGCCCGCTACCAGGTTCCGGCCCGCTTCGAGGGTGGGCAGATGCCCATCCACATGCGGCTGCCGAAGCTGAAGGGCTTCAAGAACAAGAACAAGGTCGTCTTCCAGGTCGTGAACCTGGACCGTCTGGCCGCGCTGTTCCCGAACGGCGGCGAGATCGGACCGGACGAGCTGGTTCAGGCCGGCGCGGTCCGCAAGGGCCAGCTGGTCAAGGTGCTGGGCTCGGGCGAGCTGGACGGCGTCTCGCTGACCATCTCGGCCCACGCGTTCAGCGAGTCGGCCAAGGAGAAGATCGCGGCCGCCGGTGGTTCCACCACCGAGCTGTAGTCAGTACTGGGGAAAGCCGTGCTCTCGGACTCGAGAGCACGGCTTTCTGCTTTCCGCGGGTCCGCTTCTAACAGCTGAAGGTGCGGCTGCCGGAGGTGACCACGAGCGGGCTACCGCCGACGTTCCGGCCTTCCTGGATGGTGCGGAAGTCGTGCGTGCCCGTGCCGGCGCAGTTGTAGCTCACCGAGCCGGAGCCGGTGATCTCCTTGGTCGCCATGTACTCCCAGCCGTACCAGCGGGACCGCTGGATGCCGATGCGGGTCTTTCCGGTGCCGCAGCCGGAGGTCCGGGAGCCGGTTCCGGTGATGGTCGAGCCGCTCTTGGTCGGCGCGCCCACCGACAGGGTGCACGCCTGGATCGAGACGTCCGACTCGGCGGCGGAGGCGGGCGACGGTGCGAAGGCCACTCCGGTGATCGTCATGCCGAGAGCGGCCAAGGCGGCTGCGGTTCTGCGCTTCATGGGTTCCTCCCGTGTGGTTGTCGTGGCCTGCGCGGCAGGCCGGTGAACATCCGAGCACGGGTTGTGACATCGGTCAACGCCGATATTTTGTGAAGTTGGCACGTGGGAGCGTGTGCGCCGGCGGTTGGCCGAGGTCACCCGGCGCCGCCCGGGGCCCGAAAAAGCCGGGAAGTCGTCTGCTTTCGGCGGGTTCGTGAATCGCGGGGTCGCGTCGTGACGAGGTACGTGCTAATTCCGGCAGCCCTCGGCGCGGACTGCGCCGTGGCGGTGTACCGGTGACCCGCCGATCAGCGGGTACGATGCAACCGACAAGTCGTTCTGGGGCCCTGGTGCGACAACGGGGTGCCGGGCTCAGTGGTGGTTTCTGCGCGGGTGCTGATACAGTCCTCCGCTGGCGGCCTATCTGGGCTGCTTGATGGGTGATGCCCGACTTGCGGGAGCGCAACACGCTTCCATCACATGGCAACCTACGCAGGAGGATCAGTTGTTGTCCGCCTTCACCAGTGCGTTCCGGACGCCTGATCTGCGCAAAAAGTTGCTCTTCACGGTCGCTATCATCGCGCTCTACCGGTTGGGTGCCACCTTGCCCAGCCCTGGTGTGTCCTACACCAACATCCAGACCTGCATCAAACTGAGCCAGGAGAGCGGCACGTCCGGCGTGCTGAACCTGCTCAACCTGTTCTCCGGCGGCGCGCTACTGCAGTTGTCGGTCTTCGCGCTGGGCATCATGCCCTACATCACCGCCTCCATCATCCTGCAGCTGCTCACCGTGGTGATTCCCCGCCTGGAGCAGCTTCGCAAGGAGGGCCAGTCCGGCCAGGCGAAGATCACGCAGTACACCCGTTACCTGACGCTCGGCCTCGCGGTCCTGCAGTCCTCGGCCTTCGTCGCCCTGGCGCGGACCGGCCAGCTGTTCGGTAACGCCTGTGACCAGAGTGTCCCGTCGCAGCAGATCATCCCGGAGAACACCGGCCTGCCGATGTGGCTCACGCTCTCGGTCCTGGTGCTGACGATGACCGCCGGCACCGGCATGGTCATGTGGCTCGGCGAGCTCATCACCGACCGCGGCGTCGGCAACGGCATGTCCGTCCTGATCTTCACCTCGATCGCCGCCCGCCTCCCCGGCGAGGGCTGGACGATCAAGGAGTCGAGCGGTGTCGCCAAGTTCTTCCTGGTGATCGTGCTGGTTCTGGTCATCATCGCCCTGGTCGTCTTCATCGAGCAGGCCCAGCGCCGCATCCCGGTGCAGTACGCCAAGCGCATGATCGGCCGCCGGATGTACGGCGGCACGTCGACCTACATCCCGCTCAAGGTCAACCAGGCCGGTGTCGTCCCGGTCATCTTCGCGTCGTCGCTGCTGTACCTGCCGCAGCTGTACCTGCAGTTCTTCGACCCGAACAACCTCAAGGGCTACCAGATCTGGATCCAGAAGTGGCTGGCCGACCCGACGAGTGAGCTCTACATCGGCGTCTACTTCCTGCTGATCATCTTCTTCACCTACTTCTACGTCTCGATCACGTTCAACCCGACCGAGGTCGCTGACAACATGAAGAAGTACGGTGGGTTCGTGCCGGGCATCCGCCCGGGGAAGCCGACCGCCGACTACCTGGACTTCATCCTCAGCCGTATCACCCTGCCGGGCGCGCTCTACCTGGGCCTGATCTCGGTTCTGCCGAACTTCTTCTTCATCTGGCTCGACCAGCAGCAGTACCAGAACTTCCCGTTCGGTGGTACGGCCGTGCTGATCATGGTGGGTGTGGGTCTGGAGACGGTGAAGCAGATCGAGAGCCAGCTGATGCAGCGCAACTACGAAGGATTCCTCCGGTAGTGGCGGCGCGGAGCCGGGGGGCTCTGGCGTCGAGGATCTCAACGACTCACCTAAGCGAGGCGATGTAGGTGCGGCTGGTGCTGGTGGGCCCTCCGGGGGCCGGCAAGGGGACCCAGGCTGAGTTCATTGCCGCCCATCTCGCCGTACCGAAGATCTCTACGGGCGACATCTTCCGGGCGAACGTGTCGCAGGGCACGCCGCTCGGTGTCGAGGCGAAGCGGTACATGGACGCGGGACAGCTCGTTCCGGACGAGGTGACCATCAACATGGTCCGGGACAGGCTGGCCGAGCCGGACGCCGGCGACGGCTTCCTGCTCGACGGGTTCCCGCGCACGGTTCCGCAGGCGTCGGCGCTCGACAAGCTCCTGGCCGACCTGGGCACCGCGCTCGACCTCGTGATGGAGCTCGTGGTCGACGACGACGAGGTCATCCGGCGGCTCTCCGGCCGCCGGACCTGCCGCGGCTGCGGCAAGATCTGGCACGTCGAGTTCGACCCGACCACCAAGGAGAACATCTGCGACCGCTGTGGGTCGGAGCTGTTCCAGCGGGACGACGACAAGGCCGAGACGATCGCCAACCGCCTGGTCGAGTACGCGGAGAAGACCGCTCCTCTGGTCGACTTCTACGGCGCTCAGGGCAAGCTGGTGGGCATCGACGCCACCGGGCCGGTCGAGGACGTCACGGTGCGCGCCATCGACGCCCTGCGGTCCTACGGGGGCTGACGTGCGCCGCCCCCAACTCGACATCCAACTGAAGACGCCCGAGCAGATCGAGAAGATGCGCGGCGCCGGCCTCGTCGTCTTCGCCGCGCTCGAGGCCATGCGTGAGGCCGTGGCGCCCGGGGTCTCCACCGGCGACCTCGACGCCATCGCCGAAAAGGTCATCCGCGACTCGGGCGCGATCCCGTCGTTCAAGGGCTACCACGGCTTCCCGGCCTCGATCTGCGCCTCGGTGAACGACCAGGTCGTCCACGGCATCCCGAGCAACGAGCAGATCCTCAAGGAGGGCGACCTCATCTCGCTCGACTGCGGGGCCATCCTCGACGGCTGGCACGGCGACTCGGCCATCACGGTCGGGGTCGGCGAGACCGACCCGGCGCTGCTGCGCATGGCCGAGGTCGCCGAGGACGCCATGTGGGCCGGCATCGCGGCCGCCGCCCGCGGCGCGGCCAACGGCCGGGGCAAGCTCACCGACATCTCCTTCAACGTGGAGAAAGTCGTGCGCAAGGGCGGGCGGTACGGGATCGTGGACGGCTACGGCGGTCACGGCATCGGCACCGAGATGCACCAGGACCCGCACGTGCTCAACCACGGTAAGCCCGGCAAGGGCCCGCGGCTGGTGCCCGGCCTGTGCCTGGCCATCGAGCCGATGATCACGATGGGCTCGCCGCGCACGGCGGAACTCGACGACGGCTGGACCGTGGTGACCCGGGACGGCTCGTACGCCGCCCACGTGGAGCACACCATGGCGCTGCTGGAGGACGGCGTGTGGGTCACCACGGCGCCCGACGGTGGCCGGGCCCGTCTCGGCGATCTGGTGACGTCCCGACAGCCCTGAGGCCGGCCTTCCGGTTCTGGTGCCGGACTGGCACTCTGGGTGGTATGAGCCGTGACCAGATGCGCGCCGCCGACGACGATCGACGGCAGATCGCCGACACGCTCAAGACCGCGCTGGACGAGGGCCGGCTCGACCTCTCCGAGTACGACGAGCGCCTCCAGCAGGCGTACGCCGCGAAGACGTACGCCGAATTGGATCTTCTGATCGCCGATCTTCCGGGCAGCCGGCCGGCCCAGCCGGCGCCGGTGGCGAATCCGGTGAAGGCGGCCGGTCGCGGGGCGACCGCCGAGTGGATCGGCCAGGTGTGGGGCTCGTGGTTGTTCGTCACGCTGCTCACGACCGCCATCTGGTTCATCACCAGCCTCGCCGGTGACGAGTGGCAATACTTCTGGCCGATCTGGGTCGCCGGCCCCTGGGGCGTCCTCCAGCTGTTCGCGACGATCGGCGGCCTAAGCGGCGGCGCCCCGCGCAAGATGGTCGAGGAGCGGGAGCGCAAACGCGAGCGTAAGCAGCGCAAACGTGAGCGCCGGGCGATGCGGGCCGCATTGCCGCCCTCGGCAGGGGAAAAATGGAATATGTCCGATTCCAAAGTCGCCGACACACCCGACCACGGGTAGCGGCGACCTCGGTTTGGTGTCCCTGCTGAGCGGGCGTACACTGGCTAGCTGGCGCGCCTGCGTCCACTCCCGCATGTCCTCAGCGCTTCGAGGACTGCCGGGAGCCGCGGCTGGCATAGGTCACTGTGTGACCTGTGTGAGACGTCAGGTCGCGTTAGCCCCGATTCCCAGTGTCAGGTAGCGGAGGACATGCCCAAGAAAGACGGAGCCATCGAGATCGAGGGCCGCGTGATCGAGCCCCTGCCGAACGCCATGTTCCGCGTTGAGCTCGCAAATGGTCACAAGGTTCTTGCACACATCTCCGGCAAGATGCGGCAGCACTACATCCGTATCCTTCCCGAGGACCGAGTCGTCGTCGAACTGTCGCCGTACGACCTCACCCGTGGGCGAATCGTCTACCGCTACAAGTGACTGGGCGCGGGGACCTCGTATCCCGTCCCGCTGAGAGTTAAGGCAAACCGTGAAGGTCAAGCCGAGCGTCAAGCGGATCTGCAACAACTGCCGGGTCATCCGGCGGCACGGTCGCGTCATGGTCATCTGCAAGACCGACGCGCGCCACAAGCAGCGCCAGGGCTGAGCCCCGGTACTGCCAGATCCGGTACATGCAAGAGCCTTTCCCAGTCACTTCGGTGACTACACCCCCGGCGCGGAGGCCGGGGCCCGTCCGGGCAGACGGGGTGGGAAGGCCCAGACCTCCGAACGATTCTGAGGAGTTCGCCCGCTTATGGCACGACTCGTCGGCGTCGATCTTCCCCGCGAGAAGCGGATGGAGATCGCGCTCACCTACATCTACGGGATCGGTCGCACCCGTGCCGTCGAGGCACTGACCGCCACCGCGATTGACCTGAACAAGCGCGCCAAGGACCTCACGGACGAGGAGCTGGTCCAGCTCCGCGACTACATCGAGGGCAATTTCAAGGTTGAGGGTGACCTGCGCCGCGAGGTCGCCGCGGACATCCGCCGCAAGGTCGAGATCGGCTCTTACGCCGGCATCCGCCACCGCCGGGGCCTGCCCGTGCGCGGTCAGCGGACCCGGACCAACGCTCGTACCCGCAAGGGCCCGAAGCGCACGGTCGCCGGTAAGAAGAAGCCCGGTCGGAAGTAATAGGAGCGCACTGACTTATGCCACCGAAGGCACGCGCTGGGGCCGCTGTAAAGAAGGTCCGGCGCAAGGAACGCAAGAACGTCGCCCACGGGCAGGCGCACATCAAGAGCACCTTCAACAACACCATCGTGTCGATCACCGACCCGACCGGTGCTGTCATCTCCTGGGCCTCGTCCGGCCAGGTGGGCTTCAAGGGCTCCCGCAAGTCGACCCCGTTCGCCGCGCAGCTGGCCGCCGAGGCCGCCGCTCGCCGTGCCATGGAGCACGGCATGCGCAAGGTGGACGTGTTCGTCAAGGGTCCGGGCTCCGGCCGTGAGACCGCCATCCGTTCGCTGCAGGCCGCCGGCCTCGAGGTCGGGCAGATCTCCGACGTCACGCCGCAGCCGCACAACGGTTGCCGTCCGCCGAAGCGCCGCCGGGTCTAAGGGAGAGACAAGAAGCAATGGCTCGTTACACAGGTGCGGACTGCAAGCGCTGCCGCCGCGAGAAGATGAAGCTGTTCCTCAAGGGCAGCAAGTGCGACGGGCCGAAGTGCCCGTTCGAGTCGCGTCCCTTCCCGCCCGGCCAGCACGGCCGTGGCCGGACCAAGGAGACCGAGTACCTGCTGCAGCACCGCGAGAAGCAGAAGGCCCGCCGCGTCTACGGCGTGCTCGAGAAGCAGTTCCGCGGTTACTACGAGGAAGCCGTCAACAAGCAGGGCAAGACCGGTGAGGTCCTCCTGCAGATCCTCGAGTCCCGTCTCGACAACGTCGTCTACCGGGCCGGCCTCGCCCAGTCCCGCGACATGGCCCGGCAGCTGGTCAAGCACGGCCACTTCCTGGTCAACGGCGTGAAGGTCGACATCCCGTCGTACCGCGTCAAGGAGAAGGACATCATCACGACCCGGGAGAAGTCGAAGGAGATGACTCCTTTCGTCGTCGCCCAGGCTCAGGCCGGTTCGCGTCCGGTTCCGGCGTGGCTGGAGCCGATCCCGAGCGAGATGAAGGTCCTCGTGCACTCGCTCCCGGCCCGCGCTGTCATCGACACGCAGGTCCAGGAGCAGCTGATCGTCGAGCTCTACTCCAAGTAGTGCTCTACCGGGGGCGCCACTCGGCGCCCCCGGTGCATCACCGACGGCCATCAAATAGTGGGTGGCCCGACAGAAAGAAGAAGTAGCGTGCTCATCAGCCAGCGGCCGACCCTCTCCGAGGAGTCGATCAGCGAGACCCGCTCCCGGTTCACCATCGAGCCCCTGGAGCCCGGTTTCGGGTACACCCTCGGCAACTCGCTGCGGCGTACTCTGCTGTCCTCCATCCCCGGTGCTGCTGTCACCAGCATCAAGATCGACGGCGTTCTGCACGAGTTCACCACCATCCCCGGTGTCAAGGAGGATGTGGTCGAGCTGGTCATGAACGTCAAGGAGCTCACCGTCAGCTCCGAGCACGACGAGCCGGTCAGCATGTACCTGCGCAAGCAGGGCCCGGGCGACGTCACCGCCGGTGACATCCAGCCCCCGGCCGGCGTGTCCGTGCACAACCCCGACCTGAAGCTGGCCACGCTCAACAGCAAGGGCCGGCTCGACATGGAGCTCACCGTCGAGCGGGGCCGTGGCTACGTCACGGCGGCGCAGAACAAGAGCGCCGGCGCCGAGATCGGCCGTATCCCGGTCGACTCGATCTACTCGCCGGTCATGAAGGTGACCTACCGCGTCGAGGCGACCCGTGTCGAGCAGCGCACCGACTTCGACCGCCTCATCATCGACGTCGAGTCGAAGGCGTCCATCTCGCCCCGCACCGCGCTGGCCTCGGCCGGCTCGACCCTGGTCGAGCTGTTCGGGCTCTGCCGTGAGCTGGACGAGACCGCCGAGGGCATCGACATCGGTCCGTCGCCGCAGGACGCGCAGCTCGCTGCCGACCTGGCCCTGCCGATCGAGGAGCTGGACCTCACCGTCCGGTCGTACAACTGCCTCAAGCGCGAGGGCATCAACTCCGTCGGTGAGCTCATCGGGCGGACGGAGGCCGACCTTCTGGATATAAGGAATTTCGGTCAGAAGAGCATCGACGAGGTCAAGATGAAGCTCGCCGGAATGGGGCTGGGCCTCAAGGACAGCGCGCCGTCCTTCGACCCCGCTCACGTCGTGGACTCGTTCGGCGACGTGGACTACGACACCGACGATTACCGCGAGACCGAGCAGCTCTGAGTTTTTTAAGCTCGGCCATCTAAAGGAGCATTGGAAATGCCCACGCCCACCAAGGGAGCCCGCCTCGGCGGCAGCCCGTCGCACGAGAAGCTCATCCTGGCCAACCTGGCCACCGAGCTTTTCCGGCACGGGAAGATCAAGACCACTGAGGCCAAGGCCCGCCGGCTGCGCCCCCTGGCTGAGCAGCTCATCACCAAGGCCAAGCGCGGCGACCTGCACAACCGTCGCCGGGTGCTGGCCACGGTGAAGGACAAGGACGTCGTGTACGCCCTGTTCGAGCAGATCGCGCCGCGCTACGGCAACCGCCCCGGCGGCTACACCCGGATCACCAAGACCGGCCCGCGCAAGGGTGACGCCGCTCCCATGGCCGTCATCGAGCTGGTCGAGGAGCTCCAGGTCGCGGCGACCACCGCGCCGGCCAAGAAGGCGGCCCGCAAGGCCACCGCGCAGCAGGACAAGGTCGAGGCCCTGGCCCGCGAGGACGAGGCTCCGGCCACCGCGCCGGCCGCCAAGGCCGACACCGACGGTGACCAGGACGCCGAGGCTCCGGTCAACGCGTCCGGTGACAAGGGCGCCGAGGGCCCGGGCGACCAGGCCGAGGGCGACGACACCAAGGCGTGACGTAACGCGAAAGACCCGGTGCTCCCATCTGTGGGAGCACCGGGTCTTTTCTTTGTGTGGGGGAGAGATGGAATCGATCCGGCTGCGGCTGGACGTGTCGTACGACGGGGCCGACTTCTCCGGGTGGGCGGCGCAGCCCGGCCGGCGGACGGTCGCCGGGGTGCTCGTCGAAGCGCTCGGGCGGCTGGTCGACGCCTCTTCGCTGGGGCTGACGGTCGCGGGACGTACCGATGCGGGCGTGCACGCGAGTGGGCAGGTCTGCCATGTGGATCTGCCCGCCGAAGCGTGGGAGCGGCTGGAGGCGTCGCTGCTGCGGCGGCTGGCCGCACTGATGCCGCCGGACGCGCGGGTCCGGGCGGTGCGGCCGGTGCCGCCGACCTTCGACGCGCGCTTCTCAGCCACCTTCCGCCGGTACGAGTACCGGGTCGCCGACACCGTTTGGGGGCCGGAGCCGCTGCGCCGGCACGACACCATCAACTGGGTGCGGCCGCTCGACCTGGACCGGCTGAACGCGGCCTCGCAATGGCTCACCGGCGAACACGACTACGCCGCGTACTGCAAACGCAAGGAGCACGCCACCACGATCCGGGCCATCAACCGGCTCGACTGGCGGCGTGACCCGGACGGCGTCTGCGTGGCCACCGTGCAGGCCGACGCGTTCTGCCAGTCGATGGTCCGCAGCCTGGTCGGCGCGCTGCTGGCGGTCGGTGACGGCCGCCGCGACCCGGGCTGGCCGGCCACCCTGCTGAGCCGCACGGAACGCTCCAGCGAGGTCACGGTGGCCCCCGCCCATGGGCTGACCCTGGTCGAGGTGGGCTATCCGGCCGAGACCGAGTACGCCGTACGGGCCGAAGCTACCCGGCGGCTACGGGCCTGAGCAGCGACTCGGCCAGATGGGTGTCGATGATCTCGGTGGTGATCCGGGTCGCCACCTCATCGTCCGGCAAACCGTCGGCCCGGGTGATCACGCAGTAGAGCAGATAGTGGCCCCGGGCGTGCCAGCCCACCTGCGGCGGGGTCGTACCGGCCTCGGACGCGGGCAGCGTCGCGAACCCGCCGTCACCGCCCTCGACCAGACCGCGCAGCAGGTCCTCGACCTCGGCCGCGCCGGCCGGATCGGCCAGGTTGAAGGCGCCGGCCGTGACCCGGTAACCCGGGTAGGGCGCGATCAGGCCGGCCCGGACCACCTCGGTACAGCCGTAACGCTCGAGCAAGGCGCCGATCTCACCCGTCGTCGCCTCGGCGCACTCGGCGCTCATGTGCCGCAGGTCGACGGCGTACGGCCCGGCCGCCCCGGCCGGGCGTATCCCGTCGTCGGCCGGGAAGACCTCGCCGAGCGAGAGCGTCCGCGGCTGGGAGACGCCGGCCGGCGCCAGAGTGGTGGCCGGTGCCCGGTCGCGGAACCGGTCGGCGAAGACCAGGAAACCGAACATGCCGAGCAGGGCCACCAGGATCAGCGCGGCCAGGCCGCGGGTGAGCAGTTGGAAAGGGCGCAACGGCTCCACTCGGGCGCGGCGCCGAACCCGGGGCGGGGAAGGGGCCGGACGATGCTGTCCGGCGGGGGCGACGCCGCGGGCGAGCAGAACCAGGCCGCCGTCGGCGGTCGCGCGGTGGGCCGGTCGGGAAGGGGTGCCGTACCGCATGCGGCCACGCTAGGAGCGCATGGTGATCAATGAACGCACAGTTTGTGCGGCACCCCGGAGGTTGGTGCCGCGTTGAAAACCGGCAGACTTGACGGGTGACCGCCGACCATTACTTCAGCTCTGAGCCGACGGGGCCCGAGCAGCGCCGTGAGATCCAGTTCAGCGTCTCGGGCCAGGACTACAAGCTCGCCACCGCGTCCGGCGTGTTCTCGTCGGGACGGCTCGACCCCGGCACGACCGTACTGCTGGAAAAGGGTGACCTGCCGACCGGCGGGACGCTGCTCGACCTCGGGTGCGGCTATGGGCCGATCGCGTGCGTGCTGGCCCGGACGGCGCCCGGCGCGGTCGTGCACGCCGTCGACGTCAACGCGCGGGCCCGGCAGCTGACGGTGGAGAACGCGGCCTCGCTCGGGCTGACCATCCACGTCGCCGCGCCGGACGAGGTGCCGGCCGACGTCACGTTCGACGAGATCTGGAGCAACCCGCCCACCCACGTCGGCAAGGCCGAACTGCACGCGATCATGGAGCGCTGGCTGCCCCGGCTCGCTCCCGGCGGCGTGGCCTGGCTGGTCATCAACCGCAACCTCGGCGGTGACTCGCTGCACACCTGGCTGGTCGGGAAGGGCTGGGCGGTGACGCGGGTGGCCAGCAAGAAGGGCTTCCGGGTGCTGCGTGTGACGTCCGCGCCCGAGAAAACCGCCTGACTTCCGGCCAGTCGCCAGGAAGGATGTCGGCCATGGGGTACGTGGATGTCGCCGGCGCCGGATTCGTGCTGCCCGACGGGCGGCGGCTGTTCGCCGATGTGTCGTTCCGGGTCGGCGAAGGGGCCAAGGTCGCCCTGGTCGGGCCGAACGGCGCGGGCAAGACCACGCTGATGCGGCTGGTCGCCGGCGATCTGTCCACCCCGGAGGGCAGCATCGCGCGCTCCGGCGGGCTCGGCGTGATGCGCCAGTTCATCGGCATGATCGGCGACGACCGTACGCTGGCCGACCTGGCCCTGTCGCTGGTGAAACCGGCGCTGTCGCAGGCGGGGGAGCGGCTCGAACGGGCCGCGGCGGCGCTCGACGACTCCGAGCGCAGCCAACTGGCGTACGCCAACGCCCTCGCCCATTGGGGCGAGGTCGGTGGATACGACGCCGAGGTGCTGTTCGACACCGTGGCCGTGGCGATCCTCGGCAAGCCGTGGGAGGACGTGCGGCATCGTCCGGTCCGGACCCTCAGCGGCGGGCAGCAGAAAAGGTTCGCGCTCGACCTGCTGCTACGCGGCGACGACGAGGTGCTGCTGCTCGACGAGCCCGACAACTTCCTCGACGTGCCGGGCAAGCGCTGGCTCGAGTCCCGGCTGCGCGAGTCGTCGAAATCGGTCCTGTACGTCTCGCACGACCGGGAACTGCTGGCGCAGACCGCCGACCGCGTGGTGGCGGTCGAGGGCGGCAGCGCGTGGACCCACCCCGGCGGCTTCGCGTCCTGGCACGAGGCTCGCGTGCATCGCCACTCCAAGCTGGAGGAGAACCGCCGCCGCTGGGAGGAGGAACATCAGAAGCTGCGCGAACTGATGTTCATGTACAAGCAGAAGGCGGCCTACAACTCCGACATGGCGTCGCGCTACCAGTCGGCGCAGACCCGGCTGCGCAAGTTCGAGGAGATCGGCCCGCCGCCGCTGCCGCCGAAAGACCAGTCGCTGCGCATGAACCTGCGCGGCGGCCGTACGGCGAAAAGAGCGGTGATCCTCGAACAGCTGGAACTCGAGGACCTGACGTTCCCGTTCGACCTGGAGATCTGGTACGGCGACCGGGTGGCCGTACTCGGCGCGAACGGCACCGGCAAGTCCCACTTCCTGCGCCTGCTGGCGGCCGGCGGCAGCGACCCGGAAGCGGAGAACAAGCCGGTCGACGGGGCGCCGCTGGCCCACGTGGCCCACAACGGCGTGGCCCGGCTCGGCGCCCGGGTGCGGCCCGGCCACTTCTCACAGACCCACGACCGGCCCGAACTGCTCGAACGCACCCTGGTCGAGATCCTGTGGCGGGGCGACGACCACCGCTCCGGCATGGACCGGGCCGGCGCGATGAAGGCCCTGAACCGCTACGAGCTGGCCGGACAGGGCGATCAGCGCTTCGGCACCCTGTCCGGCGGTCAGCAGGCCCGCTTCCTGGTGTTGCTGCTGGAACTCTCCGGCGCCACGGTCCTGCTGCTCGACGAGCCGACCGACAACCTCGACCTGGCCTCGGCCGAGGCCCTGGAGGAGGGCTTGCGCCAGTTCGAGGGCACGGTGATCGCGGTGACCCACGACCGCTGGTTCACCCGCTCCTTCGACCGCTTCATCCTCTTCCAGGGCGACGGCGAGGTCGTCGAAACCCCCGAGCCGGTCTGGGACGTCCGCTAGGACTGCGTGGTGAGCGGGACGTAGACCTTTCCGCCGCTTGCGGTGAACTCCTCCGACTTCTGCTGCATGCCCTTGGCCTTCAGTTCGTGGCTGATCTTCATGGAGCAGAACTTGGGGCCGCACATGGAGCAGAAGTGGGCGGTCTTGGCGGCGGGGGCGGGCAGGGTCTCGTCGTGGTAGGCGCGGGCCGTCTCGGGGTCCAGGGCCAGCTCGAACTGGTCCTCCCAGCGGAACTCGAAGCGAGCCTTGGACAGGGCGTCGTCCCAGGCCTGGGCGCCGGGGTGGCCCTTGGCCAGGTCGGCCGCGTGTGCGGCGATCTTGTAGGCGATCATGCCGGCCTTCACGTCGTCCTTGTCGGGCAGGCCCAGGTGCTCCTTGGGGGTGACGTAGCAGAGCATCGCCGTGCCGTACATGCCGATCATCGCGGCGCCGATGGCCGAGGTGATGTGGTCGTAGGCGGGGGCGATGTCGGTGGCGAGCGGGCCCAGCGTGTAGAAGGGTGCGCCGCCGCAGAGCTCGACCTGCAGGTCGACGTTCTCCTTGATTTTGTGCATGGGCACGTGGCCGGGACCCTCGACCATGACCTGGACGTCGTACTCCCAGGCCCGGTGGGTCAGCTCGCCCAGGGTGCGCAGTTCGGCGAACTGGGCCGCGTCGTTGGCGTCGGCGATCGAACCGGGGCGCAGGCCGTCGCCCAGGGAGAACGTGATGTCGTACCGGGCGAAGATCTCGCACAGCTCGTCGTAGTGGGTGTAGAGGAAGTTCTCCTCATGGTGGGCGAGACACCAGGCCGCCATGATGGAGCCGCCGCGGGAGACGATGCCGGTGACCCGGTCGGCGGCCAGCGGCACGTGCGGCAGGAGCACGCCGGCGTGGATCGTCATGTAGTCGACGCCCTGCTCGGCCTGCTCGATGATGGTGTCGCGGAACAGGTCCCAGGTCAGCTTGACCGGGTCGCCCTTGACCTTCTCGAGCGCCTGGTAGATCGGCACGGTCCCGATCGGCACCGGCGAGTTCCGGATGATCGCCTCGCGGGTCTCGTGGATGCGCGGGCCGGTCGACAGGTCCATCACGGTGTCCGCGCCCCAGCGGGTCGCCCAGGTCATCTTCTCGACCTCCTCGGCGACCGACGAGGTCACCGCGGAGGTGCCGATGTTGGCGTTGACCTTCACCAGGAAGCGGGAGCCGATCACCATCGGCTCCGACTCGGGGTGGTTGACGTTCACCGGCAGAACGGCCCGGCCGGCCGCGATCTCGTCGCGGACCAGTTCCACCGGAACGTTCTCACGGATGGCGACGAACTCCATCTCGGGCGTCGTCTCGCCGGCCCGGGCGGCGGCGAGCTGCGTCCGGCCGCCGGCCCACGGTTTCCGCAACGGGGGCAGGCCCACCGCCGGATCGCTGCCCGGGCCGGAGGTGTCGTAGAGCCGTACGGGGTCGTTCCCGTCGCTCAGCACGACCTCCGAGAACGGCACCTTCAGGTCGGGGCGCGATCCCTCGACGTACACCTTGCGCCTCATGCTTTTCCTCCCCAATCGTGACAAAACCGGCGGCGAGTGGCAGCACGGATTCCCGTACCGCAGCCGTCGGAGCCTTTTAGATGAAGTGGTTCAGCGGACCGGGCCCGGCACCCAGCCGCCAGTCGCTCCCGCCGGACAGCGCGGCGGTCACGTAACGCTTGGCCGCGCGGACGGCCACCGGCATGGAGTCCCCGGCCGCGAGACGCACGGCCACGGCCGAGGAGAAGGTGCAGCCCGAGCCGTGGTTGTTCGCGGTCGGCACGGACTCGCCGTGCAACGTCTCGGCGGCGCCGTCGTGCCACAGGACATCGGCGGCGGTCTCACTGCCGGTCACCACCACAGCGCGTGCGCCCCGCTTGGCCAGCAGCTCGGCCGCCGCGACCATCTCCTCGGGCGTCTCGACCGGGCTTCCGGTCAGGGCGCCGGCCTCCTGGCGGTTCGGGGTCAGGACACAGTGGTGCGAGACCAGGGGCGCGACGGCCGCGGTGTCGGCCAGGCGGGCGCCGGAAGTGGCGACCAGCACCGGGTCTACGACGAGGTTGGGCAGGCGGTCGGCGCGGTCGGCGATCAGGGCGGCCACGGCGGGGTCGCCGATCATGCCGACCTTGACGGCGGCGACCGGGAAATCGGCCAGGACGGCGTCGAGCTGCGCGGCGACGATGTCGACGGGGATGGGGTGGATGGCGGTGACGCCGAGCGTGTTCTGGGCGGTCACGGCGGTGATGACCGAGGTGCCGTAGGCGCCCAGGGCGGCGAAGGTCTTGAGGTCGGCTTGAATGCCGGCGCCGCCGCCGGAGTCGGAGCCGGCGATGGTGAGTACGACCGGCGGCGTCATCGCGCGGCCGCCGGGCTCGCCGACAGGGCTTCCGCCAGTTCCCCGGCGGCTCGTTCCGGATCGGGAGCCCGCATGACGGCCCCGAGGACGGCGACCCCGCGTGCCCCGGCCGCGACGCAAGCCGCCGCCCGCGATGGTGTGTCGATCCCGCCCAGCGCCAGCCACGGCACCTTCCCGGCGAGCGCCGCCGCCCCCTCCGGGCTCAGCGCCGGCCCGTACCCCGGCTTGGTTTTCGTCAGGAACACCGGCGACAACGTCACGTAGTCCTCAGTGGACAGGCGCGGTACTCCGTGCGCCGAGCGCCCGACCAGCTCGACACCACTGACCGGCAGCAGGTCCGCCTCGGCCAGGTGCACCGCGTTCCCGCCCAGCGGATCAGGGCCCGCCACGATCAGTCGTCCGGGCGGCAGCAGCGAGCGCAACTGCTCGGCGAGCGCGGCCCGTTCGGCGTACGGCAGATCTCTCTCGCGCAGCACGACCCACTCGGCGCCGCCGCGGATCGCGGCCCGGACCACCGAGACCAGCGGGCCCGTGGCGATCCGCCGATCGGTGAGGACGACGAGCCCGCCCGGCGTCACCATTGGGCCAGCCCTTCATCCGACGTGGACGCCAGCGCGTGGAAGCGCCGTGGGATGCGCCCCGCCGTGTAGGCCAGCCTTCCGGCCAGGACCGCGTGGCGCATGGCCGACGCCATCGCCGCCGGGTCGTCGGCCCGGGTGATGGCGCTGGCGATCAGCACCGCGTCGCAGCCCAGTTCCATCGCCAGGGTCGCGTCCGAAGCCGTGCCGATGCCCGCGTCGAGCACGACCGGGATGTCGACGCTCTGCCGGATCAGCCGGATGTGGTGCGGGTTGGAGATACCCAGGCCGGAGCCGATCGGCGAACCCGCCGGCATCACCGCCGCGCAGCCCACGTCGGCCAGGCGCCGGGCCAGGATCGGGTCGTCGCTCGTGTACGGCAGCACCGTGAACCCGTCGCCGACCAGCGTCTCGGCCGCGCGCAGCAGCTCCACACCGTCGGGCAGCAGGGTCCGGTCGTCGCCGATCACCTCGAGCTTGATCAGGTCGGTTTCGAAGGCCTCGCGGGCCAGGTGGGCGGTTTTCACCGCGTCGCCCGCCGTGTAGCAGCCGGCCGTGTTCGGCAGCACCCGCACGCCGAGCCGGTCGAGCATCGGCAGCAGGCCCGGCCCGGCCGCGTCGACCCGGCGCAGGGCGACCGTGACCAGGTCGGTGTCGGAGGCGACGATCGCCTGTTCGAGGGCGGCCAGGCTGTTGGCGCCGCCCGTGCCCAGGATGAGCCGCGACTTGTCGAACACCGTCAACCTCCCTGCGCGGCGGTCAGCACCTCGACCGCGTCGCCCTCGGTCAGCGGCACCGCGCCCCACGTGGACCGGGGCACCACCTCGCCGTTCACCGCGACCGCGACGCCGCGCCGGGCCTCGGTGAGCGTTTCGACCAGGGCCAGCACGGACATTTCCGTCTCGGAGTCGAAGCTGCGCCCGTTGACTGTCAACCGCATCAGAACCTCCTCGGGTCGAAGTCGGGGATTTCCTTGCCGTCCAGCACCAGATCGGCCACGAGTTCGGCGGTCACCGGGGCGAGCAGGATCCCGTTGCGGTGATGACCGGCGGCCACGATGTGCCCGTCCGCGAAGAAGCCGATCAGCGGCGCGTTGTCGGGTGTTCCGGGGCGATGGCCCACAGTCGTCTCGGCCAGTTCCAGCTCGGCCAGGCCCGGTACCAGATCGATCGCGGCCCGCAGCAGGTCGTGGACGCCGCCGGCGGTGACCAGGCTGTCGGTGCGCTCCTCCTGGGTGGCGCCGATGACGATCTCGCCGTCCCGGCGGGGCACGATGTAGACCGGCCGGCCGTCGACCGTCGCGTCGAGCACGTGCCGCAGCAGCCCCGGCTCGCCTCGCAACCGCAGGACCTGGCCTTTGACCGGCCGTACGGGCAGTCCGGTGAGCCGGGCGGTGCCGCAGCCGGCCGCCACCACGACCGTCGTCGCGTCCAGATCGGACAGCGACTCGATCCGCTTCGGCACGACCCGGTCGCCGAGTTTCGCCCGCAGCGCGGCGACCACGCGCCGCGGGTCGACCTGACGTTCGCGCGGCGAGTGGACGCCGGCGCGTACCCGCGGCGACAGCGCCGGCTCCAGTTCCCGCAGCTCCGAGGGGCGCAGCAGTGGCAACTGCTGCCTGGTCCAGTGGCGGGCCGCCTCGGCCACGTCGTCGGCGGTCATGGCCAGGCTCAAGGTACCGGTGTCGTCGTAGCCGACGTCGACGCCGAGCTCGGCCGCGAAACCCGGCCACAGCTCGGCCGACCGCTCCATCAGCCGCACCAGAGCCGGCTCCTCGAACGCCGACTCGCCGCCGGGCGCCAGCATGCCCGCCGCGACATGCCACGCGCCCTCGTCGCCGCCGTCGAAGACGGTGACGTCCAGCCCGCGCTCGACGAGCCGGAAGGCGACCGCCAGGCCGATGATCCCGCCACCCACCACCGCGACGTCGCTCATGCCCGGCCGTCCAGGGCCTGGAGGAACTCGATGGTGGCCCGGGCCGGGTCGGACGCGATCGCCGAGATCGCCGCCACGCCGTACGCGTCAAGTACGGCGACCCGGTCGGCGGTGACCCCGCCGATCGCGATGACCGGCGTGCCCGGCACCGCCGCGACCACGTCTTTCACTCCCGCCGGCCCGATCGGCTCGGGCAGCCCGACCTTGCTGGCGGTCGCGAAGGCGGGGCCCACGCCGAGGTAGGACGCTCCGTCCCGCACGGCGTCGAGGGCGGCTTCAGGGGTACGGCACGTGGCCCCCACGACCGCATCGGGCCCGAGCACCCGGCGCACCGCGGCGACGGGCAGATCTTCGGCCCCGACGTGTACGCCGTCGGCGCCGGCGGCCAGAGCCACACCGACCCGGTCGTCGACCAGGCAGAGCGCGTCACCGGCGCGCCGGCACACGTCGAGGGCGGCGACGGTCAGCTCGTAGGCCGCCCGGTCGGACGATTTGACCCGCACCTGGATCGCGACCGGCCCATGGCCGACCGCCCCGCGCACCACATCGAGCGAGTCGGTGATGACATGCAATCGAGGAAACAACGAACGCTCCTCCCTGCGCCGGCATGACCCGGATCAGGTTCGACGGTCGGGGGCTGCGACGGCCCCCCTCTCAGCCCGGTGCACCGGACTCCCGTGGGGTTGTGTTCGGACCATAACCGGTCCGCGACGAGAAAAGCTAGAGCGAGCGCTGTGCCCGACGTCTCCCGAAATCACCCACCGGTGGCCCAGGGCCTGTCTGGTGGGTCACGCGGGGCTGCGGCGTGGCCCAGGTGGTGGCTGGCGGCGGCCGCAGAACGACCACACACAACACCGGTATGCGACCTTCCCGCAGCCGACGCCAGCCACCACCTAGACCTCGCCTCGCTCAGTCGATGGCCGCGAGGTTGCATGGGCCGCCTGAGCAGGCGCTGAACGACGTCGGTAGGCGCACGCCGAGATGGCGGCTTGCCCTGGACATGATCGACGAGCTACTCGGCTCGGGCTGAAGCTCGAGCGTGCTGGTCGCTGACGCCGGCTACGGCGACGCCGGACAGTTCCGGCAAGCCCTCGCTGAGCGCGGCATCGACTACGCGGTCCAAGTCGCGCGCATCGAACACGACTACCGCGAAGTCAAAACCCATGCGCCGGAATGACTCTCTACGCCGTACTTCGGCGCCCGCCTCATCGGCACCTGCCCACCTGCCGCGCCCACTTCCCGCAACGCAATCGCCGCGCGGGAAGAGGACCAGGACAAAGCCCTACTAGAGCTTGTAGAAGGTGACGTAGTGGTCCGGGGTGAACCAGGTCTCCCTTGTGGAGCGGTTGACCACGATGCGGTACGCGTCCCGGGCCGCGCCGCGGGTGCGGGAGTAGACGTCGTATTCGCTGTAGGTGGCGTTCGTGGGGAGCTGCTTCTCGCGGTTCTGGAACGTGCCGCCGGTGTAGTTGTACTGGCCGTACGGCCACACGTACCAGCCGCTGCTCGTCGGCCAGCCGAGTGTGGACCAGCCCGTGCGGGCGGTGCGGGCGGCCGAGCAGCGGGAGATCGTGCAACTCGAGTGGACGGCGGCCTGGGCCGCGTCGGGGGCCACCACGGCCGGCGCCACCAGGGCGGGGCCGGTGAGGGCGAAGACCAGGGCGAGGCCGGTGAGGAACCGGCGGAGGCGGGGGTGCCGGTCAGTGGTCATGACGACATCGTGCGCGGCCGGGAGGCCACGCGGTACCTCCCGGCCGGATCATTCCATTGATGTTTACCTATGCCTTACCGGCCCAGGCCGCTCACCCAGTCGCTCAGTTCGCCCTCTTTGCCCTGGTGGCGGGGCTGCGGTGGGGTGAAGCCGTCGAACGACGGTGTCGGCAGGACGCCGGTGTCGGACGGGCGCAGCTCATGGTCGGGGCGCTGGGCGGCAGCCGACGCGCGGGCGGCCACTGTGGCCCGGGCTGCGGCGACGTTCGCCCGGCCGGTGATCGCCTGGGCGGCGCCGGCGCCCGGCAGCGGGCCGGTCGGGGCGGCGCCGGGCAGCGCGCCCGTGGGGGCAGCGCCGGGCAGCGAGCCGGTGGGAGCGCCGGCCGAGGGGCCGGCGGCGGCCTGGGCGATCGCCGAGTGGGGCTGGGCGTCGCGCTGGGGCAGCGGCGGGCGGTCGGCAGTCGGCGGGGCCTCTCCGGTGGCGCCGACCGGGCCGCGCCGGAGGACCGCGGCCAGCACCGAGCCGAAGACGCCGGCGCCGGCGGCGGTCATCGCCGCCCAGTAGGGGACTTCCTGGTAGCGGTCGGCGCCCGCACCCGGTCCGGCGATCAGGTAGGCCACCGTCAGCAGGGCGGGGCCGGGCAGACCGGCCAGCGCGACGGCGACCAGCGAATGCCGGCCGCGGCGGGCGATGAGGCCGATCACCAGGCCGCAGATCAGCGCGAGCGCCGGCATCGTGAAGAGCGCGGCCTGGTCGACGACCTTGTCGGGCAGGATGCTCAGGTCGAGCACGCCGAGGCGTACGGAAACCGGGTCTTGACCTGGCCGCAGTGACGGCGCCACCGAGACCAGCGCGATGACCCACGTCGCGACCGTCAGCGTGAGGACGCTCCAGCGAGCGACCGCGCTGCGCAGGACCGCATACGCCGCGAAGATGCCCACGGCCGCGCCGAGCGCCGCGCACGCGCCCACCACGAAGACCGGGTCGACGCCGGTGACCTGGGCCGCCCGGGCCGGCTGCATGGTGAGCGGCAGGATCGCGGCGGCGCCGAAGCCGGCCACGACCGCAGGGACGAAACGGGAGCCGGCGGGAGCCTGGTGGGGGATCAGGGTACGGGCGGCGACGGCACCGATCGCGGCGGCGGTCATGGCGAACCACGCCACCCAGGCCAGCTGGGCGATCCACTCGTCACGCGCGGTGACCTCGACGACGCGGGTGAAGCGCAGGACGCCCAACCCGTAGGCCAGGCCCAGCTGAGAAGCCCCGCCCAGCGCGGCAACGCCGAACGAGGCACCCAACAACTTCGCCCAGGTGCGGAAAGTCATGCCCGGCACGTTACGGAATCCTCTCCCGTGAACGCCACTGGGACGTCCGATTCTTAAGGCAGTCCAAAATCCCGCTTAGAAATCCCTTGTACGCAGCGTGATCTCGCTGTGCCATGAAGAGATCACGCCATCAAGAGATCATGGAGCTGGGCGCTGCAGCGGGCGACCTCGTCCAGGTTGGCCGTGCGGCCCAGCGTGCGGGGGCGCGGGATGCGCACCTCGAGGATCTCGCGGACCCGGCCCGGCCGCGGGCTCAGCACCACCACGCGGTCGGCCAGCAGCACCGCCTCGTCGATCGAATGGGTGACGAAGACCGTGGTGGGCGCCTGCTCCATGTGGATGCGCTGGAGCTCGACCGACAGCTCCTCCCGGATCAGCGGGTCGAGCGCCGAGAACGGCTCGTCCATCAGCATCACGCGGGGGCGGCCGATCAGCGCGCGGCACAGCGCCACCCGCTGCTGCATGCCGCCCGAGAGCTCGTGCGGCAGCCGCTTCTCGAACCCGGTCAGGCCGGTCAGCGCCAGCAGGTCGTGCGCGCGGGACACGTACTCCGCCTTGCGCCAGCCGAAGATCTGCACCGGCAGCAGCACGTTGTCGAGCACCGACCGCCACGGCAGCAGGGCCGGGCGCTGGAACATCATCGCCACGTCGCGGCGCGGCTTGACCACCCGCTCGCCGGCGACGTCGATGTGGCCGCCGGTCGGCGGGAGCAGGCCGGCGATCATCCGCAGCAGCGTCGACTTGCCGCAGCCGGAACGGCCGACCACGGCCACGAACTCACCGTCGGCCACCTCGAGGCTGACGTCGCGCAGCGCCTCGACCGTGCCGGAGCGGCCGGTGAAGGTGCGTGACAGGTTCTCGACACGGATCATGAGGCGAGCCGCCAGCGGCCGGCCCGGGCCACCAGCACGGTGAGCGCCTGCGGCATCAGGCCGGAGTGGTTGTCCGGCGTGAGGCGCAGCGGGCCGGAGAGGCCGTCGACCTGTGAGGTCTCCAGGATGTCGCGGATGCGCTCGCGGTCGGCGCCGACCCGGGCCACCGCGTCGGCGACCAGGTCGACCGCGTCCGCGGCGAACGCGGCGACGCCCGAGTAGCTGCCGTAGCGCGAGGTGTAGTCGCGGAACCACTGCTTGCGGGAGGATTTCGCCGGCGTGGTGGCGATGACGTCGTCGATCGCCAGGATCTGGGTGAAGACCATCCGGACGTTGTTCGTGGCCGCGGTCGCGGCGGCCGGGATGAACAGGTCACTGGCGGCCGCGGCGTCGAAGTAGACCCGGCCCTTGTATCCGACCTGCTTCATGCCGATCGCGGCGAGCTGGGCCAGATCGGGCGCGGTCAGCACGACGATGGCGCTGGGGTTGCCGTCGGCCAGCGTGCCGATGGCCTGGGTGATGTCGGTGGCGGTCGGCTTGACCGAGCGGGAGAGCTGGGCGGCGATCCCGGTCCCGGGCAGCTTGGCCAGCAGCGCCTTGCGCGCCCCACGCCCGTACAGGTCGTCGGAGTAGAGGATCGAGATGTTCTTGGTCTTCGCCTGGCTCAGCTCGGACACCATCGCCGACGCGCTGTCGGCCGAGTTCGGGCCGATCTTGAAAATGTACCGCCGGCTGGAAACCGGGTTGACCACTTCCTCGGAAGCGCCTAACGAGATGGTCGGCGCCTTCTTGTCGTTGATCGTCTTGGCCGCGCCGACCACGCACTGGTCGCAGGCGCCGGTGATGATGGCGGCGACCGACGGGTCGTCGGCGAACGCGCCGATGTTGCGCAGCGAGGACGTGGGGTCGTTCCGATTGTCCTGTGTGGTCAGCTTCAGCTGCCGGTCGCCGAGCTGGCCCGAGGCGTTCACCTGTTCGATGCGCAGCTGAAGGGCGCGCGCGTAGGCGATGTCGACGGCCGACGAATTGTCGAGGTCGGCGGCGATCGTGATCACCTCGGACGCTGCCGGTTTGCCGTCGTCCGAGGAGCAGCCGGCCGCACCGGTGACAAGGAGCATCGATGCCACGGCGGATGCCGCGGTGATGCGGGAGAGCCGCACTGCGGTGCCTCCTAGAAAGGCGATACGGACAAGATGTCCGTTCGAACGCGCCAAACCTTGCCAACGTGAGGGCCCCTGGTCAAGCAGAGGTCCATCGATGGAGCGAGACGCTTGTCTCACATATTGGTTGGAATCTTGCGGTTTGATCGTGAGCGGGTCATCACGGATTGTCGTGGTCGGCATATTCGTGCACGTCAAAGAGGTGTGAATGTCGATTGTGGAACTGGCAATGCATCCAACAGTCGGACGGGGAGTTCGTTTCGGGTTGTTTCCGGACTTCCCAAACCAATGTCCGTTCTGATGAAATTCCCGGGCCGCAGCGCTCAGGCGGGCACGGAGACACGGGAATGACCACGGAGGAGAAGTCGTGAGCACCGGATCTTCGACCCAGGTGGCACGCCGTGGTGTCTTTCCCCGGCTTCGGGACGCGCGTATCCGTTCGAAGCTGGCTCTGATCCTGCTCGTGCCCCTGGCCGCAGTAATCGTCCTCGCCACCACGCGACTCGTCGACATCGGACAGCGCGCCTCGGCGGCCGGTCAGGTGCAGGAGCTCACCAAGCTCGACACCGACATCTCGGCGCTGACGCAGCTGCTGCACACCGAGCGGATGGCCGCCGCCGCCTACCTGGCCGCACCGGCCGGCGCGAAGCCCGACGCCTACGACGCCGCCGTGCGCAACAGCGACGCGCAGATCGCCGTCTACCGCTCGCACCGGGCCGACGTCGACGACTCGCCCGGCGCCGTGGGTGATCGTCTCGCCCGCATCGACGACCACCTCAACACGATGGACGCCACCCGGACGGCGGTCAGCAAGCGCGAGGGCATCGCCGTCGCCGAGGCCGTCTCCCGCTACGGCGTCGTCATCACCGACCTGGTCGCCTACGGCGAGTCGGTCAGCCAGCTGGCCGGTGACGGCGACATCGCCGACAGCCTGCGGGCGCTCTCCGCGTTCTCCCGCGCCAAGGCGGGCACGGCCGAGCAGGAGGCCGTCTCGTACGCGGCCCGGGTCGCCGACGACCTCAGCGAGGAACAGCGCGTCACCTTCATCGCCACCCAGACCAGCCAGCAGGAGGCGCTGACCACCTTCTCGCTGGTCGCCAGCGGAGAGCAGCGGGCCCTGGCCGACAAGGTGGTCAGCGGCGACGCGGTCAACCTGGTCGACGGCGTCGCCACCCGGCTCGGCCGCGGCGAGGCGGTGCCGGCGGACGACATCACCGAGGCGTTCGGCGCGGTGGTCGACCTGATGCGCTGGGCCGAGCAGCAGCTCGAGTCGAAGATCGTGAAGGCGACCGGCGACGACCGCGACTCCGTCGTCCGGCAGGCCGCCATCGAGTCGGCGCTGGTCGTGCTCGTGCTGATCATCGCCATCGCGCTCGCCGTGATCCTGGCCCGCTCACTCAACATGTCGCTGCGCCGGCTGCGCGAGGGCGCGCTCGCGGTGGCCAACCGCGACCTGCCCGACGCCGTGGCCAAGCTGCGCGACGCCAAGAACCTCGGCGACGGCGGCGCCGACGACATCGTCCGCCAGGTCCGCGACCCGATCCAGCTGTCCAACCGTGACGAGATCGGCCAGGTCGCCCAGGCGTTCAACGTGGTGCACCGCGAGGCGGTCCGCATCGCGGCCGAGCAGGCGGCCCTGCGCACCAGCGTCTCGACGATGTTCCTCAACCTGGCCCGCCGCTCGCAGTCGCTGGTCGACCGGATGATCGGCGAGCTCGACATGATCGAGCGCACCGAGGAGGACCCGAAGCGGCTGGCCCAGCTCTTCGAGCTCGACCACCTGGCCACCCGGATGCGCCGCAACGACGAGAACCTGCTGGTGCTGGCCGGCGCCGATTCGAGCCCGCCCCGGCGCGAGGACGCGCTGGTGGTCGACGCGCTGCGCGCCGCGCAGTCCGAGGTCGAGCTCTACAACCGCATCGAGTTCGGCACCGTCGACACCGACGTCTCGATCGCCGCGCTCGCCGTCAACGACGTGGTCCGCCTCGTCGCCGAGCTGCTCGACAACGCCACCCGCTTCTCGCCGCCGACCACCGTGGTGGTCGCCGACGGCCGCCGGATCCGCGACTACGTGGTGATCCAGGTGGAGGACCGCGGGCTCGGCATGTCCGAGGAGCAGATGGACCAGCTCAACCGCCGGCTCTCCGAACCGCCCAGTGTGGACGTCGCCGCGTTCCGCCTGATGGGCCTGGCCGTGGTGTCCCGGCTCGCCTCCCGGTACGGCATCAAGGTCGAGCTGCGGGCCAACCTCGAGGGCGGCACGGTCGCCCAGGTCACGCTGCCGAGCAGCATCGTCGTGACGCCGCGCCGCTACGACACGTTCGGTGGCGGCCCTCGCCCGGAGCTGGGCGCGGCCCCGTCCGGCGGCTGGGACGCCCGGGCCTCGCGGGCCGCCACGGCCACGCTGCCGACCATCGAGCCCCCGGCGCCCGCTCCCGAGCCGGTGCAGCAGCTTCCGGCCCACCCGTCGCTGCCGGTCTTCCCGTCGCAGCGGCCGCCGAGCGACCCGGCCGAGGTGCGCCCGACGCCGAACCGGCCGCCGCTGCCGACCCGGGTGTCGAAGACGATCGCGCAGGCGCAGGACGCGCCGACGATGAACGGCTTCACCCCCACCGTGCAGACGCCGATCGTGACGCCCTCGGTCTCCGCTCCGCCGGTCTCGTCCCCGCCGGCCCCGACCGGCGGGTGGGGTGCCGCGCTGGCCGCGATGCCGCCCGTGCCGGCGCAGCCGGTGGCGCCACCGGCCGAGGACCGCACCGAGGCCCCCATCTTCGTGCAGATGCAGCAGAGCTGGTTCCGTAACCACGACGGGGCGAGCCAGGAGCAGTTCGGCATGCCGACGGCGGGCTACGCGCCTCCGCCGAACGCGGTGCCGGCCGTGACTCCCGCGCCCGCCCCCGTCCAGGAGGCCGTGGCTCCCGCGCCGGCCCCCGTCCAGGAGGCCCCCAAGCCCCCACCGGCTCCCGCACGCGAAGAGCCGACGGACACCGGGCACAATGGACCGTCGGTTCCGAGACAGCGTTCCGCTGAGGAGGACCGGTGGAAGACAGCGGCGGACGATGGATGGAAGCGGGCCATGGCGGCGGCTGAGCCGGTCGACGCCGGGACCACGAGATCCGGCCTCCCCAAGCGCGTACCGCAGGCACAGCTCGTGCCGGGCGGCGTGCAGCCGGGACCGAAGGCACAGAACCGCCGCAGCCCCGACGAGGTCCGCGGGTTGCTGTCCGCGTACCACCGGGGAGTGCAACGCGGGCGGACGGACGGCACCGCCGAGTCCGCCGCCTCCCAGGCTAAGGAGACCGAACAGTGACCAGGCCCCCCACCATGCAGGACATGGGCTGGCTGCTCAACAACTTCGCCAACAGCGTGGCCGGCATCGCCCACGTCGTGGCCGTGTCCGCCGACGGGCTGCTGCTGGCGGCCTCACGCGACCTGCCCGCCGACCGGGCCGACCAGCTGGCCGCCATCACCTCCGGCGTGGTCAGCCTGACCGACGGCGCCTCACGCATGTTCAACGCGGGCACCGTCCAGCAGACGATCATCGAGATGGAGAGCGGATACCTCTTCCTCATGTCGATCAGCGACGGCTCCGCGATGGCCGTCCTGGCCGCCCGCAGCTGCGACGTCGGCCAGGTCGGATACGAGATGGCGTTGCTGGTCGAGCGGGTCGGCGCGGCCCTCTCGCCGGTCGCGCGTGAAGCAGTCAGTCATTAGAGGCCGGACCGCCGGAACGGGGTGAGGAGCGGATGGGACAGCCACAGGACCCGAGAGGCAACCTTGTGCGCCCGTACGCGGTCACCCGCGGACGGACGGAACCACGCCGGGACATCCCGATCGAAGCGGTCCTGGTCGCCAGCCAGGCCGGCCTGCAAGAGGCCCGGTTCGCCGGGCATGACAAATACCGCATCGCTGTTCTGTGCGAGGCGAAAGCGCAGTCCCTCGCCGAGCTTTCCGCGCTCTCCCGGTTGCCGCTGGGTGTCGCTCGGGTGCTCGTCGCGGACATGGTGGCCGACGGGCTGCTGTCGTTGCACAGCGCCGCTCCCAAGACTGGGTTCACGGAGCGGATGGACCTGCTGGAAAGGGTGTTAGGTGGACTTCGCAAGCTCTGAGCGGGCGGGGGCGCAGCCCAAGGAGATCACCTCCGCGAAGATCGTCGTCGCCGGGGGATTCGGCGTCGGCAAGACGACGCTGGTCGGTGCGGTCTCCGAGATCGAGCCGCTGACGACCGAGGCCGTGATGACCTCGGCCGGCCAGGGGATCGACGACGCGTCCAAGGTGCCCGGCAAGGGGACCACGACCGTCGCCATGGACTTCGGCCGCATCACCATGGCCGACGACCTGATCCTCTACCTCTTCGGCACGCCCGGGCAGACCCGTTTCTGGTTCATGTGGGACGAGCTGATCCGCGGTGCCGTCGGCGCGGCGGTGCTGGTCGACACCAGGCGGATAGCCGACGCGTTCGCGCCGCTCGACTACTTCGAGAACCGTCACCTGCCGTACCTGGTCGCGCTGAACTGCTTCGACGGCGCTCCGCGCTACGAGCCCGACGAGGTCCGCGAGGCGCTGGCGATTCCGCCGCACGTCCCGCTGATCATGTGCGACGCCCGTCATCGCGAGTCGGTCAAGCAGGTGCTGGTCGGCGTCGTCGAACACGCGATGGCGACGCTGGTGGCCGAGCAGTCGGGCGGCTATCCGGCTCCGGTCGGATAAAGAACACAAAGACGATGTCGTAGGCGGGTGGGGCGTACAGACCGTCGCTCCCGCCGAGGGCCGCGGCGAGCCGAGCTGGGCGCTGGCGCGCCCAGAACGCTCGGCCCACCACGGCGACGTGAGTGAGTGGTCGCGCTGTCAACCGGCCAACCGGTAACCGCGCTTGACCACCGTCTGCACCACCCCGGGAGCGGAGAGGCCGGCCCTCAGCCGGGCCACGGCCATCTCGACGGCGTGCTCGTCGGCGCCCCGGGGGAGGGCGTGCAGCAGGGCCGCGCGGGAGAGGACCCGGCCCGGCGCCGACGCGAGCGCGCGCAGGACGGCCATCGGGCCGGGCGCCAGGGACCGCAGCTCCCCGTCCACGATCGCTGCGTGGCCACGCAAGGTGATGGAGTGGCCGGCCACGTCCAGTGACACGGCCCGCTGGGGCAGCTCGTCGGCGATCGTGCGGACCAGCGCGCTGAGCCGGGCCCGCGCGGGCGTGACGACCGGGATCCCGTGCCGGCGCAGGGGAGCGGCCGTGACCGGACCGGCGCAGGCGACCAGGACGTCGGTGCGCAGCGCTTCGAGCACGGCCTCACTGTGCGGCCCGGCCGCGTGGAGCAGGGCCGCGACGGCCGGCGCGGCGGTGAAGGTCACGGCGTCGACCAGGCGGCCGGTGACCAGGTCGACCAGGCGGTCCAGCGGGGCCGGGTCGGCCGGCGGCGCCCATCGGTAGACCGGCACCTCGATCACCCGGGCCCCGGCCTCGCGCAGCGCCTCGGTGTATTCGGGCTGGCTCTCCCCGTGCAGCTGCATGGCCACGGTCAGGCCGCCCAGGCCCCGGGCCGCGAGGTGGCTGACGACCTCCTCGTAGCTCTCGCCCTCGGGGGACCACTGATCGTGCAGGCCGGCCGCGCGGACCGCGGACCGGGCCTTGGGGCCCCGTGCGATGAGATAGGCCCTCGCCAGCGCCGCGCGCAGCGGGTCGGCCAGGCCCCAGCCCTCGGCCGCCTCCAGCCAGCCGCGCAGGCCGAGGCCGGTGGTGACCAGCACGACATCCGGCGGGTTCTCCAGGCAGGCCCGGGTCGCGGCCTTGAGCTCGGCGTCGTCGGCGATCGGAACGATGCGCAGCGCGGGCGCGAGCACCACCCGGGCGCCGCGGCTCTCCAGCAGGCTCGCGAGCTCGTCGCGGCGACGGTCGGAGGTGACCCCCACCGTGTAGCCGGAGAGTTCGGACCAGCTCGCCACTCGGCCGGTCATGGTGTCCGAAGAAGTCGCGACGCGGCCGGCCGGTCCACCGAAGGGCACGCTCGGAGCCCGCCGTCCTCAGCGTCGACCCGCTCCCATGTCACGCCTGCGTTCTCCGCCGTACCTCCGGCCGGCGCGCGCCGCGACTCCTCCTCGCCGAGCCGGTGAACCGGCTCGGCGGACACCGTCAGGTCCGTCCTCAACCCTGACGGTGGCTCTTCCATAGTGCGCCGGGCCCCGGCGTGCCGGCGATGACCGGCCCGCTTCGTCGAGGTCTCCGCACCGATGGCCATGACGGAAGCGTGCCTTCCGGGAATTTCGCCCTCGGGTCCCGTTTGTTTCGAGCCTGCTAACCGTCGCCGGGTTGTGACCTCGGTGACCTTGGATCCCGGTGTCGGGCGTGTTCGGAAGGGCGGGTATGCTTGACACGCATATGTTTGGAGGTCACGTCGGCCTGGGCTTTGATGCGGGCGACGGCGGGGCCGCCGATCGCTGTGACCCTGCACGTTTTGACCACGCGCCGCGCCACCGGGTATTGTTGCCTGCTGTTGTGCGACAGCTGCGAGCGTGCCCCCGGGGTAGGCTTGATGTTCGCGTTCGCCGCGACCAGCGCGCGACCCCAGACCGACGACAAGACAAGGTAATTCTGTGCGTACGTACAGCCCGAAGCCGGGTGAGATCGAGCGTCAGTGGCACATTATCGACGCTTCTGACGTCGTCCTGGGCCGCCTGGCCACCCACACCGCGACCCTTCTGCGCGGCAAGCACAAGCCGACCTTCGCGCCGCATGTCGACACCGGCGACTACGTCGTGATCATCAACGCCGGCAAGGTGGCCCTGACCGGCAACAAGCGGCAGACCAAGGTCGCCTACCGCCACTCGGGCTACCCGGGCGGCCTCAAGCAGGTCGGCTACGAGGAGCTGCTCACCAAGCGCCCCGAGAAGGCGGTCGAGCTGGCCGTCAAGGGCATGCTCCCGCACAACAAGCTCGCGCGGCAGATCATCAAGAAGCTGAAGGTCTACCCGGGCGCCGAGCACCCGCACGCCGCTCAGCAGCCCCAGCCGTTCGAAATCAAGCAGATCGCGCAGTGAGCGCGGGAGAAGGCAGCAGCATGTCCGACATCATCGAGCCCGAGGTCGTCGAGACCGTCGAGGAGCCCGCTGAGACGGTCGTCGTGGTCGAGACGCCCGCGCCGGCCCCGGTCCGCGCCCCGCGTCCCGGTGACCGTCCGATCCAGACCGTCGGCCGCCGCAAGGAGGCCATCGTCCGGGTGCGCCTCGTGCCCGGCAGCGGCAAGATCACCTGCAACGGCCGCGACCTCGAGGCCTACTTCCCCAGCAAGGTGCACCAGCAGCTCATCCGTGAGCCGCTCGTCACCGCTGAGAAGGAAGAGCAGTTCGACGTGATCGCCAACCTGCGCGGTGGCGGCATCACCGGCCAGGCCGGCGCGCTGCGCCTCGGCATCGCCCGGGCGCTCATCACGAACGAGCCCGACGACCGTCCGGCTCTCAAGAAGGCCGGCTTCCTCACCCGTGACGCCCGCGTCAAGGAGAGCAAGAAGTACGGTCTCAAGAAGGCCCGTAAGGCTCCGCAGTACTCGAAGCGCTGATTTTGCGCCGAGTCTGACACGGCCGGGTTGCGCCCCTCGCGGGGCCGCGGCCCGGCCGTTTGCGTTCCCTCCCCTCCACCGACGCACGCACCCCGGATGGCCCCTCCTCTCCCTGGGCCGCCGGCGAAAGGAAACCGCCATGGGGCGACTCTTCGGCACCGACGGCGTACGCGGGCTCGCGAATGGCGACCTCACCCCCGAACTGGCCCTGTCCGTCGCGGTCGCGGCCGCCCGCGTGCTGGTCGAGAGCGACGGCAGCCACCCTCCGCTGGCGATCGTCGGCCGTGACCCGCGGGCCAGCGGTGAAATGCTCGAGGCGGCCGTCGTGGCCGGCCTGACCAGCGCCGGCGCCAACGTGGTGCGGGTCGGCGTGCTGCCCACCCCGGCCGTGGCCTACCTGGTGGCCCAGACCGGCGCCGACCTCGGCGTCATGCTCTCGGCCTCGCACAACCCGATGCCCGACAACGGGATCAAGCTCTTCGCCGCGGGTGGCACCAAGCTCCCCGACGAGCTGGAGGAGCGCATCGAGAAGGCCATCGAGGACGGGCACGGGCTGATCGGCCGGCCCACCGGTGCCGGCATCGGCCGGGTCAACGACCTGCTCGACGGGGCCGAGCACTACATCAAGCACCTGGTCGGCTCGACGCCGCACTCGCTGGCCGGCATCAAGGTCGTGGTCGACTGCGCCAACGGCGCGGCCAGCGAGGTCGCCCCGGTGGCCTACGAGGAGGCGGGCGCCGAGGTCATCGCGATCCATGCCGACCCGGACGGCCTCAACATCAACGACGACTGTGGCTCCACTCACCTCGAGAAGGTGCAGGCGGCGGTCCTCGAGCACGGTGCCGACCTGGGTCTCGCGCACGACGGCGACGCCGACCGCTGCCTGGCCGTGACGGCCTCGGGTGAGGTCGTCGACGGCGACCAGATCATGGCGATCCTGGCCCTGGCCATGCGCGACGCGGGCACGCTGACCGACGACACGCTGGTCGCGACCGTGATGAGCAACCTGGGCCTGCGCATCGCCATGAAGCAGAACGGCATCAAGCTTCTCGAGACCAAGGTCGGCGACCGGTACGTGCTGGAGGCGCTGGCCGCGGACGGTCTGGCCCTGGGCGGCGAGCAGAGCGGGCACATCGTGATGCCGGCGTTCGCGACCACCGGCGACGGCGTGCTGACCGGCCTGCACCTGATGGCCCAGCTGGCGGCGAGCGGCAAGTCGCTGGCCGACCTGGCCTCGGTGGTGCACACGCTGCCCCAGGTCCTGATCAACGTGAAGGTCGGCGACCGGGAGGCCGGCGCGGCCGCCCCGACGGTGCAGGCGGCCGTGGCGCTGGCCGAGGACGAGCTGGGCGAGACCGGCCGGGTGCTGCTGCGCCCGTCGGGCACCGAGCCGCTCGTCCGGGTGATGGTCGAGGCCGCCACCGAGGAGCAGGCCCGCGCCGTGGCGTCGCGGATCGCCGACGAGGTGCGGGCGGCCAGCCCGGCCTGAGCCGTTACCTGAGCTTCGCCAGGCGGCGGGCTGCCTCCTCGATGACCTCTTCGCGCTTGCAGAAGGCGAAGCGGATCAGGTGGCGGCCCGCCGCCTTGTCGTCGTAGAAGACCTGAGTGGGCACGGCCACGACACCGCACCGCTCGGGCAGCGCCCGGCAGAACTCGATGCCGTCGGTCCCACCCGATCGGGTGATATCCGCCGTGACGAAGTAAGTACCCTCGGACGGCAGGACGTCGAACCCGGCCTCGGTCAGTCCGGTCACGAGCCGGTCGCGGCGGGCCTGAAGACCGGCCCGGAAACCGGTGAAATAGTCGTCGGGCAGCCCGAGTGCGACGGCGACGGCCGGTTGCAGCGGCCCGGCGTTCACGAAGGTCAGGAACTGCTTGACCCGCATGAGGGCCGAGACCAGCGGGGCCGGCCCGGTGGCCCAGCCGACCTTCCAGCCGGTACACGAGAAGGTCTTGCCGGCCGAGGAGATCCGCAGGGTCCGCTCGCGCATGCCGGGCAGGCTGGCCAGCGGCACGTGCGGCTCGGCGGCGTCGGTGAAGACCAGGTGTTCGTACACCTCGTCGGTGACGGCGTACGTGCCGTATTCCTGGCAGAGGCCGGCGATCAGCGTGAGCTCGCCGCGGGTGAAGACCTTGCCGGTGGGGTTGTGCGGCGAGTTGAGCAGCACGAGGCGGGTGCGGGGACCGAAGGCGGCCCGCAGCTGCTCCTCGTCGAAGCCGTACCGGCCGCCGGCCCCCGGGCGCAGGGTGACCGGGCGGCGGACGGCGCCGGCCAGGGCGATCGAGGCGGCGTACGAGTCGTAGTAGGGCTCGAAGCAGACAACCTCGTCACCGGGCTCGCAGAGGGCCAGGATCGCGGCCGCGACGGCCTCGGTGGCGCCGGCGGTGACCACGATCTCGGTCGCCGGGTCGCGCGACAGGCCCCAGAATCGCCGCTCGTGGGCGGCGACGGCCTGGCGCAGGGCGGGAATGCCGGGCAGCGGCGGATATTGGTTGGCGCCCTCACGCAGCGCCCGGGCGGCGGCCTCGAGCATCTCGGCCGGGCCGTCGGTGTCCGGGAAGCCCTGCCCGAGATTGATCGCGCCGGTGCGCGCGGCCAGCGCCGACATCTCGGTGAAGATCGTGGTGCCGAACGGGCGCATCCGTTCGACCAGCGGGTCGCTCGTCATCGTCCCTATTCAAACGCGAAGTGGTTACAGGTGGCCGTGCCGAACGTACCGGGCTCGGAGGTACGGTGCGCGACCTCCTGGCCGTCGACGAGGACGCGGCAGCTGATCGTTCCCTCGGTGCCGCTCAGCCGGATCGCGGTGACGGTGAGCACGGTGGGGGTGTCGATCTCCCCGGTGAACGTCCAGGGCAGCTTCACGTTCTCCAGCCGCTGCGGCGACTCACTGAGCGATTCCACGTAGACCAGCTGCGAGGCGGGGCCGTCACCGGTCACCTCGTACGTCACGCTGACCTTCCCGCCGATCTCCGGCGCCTCGGTAGGCGCCGCCGGCAGCTCGGGAATCTGCGGCACGGCGTCTTTCGCCGTTTGTGTGACGTTGCGCGCGATGAGCACACCGGCGGTCCCGACGCCCCCACAGAGCAACAGCGTGACCGCAATGATCACCGCCACGATAGGCACACTGCTCTTCCGCGGCGGCCGCCCAGCGGGCCCAGGCGGCGGATACCCGCCCGCGCCGCCCCCGCCGCCCGGATAGCCCGCGCCGCCTCCGCCACCCGGATAGCCCGCGCCTCCCGGGTAGCCTGCGCCGCCTCCGCCGCCCGGATAGCCCGCGCCGCCCGGGTAGCCCGCGCCGTTGGGGTAGCCCCCGCCTCCCCAGCCGCCCGCCTGGTTTCCGGCGCCCGGGCCATATCCGCCGCCGTACGCCCCTTCGCCTCCGCCGTCATAGGGAGTGCCGTAACCAGGCGGTGGATAGCCCGGCGGGACGTTGTCGGAGGCGGTGGCCGGGAACTCCGACGTCGGCGGGTAGTCGGGGTCCGGTGGCTGGGGGAGCGACGCGTACCCCGGACTGAAGGTCGGCGACGGCCGGTAGGGGTCCGGGGAGAGCGGGTCACCCGACGGGGTGGACCAGGGCTGTCCCGACACCGGCGAGGGCGTCGTCCGGTCGGGGTCCCGCTGCGGCTGGTCGGGCTGAGAATTGCTGCTCAACGTCTCTCCCGGGGCGAGCGCTGGTCAGATGTCCGTCAGCCGACGGTACGCCGGTGACGCCAGCCGATCGGCGGCGCCACCCGCCGTTCGGACCGTTTTGCGCATACCGCATGCTCGAAAGGGTGCTTCTCGAGCATGACGGATGAGCGGACGTCGGCTACAGTGCCCGTCATGTGTGGCATCGTGGGGTACGTCGGCGGTCGTCCGGCGCTCAGCATCGTTCTCGACGGCCTGCGCCGGCTGGAGTACCGCGGATATGACTCCGCCGGCGTCGCGGTCATCGACAGCGACACCGTTCTGACCGAGAAGAAGGCCGGCAAGCTCGCCAACCTGGAGAAGGCCCTGGCCGACCGGCCGTCCGACGAGATCGCCACCGGGCGTACGGCGATCGGGCACACCCGCTGGGCGACGCACGGCGGCCCGACCGACCGCAACGCGCACCCGCACCTGTCGGCCGACGGCCGGGTCGCCGTCATCCACAACGGCATCATCGAGAACTTCGGCCGCCTGCGCGCTTCGCTGGAGGCCGAGGGCATCGAGTTCACCAGCGACACCGACACCGAGTGCGCGGCCCACCTGCTCGCCGCCGAGGTGCGCAAGCTGCGCGAGTCCGGCGCCGTGGACGGCCCGCAGCTGCTGGCCGAGGCCATGCGCCGCACGGTCAGCCGCTTGGAGGGCGCGTTCACGCTGCTCGCCGTCGACGTCGAGGTGCCGAACGCGGTAGTCGCCGCCCGCCGCAACTCGCCGCTGGTCGTCGGCCGCGGCAAGGGCGAGAACTTCCTGGCCAGCGACGTGTCGGCCTTCATCGAGCACACCCGCGAGGCGATCGAGCTCGGCCAGGACCAGGTCGTCCTGATCACCCCGGACGCCATCGAGATCACCGGCTTCGACGGCTCGCCCGCCATCGGCCAGGAGTTCCACATCGACTGGGACGCCTCGGCCGCGGAGAAGGGCGGCTACGACTACTTCATGCTCAAGGAGATCGCCGAGCAGCCGCAGGCCATCGCCGACACCCTGCTGGGCCGCCTCTCCGACCGCGGCGAGATCGTGCTCGACGAGGTGCGCCTGACCGACCAGGACCTGCGCGACATCGACAAGGTCTTCATCGTCGCCTGCGGCACGGCCTACCACGCCGGCATGGTCGCCAAGTACGCGATCGAGCACTGGGTGCGCATCCCGTGCGAGGTCGAGCTGGCCAGCGAGTTCCGCTACCGCGACCCGATCCTGGACCGCTCGACCCTGGTGATCGCGATCAGCCAGTCCGGCGAGACCATGGACACCCTGATGGCGCTGCGCCACGCCAAGGAGCAGAAGGCCCGCGTCCTGGCCATCTGCAACACCAACGGCTCGACGATCCCCCGCGAGTCCGACGCCGTGCTCTACACCCACGGCGGCCCGGAGATCGCCGTCGCCTCGACGAAGGCGTTCCTGACCCAGCTCGTCGCCACCTACCTGATCGGCCTGCACCTGGCCCAGATCCGCGGCGTCATGTACGCCGACGAGGTCGCCGCCGTGGTCGAGAGGCTGCGCAGCACCCCCGACGCGCTGCGCGAGCTGCTCAACTCCATGGAGGACGTCCGCGCCCTGGCCCGCGACCTGAAGACCGCCTCGACGGTGCTCTTCATCGGCCGCCACGTCGGCTTCCCGGTGGCCCTGGAGGGCGCCCTGAAGCTCAAGGAGCTCGCCTACATGCACGCCGAGGGCTTCGCCGCCGGCGAGCTCAAGCACGGCCCGATCGCCCTGATCGACCAGGGCACCCCGGTCGTCTGCGTGGTGCCGTCCCCGGCCGGCCGCGGCGTCATGCGCGACAAGGTCGTCTCCAACATCCAGGAGGTACGGGCCCGCGGCGCCCGCACCATCGTGATCGCCGAGGAGGGCGACGACGACGTCCGCGCCTACGCCGACCACCTCATCACGGTCCCGCACACCCCCACGCTGCTCGCCCCGCTGATGACCACGGTCCCGCTGCAGATCCTGGCCTGCGAGATCGCCGCCGCCCGCGGCCACGACGTCGACCAGCCCCGCAACCTGGCCAAGTCCGTCACCGTCGAGTAACCACCGCGGCGGCACGCTCCCGAGGCCGCCCCGGCGCACACAGCGCCGGGGCGGCCTTCGCGTCATCGGGCAGTCCCCAAGGTGATGGCGGCCATAGTGTCCAGGGCGGGGTTTCCGGGGTTCCAGTAGCCGACATGGCCCTTCGGGTCGCTCGCGAAGACCCGGGCACCGAAGCCGGGATCGCTCGGGTTGCGGCCGAACCACAGGTCCTCCTCCGGGCGGCCGAAGGCGAGCCACGGGCCCACGAAGGGGACCGCGGCGGCCACGGCGAGGTCGCGGGCCAGGCCGGCCGGGGCGACCGGGACCCACTGGATCACGTCGTTGCGGGCGGTGGAGGACCACACCTCCCCGGACCGCAGGCGCAGGTCGCTCGCGGAGTCGACGCCGACGCCGGGCGAGCCCACGAAGACGACGCTGTCGGCGTCGAGCCCCGGTCCGGACGCCGCCCGGCCCACCACGAGCGAGCCGTAGCTGTGGCCGAGCACCGTCTGCCGCGCCGCTGGCCCCTCGTGGCCGGCCCGGAGCCCGTCCTGGAACCGCCGCAGAACCGGCGCGGCCGCCTCGGCCTGGCGTGAGCGGGCGGCCTCGTCGACGAAGTCGGGGGCGTCGTAGTCGAGCCACAGCACGGCGCTCGACGCGACCCGCGGGCCGAGCTCGGCGGCCCGCGTGACGACCCGCTCGGCCCGGGTCAGCTCGCCGCCGAAGGACGCCAGGTCGGCCGTCATCCCCGGCACCTGGGTGAGGACGTTCCCAGCCCGGTCCGGGTCGCCGAGAGCCACCACCGCCCGGCCCTCCCCGGCCAGGTCGAGCCGCAGCAGGTAGGCCCGCGGCCCGTCGCCGTCGGCCAGCCGGTCGCTCAGGGCGGCCAGCCCGTCGCGTACCGACCGCAGCCGGTCCCGATCGTCGCCGCGAGCGTAGGTGATGGCCCGATCGAGCTCGGCGCGCCGATTGTCGAGCAGCAGACGGTTGGCGATGTCGCGGTCGGCCGCCGGAACGCCGTCGAGCCCGGCCGGCACACCAGGCTCGGTGGCCAGCAACCACTGCCGCTGCGCCGGCGGCAGACCAGCCCACCATTCGTGGACCTCGGCGGGCGACGCCGTACAGTCCGGCCGCGCGCCGTCCGGCGGCTCGGCCGAGGCGTGAAAGGCATCGGTCAGCCGGCTGAAGTCCTCGGACGCCCGCAGGTCAGCGCGTGTGGCGACCGAGATCGCCGCGGCAAGCTGCCCGGTCACAAGACGCCGGGCGCGTTCCAGGGAGGCGGCGAACTCGCTCGCGAACTGGTCGGCCCGCCAGCAGTGGAGGCGGAACAGGACGAGCCGCCGGTGCAGGCCGCCGAGCCGGCTCGTGGCGGCGGTGGCCGCCGCGCCCGTCCAGGAGCGGCCCAGCGCCACCAGACGGGCGGCGAGCTCGGCCGCCAGCCGGCCGGCCAGGTCGGCCCAGCGGCGCCAGGACAGGGCGAGCGCCCGCCACCGGCCCGGATCGGTGACCCGGAGGCGGGCGTGGACCGTACCCGGATCGCTGGTCATCGGCTCAGCCTCAGGCGGGTGACGGCGCGGGCGTCGGCCAGTTCGTAATCGGCCGCGGCTGTCGCGATGTTCCGGGCGGTCTCGGTCACCTCGGCCCCGAGCAGGCTCAGGTGGTGGCGGGCCGTCTCGGCGGCCAGGGTGGCCGCGTCGGCCACGGCCCACCTCGGGGTGACGTCGGGAGCCGGGGCCCGGGCTGCTCCGGAGGTGATGCGGGACGCTGTGCCGGCCACGGCCGAGGCGTCGTGGCGCAGCTGATCGGTGTCGACTTCGAGATCGGGTTGCATCGGCGGCCTCCAGGCGGTGCGAAGGGATGCGCCGACGTTAGGGGCCGCCAGGCCTCCGTGGGCGGCCCTGTGGATATCCGCCGCGATCACGCAGCGGCGTTGTCCACAGGGCTTGAGAGCGGGCCTGCCTGGTGCTAAGCCCGCCCGTTAGGGTGGGCGAGTGATCGTGTCTGTCGGCATCGACGTGGTTCTGGTGGAGCGCTTCGCGCGCGCCCTCGACCGGACACCGCTGCTGGGGGTTCGGCTCTTCACCGAGGACGAGCGGCTGACCGGCTCGGGGAGCCCTCGCTCGGCCGAGTCGCTCGCGGCCCGCTTCGCGGCCAAGGAGGCGGTGGCCAAGGCCCTGGGTGCTCCGGCCGGGCTGCGGTGGCACGACTGCGAGATCGTCTCCGATCCCGACGGCCGCCCGTGGTTGACGGTTTCCGGTACGGTCGCCGCGGCCGCCACCGAGCGAGGGATCAACCGATGGCACCTCTCCCTGTCGCACGACGGGGGAATCGCCTCGGCGATGGTGGTCGCCGAGTCCTGACCAGCGCCGACGTAAAAGTGTCGTACCCACGGCATAGAACTCTCGGCACACACCGAGCGGCTGGAGGACGAGATGCGGCAGGCATGGCGGGTCGCCGACGTGCGGGCGGCCGAGAAGGCCCTGATGGCCACGCTGCCCGAGGGCACGCTCATGCGGCGGGCGGCCGCCGGGCTGGCCCGGCGCTGCGCGTTGCTGCTCGAGGAGAGCGGCGGCGTCTACGGCTCCCGGGTGCTGCTGCTGGTCGGCAGCGGCGACAACGGGGGTGACACGCTGTACGCCGGGGCCGCCCTGGCCCGGCGGGGCGCTCAGGTGCGCGCGCTGCTGCTGCGCCCCGAGCGGGTCCATCTGGCCGGCCTGGGCGCGCTGCGGAGTGCCGGCGGCTTCACCGTCCGCGACCTGCCCGACGGCGCCGATCTGGTGCTCGACGGCATCGTCGGGATCGGGGCGAGCGGTGGTCTGCGCCCACCGGCCACGGTGATCGTCGACGCCCTGGGCGGGCTGCGCGGGCGTACGGGCAAGCGGGCTCCGATCGTCGCCGTCGACGTGCCGAGCGGGGTCGCGGTCGACACCGGTGACGTTCCCGGCGAGGCCGTGACCGCTGATGTCACAGTCACCTTCGGCTGCTACAAACCGGCTCATTTCGTGGGTGCCGCGGCGCCGCGGTGCGGTCAGGTGGAGCTGGTCGACATCGGGCTCGGCCCGGTGCTGCGCGCCGACCCGGCCCTGCGGGTCCCCGACGCGGAGGACATCGCGGGTTGGTGGCCTCAGCCGGGGCCGGCCTCCGACAAGTACACCCGTGGAGTGGTGGGGGTGGCGACCGGCTCGGCGACCTATCCGGGCGCCGCGATCCTCTCGACGACCGGCGCGCTGGCCGGCCCGACCGGCATGGTGCGTTATGCGGGCAGCGGTCATCGGGAGGTGGTCCGCGCCCATCCGTCGGTCGTGGCGGTGCCCAAGGTGAACGATGCCGGCCGGGTGCAGGCGTGGGTGTGCGGCTCCGGTCTGGGCACCGACGAGGAAGCGCGCGTCGCACTGCGCAGCGTGCTCGCCACCTCGGTGCCGGTGGTGCTCGACGCCGACGCGCTGACCCTGCTGGTCGACGGCAAGCACGCCAAGGACCTGCGGCGCAACGCGCCCCTGGTGATCACGCCGCACGACGGGGAGTTCAAGCGGCTGGCCGGGGAGGCGCCCGGCGCCGACCGCGCGGGCAGCGCCCTGCGGCTGGCCTCGTGGATGAACGCGGTGGTGCTGCTCAAGGGTGACCGCACGATCGTGGCCACACCGGCGGGCGAGGTCTGGGTCAACCCGACCGGCTCCTCGGCGCTGGCCACCGCCGGCAGCGGCGACGTGCTGGGCGGGCTGCTCGGCTCGCTGCTGGCCGGCGGACTTCAGCCCGAGCGGGCCGCGGTGGCCGCCGCCTACGCGCACGGGCTGGCCGGCCGCCGGGCCGCCGCCGACGGCCCGGTGACGGCGCCCGACGTGGCCGCCGCCCTCCGGCCAGTCGTCGGCGACCTCCTGAGGGGTAAGCCGTAACGGGAATCGTCATACCGAATAAGTAGGCTGGGAATCATGTGGCAGGCCGAAGTCCGGGTCGATCTGGACGCAATCCGGGACAACGTCGCGTTGCTGCGCGCCCGCACCACCGCCGAGGTCATGGCGGTCGTCAAGGCCGACGGCTACGGGCACGGCATGGTGCCGGCGGCCCGGGCCGCGCTGGCCGGCGGGGCGACCTGGCTGGGCGTCGTGACCCTCGAGGAGGCGCTGGAGCTGCGGCGGGCCGGTATCGACGCGCCCGTGCTGTCCTGGCTGCATGTTCCCGGCCGACCGCTGCACGAGGCGGTGGCGGCCGACATCGATCTGAGCGCGGCGAGCCTGGAACTGCTCGCCGAGGTGGTCGCGGCCGCTCGCCGGGCGGAGCGGACCGCCCGCGTACATCTGAAGATCGACACGGGTCTGGCCCGCGGTGGCGCGACGCCCGCCGAGTGGCCGGCGTTGCTCGAGGCGGCGGCGAAAGCGCAGGCCGACGGCGACATCGACGTGGTCGGCGTGTGGAGCCACTTCGTCTACGCCGACGCTCCCGGCCACGAGACCATCGACCACCAGCTCGCCGTGTTCGCCGAAGGGCTGGCCACCGCCGAGCGGTTCGGCATCACCCCGCGGTACCGGCACATCGCCAACTCGGCCGCCACCCTCACCCGGCCCGACACCCACTTCGACCTGGTCCGCCCCGGCATCGCGGTCTACGGGCTGTCGCCGATCGCGGGGGAGACCTTCGGGTTGCGTCCCGCCATGACCGCGCGGGCCCGGGTCGCGCTCGTCAAGCGGGTCCCGGCGGGTCAGGGTGTGTCGTACGGGCACACGTATTTCACCGAGCGTGAGACGAGCCTCGCTCTGGTGCCGCTGGGGTACGCCGACGGCGTGCCGCGCCACGCCTCCAACTCGGGGCCGGTGCAGCTCGGCGGCAAGCGGCGGACGATCGCCGGCCGGGTCTGCATGGACCAGATCGTTCTCGACATCGGCGACGACCCCGTCGAGCCGGGCGAGGTGGCCACCCTGTTCGGGCCCGGCGACGACGGCGAGCCGACCGCCGACGACTGGGCCGCGGTGGTCGACACGATCAACTACGAGATCGTGACGCGCTTCGGCAGCGCGCGGGTGCCGCGGGTCTACGACGGGGATCAGGCATGAGCCCGGCGAAGGGATCGCGGCGGGCCAAACAGGTCGGCATCGCGGGCGCCGCGGTCGGTGTCGTCGCGGCCGGGCTGGCCACCGCGTTCGCCGTCGAGCGGGCCCTGGTGCGCCGCTCGGTGAACGCCCCCGGCGATCCCCACATCGACGAGCCCTTCGGCGACCAGCCGTTCGACCGCGAGCTGACGGTGACCGCGGCCGACGGCACCGACCTGCACGTGGAGATCGTCGAGCCGAAAAAGGGAAAGCCGGGAGCCAAGCCCACTGTCGTCTTCGTGCATGGCTTCGCGCTCGACATGGGCACCTTCTATTTCCAGCGCAAGGCGCTGACCGAGCGCGGCGATCAGCGTCTGGTCTTCTACGACCAGCCGGGTCACGGCAAGTCCAGCCGGCTCCAGTCGGGCGACTACGACATCGCCGCGCTGGGCAAGTCGCTGGCCGCGGTGCTCGACGCGACAGTGCCGGACGGGCACATCGTCCTGGTCGGCCACTCGATGGGCGGCATGACCATCATGGCGTTCGCGGAGCAGTATCCGGAGTGGTTCGGCGAACGGGTCACCGGCGTGGTGCTGATGTCCACCTCGGCCGGGCTGATCGACAAAGCCAAGATCGGCATTCCGTCCCTGGTCGCCCGGGCGAGCGCGCCGTTCTTCCCGCTCTGGGGCAAGGCGGCCCATCTCGGCGGCAGCCACATCGACCGGGCCCGGATGGTCTCGTCCGACCTCTCCTGGCTGCTGACCCGCCGGTACGGCTTCGGCGAGCCCAAGCCCAGCCCCTCCCTGGTCACGTTCGTGGAGAGCATGAACTCGAAGACCTCGGTCGAGACGCTGACGAAATATCTCCAGACGCTCTACACCCACAACCGCTTCCCGGCGCTGTCCGCCCTGCGGGGCGTGCCGGTGCTGGTCATCGTCGGCACGAAGGACTACCTGACGCCGGTCACCCACTCCGAGCAGATCTTGAAATACCTGCCCGAGGCGGAGCTGGTCAAGATCGAGAACAGCGGTCACGTGGTGATGCTGGAGAAGGCGGACGAGGTCGACGCCGTACTGCTGCGCTTCCTGGAGAAGGTCTCGTGATCAAGCTGCCGACGGTCGAGGACACGCACGCGTTCGGGCGGCGGCTCGCGGGAATCCTGCGCGCGGGTGACCTGGTGCTGCTCACCGGGCCGCTCGGGGCCGGCAAGACGGCCCTGGTGCAGGGCATCGCGGCCGGCCTCGGCGTGACCGACGCGATCACCTCGCCGACCTTCGTGATCGCCCGGGTCCATCGCGGGCGTACGCCGTTGGTGCACGCGGACGCGTACCGGCTGGGTGACAGTCCCGATCCCCGGGCCGAGATCGACGACCTCGACCTGGACGCCTCGGCCGACGACGCCGTCACCGTCGTCGAGTGGGGTGCCGGGATGGTCGAGCAACTGAACGACGAATACCTTCGGGTCCGCATCGACCGGCTGGACGACGACACGCGGGTGATCGAGTTGATCCCGCACGGCGGCGACTGGGCCGACCGCGTACAAACCTTGTCCCCCTAAAAGAAGGGAACACCGTGAATCTGGCGGAACTGCTGCCGGCCGACTGGCGAGCCGAGCTTGCCGGCTTTCTCGACGAGAAGGAGACGGCCGCGCTGGGTGAGTTCGTGGCGGCGGAGTACGCGGCGCACACGATCTATCCGCCGATCGAGGACCTGTTCGCGGCGTACCGGCTCTGCCCGCCGGAGCAGACCCGCGTGCTGATCCTGGGCCAGGACCCGTACCACGGCGCCGGCCAGGCGCACGGCCTGAGCTTCAGCGTGCGCGACGGGGTGCGGATCCCGCCGTCGTTGCGCAACGTGTTCAAGGAGCTGGCCGAGGACGTCGGCGTGGCGCCGCCGGCCAGCGGCGACCTGACCGGCTGGGCCCGGCAGGGTGTTCTGCTGCTCAACGCGGTTCTCACCGTCCGGGCGGGTGCCGCGGCGTCGCACGGCGGCAAGGGCTGGGAGGCGTTCACCGACGCGACGATCAAGGCGCTGAACGCGCGCGACGAGCGGGTCGTCTTCCTGCTCTGGGGTGGTTACGCGCGCAAGAAGGCCGCGCTGATCACCAATCCGGTGCACGCGGTGCTCGAGGCGGGCCACCCCAGCCCGCTCAACCCGAAGGGCTTCCGCGGTGCGCGCCCGTTCAGCGCGGCCAACAAGGCGCTGGCCGACGGCGGCCGTCCCCTGATCGACTGGGATCCGCGAGCCGAGCCGGTCGCCGGATAACGGATACCGCGGCGCGTTAGGGTCGGGGACGTGCTCGTACTGGCTCTGGACACCGCGACCCCCGCGTCGACGGCCGCCCTGGTGGAGGTCACCGCCGACCGCCTCACCGGGGTGGCCGAGCGGCGCACCGTCGACCCCCGCGCGCATGGGGAGAAGCTCGCGCCCGAGATCTCCGCCGTGCTCGATGAGGCGGAGATCCGGCCGGGTGATCTCGGCGCGATAGTCGCCGGGCTCGGGCCGGGGCCGTTCACCGGCCTGCGGGTCGGCCTGGCCACCGCCGCCAGCATGGGACAGACCTTGGGCATTCCCACGTACGGGGTGTGTTCGCTCGACGGGATCGGCCGCGCCGCCGGGCCGGGGCGGGTGCTGGTCGCCACCGACGCGCGGCGCCGCGAGGTCTACTTCGCGACCTATGTGGACGGTGTGCGGCTGTTCGGTCCCGAGGTGGCCAAGCCGGCCGACGTGGCCGAGGTGCTGGGTCAGGCGTACCGGAAAAGGACCAGTGAGGCGGCCGAGTCGGCCGCCCTGTCCGAGTCCGAGATCATCGAGTCGGCCACGGCGCTGGCCGGCGTCGAGGCCGCCCGGCTCGCGGCCGTCCTGGCCCGGGCCGAGATCGACGCGGTGGTCGACGACCCCGACGAGGACCGTGGCTACTGGGCCAAGAAGCTGCGGGCGTTCGACCGGGCGGCCGGTGAGGGCGCGCTCAAGTACGGGGATATTTTCGGCGTACCGGTGGAAGAGCATCTCCTCTACCCGCCCGGCGCGGCCCTCGTGGCCCTGGCCGCCGAGCGCATCCGCTCGGCCGCGCCCAGCGAGCAGCTGACGCCGCTCTATCTCCGCCGGCCGGACGCTGTCGAACCGGCCGGGCGCAAGCCGGTGCTCACCTGATGCGCATCGAGCGTTTCCGCTGGTGGCACATCGCCGACGTGCTGCCCATCGAGGCCGATCTGTTCGGCGACGAGAAATGGTCGCCGGCGATGTTCTGGAACGAGCTCGCCCAGCGCAACTTCTATCTGGTGGCGCTGGCCGGTGCGGACGAGGTGGCCGGCTACGCCGGTCTGTCCACCACGCCGGACGAAGCCTGGGTGCAGAACATCGCGGTCAAGCGCGACGGCCAGCGGCGCGGCACCGGCCGGGCCCTGCTCGAGGCGCTGCTGGCCGAGGCCGCCCGGCTCGGCATCAAGCAGACGCTGCTGGAAGTCGCGGTCGACAACGCGCCCGCCCAGCGGCTCTACGCCACGTACGACTTCGAGCCCGTCGGCATCCGGCGCGGCTACTACCAACCCAGCAACACGGACGCACTGGTGATGATGCGCAATGCCTGACGAACCCCTGGTCCTCGGGATCGAAACCTCCTGCGACGAGACCGGGATCGGCATCGTCCGCGGGCACACCCTGCTCGCCGACGCCCTGGCGTCCAGTGTGGACCAGCACGCTCGGTTCGGCGGTGTCGTGCCCGAGGTGGCCAGCCGCGCCCACCTCGAGGCCCTCGTGCCGACCATGCAGCGCGCGCTGGACGAGGCGAAGGTCACCCTGGCCGACATCGACGCGATCGCGGTGACCAGCGGGCCCGGTCTCGCGGGGGCGCTGCTCGTCGGGGTGGCGGCGGCCAAGGGGTACGCGGTGGCGGCCGACAAGCCGTTGTACGGGGTCAACCATCTCGCCGCGCACGTGGCCGTCGACACCCTGGAGCACGGCCCGTTGCCCGAGCCCGCCATCGCCATGCTGGTTTCCGGCGGGCACTCCTCGCTGCTGCTCGTCGACGACCTCACCAACGGCGTCAAGCCGCTGGGCGCCACCATCGACGACGCGGCGGGCGAGGCCTTCGACAAGGTGGCCCGCCTGCTCGGGCTGGGCTTTCCCGGCGGGCCCGTCATCGACCGTACGGCGAGGGACGGCTCCGCCTCGATCGCGTTCCCGCGCGGGCTGACCGCGGCCAAGGACCTCGCGGCGCACCGTTTCGACTTCTCCTTCTCCGGGCTCAAGACGGCCGTCGCCCGCTGGGTCGAGGCCCGGCAACGCGACGGCGATCCGGTACCGATCGCCGACGTGTCCGCCTCCTTCCAGGAGGCCGTGTGTGACGTCCTGACCGCCAAGGCGATCGACGCCTGCCTGACCCACGGCGTCCGCACGCTGGTGATCGGTGGGGGAGTGGCGGCCAACTCGCGCCTGCGGGTACTGGCCGAGGAGCGGGCCGCCAAGCACGGCATCGAGGTCCGCGTGCCCCGGCCGCAGCTCTGCACGGACAACGGGGCGATGGTGGCGGCCCTCGGCTCGCGGCTGGTCGCCGCCGGTGTGGCGCCCAGCCGTCTCGATCTGCCCGCCGATTCCGCGATGCCATTGACCTCGGTCAGCGTGGCGGGGTAGGAAGCGAACATGATCGCGCGGATGTGGGAGATACGGGCTTCCAAGAGCGGCTTCGACGAGCTGCTGACGTGGGTCTGTGACGTGGCCGTGCCGCGGATCGAGGTGCTTCCGCAGCACGTGTCGAGCGACGTCTACTCGTCCACCGACAACCGGATCGTCGTCATCTCGAAGTGGCGGAACACCCCCGAGAACCTGCCGGCGCCCCCGCCGAATCTCATCGCCCGGGCGCCGCACGTGTGGGATTTCAGCCCGGTCGACCGCTGAGGGGAAAACGCGTCGCGTTTTGTCGTACCCCCGCCGTAACGTCGGGGCCCTGATGCGACGACTACCCGATGCCGATCCCGGCACCCCCGACGGCCGGTCCCCGGTCCGCTATCTGCGATGGCTGATCCGGCGTGACCGGTTCGCCGTCTACACGGCGATCGTCATGGCCGTGCTCTGGATGCTCTGCCAGGCCGCCGTGCCCGCCGTGGTCGGCAAGGCGATCGACGCCGCCACCGACCACGACCGGCACGACCTTCTGATCTGGTCGCTGGCGCTGCTCGGGGCCGGTCTCGGTCAGGCGTGCTTCGGTGTGGTGCGCCATCGGTTCGCGGTCATCAACTTCCTCGGCGCGATGTTCCGGACCGTTCAGGTCACGGTCCGCCAGGCCGGGCGGCTCGGGTCGGCGCTCCCGCGCCGGCTCGACACCGGCGAGGTGGTCGCGATCGGCACCTCCGACATCCGCCAGATCGGCTCCGCCGTCGACATCACCGCCCGGGGCACCGGCTCGCTCATCGCCGTCGTCGCGGTGACGGTCATCCTGCTCACCACGTCGGTGCCGCTCGGCCTCGTGGTGGTGCTGGGCGTGCCGCTGCTGATGGCCATCGTGGGCCTGCTCATCCGCCCGCTGCACCGGCTCCAGCAGGCCTCCCGCGACCAGCAGGGCCTGCTCACCGGCCGCGCCGCCGATCTGGTGGGCGGCCTGCGGGTGCTGCGCGGCATCGGCGGCGAGGCGGTGATGGGCGAGCGCTACCGCGCCGAGTCGCAGCGGCTGCGGGCGGCCGGGGTGCGCACGGCCCGGGTCGAGTCGCTGCTCGAGGCCGCGCAGGTGCTGCTGCCCGGCATCTTCCTGGTGCTGGTCACGTGGCTCGGCGCGCGCTTCGCGCTCACCGGCCACATCACGGTGGGCCAGCTGGTCTCCTTCTACGCGTACGCCGCGTTCCTCGTCACGCCGCTGCGGCAGCTCACCGAGGCGATCGACAAGCTCACCCGCGGCCACGTCTCGGCGCGTCGCGTCGTCTCGATGCTGGCCGCGGAAACCGACCTGCCCGACCCGGCCGGGCCGCTTCCGGCGAGCCTGCTCGCCGGTGACCTGGCCGACCCGGAGTCCGGCGTGACGGTCCGGCCGGGCGAGGTCACCGCGATCGTCGCGGCGGTGCCGGCCGACGCTGCCGCCATCGCCGACCGCCTGGGGCGGTACGCCGAGGGCGCCACCGTCGGCGGGCACGCGCTGTCGTCGTTCGAGCTGGCCGCGGTCCGCGAGCGGATCCTGGTCGGCGACAACGACGCGCGGCTGTTCACCGGTCCGCTACGGTCCGATCTCGACCCGGCCGGCGACGACCGGCTCCCGGCCGCGCTGCACGCGGCGGCCGCCACCGACATCGTCGAGGCGCTGCCCGGCGGGCTCGACAGCGAGGTCGCCGAGCGGGGGCGTTCCTTCTCGGGCGGCCAGCAGCAACGGCTGCGGCTGGTCCGGGCCCTGGTCGCCGACCCCGACACGCTCGTGCTGGTCGAGCCGACCAGCGCGGTCGACGCGCACACCGAGGCGCGGATAGCCGACCGGCTCGCCGTGGCCCGGGCCGGGCGGACGACGGTGATCTGCACGTCCAGCCCGCTGGTGCTCGACCGCACCGACCGGGTGCTCTATGTGGAAGGGGGCCGGGTGGTCGCCACCGGCACCCACCGGGGGCTGTTGGAAAGCGAACCGGGCTACGCCCGGACGGTGCTGCGAGAGGACGCCGCGTGAGCAACCTGTTGCCGGTGGCCGACACGGCCCAGGTGCGGCGCTACGCCCGTGATCTCTTCCGGCGCTACCCGCGTGCCCTGACCATCGCGGTCGGGCTGCACGTGCTGGGTGCGCTGGCCGGGCTGGCCGGTCCGCCCCTGCTCGGCGACCTGGTCGAGGCGATCCGGCAGGGCAAGGGTGTCGGGGTGGTCGACAAACTGGCCGCGTTGATCGCCGGATTCGTCGTGCTGCAAGCGATTCTGGTGCGCTTCGCGCATCTGGCCTCGGCCCGGCTCGGTGAGCGGGTGCTCGCCCGGCTGCGCGAGGAGTTCGTCGACCGGGTGCTCGCCCTGCCGCTCTCCACAGTGGAACGGGCGGGCTCCGGTGACCTGCTGACCCGGACGACGCGTGACGTCGACGCCCTGTCGCGGTGTGTGCGGCTGGCCGTGCCCGAGACGATGATCGCGCTGATCACCGTCGTGCTCGTGGTGGGCGCGCTCATCGTGGTCACGCCCGTGCTGGCGCTCTCGCTGCTGGTCGCGGTGCCGATCCTGGTCGTCGGCACGAGGTGGTACCTGCGGCGCGCGCCGGCCGGCTATCTGCGACAGAACGCGGCCTATTCGACGGTCACCGACGGGCTGGCCGAGACGGTCGAGGGCGCGCGGACGGTCGACGCGCTGCGCCGTCAGCGGCAGCGGATCGAGCGCTCCGACGCCGACCTGGGCCAGAGCTGGGTGGCCGAGCGGTACACGCTGTTCCTGCGGATGGTGTGGTTCCCGGTGGTCGAGGCGGCGTACGTGCTGCCGGTGGTGGCGACGCTGGTCCTGGGCGGCTGGCTCTACCTGCGCGGCTCGATCTCGCTGGGGCAGCTCACGGCCGCGGTCATCTACGCGCAGATGCTGATCGACCCGCTCGACCGGCTGCTGAGCTGGCTCGACGAGTTGCAGATCGGCGGCGCGTCCCTGGCCCGCCTGCTCGGAGTCGAGGACGAGGCGCGGGAGAGCGTCCAGCTGCGGGCGGCGAAGGAGCCGGTGGGGACGCGTATCGAGGTCTCCGGCGTGCGGTTCTCCTATGTGGCCGGTCGCGAAGTGCTGCACGGCATCGATCTCACGCTCGAACCGGGGGAGCGGCTGGCCATCGTCGGGCCTTCCGGCGCCGGCAAGTCGACGCTGGGCCGGTTGCTGGCCGGGGTGCACGCACCGACCGGCGGCACCATCACGGTGGGCGGGGTGCCGCTGGGTGAGCTGCCGCTCGACCGGCTGCGCACCGAGGTGGCGCTGGTCAGCCAGGAACACCACGTGTTCATCGGCACGGTCCGCGACAACGTGGCCATGGTGCGGCCGGGCGCGGCGGACGACGAGGTGCGCGGGGCGCTTCAGGCGGTGCGCGCGCTGGAATGGGCCGAGGCCCTGCCGGACGGGCTCGAGACCGTGGTCGGCTCGGGCGGGCAGGCGCTGACGGCCGCGCAGGCGCAGCAGCTCGCGCTGGCCCGGCTCGTGCTGGCCGATCCGCACACGCTCGTCCTCGACGAGGCGACGTCACTGCTCGACCCGCGGGCGGCCCGCGATCTGGAGCGGTCGCTGGCGGCGGTGCTCCACGGCCGTACGGTCGTGGCCATCGCCCACCGGCTCTTCTCGGCGCACGACGCCGACCGGGTCGCCGTGGTCGAGGACGGCCGCATCACCGAGCTCGGCTCCCACGACGAGCTCGTGGCCGCCGGCGGCCCCTACGCGGCCCTGTGGCGCTCCTGGCACGGCGAGCGCGTCCCCGACCTGCTGGACGACGAGACCGAAAAGGGGCGCGCCCCGCAGGACGCGCCCCTTCGGTGATGCTGTCCGGTCAGAAGCCCGGGCCGTGCTGGTGGCCGTGGCCACCGTGGCTGTGGCCGTGACCGCCGGCGGCGGCGGGCTCCGGCTCGGCCGGCTTGTCCACCACGAGGCTTTCCGTGGTCAGCAGCAGGCCGGCGATCGAGACGGCGTTGGAGACCGCGTTGCGGGTCACCTTCACCGGGTCGAGGATGCCGGCCGCGGCCAGGTCCACGTACTCGTCGGTGGCCGCGTTGAGGCCGTGGCCCCAGCCCAGCTCGGCGACCTTGCCCACCACGACGTAACCGTCGTGGCCGGCGTTCTGCGCGATCCAGCGCAGCGGCTCCACCAGCGCCTTGCGGACGATCGAAACGCCGATCGCCTCCTCGCCGGTCAGGCCGAGGCCACCGTCGAGCTCCTTCGCCACCTGGGCGAGGGCGGCGCCACCGCCGGGCACGGTGCCCTCCTCGACGGCCGCCTTCGTCGCTGCGATGGCGTCCTCGATGCGGTGCTTGCGCTCCTTCATCTCGACCTCGGTCACGGCGCCGACCTTGATCACCGCGATGCCGCCGGAGAGCTTGGCCAGCCGCTCCTGGAGCTTCTCGCGGTCCCAGTCGGAGTCCGACGCCTCGATCTCCTTGCGGATCTGCGAGACCCGGTCGGTGACGTCGGACTTCTTGCCGCCACCGTCGACGATGGTGGTGTTCTCCTTGTCGACGACGATGCGCCGGGCGGTGCCCAGCGACTCGAGGCCGACCTGGTCGAGCTTGTAGCCGAGCTCGGGGGCGATGAGCTCGCCACCGGTGGCGATCGCCAGGTCCTGCAGGATCGCCTTGCGGCGGTCACCGAAACCGGGCGCCTTCACCGCGGCGACCTTGATGGTCTTGCGCAGCGCGTTCACCACCAGGGTGGAGAGCGCCTGGCCCTCGACGTCCTCGGCCACGATCAGCAGCGGCTTGCTGTTCTGGAGCACCTTCTCCAGCAGCGGGAGGAGTTCCTCGATGCTGGAGATCTTCTGGGTGGTGAGGAGGATGTACGCGTCCTCCAGCACCGCCTCCTGCGACTCGGCGTCGGTCACGAAGTTCGGCGAGATGAAGCCCTTGTCGAACTGCAGACCCTCGGTGACCTCGAGCTCGGTCGCCATGGCCGAGCCCTCCTCGACGGTGATGACACCGTCGCGGCCGACCCGGTCCATCGCCTCGGCGATCAGCTCGCCGATGGTGGCGTCCTGGGCCGAGATGGTGGCCACGTTCGCGATCGCCTTGTGGTCGGCGACCTCGACGGCCTTGCCGAGCAGCGCCTCCGAGACGACCTCGGCGGCCTTGTCCATGCCCCGCTTGAGCGAGATGGGGCTGGCACCCGCGGTGACGTTGCGCAGGCCCTCGCGCACCAGCGCCTGGGCGAGCACCGTCGCCGTGGTGGTCCCGTCGCCGGCGACGTCGTTGGTCTTCGTCGCCACCTCCTTGACCAGCTGGGCACCGAGGTTCTGGTACGGGTCGGTGAGCTCGATCTCCTTGGCGATGGTGACACCGTCGTTGGTGATCGTGGGAGCGCCGAACTTCTTGTCGAGGACGACGTTGCGGCCGCGCGGGCCGAGGGTGACCTTGACCGTGTCGGCGAGCGAGTTGACCCCGTGCTCGAGCAGGTGACGGGCGTCGTCCGAGAAGCTGAGAATCTTCGCCATGTTTAAGGTCCCTTCACGCACCACCGCCCTGACCCGTGATCACGGGCCAGGGCGGTCAGCACTGTCAGTAGGTCACTTCTCGATGACCGCGAGGACGTCGCGGGCGGAGAGCACCAGGTACTCCTCGCCGGCGTACTTGACCTCGGTGCCGCCGTACTTCGAGTAGAGGACCGTCTCGCCGACCTTGACGTCAACCGGGATGCGGTTGCCCTTGTCGTCGATGCGGCCGGGGCCCACAGCGAGGACGGTGCCCTCCTGCGGCTTCTCCTTGGCGGTGTCGGGGATCACGATGCCCGACGCCGTGGTCGTCTCAGCCTCGTTCGCCTGGACCACGATGCGGTCCTCGAGCGGCTTGATCGCAACCTTGGTCGCGGTAGTCACGGGCATACCCTCCTGGGTACAGGTTTCGCCGGCCACGGTGATGGCCGGTCTGATGCCTCATGCCACCGGGCGGGGCCGTCGTCGCGGGTGCCGGTCCGCCTGGTGCCTCACCGCGCGCCCGGATGGCCGCGCGGTTGGCACCCTCAGGATGAGAGTGCTAATCGGAGGTTAGGCCGGAACTAGCACTCCGTCAACCAGAGTGCCAATGAAGTCGCACGGGGGAGAATGCCTGCGTGACTGCGGAATCGACGGCCCTGCTGCGTACCCCCGAAGGGGTGAAGGCGCTGGACAGCGCGATGGAGGTCGCCGGAAGTGATCCGCTCGCGGCCGCTTCGGCACTGCGGTCCCGCGGCGTCCCGCCGGACCTGGCCGCGGCCGCGCTGACCCAGGTCGAGCTGCGCCGTCGCGCGGTGGGGAAGTTCGGCGCCGACGCGGCGTCGATGTTCTTCACCCGGGCCGGCCTGGAACAGGCGACGCGGGCCGTCGTCGCCGAGAGGCGGGCGAGGCGCCTCGCGGCGGCCGGGGTCCGGACCTTGGCCGATCTGGGCTGCGGGCTGGGCTCGGACGCGCTGGCGGCGGCGAGGTTCGGGATTTCGGTGTACGCCGTGGAAGCCGATCCGGAGACAGCGGCGATGGCCGCCGCCAACGCGGAGGCGCTGGGCCTGGACGTACGGGTGGAATGCGCCGACGCGACGTCGGTGCCGGTCGAGCGGTACGACGCGGTCTTCGCCGACCCGGCCCGCCGGAAGGCCGGCCGCGGCCGGGTGTTCGATCCCCGGTCGTACTCACCGCCCTGGGATTTCATCGCCTCTCTGCCCGAGCGCGTGCCGCGCACCGTCCTGAAGCTGGCGCCCGGCATCGACCACGACCTCTTGCCGCCCGGCGCCGAGGGCGAGTGGACCAGCGTCGACGGCGATCTGGTCGAGGCCGCCTTCTGGTGCGGCCCGCTGGCCGAGGTCCCGCGCCGAGCGGTGTTGCTGCGCGAGCGGGCGTCCGAACTGACGGGTACCGGAGCTGAGAAGGCTCCGGTGGGCCCGGTCGGTGCCTTCCTGTACGACCCGGACCCCGCTGTCGTCCGGTCGCACCTCGTGGCCGAGCTCGCCGACGGGCTCGGCGCCCGGCTGGGGGACCCGGAGATCGCGTATCTCTACACCGATGGCCCGGTGGAGACCCCCTTCGCCCGGCGGCTCGAGATCACCGATGTGCTGCCGTTCTCGCTCAAGCGGCTGCGGGCTCTGCTGCGCGAGCGCGGCGTCGGGCGGCTGGAGATCCGCAAGCGCGGCTCGGCCCTGGAGCCCGAGCAGCTGCGCCGAGACCTGCGGCTGGCCGGGCCGAACGGCGCGTCGCTGGTGCTGACCCGCGTCGCGGGGGCGCCGACTGCCCTCCTGTGCCGGGCGATCTGACCCCTACGGGCACGAAATCTCATGTGATCAACGAGTCACGCAGGGAGATTCGTCACGGTAGTACGGTTCCGGCATGGCGAAGAAGGCCGCTGCCGGAACCCCGGCCACCGCGTTGCTGACCTCTCGGAAGGTCGAGCACACGCTGCATCCGTACGACGTGTCCCCGGACGCGCCGAACTATGGCGCGCTCGTCGCGGAAGCGCTCGGTGTCGAGCCGCGGAAGGTCTTCAAAACTCTGGTCGCGGACGTCGACGGGGCGCTGGTCGTGGGGGTCGTGCCGGTCACCGGGGACCTCGACCTCAAGGCGCTGGCGCACGCCGCCGGCGGCAAGCGGGCCACCCTCGCCGACCGGGCCGCGGCCGAGCGCAGCAGCGGCTACGTGCGCGGCGGCATCAGCCCGCTCGGGCAGCGCAAGAAGCTGCCGACGGTGGTGGACGACTCGGCGCTCGCGCTTGATCTGATGTTCATCTCGGCGGGCCGGCGCGGGCTTCAGGTGAGCCTGGCGCCGGGGGATCTCATTCGCCTCAGCGACGCGGTAACCGCTCAGATCCGGAAATAACGTCCGGCGAGCGCGCGCCGTTACGACAACGTTACGCGCCGGGTGGATCTTTCTCCTGAGAACGGTCCAGATCGGGCGCCGGGCTGACTTAGCGTCACGGAGTGAGCGTCGTTAGCGATCTTGCTCAGCTGGTCTCTTGGCCCTCACCAGGGCCGAAGTCCCTGTATCACCGCCGTGTTGCCGGATTGTTATCCCCGGTTACGAGATCGGCTGGCGTCACCGCTTGTGCTACCGGTCGCAACGGGAATACGTTGCCGGACACAACAAACTAGATCCTGATCACACGGCGTCTCGGGGAGCGACACTCCCGACAACGCAGAACATCGAATCCGATCGAAGGCCCGGATTTACCCGAAAGGACACAAGGAATGCGTAAGGGACTGTTCGCCCTTGCCGCGGTTGGCCTGCTGGCCACCGGCAGCGTCGCCGCCTGTGGCGACGACAAAGGCAGCGACTCCGGTAGCGGCAACTCGAGCTCGGCCGGCAAGGTCGGCGTGATCCTGCCCGACACCAAGAGCTCGCAGCGGTGGGGCACCGACGACCCGAAGTTCCTCAAGGCGGCGTTCGAGGCGGCCGGGGTACAGGTCGACATCCAGAACGCGCAGGGTGACAAGACCGCGTTCCAGACCATCGCCGACGGCATGATCTCCAGCGGCGTCAAGGTTCTGATGATCGTCAACCTCGACTCCGGCACCGGTAAGGCCGTCCTCGAGAAGGCCAAGAAGGCCGGCATCGCGACGATCGACTACGACCGTCTCACGCTGAGCGGCGGCGCGGACTACTACGTGTCGTTCGACAACGTGAAGGTCGGCGAGCTCCAGGGCCAGGGCCTGGTCGACTGCCTGACCGAGAAGAAGGCCGTCAAGCCGGTCGTCGCCGAGCTCAACGGCTCCCCGACCGACAACAACGCGACCCTCTTCGCGCAGGGCTACAACTCGGTCCTCGACCCGAAGTACGCGGACGGCACCTTCACCAAGGGCCCGAACCAGGACGTTCCGGACTGGGACAACGCGCAGGCCGGCACCATCTTCGAGCAGATGCTGACCTCCAACAAGAACATCAAGGGCGTTCTGGCGGCGAACGACGGTCTCGGTAACGCGGCCATCTCGGTGCTGAAGAAGAACAAGCTCAACGGTCAGGTCCCGGTCACCGGCCAGGACGCGACCGTTCAGGGTCTGCAGAACATCCTCGCCGGCGACCAGTGCATGACGGTCTACAAGGCGATCAAGAAGGAGGCCGACGCGGCCGCCGAGCTGGCGATCGCGCTCTCCAAGGGCCAGAAGCCGACCTCGGCCACCGGCACCACCAAGGACCCGGAGTCGGGCGCCTCGGTTCCGTCCGTGCTGCTGACCCCGCAGTCGATCACCAAGGCGAACGTCAAGGACGTCATCACCGACGGCTTCGTCACCAAGGACGCGGTCTGCACCGCCGACTTCGCGAAGGCCTGCACTGAAGCGGGTATCAGCTGACCCCAGCTGATATCGGGCTAGTCCCGAAATCCTGACGACGGCGCCGCTTGCTTCCGATAGAGGAAGCGGGCGGCGCCAGAGTCAGGTGCCCCCCACCCTGCCGCCCCGGGCGACCCCCGCCGTGGGCGGCAAAACCGGTCACTCAGCGAAGGAGAAACACCGTGGCCGCGACACCCCTCCTGGAGCTCAGCGGGATCAATAAAGGCTTTGGTCCCGTTCAGGTCCTGCACGACGTCGGCTTGAGCGTCTACCCCGGCGAGGTCACCGCTCTCGTCGGCGACAACGGCGCCGGCAAGTCGACGCTGGTCAAGTGCATCAGTGGCATCTACCAGATCGACTCCGGCACGGTGACCTTCGAAGGTAACCCGGTCTCGATCAGTGGCCCGAGCGACGCCTCGGGTCTCGGGATCGAAGTCGTCTACCAGGACCTCGCGCTCTGCGACAACCTGGACGTGGTCCAGAACATGTTCCTGGGCCGGGAGAAGAAGCGGGGCATCGTCCTCGACGAGCCCACCATGGAGCAGATGGCCGGCGACGCGCTCGCCAGTCTGTCGGTGCGCACCCTGAAGTCGCTGCGGCAGCTGGTCGCCAGCCTCTCCGGTGGGCAGCGGCAGACCGTGGCGATCGCCAAGGCCGTGCTCTGGAACTCCAAGGTCGTCATCCTGGACGAGCCGACCGCCGCCCTCGGCGTGGCGCAGACCGCCCAGGTGCTCGAGCTGGTGCGCCGCCTGGCCGACAACGGCCTCGGCGTCGTGCTGATCTCGCACAACATGAACGACGTGTTCGCGGTCTCGGACCGGATCGCGGCGCTCTACCTCGGCCGCATGGCGGCCCAGGTCAAGACGACCGATGTGACCCACTCGCAGGTCGTCGAGCTGATCACTGCCGGCCGCAGTGGCAACATCGGCCTGCCTCCCGAGAAGCCCGCGGACTTCAACGGCGACGCCGTCGACATCACGCCGGGAGGCGACAAGTGAGCACCACCACGACCACTACGGCCGGCGGCGTCAAGGTCGTCAAGCCGACCGTCAACAGCTACATCCGCGACTACTGGGGCCGGATCCGCGGCGGTGACCTGGGCACCCTGCCGGCCATCCTCGGCCTGGTCGTCCTGAGCCTGATCTTCGGTGTCTCGACCGACACCTTCTTCAGCGAGCTCAACTTCGCGAACCTGTTCAACCAGAGCGCCCAGGTCGTCTTCATCGCCATGGGCCTGGTCTTCGTCCTGCTGCTGGGCGAGATCGACCTGTCCGCCGGTTTCACCAGCGGTCTCTGTGGCGCCGTCGCGGCCGTCCTGCTGACCAACCACGGCTGGGACTGGTACACCGCGATCCCGGCCGCGCTGGTCACCGGTCTCGTGATCGGTTTCGTGCTCGGCTTCCTGGTCGCGAAGATCGGCATCCCGTCGTTCGTCGTCACCCTGGCCGCCTTCCTCGGCTTCCAGGGCCTGCTGCTCGTGCTGCTCGGTGGCGGCACGAACGTCTCGACGCGCAACGAGTTCTTCAACTCGCTCAACAACGACAACCTGTCGGTTGCCTGGAGCTGGATCCTCTGCCTCGTCGCGGTCATCGGCTACGCCGCGGTCCAGCTGCTCAACCTGCGCAGCCGGGCCAAGCGCGGCCTGGTCACCGACCCGATCGGCGTCGTCGCGGCCCGCATCGGCGGCCTCGCGGTCCTGCTGATCGCGGCCACCGCGATCCTCAGCCAGGAGCGCGCGATCAACCCGGCGATCAACTCGCTCAAGGGCGTGCCGATCGTCGTCCCGATCATGGGTGTCTTCCTGGTCCTGTGGACGTTCGTCCTGGGCCGTACGGCTTACGGCCGGCACGTCTACGCGGTCGGCGGCAACACCGAGGCGGCCCGCCGGGCCGGCATCAAGGTCGACCGGATCCGCATCTCGGTCTTCGTGATCGGCTCGTTCATGGCCGCGATCGGCGGCATCATGGCCGTCAGCCGGGCCAGCTCGGTCGACCCGAACACCGGTGGCAGCAACATCCTGCTCTACTCGGTGGGCGCGGCCGTCATCGGCGGTACCAGCCTCTTCGGCGGTAAGGGCAAGATCATCAACGCCGTCATCGGTGGCGCGGTGATCGCCGTGATCGACAACGGCATGGGCCTGCTGGGCTTCAGCGCCGGCACCAAGTACATCGTGACCGGCCTGATCCTGCTCGTCGCCGCCAGCGTCGACGCCCTCGCCCGGCGCAGAGCGGCCGCTACCGGCAACCGATGAGCCGGACCATCCTGGGTACGGGGACGGCGCGCTGATGCGGGCCGGCCCCAGCCAGGAGGAGGTGCGGCGGCACAACCTCGGGACCCTGTTGCGTTACGTGCACGTGCACGGCGCCACGTCCCGGGCGGAGCTGACGAGCCTGCTCGGTCTCAACCGCAGCACCATCGGGGCCCTGACCGCCGAGCTGACCACCGCAGGGCTGGTCAGCGAGGCGGCACCACGTGAGACCGGCCGGGCCGGGCGACCGTCGCTGGTCGTCCGGCCCGAGTCGTCGAAGGTCTACGCGTACGCCCTCAGCATCGAGGTGGACCGCCTGCGCGCGGCCCGGGTCGGCCTCGGCGGCCGCATCCTGGACCGCCGCGAGGCGCATCGGCCGCGCGGCATGCAGGTGCTCGACGCGGTGCAGCCGCTGGCCGGCTTCGTCCACGACATGCGCGAGGACGTCCCCGACGACGCGCGCTACGTGGGCACCGGGGTCGCGGTGGCCGGCATGGTCCGCCGCGCCGACGGCGTGGTGCGGCTGGCCCCGACGATCGGCTGGGTCGAGGAGCCGGTCGGTGAGGCGCTCGGCGCCGAGCTCGGCGACGCCGGCAAGCTCACCGTCGGCAACCACGCGGACGTCTCGGCCCTGGTCGAGCACAGCCGCGGCGCCGCCGTCGGCTGCGACAACGTCATCTACCTCTACGGCGACGTCGGTGTCGGCGCCGGCATCATCGCCGACGGTCACCGGGTCGCCGGTCACGGCGGCTACGGCGGCGAGGTCGGCCACATGGTGGTCAACCCGTACGGCCGCGAGTGCAGTTGCGGCTCGCGCGGCTGCTGGGAGACCGAGATCGGCGAGTACGCGCTGCTCAAGCACGCGGGACGCGGCGATCGGAGCGGTCGCGAGGCCGTGCTGGGCGTGGTCGACGCGGCCATGCGCGGCGACAGCCAGGCCCAGTTCGCCGTCCGGCAGGTCGGCGACTGGATCGGCTTCGGCGTCGGCAACCTGGTCAACATCTTCAACCCGGAAGCCGTGATCTTCGGCGGCACGCTGCGCGACGTCTACCTGGTCGCCGCCGCGCAGATCCGCAGCCGGCTCACCTCGATCGCGCTGCCCGCCTGCCGGGAGCACATCCGCCTGCGTACCCCCGAACTGGGCGACGACGCGGCCCTCATCGGCGCCGCCGAGCTCGCTTTCGAACATCTCCTCAGGGACCCGGTCGGCTGAGACCGGGGCCCCTGAGGCCCTTCAAGATCGTCTAAGCTGCGCGCCATGCCCGCAGAGGTGCTGTTCGATCCGGCCGCCGCCTACCCCGAGGCCGGGATCGCGCGGACGGCGATGGCCGCGCGCGACTGGGAAAAGCCCGCTCCACGGTCGACGAGCTGCCGGCCGCCGGCACGGCCTTCGCGGCGTTGAAGGGCTCCTGATGATCAAAGAGCTCGACGTCGACGGCGTACCCACCCTGCTCGCCCCCACCACCGGCCCGTCCCACGCCGGCCTCGCCTTCCGCGTCGGCTTCGCCGACGAGCCGCTGCACCGGCGCGGCATCACCCACCTGGTCGAACACCTGGCCCTGTACTCGACGGGAGTCGCCGACTACCACTACAACGGCGCCACCGGGGTCGAGTACACGTCCTTCCACATGCAGGGCTCGGACGACGACCTGGCCGGCTTCCTCACCGGCGTCTGCTCCTCGCTGCGCGACCTGCCGATGGGCCGCCTGGCCGTGGAGAAAGACCTGCTCCAGGCCGAGGCGAACGGCCGTAACCAGGGGGCGGCCGACAGCATGCCGCTCTGGCGGCACGGCGCCCGCGACTACGGGATGCCGAGCTACCCCGAATGGGGCCTGCCCGGCATCACCGAGGACGACCTGCGGGCCTGGGTGAGCCGCTACTTCACCCGGGAGAACGCCGTGCTGTGGGTGGCCGGCGACGGCGTACCGGAAGGACTGAAGCTGGACCTTCCCAGCGGTACGCGTCAGCCGGCGCCCGCGCCGTCCATGGCGCTGCCGGTCACGCCGGCCTACTTCACGGCTCACTCCGGGGTGCTGGTCTGGGACGCCGAGGTGGCCCGGGCCGCGCGGAGTTCGGTCTTCGCCGGAGTCCTGGAGCGCGAGATGCGGCGCGAGCTGCGCCAGGAGGCCGGGTTGTCGTACACGGCCCAGGCGAGCTACGAGCCCCTCGGCGCCGACCGGGCGCTGGTGACGGCGGTGGCGGACTCGCTGCCGGACAAACAGGACGCGGTCCTGGGCGGTTTCGTCGACGTGCTGGCCGCCTTGCGCGCGGGCCGGATCGACGAGGCGGACGTGGCGGCGGTGGTGAAGCAGCGGGCCGAGGCGCTGCACCACGCCGAGGAGCAGGGCGCCCGGCTCCCCGGCCAGGCGCTGAACCTGCTCGCCGGGCGGCCGGTGCAGAGCGCGGACGAGGCGATCGCGGAGACGCGCGCGGTCGGGCCGGCCGACGTGGCCGAGGTGGCCGGCGCGGCCTGCGCCAACGGCCTGCTGATGGCCCCGCGCACGCGAGCCGACTGGGCGGGCTTCACGGTCGCGCCCAGCCACTCGGAGTCGGCGGTGCCGGGCACGGAGTACGCGTCGTGGGAAGCGCCGGACGAAACCCTGATCATCGGGCCGGAGGGCGTCAGCATCGTGCGTGCGGGCGAGGCGGCGACGGTACGGTTCGACGCCTGCGCCATAGTCCGGGCCTGGCCGGACGGAGCGCGGTACTTCGTCGGGCACGACGGCATCGTGGTGGGAATCGAGCCGACGCTGTGGTCGGGGGTGGCGGCGGCGCTGCCCTGGCTCGACGCCCACTCGCCGGCTGCGGTCCGGGTCGACCAGCCGCCGCGCGACCCGGCCCAGATCCCCCAGCCGGAGCACCGCGCGGCGGCGACCGCGAACCGGCGCGAGGGCCCGGCGATCTCCCCGCTCGGCACGCGGATCATCGGCATCGTGGCGCTGGTGCTGGCCGCCCCGATCATCGCCGTCGTCAACGGCGACGGCCCCCGCGACGCCTTCGGCATAGCGGCGACGATCGGCATCCTGGCCGTCGTGGTCGCCGCCGGCCTCGCGGGCGGCCTCGGCGTCCTCCGCTTGCTGGCCCGCCTGCGCCGCCGCTGATCCTGGGCCTGCCGACTCCGGGGTCCACTGGCGCTGAGCTTGTTGCTGTCGGCGTGCCGGGGTGGCGACGTTGAGGTTGGGATGGTCACTTCGTCCTGAGGCCGGTGGGAGAGCAGGATGGGGGTGTGAATCTTTCGGTGCGCTGTGGGCTGTCCGGGGTGGCGGCGGCCGCGGTGGCGGTGGGTGCCGCCGAGGTGGTCGCGGTTCTGACCGGGCCGCTGTCGGCTCCGCTGCTCGCGGTGGGTGGCGTGGTGGTCGACAACGTTCCGGGGCCGGTCAAGGACTTCGGGGTCCGGGTGTTCGGCGTGCACGACAAGACGGCGCTGATCGTGGGGACGGCCGTTCTGCTGGCGATTTACGCGTACGGGGCCGGGTTGCTGGCGGCCCGTCGCTGGTGGGCCGGGGTGGCGGGGGTCGGGCTGTTCGCGGCGATCGGGGTGGCGGCCGCCATGACGCGTCATGACGCGGGGGTGTTCGCCTGGCTGCCCACGGTGGCGGGGGCGGCGCTCGCCGTGTGGGTGCTGCGCAAGCTGCTTCAGCTGGCCGGAGCCCCGTCGGTCGCCACCGTCGGCAGCGCGTGGACGCCCGCCGCGACGCCAGCCGGATCGCGCGCGGCGAATGTCCGGGCGGGCGTCGCCGGCGTGAGCGCGGCGGGCGATGAAGGTTTGAGCGTCAGCGGGCAGGACAGCCCGCAGCGGGCGGACGGCCCGGACCACGACGGACCCGGGTCTGAGTGGCCGGGGGCCGGACAGGACTCGTACGGGAAAGGGTCCGAAAGGCTCACCGAGAGTGAGCGTCGGCGGTTTTTGAAGACTCTGGGGCTGGCGGCCGGATCGGCGGTCGTGGCTGGGGTGGTGGGGCGGCTGCTGACCGGGCGGCAGGCGGTTCAGCGGGCGCGCAGCGAAGTGGTGTTGCCGCCGCCGCGGCAGGCGCCGCCCACTGTGCCGGCGGGTGTTCAAGTGCCGGGGGCGACGCCCTATGTGTCGAAGAATGCGAACTTCTATCGGATCGATACGGCGCTGTATCCGCCGCAGGTCGATCCGGCGACGTGGGAGTTGCGGATTCACGGGATGGTGCGGAATCCGATCACGCTGACCTGGGAGCAGCTGCTTCAGCGGCCGATGATCGAGCGCTATGTGACGCTCGCGTGCGTGTCGAACGAGGTCGGCGGGGATCTGATCGGTAACGCGTTGTGGCTGGGTACGCCGATCAAGGAGCTGCTGGACGAGGCGGATCCGCTGCCGGGGGCCGATCAGGTCGTTCAGCGGTCGGTGGACGGGTGGACCTGCGGTACGCCGACGGCCGTGCTCCGGGACGGGCGGGACGCGCTGCTGACGATCGGGATGAACGGGGAGCCGCTGCCGGTCGACCATGGGTTCCCGGTGCGGATGGTGGTGCCGGGTCTGTACGGGTATGTCAGCGCCTGTAAGTGGATCACCGAGATCGAGCTGAGCCGGTTCGAGGACTTCGACGCCTACTGGGTGCCGCGCGGGTGGTCGGCTCAGGGGCCGATCAAGACGGAGTCGCGGATCGACACGCCGCGGGACGGGGCCAAGCGCGACGCCGGGCCGGTGGTGATCGGCGGGGTGGCGTGGGCGCAGCACACCGGGATCGCGAAGGTGGAGGTTCAGGTCGACGACGAGCCATGGGCGGAGGCCACTCTCGCGGCGACCGTCTCGGTGGACACGTGGCGGCAGTGGAGCTACACGTGGCAGGCGACCGCGGGGGAGCACCGGCTGCGCGTGCGGGCCACCGACCGGAACGGGCAGACCCAGACGAGCACCCCGGCGCCGCCGGCGCCCGACGGGGCCACGGGCTGGCACGCCGTCAAGGTGACTATCGCCTGACCAGAACGCGCGCGTGCCACTTCGTTGAAGGCCGCACTACCGGTCCGTCTCGAAAGCGCAAGTCGCTCATACGGTGGCTTGCATGTCCACCGATGCGGTTGTTGAAGAACCGTCTGACAACCCGACCCGGCCCCCGGAGGGGGACCGGATCGTCATGATTATGCCGGGCGTGGGCCGGCGTCAGGCCGCCGGCGCCTGCCGCTGCGCCGGCACCGCCGACTTGTGGGGCCGGCCGAGGCGGGCCTCGAGACGAGCAAGGTCGACACGTCCGTGATGACGGTCGGCGAGGTCCTCCCAGCCGACAGCGAGCAGCCGCAGCCGCTCCGCTTCGCTGAAGCCTCCCCAGACCCCGTACGGCTCACGGACCGCGAGGGCGTGGGCGGCGCACTCGGCCCGAACCGGGCACGCGCCGCACATGGCCTTGGCTTTGGCCTCCCGGCGGTTGCGGGACGAACCGCGCTCACCATCGGGGTGGAAGAACTGCGCACTGTCCCGGCCACGGCACAGTCCCAGTCTCTGCCAATCCCAGAGATCGGCGATGGGCCCGGGCAGTCTGCGAACGTTCGACATGAAAAACCCTCCTCCCGCGTGGCCACGCGGAGTGTGGTCATGAGGGCCCTTGCTCAGGCCTGCCGCCGTGGTACCCCGGTGATCCCTGAATCACACGCACCACGTCGATGTCTTCTGAAGCCGCATGACATCGGTCGAGCAACTGATACCGATCTTTCCCATTTTTTCCATCTAAAGCGCGTAATGCTGCGGCCCTCGCGTGATCTCCTCTGAGAGAGAAGGAGGATCACTGTGCGTACCGTCCTCGTGTGCGTCCGTACCCCGCTGGCGGCCCAGACCGTCGCGTCCACCGCGGCCCGGCTCGGCATGACCGGCGTCGTCCGGACCGCGGTCAGCGAGACCGAGGCCATGATCCGCCTGGCTGAACGGCCGGCTGAAGTGGTCCTGGCTGACACCGCCGTGACTCGTCCCGACAGCGTCGGCTTCACCCGGCGCGTCCTCGCCCGTGCCCCGCAGGCACAGGTCGTCCTCTTCGGTGCCGAGGACCCGCGCGTCGCCGCGGCGGCCGTGGCCGCCGGCGCCCGCGGAGTCATCCGTGGCGTGGAGCACGACCTGGTCAGTGTGGTCGCCAAGGCGCTGCTGCTGCTCCTGCTCCCGGTACGCCCGCAGGGCATGCCGATGAACGGGGCCAACGCCCAGCCGGCCACCGTGGCCGGGGGCGCCCGCAACAGCAATTCGACGGCGGCCCGGGCCGCCTATCAGAACGGTCTCAGCGTGGGTTCGCCCAACGCGGCGGCCGTGCCGGCCATGCTGCCCAACTCGCCGATGGTGCCGGCGCAGCGTGGTGATGCCCCGATCGATCCCGCCACCGGCCGGCCGATGGTGGCCTGGCCGGGCAACGAGACCCAGGTCGGCGTGGCCGATCCGGCGCCGGCCGGACGGCGGCTCACGCTCACCGAGCGCGAGTTGCAGGTCCTGCGGGGGATGGCCGACGGCAAGAGCAACGCCGAGATCGGCCGGGAGCTCTTCGTCTCGGAAGACACCGTCAAGACCCACGCGCGGCGGCTCTTCCGCAAGCTGGGGGCCCGAGACCGCGCTCACGCGGTAGCAGCGGGCTTCCGAGCCGGACTGGTCGCGTAGCTAACTACCCACACCGCAATCGCCGCCGTTGAGGAGGCATGTGATTTTTCGACGCCCGCGGGGTTTGCGGGTGGCGGAAAATTGCCTGCCTCCTCAACGGTTACAAGGCGATTGCCCGCGGAGCGAAGCGGAGCCAGCCAGCTCAGTGTTTGCGGGTGGCGGAAATTGCCCGCCTCCTCACCGGTTACAAGGCGATTGCCCGCGGAGCGCAGCGGAGCCAGCTAGCGCTGCGATTCCCCCTCGTCTGTTCCTTCGGTCAGGGTGTCGTGTACGCCGTCGGCGTAACCGCGGGCGTACTCCCATGTGACGTAGTGATCGGGGTCCGGGTCGTAGGCCGGCTCGTGCACGCGCGGGCGCCCGTTGGTCAGCAGATGGCGCAGGTTGCCGCGCAGCAGATCCCAGTCGAAGTAGTGCGGCTCGTGGCAGTCCTCACACTCGATGACGAGGCCGCGGATGCCGGTCGGGCTCAACAGCGCCTGGTAGATCTCCAGGTCGGAGAGATCCTCGAGGACGTCCTGCCGTTCGGCCTCGGACAGCGGCTCGGGCTCGGCGTCCTCGCTGAGGTCGTCGAGCTCGGCGGCCGGGTCGGTGGGGTCGCCGTTGAACGGGTCGATCGGCTCTTCTTGCACCCCCATACCGTACTCACCTCCGGTAGATGTGTGCTGGCCCGCACGGCCGGTCCGTCCGCCCGGGTGTCCCGAGGTGGATAGGTACGATGAACCATCCGTCCTCTTGCAGTTAGGGATGCTCCGTGGAGACAGATTCCGCTCGTACGGTTCCGCTAGGTCTGACTTTCGACGACGTGCTGCTCCAGCCCGGCGAGTCGGACATCGTGCCCAGCCGGGTCAACACCAGGACTCGCCTGACCCGGAACATCGAGTTGACCATCCCGCTGCTGTCGGCCGCGATGGACACGGTCACCGAGGCGCGCATGGCCATCGCGATGGCCCGTCAGGGCGGCATCGGCGTGCTGCACCGCAACCTCTCGCCCGAGGACCAGGCGGCCCAGGTCGACCTGGTGAAGCGCTCCGAGTCCGGCATGATCACCAACCCGGTCACCTGCAGCCCGGACGACACGCTGCGCGAGGTCGACCAGCTGTGCGGGCGCTACCGCATCTCCGGTGTGCCGGTGACCGACGCCGACGGCGTGCTGGTCGGCATCGTGACCAACCGCGACATGCGCTTCGTCACCGACGAGAACGCCAAGGTCCGCGACGTCATGACCAAGATGCCGCTGATCACCGCGCCGGTCGGGGTGAGCAAGGACGAGGCCCTGGGCCTGCTGCAGAAGCACAAGATCGAGAAGCTTCCGCTGGTCGACGAGAGCGGCCGCCTGCGCGGGCTGATCACGGTGAAGGACTTCACCAAGAGCGAGCAGTTCCCCGACGCGACCAAGGACGCTCAGGGCCGGCTGCGGGTCGCCGCGGCGGTCGGCGTCGGCGACGAGTCGTACAAGCGGGCGCGCGGCCTGATCGACGCCGGTGTCGACGTCATCATCGTGGACACCTCGCACGGTCACCAGCGCCAGGTGCTCGACATGATCGCCCGCCTCAAGCGGGACACCGCGACCGACATCATCGGCGGCAACGTGGCCACCTTCGCCGGCGCCAAGGCGATGGCCGAGGCCGGCGCCGACGCGGTCAAGGTGGGCGTGGGCCCGGGCGCGATCTGCACGACGCGCATCGTGGCGGGCGTCGGCGTCCCGCAGATCACCGCCATCATGGAGGCGGCGCGGGCCTGCGGCCCGGCCGGCGTCCCGGTGATCGCCGACGGTGGCATCCAGTACAGTGGCGACATCGCCAAGGCGCTCGTGGCCGGGGCCGAGACGGTCATGCTGGGCGGCCTGCTGGCCGGCTCCGAGGAGAGCCCCGGCGACCTGATCTTCGTGAACGGCAAGCAGTACAAGTCGTACCGGGGAATGGGCTCGCTCGGCGCCATGCAGTCGCGGGGGCAGGCCAAGTCGTACTCCAAGGACCGCTACTTCCAGCACGATGTGCCGGAGGAGAAGCTGGTTCCCGAGGGCGTCGAGGGCCAGGTGCCGTATCGTGGGCCGCTGTCGCGGGTGGTCAGCCAGCTCGTCGGCGGGGTTCGCCTGGCCATGGGCTACGCGGGCGCCGAGACGATCCCTGACCTGCAGGAGCGCGGCCAGCTCATCCGGATCACCGCGGCCGGCCTCAAGGAGAGCCACCCGCACGACATCCAGATGACGGTAGAGGCCCCTAATTACCACTCCCGTTAGGAACTGAGATGCGCGACGTAGTGGAGATCGGTCTCGGCAAGACCGCCCAGCGGGGGTACCACCTGGACGACATCGCCATCGTCCCGAGCCGGCGCACGCGCGACGTGGACGACGTGTCCACCGAGTGGCGCCTCGACGCGTACCCCTTCAAGATCCCCTGCGTCGCGCATCCGTCCGACGCCACCATGAGCCCGGAGTCCGCGGTCGCCCTGGGCCGCCTCGGCGGCCTGGGCGTGCTCAACGCCGAGGGCCTGTGGACCAGGTACGAGGACCCGACCAAGATCCTCGAGGAGCTGGCGTCGCTCGACGAGGACGCCGACGCCACCAAGCGCCTCCAGGAGGTCTACTCCGAGCCGATCAAGCCGGAGCTGATCGCCGAGCGGGTGCGGACCATGCGCGAGGGCGGTGTCACCGTCGCCGTGCGGGTCTCGCCGCAGCACACGCTGGCCCTGGCCCCGGTGGTCCTCGACGCCGGCGTCGACCTGCTCGTCATCCAGGGCACCCTGGTCAGCGCCGAGCACGTGTCCACCACGGACGAGCCGCTGAACCTCAAGGAGTTCATCGCCGACCTCGACCTGCCGGTCATCGTCGGCGGCTGCACGGACTACAAGACCGCCCTGCACCTGATGCGCACCGGCGCCGCCGGCGTGATCGTCGGGGTGGGCGCCGACGAGTGGTCCACCACCGACACCGTCCTGGGCATCCGGGTGCCGATGGCCTCCGCGATCGCCGACGCCGCGGCCGCCCGCCGCGACTACCTGGACGAGACCGGTGGCCGTTACGTTCACCTGATCGCGGACGGTGGCATCTCCACTTCGGGTGATATCGCTAAGGCGATCGGGTGCGGCGCGGACGCCGTGATGCTCGGTGAACCGCTCTCGCTGGCCGAGGGAGCGCCCGCCGGAGGGGCCTGGTGGCACTCCTCGGCGAGCCACCCGCAGCTGCCCCGGGGTGGCTTCTGCATCGCCGGTGAGCCCGACGGCACCCTCGATGAGCTGCTGTTCGGCCCGGCCGACCGGCCCGACGGCCAGCTCAACCTGTTCGGCGGACTCCGGCGCGCGATGGCCAAGTGTGGCTACAGCGACGTCAAGGAGTTCCAGAAAGTCGCGCTGGTCCTCGACCGCTAACCTCGCGCCATGAGGCGTGCAGCGATGGTGCTCGCGGTCACTCTGGTGGCCGCGAGCGGGTGCTCGGGAGACGACGGCGGCAAGCCCGCGCCGGCGGTCAGTTCGTCGTTCAGCGCCGGCTCCGACGGGGCCGGCGACCCGTACTTCCCCAAGTACGGCAACGGCGGGTACGACGTCGCCGCGTACGACCTGAAGGTGAAGTTCGACCCGAAGACGGATCAGCTCACCGGCACGGCCACGATCACCGCGACCGCCACGCAGGATCTGTCGTCGTTCAACCTCGACCTGTCCAAGCTGGCGGTCAGCGCCGTGACGGTCGACGGCGCCAAGGCCACCTCGGCGGCCTCCGGGGCCGAGCTGACGATCACCCCGTCCGGCGGCATCGGCCGGGGGCGTGAGTTCACCACGGTCGTCGAGTACGGCGGTAAGCCGTCCCGCCTGGCGAACTCCACACTGGGCGACGGCGGCTGGCTCGAGACGGCGACCGGGGCGATCGCGCTGGGCCAGCCCGAGTCGGCCAGTACGTGGTATCCGGTGAACGACCACCCGTCCGACAAGGCGACCTGGCAGCTGGAGATGACAGTGCCGTCCGGGCTCGAGGCGATCAGCAACGGCGTCCAGGGTCCCACCCGGGACGCCGGCGGCTGGACGACGTGGACCTGGACCGAGAGTTCGCCGATGGCCAGCTACCTGTCCTACGTGGTGATCGGGCAGTACCGGATCACCACCGGCACCCACGGCGGCAAGCCGATGATCACCGCCGTCGCCGACTCGCTGCCGGCCGGCGGCCCGGCCGCGGCGTCGATCGCCAGGACCGGCGAGATCACCGACTTCCTGGCCACCAAGTTCGGGCCGTACCCGTTCGACGCCAACGGCGGCGTGGTCGTCGACGAGCAGCGGATCGGCTACGCGCTGGAGACGCAGAGCCGGCCGGTGTACGGGCCGTCGTTCTTCGCCGGCGGCGAGAACGAGACCGTGGTCGCCCACGAGCTGGCTCACCAGTGGTTCGGCGACAGCGTGGCGCTTCAGCGGTGGCAGGACATCTGGCTCAACGAGGGCTTCGCGACGTACGCCGAATGGCTGTGGGACGAGCACGAGAAGGTGCAGACCGTCGAGCAGGCCTTCGACGACACGTACGAGAACTACGGCTGGCTCCAGACGCCGGAGACGACCGGCGACCCGGGCGCCGGGCGGATCTTCGGCGACGCCGTCTACCAGCGCGGCGGCATGACCGTCTACGCGCTGCGCAAGACCATCGGCGACGCGGCCTTCGACAAGCTGCTCAAGCAGTGGACGGCTCAGCACCGCGACGGCAACGCCACCACCGACGAGCTGATCGCCCTGGCCGAGCAGGTCTCCGGCAAGCAGCTCGACGCCTTCTTCCAGAAGTGGCTCTTCGAGAAGGCCAAGCCGCCGAAGCCGTAGCTCCTATTTGTCGACGAGCTTGGGGTGGCTCGCCAGGTAGGCGGCGGCCTTGCCCTGGGCGACGGCGGTGACGAAGCCCTTGCCCTCGGCGGTCAGCCGCTCGCCGAGGTAGCCGCTGCCACCGCCGACCCCTTCGCCGGGCAGCGTGACCCGGGTGATGTCCTTCGCGGTCAAATTCCGCAGTGCGTACGCGTACTCGACCGGCCGCCGCCCGCCCAGGTAGACCAGCGTGTCGCCGAGCGCGGAGACCAGAGACTCGAGCGCGGCCGGATCGTCGGCCAGGTCGCGGCTCAGCGCCTTGTCGAACAGCGCCGAGACCAGCTGGCGCTGGTGGCGCTGCCGGTCGTAGTCGCCGTTGGGCAGGCCGTAGCGCTGGCGCGCGTAGTCGATCGCCTGCCAGCCGTTCAGGTGCCGCCGGCCGGCCTGGTAGACGGCCTGCGGTCCGATGTAGTCACCGCCGGAGAGCGGCCGCAGCGTGCCGTCCGGTTTGCGGTGCCGCGACTTGACCGTCTGGTCGATCACCAGGTCGACCCCGCCGAGCTGGGCGGTGAGCCGTTCCAGGCCGCCGAAGTTGAGGACCGCGCCGGCCTGGAACTTCTTGATGCCGGTGTACTGGCTGATCGTCCGCGAGAGCAGTTCGTAGCCCTTCTTGACGTCCCGCTTGTCGCCGGCGCCCCGGCTCATCGCCTCGGTGAGCTTGTGGTTGCCGCCGCTGTAGCTGACCCGTAGGTCGCGCGGCAGCGAGTAGAGGTAGGCCTTCCGCAGCCCGGGCTCGACGTGCAGCAGCATGACGGCGTCCGCGTGCGGCTGCCAGTCGGGGATGCTGACCCGGGTGTCCACACCGATCAGCAGCAGGTCGAGCGGGCCGGTGATGTCGGCCCCGGGCGAGGGCGGCGCCGTGGTGGGCGCGGCGCTGGGCGGCGCGGCCGTAGGATCCACCGAAGTCGACGGAGCGGGAGCGGCTTCGGGCTTGTCCGAGCCGGACCGGACCGCCCAGGCGATGCCCGCGCCGACGAGCAGCACCAGGACGACCGCCGCGCCGATCCATAGACCAAGCCTGCTGTTCCGCATGGCGGAACAGTAATTCAGGATGATCACCAGCTCAATGGTGGCCCTTTCCCGCACTGTGAAACCGGTCATTGTGTTTCACCCGATCGGCCGTACGCTGGCCGCCGCCATAAACGGGGGAGGCAGGCTTCGATGAAGCTCACCAAACGACGGATCACCGTCGGCGCGATCTCCACGACCGTCGTCCTGGCGATGACGAGCGTGACCACCTGGGCCATGGCCGACACCAAGGCGGCGGCCCCGCAGTCAAGCTCGCCGGTACGCCTGGTCGTCGGTTACAAGGACGGCGCCAACCGCGCCGCGGCCACCAATACTCTTTCCGCCGCGGGCGCGCACAAGCTCAACGCCTCCGCCGGCGGCCTCGGTCTGGACCAGATCGGCGCGTCGACCGTGCAGGTGCCGGCCGCGCGCAGCGCCGCGACGATCGCCGCCCTGCGCAGCGACCCGAACGTGGCCTACGTCGAGGTCGACCGGCAGCGCACGGCGTCGCTGGTCCCCAACGACGAGACCTACCGCGAGGGCGAGCAGCCCGAGATCGACGAGGTCCGCGCGCCGCTGGCCTGGGACACGACGACCGGCGGGGCCTCACCCGTCAAGATCGCGGTCATCGACACCGGCGTGAACGCGGTCGGCGACCTGGCCGGCGCCGTGCTGCCCGGCTACGACTTCGTCAACAAGGACGCGTCCCCGGCCGACGACAACAACCACGGCACCGAGGTCGCCTCGCTGATCGCGGGTCGCGGCAACAACACCAAGGGCATGGCCGGCATCTGCTGGACCTGCAAGATCATTCCGGTCAAGGTGCTCGACCGCCGCGGCAGCGGCTGGGACAGCGACGTGGCGGCCGGCATCACCTGGGCCGTCCGGAACGGCGCCAAAATCATCAACCTGTCGCTCGGCGGCCCCGGCTCCTCCAAGGTGCTGGCCGACGCGGTGGCCTACGCCAACACGAACGCCGTCCTGGTCGTGGCCGCCGCCGGCAACCAGGAGGACAACGAGCCGCTGACCACCCGCTCGTACCCGGCGGCCTACTACGACGTGGTCTCCGTCGCCGCCACCGCCCGCCGGTCGAACGCGCTGGCCTGGTACTCGTACCGCAACAAGGCGGGTGACAACTGGGTCGACCTCGCGGCGCCCGGCACCGTGACGGCCATGGACCGGTACGGCAACTACAACAACACGGTCGAGGGCACGTCGTTCGCGTCGCCGATCGTGGCCGGCATCGCCGGTCTGATCAAGGCGAAGAACCCGACCTTCACCGGCTGGTCGCTGATGAACGCGCTGTACAACTCGGCCGCCCAGCACAAGATCAGCGGTACCGGCGTGCTCTTCGGCAAGATCGACGCCAAGGACGCGCTGACCTACAACACCGACAAGGTGGCGCCGCGGCTGAAGACCATCAGCCCGCCGCAGAACGCGCTGGTCCGCGGCACGGCCACCATCACGCCGGCCGGCATCTCGGACAACAAGTCGGGCATCCGGATGGTCCAGCTCTTCGTGAACGGCGTGAACAAGGGCTACGCGGCCAAGGCGCCGTGGGGCGTCGCGTTCAAGACGAACGCCTACAACGGCGCGACCCGGGTCAACTTCCGCATCTTCGACAAGGCCGGCAACGTCACCACGACGCCCGTCCGCACGGTGATCGTGGACAACATCGCCCCGGCCGTGAAGATCACCTCGGCCCCGAAGAGCGGTTCGAAGATCAAGGGCACCGTGACCATCAAGTTCACCCGGTCGGACGCGCGGGGCATCAAGACGGTCCAGCTGCTGATCAACGGCAAGGTGTCGCAGGTGCGCTCGACGACCACCCCGTTCACCTTCAAGGCGAGCGCGGTGCCGAAGAAGACCACGGTGCAGCTGCGGGCGTACGACAAGGCCGGCAACGCGGGCCTCTCGGCCAAGTACACGTACAAGAAGTGAACAACCTGACCGCACCCGGGCGAGACCCGGACGGTCAGTGAGCGAACCGAAGTGAAGGGAGCCCGCCACTCTGGCCGGCTCCTTTTCGCTTTGGGGGTTCTCGCGTGCTCGGTCGGGTCGGAAAGCTGTTCGTGGGTCTGCTGGCCGGTGCCGCGATGTTCGTGGCGCCCACCGGGGACGCCGCGACGGCCTCGGCCGACGGCTGGTCGAAGCCGAACGACCCGGGCTTCTCGACCCAGTGGGGCCTCAAGCAGACGCGCGTCGACCAGGTGTGGAACACCGTCCGCGGCACCACGCGGGTGGTCGTGGCCGTGCTCGACACCGGCGTGAACCCGCTGCCCGACCTGCGCACCCGCATGCTGCCCGGCTACGACTTCGTCAACGGCGACAGCAACCCGGCCGACGACAACGGCCACGGCACGATGGCCGCCGGCGTGGTCGCGGCCGGCGGCGCCAACCGCACCGGCATCGCCGGCATCTGCTGGAACTGCCGCATCCTGCCGGTCAAGGTGCTCAACGCCAAGGGCAGCGGCAGCTACACCGCCATCGCCCAGGGCATCCGGTTCGCGGCCGACCGCGGCGCGACCGTCATCAGCCTGTCGCTGGGCGGCAACACCGACAGCGACCTCCTGCGCGACGCCGTGACCTACGCCGAGGCCAAGGGCGCCCTGATCGTCGCCGCGGCCGGCAACAAGGGCGTCTCCGCCCCGCACTACCCCGCGGCCATTCCGTCGGTCCTGGCGGTCGGCGGCGTCACCGCGACCGGCACTCGCTACAGCTGGTCCAACTACGGCTCGTGGGTCGACGTGACCGCGCCCGGCTGCAACCCGGCCCAGGGCCCGTCCGGCGCGATCGGCCAGTACTGCGGCACCTCGTCGGCGGCTCCGTTCATCGCCGGCGTCGCGGGCCTGCTCGCCTCGTCGCCGTCGCAGCCGACCGCCGCCCAGATCCGCTCGGCCATCGTCGCCTCCAGGACCATGCCGTCGGGCCGGGTCGACGCTCTGAAGGCCCTCCAGGCCCTCCGGTAAACTTCCCCGGTGAGCACTCCCCGACCCGTTCTCGTCGTCGATTTCGGCGCCCAGTACGCCCAGCTGATCGCCCGCCGCGTCCGCGAGGCGCGGGTCTACTCGGAGATCGTCCCGCATTCGATGCCGGTCGCCGAGATGCTGGCCAAGAACCCGGCCGCGATCATCCTGTCCGGCGGCCCGTCCAGCGTCTACGAGCCGGGCGCGCCCGTGCTCGACCCGAGCCTGTTCGACAACGACGTGCCCGTCTTCGGCATCTGCTACGGCTTCCAGGCCATGGCACAGGCGCTGGGCGGCACGGTCGCGCACACCGGTTCCCGGGAGTACGGGCGGACCCTGCTCAGCGCGCAGGGCGGCACCCTGCTGCGCGAGCTCCCCGACGACCTGCCGGTCTGGATGAGCCACGGCGACAGCGTGGCGGTGGCGCCGCAGGGCTTCGCGGTGACCGCGTCGACGCCGGGCGCCCCGGTGGCCGCGTTCGAAGACCTCACGGCCAAGCGGGCCGGTGTGCAGTTCCACCCCGAGGTGGCGCACACCGAGCAGGGGCAGGAGATGCTCAAGCGCTTCCTGTACGACATCGCGGGCCTCGAGCCGACCTGGACGTCGACGAACATCATCGACGAGCAGGTGGCCGCCATCCGCGAGCAGGTCGGCGACAAGCAGGTGATCTGCGGCCTCTCCGGCGGTGTCGACTCGGCGGTCGCCGCCGCGCTCGTGCACAAGGCCATCGGCGACCAGCTGACCTGCATCTTCGTCGACCACGGCCTGCTGCGGGCGGGCGAGGCGGAGCAGGTCGAGAAGGACTACGTGGCCGCGACCGGCATCCGGCTCAAGGTGGTCGACGCCGCCGACACGTTCCTGGGCCACCTGGCCGGGGTCACCGACCCCGAGCAGAAGCGCAAGATCATCGGCCGCGAGTTCATCCGCACGTTCGAGGCGGCGGCCCGCGAGCTCGACGCCGAGCGGCACATCGAGTTCCTCGTGCAGGGCACGCTCTACCCCGACGTGGTGGAGTCCGGCGGCGGCACCGGCACGGCCAACATCAAGTCCCACCACAACGTGGGCGGCCTGCCCGACGACCTCCAGTTCGCGCTCATCGAGCCGCTCCGCACGCTGTTCAAGGACGAGGTTCGGGCCTTGGGTACGGAGCTGGGCCTGCCCGACGAGATGGTGCAGCGCCACCCGTTCCCCGGGCCCGGTCTGGCCATCCGCATCATCGGCGCGGTCGACCGGGAGCGGCTCGACCTGCTGCGCGCGGCCGACCTGATCGCCCGCGAGGAGCTGACCGCGGCCGGCCTCGACCGCGACGTCTGGCAGTTCCCGGTGGTGCTGCTGGCCGACGTGCGCAGCGTCGGCGTGCAGGGCGACGGCCGCACGTACGGTCACCCGGTCGTGCTGCGCCCGGTCTCCAGCGAGGACGCCATGACGGCCGACTGGTCGCGGCTGCCCTACGACGTGATCGCCAAGATCTCGACCCGGATCACCAACGAGGTGCGCGAGGTCAACCGGGTCGTGCTCGACGTGACGAGCAAGCCGCCGGGCACCATCGAGTGGGAGTGACCGCTCACCACTCCTCCGGCATCAGGAACCACATCACGGGGTAGGCGAGCAGGGCCGCGCCCCAGGTGGCGGCGGCCAGCACGACGAAGGCGACCCGGACCAGCACCGGGTCGATGCCGAAGTAGCGGCCGATGCCGCTGCAGACGCCGGCCCCGACACGGTCGTCCTTGGGGCGGCGCAGGAGTTTGTAGGGTGCCTCGTTCATGCCCCAATGGTGGGACTGAACGGGGCCCTACGACCTCAGGTGAGGCCCGGATACGTACCCTGAAATGATGGTTACGGGCCGTGGTCGATCTAGTGCACGTTGTCCCTGGCAACGCTCTGATCAGGGATTACGCAGCGCGAGCACCCTGTCAGGAATCCGACAGATGTTTTCTGCAGTTAACATATTCCGGGCAGAATGCCGCCCGTGACCCCCGCACTCGAACCGCTCCGCCGGATCGCCGCCTACGCCGTCGCCCGCGACGACGAGGGCCGCGTGCTGCTGGTCCGGGCCTCCACCAGCTCCGGCACGCCGGGCGTCTGGTCCCTGCCCGGTGGCGCCGTCGACCACGGCGAAGACCCCAACCACACCGTCGTCCGCGAGACGGCCGCCGAGACCGGCCTGTCCGTGGCCGTCACCGGCCTGCAGGACGTCCTGGCCGACATGCGCTCCCTGCCGCACCGAGGCGTCACCATCCACACCGACCGCCTCATCTACGAGGTGTCGATCCGGGGTGGCACGCTGGTGGACCGCATCGGCCACCCCACCGACCTCGCCCGCTGGCACACGCTGGAGGAGGCCGAACACCTCAAACTCCGGCAGTTCACCGCCGACGCCCTCGGCCTGGGCGGCGCCTCGGCCGACCTGCGGCCCGAGCCGGCGCCGACCTTCCCGTCGTTCTACGCCTACCCCGGCCCGGACGGGCTGCACCGGGCGCAGCGCTTCGCGGCGTACGCGATCGCCACCGACCCGCGGGACGCCAGCCTGCTGCTGACCCGCATCGCCCCCGGCTATCCGGGGGAGGGGCGCTGGCACCTGCCCGGCGGCGGCACCGACTACGGCGAGCAGCCCGGCACGGCGCTGATCCGCGAACTCGTCGAGGAGACCGGCCAGGAGGGCCGGCTGGTCGAACTGCTCGGCGTGGCCAGTCACCGTGACGCGGCGTCACTGGGCCCCGAGGGCTACCCGATCGACTGGCACGGCGTACGGGCCTTCTACCGGGTGATCGTCGACCGGCCGACCGAGGTCATCGTCAAAGACGTGGGCGGCTCCACCTCCGAGGCGCGCTGGATGCCGGTCAAGGAGGTCGCCGACCTGGCCGAGGACGAGCTGACCGAAGTGACGGCCGAGGCGCTGCGGAAGGCGCGGCTAATCTGATCTGGTGAAGATCAGACGGGTCGGGGCCTACGGAATCTGTCGCGACTCCTCCGGGCGGGTGCTGCTCGCCCGGAACTCGCCCCGCAGCGAGTTCCCCGGCCTGTGGACCCTGCCCGGCGGAGGCGTCGAGCAGGGCGAACACCCGAACGACGCGGTGGTCCGCGAGTTCGCCGAGGAAACCGGTCTTGAGGTACGCCTCGACGGCCTCCACACGGTCACCGCCGACGTCTTCCCCCTGTCGAACGGCGCCCTCGAACACACCGACCGAATCATCTACGACGTCACAGCCGTCAGCGGCACCCTACGCAACGAAGCCGAAGGCACCACCGAACTCGTCGAGTGGGTAGCCGACCCGGCCACCCTCCCGCTGATGCCTTTCACCGCCGCCGCACTGAACCTCACGCCCGACGCCCCCACCCCCTCGCCCGGCGCCGGTTCCGATCCGCACTCCTCGACCGGCATCTCCTCCCGACCTCACTTCCCGTCCGACATTTCCGAAAAGTCGGGCGAAGGGGATGGCGATTCGGTGAACGCCAGTTCGAGGCGACCAGAGGCAGGGCCGCGCGGTGAGGGCGGAAAGGCGACACGGCCGGAGGCGGGGTCGAGCGGGGTGGGTGTTGAAGCCGCGCCCCTGGGGCCGGTACAGCGATTTGGGGCCTATGCGGCGGCGTCGGATGTGGCGGGGCGGATTCTGCTTACGCGGATCGCGCCGGGGTATCCAGGAGCTGGGCGCTGGCATGTGCCCGGTGGTGGGACCGACCACGGGGAGACGCCGGAGGCGGCGCTCGCCCGGGAGGTGTTCGAGGAGACCGGGCAACACGGTCGGGTGACCGGTCTGGTGGAGATCTCGCATCGTTACGACCCGGCGGCCGTGGGGCCGGAGGGGGTGCCGGTCGACTGGCACGTCATCCGGGTTCTGTTCCGGGTGGAGGTCGACACGCCGACCGAACCGGTGGTCAAGGAGGTGGACGGCTCGACCGCCGAGGCGCGCTGGTTCACGCTGGCCGAGGCCGGGCGGCTCGCCCTCACCGAGCCGGCAGCCGTCGCCGTAGCCCGAATCGGGGCGGAACGGGCGAGTTAGAATCGTTATCCGGGAGGGCCGCTCTCGTGGCCCGTCCCGTACCCACCCGGCCAAGGAAAGACCCGGAGGAGCACCTGCCAACGACTGTCGATCGACTTCTCGCCAAGGTCGTCCGGCTGTGCGATGGTGTACACCGCGAATTTCCCCGGTCCGCGTGTGCGGCGGGCTACCGGGAACCAACCCACCGCAAACGTGCAGGTGGGCCACCTATCCCATGGAGGAAGCACGTGCCGAGATCCCCTTGGCGCCGGCGTCGATCGACGGATAGCCCCCGTCCCGCCGGTCGTCGTTGGGCAGGCCGTCTGCGCCGCGGAGGAACCATCGCGCGGCAGGCCCTGTTGGTGCGGGTCGGCCGCCGGAACGCTGAGTCCGGCCGGGCCGCCACCGCGACCAGGGCAGAAGTCATCTACACCGGTGCCGAGCACACCCGGGCCCTCGGCCCGGCCGCTCCGCACCTGGCCATCCCGGCGGTCGTCGAGCCGGCCGTCCCGGCCTCCCTGCTGCCCGGTGAGCACACCGCGGCCCGCAAGGTGCGCTTCGCGATCGTGAACGGCTGCACGATCGCCAGCCTCGCCCTCGGCCTCATGGCCATCTTCCTGGCGATGCACGGCGACGTCCGCCTGGCCGCCGCCTGCCTGGTTGCTTGCGTCGCTTTCGACGGCCTCGACGGCGCGCTCGCCCGCAAGCTGGGCGTCTCGAGCCCGTTCGGCGCTCAGATGGACTCGCTGGCCGACATGTGCTCGTTCGGCCTGGCCGCGCCGGTCGTGGTCTACGCCTCGCTGGTCCACTCGGTGCCGACCCCGGCCGCCGCCGTGGCCTGCGTGCTCGTCGCGGCCTGCGCCGCGATCCGCCTGGCCCGCTTCAACGTCTCGCCCAAGGACGGCAAGTTCTTCTGCGGCGTGCCGACCACGATGGTGGCCGCGGTCCTCGCGGTGTCCGTGCTGATCGGCCTGCCGCTGCCCGGTCTGGTGCTGCTCGGCGGGGTGGCGCTGCTGGCCTTCGCGATGGTGTCCAGTTTCCCGTACGCGAAGCTGGCCCGCCTCCTGCGGCTTCCGGCCTGGCTCTGGCTGCTGCCGATCGTCGGCGCCCTGGTCGACGCCCGTCTGACCTTTGTCATGGTCGTGGCGGCGTACCTGATCAGTGGCCCGGTCCTCTGGATGCGCCAAAGAACAACCGCGTGAAAAATGGCCGCCCCGAGGGGCGGCCATTTTTCTTCAGATCCAGCGGGCGATGACCGAGGAACCGCCGATGACCTTGTCGTTCACCGCGACCAGCGGCTCGGCCGCGCCGGCCGGCAGGTAGACGTCGGTGCGCGAGCCGAACCGGATCAGGCCCATCCGCTCACCCTTGGCGACCAGCGTGCCGACCGGCGTGCGCTGCACGATGCGGCGCGCGATCAGGCCGGTCCGCTGGGCCACCACGACCGTGCCGTGCTCGGTGTCGAGCACCGTGTAGGCGGCCACGTTGTGTTCGGCCGCGGCCGTCATCGCGTTCGCGTAGCCGCCCTCCTCGACGAAGTGGTCGGCCACCCGGCCCGCCACCGGCACCCGGTTGACGTGCACGTCGAGGACCGACAGGAAGACCGCGATCCGCAGGAACTCGCCGGTGCCGAAGCGCTCGTCGGTCATCCGCTCGACCGACAGCACCCGGCCGTCGGACGCCGCCACCACGGCCGACGCGTCGTCGGGCACGTCGCGCTCGGGGTCGCGGAAGAACGCCGCCACCGGCGCCGCGGCCAGGGCCGGCAGCAGCCACAGCTTCGACCCGGGCCGGGCCCGGCGGGCCAGCGCGGCCAGCCCGAGCGCGACGCCGGCGGCGGCCACGCCGTTCGAGTCGATGTGCATCGAGCGGGTCACCGGAACGCTGGACGGCCGGTACGCCGGGGCGAGCGTCGCCGCCACCCGCGGGTCGGCCGCGGTGAACCGCAGCTTGTGCACCCGCAGCGGCGGCTGGTTGCGCAGCACCAAATCGGAGCCGACGCCGAACAGCGCGCCCTGCCGGAACAGCTCGGCCGCCGCGCCGCCGGTGCGGCCCGGCGTGGCCGGGGTCGCCACGGTGAGCACGGCACCCTCGTTCAGATACTTACCGAGGCTGTCGAGGAGGACCCGGACCTCGTCGGCCGTGCCGGTCAGCGGCTCGCCCACGATCACCACGTCGGCCGGCTCGGCCTCGGAGAGGGCGTCGACCACCCGCACCCGGTCGGCGATCCAGCTGCCCAGCCCGGTGATGTGGTCGCGCAGCAGGTCGGCCGTGCTGCGCTCGCCCGCCACCAGGGTGAGCTTGTCGGCCGGCAGCAGGGCCTCGACGGCGGCCGCCACCACCTCGGTGGCGTGGTCGGCGGCGAACACCAGGGCGGTGGTGGGCGCGTTGTGCCGGGCGAACTCGGCGGTCAGGGCCCGGGCGGCGACGGGGCCGACCCCGGCGATCGGAGCGTTGGACACCACGGGGTACGTCATGGCAACGAGCATATGGGGCTACTTCTCGGGTGACGCGGGGTGCTCCTTGGTGAACCGCTCGGACGGCTCCTCAAGGAGTTCCCGGACGATCGACGCGTGCATCTCGGGCGGGAGGTCACCCGGGATCTCGGGGCCGGGAGCCGCGCCCGGGACGGCCGGCGCCATGGCCGGCTCCATCACCGCCTCGGGCGGGCCGCCCCGGGCCGACCGGAGCGCGCCGAGCAGGCCGATCACGCCGAAGACGATCAGGCCGCCGGCCACCAGCCAGCCCACCGCGGGCAGGTGGACGTTGACCACCGCCGAGACCGCCCACCAGGCGACCACCAGCAGGAACAGGACGCCGAAGCTGAGCGAGACGCCGTCGGTGCGGTGCGGTTTCATCGGTACACCTCCAGGTTGCCGGCGTTCAGCCGCAGGTCGAGCTTGAGCGTGCCGCCACCGGCGCCGTCCGGGCCGAGGTCGGTCAGGTCCTCGTGGCCGAGCGATTCGCCCTCGAAGGTCTTGCCGAAGATCTCGGCGCGGCCGTTGGCGACCTCGAGCGTCGCGGTCGTGTCGACGGTCGGCGGCAGGAGCACCCGTACCTGGCCGAACTTCATGTTCACGGCGATCGTCTGCTGCTGGCCGGCGAAGTCGATCTGGCGGAGATCGATCGTGGCGTCGCCGAGGTTGAAGTCGTACCGGTCGGCGACCTGGGTCAGGGTGGTCGGCCGGTAGACGCTGTTGCCCACGTCGTCGCCCCAGCGCTCGGAGCCGGTGGCGGCGAACAGGCCGAGGGTGGCGATCAGGCCGAGCGCGATCAGCCCGCGGGCCCGGCCGAGCCAGGCGCCGACGATCAGGCCGGCCGCGATGGTGGCCAGCGCCGCCGCGAAGTAGGCGGACACGGTGATGCTGGCACCGGCCGTGTCGGCGGCGGCCATCACGCCCATCACGACGATCAGCGCGAAGAAGGTGAGGCGGCCCAGCTTGGAGCGCTCCTTCGGCTTCTTCGGCGGCTTCGCCGCGGGCGGGGCGGGCGGAGCCGGCGGGTACGTCGCCGGCGTGGGCCGGGCGAACGGGCCGTGCGGCGCGAACGGTGGCCGGTAGGCACCGGGCGGCGGCCCGAACGGCGGTGGCGGAGGAGGCGGAGCCGCCGGGGCCGCGGCCGCGTCAAAAGCCGGGGCCGGGGCCGTGGCCGCCTCGAAAGGCGTGGCCGCCCCGAAAGGTGTGGCCGGGGCCGGCTCGAAGGGCGGAGGTGAGGCCGGCTCGGACGGCGCCGGGTTGGGCGCGGTGGCGAACTCGGCCGTCGGGAACGGGTCCTCCGGCGCCGGCGGCGGGGGAGTCGCGTGGGAACCCGACCGCTTGATCAGGATGATCGCGCCGAAGATGACCGCGCAGGCCAGCAGGCTGGCCCGTACCCCGTCCCGCACGATGAAGGCGAACGAGAGAACCGCGGCGCCGCCGAGGAAGACCACCGAGAGCGGGGTCATGCCCGCCCGGCCCTTGCCGAGCAGCGACTCGATGGGCGAGGCGGTGTCCCCCTCAGCCGGGATGATCAGCCAGCCGATGAGGTAGAGCAGCAGGCCGACACCACTGATCACACCGAGCACGGCGAACAGCACCCGCCACAGCACCGGGTCGGTGTTGGTGGCGCGGGCCAGGGCGCCGGAGACGCCGGCCAGGTAGCGGCCCTGGCGCGGGCGGACCAGCTTGTCGCGGGAGAAGGGCGGCCCGCCGGCCCACGGCGGAGCGTTCCGGTCCGCTCCGGGAGGGGCTTGGGTGCCCTGCGGTTCGGCAGCTTCCTCGTTCATGGCATCGATCCTCGCTCCCCGGGCACCCGAGACGCTTCCGGCGGCGACCCTGAGGCCACCCTGAGATCCGGGCCGCGGATACCGGGGGAAGTTCCCCGTGGTCCGCGCGGCCGGAACGTGTGACGATCGGAGGACACAACCGAGGAGGAGCCATCAGCACCGCCACCGCACCGCCCACTCGCCGCCTGTTCCGGCCGCGCGATCACCGCATCATCGCGGGTGTCGCCTCCGGGCTCGCGCAGCACCTCGGCGTGCCCGTGCTGGCCGTGCGTATCTCCCTGGTCGTGCTGCTCGGCTTCAACGGCCTCGGCCTGCTGCTCTACGCGGCCTTCTGGGCCGTGCTGCCGCAGCAGGTCCCGGCCGCCGGCGAGCCGGCCAAGCGCCGCGACCTGGCCATGCTGCTTCCGTTCGGCGCGATCGGCCTCGGTGTGATCGTGCTTCAGGCCCTGGTCTTCGAGGACAACGTCGCCGGCACGGTGGGCTGGCTGATCGCCGTGGTCGCGGTCGGCGCCGGCATCATCTGGCACCAGGCCGACCCCACGCGCCGGCAGTGGGGCGCCAACATGCCGCAGACCCCCTGGCTGGCCGCCGTGGTGGCCGAGAGCGACCGGCGGTTCTTCCTGCTGCGCTTCATCGGCGGCGGCGTGCTGGTCGCGACCGGCGTCATCGGCGTGGTCGCGGTCTACGCGCCGGCCGGCAGCCTCACCTCGGTCATCAACGGCGTGATCTTCGCGCTGGTCGGCCTGCTCGGCGTCGGCGTGGTGGCCGCGCCGCTGCTCTGGCGCATGTTCAACCAGCTCCGGGCCGAGCGCGAGGGGCGCATCCGGGAGCAGGAGCGGGCCGAGGTGGCCGCCATGATCCACGATCAGGTGCTGCACACGCTGGCCTTGATCCAGCGCAACTCGGCCGACATCAAAGAGGTGCAGCGGTTGGCCCGGGGTCAGGAGCGCAGCCTGCGTAACTGGCTCTACAAGCCGACCGCGTCGCCCACCGAGCGGTTCGCGGCGGCGCTCGAGCAGGCCGCGGCCGAGGTCGAGGACACGTACGCGATCAGCGTCGAGACCGTCGTGGTGGGCGACACCGAGTGCGACGAGCGGGTCGCGGCCCTGGTCGCGGCGGCGCGTGAGGCGCTGGTGAACGCGGCCCGCCACGCCGGGGTGCAGACGGTCTCGCTGTACGCCGAGGTCGAGCCGGACGAGCTCAGCGTCTTCGTCCGCGACCGCGGCGCCGGTTTCGACCTGAAGGGTGTGCAGGAGTCGCGGCACGGCGTGCGAGGCTCGATCATCGGACGGATGCAGCGTCACGGCGGCAAGGCGGAGATCCGCAGCGCCGTCGGCGACGGCACAGAGGTCCGGCTGACGCTTCCCGTGTCGCGGGACAGCGTGACGGCCGGTAAGGAGGCAACACGATGACCGAGCCCGAGAGCCGGCGGCTCACCGTCTTCCTGGTGGACGACCACGCGATGTTCCGCGCGGGCGTGCGCGCCGAGCTGGGGGCGCACGTCGACGTCATCGGAGAGGCCAGCACGGTCGCCGAGGCGGTCTCCCGGATCGCGGCCGCCGAGCCCGACGTGGTGCTGCTCGACGTGCACATGCCCGACGGCGGCGGCCGCGCGGTGCTCGACGCGATGCGCCGCACCCATCCGCACGTGCGTTTCCTGGCCCTGTCCGTCTCCGACGCGGCCGAGGACGTGATCGGCCTGATCCGGGCCGGCGCCCGGGGCTACGTGACCAAGACGATCTCGCCGGACGAGCTGGCGGCGGCGATCCGCCGGGTGGCCGACGGCGACGCCGTCTTCAGCCCGCGGCTGGCCGGCTTCGTGCTGGACGCCTTCGCCTCCCGGCCCGACGTGCCGGTCGCCGACCCGGAGCTCGACCAGCTCACCAACCGCGAGCGCGAGGTCCTGCGCCTGCTCGCACGCGGGTACGCGTACAAGGAGATCGCGAAGGAATTGTTCATCTCGATCAAGACCGTCGAGACGCATGTCTCGAACGTCCTGCGCAAGCTCCAAATGAGCAACCGTTACGAATTGTCACGTTGGGCGGCCGACCGCCGGCTCGTCTGACCGATCTCCACGCGGGCGCTGCGGTGGGTGGTGGCCCGCGTACCGAACGACGTTTTCCCTGGTAAGGCCGGTTGCTCATATCGAAGAACCGGTCGGGGGGCAAGCGTGGCACCGGGCCTGTCTAATATCGGCTTGGTAACGGGGCCTTGGCTGTCGTTGGCTCTGTGTCACAGTTGCGGGCGACTCACACGACCCCCGTGAGCGCCCCGAAGGAGGCACCCACCCCATGCCTGGGAAAATGCCATGGAAGATGGCGGCCGGAGCGGCCGCCATCGTCTTGTTGGCGTCCGGCTGCAGCGGTAGTTCCTCGGACGACGCCGAAGCTCTGCCGAACAGCATCAGCATCGGCATCGTCGAGCCGACGAGCCTGATCCCGTCCAATGTGGTGGAAACGGGGGGCTCGCAGGTCCTGGCGTCGCTGTATTACCCGCTCGTGCGATTCAACGACAAGAGCACGCCGTACGCGGTGGCCGCCCAGTCGATCACGCACGACAAGGCCAACCGCGTCTGGACGATCCGGCTCAAGCCGGGCTTCACCTTCAGCAACGGCGAACCGGTCACGGCGGACAACTACATCAACGCCTGGAACTACGGCGCGTACGGCCCGAACGGGCAGCTCGCCTCGTACTTCTACAGCCGGATCCAGGGCTTCGCCGACCTGCAGTCCGAGGACCCGGACGGCAAGGACGGGCCGGCTCAGGCGCCCGAGCCCAAGGCCCGGACGATGAGCGGCCTCAAGAAGGTGAACAACACGACCTTCACGGTCACGCTCTCCGCGGGCTTCGCCGGCTGGGAGTCGGTGATGGGCTACACCGCGTTCTACCCGCTGCCCAAGGCCGCCTGGGAGAGCGAGGGGGTGCTCAAGAAGGACTTCGCCGAGGCGCCGATCGGCAACGGGCCCTTCAAGATCAAGGGCAAGTGGCAGCACGACCAGCAGATCCAGGTGGAGAAGGTCGCCGACTTCAAGGGCACCATCCCCAAAGTCAACGCCATCAACTGGAAGATCTACCAGGACCTGTCGACGCAGTACAACGACCTCGTCGCGGGCAACCTCGACGTGGAGACCCAGATCCCTGTCGAGAGCCTCTCGCAGGCCTCCAGCGACCTGGGCGACCGGCTGCTGAAAAGCCCGAGCTCGGGCTTCGACTTCGTCGGCTTCCCGCTGTACGACGAGAAGTTCAAGAACCCTCAGGTGCGCCGGGCCATCTCGATGGCGATCAACCGCGAGGAGATGACCGAGCAGATCTTCCTCGGCTCGGAGACCGCGGCCACCGCGTTCGTCTCGCCGGTCCTGCAGGGCGCGCGCCGCAACACCTGCGGCCCGAACTGCGAGTACAACCCGATCAAGGCCAGGCAGATGTACACCGCGGCCGGCGGCCCGGCCGAAATCAAGATCACGTACAACGCGGACGGCGGCCACAAGCCCTGGATCGACGCGATGTGCAACCAGATCAAGTCGTCGCTCGGCGTCAACTGTGTCGGCACGACGGTGCCCAAGCTGACCGACCTGCTGGCCAAGGTGCGCGCCCGCGAGGATGTCGGCCTCTACCGGCTTGCCTGGTCGATGGACTACCCGCTGATGGAGAACTACCTCGGCCCGCTGTACACGAGCGACGGGTCCTCCAACTACGGCGCCTACAAGAGCACGGCGTTCGACACCCTGGTCCGTCAGGGCTCCGAGGCGCCGACCGTGGAGCAGGCCACGAAGTACTGGCAGAAGGCGGAAGACATCCTGGCCAAGGACGTGCCGGTGCTGCCGCTGCGGTTCAGCCAGAACGTCTTCGGCCACTCGGACCGGGTCACCGACGTGACCATGGACCTGTTCGCCATGGTGGACATCTACAAGATCGATATCGCCAGCTAGTCTGGCCCGTTCGAACGGTTGTGGCGCCACGGGTCAGGTGACACCGTGGCGCCACCGCTGTGTTCCACCCCTTCGGCCCAAGAGGCTTCACCCACATGTTCCGGTATGTCGTGCGGCGCCTGCTTCAGATGGTGCTCACCTTCTTCGGGGCCACGTTCCTGGTGTACGCGCTGATGTTCGCCAACCAGGACGACCCGTACCAGGCTCTCGTCGGCGAACGGCCGCTCAGTGAGAGCCAGCGGGCGGCCCTGAACGCGCAGTACCACCTCGACGACCCCTTCCTGGCGCAGTACTGGCATTACGTGCGCGGCCTGCTCACCGGCGACCTCGGCACCTCGCTGACCCAGCGCCGCCCGATCAGCGAGATGCTGGCCGACGCCTGGCCCATCACGATCAAGCTGGCGCTGCTGGCGGTCCTCATCTCGGCCGTCATCGCCGTCTCCGCCGGCGTGCTCTCCGGCATCCGGCGCGGCGGCGTCTTCGACAACGTGACGCTGGTGATCACCCTGATCGTGCTGGCGCTGCCGGTCGTGGTGCTGGCGCCGGTGGCCCAGGTGATCTTCAGCGTCCAGCTCGGCTGGTTCCCGGTGACCGTCACCCGCGACGCCGGCCTCTGGGATCTGCTGTTACCGGCGCTGGTGCTGGGCACCCTGGTGATCGCCACCGAGTTGCGAGTCACCCGTTCCTCGGTGGCCGAGAACATGCGCGCCGACTACGTGCGTACGGCCCGGGCCAAGGGCCTGACGAACAAGCGGGTGATCGGGGCGCACGTGCTGCGCAACTCGCTCATCCCGGTGATCACGCTGATCGGTGTGGACATCGGCGCCCTGATGTCGGGCGCCATCGTCACCGAGGGCGTCTTCAACATCCCCGGCGTGGGCCTGAACCTGTTCCGCGGCATCCGGTCCGAGGACGGCCCGCTGGTGGTCGGCTTCGTGAGCGTCCTGGTGATCGTCTTCCTGGTGATCAACCTGATCGTCGACCTGCTGTACGCCGCCCTCGACCCCAGGATCCGCTATGAGTGACCTCACCGCCGTGACCACGGCCGAGGCGCCCGGCCCGGCCCCGACCCGCCCCCGCCGCGGCGGCTCGGCGGGGCGCAGCCTGGCCGGCGACGCCTGGCTCGACCTGCGCTCCAGCACGATCTTCTGGGTGGCCACGGCGCTGGTCGCGGTGATCCTGCTGATGGCGGTCTGGCCGTCGCTGTTCACCTCGGCCGACCCGCGCGACTGCGTGCTCGCCCACAAGAACGCCGGCGCGGCGAACGGGGCGCCCTTCGGATACGACTTCCAGGGCTGCAACGTCTACGCCAAGACCATCTACGGCGCGCGCAACTCGCTGATCGTCGGCCTGTTCGCCACCCTCATCGCCGGCGTGATCGGCCTGCTGTTCGGCCTCGCCGCCGGCTACTACGGCGGGTGGCTCGACGCGGTGCTGTCCCGCTTCATCGACGTCATGCTCGGCGTCCCGTTCCTGCTCGCGGCGATCGTGCTGGCCAAGCGGTTCTCGGCGAACCCGGACGACAACGGCATCCTCGCGGTGACCCTGACCCTCGGGTTGCTCGGCTGGACGACCTCGGCCCGGGTGATGCGCTCGGCCGTCATCTCGGCCAAGGGTCAGGACTACGTGGCGGCCGCCCGCATGCTCGGCGCCGGCCCGGGCCGCCAGATGTTCCGGCACATCCTGCCCAACTCGATCAGCCCGTTCCTGGTGGTGCTGACGATCCTGCTCGGCATCAACATCGCCAGCGAATCGACGTTGTCGTTCCTCGGCGTCGGGCTCAAGGGCGACGCGATCAGCTGGGGCATCGCCATCGCGGAGGCCGGCCCGTACATCCGTACCACCGCCGCCCCTCTGGTCTGGCCTTCGATCTTCCTCGCGGTGACGGTGCTCGCCTTCATCATGCTCGGCGACGCCATCCGCGACGCCTTCGACCCGAAGCTGCGGTGACCGCCATGGATTTCGACCCTCAGGCTCCGTTGTTGCAGGTCAATGACATGCACGTGGAGTTCCGGACCCGCGACGGCATCGCCCGCGCGGTGAACGGCGTCAACCTGATCCTGCGCCCCGGCGAGACGCTGGCCGTGCTCGGCGAGTCGGGCTGCGGCAAGTCGGTCACCGCGCAGGCGATCATGGGCATCCTCGACTCGCCGCCGGCCCACGTGACCAAGGGCGAGGTGCTCTACCGCGGCGTCGACCTGCTGCGCCTGCCGGAGAACGAGCGCCGCCAGATCCGGGCCAACCGGATCGCGATGATCTTTCAAGACGCGCTGAGCGCGCTGAATCCGGTCCACAGTGTCGGAACTCAGATCGGCGAGCTTTTCCGTACGCATCGTGGCCTCTCCCGCCAGCAGGCCAAGCTCCGCGCCGTCGAACTCCTCGACCAGGTGCGCATCCCCGACGCCAAGAACCGAGTCGACGACTACCCGCACCAGTTCTCCGGCGGCATGCGCCAGCGCGTCATGATCGCAATGGCGCTCGCCCTCGACCCCGACGTGCTGATCGCCGACGAGCCGACCACGGCCCTCGACGTGACCGTCCAGGCCCAGATCATGGGTCTGCTGGCCGAGGTCCAACGCGAGCGCAACATGGGGCTGGTGCTGATCACGCACGACATGGGCGTGGTCGCGGACGTGGCCGACACGATCGCCGTGATGTACGCGGGCCGGGTCGTCGAGTACGCGCCGGTGTACGACATCTACGCCCACCCGGCTCACCCGTACACGAAGGCGCTGCTCGAATCGATCCCGCGCCTGGACTTCAAGGGCCGCGGGCTCAACGTGATCCACGGGCTTCCGCCGGCCCTGACCGACGTGCCCCGGGGCTGCCCGTTCCACCCGCGCTGCGCGTACGCCCGGGACGTGTGCCGGCAGGATCCGCCGCCACCCGCGTACCAGATCGCCTCCCGGCGCATCGCCAGCTGCCACTTCATCCGGGAGGTCCTCGGTGTCTGACGTCGTTCTCGAGGCGCGGGGCCTGGTCAAGCACTTCCCGATCACCCAGGGCATCGTGGTCAAGAAGAAGACCGGCGCCGTACGGGCGGTCGACGGTGTCGACCTTCACCTGCGCCGCGGCGAGACCCTGGGCATCGTCGGCGAGTCCGGCTGCGGCAAGTCGACGCTGGCGAAGATGCTGGTCGGCCTGGAGAAACCCACAAGCGGCGAGATCCGGGTACGCGGCGACGACATGATCCGCCTGCGCGGCCCGGCGCTGCGCCAGGCCCGCCGCAACATCCAGATGGTCATGCAGGACCCGTACACGTCCCTGAACCCGCGGATGACCGTCGGCGACATCGTCGGCGAACCGTTCGCGATCCACCCGGACGCGGTGCCCCGGCCGGGCCGCGAACGGGCGGTGCAGGACCTGCTCGACACGGTCGGCCTCAACCCCGACCACATCAACCGCTACCCGCACCAGTTCTCGGGCGGTCAGCGCCAGCGCATCGGCATCGCCCGCGCGCTGGCCCTCCGCCCCGAGATCATCATCTGCGACGAGCCGGTCTCCGCCCTGGACGTGTCGATCCAGGCCCAGGTGATCAACCTGCTGGAGCGTCTCCAGCGCGACTTCGGCCTGTCGTACGTCTTCATCGCCCACGACCTGTCGGTGGTCCGGCACATCTCCGACCGCATCGCCGTGATGTACCTGGGCAAGGTGGTCGAGACGGGCAGCCACGTGGCGATCTACGACCAGCCGACCCACCCGTACACCCAGGCGCTGCTGTCGGCGGTGCCGGTGCCGGACCCCCGCCTGCGCGGTCACCGGCGGCACATCGTCCTGGAGGGCGACGTGCCCTCACCGGCGAACCCGCCGTCGGGCTGCCGCTTCCGCACCCGGTGCTGGAAGGCCCAGCCCGGCTGCGCCGAGCACGAGCCCTTGCTGGAGGTCCGCCAGCGTTCCCCGCACCCGAGCGCCTGCCACTTCGCCGAGACCCTGGACCTGGCCCGCCGCTACTGACCGCCGCGCGTCAGAGAGGCCCGCGCGCGGGATGGCCGCGTGTCAGAGGGGCCCGCGGCCCGCGCGCAGGATCATCAGGGCGACCTGGGCGCCGTCGGCGCCCAGGGCCTCGCGGAAGCGCTCGACGATCTCGCGCTCGCGGGACAGCACGAGGCGGGTGCCGCCGCTGGCCATCCGGGTGCGGCCGACCTCCTGGGAGAGCCGGGCACGTTCCAGCCACAGGTCGATGATCGCCTGATCGATCTCGTCGATCCGCTCGCGCATCGCGCGGATCTCGTGCGCGGCCAGCGGCTCGGCCGCGCCGGTCTTGAGATCCATGCCGGCCACGTTCGCGCTGTCACCGGTCTTGTTGTCCACCACGTCGGCGGTCATGTCGTGCTCCTCGGGTGCTTGCGCCCCGGTCGACCCGGCCCGGGCAGCATCAAGCCCCGGGCGGTGAGGCCCGGGGCTTGATGGAGGTCTGTCGTTCAGACGCGTCCTACGGCCGCGGGGCTTCCGCTGCCATAGAAAAATCGCGCCTGCTGGATCACGTTGCCGAGTATGCCCCCGCCGACAACCAGTCCGCAAGAAAAGCGCCCGATCCGTGGGATGCCCCTCGCCAGGACAAACGTCCGCCTAACGTGATCATGTGAAGGAGAGCTGGCTGCGGGAGCCGGGCCGGCTGCGCATCCTCGCCCTGCTGGCGACGATGCTCGTGGTTCTGCTGGTACCCGTCTGGGTGATCACCCTCCGCTCGTTCGGCACCGCCGAGCAGCGGTTGCTGACCAAGAGGCGGAGGAGCTGCGGGTCGCGCTCAGCGACCGGGCCGGAAGCATGGTCGACTTCGGCATCACCAACTCGATGCGGAGCAGCGCGTACACCGACGTGGCCACGGGAAACCAGAGGAGCTTCGCCGCGGACTTCCCGGCCGAGCAGTTGCGGGCCTTCTACGGGCTGTCCGGCATCGTGGGTGTGAGCCGGGACGGGATGGGGACGGTCGGCGGATTGCTGGGCCCGGCCGGGTACGAGAGCCTGCCGGACGAGCTGCGTGACACGACGGTCCTGAACCGGATGGCCGACACCACGGCGACTCCCGGATCGGCGAGCTGCGGGGTCACCTCGGTCACCGGCACGCCCACCATCTTCTGCAGCCTGGCCGTCTACAAGCGCGACGGCGGTGGCGCGGCGTCCGGCTCGCTGATCATGCTGCGGGCGCTCGACGCCGGCGGCCTCAGCTTCGTCGGCCGCAACACCGACGACGAAATTCAGCTGCGCGGCGCTCCCCGCGCCGACAGCGTGCGTCACGAGGACATGTCGAGTCTGATCGGCACGCTGGAGGTGCACACGGCGGTGGTCGGCACCGAGGTGGCCGTGCAGTCGACGGTCACTGGTGTGGACGGTGTCCCGGTGACGTTCGAGAACCTGGAGGAGCGGCCGGTGCACGCCGCCGCGGTCCGCTCGCTGACCGCGATCGCGATCGCCGTCGCGCTCATGATGGTCGTCCTGAAGGTGGCGATCGGCCGGGTGGTGCGCGGCAGCATCCGCGATCAGGTCCGGCCGCTGCGCGAGGCCGCCGACCGGATCATGGAGTCCCGCGACCTGAGCGGACGGCTTCCCGACTCGCCGCACCCGGACCTGCGGGCGCTGAGTGCGGCGGCCAACGGCATGCTGGCCGCCTTCGAGGCGCAGGAGGCTGAGCTCGCGGTGGAGCGCGAGCGCGCCGAGACGCGGCGGCAGGAGGAGCAGTCGGCCGAGGAGCGGACGCGTGACGAGACGCTGCGCCGGGTCGAGGCCGAGTCGGAGCAGATCATCGGTGGTATCGCCTACCAGCTCGGCGACGCGATCCACGAGGTCGACACGGTCCGCGAGTCGGTGCAGAACATCAACGCCGGCGCGGCCACCGCCCACGAGGCGACCGAGCAGATGGCCGAGCACGCGGCGCACGCCGACCGGGCGGCCGAGGCGCTCGGCGTCAGCCTGCCGGCCGCCGCCGAGATGGTCGCCGTGATCGCGCAGATCGCCGGCAGACCCGCATGCTCGCCCTGAACGCCACGATCGAGGCCGCCCGCGCGGGCCAGGCGGGCGAGGGCTTCGCGGTGGTGGCCGACGAGGTCCGCAAGCTGGCCGACGACACGTCGACCAGCAGCACAGCATCAGCGGCCTGATCTCCCAGGTCCAGGCCGCCATCGCCCAGATCGACCAGCTGGCCCCCGAACACTCCGGCCCGGCCCAGCTCGCGGCCACCGCCGACGGCGGCGGTGGCCTCGAGCTCTTCTGATCCCGTGCGCGTGGCCCGGGTCAGGCCGTGGTGCTGATGCGGTTGGCCGGGCCGGGGGAGACCGGGGCCGCTCCCAGGTGGGCGACCAGGGCGTCGATGTCGAAGCCCGGTGCGGTCGTGCGGCCGGTGCCGGCGGTCAGGGCGCCGAAGCCGTCACCGCCGTTGGCCAGGAAGTCGTTCGTGGTGACCTGGTAGGAGGCGGCGGGGTCGATCGGCGTGCCGTTGAGGGCCAGGTTCGAGATCTTCGACCCGGGGGCGGCCGACGCGCTCCACGTGTACGTGAAGCCGGCCGACACCTGGAGGATCTTGTTCGTCGTCTGCCCTTGGAAGCCGGCGAACTGCTGCTCCAGCACCGTCTTGATCTGGGCGCCGGTGAAGGTCTGCGTCACCACCAGGTTGTTGAACGGCTGGACGGTGAACGCTTCGCCGTACGTCACCTGGCCGTTGGCCTCACCGCCGGACGACGCCTCGGCGTCGAAGTCGGCCCGGATGCCGCCCGGGTTCATCAGCGCGATCTGCGCCCCGGCCGCCTTCGTGTATGCCAGCTGGGCGTCGGCGATCACGTCGCCGAGCGGGCTCTCGCCGGCCGGCGTCGCGGCGCGGGTGATGTCGCCGGTGATCGAGCCGACGACCCGGTTGGCGATCGGCGCCACCGCCGTGCGGTACTTGTCGGCGATCTTCTTGGCGCCCGGGTCGACCGTGTCGGGGTTCTTCAGGTAGACGCCGTTCGCGTCCTTCTTCCAGCCGCCCTGCCCGTCGGCCACGCCGTTCTCGACGATCACGTTCTTCGCGGTGATCTCGGCGAACCGGCCGCTGCGCCGGTCGAGCGTGTAGTCGATGTCGGTGATCAGCTGGCCGTTGGTGCCGGCGCTGGTCACCACCGACGTGCCCTTCTTGTTGGGCAGCGTGCACGAGTAGAAACGGTGGGTGTGCCCGGAGACGACCAGGCCGAATTCGGGGTTGAGCCCGGCCACGATCGGCACGATCGGCCCGGAGAAGCCGTTGCAGTCGGAGACGCCCGGCGTCGGGGTGGCCGTGGCCTGCGACCCGCCCTCGTGCACCAGCAGCACCTGCGCCTTCACGCCGAACAGCTTGAGCACGTTGCCCCACTTGTTGGCGGTCTGGATCTCGTCGGCGAAGTGCACGTTCTTGATGCCGGCCGGGTTGACGATGCCGGCCGTGCCCTCCAGGGTCAGGCCGACGAAGCCGACCGGCACGCCGCCGACCAGCTTGATGTCGATCGGCGGGAGGATCGGCAGGCCGGTCTTGTTGTCGATCGTGTTGGCCGCGAGGTAAGTGAATTTCGCGCCGCCGAAGCCGTCGCCGTCCTGGCAGCCGTCGACCGGGTGGCAGCCACCGCGCTGGAGGCGGATCAGCTCGTCGACGCCCTCGTCGAACTCGTGGTTGCCGACCGAGCTGACCTGGAGGCCGACCTGGTTCATCAGCTCGATCGTCGGTTCGTCGTGGAAGGCGGCGCTGACCAGCGGGGACGCGCCGATCAGGTCGCCGGCGCCGACGGTCAGCGTCTGGCGGCCCTCGGTCTTGGCCTCGGCGCGCAGCTTCTTCAGGTAGGTCGCGAGGTATTCGACGCCGCCGGCCGGCGTGCTCGTGCCGGACGCGTTGACCACGGCGCCGCTCCCGCTCGGCGGGTCGATCGCGCCGTGGAAGTCGTTGTAGCTCAGGAACTGTCCCTTGACGGCCGCGCCCTTGGCTACGCCGGCCGAGACGCTGACCGGGGCGAACTCCGGCGGCGCGGCGGCGCTGGGGGCCGGCCGGGCCAGCGGCAGGGCGGCGACGACGGCGAGCGCCAGGGCCGGGGCGGCGAGATGGCGGAGACGGTCCATAGTGCTCAACTCCGGATCAAGGTGAGGGGCGGCCGACTCCGACAGCCTGGTGCATCGATGGGCGTGCGCGCTACCGCTTCGCCGAAACCTGTGGATAACCCGGCGGCTGTGGACGACCGCGATTCTTGTCGGTGGGTCGGCATAGACTTGCCCCCGCGATGCGACCTTCCTCTGAAACCTCCGACGGTGCCCTGTTCGCGATGCCCGCTGTGCGGGAGCCCGAGGCGCCGAGGCCCCCGCGCCCGAAACCGCGCGGGCTCGACCCCGAGTCGCTGCTGACCGGCCTGAACGGCCCGCAGCGCGACGCCGTGACCCACGCCGGGTCGCCGTTGCTGATCGTGGCCGGCGCCGGGTCGGGCAAGACCCGGGTGCTGACCCATCGCATCGCCTATCTGCTGGCCGCGCGCGACGTGCACCCCGGCGAGATCATCGCGATCACGTTCACCAACAAGGCCGCCGGTGAGATGAAGGAGCGGGTCGCCGCCCTCGTCGGGCCCCGTGCCCGGTTGATGTGGGTCTCGACCTTCCACTCCGCGTGCGTCCGCATCCTGCGCGCCGAGCACGAGCACGCCGGCCTCAAGAGCACCTTCTCCATCTACGACGCCGACGACTCGCGCCGGCTCATGCAGCTCGTGGTCCGCGAGCTCGACCTCGACCCGAAGAGGTACACGGCCCGCGGCCTGGCCGCTCAGGTCTCCAACCTCAAGAACGAGCTGATCGAGCCCGAGGAGTTCAAGGAGAAGGCCAAGGGTCCCAACGAGCGGGCCATCGCCGAGGCGTACGAGCTCTATCAGCGCCGCCTCCGTGAGGCCCACGCGCTCGACTTCGACGACATCATCATGGCCACGGTCCACCTGTTCCAGTCGCACCCGCACGTGGTCGAGACCTACCGCCGCCGCTTCCGCCACGTGCTCGTCGACGAATACCAGGACACCAACCACGCGCAGTACATGCTGGTCAAGGCATTGGTGGGCGAGAAGGACGGCGACGTGCCGCCCGGCGAGTTGTGCGTGGTGGGTGACGCCGACCAGTCGATCTACGCGTTCCGCGGCGCCACCATCCGCAACATCCTCGAGTTCGAGCGTGACTACCCCGACGCCCGCACCATCCTGCTGGAGCAGAACTACCGCTCCACCCAGACGATCCTGTCGGCGGCCAACGCGGTGATCGACCGCAACACGTCGCGCAAGCCCAAGCGGCTCTGGAGCGACCAGGGCGAGGGCGAGCAGATCGTCGGCTACGTGGCCGACACCGAGCACGCCGAGGCCGACTGGGTGGCCCGCGAGATCGACCGCCTCACCGACCGCGGTGACGCCCGCCCCGGCGACGTCGCCGTCTTCTACCGCACCAACGCGCAGTCCCGTGTGTTCGAGGAGGTGTTCATCCGGGTCGGCCTGCCGTACAAGGTGGTCGGCGGAGTGCGCTTCTACGAGCGCAAGGAGGTGCGCGACGCCCTGGGCTACCTGCGCGCGGTGGTCAACGACGACGACACGGTGAGCATCCGCCGCGTCCTCAACACCCCCAAGCGCGGCATCGGCGACCGGGCCGAGGCTTGCGTCGAGGCGCTCTCGGCCCGCGACCGCATCTCGTTCGGCCAGGCGCTGCGCCACGCCAAGAACGCGCCGGGCATCTCGACCCGCGCCGCCAACAGCATCGGTGACTTCGTCCAGCTCCTCGACGACCTGCGCGAGCTGTCCCGCACGGCGCCGCCCGAGGAGGTGCTCGAGTCGGTGTTGCAGCGTTCCGGCCTGCTCTCCGAGCTCGAGGAAAGCCTCGACCCGCAGGACCAGGGCCGGGTGGAGAACCTTCAGGAGCTTGTCAGCGTCGCCCGTGAGTACACCGAGCGCGTCGAGGCTCAGGCCGAGGACGCCGAGGAGGGTGAGGCCCCGGCCGCGACCCTGGCCGGCTTCCTCGAGCAGGTCGCGCTGGTGGCCGACGCCGACCAGATCCCGAGCGACGACCCCGACCACCAGGGCGTGGTCACGCTGATGACGCTGCACACGGCGAAGGGTCTCGAGTTCCCGGTGGTCTTCCTGACCGGTCTCGAGGACGGCGTCTTCCCGCACACGCGCGCGCTCGGCGACAACAACGAGCTCGAGGAGGAGCGGCGCCTGGCCTACGTGGGCATCACGCGCGCCCGCCAGCGGCTCTACCTCTCCCGCGCGGTGACCCGCGGCGCGTGGGGCCAGCCGCAGTACAACCCGCCCTCGCGCTTCACGGCCGAGCTTCCGCCCGAGCTGATCCGCTGGGAGCGCACCGCCGGCAACTACACCTCCTGGTCCGGTACGGGCGGCGGGGTGGGCGGCCGTGCGGGTGGCGACCGGTCCCGTGGTGGTGGCTTCGCCGGCGGCACGCCGAAGGCGCAGCAGCTCGCGAGCCGCCTCGGCATCGACGCCAGCAAGCTTTCGACAGCGAGTGAGCTGCCGCAGGCGCCCAAGGTGTCGGCCGGCGACCGGGTCAACCATCAGCGCTACGGCCTGGGCCGGGTCGTCACCGTCGAGGGGCAGGGTCCCGGCGCCCGGGCCCAGATCGACTTCGGCGATCAGGTGATGTGGCTCGTGCTGCGGCACGCCCCGATCGAGAAGATCTAACAGCCCGGCAGCTGTACGCCGTGCTCGTGCAGCCAGCGGGTGGGCTCGATCGGGTTCTTGTAGCTACCCAGGTGCACCTCGAAGTGCAGGTGCGGGCCGGTGGAGTGGCCGGTGGAGCCCTCGTCGCCGATCCGCTGGCCGGGCGCGACGTGCTCGCCGGCCTGGACCGCGATCACTGACATGTGCCCGTAGTGGGTGAGGTATCCGTTGCCGTGGTCGATGAGCACCGCGTTGCCGTAGCCGGCGGCCGCGCCCGCGCGCACCACCACGCCGGCGCCCGCCGCGAGGATGGGTGAGCCGTGCGGGCCCGCGATGTCGACGCCGGCGTGCAGCCGCCCCCAGCGCTGGCCGAAGCAGGAGGTCACCCGGCCCGCCGGGTTCGGGTTGACCCACGCGGCGGCGCGCTCGGCGGCCGTTTTCGCGGCGGGAGTGGCCGCGGCGACAACCTTGGGCCGCTCCTTCTGACCGGCCGACTGCGCAGCGATGTCGCCCGCGGCGATCGGCTCACCCGGAACGTAGTCATCGCCGCTGCCCAGATCGCCGCTGCCCAGATCGCCGCTGCCGAAGTCGGAGGCGGCCGCGATCGGAGCGTCGACCGGTGTGGTCTGCCATGACGAGGCGGCCGCGGCCACGCCGCCGGTGATACCGGTGGCCAGGGCGACGCCCAGGATCACGGTCAGGGCTGCGTTGCGCGTACGGCGGCTGGCGAGGGCGAAGGGCAGCGCGACGTGCCGGCGGACCGACTCCTGGCGGTGACGTCCGCCGGTGCGGGACTCGACTCGATTCGGCACGCGGCAAGACCTCCCCAGTTGGTGACCGACATCTGCCTGTCGGTCCCCCGGGGCGGGCACTGAGCCACCCGGGCCACTGGGAACGGAACGCCTACCGAGCGGCAACCATGCGGCACCGCGAGAAGAAAAGGGTCAGGACGCGGCGGCGAGCCCGGCGTACACCGACTCGACCTGAAGCTTGATGTCGACGCCGCGATCGCGCAGGTACGGGATCGGGTCGGTCGGCGCGCCGTTCACGTGGATCTCGAGGTGCAGGTGCACGCCGTACGAGGCGCCGGTGTTGCCGACCTCGCCGAGCACCTGACCGGCCTTGACCTTGTCACCGGTCTTGACCAGCACGCGGCGCGAGTGCGCGTAGATGACCTCGGTGCCGTCGTCGTTCTTGACGGTGACCGAGTAGCCGTAGCCGCCGTTGTATCCGGCCTGGGTGACCTCGCCGGCGTGCACCGACTTGTACGGCATGCCCTCGGGGGCGGTCAGGTCGATACCGGCGTGCAGCTTGCCCCACCGGACGCCGTAGGGCGAGGTGAAGACGTAGTCGTCGAGGGGGAGCAGCCACACGTCCTCGGTGGCCTGCTCGGCGCTGACCTTCTGCTTGGCGGCCGAGTCGCGGCTGTCGCTGCGCGAGGCGGCGGCCTCGTCGGTGGCGCGGTCGGCGACGGCGTCGGCGACCTGGGCCGTCTGGAGGCTCTTCAGGACCTCGGTGTCGACCTGCTTGGTGTCGGGCATGTTGGCCGCGGCACCCAGGGCCACGACCCCGGCTCCGACGAAGGCCGACGTGACGGCGACGGCGTAGCGGCTGCGGGGAGGGGTGGGTACGCGGCGTCGGCCGCGATAGCGATCGGGCTCAGACGACAAGCGCTGGCGCACGAACAACCCTCCGTCGGTGGCAAAACGTCGGTGTCCCGAGCTCACCTAATTGCCGGTGAACCAGGTCTTCCGTGCTGTCGGATCGGTGTTATCCGGTTGACAGCCGGGAGCCACGGTAGCCAAACGCCAGCCGTGTCACAAGTCGCAGCGCCAATTCGCTGACAGTTCCTGGTCCGCATTGCGCAGCGAATGTCCGAATTCGTGGTCTTTCCCTGGTGAACTGTTCGCACACGCGGTGTGATTGGTTGAGAAGCGCAAAGTAAGGTGACGCAGAATACATTTTCGACTACGCCGGGTGATCACGGTTATGTGACCACCGCTACCCCGTGGGCCCGGCGCGGGTTACCGTTCGTTCAGGTGACAACGCGGTCAGTGGCTCGGAGGGTCAGGATGCAAGCACGGATCAGGGTCGTCGTCGCGAAGCCCGGGTTGGACGGGCACGACCGCGGCGCCAAAGTGGTGGCTCGCGCGCTGCGCGACGCCGGCATGGAAGTGGTCTACACCGGCCTGCACCAGACGCCGGAGCAGATCGTCGAGACTGCCATTCAGGAGGACGCCGACGCGATCGGTTTGTCCGTTCTGTCCGGCGCGCACATGACATTGTTTCGTCGGGTAATCGAACTGCTGGCGGAGCGTGACGCCGCCGATGTCGTCGTATTCGGCGGAGGCATCATTCCGGCCGACGACATCGCCGAATTGGAAAAGCTCGGAGTCGCGCACATCTTCACTCCGGGAGCCACTACCGCGTCCATCGTCGAATGGGTACGCGCCAATGTCTCAACACCGGTGAGCTGAGCAGGGGAAAATGCGGCGGGGGCAAGTGTAGCGGGGGCAAGGGGAGAGGCCGGACGCACCCCTCACACGTCCGGCCTCTCATGCACGATGCCCCGCCGCCACCCCTCGACCGACAGGGCATCGGCCGCCTTCGCGCCGGTGCGCCGTAGCGCTCCGACACCACACTCAACGACGCCCTGAAGAGCCGGTTACGGGGAACCTCGGGCAACTCCGGCATGTCCTCATAACAGCGGCCACTCCCGCCCCGGGTGTGTGGTCTTGCACACCACGCACCCGCGCCTTCGGAGTACCCGTTCAGGTCGCTAGTCTGCGAATGAAGGCCTTCAGGGCCGGACATTCTTCACGCCGGCGGCTTCCGTTCGCCGCGCGCACACAGGTCGGGACGCAACGGTGCGGCTTGCCGGCGCTTGGCGTCGCGAGCGAAAGGAGACACGTGGACCTGTTCGAGTATCAGGGGCGTGACCTGTTCGAACGGCACGGCTTGCCCGTGCTGGGCGGCGGCGTCGCCGAGACCCCGCAGGAGGCCCGGGCGATCGCCGAGCGGCTCGGTGGCAAGGTCGTCGTCAAGGCGCAGGTCAAGGTCGGCGGCCGCGGCAAGGCGGGCGGCGTCAAGCTGGCCGACGGGCCGGACGAGGCCGAGGCCCGCGCCACCGACATCCTGGGCATGGACATCAAGGGCCACACGGTCGGAAAGGTGATGCTGGCCGAGACGGCCGACATCAAGGAGGAGTACTACTTCTCCTACCTGCTCGACCGCGCGAACCGCACCTTCCTCTGCATCGCCAGCGTCGCCGGCGGCATGGAGATCGAGCAGGTCGCCGAGGAGCAGCCCGACCGGGTGGCCAAGGTCGCCATCGACGCCAGCAAGGGCGTCGACGAGGCCAAGGCCCGCGAGATCGTCACCGCCGCGCAGTTCCCGGCCGAGGTCGCCGACCAGGTCGTCGACATCGCGGTCAAGCTGTGGCAGGCCTTCGTGGCCGAGGACGCCACCCTGGTCGAGGTCAACCCGCTGGCCAAGGTCGGCGACGGCCGGGTGCTCGCGCTCGACGCCAAGGTCACCCTGGACGAGAACGCGGCGTTCCGGCACCCCGACCACGAGGGGCTGGTCGACCAGTCCGCGGTGGACCCGCTGGAGCAGGCGGCCAAGGCCAAGAACCTCAACTACGTCAAGCTGGACGGCGAGGTCGGCATCATCGGTAACGGCGCCGGCCTGGTCATGTCCACCCTCGACGTGGTGGCATACGCGGGTGAGAAGCAGGGCAACGTGAAGCCGGCGAACTTCCTCGACATCGGCGGTGGCGCCAGCGCCCAGGTGATGGCGAACGGCCTCGAGATCGTCCTCGGCGACCCGGCCGTGAAGTCCGTCTTCGTCAACGTCTTCGGCGGCATCACCGCCTGCGACGCCGTCGCGAACGGCATCATCCAGGCCCTCGCCCTGCTCGCCGAGCGCGGCGAGACCGTCACCAAGCCGCTCGTGGTGCGCCTCGACGGCAACAACGCCGAGGCCGGCCGGGCCATCCTCGACGGAGCGAACAACCCGCTGGTCGAGCGGGTGGACACGATGGACGGAGCGGCCGAGCGCGCCGCCGAGCTCGCGGCTGCGGGGAAGTGACGTAATGGCGATCTGGCTTACCAAGGACTCGAAGGTCATCGTCCAGGGCATCACCGGCTCGGAGGGCTCCAAGCACACCAAGCGGATGCTCGCTGCCGGCACCCAGGTGGTCGGTGGTGTCAACCCGCGCAAGGCGGGCACCAAGGTGGACTTCGACGGCACCGAGCTGCCGGTCTTCGCGACCGTGGCCGAGGCGATGAAGGAGACCGGCGCCGACGTGTCGGTCATCTTCGTACCGCCGGCGTTCACCAAGTCGGCCGTGATCGAGGCGATCGACGCCGAGATCCCGCTGGCCGTGGTGATCACCGAGGGCGTGCCGGTGCAGGACTCGGCCGCCTTCTGGGCGTACAACATCGACCGCGGCCAGAAGACCCGGATCATCGGGCCGAACTGCCCCGGCATCGCCTCGCCCGGCGCCTCGAACGCCGGCATCATCCCGGCCGACATCACCCCGGGCGGCCGCATCGGGCTGGTCAGCAAGAGCGGCACGCTGACCTACCAGCTCATGTACGAGCTGCGCGACTTCGGCTTCTCGACCGCCGTCGGCATCGGTGGCGACCCGATCATCGGGACCACGCACATCGACGCGCTCAAGGCGTTCCAGGAGGACCCGGAGACCGACGCCATCGTCATGATCGGTGAGATCGGTGGCGACGCCGAGGAGCGGGCCGCCGAGTTCATCAAGGCGAACGTCACCAAGCCGGTCGTCGGCTACATCGCCGGCTTCACCGCGCCGCCCGGCAAGACCATGGGTCACGCCGGTGCGATCATCTCGGGCTCGGCCGGCACGGCCGACGCCAAGAAGGCCGCGCTCGAGGCCGCGGGCGTCAAGGTCGGCAAGACGCCGAGCGAGACCGCGCGCCTCATGCGCGAGGTCATGAGCTGATTTCGTTCGTACGCACGTCGGCGCGCCGTCAATTGATTGACGGCGCGCCGCCGTATCTGCAGCGCCGGGCCGCCCCCGGCGTGGAAAAGTAGTTCACGATGTCGACGCCACCCGACCGACCCGGCAACTCGGACGACCCGAAGGTCGCCGAGACGGTTCAGGCTGAGCCGGTCGGGAAGAACACCGAGCCGATCGAGCGCCGCACCGAGGCGTTCGACCCGGGGCAGCCGGACCGCGACGAGGAAGCCGAGCGGAAGACCGTCCTGGTCGACGACAAGGCGCTCGGCAACCGCGAGACCGTCAAGCTGCCCACCCAGCGCCGCCCGGCCGAGCGGGTCCGCCGGGCCCCGCTGCCGGTGGCCGCCGGCTTCGCCACGATCTGGGCCGCCCTGATCTCGTACCTGCCCGTGGCCGCCGTGATCGGCCTGGCCCGCACCCTGGAGGGCGCCGGCGGCCTGGCCGGCGCCGCGCACGCCGGCCTGGCCGGCTGGATGCTCGGCCACGGCGTGCCGATCGGCACCTCGATCGGTTCCCTCGGCCTGGCCCCGCTGCTGCTCACCGCCCTGATCCTCTGGCGGCTCGAGCGCGCCGGCCTGCACGTCACCCGGGCCGTCGGCGCCCGCCGCTCGGGCTCCACGGGCGACGCTCTCTCGGTCGCGTTCGCGATCGCTCTGACCTATTCGCTGCTCGGCTCGGTGGCCGCGCTCGTGGTCGACGGGCGCGGCACCGAGGTCACGCCCGGCCGGGCCGCGATCAACTTCTTCGTCCTGGGCGGCCTGGCCGCGTTCGCGGGTTCGGTGCGCGGGACCGGGGTGCTGGCCCGGTGGGCGCGTGGCATGCCCGCGGTGCTGCGGCACGGGCTGCGTACGGGCGTACTCGCGGCGCTGTTGATCCTCGCCGCCGGGGCCGCGGTGACCGGGCTCGCCGTCGCGGTCGGCGGCGGGCAGGCGGCCGACATGATCTCCGCCTACGGCACCGGCGTGGCCGGGCAGGCCGGCATCACGCTGGTCAGCCTCGCCTACGGGGTGAACGGCGTGGTCTGGGCGGCCGCGTACCTGCTCGGTCCCGGTTTCGCCCTCGGCACCGGATCGGTGGTGCGGCTGACCGAGGTGACCGTCGGGCCGCTGCCCACCCTGCCGCTGCTGGCCGGCCTGCCGAACGGCCCGATGGGCGCGGTCGGCGCGCTGCTGCTGTCGATCCCGGTGCTGGCCGGCCTGGCCGCCGGCTGGCTGCTCACCTTGCGCGTCTACCGCGAGGCCGGCCAGGCCGCGCCGCCCGAGCCGCGCCGCCGCCCCGGATCCACCCGCCCGCCGGCGTCGCCGAAGACCCCCGACACCCCGTGGTCGCTGCTCCTGGGCGGTGGCCTGATCGCCGGGCCCGCGGCCGGAATCGTGCTGGGCGTGCTGGCCGACCTCTCCGGCGGCCCGCTGGGCGACGGCCGGATGGCCACCATCGGGCCCGACGCCTGGCAGGTCGGGCTGGTCGCCACCGCCGTGGTCGGTGTCTCGGCGGCGATCGGCGCGGCCGCCGGGCGCCGCTTCAAGAAGTCGCAAGCATGAGAAAGGGGGCGCCCGGTGGGCGCCCCCTTCCGTACGACCGTCAGTTGTTCCTGTTCTGAAGGTCTTCCCAGTTGATGTTCTGACCGGCGGTCAGCGCCCAGATCAGCAGACCGATGCCGAGCACGGCGGCCACGGCGCCGCAGATCAGGCCGGTCAGGGCCTGGCTGCGGTTGGTGGCGCGGCCCGCGTTCGCCTTCTGCAGGCCGAGCCAGCTCACGATGGCGGCGGCGATGCCGAGCGGGATACCGAGATATACGCAGCAGACCAGCGGGATCGCGACGATCCCGAGGATCATGCCGACGAGACCCTGGGTGTTCTGGTTGCCGGCCGGCGGGCCGACCGGGTCACCGGCCGGGGGGCCGTAGTAGGGGGGTGGGGTTGTCACGCGTCCTCCAGTGTCACAGATGGCGCTGGCAAGCGACGAATTCGCATTCCTGAGAATCGGCAGCGTAACCGATGATCAGCGGTTATGTGTGCCGCTGGCACTACCCGTTGTCGGCCGTCGCGAACCGCGGCGATAGGCTCCTCGGGTGACCGACCCCGCGCCCGCCCGCCTGGTCGTCCTCGTCTCCGGTTCGGGCAGCAACCTGCAGGCTCTGCTCGAGGCCACCGCCGATCCCGCCTACGGCGCGCAGGTCGTCGCCGTGGGCGCCGACCGTGACGGCATCGCCGGCCTCGACCACGCGGCCGCCGCGGGCGTGCCGACCTTCGTCGACTCGGTGAAGGCGTACGAGACGCGCGACGACTGGGACGCGGCCCTCACCAGCCACGTCGCCGAGTTCAAGCCCGACCTGGTCGTCTCCGCCGGCTTCCTCAAGCTGGTCGGCCCGGCGTTCCTGGCCGCGTTCGGCGACCGCTACATCAACACGCACAACGCGCTGCTGCCGTCGTTCCCCGGCATCCACGGCCCGCGCGACGCGCTCGCCTACGGCGTCAAGATCGCCGGGGCGACCCTCTTCTTCGTCGACGCCGGTGTCGACACCGGCCCGATCATCGCCCAGGTCGCGGTGCCCGTGCTCGACGGCGACACCGAGGAAACGCTGACCGAGCGCATCAAAGTGGCCGAGCGGGCCCAGCTCGTCGAGTGGGTCGGCCGCCTGGTTCGTGAGGGCTGGACCATCCAGGACAGGAAGGTACGCATTCCATGAGTTCGACTGCCGAGGGGCGCCGCCCGATCCGTCGCGCGCTGCTGAGCGTGTACGACAAGACCGGGCTGGTCGAGCTCGCCCAGGCGCTGCACGCGGCCGGGGTGCAGATCGTCTCCACCGGTTCGACCGCCTCGACCGTCGAGGGCGCCGGTGTGCCGGTGACCCGGGTCGAGGAGCTGACCGGTTTCCCCGAGTGCCTGGACGGCCGGGTCAAGACGCTGCACCCGCGCGTGCACGCGGGCCTGCTCGCCGACCTGCGCCTGCCCTCGCACGCCGAGCAGCTGTCCGAGTTCGAGATCGAGCCGTTCGACCTGCTCGTCAGCAACCTCTACCCGTTCACCCAGACGGTGGCCTCGGGCGCGAGCGTCGACGAGTGCGTGGAGCAGATCGACATCGGCGGCCCGGCCATGGTCCGCTCCGCCGCCAAGAACCATCCGTCGGTCGCGGTCGTGACCGCCGTCGAGGCGTACCCCCTGATCGTGACGGCCCTGGAAGCCGGCGGTTTCACCCTGCCGCAGCGCAAGGCGCTGGCGGCGCGGGCTTTCGCCGACATCGCGGAGTACGATGTGGCGGTGGCCAACTGGACCGCGACGACCCTGGTCGGCGAGACCGGCTGGCCGGAGTTCACCGGGCTCGCGCTGAAGAAGCAGAACACCCTGCGGTACGGCGAGAACCCGCACCAGCAGGCCGCGCTCTACCTCGACCCGGGCGCCCCGGCGGGCCTGGCCCAGGCCGAGCTCGTGCACGGCGGCGAGCTCTCGTTCAACAACTACGTCGACGCGGACGCCGCCTGGCGCAGCGCCAACGACTTCACCGAGCCCTGCGTGGCGATCATCAAGCACGCCAACCCGTGCGGCATCGCCATCGGCGCCGACGTGGCCGAGGCGCACCGCAAGGCCAACGACTGCGACCCGGTCTCGGCGTTCGGTGGCGTCATCGCGGTCAACCGCGAGGTCACCGAGGCGATGGCCAAGCAGCTCGACGGCATCTTCACCGAGGTGATCGTGGCGCCGTCGTACGAGGCCGGCGCCCTCGAGATCTTCAAGGGCAAGAAGAAGCTGCGCGTGCTGGTCGCCCCGGCCTGGAACCCGGCCGCGGCCGAGGTCAAGCTGATCGGCGGCGGCGCCCTCGTGCAGCAGCCCGACCGCATCGACGCCGACGGCGACGACCCGGCCCACTGGGAGCTCGCGACCGGCGCCGCGCTGTCCGCCGACGATCTGGCCGACCTGGCGTTCGCCTGGCGCGCGATCCGCAGCGTCAAGAGCAACGCGATCCTGCTGGCCAAGGACGGCGCCACCGTCGGCGTCGGCATGGGCCAGGTCAACCGGGTCGACTCGGCCCACCTCGCGGTCAACCGGGCCGGCGCCGACCGGGCCAAGGGCAGCTTCGCCGCCTCCGACGCCTTCTTCCCGTTCCCGGACGGGCTCGAGGTGCTGATCGCGGCCGGCGTCAAGGCGGTCGTCCAGCCGGGCGGCTCGATCCGCGACAACCTCGTCATCGAGGCCGCCGAAAAGGCCGGCATGACGGTCTACCTGACCGGGACGCGGCACTTCTACCACGGCTGAGGCTTCGTGACGGACCTCGTGCAGGACCGGACCTTCTCGGGCGCCGACTGGGCGCTCGAGGAGGTCGTCGGCGTCCGGTACGAGGACTGCGCGTTCCACGACGTCGACTGGTCGGAGGCGCGGCTGACCGGCTGCGTCTTCACCAATTGCCTCTTCGGGAACGTCCGTTTCAACGCGGCGACGCTCGACAGCGTGGCCGTCATGCAGTCGACGGTGCGGCGCTGCTCCTTCTTCGACGCGACCCTGACCGGCTGCAAGCTGACCGGCACCCAGTTCATCGACTGTGGCCTGCGCCCGATCACCGTCGAGGGCGGCGACTGGGGTTTCGTCAACCTGCGCGGCCAGAACCTCACCGGCGCCCGCCTGCCCGGCCTACGGTTACGGGAGGCCGACCTGATGGGTGCCGACCTGACCCGGGCCGACCTGCGCGACTGCGACCTGTCGAACGCCCGGCTCACCGACGCCGTGCTCAAGGGCGCCGACCTGCGCGGCGCCGACCTCGACGGCGTCCAACTGCGCGGAGTCGACCTCACCGGCGCCAAGATCGACATCGCGCAGGCGGTGCAGTTCGCCACCGCGTACGGCGCCGTCGTCGGGGAATAGTGGGGAGTGGCTTACTTCGCGTTAAGCCGACCAGGCCGAAACGTGGCGTTAACCGACTGATACGTTCGCAAAAACTGTCCCCAGGACTGGGAGTGGATAGAGCTATGGGCAAGAAGGTAACCGTCGTCGGTGCCGGCTTCTACGGGTCCACGACTGCACAGCGTCTGGCCGAGTACGACATCTTCGACACCGTGGTGCTCACCGACATCATCGACGGCAAGCCGGCCGGTCTGGCGCTCGACATGAACCAGTCCCGGCCGATCGAGGGCTTCGAGACCAAGGTCGTCGGCGTCACCACCGGCCCCAACGGCGAGGGCTACGAGGCCATCGAGGGCTCGGACGTCGTCGTGGTCACCGCCGGCCTGCCCCGCAAGCCCGGCATGAGCCGCATGGACCTGCTCGAGGTCAACGCCAAGATCGTGCGCCAGGTGGCCGAGAACATCGCCAAGTACGCGCCGAACGCCGTCGTCATCGTGGTCTCGAACCCGGTCGACGAGATGACCGCGCTGGCCCAGCTCGCCACCCAGTTCCCCAAGAACCGGGTCTTCGGCCAGGCCGGCGTGCTCGACACCGCCCGTTTCACCAACTCGATCGCCGAGACCCTCGCGGTGCCGGTCAAGAGCGTCAAGGCGCTCACCCTCGGCTCGCACGGCGACACCATGGTCCCGGTCCCGTCGCGCTGCACCGTCGACGGCAAGCCGCTGTCCGACCTGCTCCCCGCCGACAAGATCGAGGAGCTCGTCGTCCGCACCCGCAACGGCGGCGCCGAGGTGGTCGCCCTGCTCAAGACCGGCTCGGCGTACTACGCCCCGTCGGCCGCCGCCGCCCGCATGGCCAAGGCCGTCGTCGAGGACTCCGGCGAGGTCCTCCCGGTCTGCGCCTGGGTCGACGGCGAGTACGGCATCTCCGGCGTCTACCTGGGCGTCGAAGCCCAGATCGGCGCCGAGGGCATCAAGAAGGTCGTCGAGGAGAAGCTCACCGACTCCGAGATCGCCGGCCTCAAGGAGGCCGCCGAGGCCGTCCGCGCCAAGCAGGCCGACGTCGCGACCCTCTGAGTTTCATCGGGAAAGGCCGGGCCGTTCGGTCCGGCCTTTCCTTGTACGCGCGTCCGGCTGGATCGCCGCCCCCGGTGCGCCCGGTCGTCTCACGCTCCGACGTTTCGGAACGCCTCCCCCAAGTGCGACACGGCCACCGCTGTCACCTCCTTCAACGTGCGCTGACGGGTGGCCCGGGCGAGCTCCGGATCGATGTCGCTGGCGTAGGCCAGCTCCGGGTGCAGCAGCTGGATGGCGTGGACGAGCATGTCGCCCGCGACGAGCAGGCTGTCGGACCCGTCCTCGACCAGGACCGACTGGTGGCCCGGCGTGTGGCCGGGCGTCGCCACCACCCGGATGCCCGGGGCCAGGGCCAGGTCGCCGTCGAGTTCCTGGAGGCGGCCCTGGGCGCGCAGCGGCGCGATCAGCAGGTCGAACTGGCCGGCCCGCTCGCGGTTGGCCTCATAGAGCTCGACGTCCGCCCGCGACACGACCACCCGCGCCGACGGGAAGGGTGAGTCGCGCGGGACGGCCCAGCCCATGTGGTCGTTGTGCAGATGGGTCAGCACGATCGTCTCGACGTCGGCCGGCTCGATGCCCGCCGCGGCCAATTCCTCGGGCAGCCGCCCCGGCACCGGCGCCCAGTCGGACGCGAGCGACCCGGCCGGCCCGATACCCGCGTCGACCAGCGTGACCGGGCCGTCCCCGGCCCGCACCGCATAGCTCCGGAAACGCAGCCACCACTCACCCTCGGCCGTCACCGCGGCCGGATCGGCCGCGTCGGCGGCCGCCCACTGCTCGGCCGTGGCGTCCGGAAACGCCTCGGCCCGGGGCATGAAGAAGGGCCCCGCGGCATCCTCCAGGGCGATGACAGTGAGCCGTCCGACGGCGTGGGTGACAGGCATGCCGCGATTCTGCCGGGGACGCCGTCCGCCCCGCGCCCCCGTTTTCCGGATCTGTGGATAACCCCGGCCCCTGTGGATAACTACTGGCCGAGGCTCTGGTCGTCGGTATCGTCGTAGGCCCGCTGGGCGCTCCTCGCGACGGCCGTGAGCACCGCCGACTCGACCACCTCGGCGATGCCCGGGCGGCCCGACTCCGCGCCGGCGACGGCCCACAACACCTGGTTGGCCAGCAGGTTCCAGCGGGCGCCGGAGTGGCGCCGCCCGTTGACCAGCCGGCTCTCCTGCTCGGGGCCGGTCATGGTCAGCGCCGGGTCCTTCGCCGCTTCCGGCAGCGGGTCGCCCGACGCTACGTCGAGCCCGAAGAGGTCCGCCGGGAGGCGGGTGGTGCTGTTGTTGGCGTACGCCTACGTGTGGTTGAGGAGCAGCGGCCCGGCGGCCCGGCAGAGAGGAGCAGTCGATGGCCGATCGGCTGGTCGAGCTTCTTTTGCAGTTACATTTCTCGATGCCATCGGGTTTGCGATACAAGGTGCCGACGAGCGGGCAGACTGGTTGGGGCGATCCGGGTAGATCCCGGTCGGGGGTGACCGGTGATCTTCAACGGCCCTGCCGTACGCTCGTACTGCTAAGCATGTTTTCGGGAGAGGAGCGCCGGCCGAATGGCGAAAATCAAGGTCACAAACCCGGTGGTGGAGCTCGACGGCGACGAGATGACCCGGATCATCTGGAAGCAGATCCGTGAGCAGCTGATCCTGCCCTACCTCGATGTCCCCCTCGAGTACTACGACCTGTCGATCCAGTACCGCGACGAGACCGACGACCAGGTGACCATCGACGCGGCCAACGCCATCAAGCGCCACGGCGTCGGCGTCAAGTGCGCGACGATCACCCCGGACGAGGCCCGCGTCGAGGAGTTCGGCCTGAAGAAGATGTGGCGGTCGCCCAACGGCACCATCCGCAACATCCTCGGTGGCGTCGTCTTCCGTGAGCCGATCATCATGAAGAACGTGCCGCGGCTGGTGCCGGGCTGGACCAAGCCGATCATCATCGGCCGGCACGCCCACGGCGACCAGTACAAGGCCACCGACTTCGTGGTGCCCAGCGCCGGCAAGCTGACCGTGACGTTCACCCCCGAGGACGGCTCGGCGCCGATGGAGTTCCACGTCGCCGACTACCCGGGCGGCGGCGTCGCCATGGCGATGTACAACTACGACGAGTCGATCCGCGACTTCGCGCGCGCCTCGTTCCGGTACGGCCTGGCCCGCAACTACCCGGTCTACCTGTCGACCAAGAACACGATCCTCAAGGCGTACGACGGCCGTTTCAAGGATCTCTTCGCGGAGATCTTCGAGACCGAGTTCGCCGACCAGTTCAAGGCGGCCGGGCTGACCTACGAGCACCGGCTGATCGACGACATGGTCGCGGCCGCGCTCAAGTGGGAGGGCGGCTACGTCTGGGCCTGCAAGAACTACGACGGTGACGTGCAGTCCGACACCGTGGCCCAGGGCTTCGGCTCGCTCGGCCTGATGACCTCCGTGCTGATGACCCCGGACGGCAACACCGTCGAGGCCGAGGCCGCGCACGGCACCGTCACCCGGCACTACCGGCAGTGGCAGAAGGGCGAGAAGACGTCGACGAACCCGATCGCGTCGATCTTCGCCTGGACCGGTGGTCTCAAGCACCGCGGCAAGCTGGACGGCACCCCCGAGGTGACCCAGTTCGCCGAGACGCTGGAGAAGGTCTGCGTCGAGACCGTCGAGGGCGGTCAGATGACCAAGGACCTGGCCCTGCTGATCTCCAAGGACGCGCCGTGGCTCTCGACTGACGAGTTCATGAACGCGCTCGACGAGAACCTGGCCCGCAAGCTCGCCTGATCTCGCAAGCAGAACAGGGCCGCCCGCGCGTGAGCGTGGGCGGCCCTGTGATGTTTAGATCCGTAACCAGTGGGTACGGGCGTCGTTTCTCATGGCAGAACGGATGGGCCGCGCGACGCCGAGGGGTCGCCCACCGATCCGGCTGCCTTGTCCCGGGCGCCGATCGGTTCTCTCGCCGGCGATGCGGCCACGTGGGCGCACCACCACCTTTGCGCCTGCCGTCCCTTCCCAGCGGGGGTCCCAATGTCCCGGGACCCCCGCCCCTCTTCTCCCGCCCCGAAGGCCTCGCCTGGTGAAAAGGCGAGAAGGCGGAAGAGAGGAAGGGAAGACTTACGCGGCCTCGCGCAGCAGCTGCGCGGCCCTCTCCGGAACGATGTCGTTCACGAAGTAGCCCATGGCCGACTCGGAGCCGGCCAGGTACTTCAGCTTGTCGGCGGCGCGCCGGATGCTGAACAGCTGCAAGTGCAGATATCCCAGGTCGCGGCCCTCGCCCACGACCGCCTGGTGCCAGGCCGAGATGTACGGCATCGGCTTGCCGAACAGCCCGTCGAAGCGCTTCAGCATGTCCAGGTAGAGCGGACCGAACGCGTCGCGCTCGGCGTCGGACAGCTCGGGGATGTCGGCCACCTTGCGGTTCGGCGCGATCTGCACCTCGAACGGCCAGCGGGCCGCGGCCGGCACGAAGGCCGTCCAGTGCTCGTTGCCGCCGACGATCCGGGTGCCCTGCTCGCGCTCGGCCGCCAGGACGTCGGTGTACAGGTCGCCGCCGGTCCGCTCCCGGTAGGCAGCGGCGGCCGTCAGCATCAGCTTCGTGCGCGGCGGGACGGTCGGGTACGCGTAGATCTGCCCGTGCGGGTGGTGCAGGGTCACGCCGATCTCGACGCCCCGGTTCTCGAACGGGAAGACCTGGGCCACGCCGGGCAACCGCGAGATTTCGGCCGTACGGTCGGCGAGCACGTCCACGACGGTGCGAACGCGGGCCGGCGTGAGCGCTCCGAAGTAGCTGTTGTGGTCGCTGGTGAAACACACGACCTCACAGCGGCCCACGCCAGGGCGTACGGGAACCATGGGGTTGATCTCTTGAACCTCGTCCGGGGACACCCGGTCGCTGAAGGACGGGAACTGGTTCTCGAAGACCACGACGTCGTAGTCCGGAGCCGGGATCTCGCTCGCGAACGTCGGCTTGGTCGGGCACAGCGGGCACGAGTCGCTCGGCGGCAGGAACGTGCGGGTCTGCCGGTGGGCGGCGATCGCGATCCACTCGTCGACGAGCGGGTCGTAGCGCAACTGCGAGGTGTGCGGCGGGGGCGGAAGGGTGCGGGTGTCCGGGTGCTCGGCCCGGTGCGAACCGTCCTGTTCGTTGAAGTAGATCAGCTCACGGCCGTCGGAGAGACGGATCGCCGTGCGGCTCTTGAAGGTCACTGGCCACTCACCATCACAAGTTCTGGAACTGTTTCGCTCAGCAATGCACGGGCCTGCTCGTCCAGCCCGTCGTCGGTGATCAGCACATCGGCCCGCTCGAGCGGAACGATCGAGCTGATGCCGACGGTGCCCCACTTCGTGTGGTCGGCCAGCACGACGAGCCGCTCGGCCGCCTCGACGAGGGCCCGGTTGACGTCGGCCTCCATGAGGTTCGGCGTGGTGTATCCGGCGCGCTCGCTCATCCCGTGCACGCCCAGGAAGAGCATGTCGAGGTGCAGGGTGCCGATCGCGGCGACCGCGACCGGGCCGACGAGGGCGTCCGAGGGGGTACGGGTGCCGCCGGTCAGCACGACGGTCTGGTCCGGGCGGCCGGCCCGGTAGAAGACGTCGGCGACCGGGATCGAATTCGTCACCACGGTCAGCGACGGGACGTCGACAAGGCGCTGGGCCAGCTCGGCCGTGGTGGTGCCGGCGGAGAGCGCGATGGCGTCGCCGGGGGAGACCATGGCGGCGGCGCGCATGGCCATGGCGGATTTCTCGGCCCGCTGGCGGACGCTCTTGGCGGCGAAGCCGGGCTCGTGCGCGGAGCCGGGACTGACGGTGGTCGCTCCGCCGTGTACCTTCGCGAGCAGGCCACGATCGGCCAGCGACTCCAGGTCACGGCGGATCGTCATGTCGGAGACGCCGTACTCGGCGGCCAGCTCGCTGACCCGTACACCGCCGGCGGCCCGCACCCGGTCGAGGATCGCGGCTTGGCGCTGCTGCGCCAGCATCAGAGGATCCGCACTAATTCGAACACGCCCGAACACTACCTTGTGATCGGGCGTGACCGAAAGAGTGTGTTACCCCTCTAGATGCCTCGGCCGCGCTTATGCAAGGCAGAGAGCACGTTCTCGACCTTGACCGCGCCGGTCATGGCCGCGAGGGCGATCGCGGTGCGCGGCTCTTTCCAATTCGCCCGTACGGCCTCCTTGCTGAACTGCCAGGCCTGGCTCCGGTTGCCGGTCGCGGCCGACCAGCACGCGAGCTGGCCGTAGACGCGGGCCGCGCCCGGACGGCAGCCGCTGATCTCCGGGTGCCGCTGCATCATCCAGCGCAGCGAGCTGATCTTCGTCGCGTACTCGTACGCGTAATGCGAGGTCCGCCCCCACAGCACCCGCACCAGTGGCTCGTCGAGATGCACGATCGGCGACCGGCGGGCCGCCCGCAGCAGCAGGTCCCAGTCCTCGTTCTGGCTGCCCGGCGCGTCCTCGGCGACCAGGCCGATCGCGTCCTCGACCAGCGCCGTACGGCGGATCAGGAACGACGACGAATGCAGCATCGCCATCCGGGAGCGGGCCAGCTCGTCGACCGTGACCCGGCTGCGCCCGGCCAGCCGGGCGGTGGTCTTCCCCTCGTACTCCACCTCGATCGCACACGTCGCGAACTCGGAATCCGGGTCGGCCAGCAGCGCGGCCACCTGACGGCGGAGCTTGTCCGGGCGCCACTGGTCGTCGTCGTCGCAGAAGGCCACGTACTCGGTGTCCAGGGCCAGGATGCCGGTGTTGCGGGCGCCGGCCAGGCCGGACGTACGCCAGTTGGTAAGCACCAGCACCTGTACGCCCTCGGTGGCGGCGAGCAGGTAGTCGGGCTCGGTCTGGTCGTACACCACCAAGATTTTGATCTCGCCCGGATAGCGCTGGTCACGCACCGAGGCGATCGCCTTGCGGACCAGCTCGGGCCGGTTCCGGGTGGGGATGACGACACCGACGGACGGCCAGTTCATCGACTCTCCTCTTTCAGAAGCGGATATCCGTACGCCCGCAGCATCGGCGCACACACCGCTCCGACCAGGCGGCGCTGCTTGGCGGGCAGGGACTTCACCCAGGCGTCGTCGCGGCGCAGCTCCAGGCGCCCGACGGTGAAACGCATCGGGTTGCCGGCCGCGCTGTGCCCGACACCCAGATCGGCGTGGCCCTCGCCGAGGAACGCCAGGTCGGTGGGGAGGAGCCGGAGGCCGGCGAAGTCGCCGATCTTGAGCAGTTCCGACCGCGGGTGCGCGAGGAACTCCTCGTAGCGCAGCCGGTGCACGGCCACGCCGCGCTTGGCCAGCAGGCCGAAGGCGGCGTTGTGGGCGTTCCAGAGCATGGCCGAGCGGCCGGGGGAGTAGCGGGTCATCTCCTCGGCGCCGTCGGTCTCCGGCCGGGAGACCCGCTTGGTCCAGGAGTACGCGACCCCGCGCGCGTCCCGCACGACGTGCACGACGCGCAGGTCGATGTCGCCGGACCAGCGCAGCACGTGGGCGAGCGCCGAATGCTTGGAGGAGTCGACGACGACCTCGGCCCCGGACACCTCGGCGGCGGCCGCGTAGACGCGGGCGTAGAAGTCGGCGTACTCGTGCACCTCGCTGGGCGCCTCGCCGGCGGTGGCGAGGCGGGGGATGTGCCGGGTCCGCTCGACGGCGTCGCGCAGCGCGTGCACCCGGTCGACGTCGACGTGGTGCCAGCCGCCGAAGGCCCGCTCGCCGACCCGCCGCCAGAACGTGCAGGCCGAGAACCGGGCGCCGCAGCCGCACCGCTCGTCGTCGCGGATGTCGCGCTGCCAGAGGTGGACGACCTCGCCGAGCGCACACACCCCGGGCAGTTGACCGAGCAGACGTTCGACGAGCGTTGTCCCACTTCGCCCTAATCCACCCAGAAATACCACGCGTGCCACTCTTGCCCACCTTCGCTCGTTTCGCTCCTATAACGAGCGAACAAGCGCGAAGGAGGCGTTGCGTGACAATCCAGGCGTTCGACCGCGTCCACCTGGACGGCACGGGCATCGACCGGATCACCGAGGCGGAGGTCGTGGCGGTCGTCCGCGACTCGCTGGCCCGCGGCCGCGGCGGCCGCATCCTCACCCCGAACATCGACATCCTGCGCCGCGCCCAGGCCGACGCCGAATGCCGCCGCCACCTCGACGACGCCGACCTGATCGTCGCCGACGGCATGCCGCTGGTCTGGGCCAGCCGCCTCGGCGGCCGCCCCCTGCCCGAGCGGGTGGCCGGCAGCAGCCTGATCTGGTCCCTGTCGGAGGGCCTGGGCCGCGACGGCCGCTCCATCTTCGTGATCGGCGGAACCCCGGCCCGGGCCAACGAGAAGGACGGCGCCACCCGGGCCGCCGACCGCCTCGCCGGCGAATGCCCCGGCCTGCGCGTGGCCGGCACGCTGTGCCCGCCGTTCGGCTTCGACCGCGACCCCCTGATGTACGAGGACTACTGCACGAAAATCGCCGGCGCCTCCCCGGACCTGGTGTTCGTCGGCCTCGGCTACCCCAAACAGGAACGCATGATCACCCGCCTGCGCTCCCTGCTCCCCCAGGGCTGGTTCATAGGTTGCGGCGCCGCGGTCAACTTCGTCGCCGGCGACATCGAACGGGCCCCCCGCTGGATGCAGCGAACCGGCCTGGAGTGGGCCCACCGCCTCGGCACGGAGCCCCGCCGCTTGGCCGGCCGCTACCTACGCCACGACGCCCCCTATGCGCTGCGCTTACTGGCCCAGGCCCCCGGCCAGCGTGCTCGAGCCCGTTGATCTGCCTTTCCCGGCCCAATTAAGCGGCATACAGTCGCCATTGCCGCCCCCAAAACCGCAGGCGTATTATTCGATGGCCCCTTCTCGCCCGGCGAAAAGCGCAATTTCACCGAAGTAAGCTTTACCAAGAAGCGTGATAGCAGCTTGCTCGAATTGCCCGTCGCGCGCGGTCGCCCCGATTGCCGCATAACCGACCGCGCCCCGGCCGCCGAATTCGCCGCGCATAGGCGGGGCGGTACCCCATTGCGACGGCGACACCCCGGGGCTTGCGGAGCAGTGTCAACGCCCGCAGTTGGCGGCACGTAGAGCAGTGGCGACCTTCCGGGCTTGGGGCGCAGTCAACGCCACGGTTGGCGGCGCGCAGGGCCGTGGCGACCTCCGGGCTTGGGGCGCAGTGTCAACGCCACGGTTGGCGGCGCGCAGGGCAGTGGCGACCTTCCGGGCTTGGGGCACAATGGCGACGTCACAATTGGCGGCGCGTAGAGCAGTGGCGACCTCCCGGGCTGGGCGCAGCGGCGACGCGCAGGGCGGTGGCGACCTCTCGGGCTGGGCGCAGCGGCGACGCGCAGGGCGGTGGCGACCTCTCGGGCTGGGCGCAGCGGCGACGCGCTAGGCCGTGGCGACCTCCCGGGCTTGCGGCGCAGTGGCGACGCCACAGTTGACGGTGCGTCGAGCAGTAGCGACCCCTGGGGCTTTGAGGCACGCGTGGACCAGCGACGACGGCGTGGCCTGGGACGGCTAAGGCGCAGCCCCAATGTGCGGCGGCGGATCGCCGGCGATGCCCGAGCTCTGCGGCGACGGCGGATCGCCGACGATGCTTGAGCTTTGCGGTGGCTGCGGGAAAGAGACGATGCTCGCAGCCACTGGCGACTGTGGACCTTCAGTGATCATCGGGGCCTCAGGTGGCTGCTGAGCTGTGGATGAGGCTGGCGCCTGAGCTGTAGTGGCGGGGCGGGGCTGCTCTGGCGGCGGGGTCCTCGTCTGCACTCCGGTTCGGCAATGTTCCGAAGTGGACTGGGCGGTGTCCGGTCCTCGAGTGTCGGTCGGGGACCGGGGCGCGGCGCTTTGCTCGAGTCGTAACCGCATGAGCTTGAGTCCGTGGCGCTGGATGAGACCCCATGCGCGGTGACGTTCGTGCTCTCGGCGGAAGGCGTCATTCTCGGGCGACCAATTTCGGGCACGGGTGCGATCGCGCATGCTGTCCATTTGTTTGCGAGTGAAAAGTCCAAGCTGTTGGTATCGCATGCCCAATTATCCCGCCGCCGCGTCGTCTAAGCCATCGATAATTGATGAGGATCATGCCAAATTCGACGCGGCGATAGGGAATTGTGCGGCCGGAGAACCGCTCGAACGCGATCCGGTCGTAAAGCCGCGCCTCCGCCCGAACCGGCCGTCCGCACAAGCGCAGGTCGGGCAGCCCTGAAGCGAGACCCGGGTTGGCCGTCCGTGGAAGCGCAGGTCGGGCAGCCCTGAAGCGAGACCCGGGTTGGCCGTCCGTGGAAGCGCAGGTCGGGCAGCCCTGAAGCGAGACCCGGGCTGGCCGTCCGCGGAAGCGCAGGTCGGCAGGCTTAGGGCTGACCGTCCGTGGAAGCGCGAGCCGTGCAGGCTTAGGGCTGGCCGTCCGTGGAAGCGCGAGCCGTGCAGGCGTAAGGATGGAGCCCGGGCTGGCCCTTCGTGGAAGCGGAAGCCGGGCAGGCGTGAGGCCGCGACCAGCGCTTGCCCTCCGTGCAAGCGTGAGTCGGGCGGCCGGGGCCGCACCCTCGCCCGGCCTGGGCCGTCCAGGGCAAGCCACCATGGGCGGTGCCCATGTGCACAAGGCGGAACCTTAAGCAAGACGTACGTACGGTTTGCAGGGTAGGCTGCGGGCATGTCCTTCAGTTTTGAGCGGCTGCACCACGTTCAAGTCCTCTGTCCGCCCGGGGGTGAGGATGACGCGCGCGGCTTCTACGGGGGTGTGCTCGGCATGACGGAACTCCCCAAACCGCCTGCCCTCGCGGCGCGGGGTGGGTGCTGGTTCCGCGGTGGGGGCTGGGAGATCCACGTCAGTCCCGTGGCCGGCTTCGTGGCCGCTAGGAGGGCTCACGCCGGCGTACTCGTCAATGACCTTGACGGTCTTGCGGAGAGGCTGAAAACCGCCGGTCGCCCGGTGGAGTGGGATGCTCACTTTCCGGGCCACCGGCGGTTCTACTCGCAGGACGATCACGGGAATCGGCTGGAGTTTCTTGAAGCCGTCACGGATTGAAGTACGGGTCTCGCACCAGCTTGTGGAACGCCCTGAACGCCGCCTTGTCGCCCGTGAGCTGGAACTGCTTTGTCGGGCCGTTGCCCTCCGGGTCCGACTCGAAGTAGGCGATGGCCTTGATCTGCGGGTTGGCCTTGAAGGTGCGGCCGGCGTCCTTCAGCCAGTCCGCGCGGCCGGCTGAACCCCACGCCTTCGCCACGCCGAACTCGCCGATCACGATCGGTTTCGGGCGCTGGGCCGCCCACTGCAGGAACGGGGCCATCAGCTGGCCGATGGGCTCGAACTTCTCGCCGGCGTACACGTCGACGCACGTCCAGTCGACCTGGTCGTCGCCCGGATAGAAGTCCGGCGCGTCGCCCCGGATGAAACCCTCGGCCGTCGGGCACCACACCCACGACACGTTCGTCGCCCGCTCCTCGTCGAAGATCTTCCGGACGTACTTCCAGGCCGCGATGTAGTCGGCGCCGGACCACATCGTCGCGCGCAGGTTGGGCCGGTCCATCTCCCAGCGCATCCGCAGCAACACCGGGACCTTCAATTTGCGTACGGCCTTGGCCTGCTTGCGGATCAGCTCGTCGTGTTCGCCGTCCAGGATGGACCGGTTGTCGCCGGTCGCCCAGCTCACCATGAGCGTGGAACCCCGGGCCAGGAACTCCTTGTCGGACGGGGTGCCCACCATCTGCTCGAAGCGGCGGTACGTGTTCACGATGCTCAGCCGCCGCCCCAGGTCGGCCTGAAGGCTGTCCACCGCGGCGAGCCGGCCGACGTGGGTCAGCGCATCCGGCTTGATCCACGCCCCGACCAGGGCGCCCCGCTGCGGCGCGCGTACCGGGCCCGACGCGAAGGGCCCCTGCTGGACGGCGACGGCGGCCGGCGCCGCCGACAAATCGGGTGGCACCGGGGGTAGCTCCGTGTCCTTTTTGTCCCGGCTAAATGAGCAAGCGCTCACAAACAGGACAAGAACTAAGATCAAAATGCCTTTACGCATGGACACGGCGGGCGGTGTAGAGAACGTTCACGGCGTACGAGTCACTGCCGGGCATTCGCCGGGCCGCCGCGTCCACGGCCCGGGCCACCGGATTCCCGTGCAGCGAGGGCGTGATCATCGAGAAGCCCCGCCGCTCGACGATCTCGAATCCGTGCCGCTCGAACAGCGCGGACACCTCCTCGTGCGACAGCTCGGCGAACCACCGCTGCCCCTGGTGCCGGCGGGCCCGCAGATGGCGTACCGAGGCCGCGTTCCCGTGGTTCTCCACCACGAGCACCCCCGAGTCCCGCGTCGGCAGCGCCTTCGCCGCGAACGCGAGCGCCCGGTCCCGGATCGCCGAGTCCACGTTGAGCAACAGCCGGAACATCGTCACGATGGCCGGGAAGCCGGCCGGCACCGGGTGCGGCACCGGGCCGTCCGGCGCCACCTGGTGCCAGTTCGCCCGCGAGCCGACCTCGGCCGCCTTCGCCATCATCTCGGCCGACGTGTCGTAGCCGTGCGCCTCGCGGACCAGCCCGTGCAGGATGCGGATGGCCCGCCCGGTGCCGCAGGCGAAGTCGTGCTGCACCGGCGCCAGCGGACCGAACTCGCGCCGCACCAGCGTGCGCAGGTAGTCCTGCTGCCGCTCGTTGATCTGCGACGCGTAGCTGTCCGGTGCGTAGGTGACGTTCTCGTACTTCTCGACCGCGTCGGTGTCCTGGAACACCTTTGTGTAGTCGGTGGTCAACTCGTCCTCCTCGAAGGTTTGAAGGCGTCCAGAGCGAGGTGTGCGCGCAGCAGCCAGGCGCCGCCGCCGTAGGCGGGAACGGCGGCCAGCGCCGCGAGGGTCAGTCCGATGCCGCCGGTTCCGGCGATCGCGGTGACGGCCCAGGGGAGTACGCCGAAGCAGACGACCGCCAGCAGGGCCGCCACCCGCGTGCCGCGCCCGAACGGGTGCAGCCCCGCCGACCGGCCCACCTGGGCCAGCGGGAGCAGGTTGTTGGCGACCATCGCGCAGGCCAGCCCGATGGCCGCGCCCAGCGCGCCGTACGCGGGGATCAGCAGCAGGTCCAGCCCGACCGTGACGACCAGCGCGATCAGCACGTTGGCCAGGTTCCACGAGGTGCGCCCGGCCATGGCCAGGACCATGTCGACCATGCCGCAGCCGGTGGCGACCAGCATCGCGCCGGCCAGCACGACCACCACGACCCGTCCCTCGCTCGCGTAGTGCTCGCCGAACAGCCGCAGCCAGAGCGGCGCGAACAGGATGACCAGCAGGATGATCGGCCAGGTGACGAGCACGAGCCAGCCGGTGGCGGTCTGGTAGAGGTGGTTGGCCTGGCGGCGGTCGCCGGTGGCCAGCGCCTCGGCCAGCCGCGGCTGCACCGATTGCGAGATCCCCTGATTGGCGAACTGAATCAAAACGACAAATCGCCCCGCTACGGCGTAGACGGCGGCCGGCGCGAGACCGGCCAGCGCCGCCACCAGCAGCACGTCCACCCGCTGCAGGGCCAGCTGGGCCACGCTGGCCAGCGCGCGCGGCCCGGTGAACCGCCAGAAGTCGCGGCGGACGCCGATCCGCTCGGCCCGGTGCGTGGTCACCCCGGGCGGCTTCTGAGCGCGATAGACCTTTCTGAGGCTGTACGCGGCCAGCACCGCGACCGGCAGGTAGGGGGCCGCCCAGGCGAGCGCGAACCCGGGCAACGATCCCGCGGTCCACAGTGCCGCCATCCCGACCAGGGCGACCTGCACGAGGTTGCGCAGCACCCGGTCGAGCAGCACGGTCGGCCGCATGGCCCGGTAGCCGCGGGTCGCCGTGAGCAGCGCGTCGGTCAGCGCCTGCAACGGCAGGAACGCGGCCAGCACCCGCAGCCCCGCGGTGTGGGCGTCGACCACGTGTCCCGCGTCGTGCGCGGTGATCCGCGCGATCGCCGGCGCGGTCAGCCACATCGCCGCCGCGAGCACGACCGAGACCACCACGACCGGCGCCAGCCCGGCCCGCAGGCACGCGCCGAGCAGGTGGGCCCGGCCGGTGGCCCGCAGCCGCGCCGGCCAGTAGACCAACCCGGTCTGCGTGCCCAGCTTGGCCAGCCCACCGGCCAGCACGAACGCGGCCGTGGCGGCGAAGAACGCCCCGGCCTGCTCGGCGCCGAGCGACCGGGCCACCACCCACGTGACCACCACCCCGGTGCCGCCGGCCAGCGCCGAACCGACCATGTTGGCCAGCCCGCCCCGGGCCGCCGCTTTCGTCGAAGAAGAGCTATCCAGAACAGCTGTCACGTGCGGCGCCAGATCGGCATGCGCCCCAGCCACCGGGCCAGGGCCTCGTCGTGGGGCAGGTAGTAGTCGGTGAGCTCGCGGCGCAGGGCCGGGTCCATGTCGGCCTGGCGGGGGCGGGCGTTGTGCCGCTCGAACGGCGGCCGCTCGAGATAGTTGGGCAGCCCCAGGAAGTCGCAGACCTCGTCGTAGACGTCCTCCGGCTCGGCGAAGAACCGCTCGCTCTCCACCACGTGGATCCGCTCGCGGCCCACGTGCTGCGCCATCACGCTCAGGTAGCGGGCGTACTCGCCGCGGGCCCGGTACGCGTGGTGCTGGTGGCTGAAGCTGTAGTACTCCGGGTCCTCGGCCAGCTTCTCCTCCTGCTTGTGCAGGCGGGCCGGTTCGAGGGCGAGCGCCGCCCCGAAGTCGCGCTCGGGTTCGAAGTCGCGGGCCACCTCGTGGTGGTGCTGCGAGTACGCCCGCTCCACCGGGTCACGGACCAGCACGACCAGCTTGGCGTACGGCAGGTCGCGGGCGATCCGGGCCGCCGCCTGCGGGTGGTACATGTAGTAGGGGCTCGACTCGAATGTCTGCGCCGCCACCCCGTACCTGTCGGAGATCTTGTCGGCGCTGCGGGTCAGCGGGAAATGCGCCTTGTACCAGCCCATTCCGCGGTCGTACGACGTGTCGAAGTAGTGCACGCCCTTGTGCAGTACGGCCTTGAGCACCACCGGATGCTCGGCCAGCGCGCGGTACAGCGACGTCGTGCCGCAGCGCTGCCCGCCGCAGATCAGGAACGACGGCGTCATCCGGCCCGGCGCGGTGAGCCGGCCGTAGGAGCGTGAGCCCAGGTGCACCACGCGCTTCATCGGCGCCGGCATCTTGCGTACGTCCATGGTCACAGCTCCTCGACCCGGCGGATCAGCACCGGGAGCAGCCAGGTGCCGAGCACGCCCAGGCGGGCGCCGGCCTCGGCCTGGCGGTCGGTCAGATATCGGGTGGCCAGGTCGACCAGGTAGAGCAGCGCGGTCACCTCGCGGCCCTCGGGTACCACCCCGAACGGCGCCAGCAGCTCGCCCGCGCGCTTGACGGTCGCCTCGACCGCGTCCCGGGCGTCCTCGGTGGACTGGATGCGCTTCTGCAGCTCGTGGTGCACCGCGTCGAAGCCCAGCGGCACCCCGGTGGCGAACCGTTCCCAGTCCCAGACCAGCAGCGCGTCGGCCAGGTTGGCCATGTTCCAGGGCGCCCAGTCGCCGTGCCAGGCGCCGTAGCGGAAGCCGATCTCGCCGCCGCGGCGCACCAGCAGCTCGGCCGCCGAGGCCAGGGCGACGCCCTCGGGCCGGTCGCTCACCCCGGCCAGCCGTCCCCGCAGCTCGTGCCAGTACGCGCTGCCGGCCAGCGTCCCGGTCGTGTAGCCGCAGCAGCCGGCGATGTCGAGCATCGCCCCGACCAGGCGGCGCTGGTTCAGCGGGGCGCGCGGCAACCACACCGGCAGCGCCGACTGCACCAGCACCTGCAGGCCGCGCCACTCGCCGGCGTGCAGCACCCGCGGCACGGTCAGCTTGGTCAGGCCGCTGTTGCCGAGCGCGGTCAGCGCCGCCGCCTCGGCCTTGACCAGCCGCTGGGTGAGCGGCCCGGTGCCGAGCTTGCCGAAGCCGAACGTGTCACCGTCCGGGCTGAGCAGCTGGAGCACCGGCTTGCGGTTGGCCCGGGCCGGGCCGATGTGGACGCTCACCGCCAGCTCGCGGCCCAGCGCCTCGCTCAGATAACCGTCGATGCATTGCGAGTACGGGCCGGTGACCCGGACCCGGTCGCGCAACAGCACGCCGGAGGCGCCCGTGCGGACCGCGGCGACCACCGCCTCGCGCTTGAGGCGGGCGGCCCGCGACTGCGGCTCGGCGTAACGCCGGACCGCGGCCGCCGCGACCCGGCGCGACATCGAGGGCACCAGCAGGCGGGGCCGCCGCGCGTCCGGAACCACGAGGTACTCGGCGATCGGGGTGCCCGGCGAGCCGTCCGTACGGCACGGCTGCGGGTAGAGAAGGTCGAGCACCTCGGTCAGGTACCGCGTACGCAGCTCCGCGTCGCCCGCGGTCAGCTCGGCCGGCGCCGTCTTGACCGGACTCATGTCGTCGTGTCCCCCTCGGATGAATTGCGCCAGAGCAGCGCGAACGCCAGAACGGTGAAGGCCAGGGGGGTGACGAGCGAGTTGTACCAGAGCATCGCCGAGAACGAGGTGACGATCGCGGCGCTGCCGGCCACCCCGATCGGGCTGCGGTCGCGGCGGAACCGCCACAGCCCGTACGCGAAGAAGCCGAGATAACCCACGGTGCCGACCGCGCCGTGCGCGTAGAGCAGCTGCCACAGCTGCCCGTTGCCGCCGACGGTGAAGTTGCCGCAGCGCTCGCAGCCGGCGCTCTCCCCGACGGTGATCGAGTTGCGGCCGCCCAGGGTGTTGCGGGTGCCGCCGTAGCCGATCACGGGGGAGCCGGTGAAGCCGTCCAGGGCGCGGTCGATGAGGAACGAGCGGACGCCGTTGGACTTGCCGTTGTCCATCCGGGCCCCGACCACGTCGCCGAGGGGGGTGGCGACCAGGGTGACCGAAAGCATGGCGGCGGCCATGACGACCGCGCCGATGATCCAGAGCTTGCCGGCCAGCACGTACCGGGCGGCCACGTAGACGACCAGCACGCCGATGCCGATCCACAGGCCCCGGTTGAGCGAGACGACGGCCGGCACGATCGAGACGACCAGGCAGACGGTCGTCCAGAATTTCGCCCGGGACGACCGGGCGGCCACGATCAGCCAGCCCACCAGCAGGCAGAAGTTGTTGCCCCAGGTGTTCGTGTAACCCCACGGCGCGGCCGGGCGCGGCTGGCCCTCGCCGACGATGTCCATGATCTGTGCCGCGTACGGATGGACCAGCGACTGCACGAAGCCCTTGTTGCGTACGCCCGGGGGCAGCAGCCACTCGACCGGCGAGGTGAACTCGAACGTGCCCGCCACCATGCCGAGCAGCCCGCCCAGCACGGTCACCACGAACAGCCAGCCGAGCAGCTTCACCAGCCGGCGTTTCGGCAGTTCGGCCTCGGTCAGGTTGCCCGCGTAGACCAGCAGCACGGTCAGCGACGCGTACATCAGAGCCTTGTAAGTCACCGCCGGCAGTCGCCCGGTCGCGTGCTCGGCCACCGTGCCGGCCGGGTCGGCGCCGAGCGCGCCGATGCTGACCACCACGGCCGCCAGGAAGATCACCCAGAAGGCGAAGCCGGGCGGCAGCCGCAGCGGGCGGCCGGCGGCGCGGCGCCGGATCAGCAGGAACAGCATCGGCACGGCCATCAGCGCGAAGATCAGCACGCCCAGGCCGAGCGCCCACCAGACCGGGTAGAAGGCCAGGATGCACGCCACCGGCCAGGCCGGCAGATCCCGCCGCTTCGGCGCACCGTGAGCCGCCCCGCCCGCTACACGCGCCGGGGTGGGGGCCGTCTGGGTCACTTCTTGTCGCCGTCCTTGGCGATGTCCTTGACCGCGCCCGACATGTCGATCACCGCGGTGATCTCGTCCGCGTGGTTGGCGTCCCGCTGGCGCAGCGCGGCCTTCTCGGCCGACGAGACCGTGTTGGTCGGGAAGCGCTGGGGCGCGGTCAGCACGGCCGTCTCGTCGGGCCGAGGGCCCTCCGACGAGGCCGGTGCGGGCGTCAGGGTCACCACGGGTGCGGCCGCTTCGGCCGTACGCAGGTTGGTCAGATGCGGCAGCACGACCGCGCCCAGCAGCGGCGTGCCGACCCGCTGCAGCTGCTCGGCCGCGTCGAGCAGGGCGGGGCGGCGGGCCCGGCGCAGCTCGACCGCGAGGATCGCGGCGTCGGCCAGGCTGGCCAGGCTCTGCGCGTCGGCGCTGCTCGCCGTCGACGGCGCCTCGATGACCACGTAGCCGCCCTGTCCGCGCAGCGTCTCCAGGGTGTCGCGCAGCCGCTGCGACTGCATCAGCCCGGCCGCGGTGGCGGCGCCACCGGTGGTGATCACCCGCAGCGACGGGATGCGCGGGCAGCGCTGCAGCACGCGGTTGAGGCCGACCCGGCCGGCCAGCAGGTCGGACAGGCCGGGTACGGCCGAGACGCCGAGCATCCGGGCCAGCGGGGCGGCGTCGACGACGCTGTCCGGCAGGTGCGCGCCGATCAGCACGACGTCGCTGCCGGTGCGGGCCAGGGCGGCGGCCAGGTTCGCGGCGACCAGGGTGCTGGCCGAGCCGCGGCTGGCGCCGGTCACCACGATGGTCCGGGCGTCGGCCGGCAGGGTCGCCAGCACCTCGTTGCGCAGCCGGTTGAAGACCCGGCCACCGGCGCCGTACGGCTGCAGGACGTCGTCGAAGTGCGGCGTGGTCCGCTCGTCGAGCGCGGCCAGCACGTTCATCCGCCCGCGGTCGCGCACGTCGGCCGCCGAGCGCAGCCGACGGTCGTACCGCTCCCGGACGAAGGCGAGAGCCAGGCCGAGCAGCAGGCCCAGCATGCCCCCGGTGGCGATGTTGATCATCGCGTTCGGGCTGACCGGGGTCTCCGGCAGGCGGGCGTCGCTGATGATGCTGCCCGCGCCGACAGTGGTGGTGGTGAGCTCGTTCAGCTTGCCGGTCATGCCGTTGAGCTGGTTCTGCGAGTTCTGCCGCAGGCTCTGCAGGTTGCTCTCGTCCGAGCTGCCCCGGGTGGCCCGGGCCAGCCGCGCGTTGATCCCGGTCAGCGTCGTGGTGAGCTGCTTGATCTTCGCGGTGAGCGTCTTGATCTGCTGGTCCAGGCCGTTCTGCGCGGTCTCCTCGCGGTTGCGCAGATAGGCCTCGGCGAAAGCGTGCGAGCCGGCCTGCGCGCCCTCCGGCGAGTCCGCCTGGAAGGTGACCATCAGGACCGTCGTGTTGGCCGGCACCTCGACCGAGACGTCCTTGGCCAGCTCGATCGGCGACCGGTCACTGCGCAGCAACGCGGCCGCCTTGGTCGCGACCGCGCCCGAGCCGACCAGCTGGGCCTCGGTGTCGAGGTTGACCGAGCCCTTGGTGCGGCCACCCTGCGCGTTGGTGTCCTGGTCGACGGCCTGCACGAGCACCGCCGTGGACGACTGGTAGACCTTGGGCATCGCCGAGGTCAGGCCCGCTCCCGCACCGAGGCCGGCGCCCGTCGCGATCAGTGCGATCCACCAGTGCCGGCGGAAGACACCGAGATAGTGCGAGACATCCGCGGGGCGTGACGCTTCCATCGGTTGGCGGCCCTTTCGGGGGTGGAGTGAGGTTCATTTGGGCGTTTCGCCCCCAAGGGCTCAACGCCTCACTCCCGCCGACGTGATGGGTGCTTTACATTTTCGGCTCCACCCAGCCGCTTTCCACGAGATGGGCGATCACGATCTCGATGGCCTCGGCCACCGACATCGTCGTGGTGTCGATGGTCAGCTCGGCGTCGGCCGGCTCCTCGTACGGGTCGTCGATGCCGGTCATGCCGCGCAGCTGGCCGGCCCGGGCCCGGGCGTACAGGCCCTTGCGGTCGCGCTGCTCGCAGACCTCGAGCGGCGTGTTCACGTGCACCAGCACGAAGCCCGCGCCGGCCTCGACGGCCATCGCCCGCACGGCCGCGCGGGCGTTCTCGTACGGCGCGATCGGGCAGGCCACCGCCATGCCCCGGTGGCGGCCGACCTCGGCCGCGACCCAGCCGATGCGGCGTACGTTGCGGTCGCGGTCGGCCTTGCTGAAGCCCAGCCCGGCCGAGAGCTCGCGGCGCACCACGTCGCCGTCGAGCAGCGTGATCGTCCGGTCGCCGCTCTCCCGCAGCGTGTCAGCCAGACCGCGGGCGATCGTCGACTTGCCGGAGCCGGAGAAGCCGGTGAAGAAGACCACCAGGCCGCGGTGCCGGCGCGGCGGCCGGACCCGGACCAGCTCCTTGGCCACGGCCGGGGGAGTGTGCCACTCGGGCAGCGGGAAGCCGCGGTCGAGCAGGTCGTCGATCTCGGCCGGGGTCATCGCGAGTCGGCGGTTGCGCGGCGGGATGTCGTCGCGCCAGCGCCACTGGCCGTCCCGGTTGTCGTAGGCCAGCTCGCGCGGCACGAGCACGCGCAGGTTGCCGCCGGTGAGCATGTCGCCGGTGGAGAGCACGTGGCTCACGCCGTACGCGCCGGCGACGCGGGCCCGCAGCAGGGCGTCGCGCAGCTCGTCACCGCGCGGCAGCAGCGGCACGGCGACGATCGTGGCCGGGGGCATCCGGTCACGGGCCGCGAAGATCGTGCGGACCAGCGCCTCGGGCGGCAGCCCGTCGGGCCCGGGGCCGATCACCGGGATGAGGATCAGCAGGTGAGCGCCGAGCGTGCGGGCGGCGTGCGAGATCTGCGCGAGCTGCGGGCGATGCAGCGGCCGGTCGGCGATCACGCCGAGCACCCGGCCGGGTGGGAGCAGGGCGCGGACCTCCTCGGGCGTACGCCGCAGGCGCTGGAACGGACCGTGGCCGCCGTCGCCCATCCGGGTCACCCGGCCGCCGACGCCCCACTCGCGCTCCCGCGACGGCCAGGCGTCGCTGACCTCGAGCGCGGCCACCGGGGCGCCCTCGGGGTCGGTGAGGATGACCGTGCGGTGCAGCGGGTCCTCGAGGTCGAGCCGTCCGGCGATCTCCTCGGGAATCTCCAATGTGACCGGAACCGGCCACGGCGTGCCGTCGGCCAGACGGCCCCGGCGGCGCAGCGCGTGCAGATCGGCGCGGCCGAGGAAACCGGTCAGCGGCGCATAGGCGCCGGAGAGCAGAAGTTCGAGGTCCGCCAGCTCGTGCGGGTGCGGCGTGTACGACGGGGCGTCGCGCAGCACGTCTTCGGGCAGCATCGAACCATTCACTTCCGTATCCCCCTGCGGGCCGACTAAGGGGACAGTTTGGCAGCCCGCGTGATCGTGGTCGAGATGGGACTCCCCTCTGCCTTTTCCCGTCGGGTATTAGACAAAACGGACTTAAGCCTCAATACTGGCTGATCGTGAGTCGACGAATTGTTCAGTTCGCCGCGATACCCACGGCATTCGCGCTGTCGGTCGCGGCCACGCTCGCTTGGGCGTGGACCGGCGGCGCCGACCAGATCGGACTCGGGCTCAGCGACCCGACCGTCTCCGTTCCGGCCATGTCGCCGCCCGAAGCCCCGGAAACGGCCGAGCCCGGCGTCGCGCCGCCGGTCTTCCGCGCGCCGTCGTCGGCTGCTCCCTCCACCGCCGCCACCTCGGCCACCAGCGCCGCCGCCGCGGTTCTGGCGCCCGCCCCGGCGCCACGGATCGCCAACATCGCCGCGCCCGGCTTCGCCGCCGCCATCACCCAGCCGCAGCAACAGCAGCAGCAGCAGCGTCGCGGGGGACGCTGCTACACCGGCCACAACCTGGTGCCGACCTGCGGGGTCCTCTGGGGCGTGGCCCCCGGCGCGCACACCGAGAGCCGCGGCGCCTCCGCCCTCTCCCGGTTCGAGCGCAAGACCGGCCGCCACCAGGCGATCTACCACGCCTACCACGGCGGCACGCGGCAGCTGTTCCCGACCGAGCAGGAGATCGCGATCGCGCACCAGCCCGGCCGCCAGCGCATCCTGTTCCTCAACTGGAAGCCCGAGTCCGCGTCCTGGGCCAAGATCGCCAAGGGGGACCGGCGCACCGACGCGTTCCTGGACCGGCTCGCCGTACACATCAAGAAGAATTTTCCCGAGCAGTTCTTCTTCGCCGTGCACCATGAGGGCGAGAACGACGTCCGCGAGAAAGCCGGCTCCGGCTACACCGCCCGCGACTACGCCGCCATGTACCGTCACGTGGTCAAGCGGCTGCGGGCCAAGGGCGCCGACAACATCGTCAGCGTGCTCGTCCACATGGCGTACGTGCCGCACGCCCAGAAGAGCTGGTTCAACCAGATGTACCCGGGCGACGACGTGGTCGACTGGATCGGCTTCGACACCTACGCCTACAGCGACCCCGGATACGGGCACGGCGACTTCGCCGAGATCCTCAACCGCCGGCTCGAAGGCAAGCGCAGCTGGCCCGGCTTCTACAGCTGGGCGGTGACCCGCCACCCCAACAAGCCGCTCATGCTGGCCGAGTGGGGCGTCTGGTCCTCCAAGCGGAACACCCAGTACAAGGCCGACTTCTACCGCCGGATGGGCAACGACATCCGCGAGTTCCCGCGGATCAAGGCCATGGTGCAGTTCGAGACGCCGAGCAACCAGAAGGGCCAGGACTCGTCGGTGGACAGCACGCCGGCCGCCCTCAACGCGTACCGCAAGCTCGGCCGTTTGCCCATCTTTCAGGTTGCCGTCACCCCACGGCGCTAGCCTCCACCCGTGCTCATCGTCCGGCACCGCCGCGCCACCCTCCTGGGAGGCGCGGCGGTTCTCGTGGTCCTGGCCCTCGCCCACCGCGGTGCCCTGCTGCTCGGCGCCGCGGTCGTCCTGGCCCTGCTGGCCTGGTTCGTGGCCGAACGCCCCCGCACACCGTCGATGCCCGGCTTCGCCACACCCCGCGGCCCGGCGCTGATCCTGGCCGGCCTGGCCCACTTCGCGCTCATCGCGACGGTTCTGTCACTCGGCCTGACCGAGCCCGACCGGACCGCGTGGGTGGTCCTGCTGGCCGCCACGCTCACGCCACTACCGTTCTACGGGTACGGCCTGTGGCACGGCACCGGAGTCACTTTCACGTCTTCGGGGGTACGCGCGGACAGGCTGACCGGCACTTTCTTCCACCCGTGGCCGGCACTGGCCGAGACCCAGCCCCGCAACGACCTGGACGGCGAGATCACGGTCGCCCTGGCCGGCGCGCCCGAGGCGACCCTCACCTTCGACAAGACCTCCGGCGCGTTCGTGGCCGCCGCCCTCCGGTTCTACCTGGCCCACCCGGCCGAGCGGGCCGGGATCGGCACCCCGGAGGGCTACCGCCGCCTGACGGCCGGCATAGCGGTGGAGCCGGACCGTCCCTTGCCGCCACCGGTCCCGCGCCCCGCCACCCGTGAGGTCCCGGTGGGCCTCGCGATCATCGCCGCGGCCACCCTGATCGGCCTGTGGACCAACTGGCGCCTGTCCGGCCACGGCCTGATCGCCCTGCTGCCACAGGTGATGGTGTTGCCGGCCCTGTTCGGCCTAGCCTTGATCCTCCGAGCCCGAGCCACCCCCTGAGGACCGATCATCGATGGAAGTCACCGGCACGATGGTCACCGACGTGGCCGTGGGCGCGCTGTGGGCACCCGGCGCCTTCGACCGCATCGTCGACCACGACGAGGACATAGCGGGGCACATAGCCGCCGGCACCCTCGTGCCGGTGGACATCGAAAGCGACGGCCGGTTCGCGTTCGTGGCCCGCATCGGCACGGCCGCGGCCCCGGCCCGCTGGACCGAGCGGGAGCGCGAATACGCGTACGCCACCTCGGCCCCCTACCTGCTGACCACCGCCGGCGGCGCCGTGATTAGCGGCCTGGAACACGTCCGGGCCGACCCCTCCGACGGCGTGCGGTTCCCCCTGCCGGCGGGCCGCTGGACCGTGACGGTCGCCCTGATCGACTGGGAGTCGGAGCCCGGCCAGACAGACGACGACGGCGAGCCGGCGCCGACCGCCCTGCCCGACCTGACCATCCTGCTCAACCCCGAGACCGACCCCACCCCCACATACCGAACCAGTGCCGAAACCTTCGGCCGCTGACCCGGCCGGCGCCCCGCACCGAGGCTGCGGCGCCCGCGCGATCCGCCATCACCGGCCGCCACCATCGCGGCCGCCGTCATGGCGTAAAGGAATCCTCCCGGCCGGCGGTGATGCGCCGGCGACGACCTGACTCGGCCCGCCACACCGCGGCGAAGTGCGGCAGAAGGCTGACCACCGGAAAGATGGCAACCGCGGCGGTGTTCGGCTCGGCCCACATCGTGATCAGCGTCCAGGGCGGACCGGCCACCAACGGGATCCACCCGGCGTCACAGCCCGGGGACGGGCTTGTACTCCTCGGCACCGGTGAGGGTCATGCGCCAGCGCTGGGATTCGGCGGGCTCGCCTCGGCGGGTAGCTCAGTCGGAGCCGTTGCGGATATAGCCAGGGACTCGGAGACCCGGTTGGAGGCGTGGTCGCCGGAGCCAGGGCTCTGGCGTGGCTCGTTCTGTTCAGCGCGAACCGGCGGTGGCGGCTTTGCGGCCTGGTGAACCGGGTCCCGGGCTCTGCTCGACCACCATGAACGAGGCCTGACCGGCTAAATGCGGGTGCGAGTCTCGCCTTGGCGCGCTGAGATGGTGCTGTGTCCCGGTGGAAGATTGTGGAGACGTGGGACCTTGATCGGGCCGGTCTCACCGACGAGCAGTTGCGGGGGCGGCTGGAGCTGGCCCGGGAGCGTGAGCTGTGGTCCGACCGGTCGCCCGGCCGCAATCCGAAGGCCAGGCGTGACTGGCGGCGCCGGCGGGAGGCCGTCGAGGCTGAGATGCAGTCGCGGGGCCTCACCCGTTGAGGGACTTCCGCATTTTGTGGTTCGGGCAGACCACCAGCCGGTTCGGTAGCGCCGTCACCGCTGTCGCCATGCCGCTGGTCGCGGTGAGTGTGCTCGACGCGTCGACGTTTCAGGTGGCTCTGCTTCAGGCGGCGGTCTGGCTGCCCTGGCTGCTGATCGGGTTGCCGGCCGGTGTGTGGGTGGACCGGCTGCCCCGGCGGGCGGTGCTGATCGCCTGTGACGCGGTTTCCCTGGTGTTGTTCGCCGGCGTGCCGGTGGCGGCCGGGCTCGGCGCCCTGACCATGGGGCATCTGCTCGGTGTGGCCCTGCTGGCCGGGGTGGCGTCGGTCTTCGCCGAGACGGCGGCTCCGGTCTACCTGCCCTCGTTGCTCGGCCCCGAACGGCTGGCCGACGGCAACGCCAAGCTTCAGGGCAGCGAGGCCGCCGCGCAGGTCGCCGGGCCGGGCGTGGGCGGCCTCATCGCGCAGGTCTTCGGGGCCGTGACCGGGCTGCTGGTGGACGCGGTCAGCTTCCTCGTCTCGATCGTCTGCCTGGTCAGCCTGCGGCATCGGGAACCACCGCGCCCGGCGGCTCCCCGGCGGGCGCTGCGGTCCGAGATCGCCGAGGGGCTGCGGTTCCTGGCGCGCGACCCGTACCTGCGGACCATGGCGATGTTCGGGGCGGCGGCGAACCTGGCGCTGATCGGCTACCAGTCGATCCTGGTCGTGTTCCTGGTCCGCGAGATCGGGGCCGAGCCGGGCACGGTCGGCCTCGTGGTGGCCGCGACGGGTTGTGGTGGCGTCCTGGGCGCGCTGGCGGCCGGCGCGATGGCCCGGCGCCTGGGTACGGCGTACGCGATGATGGCCTGTCAGATCGGCGCGGCGCCGTTCGCCCTGCTGATCCCGCTCGCCGGTCCCGGCCCCCGGCTGGCCTTCGTCGTGGTGGGTGGCGTGGTGGTCGGCGCCGGCATCGTGGCCGGGAACATCATCAAGGACAGTTTCCGCCAGCTGTACACGCCGCGCCCGCTCCTCGGCCGGGTCATCACCGCCATGCAACTGGTCAACTACGGCGCCATCCCGCTGGGCGCGCTGCTCGGCGGCTTCCTGGGCACCTCGCTGGGCCTGCGCCCGACGCTCTGGTTGATGACCGCCACCCTGGTGCTCTCCACCGGCATCCTGCTCACCGGCCCGATCCGCGACCGCCGCGACCTGCCCGGCCCGGTGTCAGCGGCCTGAGCGGGCCGAGTGACAGGCGTCACCGGCGTGAACAGGCTCGGAGGGTCGCAAGATGTGGAGATGGCGATGCTGCGATCGGTGAACGTCGGCCTGCCCAAGGATGTCGTGTGGCGGGGGCGGACCGTTCACACGGGGGTCTGGAAGTCGCCTGTCGACGGGGCGGCCATGGTGCGGCGGCTCAACATCGACGGGGATGGGCAGGGGGATCTCGGCGGGCACGGCGGGGAGCAGCGCGCTGTGTTCGTGTACCAGCTCGAGTCGTACGAGTACTGGCGCGAGTTCCTGGGTCGTGACGACTTCGAGTTCGGGCAGTTCGGGGAGAACTTCACGGTCGACGGGCTGGCCGACGACGAGGTGCACATCGGTGACCGGTATCGGATCGGGGCGGCGCTGTTCGAGGTCACGCAGCCGCGGGTGACCTGTTACCGGGTCGGGATCCGGATGAACGAGCCGCGGATGCCCGCGCTGCTCGTTCAGCATCGGCGGCCGGGGTTCTACTTCCGGGTGCTCGAGGAGGGCGAGGTCCGGGCCGGCGACGAGATCGTCAAGGTCGCCGACGGGCCGGAAGGGCTCACCGTGTCCGAAGTGGACGGGCTGCTTTATCTGCCGGGGCACGACCGCGCGACGATCGAGCGGGCGCTGCGGATCCCGGCGCTCAGCCCGGGCTGGCAGGGGTCGTTCCGGGCGATGCTCGACCAGCCGGAGTCGGCGGGTGGCAACGCCGGGCTGGCCGGCGCCGCGCCGCCGCCGGCCTGGGCCGGGTTCCGGGCGTTGCGGGTGACCGCCATCGAGCGGGAGAGCAGCACGATCACCTCGGTGCGGCTGGCCGATCCGGACGGCGTTCCGCTGCCGGCCGCGCTCGCCGGGCAGTTCTTGACCGTACGGCTGCGGTCCGGGCTCGTCCGCAGCTACTCGCTCTCCGGGCGGCCGGGCGACGCCGCGTACCGGATCAGTGTCAAACGCGAGCCGCACGGGGTGGGCAGCGAATATCTGCACACCCACCTGCGTGCCGGCGACACCGTCGACGTCGCCGCGCCGCGCGGGAGTTTCGTCCTGGCGCCGGGATCGTCGCCGGTCGTGCTGATCAGCGGTGGGGTCGGCGCCACGCCGGTGCTGGCAATGCTGCACGCGCTGGCCGAGCAGCGGTCCACCCGCCGGATCTGGTGGGTGCAGGCCGCGCGCAACGGCGACGAGCGGCCCTTCGCCGCCGAGGCCGCCGCCTTGCTGGCGCAACTACCCCAGGCCCGGTCGTACGTCTGTTACAGCCGCCCCCGGCCGCAGGACACCGACTACGACGTCACCGGCCACCTGACGCCCGCTCTGCTGCGCACGCTCGATCTGCCGCCCGACGCCGACGTCTACCTCTGCGGCCCGACCGCCATGGAGGAGGCCGTCGCCGCCGCCTTCCCGGCCGGCAAGGTTCACACCGAGGTCTTCGGCGCGCGGGCCGCCTTGACCCCCGGCATCAGCGCCAAGCCGTCCCGGCCGCCTCACGCGCCCGACGGGGAGCCGGGCACCGGGCCGTCGGTGTCCTTCGTCCGCAGCGACCTCACCGTCCCCTGGCCGGGCGACGGGACCAGCCTGCTCGAGCTGGCCGAGGCGTGCGACGTGCCGGTGCGCTGGTCGTGCCGGGTCGGCGTCTGCCACAACTGCGAGTCCGGCCTGCTGTCGGGCGAGGTCACCTACACCACCGACCCGGTCGATCCGCCGGCCGAGGGCAACGTCCTGATCTGCTCGTCGCGACCCCGGGGCGACATAGTCCTGGATCTTTAGGGGAGCGGGTCGCCCGGCCGGACCAGGCCGCTCTGATAGGCCAGCACGACCAGCTGGGCCCGGTCGCGGGCGTTCAGCTTGGCCATGGCCCGGTTGACGTGGGTCTTGGCGGTCAGTGGGGAGACGTAGAGGCGGGCCGCGATGTCGTCGTTCGACAGCCCGTGCGCGACCAGCACCAGGACCTCGCGTTCGCGGTCGGTGAGGACGTCGAGGGCGGCCAGGGCCTGCGCCGGTGGCGGGCGCAGCTGGTCGAGGAAGCGGCCGACCAGGCCCTGGGTGGCCCGCGGGGAGAGCAGGGCCTCACCGCCGGCCACCACGCGGATCGCGGTGACCAGGTCGGCCGGGGCGACGTTCTTGCCGAGGAAGCCGCTGGCGCCGGCCTGGAGGGCGAGCACGACGTTGTCGTCGTTCTCGAACGTGGTGAGCACCAGGACCCGTACGCCCGCCAGGTGGTCGTCGGCGCAGATGTGCCGCGTCGCCTCGAGGCCGTCCATGTGCGGCATCCGGATGTCCATCAGCACGACGTCGACGCGGGCCGAGCGGGCCAGCTCGACCGCCTCCTTGCCGTCGGAGGCCTCGCCGGCCACCTCGAGCCCGTCCTCGGCGTCGAGGATCATCTTGAAGCCGGCCCGGATCAGCGCCTGGTCGTCAGCGAGCAGCACGCGAATGGTCAACGGTGTGTCCTTTCAAGGGCAGCACGGCGTGCACCCGGTAGCGCCCGTCGCCGTCCGGCCCGGTGGTCAGGGTGCCGTGCGCGGCCGCGGCCCGTTCCCGCATGCCGATCTGGCCGAAGCCGGAGCCGGAGCGGGTGTTCACCCGGTACGGGACGATCGTGTTGGTGACGTCGAGGGTGATCGCGTGGGATTCATACGAAATTTTCAGAAAAGCCGAGCCGTCACCGTACCGATGGGCGTTCGTCAGGGCTTCCTGCACGATCCGGTAGGCGGCGAGGTCCGTCATCGCGGGCAAGGCCCTTGCCTCGCCATTGCGCGAGAGGCGTACGCGGAAACCAGCCGTGCCCAGACCGCTCAGCAGGTCCGGGAGCCGGTCGAGGCCGGAGGTGGGCTCGGTGGTGTCGGCCTCGTCCGGGTCGCGCAGCACGCCGATCACCGACTGGATCTCGCGGAGCACGGTGTCGGCCGCGTCGCGGATGTGCCCGAGCACCGGCCAGACCTGCTCGGGATGCTTCTGCAGCACGTGCCCGGCCGCGCCGGCCTGGACGCTGATCACCGCGATGTGGTGGGCCACCACGTCGTGCAGCTCGCGCGCGATGCGCAGCCGCTCGTCCATCACCCGCCGCCGGGCCTCCTCCTCGCGGGTCTGTTCCGCCTGGCGGGCCCTTTCGGTCACTTCGAGGATGTACGCCCGCCGGGAGCGCACACCGAGGCCGAGCCCGGCGCCGCCGAAGATCCAGGAGAAGGCGGCCAGCGACTGGATGTTCCACCAGCTGTGGGTGTCGGCGATCAGCCCGGTCACGAAGATCGCCGCCGACACCGCGCAGGCGTACTCCCGCGGCCGGAACGGCACCGCGTACATGACCACGCCGGCCGCCAGGAGCAGACCGCCCGAGGGCGCCTTGACGGCGATGGTCACCAGGGTGGCCACGGTGACCACCGCGAGGGTCGGCAGCGGCCATCGGCGGCGGGCGAACACCGCCACGACGGCGATCGTGGTGAGCAGGACGTAGCGCCGCTCGCCCTGCGCCTCCTCCAGCTTGATCGTGGCCCAGCCGAGCAGGACGGCGATGAGCAGATCCCACAGCAGGGTCTGGCGCCGGCGCGCCCACGCCTCGACTTCGGTCATCATCGCCCTCGACGGTAGGCGCCGCCGTCCCGCCCCGGCGTCGTCTCCGCGTAGTAGCCACCGGAGAACCGAAATACCGCGGACGCGGTACCGGCCGACCGCGCTCGGACGACGCTATTCCGCGCGCTTCCCGCGACCTTGGAGAGGTCACTTCTTCTACCTCTCGGAGGACATCTCAGGTGGCGACTCTCCTCTACCGGCTCGGCCGGTTCTCGTTCCGGCGGCGGCGCCGGGTGACCGTCATGTGGCTGCTGCTGTTCGCCCTCCTCGGCGTCGGCGCGGCCACTCTGTCCGGCCCGACGAGCAACGCCTTCTCCATTCCCGGTACGGAGTCGTCCCGCGCCCTGGAGGTGATCAAGGAGAAGATGGGCGGCGGCGGGGACACCGCGTCGGCCCAGGTGGTCTTCACCGTCGGCGGGGCCGGCACGCTGACCGACACCGATCAGCAGGCCGCGCTGAAGCGGGCGGTGACCGCGCTGCGCGGCGCGCCCGAGGTCGCCGCCGTCGGGGAGCCGACGGTCTCGGCCGACAAGCAGACCGCGTACACGACGGTCACGTACAGGGTCGCCCCGGGCGACCTGACCGAGCACGACCGGGAGGCCCTGTACGCGGCCGGGGAGACCGCCGAGACGGCCGGCGTCGAGGTCGAGTACGGCGGCACCGCCACCCAGGCCGCCGAGGCCGGCGGCGCCACCGAGGCGATCGGCGTCGTGGTGGCCGCGGTGGTCCTGGTCATCACGTTCGGGGCGCTCGTCGCGGCCGGGCTGCCGCTGCTCACCGCCCTGCTCAGCGTCGGCGTGGGCATGCTCGGCATCCAGATCGCCACCGGCTTCTTCGACCTCAGCGGCTCGACCTCGGCCCTGGCCACGATGCTGGGCCTGGCCGTCGGGATCGACTACGCGCTGTTCGTCGTCTCCCGCTACCGCCACGAGCTGGCCGAGGGCCGTGACAAGGAAGAGGCGGCCGGCCGCGCGATCGGCACCGCCGGTTCGGCTGTCGTCTTCGCCGGCCTCACCGTGATCATCGCGCTGGCCGCGCTGTCGGTGGTCGGCATCGGCTTCCTCACCAGCATGGGCCTGGCCGCCGCGGGCACCGTGGCGGTCGCCGTACTGATCACCCTCACCCTGCTGCCGGCGCTGCTCGGCTTCGCCGGCGACAAGATTCTGGCCCGGAAGCGCCGCCGGGTCAGCACCGGCATGACGTTCGGCGAGCGGTGGGCCCGGCTCGTGGTCCGCCGCCGGGTACCGGCCCTGCTGCTGGCGGCCGGTGTGCTGGCTTTGATCGCCGTCCCGGCCACGAGCCTGCGGCTGGCCCTGCCCGACGACAGCACCGCGGCCGTCGACTCGACCCAGCGCAAGGCGTACGACCAGCTCGCCGAGGGGTTCGGGGCCGGCTTCAACGGGCCGCTGATCGTCGTCGTGGAGGCCGCCGCCGGTCAGGCCACGACCGCCGCCCAGCAGGCCACCAAGGTCATCGGCGGCCTGGACGACGTCGTCGCGGTGACCCCGCCGACCGTGAACAAGGCCGGCGACACGGCCCTGCTGACCGTGATCCCGGGCAGCGGGCCGAGCAGCGCGGCGACCCAGGATCTGGTGACCGCGATCCGGGACCACTCGGTGCCGGGGGCGACCTTGGCGGTCACCGGCACCACCGCCGTCAACATCGACGTGTCGGAGAAGCTGAACGACGCGCTCATCCCGTACCTGGCCGTGGTCGTGGGTCTGGCGATCCTGCTCTTGATGTTGGTCTTCCGCAGCATCGCCGTGCCGGTCAAGGCCACGCTGGGCTTCCTGCTGTCGGTGGCGGCCACGTTCGGCGCGGTGGTGGCGGTCTTCCAGTGGGGCTGGCTCTCCGGGCTGCTCGGGCTCGACAGCACCGGGCCGATCGTCAGCATCATGCCGATCTTCCTGATCGGCGTGCTGTTCGGCCTGGCCATGGACTACGAGGTCTTCCTGGTCACCCGGGCCCGCGAGGAGTTCGTGCACGGCGCGTCCCCGGACGAGGCGGTGATCACCGGCGTGAAGCACGGCGCCCGGGTGGTGACGGCGGCCGCCCTCATCATGATCAGCGTCTTCGCCGGCTTTATTCTGGCCGACGACGCGATCATCAAGTCGCTCGGTTTCGCGCTCGCCTTCGGCGTCGCGGTCGATGCCTTCCTGGTACGGATGACTATCGTGCCCGCCGTGCTCTCGCTGCTCGGCCGGTCGGCCTGGTGGTTGCCGCGCTGGCTCGACCGGGCCCTGCCCGACGTCGACATCGAGGGCGAGAAGCTGGTCACCCGCGAGCAGACCCCGGAACTGGTGGGCGCCGCTAAGTGAGGGCGACCTTGGCGCCGGTGGTGTGGAACGACTCGTGCAGCACCACCGACGCCAAGGTCCCGCCCCTCGGCAGGTCGAAGACCAGCGTCCCCCTCGCCTCCGCGCTGGGGGCGATCGGGTCGACGAAGTTCCGGTCGGGGTTGACGATGACCTCGGCCTGCATGTCGGTGGAGTATTCGGCGCCGGCCGCGTCGTACCCCTTCTGGGCCGTGCCGTCGAAGGTGACCGGCTTGGCGGAGCCGTTGCGGGCGACGATGTCGACCAGGCAGAACGAACCCTTGGGCTCGAGGTCGACCGAACCCTCGCCGAGCGAGCCGACCCGGCAGCGCACGGCCGTCACCCGGAAGATGAACCGGCCGTCGACCACCGCGATGTTGAGCTGGCCGCCCTCGGTGGTGAGGACTTCACCGTCGTCGCGCTCGCGCCACTTGGCGTAGATCAGGAGAGCGGCGGCGGCCAGGACGGCCAGGACGACGAAGCCACCGAGGACGCGCGGCCATCGCGATGGTGCGGATGCTGGCGCGGGAGCGATCACGCAACACATCCAAACGATGACCGTCACCGTCCGCAGTGGCCCGTTCAGCCATACTTCGGCCGGCCTTGCCTCAGCTGGTCTCGCCCGCCATGCTGAAGGAACCGAGCCGGTTGATCGCGTACAGCGTGCCGCCGACCAGGAAGATCAGGCTCATCACGACGGCCACCGGCAGCGACACCTTGCCCTCGAGCACATAGCTCGGCGCGATCTTGTCGGCGATGCCGATGACGTACTGCTCGATCGAGAGCACCCGGGTGCCGGTGATGAAACGGCCGAGCAGACCCTCCCAGACCAGGATGTACGCGAGACCGACCAGCACCGGCCGGCGGGTCAGCAGGCTCAGCAGCAGGAAGAGCGCCGAGTACGCGAGCGCGCCCGCCACCGAGCCGATCACCAGGGCGAAACCGAACTTCACCGACTCGACCAGCGCGCCCACCACGAACAGCGGGACCGCGGCCGTCAGCGCCGTCACCCCGGCCGCCACCAGAAGCTTGGCCAGGATGATGTCGCGGCGTGGCAGCGGCTTGGTCAGGATGTGGATGATCGTGCCGTCGTCGACCTCGGAGCCGAGCACCCCGGTACCGACGATCAGAGCCGTCACCGGCAGCACGACGGCCAGGCCGAGCCCGACCACGACCGGCTGACCCCAGTCCGACGGGCTCACGTCGTACGCCTTGCAGATCAGCGCGAGACCGATGAGCAGCAGGGGAAGCGGCAGCAGGAGCAGCGCCCGGCGGCGGCCGAACAGGCCCCGGGCGGTGATGTAGGCGACCGTGGACATCATGCCTCCAGCAGGTAGGAGAAGACGCTCTCCAGCGACTCGTCGGACGGCAGCAGTTTGCGCAGCCGGATGCCCTCGCCGAGGGCGATGCGCGGCAGCGCGCGGGTGAAGCTGCCGTAGTCGGAGGCGCGTACGGTCAAGCCGCCCGCCTCGATCTCCACCCCGCTCACCGATTTCTCCCCGATGAGCGCGACCGCCAGCCGGCGGTCGTCGGAGCTCTGCACGGCGAACACGTGCGGGCGGTTGGTCATCAGCCGGCGGATCCGCCGGTAGTCGCCGGAGGCGGCCAGCCGGCCCGCGACGATCACCTGGACCAGGCCGGAAAGCTGCTCGACCTCCTCCAGGATGTGCGAGCTGAACAGGATCGTGTGGCCCCGGTCGCCCAGCCCGTGCAGCAGCTCCATCATGTGCATGCGCTGCCGCGGGTCCATGCCGTTGAACGGCTCGTCGAGCAGCAGCACCTGCGGCTCGTGCACGAGGGCGGCGGCCACCCGGGTGCGCTGGCGCATGCCCTTGGAGAAGGTGTCGATCCGCCTGTCCTGGGCGCTCGTCATCTCGACCAGCTCCAGCGCGCGGGTGGCGGCGCCGGCCGGGTCGGGCAGCTTCTGCATCTTGGCGCAGGCCACCACGAACTCGCGGGCGGTCAGGAAGCCGTGCACGGCCTCCCGCTCGGCGACCAGGCCGAGCGTGCGGTAGACGCCCGGGTTGCGCCAGGTCGGCGCGCCGTCGATGGTGACGGCGCCCTTCGACGGGGCGAGGAAGCCGGCCATCATGTGCAGCACGGTGGTCTTGCCCGCGCCGTTCGGGCCCAGCAGACCGGTCACGCCGGGCTGGAGGGTCATGCTGATGTCGTTCACCGCGACCACGTTGCCGTACCAGCGGGAGACGTTCTGAAGTTCGACGACGCTCACAGCGCGGCCACCTTCCGGTAGCGGGCCAGCAACAGCAGGAGGGCGGCAGCGAGCAGGCAGAACGCCTCGATGCCGTAGATCGGGCCGAAGCGGCCGACGTCCAATCCGAGGTCCACGCCGTCGCGCAGCCAGATCTGCACGCCGCTGATCAGCGTCATCGGGCTGACCAGGCCGGCCAGCTCCTGTGCGGTCTGCGACGGCAGGATGCTCAGCACGCCGACCACCGGGGTGGTCATCAGGAAGAAGGCGACGATGCCACCGGCGGCGAACGCGCGCTTGCCGGTCAGCGAGGCGATCAGCAGGCTGATCGCGGCGAAGAGCACGGCCCACAGCAGGCTGTACGCCCAACCGGGCAGCAGCGCGCCGTAGAACTCCTCCCAGACCTTGCTGATCCCGCCGTCGATGGTGAAGGCGGCGGTCAGGAACATGATGAACTGGGGCACGCCGAGCAGCAGGAACACCGCGGTGACGAGCGAGGCGACCTTCGCGCCCACGTAGTCGGAGGCTCGCAGCGGCCGGCTGAAGTACAGCGGCAGCACACCGGCCCGCATGTCCCGCGACATCAGCTCCGGCGCGACGATCGCCACGAAGAAGATGATCAGCCAGCTGATCGTGTCGTCGAACTCGTAGTAGTCGAACAGGATGACGTCGAACTGGGCCCGGGCGGCGGCGTTGATCACCGCGACCAGCAGCACGATGCCGACCACCAGCCACGGGAAGATCTTGGCCTTGATGGAGCGGCCCATCCCGAACGCGGCCCGCAGCCCGTGCTGGTACAGCGCGCCGAACACCGCGGCCCGGCCCAGACGCGGGCCCTCGTACCGCTGGTATCCGATGTCGTGAATGACGCCGGCGTCAGACATCGGCCGTCTCCTTCGTGGTGAAGAGCTCGGCCACCCGGTGGCGTCGCTGGTCCAGGCGGTGCAGCGGCAGGTCGAGCTCGGCGACGGCGCGCAGGATCTCGTCGTACGAGCTCTCCGACTCCAGCGGGACGAGCAGCTGCCGCCCCTCGCGGGTCACGGCGAGCCGCAACTGCGTCAGGGCGTCGAACAGTTCATCAGTGCCCTCGGAAACCTCCACCGCGAGCACATCGGAGGCCGCCGTCATCGCCGAGATGCGGTCGGCGCGCAGCAGCCGGCCGCCCTCGATGGCGATGAGCGAGTCGCAGATGCGCTCGACCTCACCGAGCAGGTGGGAGCAGACGACGACGGAGATGCCGAACTCGGTGCCGATCCGGTGCACCAGGGCGAGCATGGCGTCGCGGCCGGCCGGGTCGAGGCCGTTGGTCGGCTCGTCGAGCAGCAGCAGGTCCGGGTCGTGCACGAGCGCCTGGGCCAGCTTGACCCGCTGCTTCATGCCGGTGGAGTAGCCGCCGATCTGCCGGTAACGCTCCTCGTAGAGGCCGACGTGCCGCAGGGTCTCGGAGGCCCGCTCGCGCGCGGCCGTCTTCGGCAGCCCGCTGAGCCGGCCCAGGTGCGTGACGAACTCGGCCGCCGACACGTCCGGCGGCAGGCAGTCGTTCTCCGGCATGTAGCCGACCCGCGCCCGCACCTGATCGGTCTGCACGACCGGATCGAGGTCGAACACCCGCACGCTCCCACTGGTCGGGGCGATCAACCCCAGCATGATCTTGATGAACGTGCTCTTCCCGGCGCCGTTGGCGCCGACCAGCCCGATCACGCCCGCCTCGACGTCGACGGTGAGATCGCCGAGAGCGGTCACCCCGCCCCCGTACGTCTTCGTCAATGACTGTGTCGCGATGATGGTCACGGCCTCAGCCTAGGAAGCCCGCGCACCCGACCGGATCCGGAGGAACCCTGAGAGCGCCTACAGGGTCTCTCAGCCCACTCTCAGGTTCGGGGTACGGTGCGCTGGTGCCGTCCACGTACCCACCACTGAACCTGGCCGTACACACCCCGCGGCTCACCCTGGCCGCCGCCACCGACGACCTCCTGGACCGGTTGGCGCCGATCGTCCGGGCCGGAGTGGTCACCGAGGGCACCCCACTGCCGTTCGACGACCCGATGTCGCTGTACGACGAGAGCCCCGCCCGCGAATGGAACTGGCTCCGCCGCATCTGGTCGGGCCGCTCCCGCGTCAGCGCGGACTACTGGCGTCTCTACTTCGTGATCGTCGCCGACGGTGAACCACTGGGCATGCAGGACCTGGTCGGCCGCGACTTCGCGGCCCTGGGCACGGTGACCACGTTCTCCTGGCTGGCCCCGGCCGCCCGGGGCCGAGGCCTGGGCAAACAGGCCCGCGCGGCGATCCTGCACCTGGCCTTCGACGGTTTCGGCGCCCGCGAGGCGGCCAGCGGCGCCTTCACCGACAACCACGCCTCCAACCGGATCTCCGAATCCCTCGGCTACACCCGCAACGGCTCCGACTGGGCCACCCGCCGAGGCGAGCCCGCCGAACTGCAGCGCTGGCGCCTGACCCGCGCCGCCTGGCTCACCCACCGCCGCCCCGACATCACCCTCACCGGCGTCGGGGAGTGCAGGCCTGTCCTCGGCCTCCCGTGATCCAGGGTGCGGCCGGTGGCGGTAGCGCCGGCCCGCATGAGCCCCGAGATCGCCGGCGAAAATTCGGCACCGCGATGGGGACTGATCGCCGACGTGTTTGTGGCGCTCCCTCCCGAACTGAGCACCGAGCGGCGACCGGCTTCTTCGAGGCGTTGCTGCACGAGGGCGACGCGGGCTGCGATCCGTATGCGGTGTGGCCGCTGTCCGGGCCGAGAGCCGGCATCCGTGGTCAGGTGCGGTCGGCCGTGCAGTGTGCGTCGGGGGCGTTCCAGTGGACCAGCGCGGCGGCCGGCGCCGCGGTGACGAGGATCTGGTGGACGGCCGGGTTGTCGCGGAACTCGTCAGCCAGGCGGTCGCACAGGCGCAGCCGCTCGTCGATGGTCGCGCGGGCGCCCCGGACGCCGACCTGGACCACGCCGTCGTTGAAGGCGTGCGAGACCAGGTCGTTCGTGATTCCTTCGCCGGCCAGGATCTCGGTCAGACCGATCGACGGCGACGGCGACGGCGACGGGGATGGCGCCGGCTCGGGACTGTTTTCCGAGGCGCAGGCGGCCAGGCCGAGGCTCAGGGCGACGGCGAGCAGCGCCGATCGGATCATGAACCGAGTATGGCAAGGCGGTTACTGGCCGGGCTGGCGAACGGAAAGCTGGCCGGCGCCCGCCCGCAGCATGTGTTTCGCGAGGTAGATGGGGCGGCCGTCCATCTTCGCCGTCTGGGTGACGATCAGGACGGGCTCGCCGGGGTCCGCGTCCAGGGGCGCCGCCCGTGACTCACCGAGCAGGCCGGCCGTGAAACGGACGACCCCGGAGCCGAGGCGGTCGAGCAGGGCGGACAGCGCCGTCTCGCCGGGGGAGAGCGAGTCGAGCGGGGCGTCGGCCGGCAGGTGTTCCTGGCTCAGGGCGATCGGCTGGCCGTCCCGCCGTACGACCGTCTCGAAGAACCACGCCGCCGAGTCGGCGGGGATCGACAGCTCCTCGGCTATGTAGGTCGAGGTCGTCTCCTGCAGCTCGGCCTGGGTGCGGCGCAGTTCCAGGACGCTGCCGGGCACACTCAGCAGATCTTCCAGCGGGCGCAGGCGTTCCAGCCCGGCCTCGGGGACGGCGTCGGCCACGAACCGGCCGATGCCGCGGCGGGAGACGATGAAGCCGTCCTCGTCCAGCAGCATCAGGGCTTCGCGGACGACCGTGCGGCTCACGCCGAGCAGGCGGCCGATCTCGGTCTCGGTCGGGATCATCGAGCCGGGGGTGAGCACGCCGGTGCGGATGCCGTCGAGGATGCGGCTGTGCACCTGGACGCGCAGCGGCACGCCGGCGTCGCGGGCGAGCGGCGCCGCCAGGAAGGAGAGGCGGTCGGTCATAGTCACCGTATGGTAGGCAACCGCGTTCCCAGGGCCGCGACCGCCGACGCGCCGAGGACGGCCACGGTGGTGCCGGTGAAACCGCCATGGTCGGTCAGCAGGCCGGCCAGGTACGTGCCGGCGCCGATGCCGACGCTGAAGGCGCTGACGATCCACGCGTTGGCCTCGGTGGCCAGCGCGGCCGGGGCGCTCGCCTCCGTCGCCCGGAAGATCAGGGTGAGGTACGGCGCCAGGCAGATCCCGCTGACGAAGGCGGCGGTCAGCCAGTACGCGGGTGGCGTCTGCACGAACGCGGTCGGCGCGTAGAGGAGAGCGACCAGCAGGAGCGCGGGGCGAACCAGGCGCTCGGGAGCCGTCCGGAAGGGACGGCGGCTGACGTGGACGGCGCCGGCGAACGCGCCGATGCCGTTGACCGCCAGACCCCAGCCGGACAGGGCCGGGTTGCCGGCGCTGGTCGCGTGGGCGGTGGCCGTGATCGCCAGGACGCCGACCGGGAGGCCGGCCGCGACCTGGGTCAGGACCAGGGTTCGGATGGCCGCGTACCGCAGCGGCGAACCGCGCTTGCCGGTGTGCGGCACCGGTGCCGTGCGTTCGAGGAGGCCGTGTCGGCAGAACAGCGCGGTGCCGGCCAGCCCGAGGACGCCCATGACGGCGACCGCGCCGGGCGCGCCCAGCACGGCGATGCTGATCGCGCTGACGAGCGGACCCAGGACGAAGATCAGTTCCTGTACGGCCGCGTCGGCGCTGAACGCCTTGGTGAGCTGTGCGCCGGGGCGCATGACGCGGGGCCACAGGCTGCGCAGGACCGGCTCGAGCGGCGGCGCGGCGAGGCCGGCGATCAGGGTGAACACGACGGCCGCCAGGTGGTGGCCGGGTGCGGTCACCGCGATGCCGAGGAAGGCGAGCCCGGACGCGACGGCGGCGCCGAGCAGGGTCGGCCGCGCGCGCCCGGTGCGGTCGATCGTGCGGCTGATCAGCGGCGCTCCGACCGTACCGGCGAGAATGTAGATCGAGGTCAGGGCGCCGGCGAAGGCGTAGGAGCCGCCGGCGTCGAGCACGACGCGCAGCAGTGCCAGCGAGGACATGGCCTGCGGCAGCCGCCCGATCAGCGAGGACACCAGAAGTGTCGACGAAAGCCGGATCTGGGCGGGGCTCATGGCCTCGCGTTCGATCACCGTCATGCCCGTACCTGCCAAGATCATTAGTTGTTATACAAGCTAATGCTACACGCAGGTCAGACAGAAGGGCTCCGGGCGAGAACGCCCGGAGCCCTGAAGGTCAGGAGTTGCGGATGCGGTTGCGCAGGTAGGTTCCCGACTCGGTCAGAACGCCGGTGCCGGCGTAGGTCGGGCCGCCGCAGGTGCCCGGCTTGAAGGCGGCGCTGCTCTCGTCGGCGTCCGAGTACGTCCAGTTGGCGTAGCTGATCTGGAGCCGGTCGAGGAGATCGAGCCAGGTGCCCGTGCTGGCCAGGTCGACCGCGCCGCCGCCGGTGTAGGTGACGGTGCCGAACTCGGTGACGAACAGCGGAAGCGAGGCGGCCGCCCGCTGCACCTCGGCCCGGTAGTTGTCCTTGTGCGAGGCCGCGTAGAAGTGGAACGCGTACATGATGTTCGACGCGTTCACCGGGTTGGCCACGATCTCGCTGGAGGTCGAGCCGTCCGAGACGCCGAGCGACGACCAGCCGCGGGTGCCCACGATGATCACGGCGTCCGGGTCGTTGGCCCGGATGACCGGGATGACCTGTTCGGCGTACGACTTGATCCCGGCCCAGCTGACCCCGTTGGGCTCATTGGTGATCTCGTAGATGACGTTCGGCTTGGCGGCGTTGCGGGCCGACACGTTGGCGAAGAACGTCTTGGCGTTGGCCAGGTTGTAGTTGGGATCGCCCGGCGTCAGCGTGTGGAAGTCGACGATGGCGTAGAGGCCCCGCTCGGCGGCCTCGTCGACCAGGCTGTTGACCCGCGAGGTGAAGCCGGACGGGTTGGTCTCGTAGCCCTGCTCCTGCACGTACATCGAGATCCGCAGCAGGTCGGCCTGCCAGTCGGTGGCCAGCGCGTCCAGCGAGGCGTCGTTGTAGCAGTCGGCGAACCACTGCAGGCCGTGCGTGCTCATGCCCTTGAGCTGGATCGTCTGCCCCGACGAGTTGCACAGGTGCACGCCGCAGACCCGCAGCTGGCCGTTGATCGCCACCGGGGTGGAGCCGGTCGGCGGAGGGGTGGTCGGCGGGGGAGTCGAGCCGTCACACGAGGCCCCGTTGATCGTGCAGGCGGTCGGCCGCCCGGAGCCGTTGGCGATGAAGCCGAAGCTGGCCGAGGCGCCCGGGGCCAGGGTGCCGTTCCAGCTCACGGGCGTGAACACGGTGCCGGACTGGGTCGCGTTCCACGACTGGGCGACGGTCGTGCCGGCGGGGAAGGTCAGCTCGACCCGCCAGGTGGTGATCGTCGACGACGTGTTGTTGGTGACCGCGACCTGTCCCTGGTAGCCGTTGTTCCACGAGCTGACCACGGTGAAGGCGGCGGTCGCGGCGCTGGCCGGCTGGGCCGCGACCAGCACGGTCGCGGCGGCCGCGAGCAGGGTCGCTCCGGCCAGGATGAGTTTTCGCATGGGGATTCGCTTCCAGTGAGGGGGTTGGGAGCGCTCCCACCATGGCATGGAAAGTTACCCATGTAAATATGGCCGGACACCCCCGCGGGGGTGCCCGGCCATCGCCTTTCTGAAGATCAGCCGGTGTTACGCATGCCGGCCGCGATGCCGTTGACCGAGGTCAGCAGCGCGCGCTCCAGGGCCGTCGAGTCGGACGGGGCCCGCCGCGCACCGGGGCCCACCTGAAGCTGACGCTCGGCCTCGTTCAGGTCGCGGTACTGCCGCAGCAGCGCCACCTGGAGGTGGTGGAGCGGCTCCAGGTACGTGTCCCGGACGCCCAGCGTGCGCTTGAGCTCCGGCTGCCCCTCCAGCAGAGCCGACGTGCCGGTGATGGCCAGCACCTCGCGCACCGTCAGCTCGTACTCGGCCTGAATGGTCTCGAAGATCGGGTGCAGGTGATCCGGGACCAGCGTCTCCACGTACCGCTTGGCGATCGACAGGTCGGTCTTGGTCAACATCATCTCGACGTTCGACAGGAACGTCTTGAAGAACTGCCAGTCGCCGTACATCTCGGCCAGAACCTCGGTCTTGCCCGCCTCGCGGGCCGCCTTGAGGCCGGAGCCGACACCGAACCAGCCCGGCACGATCTGCCGCGTCTGGGTCCAGCCGAACACCCACGGGATCGCCCGCAGGCCGCCCAGGCCGGCGTCCGCGTTCGGCCGCTTCGACGGGCGGGAGCCGATGTTCAGCGCGCCCAGCAGCTCCGTCGGCGTGGCCGCCCAGAAGTAGGCCGGCAGGTCCGGGTTCTCGACCAGGCTGCGGTACGTCCGGAAGGCCGCGTCCGAGGCGCAGTCCATGGTCGCGTCCCAGCGGGCCAACCGCTCCTGGTCCACCGACGGCTCGGTGTGCAGCAGCGTCGCCTGCAGGACCGCGGCCACCGTGAGCTCGAGGTTCTCCCGGGCCAGAGCCGGGATCGTGTACTTGTCGGAGATGACCTCGCCCTGCTCGGTCACCTTGATCGCGCCGTCCAGCGTGCCGTACGGCTGGGCCAGGATCGCCTCGTGCGTGGGACCGCCACCACGGCCGACCGTGCCGCCCCGGCCGTGGAACAGCCGCAGGCGCACGCCGTGCCGGGCCGCCACGTCACGCAGCTTGCGCTGCGCCTTGTGGATGCCCCACTGGCTGGTGGTGATGCCACCCTCTTTGTTCGAGTCGGAGTAGCCGAGCATGACTTCCTGCACGTCGCCCCGGGCCCGGACGATCTCGCGGTAGGCCGGCAGCGACAGCATCTCGTCCAGCAGGTCGCCGCCCGCGTCCAGCTCGGCCGGCGTCTCCAGCAGCGGCACGATGTTGACCCGCGCCCGTCCGGTGTGGATGTCGACCAGGCCGGCCTCGCGGGCCAGCACGGCCGCGGCCAGCACGTCGTCGACACCCAGGGTCATCGAGATGATGTACGTCTCGATGACGTCGGCGCCGAAGCGGTCCTGCACCTCGCGGATCGTGTTGAACACGTCGAACGTCTTGCGGGCCGAGTCCGTGAGCGGGGTGTCGGCGCTGGCCAGCGGCCGCCGGCCGCCCAGCTCGGTGGCGAGCAGCTTGGTCCGGTCCGAGCGGTCGAGCGCCGCGTAGTCATCGACCTCGCCGACCTGCGCGTACATCTGCTGCAGCACCTCGTGGTGCTTCTCCGCGTGCTCGCGCACGTCGAGCGTGGCCAGCTGGAGGCCGAAGGCCGACACCGTGCGGATGGTCGTGGCGACCACGCCGACCGCGGTGAGCTGACCCGAGTTGCGGGCCAGCGAGGCCCGCATCAGCTCGAGGTCGCTGATCAGCTCGTCGCTGCCCAGGTAGTCGCGGCCGGGCACGTGGGCGGTGCCGTTGCGCAGGCGCTCGCGGGTGTTGGCCAGCTTCGCCTTGATCGCGCGGACCTTGAGCCGGTACGGCTCCTCGGCGTTCGTCCGGCGGAAGCGGGGCGCCACCTCGGGCAGGTTGTCCAGGTCCTTGGCCAGCGAGGCCGACAGGTCCAGCGACACCCCGCGCAGCCGGCGCGACACCGACAGCACGTCGATGAGCTGGTCCATGGCCGCCTCGGTGGCCTGGATGCCGTGCTCGTGCTGGATCAGCAGGACGTCGCGGGTGACGGCGGGCGTGACGAACGGGTTGCCGTCGCGGTCGCCGCCGATCCACGAGCCGAAGGTGAGCGGCCGGGAGGTCGGCGCGGTCTCGACGCCGAGCTGGCGCAGCGTCTCGGCCAGGTCGGAGAGCACCTGCGGGGCGGCCTCGGCGTACAGGTCGCGCAGGTAGTAGACGGCGTTGCGGGCCTCGTCGGTCGGCTCCGGCCGGTCCAGCCGCAGCTCGTCGGTCTGCCACAGCAGGTCGATGAGCTCGGCGAACTTGCGGGTCGAGGCGGTGGTGTCGGCCTGGCCGTACAGGATCGCGTCCGACGCCTCGGCGTCCAGCGTGTCGGCCAGCTGGCGCAGCTTCGACAGGATCGAGCGCCGGGACGCCTCGGTCGGGTGCGCGGTGAAGACCGGGCGCACCGCGAGCCGGCGGGCGGCCGCGGCCACCTCGTCCGACGGCACGCCCTTCTCGGCGATCAGCTTGGCCGCCTGGTCGAGCCAGCCGCCGTCGCGGGCGCGGCGCCGGCGCAGGTCGCGGGCCCGGTGCACCTGCTCGGTGATGTTGGCCAGGTGGAAGTACGTGGAGAACGCGCGGGCCAGCTTGGTGCCGGTGGTGATGTCCATCGCGGCGAGTCGGTCGGCGGCGGCCTGCGCGTCCTGGCGGACCAGGGCGCGTACCTCCTCGACCAGGTCGAGCAGGGGGCGTCCTTCCTGGCGAGCCAGGGTCTGGCCCAGAAGCGTGCCGATCCTCCGGATGTCCGCGCGTAGGGCCGCGTCAGGACCTTCGGGATCGAGGTGGCCATGCTGGTCTGTCATCGGGGGGCGCTCCTTCGCCTCAAGGTGCTCCAGGACAGCGCTGTCCCGACTTCGCCGATCGTATCGGCGCCACCCCAGCGCCGGGCAAACTGAGGGAAGTCTCACCTCCTCTTGCCGGAATGGAACCGGGATCAGGCCGAGACCGGGATCGCGGGGCGCAGAAGGCGGCGGCGCGGCCGGCCGACCGGCTCGAACTGGAGCCGCGCGGGGGTGTCCGAGGGGCGGGTCTTGTGCACGAAGGCGTGCCGGGCGGCGGCGAAGCCAGACCGGTCGGCGAACATGTCGCGGCTCATCTCGGCCAGCTCACGGGCCTCGTAGACCTCCAGCGGCACGCGCTCGGCGGCCAGGCGGCGCGCCTTCGCCTGGCGGCGACGGCGGCTGGTGCGCGGGTCGCTCTCGCGCTCGGCCAGGGCGGTCAGCCATTCGCCGTACGCGTCGGGGTGCCGGGGGCCGGCCTCGTCGGCCAGCCCGAGGGTGACCGCCCGGGCCGCGCTGACCGGCAGCTTGCCCTCGACGAGCTGCTGGGCCCGGTCGGCTCCGACCCGGCGGGGAAGCGTGAAAGTGTGCAGCTCCGACCCGTACAACCCGATGTCGTAATAGGGGTTGAGGACGATCCCCTCGCGGACCGCCACGATGTCGGCGCCGAGACCGAGCATCACCCCGCCCGCGCCGGCGCTTCCGGCGTACGCCGCGACGACCACCTGCCGCGTGCAGCCGATGATCTCCCGGCACACGTCGTTGATCGCCCGGATGTTGGCCCAGGCCGTGCCGGCCGGGTCGGGCGCGGCCTCGACGACGTTGAGGTGGATGCCGTTGCTGAACGCGTCGGTCCCGCCCCGCAGCACCAGCACGCCGGTGTCCTGCGCGGCCGCGTACCGCAGCCCGGCCAGCAGACGGCGGCAGTGCCCGGGCGCCATCGCGCCGTTGTAGAAGTCGAAGGTGAGCCAGCCGACGCGCGCGGTCCGGCGGTAGCGCACCTGCCGGTACGCGGCCGGGGACTCCGGCTCGGCGCCGACCGGAAGGGGTGAGTGCGGCACCCCGCGCAGGCGGGCACCGAGCAGCGTCGTCGCCGGCAGCTTGATCCGGGCCCGGGGGTGTGCCGGGTCGGCCGCTCGCAGATGGCCGAGCCAGATGCTGCCGTCGCCGGTGCCGACGAGGACGGCGCCCTGCCGGCGGCTCAGGATCTGGCCCGGCTTGTCGGCGCGGCGGCCGAGGCCCGGCGTGGCGTCGTACGCGAAGACCGGCAGGCCACCGACCTCCGTGCGCACCCCGGGCGCGCCGTCGGCGGCCCGGATCGCCCGCAGGATCCGCTCGGTCGGGTCGCTCCAGTCGAAGGCGCGGTCGTCCTGGGTCATCAGAGGCCGGGGACGACCCGTGTCCTGCGGCGCGGGGGTGAAGGAGGGTGCGGCCGCCTTGGCCACGACTTCGAGGACGCACTCCATGGCCGCGTCGGCCACCGGCCCGTTGTAGAGCGACGACTTGCGCGGCGGGGTGGCCGGCATGGGAAAGGTCCGGGTCGCCCAGACCGGCCCGGCGTCCATCTCCTCGACGGCCTGGAGCGCGGTGACGCCCCACGACCGGGCGCCCTCGGCGATGGCCCAGTCCAGCGAGGACGGGCCGCGGTCGCCGACCGGGCCGGGGTGGATGATCACGGTGCGCCAGTGCCGCCAGATCTCGGCCGGCACCCGGTCCTTGAGGAAGGGACAGATGATGAGCTCGGGGGCGGCCCGCCGGACCCCTTCGATCATGTCGGCCGCGCTCGTCGCGAGCTGCACACCGACATCGTGTCCGCCCTCGCGCAGGGCGCACCAGGCACGCTGGGTCAGGCCGTTGAACGCCGTAACGAGCAGGAGGATTCGCACGTTGGCCTCCCTGAGAGTTGTGCTCGCTCAGCCTTCTCCCGGCATAGACAGATTTGTCGGACATATTGTGCGTCCATCGAATGTCGGACCCGCGGACTAGACTTGTCGGCGTACCCCCGCCCCTCCTGGGCGTTGGGGTTATTCGACGTGGGGAACTCCGTCATGCAGCTTTCCGGTTTGATCCCGGCCGCCCTCCGCGACCGTGGCCTCGCGCGCGCCCGTGACCTGGCGCGTAAGGGCTTCGTCGACTCCGATTCGCTCGACCTGACCGCGCCCGCCTCGCTGCGGCCGTTCCTGGTCGCCACGGTGGCCGGCAGCGCCGGCCGCCCCGTTCTGGCTGTCACCGCCACCAGCCGTGAGGCCGACGACCTGGCCGACGCGCTCGGCTGCCTGCTGCCGGCCGACCGGGTCGTGGTCTACCCGTCCTGGGAGACGCTGCCGCACGAGCGGCTCTCCCCGCGCTCCGACACGGTCGGCCGTCGCCTGGCCGTGCTGCGCCGCCTGGCCCACCCGGCGGCCGGCGAGGAGATCCAGGTCGTCGTGGCGCCCGTTCGTTCGGTGCTCCAGCCGCAGCTCAAGGGCCTGGGCGATCTCGAGCCGGTCGAGCTCACCACCGGCGGCGAGGCCGAGCTCGAGGGGGTCGCCCGCCGCCTCACCGACATGGCGTACGCGCGGGTCGACCTGGTCACCAAGCGCGGCGAGTTCGCCGTCCGGGGCGGCATCCTCGACGTCTTCCCGCCCACCGACGAGCACCCGTCCCGGGTCGAGTTCTGGGGCGACGAGGTCGAGGAGATCCGCACCTTCGCCGTCGCCGACCAGCGCACCATCGACCCGGTTCAGCGTTTGTGGGCGCCCCCTTGTCGTGAGCTTTTGCTGACGCCGCCGGTCCGCGCGAAAGCGGCCGCGCTGGCCGCTGAACATCCCGAACTGTCGGAAATCTTGGACAAATTGGCCGAAGGCATCCCGGTCGAAGGAATGGAGTCCCTCGCGCCGGCGCTGCTCGACGGCACCGACAGCATGGAGCTCCTGCTCGACTGCATGCCCGCCGACACGCACGTGCTGCTCTGCGATCCCGAGCGCATCCGCACGCGGGCGCACGACCTCACCCGTACATCAGCGGAATTCCTGGAAGCCTCCTGGGCCGCGGCCGCCGTCGGTGGCCAGGCGCCGATCGATGTCGGCGCCGCGGCTTTCAAAACCCTTGCCGATGTACGGGCCCACGCCGCGACCCTGCGTCAGCCCTGGTGGACGGTGTCGCCGTTCGGCCTGGTCGAGTCCTCCGACGCCTCGGTCGATGACCAACCGTGGCTGGAGACGCCCGCGGTCGAGGTCACGCCCGACGCCGGTGACGCCATCGCGCTGGCCGCGCAGCCCGTGCCGCTCTACCACGGCGACACCGCCAAGCTCGCCGCCGACCTGCACGACTGGTCCGCCGCCGGCTGGGCCATCGCGCTGGTCTTCGAGGGGCACGGCACCGCCCAGCGCGCCACCGAGGTGCTGCGCGACGCCGGCCTGGGCGTCACCCCGGCCGACTCCCTCCAGGAGCCGATCGAGCCCGGACAGCTGATCGTCACCTGCGGCGGGCTCAACCACGGCTTCATCGACGAGACCTCGCAGCTCGCGGTGATCACCGGCAACGACATCACCGGCGGCCGCGGCGCGTCCACGAAGGACATGCGCAAGATGCCCTCGCGGCGGCGCAACACGATCGACCCGCTCGAGCTCAAGCCGGGCGACTTCGTGGTGCACGAGCAGCACGGCATCGGCCGGTACGTGGAGCTGGTGCAGCGCACGGTGAACGGCGCCGACCGCGAGTACATCGTGCTCGAGTACGCCGCGTCCAAGCGGGGCCAGCCCGGCGACCGGCTCTACGTGCCGACCGACCAGCTCGACCAGCTCTCCCGTTACGTCGGCGGCGAGTCGCCGGCGCTGCACAAGATGGGCGGCGCCGACTGGCAGAAGAGCAAGGCCCGCGCCCGCAAGGCGGTCCGCGAGATCGCGGCCCAGCTCATCCAGCTGTACGCGGCGCGGCAGGCCTCCCAGGGCCACTCCTTCGGCCCCGACACGCCCTGGCAGCGCGAGCTGGAGGACGCCTTCCCGTACCAGGAGACCCCCGACCAGCTGGCCGCGATCTCCGAGGTCAAGCACGACATGGAACTGTCAGTTCCGATGGACCGGCTGATCTGCGGCGACGTCGGTTACGGCAAGACCGAGATCGCCGTACGGGCCGCCTTCAAGGCCGTGCAGGACGGCAAGCAGGTGGCCGTGCTCGTGCCGACCACGCTGCTGGCCCAGCAGCACTACAACACGTTCACCGAGCGCATGTCGCAGTTCCCGCTCACCATCAAGCAGCTGTCCCGCTTCCAGACGCCGGCCGAGGCCCGGCTGACCCTCGAACAGGCGGCCAACGGCACCGCCGACATCGTGATCGGCACCCACCGGCTGCTGGCCAACTCGACCAAGTTCAAGAACCTCGGCCTGATCATCGTGGACGAGGAGCAGCGCTTCGGCGTCGAGCACAAGGAACAGCTCAAGGCCCTGCGCGCCTCGGTCGACGTGCTCACCATGTCGGCCACGCCGATCCCGCGCACCCTGGAGATGGCGATCACCGGCATCCGTGAGATGTCGACCATCGCCACCCCGCCCGAGGAACGCCACCCGGTGCTCACGTTCGTCGGCGCCCACGACGAGAAGCAGGTGGCCGCGGCCGTCCACCGCGAACTGCTCCGCGACGGCCAGGTGTTCTACCTGCACAACCGGGTCGAGTCGATCGACAAGGCGGCCCGCAAGCTGCGCGAGCTGGTCCCCGAGGCCCGGGTCGCGGTGGCCCACGGCCAGATGAGCGAGGAACAGCTCGAGAAGGTCATGGTCGGCTTCTGGGAGAAGGAGTTCGACGTCCTGGTCTGCACCACGATCGTCGAGTCCGGCATCGACATCCCGAACGCCAACACGCTGATCGTCGAGCGGGCCGACCTGCTCGGCCTGGCCCAGCTCCACCAGATCCGGGGCCGGGTCGGCCGGGGCCGGGAGCGGGCGTACGCCTACTTCCTCTACCCGGGCGAGAAACCGCTCACCGAGCAGGCCCACGAGCGCCTGGCCACCATCGCCCAGCACACGGAGCTCGGCGCCGGCATGTACGTGGCCATGAAGGACCTCGAGATCCGCGGCGCCGGCAACCTGCTCGGCGGCGAACAGTCCGGCCACATCGAGGGCGTCGGCTTCGACCTGTACGTGCGGATGGTCGGCGAGGCGGTACAGGCCTTCAAGGGCGAACGCCCCGAGGAGGAGCCCGAGGTCAAGATCGATCTCCCGGTCGACGCGCACCTGCCGGTCGAGTACATCGCGGTCGAGCGCCTGCGCCTCGAGATGTACCGCAAGCTGGCCGAGGCCCGCGACGAGGAGAAGCTGCGCGAGGTCGTGGCCGAGATGACCGACCGCTACGGCGAGCCGCCGGCCCAGGTGGCCAACCTGATCGCGGTGGCCCGCTTCCGTCAGCGGGCCCGGCAGTACGGCCTGACCGACGTCTCGATGCAGGGCAAGCACATCCGCTTCTCCCCGCTGCCCCTGCCCGACTCGAAGCAGATGCGCCTGAAGCGCTACCACCCCGACTCGGTCTACAAGCCGGCCAACGACCAGGTGAGCGTGCCCCGCCCGAGCACCCGCCGGCTGGGCGGCGAGCCGCTGCGCGACCAGGCCCTGCTCGAGTGGTGCGCCCAGCTCCTGACCGACGTCCTGGGAGAGCCCGTGCCGGCAAAGGTGTGATGTATCGGCGGGGCGGGTGACGTGGGTCATACGAGGCGTGAGAGAGTCTTGGCCATGCAGCGTGCCCGCCGACTCGCATCCATGGCCGTCGTCGCGTCCCTGACCGTGGCCGGCCTCTCCGCCTGCCGCAGCGAGCCCTCCGTGGCCGCGTACGTGGGGGACTCCGGCCGCATCACCGAGAAGCGCGTCCAGCAGATCTGGGACGACGCGCAGACCGCGCTGACCGACGCCGGGGCCAAGGGCGCCGTGCCGATCTCGCGCGGCGACATCGTGAAGGCGCTGGTCAGCGTCGACGTGATGAGCCAGGTGGCGAAAAACGAGAACGTCACGCTGCCGACGAACCTGCCGCTGGGCGACTACGCGACCCAGCTGAAACTGCCGGAGCAGGCGGAGTACGTGCGGCTCTACGCCGAGTCGGACGCGCTGATCCGCCTGCTCCGCGAGCGCGCCGGCTCGGCGTCGGCCCGGCCCGGCGACGACGACTTGCGCACCGTGTACGACACGCTGAAGGCGGCCGGCGAGGTCGACCCGGCCATGACGTACGACCAGTTCAAAACCCAGCTGCCGGCCGAAAACCAGCAGCTGGTCTCCACCTCGGCCGCGGTCCGCAACGAGGTGGCCTCGGCCGCCGGCGACCTGAAGATCAAGGTCAACCCCCGCTACCAGCCGCTGCAGATCTCGGTCCTCGACTTCCAGACCCAGAACGGCGAACTCCGCCCGCTGGTCACGGTCCCCCTGGGCGCGGCCGACGCCGGTGCCCCCGTGACCGACCTGCCCTGACCCGCTGGCAGAGTTGGCGGCATGACCGCTCGGATCATCCTGCTCGTCACGTCCCCCCGCCTACCAGCGGGTTTACTGACAGCCGCCGCGTGGGACACCGTCCGCACCCACCCGGTTTTCACGGCCGCGGAGTCCCCCCAGGCCGCGGCCCTACGAGCAAGCGGCGTCCCGGTAACGGTCATCGACCCCAGCCCGGAGACGCTGCTCGCCACCCTGGGCGTCACCGCCTCACCGACCGGCGTCCCCACCTTCCTGGGCGCCCCTATCGCCCTCACCTCGGTGGGCCCCGCCCCGAACCCCGCCTCGGCGGGTGCCGCACCAACCTCCGCCTCGGCGGGTGCCGCACCAACCTCCGCCTCGGCGGGTGCCGCACCAACCTCCGCCTCGGCGGGTGCCGCACCAACCTCCGCCTCGGCGGGTGCCGCACCAACCTCCGCCTCAGCGGGTGCCGCACCAACCTCCGCCTCGGCGGGTGCCGCGTCATCTTCCGCCTCGACGGGTGCCGCGCCGACCTCCGCCTCGACGGGTGCCGCGCCGGCCCCCGCCTCGGTGGGGATTACGTCTACCCCTGCGTCCGAGGGCGTCGGGTCCGCCCCTGCGCCTGAGGGCGTCGGGTCCGCCCCTGCGCCTGAGGGAGTCGGGGCCACCCCTTCCTCTGCGAGCGTCGCGGCCAACCCTGTGCCTGCGGGGACCGCGTCCACCTCCACTGGCAACGCGCTCAACCTCACCTCCGCGAGCATCACGCCGGATTCTGCCTCCGGGGGTGTGACGCCGAATCCCGCGTTCGCCGAAACCACACTCCCTTCCTCTTCGGACATTCCCGAAATGTCGGTCGCAGAACAGGGTTCGGGGTCTGGCGGCGAGCGGGTGGTGGGATCTGACGGCGGGCGCGGGTCGGGGCCTGCTGGCGAGCGGGTGGCGGGGTCTGGCGGCGAGTGGGAGTCGGGGTCTGGCGGCGATCGGGAGTCGGGGTCTGGCGGCGAGTGGGAGTCGGGGTCTGGCGGCGAGTGGAGGCCGGGGTCTGCTGGCGAGCGGGTGGTCGGACCTGATGGCGAGCGGAGGCCGGGGTCTGCGGGCGAGCGGGTGGTCGGACCTGGCGGCGAGCGGGTGGTGGGGCACGACGGGGAGCCGGGCGGGGTGGACGAGCGAAGCGCCGTCGTCTGGCTCGCGGGGCCGGATGGGGACGAGAGCTTTGCCCGTATGCTTGGGCTTCGTCTCGCTCGTGAGCCCGGGCTGGCCGAGCTTGAGCTCATGTACGGCTCCTGGGATCCGCCCGGCGCCCGGCTTCTCGACGCCGTCGCGGTCATGGATCAGCTTGTCTCGCCCGGTGGTGATCCCTGGAAGCGGCAGCAGAACCACCAGACCCTGGCGCCTTACCTTCTCGAGGAGAGCTACGAGGCCTACGACACCATCGAGGCCGGTGACACCGATGCGCTCCGGGAGGAGCTCGGCGACGTACTCCTGCAAATTCTCCTTCATGCCCGCCTGGCCGAGGAGCATCCCGAGGACGAGCGCTGGAGCATCGACGACGTCGCCGGGGGCTTCGTCGAGAAGATGATCCGCCGTAATCCGCATGTCTTCGCCGGTGAGGCGGTGGACGGCATCGAAGAGATCACCGCCAACTGGGAACGCATCAAGAAAGCCGAGAAATCCCGCCAGTCCGTGCTCGACGGCGTCGCCCTCTCCCAGCCGGCTCTGGCTTTGAGTGCCAAAATCCTTTCCCGTACGCGACGAGCCGGCCTCGATGTGCCGCTGCCCACCGGCGATGATGTCGGCTCGCGCCTGCTCCGCCTGGTCGCCGAGTCGCCCGACGCCGAACACCTTCTGCGCCAGGCCGCCCTCGCCTACGCCGACGCGGTGCGGGCGCGCGAAAACGTCGTACCCCCCGAGTAAGTTTCAGACCATGCCGGAGTTCGTACCGCTAGCCGAGCGCATCGTCGACGCCATCCTCGAGTCCGAGCCCGGGCTCGCCACCGAGACGGGTGACCACCGCTTCGACGACCGCATGCCCGACCTGTCGCCGGGTGCCGTCAGCGCCAAGGTGGCCATGCTGCGCGACGCGGCCGACGCCCTGTCCGGTGTCGACGCCGACGGTCTCGAGCCCGAGGAGCAGGTCGACCACGCGATCCTGTCCGCGATCGTGGAGCGGGGCCTGTTCGAGGCGACCGACGTCCGCGAACACGAGTGGAACCCGCTGCACCACAACCCCGGCCCGCTGCTGCACGCCCTTCTGTCGCGCCAGTTCGCCCCCGCCGAGGAGCGCCTGGCCAGCGTGGCCGGCCGTCTCGCCGCGATCCCCGACGCCCTGGCCACCGCCCGGGCCGTGCTGCGCGACGTCCCGCGGATCCACGCCGAGACCGCTGTCGGCCAGTTCGCCGGCACGGCCGGCCTGATCCGCGACGAGCTGCCCGTCCTGCTCGAGCAGGAGCCCGGCCTGGCCGCGACCGTCGAGCCGGCCGCGGCCACCGCGCTGGCCGCGCTGGCCGAGTTCGACGGCTGGCTCCGCGCCCGCCTCGAGAGCAATGATCCCGGCCGCGATCCCCGCCTGGGCCGCCGCCTCTGGGAGGCCCGCCTCTGGCACACGCTCGACACCGAGTTGCCCGCCGCCGAGGTCCTGTCCCGGGCCCGGGAAAACCTGGCCCGGGTCGGCGAGCAGCTCCGCCGGGCCTCGGCCGAGCTGGTCGGCGGCCCGGCCACCGACGAGACCGTCCGGCGCGCCCTGGACAGCCTCGCCGCCCAGCACCCGGCCGACGACACCATCGTCGGGCTGGCCCGCGTCACGATGGACGAGGCCACCGAGTTCGTCCGCAAACACGACGTCCTCACCCTGCTCGACGACCCCCTGGTCATCGAGGAGATGCCCGAGTTCGCCCGGGGCGTCGCCGTGGCCTACTGCGACCCGCCCGGCCCGCTGGAGACCGCCGAGGTACCCACCTTCTACTGCATCTCGCCGGCCCCCGCCGACTGGCCGGCCGAGCGGGTCGAGTCGTTCTACCGTGAGTACAACGACCACATGATCCGCGACCTCACGGTTCACGAGGCCATGCCCGGCCACTTCCTGCAGCTCGCGCACGCCCGCCGCTTCCGGGCCGCCACCCGCGTCCGCTCGATGGGCTGGTCCGGCCCGTTCGTCGAGGGCTGGGCCGTGTACGCCGAGGAGGTGATGGCCGACCTGGGCTTCGGCGGCCTGCCGGTGCGGCTGCAGCAGCTCAAGATGCAGCTCCGCATGAGCCTGAACGCCATCATCGACCAGCTGGTCCACTGTGAAGAACTCCCCGAGTCCGAGGCCATGGCCCTGATGACCGGCCCGGGCTTCCAGGAGGAGGGCGAGGCCGCCGGCAAGTGGCGCCGCGCGCTGCTCACGTCGACCCAGCTCTCCACCTACTTCGTCGGCTACACCGAGGTCGCCTCCCTGGCCGCCGCCCGTCCTTTCGGCGCCACCCCGAAGGCCTGGCACGACGCCATGCTCGCCCACGGCTCCCCACCCACACGCCACCTGCGCACCCTCCTCGGCGTCTGACCCCGGCCGCCGGCCCCCTACGATCGCTGTCGACAGTGGAGTGTCGTGCGGTGAAACCACTGCCCGCTGCTGACCGGCTGCACCTCCTGCGACGGGGAGGAGTTGAGCCGTAAGCACGCACGCCGGCGACGAGCGGCCCGGACGCGAAGGACGAGTGCCGGGCCGCGCTGCGGCGGCTGCGAACCGTGGACTCCCGTCAGCGCCGACTACGCCACCATCGACCACGCGACGAGCAGGATCCCCCGGGTCTGGGCACCTTCACCCGGCACGTCACCTTCGTCGAGCGCGCCACTCACGGTACGAGGGCTTCCGGCGAAGTCCGGCTACCTTCCGTTGGGTGCACCGTCGCAGCCGATGGGCGGGGGAATATCACCTCGATCGACGTGGTCATCACGACCAAGGAGCTGACTTCCCGGCAGGCCATCGCCTTCAGTGACCACCGCCGACCGCTCGTTCGTCGAGCCGGACGGCGTCGACGAATAGAAAATTACATTAACTATTCCTTGAATCAACCTCTGTCGATGCTCCAGGATGGGTGTCAGCGGCCGCGTCCCCGACATCCCCGAGAACCCTGAGGTATCTGACATGAGTCTGCTCAGACGTGTCCTCATCGCTCTGCTCGCGGCCGCTGCCGTGCTTGTCGTGCCCACCGCGGCCCGGGCGGCGGCGCCGTTCAAGGTGCTCGCGTTCTACAACGGAACGTGGGATGCCGCGCACATCGACTTCGACAAGGAAGCGCGGGAATGGTTCCCGCAGGCCGGCGCCCAGAACGGCTTCACCTGGGAGGCCACCACCGACTGGAGCCGGCTCAGCGCGACCGGCCTGGCCGGCTACAAGGTCGTCATGTTCCTGGACGACGCGCCGCCGGCCGACCGGCGGGCCGCCTTCCAGCAGTACATGCAGAACGGCGGCGCCTGGCTCGGCTTCCACGTCAGCGCCTTCACGACCAACGCCGGCGAGTGGTCCTGGTACTACAACACGTTCCTCGGCTCCGGCAACTTCGCCACCAACACCTGGGGGCCCACCGCCGAGACGCTGCGCATCGACGACCGTACGCACCCCACCACCGCGTCCCTGCCCGCCACCATCCCGTCGTCGGTCAGCGAGTGGTATTCGTGGAGCCGCGACCTGCGCCAGAACCCGGACATCGACATCCTGGCCTCGATCGACGCGTCGAGTTTCCCGGTCGGCACCGATCCCAATCAGCAGTGGCGCTCCGGCTACTACCCGCTGATCTGGTCCAACCGGAACTACAAGATGATCTACACGAACTTCGGGCACAACGGCATGAACTACGAGACCAACACCCGTACGTCCTCGACCTTCGCCAGTCCTCAGCAGAACCAGTGGCTCATCAACAGCATCCTGTGGCTGGCCGGCCAGAGCGGCGGCGGCGAGCCTCCGGCCGAGCAGCCCATCGACCCCGCCGCCTGGTATCCGGTCGTCAACAAGAACAGCGGCAAGTGCGTCGACGCCCGCTCCGCCGGCACGGTCAACGGCACGGCGATTCAGCAGTACGCCTGCAACGCCAGCACTGCCCAGCAGTACCAGTTCACCCCGGCCGACAGCGGCTACGTGCGCATCGCCCACCGTGCCGCCGCCGCCCAGGTCCTCGACGTGACCGATGTGTCCACAGCCGACAATGCCAAGATTCAGACTTGGTCGTACGGCGGTGGAGCGAACCAGCAATGGCAGCCCGTCAGCGAGGGCGGCGGCTACTACCACTTCGTCAACCGCAACAGCGGCAAGTGCCTGGACGTCCCCGCCGCCTCCCAGGCCGACAGCGTCCAGCTCGTCCAGTACGCCTGCAACGGCACCGCCGCCCAGAGCTTCCGCCTGACCAGGTAGACGTAGCACCACCAGTCGTCGGGGGGCCTACGGGATAGGGCGGCGTCGATAGCGTTCGTACGGTCGAGTCATGCGTAAACGTCATATGCAGTGGGGTGTCGCCACCGCCCTGGTGGCGACCCTCGTCGCCGGAGCCGCCGCCCCGGCCGCCGCCGCGAGGGGAAACCACCGGCTCCAGTCCGCCGCCGACGATCTGCACCGGATCGGCATCACGGGGGTGCAGGCCCTCAGCCGGGCCGGCGGCGACACCGACCGCGCCCGGGCCGGCGACGCGCCGGCCGACGGCTACTTCCGGATGGGCAGCAACACCAAGACCTTCGTCGCGGTGGTCGTGCTCCAGCTGGCCGCCGAACACCGCCTCGCCCTCGACGACACGGTCGACCGCTGGCTGCCGGGCGTGGTCACCGGCAACGGCAACGACGGCCGCCGCATCACCGTCCGGCAGCTGTTGCAGCACACCAGCGGCCTCTACAACTACACGAACGATCTGGCCGGCCTGGACTCGTACGAGGGCTATCTGGCGCACCGCCTCGACCACTACGGCCAGGCCGATCTGGTCGCCGTCGCGATGAAGCACGAGCCCGTCTTCGCCCCCGGCGCGAGCTGGGACTACTCCAACACCAACTACATCCTGGCCGGCATGATCGTGGAGAGGGTCACCGGCCGTACGTGGTCGTCGGAAGTCCACCGGCGCATCGTCGGCCCGCTGAACCTGCGGCACACCTTCTACCCCGGCGACCGGGCCACCCTGCCGTCCCCGCACGCCACGGCCTACCAGCAGTGGACCCCCGACGGCCCGCGGCACGACACGACAGTGCTGAACCCGACCGTGGCCGCCTCGGCCGGCGGCCTCGTCACCACCCCCGCCGACCTGGCCCGTTTCTGGCAGGCCCTGCAGCAGGGCCGCCTGCTGCCCCCACGCCAGATGGCCGAGATGCACCGTACGGTCCCCGCCGAGACGTGGCAGGACGGCACCCGCTACGGCCTGGGCATCGAGTTCACCCCCAACCGCTGCGGCGGCTACTGGTCCCACGGCGGTGACGTCCCCGGCTCCCACACCGCCAACGCCGTAAGCCGTACCGGCACCCGTGTGGTGGTGCTCTCGCTGACCACCCAGCCCGCTTCCGACGAGACGGCCCAGGCCGTCCAGCAGCGAACCACCCGCCTCATCGACGACGTGCTCTGCGCCCCGAACTGATCACCGCGGCCGGGCGTCAGCGGTCGGCGGTGAGCCTGGCCTTGGGCGGGACGGCGAAGGCGGTGGCGTCGGTGTCGTCGGTCAGGGAGGTCAGGGTGATGTCGGCCTTTTTGCCGGCGATCGTGGCGGCGAAGCTGGCCAGGGCTCCCTCGTTTGTCACGCACAGGTCGAAGGCGCTGGTGGGGGTGCCCGACACCTCCTTGAGGGACAGGCAGGTGGCGTGGCGGCCGGCGATGGTCGTGTCGCGCTGGGTGGAGACGACCTCGGGATCGAGGGCGGCCGTGGTCAGCATCGACTGGGCGGCCTCGGGGGTCACCAGGGCACCGGTCAGGGTGGCCGCCGCGGCCGGGTCGGGCGCCGACCTCGTACAGGAAACGCCTTGGCATCTGATCGTCGCCGTCGGGGTGACGATGAGGCGGCCGCCCGGATAGACGTAGGAGGAGCGCGAGGGCTCCTGGGTGATCGTCGCCGTGTCGCCGCCGGTCAGGTGGTAGGTCGCCGTGTAGGTCAGGGTGTCGCCGGCCGCGAGCTGGGCCGCCGTTTCCGAGATCAGGTCGTCTCGGGTGGGGCCGGCCGCGCTCGCCTCGTCGAGGCCGGTGCAGGCGGTCGTGCCGAGCAGCAGGGCGCCGGCGGCGAGCAGGCCGGCGACGGTAAGGCGCGGAACATCAGGCACGACTGACACCTTGGCCTACGCGTGCAACCCGCCGCAAATCAGTATTGGGCGCGGGCCCGCAGCTGGGCCTGCAAAATGTATCGACGGACGATTGTGGCCTGATGCTCGCCGATTTCCGGGAAAATCGCCACCAATTCCACCTGAAGCGGCCCCCGGGCCGGCACCTGCTGACGCATGGAGCTGACCTTGGTGGCCTGGGCCGGAATGACGACGATCTCGTCGTCCAGCTGGATGCGGAGCGTCACCTCGTCGCCGGGGCGGACCGTGACGTCGGTGAAGCGGGCCCGTACGGAGTGCTCACTCAGGTCGTGCACCTGGCCCTGCGCCGGCTCCTGGCCCTCCAGCAGCAGCACGATCGGCTCCCCGCCGCCGCCGCGCACGTAGTCGCGGCTCTGCTCGATCGCCGGCTCGCCCGAGAAGCGCAGGTCCACCCGGTTTCCGTCGATCGCCATCACCTGGGCGGACAGCGCGTAGCGACCGCGCGGAGCCGCCGCCCAGCGCAGCGTGACCGTCGAGTGGGCCGGCGGGAGGTCGGCCACCGCCAGGGACAGTGTGATCACCGTCCCCGCCGACTGCACGACGCGGACTTCGGGCATCGTTTCGCCGAAGGAGGTCATCTCCACGTACGACCCGTCGGCGGGAAGCAGGGGTGCGCTCATAGTGCCGGTGTCATCGGCAGGCCGGGCGGCGACCTTAGCCTTTTCACCCACCGCGCGTACGCCCGCCATCCGGGCTCGATACGCTCATTGCCGTGGTCGGCCGCAGGGTCGCGGTCGGTGAACGGCAGCGTTACACAAAGGGAGCGACACGACACATGGCCACCATTGAAGCGATCGTCGCCCGCGAGATCCTGGACTCCCGGGGCAACCCGACCGTCGAGGTCGAGGTCGGGCTCGACGACGGCACGGTCGGCCGCGCCGCGGTCCCCTCGGGCGCCTCCACGGGCGCGTTCGAGGCGATCGAGCTGCGCGACGGCGACAAGGGCCGCTACCTCGGCAAGGGTGTCGAGAAGGCCGTCGCCAACGTCGAAGACAAGATCGCCGACGAGCTCCTCGGCTACGAGGCGAGCGAGCAGCGGCTGATCGACCAGAAGATGCTCGACCTGGACGGCACGGCCGACAAGTCCGAGCTGGGCGCGAACGCGATCCTCGGCGTGTCGCTCGCGGTGGCCAAGGCCGCCGCGCTCTCCGCCGAGCTTCCCCTGTTCCGCTACGTGGGCGGGCCCAACGCGGCCGTCCTGCCGGTGCCGATGATGAACATCCTCAACGGCGGCGCCCACGCCGACTCGAACGTCGACGTGCAGGAGTTCATGATCGCGCCGATCGGGGCGCCGACGTTCCGCGAGGCGCTGCGCACCGGCGCCGAGGTCTACCACGCTCTCAAGTCGGTCCTGAAGAAGAAGGGCCTCTCGACCGGCCTGGGCGACGAGGGCGGCTTCGCGCCGAACCTGCCGTCCAACGCGTCCGCGCTCGACCTGATCGCCGAGGCCGTGCAGGCCGCCGGCTTCTCGCTGGGCACCGACATCGTGCTGGCCATGGACGTCGCGGCGACCGAGTTCTACAAGGACGGGTCGTACGTCTTCGAGGGCAACCCGAAGTCGACCGACGAGATGATCGCCTACTACGCCAAGCTCGCCGCCGACTACCCGATCGTCTCGATCGAGGACCCGCTGTCGGAGGAGGACTGGGCCGGCTGGAGCGCGATGACCTCCGAGCTCGGCAGCAAGATCCAGATCGTCGGCGACGACCTGTTCGTGACCAACCCGACCCGCATCGGCCGGGGCATCGCCGAGGGCGCGGCCAACTCGGTGCTCGTCAAGGTCAACCAGATCGGCTCGCTCACCGAGACGCTCGACGCGGTCGACCTGGCCCACCGGGCCGGCTTCACGACCATGATGAGCCACCGCTCGGGCGAGACCGAGGACACCACGATCGCCGACCTGGCCGTCGCGGTGGGCAGCGGCCAGATCAAGACCGGCGCGCCGGCCCGTTCCGACCGCGTCGCCAAGTACAACCAGCTCCTGCGCATCGAGGAGCAGCTGGAGAGTGCGGCCCGGTACGCCGGTGCGGGCGCGTTCCCGCGTTACCGCACGGCGTGACGAACGCCCGCTAGATCATGGAGTTGTGGCGCCCGCTTTGCGGGGCATAGGTTTCTCCGAGCGGGCGCCACAAACCCACAGCCGAGCGGGGGAGCAGGGTGACGACACAGCGACGAGCACCGAGCGGTCAGGGCCCGGCCCGCCGCCCCGGTTCGGCGCGCGTGCGGACCACCGGCTCCACCCGTATCCAGCGCAACCGGCCGTCGGCCTCCCGGCGCACGGTCACGGTCAGCCGGGGCACCACGAAACGGACGGTGGCGCCGCGCCCGCGCGCGCTCACCGGCCGGGCCACGGTGCTGATCATCGTGCTGATCGCGCTGGCCCTGGCGTACACCTATCCCTTGCGGGTCTACCTCGCGCAACGGTCGCAGATCGAGCAGCTCGAGGCCGATCAGGCCACCCAGCGCGAAAAGATCGCACAGACGTCGCAAGAGCTCCAGAAATGGAGCGACCCGGAGTATGTGCGGGCCCAGGCCCGCGAGAAGCTTTTCTATGTACGGCCGGGGGAGACGCCCCTGCTCGTGCTGAACGACCCGGCCGGCGCCGCCGCCGAGGCCGGGCAGAAAGATCCGGCGGCCGCATCCGGCCCCTGGTACGACACCATGTGGAACAGCGTTCGAGCCGCTGACGCGGAGTCTTCTGAATAACATGACTGAGCTTCCCCGCAGCGGAAAACAGAATGAAAAACCGTTGGAAGACGATCTCGATATTGTTGAGGCCCAATTGGGCCGCCGTCCCCGGGGCACCCGTGCCATCGCGCACCGCTGCCCGTGCGGAAATCCCGACGTCGTCGAGACGTCGCCCCGACTGGAGGACGGCACCCCCTTCCCCACGCTGTACTACCTGACCTGCCCGCACGCCACCGCCGCGTGCAGCCGGCTGGAGTCGGCCGGGGTCATGCGCGACATGCAGGAGCGCCTGTCGACCGACCCCGAGCTCGCCGAGCAGTACCGGAAGGCGGCGGAGGACTACGTGACCCGCCGCACGGCGATCCAGGACGTGCCCGAGATCGCCCACGTCGCCGCCGGCGGCATGCCCGATCGGGTGAAATGCCTGCATGTGCACCTCGGTCACGCGCTGGCCGTGGGCCGCGGCATCAACCCGTTCGGTGACGAGGTGCGCGACGCGGTGGAGCCGTGGTGGGCCGACGGGCCCTGTGTGCGCAAGGATTCCTAGCGTGGAGATCCGGCGCGCGAGGACCAAGGACGTGCGGGCCATCCGCGATCTCGTCGACACCTATACGACCGATCGCCGGCTGCTGAGCAAGGCGACGGTCACCCTGTACGAGTCGGTCCAGGAGTTCTGGGTCGCCGTCGACGACCGTGACCGGGTGTACGGCTGCGGCGCCCTGCACGTGATGTGGGAGGACCTGGCCGAGATCCGCACGGTCGCGGTCGACCCGTCGGCCCGGGGGCAGAAGATCGGCCGCCGGATCGTGGAGCGGCTGCTCGACGTGGCCCGCGAGGTCGGCGTGGCCCGCGTCTTCTGCCTCACGTTCGAGACCAGCTTCTTCGGCTCGTTCGGGTTCACCGAGATCGACGGCGCCCCCGTGCCGCACGCCGTCTATGAGCAACTGCTGCGGTCGTACGACGAGGGTGTGGCCGAATTCCTCGATCTGGAACGGGTCAAGCCGAACACGTTGGGAAACACGAGAATGCTGCTGCACCTATGAGAGTCGCGGCGATCGACTGCGGGACGAACTCGATCCGCCTGCTCATCGCGGACGTGGCCGGCGGTGGCCTGACCGACGTCACGCGCCAGATGGAGATCGTCCGGCTCGGCGAGGGCGTCGACCGGACGGGCCGGCTGTCGGACGCGGCCATCGCCCGTACCCGCAAAGCTCTTGTGGGTTATGCCGCCGAGATCGAGGCGCACGATGTGGCGAAGGTGCGCATGTGCGCGACCTCGGCGTCGCGGGACGCCGACAACGCGCGGGAGTTCCGCGACATGGTCCGCGGCGTGCTCGGCGTCGACCCCGAGGTGATCAGCGGCGACGAGGAGGCGCGGCTGTCGTTCGCCGGCGCCGTGGCCGGGCTGTCGGCCGAGCCGCCCTACCTGATCGTCGACATCGGCGGCGGCTCGACCGAGTTCGTCACGGGCAGTACCGACGTCGACCGGGCCATCTCGATGGACATCGGCTGCGTCCGCATGACGGAGCGTCACCTGCACGGGGATCCGCCGGCCGCCGCCGAGATCGACGCGGCCGAACGGGACATCCGGGCCGCCGTCGACGTCGCACTCGCCGCGGTGCCCGGCCAGGAGGCGAAGACGCTGGTCGGGCTGGCCGGGACGGTCACGACCGTCGTCGCTCTGGCCGAGGGCCTCGGGTCGTACGACCCCTCCCGCATCCACCACGCCCGAGTCACCTACGAGCAGGTAGCGGCGGTCACCTCCGAAATCCTGGCCATGTCCGTGGCCGAACGGCGGTCACTGCCCGTGATGCATCCGGGCCGGGCCGACGTGATCGGTGGCGGTGCGCTGATCCTGCGCATCATCATGGAACGCGCCGGGCAGACCTCGGTGATCGCCTCCGAACACGACATTCTCGACGGGATCGCCTACAAACTGGTGGGATGACCAACCTTCGACAGCAGATCGTCGCCGAACTCGGCGTCAAGCCGTCCATCGACCCGGCGGCCGAGATCCGGCAGCGGATCGATTTCCTCAAGGACTACCTGCGGTCGACCCCGGCCCGGGGTTTCGTGCTCGGCATCAGCGGCGGCCAGGACAGCACCCTGGCCGGCAAGCTGTGCCAGACGGCCGCGGCCGAGTTGCGGGCCGAGGGGCACGACGCGACGTTCGTGGCCGTCCGGCTCCCGTACGGCGTGCAGGCCGACGAGGACGACGCGCAGATCGCGCTGCGCTTCATCGAACCCGACCGGTCGATCGCGGTGAACGTCAAGCCCAGTTCGGACGCGGTGGCGGCCGAGACCGCGGCGGGCCTGGGCGAGCCGGTGCGCGACTTCGTCCGGGGCAACATCAAGGCCCGCGAGCGCATGGTGATCCAGTACTCGGTCGCCGGCCAGCTGAACATGCTGGTCGTCGGCACCGACCACGCGGCCGAGGCGGTCACCGGCTTCTTCACCAAGTACGGCGACGGCGGCGTGGACGTCACGCCGCTGACCGGCCTGACCAAGCGCCAGGGGGCTGCCCTGCTGCGTCATCTGGACGCGCCGGCCTCGTGCTGGCAGAAGGTGCCGACCGCCGATCTCGAGGACGACCGGCCGGCCCTGCCGGACGAGGAGGCGCTCGGTGTCCGCTATGCCGACATCGACGACTACCTCGAGGGCGCTGACGTGTCCGCCGCGGTGGTGGACCGTGTCGAGTCCTTGTTTCTCGCGACCCGCCACAAGCGGGCGGTGCCGGTGACGCCGCTCGATGCGTGGTGGCGTTCTTGACGGTATTTCGCAGTGCGCAGTACTGTGCACCGCGTGGATACCACCCAGCTCCTCAAGGGCGTGCTGGATCTGGCCGTCCTCGCCGCGCTGCGCGACGAGGACGGCTACGGCTACGACATCCTGCGCCGGCTCCGGGCCGCCGGCCTCGACGACGTCGGTGACGCCTCGGTCTACGGCACGCTGCGGCGGCTGTTCGCGGCCGGATTCCTGACCACGTACGTGGTGCCCAGCGACGAGGGCCCCCACCGCAAGTACTACGGGATGAACGCCGCCGGCCGGGCCGAGCTGGAACGGTCGGCCAAGGTATGGAACGGCTTCGCGTCCACCATGGACGATCTTCTTCGCGAGCGGGGAGCGGCGTGAACATCACCGAGCAGGACGAGATTGCCGAGTACGTGGCCGGGGTCCGGCAGGCGCTGGCCGACCTGCCCGACGCGACCCGCGACGAGCTCCTCGAGGACCTTCCGGAACACCTGGCCGAGGTGCGGGCCGAGGGCACGGGCACGCTGACCGAGCGGCTGGGCACCCCGGCGGCGTACGCGGCCGAGTTGCGCGCCACGGCCGGTTTCGTCGGCGGCTTCCCCGACCCGCCGCGCGGCGCCTGGGTGACGGCGGCCGAGATCCGGGCCAAGGTGATGCCGGTCCTCGACCGGGCCGACGTGAAGGTCGGCCCGCTGATCGGCTACCCGAGGGCCAGCGAGTTCCTGACCCTGCTGCGCCCGGCCTGGTGGGTGCTGCGCGGCTACCTGGTGGCGATGGCCCTGGCCATGATCCTCGACAGCAGCGGCGGCAGTCCCGGCCTGCTGCCCCGGGTCGGCGGCAGCAACGTCATCGCGCTGATGCTGCTGGCGGTCGGCGTGGCGGGCTCGATCCTGCTGGGCAAGAGGGGCGTCCAGCTGTCGCAATGGCCGCGGTGGGCACTCTATTCGGGGACGACCGTCCTGGTGATTTTCGGCCTGGCCGGCTTCACCGCGGCCGACAACGGCGTTCGTGGCCCCGGCTTCAGCGACGTGTCCAGCTACCAGGAGAGCAACCCGTACAACACGATCAATGACCTTTTCGTGTACGACGAGAAGGGCACCCTGGTCCCCAACGCGCGCGTCTTCGACCAGAACGGCAACGCGGTCCAGTTCGGCGGCGGCTACTGCACCGACCCGAACACCGGCGAGACCTGGCACACCCGCAACCTGGGCTACCCGTACTGCCCGCAGGACGCGCCCTTCGGCCCGGCCCCGTCCGCCGACCCCCGCCCGAGCTTCCTGGAGAACGGCGAGCCGGCCCCCGCCGATCCCAGCCCCACCGATCCCAGCCCCACCGGCCCCAGCGCCACGGACCCCAGCCCCGGCCGGACGCCTGCCGCCGCCCCGGCGCCGTCCGGCGCCTCGGCCTCGCCCACCCCTGCTCCGAGCAGCCGAAGCCCCCGATGAAAGCTGGGTAACGGGGTCGCGTCGGGTCCCGGCCGATCGTTAGGGTCCCTCTGCGATCGGTCGACCCCCTCGGCCGGCCCCCGGAAAGGAACCACCCCAGTGAGCAACCCCGTCCCGCCGTTCGGCGGCGACTACCCGCCGCCCGGCCCGGGCCAGCCCGGCTACCCGCCACCCCGGAACCACCCCGGTTACCCGCCGGCCGCCGCGCAGGGCCAGCCCGGCTACCCGCCGGCCGCCGCGCAGGGCCAGCCGGGTTACCCGCCCGCCGCCGCCCAGGGCCAGCCGAGTTACCCGCCGGCCGGTGCTCAACGCCAGCCCGGGTACCCGCCCGCCGGCGGCCAGCACGGCTACGCCCCCGCAGGGCAGCCCGCCTACGCCCCGGACGGAACCCAGCCCGGCTACCAGCCAGCCGGCTACCCGCCGCCCGGTGGCCAGCCCGGCTACCCGCCGCCCGGTGGCCAGCCCGGCTACCCGCCGCCCGGTGGCCAGCCCGGCTACCCGCCGGCCGGGGGCCAGCCCGGTTTTCCGCCGCCGAACGCCGGTGGCTACCCGCCGCCGAACGCCGGTGAAGCCCCGCCGCCCCTCACTCCCGTCCCGGTCGAGAAGAAGCGCGGCGCCGGCAAGCTCATCCTCCGGATCGGCCTGGCGCTCGTCGCCGTCGTCGTCTTCGGCATCATCAAGGGCGGCATCGTCTCCGCCCTTTTCGGCGGCGACGACGCCAAGGAAGCCAAGGCCGGCGACTGCGTCTCCGCCGACACCGACATCCCCGAGGACAAGACCGAGCGCACCCGCGCCGACGTGGTCGACTGTGCCTCCTCCGACGCTGCCTACTCGGTGGTGGCCCGCGTCGACGGCGAGAGCGACCCCAAGTCCACCTCCTGCGACAAGTTCTTCAAGGAGGGCGAGCGCTTCCTGGTCCTGGGCAGCCGCGAGGACGGCGGCTACCTGCTCTGCCTGCGTCCCGCCAAGGCCTGACACCGCCGGCGGCCACCCCGGGTGCGGCGGCCGCGCGGCGGATGCTGTGCTGGGTGGGTGAGTAACGCGCGTACTAGGGAAGACGTTGTGCGGTGTGCGGCGGGGGCCGCGTCTCTCGGCGTGCTCGATGAGGAGATCTCGGACTGTTTCGCCTGTCCGCGGCTGGTGGCCTGGCGGGAGGAAGTGGCCGCCACCAAGCGTGCGTCCTTCCGGAGCTGGGACTACTGGGGGCGGCCGGTCCCGGGCTTCGGCAACGCCGATGCCGAGATCGCGATTCTCGGGCTGGCGCCGGCCGCGCACGGGGGAAACCGGACGGGGCGGATCTTCACGGGGGACCGGTCGGGAGATGTGCTCTTCGCGGCTCTGCACCGGGCGGGGCTGGCCAATCAGCCGACCAGCGTGTCCATTGACGACGGGCTGGCCCTGCGGCATCTGCGGATCTTCTCCGCGGTGCGTTGTGCACCTCCGGACAACAAACCGCTTCCCGACGAAAGGGACACCTGCGCGCCGTGGGCCGAGCGGGAGTTGAGCCTGATTCGGCCGACCCTGCGGGTCGTGGTGGCGCTCGGTGCTTTCGCCTGGCAGGCGTGGTGGCCTGCGATGAGGGCGGTCTACGGCGTACGGCCGCCGGTGCCCCGGCCGAAGTTCGGGCACGGGGCGCATGTCAGCCTGCCGGGAGTGCCCGACTTGCTGGGGTGCTTCCACGTGTCTCAGCAGAACACGTTCACCGGTAAGCTCACCCCGGCCATGCTGGACGACGTCTTCGCGCGTGCCAAAGAGCTGGCCGGTTTGTGATGGAGACAAGACGTGGATCTCGCTGCGGTGCGTCGCTGGTGGCCTCTGGCCGCCGTCCTCGTGCTGCTCTTCGTGACCTCGCTGGCCGCCACCCGCAGTGAGGCCCAGCTCGACGAGATCGTGCGTGACGAACCGGTCGGTGACCAGCCGATCCTGCCCACCACGGTGCCGTCGGCCCAGGCGACCACGCCGCCCGAGCCGGAGCCGGCGCGCGGGCTGCCCGACTGGGTGGGCACGGTCGCCCTGGTCGTCTTCGGGGTCATCGCCGCCGTCCTCGTCGGACTGGTCGTCTACGCGCTGATCCGCGATCGTCGTACGAAAAAGGGAAAAAACCCGAAAAGCCGCAAGCGCGCGAAGGGCCAGCCGGGTACGGCCGAGGAACTTGTCGCTGCTCTCGACGCCGGCCTGGAGGAGCTGTCCGACACCGACCGCGACCCCCGCCGCGCCGTGATCGCGTGCTGGGTACGCCTGGAGCAGGCCGCCGCGGCCGCCGGCACCCCGCGGCATCCCGGCGACAGCCCCACCGACCTGGTCGGCCGCCTTCTCAACGAGCAGCAGGTCGACGCCGCCGTGCTGGCCGCTCTCCTCGAGGTCTACCGCGAGGCCCGCTACGCCACGCACACCGTCGACGACCGGATGCGCCGGCAGGCCCGCGAGGCCCTGCAACGCCTGCGCGCGGACCTGGGCGCCCCGTCGGAGGTGGCGGCCCGATGATGCCCGACGGCAGCCTGGACGATCTCTTTGGCTACCGCGAGGAGCCGGCGGCGGCCGAGGAGCAGACGCCGGTCGAGAAGCGGCGGTCGCTGCTCTCCTGGATCCTCGTCAACCTCGTCGTCGTCACCCTGCTCACCGTCGTCATCGTGGCCGCGCTCCGGTCGTCCGACGTCGACATCTCCGTCGTCTTCGTGGTGACCGCGCTGGTCGCGCTCCGCCTCGTCGTGCTCGCCGTCCAATGGGTCCAGGCCCCGGCCCTCCCCAAGCGCTCCGGACGCGGCCGCGGGTCCGGCGACCGCGCCGGCCGGGACGCTCTGCGGGCCGCCGTCCGGCGGTGGGAGCAGACCCTGGAAAGGGCGCACGACGACCCGGATCTCTACTCGCGTAACGTTCTGCCGGTGCTGGCCGAGCTCACCGACGAGCGGCTGCGGCTGCGACACGGGATCACCCGTCAATCGGACCCGCGGCGCGCCCGTGAACTGCTCGGCGATCCGCTCTGGGCGGCACTGCACGACCGCGGCCGCCGCGCGCCCAAGACGCGGGAGCTGGAGAGCTACGTCGACGCCCTGGAAAAACTGTGACGAGAGGTGCCCCGGTGACCGAGACAGGCGTGCAGGCCCTTCCCCCGTACGAGGTGGGCAGACTGGCCAATGCCGTCCTCGACTCGGTCGGCAGCGTCGTGGTCGGCAAGCGTGACTCGCTGGAGCTGGTCCTGGCCGGCATCCTGGCCGGCGGCCACGTCCTGCTGGAGGATCTGCCCGGTCTCGGCAAGACGCTGACCGCCCGCTGTTTCGCTCAGTCGCTGGGTCTCGACTTCCGCCGGCTCCAGTTCACCCCCGACCTGCTGCCGGCCGACGTCACCGGCTCTTTCCTGTACGACCAGCGCAAGGGCGACTTCGCCTTCCGGGCCGGCCCGGTGTTCACCAACATGCTGCTGGCCGACGAGATCAACCGGACGCCGCCCAAGACCCAGGCCGCCCTGCTCGAGGCCATGCAGGAGAAGCAGGTCTCCGTCGAGGGCGTCACCTACCGCCTCGACCCACCGTTCCACGTTCTCGCCACGGCCAACCCGATCGAGTACGAGGGCACCTACCCGCTTCCCGAGGCGCAGCTCGACCGCTTCCTGCTGCGCGTCTCGTTCGGCTACCCCACCGCCGAGGAGGAGTGGGACGTTCTGCAGCGCCGCATGTCCCGCCGGCAGGAGGAGGCCTTCCTGACGCCGGTCGTCGACTCCGCCACCCTGCAGTCGATGCAGGCCGCCTGCGAGTCGATCGCCGTCGAGGACTCGATCGGCCGGTACATCGTGGCGTTGACCGCCGCCACCCGCGAGCACGCCTCCGTTCTGGTCGGCTCCTCGCCGCGTGGCTCGCTGGCCCTGCTGTTGCTGGCCCGCGCCCGGGCCGCCATGGCCGGCCGTGACTTCGTCGTTCCCGAGGACGTCAAGGACGTCGCCGTCCCGGCCCTCGCCCACCGCATCACGCTGCGCCCGGAGATGTGGCTGCGCCGCGTCGACCCGTCGTTCGTGGTCGACGAGGTTCTGCAGGCCACGCCCGCGCCGGCCAGTGGCGCGCTGCCCACATACACCGCCGGCTGATGGGCCCGCGGCTGCGCAGCGCCGTTCCGCCGCCGTCGCCGGCCGACGTGACGGCCGGTCCGGCCTGGGTGCCGACCCGGGCGCTGGGCCGGGCTGTGCTGCTGACCGGCCTGCTGCTGGTGCTCGGCGTCGCGCTCGGCCGCGTCGACCTGGTGCTGCTGGCCGCCCCGTTCGCGATCGGCGTCGCCGTCGGCCTGCGGCGCATGCCGAAATCCTTCCCCGAGCTGACCGTGCAGTCCGATCAGGAGTATCTGGTCGAGGGCGGCCAGGTCGAGGCGTCGGTGACCGTCAGCAACCCGGACGAGATCTCGTACGACCTGGTCGTGGTCCGGGTCCGCACCTCACGCTGGCTGAAGCTGGAGGAGTCGGACCGGCCGTTCGCGATCACCGTGGGCGCCGACGGCTGGGCCGCCGTCGAGTTGAGCGGTGAGGCCCGGCGCTGGGGCCGGCAGGATGTCGGCCCGGCCGCGGCCCGGGTCGCCACCTGCGGCGGCCTGCTCGCCTGCCGCCCGGTGATCACCCAGGGCAGCGACGTGCGGGTCTATCCGGTGACCGAGCCGTTCAACGCCATCGAGGCCATGCCGGCCGCCGCCGGACTCGTCGGCAACCACCGGTCGCGCCGGCCCGGCGAGGGCGGCGAGCTGGCCGGGGTGCGCCCGTTCGCCCCGGGCGACCGGTTGCGCCGCATCGACTGGCGCGTCTCGCTGCGTACGCGGGACCTGCATGTCGCCTCGACCCTCTCCGACCGTGACGCCGAGGTCGTCCTCCTCCTCGACGTGCTGGGCGAGGTGGGCCTCTCCGGTGGCGTCGGTGGCAGCGCCTCGGTGCTGGACACGACCGTCCGCGCCTCGGCCGCGATCGCCGAGCACTACCTTCAGCGCGGCGACCGCGTCTCCCTGCTCGAGTACGGTGCCGCCGCCCGCCGGCTGCGCCCGGCCACCGGCCGGCGTCAATATCTGACGGTGCTGGAGTGGCTGCTCGACGTGCGCCCGGACCCGATGGAGGCGCACGAGCACGACTTCGGCGCCCACCACGTCTCCCCGGACGCGCTGGTCATGGTCTTGACCCCGTTGATCGACCCGCGGTCGGCCGACATGCTGGCCGCGCTGGCCCAGTCCGGCCGCTATGTCGTCGCGGTCGACACGCTGCCCGCCGGCGCCGCCCCCGAGGTCCGCGACCAGTGGACCCCGCTGGCCACCCGGCTGTGGCGCGTCGAGCGGGAGAACGTCCTCGGCCGCCTGCGCGAGCACGGCGTGCCGGTCGTCGCCTGGGCCGGCGCCGGCAGCCTCGACCTGGTGCTGCGGGACGTCTCCCGCCTCGCCTCGGCGCCCCGGGGGCACTGACATGTTCACCCTGTTCGCCCGCAAGCTGGCCGGCGCCAAGACCGTGCTGACCCGGGCCACCATCCTGCCGTTCCTGGTGCGGTGCGGCATCGCGCTCTGCGGTCTGGTCGCGATGGCCGTCGCCTGGCCGCAGGCGATGCTCGGCTCGCAGTTCTTCGTGCCGCTGGCTCTGGTCGCGATCTACCCGGCGGTGGCGCCGCGCGGCCGGGGCGCCACCTTCGCCGCGCTGGCCGTCGTGGCCGGCTGGCTGGTCGACACCGTGATGGAGGACGCGGCCGTCTCGCTGTGGCGGGTGCTGACCATCGCCACGGCCCTCTATCTTGGACATTCACTGACGGCTTTGGCGGCCGTTCTGCCGTACGACGCGGTCGTCAATGTCGACGTCGTCGGTGTCTGGTTGGCGCGGGCGCTTACTGTGGTGCTTATCTCCGCCGTACTGACGGTAGCCATTCTGGGACTCACCGCTGATTTGGCGGGAAGCGCGTTTTTGGTGGCTACTCTGGTCGGATTGGCTGGTGCCGCGGGTGCCACGCTCCTCATAGCACGCCTCGTTCGTCGCGTGTAAATGTCCTCGAAATATGTGCGTCACAGCACTTGACATATGGACTTGGGATAGATCACACCGAGAGGCGTTGCGAGCCGCGAAGAGCGACAATATAAGGCGTGAATCCGCAGCGCATTGTCGTCGTAGGGGCAGGTCACGTCGGGCTCTATGCCGCCCTGCGTCTGTCGAAGAAGCTCAGCCGCCGCAAGGCTGAGATCGTCGTCATCGACCCCCAGCCCCACATGACGTATCAGCCGTTCCTGCCCGAGGCAGCGGCCGGCAACATCGAGCCGCGGCACAGTGTTGTGCCGCTCCGCCGCGAGCTCAAGAAGTGCCGCGTCATCGTCGGCGAGGTCACCAAGGTCGAGCACGCGCGCAAGACGGTCACCGTCCAGCCCATCGAGGGCCCGGCCACCGAGATGGAGTACGACCACATCATCGTGGCGCCCGGCTCGGTCTCGCGGACCCTTCCGATCCCCGGCCTCAGCGAGCGCGGTATCGGCTTCAAGACCATCGGCGAAGCCATCTACCTGCGCAACCACGTCATGGACCAGCTCGATGTCGCGGCCGTGACGCCCGACCCCGAGATCCGCAAGGCGGCCCTGAGCTTCGTCTTCGTCGGTGGCGGCTTCGCCGGCGTCGAGGCCATGGCCGAGATGGAGGACGTCGTCCGCGACGCCCTCAAGTACTACCCCGAGCTCGACCAGAAAGAGGTCAAGTTCGTCCTGGTCGAGGCCAGCAACCGGATCCTGCCCGAGGTCGGCGCCAAGATGGGCGCGTACGCGGCCCGTCAGCTGGCCAAGCGCGACATCTCGATCCGCCTCGAGACGTTCCTGAAGTCCTGCGTCGACGGCAACATCGAGCTGTCCGACGGCGACAAGTTCCGCGCCGAGACGGTGGTCTGGACCGCGGGCGTGAAGCCGTCGCCCATGCTCGACGTCACCGACCTGCCGCGCGGTCCCAAGGGCCACGTCAACTGCCTGCCCACGCTTCAGGTGGCCGACGACGAGGGCAACGTCCTCGACGGCGCCTGGTCGGCCGGCGACTGCGCCCAGGTCCCCGACCTGACCAACCCCGGTGGCTGGTGCTCGCCGAGCGCCCAGCACGCGGTCCGCCAGGCCAAGGTGCTCGCCGACAACATCAAGGCGGTCGTCCTGGGCGGCCTGCCCAAGGAGTACCGCCACAAGTACGTCGGCTCCGTCGCCGGCCTCGGCCTCTACAAGGGCGTGGCGCACGTCTACGGCATCAAGGTCCGTGGCCTTCCCGCCTGGTTCATGCACCGCTCGTACCACATGAGCCGGATCCCCTCGTTCAACCGCAAGGTCCGGGTCATCGCCGACTGGACGCTGGCCTTCGTGCTCCGCCGCGAGACCATCGCCCTCGGCCAGCTGCATCACCCGCGCGAGGAGTTCCTCGAGGTCACGCCGCCGGTCCGCAAGCCGGAGGAGCGCGAGACGGTGAGCGCCGGCACCCACTGAGGTAATCTCCGTTTCCGCCACCCGGCCGGCAACCGATACGGTGTCTCCAGTGCCGCCCGGGTGGTGGAATGGCAGACACGGCCGCCTTAAAAGCGGCTGCCTCGCGCAGGCGTGCGGGTTCGAGACCCGCCCCGGGCACACAGTTCGTTGAAAAGACGCCGCAGGCTTCGGTCCGCGGCGTCTTTTTCATAGGTACGTCTTCTCCTCGAGCCCAGAAGCACAACGCTCGCCCCCAGAAGCTCATCGCGGCGTTTCCGCAGCTCAAGGCCATAGCGCGTCTCTCGCGCCACTGCATGGTGCCACGATGGCACACTGATGGTGCCAAAGCTCTTGTGAGCGGTGCCATGTGTGTGCCACCATGGTGCCATGGACTTGACCTCGTATGTGAACAACCTCGGACGTGAGTTCGCCACACTGGCCGAGGCCGGCGGCGAGGAGTCGCGTGCGCTGGTCGAGCGCCTGACCGGCTCCCTTGAGTCGGCGATCCGCATGACCCTGCTCGAGGCGCTGTCCGGCGCCGCCGACGAGATCACCCGTGACCTGGCGCCCGGCTCGGTCGAGCTGCGCCTTCGCGGCCGCGACCCCGAGTTCGTGGTGAGCGCGGCGCCCACCACGGCCGACCACACCGTGGAGAACGCCACCGAGAGCGACCTCCCGTTCGCCGAGGACGGCCCGGCCGCCCGCATCAACGTCCGCATGCCCGAGCCGCTCAAGGCCGCCATCGAGGAGGCCGCGGCCAAGGAGGGCCGCTCGGTCAACGCCTGGCTCGTCCGGGCCGCCGCCGCCGCCCTGCAGCAGCCCGACCGGGCCCAGCGGCCCGAGCCCCGCGACGGCGGCAAGCGAGCCGCGCAGCGTTTCACCGGATGGGTCCGCTAACCCTCTGACCTGCTAGAACGCCTCACTGACTCAGGAAGCGGGGACAACCATGCCTATTTTCGACACTCCCGAATCGATCAGCGTCACTCTCGACTACTACGTCGGCGACGTGCGGATCATCGCGAGCGACCGCGCCGACACCGTCGTCGAGGTCCGCCCGAACGACGAGCACGACGAGTCCGATGTGCAGGCGGCCCAGCAGCTCAAGGTCGACTACAGCAACGGCCAGCTCCGGGTGACCGGCCCCAAGCGCACCTTCGACTTCTCCAAGAAGTCCAAGGCGGTCGCCGTCGACATCGAGGTGCCCAGCGGCTCGCGGCTCGACGCCCACCTCGTGATGGGCGCCTTCCACGTCACCGGCCGGCTCGGCGACACCCGGATCAGGAGTACCGGCGACATGCGGCTCGAGCAGACCGGCTCGCTGCGCCTGCACACCGGATTCGGGAACATCACCGTCGACCGCGTGCTCGGTGACGCCGAGGTCTCCACCGGCTCCGGCGACATCCAGCTGGGCGAGGTCGAGGGCGCCGCCGTGCTCAAGAACGCCAACGGCGACACCGCGATCGACGTCGTCACCGGCGACGTGCGGGTCAAGAACGCCAACGGCGACATCGATATCGAGCGGGCCGGCTCCGGCGCCGAGGTGAAGACGGCCAACGGCAAGATCCGGCTCGGTGAGGTGGTCCGCGGCTCGATCACCCTCGGCACCGCCGCCGGCGCCCTCGACATCGGCATCGCCGAGGGAACCGCCGCCTGGCTCGAGGTCACCACCGGCTTCGGCAAGGTCCTCAACTCGATGGAGCAGACCTCCAGTCCGGGCGAGGCCACCGAGACCGTCGAGGTCCGCGGCCGCACCGGCTTCGGCGACATCCTCATCCACCGCTCCTGAAGGGTATTGGCGACCATGGACGGACAGAACCCCGCGATCCGGGTGCACGGACTCCGCAAGTCGTACAAGGACGTCGAGGTGCTCAAGGGTGTCGACCTCGAGGTGGCCCGGGGAAGCATCTTCGCGCTGCTCGGGTCCAACGGCGCCGGCAAGACCACGACCGTACGGATCCTGGCCACGCTCCTGAAAGCGGACGACGGCACCGCCGTCGTCAACGGCTTCGACGTCGCCACCGAGGCACAGCGGGTGCGCGAGTCGATCAGCCTGACCGGGCAGTTCGCCGCGGTCGACGAGATCCTCACCGGCCGCGAGAACATCGTCATGATCGCCCGGCTGCGGCGGGTCGACGACCCGGGCAAGGTCGCCGACGGCCTGCTCGACCGCTTCGGGCTGACCGAGGCGGCCGGGCGCCGGGTCGGCACCTACTCCGGCGGCATGCGGCGGCGGCTCGACATCGCGATGAGCCTGATCGGCGACCCGCCGATCATCTTCCTGGACGAGCCGACCACCGGCCTCGACCCGGAGGCCCGCATCGAGGTGTGGAAGGTGATCGAGAAACTGGCCGACGGCGGCACGACGGTCCTGCTCACCACCCAATATCTGGACGAGGCGGAGAAGCTGGCCGACCGGATCGCGATCCTGCACCGGGGCCGCATCATCGTCGACGGCACCCTGGCCGAGCTCCGCAAGCTGCTCCCGCCGGCCAAGGTCGAGTACGTGGAGCGCCAGCCCACCCTGGAAGAGATCTTCCTGGCCATCGTCGGAGAGAAGGGTCAGTCGTGACCACGCACGTCCTGAGCGACACCAACGTCATGCTCGGCCGCTCGATGCGGCACATCACCCGCAGCCTCGACACGATCATCACCGTCACGATCATGCCGATCGCGTTCCTGCTGCTGTTCCGCTACGTGTTCGGTGGCGCCATCCAGGCGAACACCGACAACTACACCAACTATCTGATGCCCGGCGTGCTGCTGATCGCCATCGCCAGCGGCATCTCGTACACCGGCTTCCGCCTCTTCAACGACCTTCAGGGCGGCATCTTCGAGCGGTTCAACTCGATGCCGATCGCCCGCTCCTCGGTGTTGTGGGGTCACGTACTCACGTCGCTGGTCTCGAACGCACTTTCCTGTGCCCTGATTGTCCTCATTGGACTGGGTATCGGTTTCCGCTCCTCGGCCGGCGTGCTGGCCTGGCTCGCCGTGATCGGCATCCTGCTGCTGTTCACCCTGGCCCTGACCTGGATCGCGGTGCTGGCCGGCCTGTCCGCCTCCTCACCCGACGGCGCCTCGGCCTTCTCGTACCCGATCGTCTTCCTGCCCTTCGTCTCCTCGGCCTTCGTGCCGACCGACACCATGCCGGCCCCGGTCAAGGCGTTCGCCGAGAACCAGCCGGTCACCTCGATCGTCAACTCGATCCGGGCCCTGCTCGACCAGCAGCCGGTCGGCCACGACATCTGGATCGCCCTGGCCTGGTGCGCCGGCATCACCGTCGTCGCCTACGCGTTCGCCATGCGGGCCTACCAGCGCAAGATCTCCTGACCCGGGCCTCGTCTCACCGGCGGATCATCCCACTCGGGGTGATCCGCCGGTTCATCCGTTCCGGGTGACGCTCCCCGGATCGACGGCTACCTACGTTGGCGGCATGCGACTCACGCCGGGACGTCTGGTCGCTGGGGCAGTGGCCTTGGCGCTGCTGTCGGGGATCACCGGCGGTCTGCTCGGCGCGGCCGCGTCCGGTTCGGACGGCGACGGCCGTCCGGCCGCGGCCGCCGCCGGCGTGACCGGCTGCGACGTGACCCAGGTGGCCGCCACCGTCTTCCCGTCCCTGGTCACGGTCAATGTGCGGCGCGGGGCCACCGGCGGCCTCGGCTCCGGATCGGTGCTCGACCGGGACGGGAACATCCTCACCAACGACCACGTGATCGCCCCGGCCTTCGGAGCCGGTACCACCCCCGCCACCATCACCGTCGACTTCGCCCGCGGCGCCTCCGAGGTTCCGGCGACCGTGGTCGGCCGAGACCCCGCCACCGACCTCGCGGTGCTGCGGGTGGACCCGGCCGCGGCCACCCTCACCCCGATCGCGATCGGCGACTCCTCAGCCGTTGTCGTCGGTCAGCCGGTGGTCGCGGCCGGCTCCCCGCTCGGCCTGAACAGCACCATCACGGCCGGCGTGGTCAGCGCGCTCAACCGCTGGATCGACGTCGGCCAGGGCGCCGAACCGGCCGCCCTGGTCAACGCCGTGCAGACCGACGCCGCGGTCAACCAGGGCAACAGCGGCGGTCCGCTCACCGACTGCGCGGGCCGGCAGGTCGGCGTCAACTCGGCCGGCGCCCAGCCGCCCGAGGGCGGTGGCGGCAGCATCGGCCTCAACTTCGCCATCCCGATCGACTTCGCCGTCTCGGTGGCCGAGCAGCTCATCGCCGGCAAGAAGGCCACCCACCCGGTCATCGGCGTCATGTCGGTGAGCGTGACCGACGAGATCGCCCGGGCCACCGGCCTGCCCCGCGGCGCCCTGGTCGAGCAGGTCGTGCCCGGTTTCGGCGCCGCCCGGGCCGGTCTGCGCACCGGCGACGTGATCACGCAGATCGGCGGCACCGCGGTGAACGGCACCGACCAGATGCTCGTCGCGATCCGCACCCACAAGCCCGGCGACACGGTCGACGTCCGCTTCAGCCGCGGCGGCGCCGCCCAGAACGTCCGGGTACCGGTGACCGAACCCTGATCCGCGGGAGGAAGGCGACGACGTGACCGGAACCGGCACCACCACGACCACCGCGTCCACGGCCCAGAAGCTCACCCTGGCCACGATGACCATGATGGTCATCGGCGGCATGGTCGGCGCCGGTGTCTTCTCGCTGCCCCGGCGCTTCGCCCAGGAGACCGGCGTCTACGGCGCGATCATCGCGTGGGCCATCGCGGGCACCGGCATGCTCATGCTGGCTTTCGTCTTCCAGACCCTCGCCCTGCGCAAACCGGAGCTGGACGCCGGGGTCTACGCGTACGCCAAAGCGGGCTTCGGCGAATACCTGGGCTTCTTCTCCGCCTTCGGCTACTGGGCCAGCGCCTGCGTCGGCAACGTGACGTACTGGGTGCTGATCATGTCGACCGTCGGCACGATCTGGCCGGCCATGGGCGACGGCGACACCCTGCTCGCGGTCACCGTCTCCACGGCCGGGATCTGGCTGTTCTTCTACCTGATCCAGCGCGGGGTCAAGGACGCGGCCGCGCTCAACCGGGTCGTCACGGTGGCCAAGGTCGTACCGATCATCGTCTTCGTCCTCATCGCCCTGTTCCTGCTCGACCCCAAGGTGTTCGCCGACAACCTCAGTGGACCGGCCGACTACGGCTCGCTCTTCGAGCAGGTCAAGGGCACGATGCTGGTCACCGTCTTCGTGTTCCTGGGCGTCGAGGGGGCCAGCGTGTACTCCCGGCACGCGAAGCGCCGGCAGGACGTCGGCCGGGCCACCATCCTCGGCTTCCTCGGCGTGTTCGCCATCTTCGCGTCGGTCACCATCGTGTCGTACGGAATCCTGCCCAGCTCCGAGATCGCCGAACTGCGGCAGCCGTCGATGGGCGGGGTGCTCGAGGCGGCCGTCGGCACCTGGGGCAAGGTCTTCGTCAGCGTCGGCCTGATCATCTCGGTGCTCGGCGCCTACCTGGCCTGGACCCTGATGGCGGCCGAGGTCCTGTTCGTGGCGGCCGCCGACGACGACATGCCGCGTTTCCTGCGGCGCACCAAGCGCGGCGACGTGCCGTTCAACGCGCTGCTGCTGACCTCGATCCTGATCCAGGCCGTCCTGATCGTCACCTACTTCTCCGAGGACGCGTTCAACTTCGCCCTCGACCTCACGAGCGCGCTCACCCTGATCCCGTTCCTGCTCGCCGCCGCGTACGCCCTGAAACTGGCCCTGACCCGCGATACCTATGTGGAGCAGCCGCGCGGACACGGGCGCGAGCTCGTGGTCGGGGTGCTCGCCGTGGCGTACACCCTCTTCCTGCTCTTCGCCGCCGGCCCGAAGTTCGTGCTGGTCTCACTGATCATCTATGCCCCGGCCACCCTGCTGTTCATCAAAGCGCGCCGGGAGCAGGGCCGGCAGCTGTTCTCCGGCCGCGAGCTCGTCATCCTGGCCGTCTCGGTCCTCGGCGCCGTCCTCGGCGTCGTGGCGCTCGCGGCGGGCTGGATCTCCATCTAACTCACCAGGGAGTTGTCATGGAACACGGCGTCCACTCCGAGGTCGGCCGGCTGCGCAAGGTGCTCGTCTGCGCGCCCGGGCTGGCGCATCGCCGGCTCACCCCCGGCAACGCCGACGACCTGCTCTTCGACGACGTCATGTGGGTGGAGAACGCCCAGCGCGACCACGCCGACTTCGTCAACAAGCTGCGCAACCGCGGCGTCGAGGTGGTCGAGCTGCACGACCTGCTGGCCGCGACGATGACGATCCCGGAAGCCCGCACGTGGCTGCTCGACCGCAAGATCATCGCCAACGAGGTGGGTCTCGGGCTGCTCGACGACACCCGCGCCTTCCTGGAGGAACTGAAGCCGCGCGAACTGGCCGAGTTCCTGATCGGCGGGCTCGCCACGTCGGACCTGCCACCGGAATTCCGCAAATCGGCCTACGTGTCGCTGGCCCGCGAGTCGACCGGCGTCCGCGAATACCTCATGCCACCGCTGCCCAACACCCTTTACACCAGAGACACCACTTGCTGGCTGTACGGCGGGTTGACGCTCAATCCGCTCTACTGGCCGGCCCGGCACGACGAGACCCTGCTGATGAAGGCGATCTACGAGTTCCACCCGGACTACGTGGGCTCCAAGGTGTGGTGGGGCGACCCGGAGAAGGACTGGGGCCTGGCCACCTTCGAGGGCGGCGACGTGATGCCGGTCGGCAACGGCGTGGTGCTGGTCGGCATGAGCGAGCGCACGTCACGGCAGGCGATCACCCAGGTGGCACAGTCGCTGTTCGCCAACGGCGCGGCCTCGAAGGTCGTCGTGGCCGGCATGCCGAAGCTGCGCGCCGCGATGCACCTGGACACGGTGTTCACCTTCGCCGACCGCGACGTGGTCACCCTCTACCCGAACATCGTCGACGGCATCCACCCGTTCACGCTGGTGCCCGGCTCCTGGGGCGTCGACGTGATCGACAACGAGGGCCAGCGCTTCGTGGACGTGGTGGCCGAGTCGCTGGGCTTCAAACAGCTGCGCGTGATCGAGACGGGCGGCGACGTGTACGCCTCCGAACGCCAGCAGTGGGACAGCGGCAACAACGCGGTGGCGGTCGAGCCGGGCGTGGTCTTCACCTACGACCGGAACACCCAGACCAACACCCTGCTCCGCCAGGCCGGCGTCGAGGTCATCACGATCGTCGGCGCCGAACTCGGCCGCGGCCGGGGCGGCGGGCACTGCATGACCTGCCCGCTGATCCGCGACGCGGTCGACTTCTGACATGTCCTTCAAGTACGACGCCCTGGTCCTGTTCCTGGCGTTGTTCGCCCTGTACAGCCCGGTGGCGGCGCTGTCGTCGTACCTGCCGATCGTCCGCCCGTTCTCGCACGCCGAGCAGCTGCGGCTCGCTTTGGGCCTGGTCGTCAACGTGGCCGTCTTCGTCCTGCTGGCGATCTGGGTGGGTGAGCCGCTGCTCGAGCTGCTCGGCATCAGCACGGCGGCCCTGACCGCGACCGGCGGCATAGCCCTGATCCTGGCCGCCGTCCCCTTGATGACCGGCAAAGCCACACCACCGCCCCCAGCCGCCGCCCCTAGCTCCATCGCCGCCACCTCCGCCGCGCCTACCTCCGCCGTGCCCGCGTCCGCCTCGCCTACCTCCGCCGTGCCCGCGTCCGCCTCGCCTACCTCCGCCTCGCCTACCTCCGCCTCGCCTACCTCCGCCTCGCCTACCTCCGCCTCGCCTACCTCGGCCGCGTCTACCTCCGCGTCCGCCGCCCCCGCGTCCGCCTCGCCTATCTCTGCCGTGCCCGTGTCCGCCGCGCCCGCCTCGGCCCTTGCTTCCCAGCCGGACAAATCGTTTAAGTCCGTTTTGTTTACGCCGATCACGTTTCCGCTGACCGTCGGTGGGACGACCTTCGCTTTCGGGGTGGCGGCCTCGGCCGACGTCGGCGGTGTCACGGGCCGCCTGTTCCTGTCGGTCGCCGCCCTGGCGTACGCAATAGTCACGGGTCTGACTCTTTATGCCGCCGGCCATGTCGAGCGCAGGATCTCCGGGGCCGCGGCCGGCATCCTCGATCGGATCGCCGGCATCCTGCTGACTGCCATCGCCGTCGTGCTCCTGACGAACGGTTTCACCGAACTCGCCCTGTCTGCCATCGACCGCTTTCAGTAACTTCACAGTTTCACCTTCAGCTGGTTCACAGGCTCGCGCCGCGCCGAGAAGTGACTCTTGCCCGTACCCTGGAAGAGCACGTCAAGGTGCCATTACCTCGTGCCTCAACCTCAAGGGAGGCTGGACACAGTGAAGACTTCAAACCCGGTGCTCTCACGCCTCGGCCAGGCGGCCGAGCGCGAGCGTACGGCCGGGTACGGGGCATACGGCCCCGCCGGCGCCCCGGGTTACGGTCAGCCGTACCCGACGACGCCGGATTACCCCGCCGCTCCGCCCGCCGTGCGCCCCATGACGGTCGACGACGTCGTCGTCAAGACGGTGACGCTGCTCGGCATCACCGGCATCTCCGCCGTCGTGGCGTGGAACGTGGTGCCCGACTCGGCCACCGGGGCCGCCTGGATCGGCGCCGCCATCGTCGGCCTCATCCTGGGCTTCGTCATCTCGTTCTCGCGCATGGCCAACCCGGCGCTCGTGGTGACCTACGCGGTCGTCGAGGGCGTCTTCGTCGGCATGGTCTCGAAGACGTACCAGGAGTTCTTCGGCTACGACGGCATCATCCTGCAGGCGGTGACGGCCACGTTCGGCGTCTTCTTCCTGATGGCGGTGCTGTACAAGACCCGGGTCATCCGGGCGACGCCGAAATTCACCCGCGGCCTCATCGCGGTCATGGGCGGCCTGTTCGCCGTCATCCTGATCAACCTGGTGCTGTCGCTGTTCGGCTTCAACACCGGCCTGCGCGACAACGGCCCGCTCGGCTACATCTTCAGCCTCGTCTGCATCGTGGTGGCCGCGCTCAGCTTCATCCTGAGCTTCAACGAGGTCGAGGAGGGCGTGCGGATGGGTCTTCCGCAGCGCTACTCCTGGGTCGCCGCCTTCGGCATCCTGGTCAGCCTCGTCTGGCTCTACCTCGAGATCCTGCGCCTCCTGAGCTTCCTACAGGGCGACGACTGATCTCCACGCTTGACCGACAGCGCCCGGACCGACTCCCCTCGGCCCGGGCGCTGTTTTTTGGCCCTCCACCCACTCCGCGCGGTCCATCCCCGTTCCGCGCCGCTTTCGTTCCGCGTCGCTTCCGTGCGGTGCCGCTTCCCGGTTCGCGCCATTCCGCGCCGCTTCGCTTCCTTGGTTCCGCGCCGCTTCGCTTCCTTGGTTCCGCGCCGCTTCGCTTCCTTGGTTCCGCGCCGCTTCGCTTCCTTGGTTCCGCGCCGCTTCCCGTTCGGCGCAGCTCCGCTCTCTTGGTTCCGCCCCGCTTTCTGTTCCGCTCCGCTTTCCGCTCCACGCCGCTCCGCGTTGCTTCCTGTTCTACGCCGCGCCGCTCCGCTTCCGTTCTACGCCGCGCAGCTTTCCGCGCCGCGCTGCTTCGCGTTGTGGGCTCAGCGCGTTTCCGCGTTCCGGGCGTCTCTCCTGTCACGTGTCGCGCCGTGGTCTGGCTTTATCCACAGGCTGAACGTTGTCCACAGGGGGTTGGGCGTGGCCTTCGGTTTTCCGGAACACTGGGGCAGGACGGGGGCCCCCTTGGGAGGGTGGGCTGTGAGTTCGGGGCACGCTTTAGGCTCGTGCGGTGACTGACTTCGCTACGTCGATCGAGCGGCTGCTCAACCAGGTGCGGCACTGGGAGGCGCCGCGGTGGCGGGCCGAAGGGCGCGGGGACCGGGTTTACGCGTTGGTGCAGCGGCTGGCTGATCTGGGGGCCGACGCCGAAGGGCGGCCGCGGCGTACCGTGCCGCGTGAGTCTGACCTGGTTCTGCCCGACCAGTTGCGAGTGGTGGCCGACGATCTGCTCGCTGCCGGCGGGGGCGACGATGCCGCGCTGGCCGAGGTCGACGCCGTACGGCAAAGCCTTTGACGCGCTGAGCCGGTAAACAGCGCCGAGCCGGTAAAGCAGTGCCGGGCCGGTAAAGCAGTGCCGGGCCGGTAAAGCAGTGCCGGGCCGGTAAAGCAGTGCCGGGCCGGTAAAGCAGTGCCGGGCCGGTAAAGCAGTGCCGGGC